>CBFIHP010000011.1:55889-195758 GCA_965662355.1 Planctomycetota bacterium | reverse complement strand
TCGAAGCCCGGACCTGCGTCCGCCGCCATTTCCGCGGCGAGCATCGATTCCAACACCGCCTCGGGCGTTCCCCTGGGCACGCCTCCCTCCTCCCACTACGTCGGCATGGCCCTCGCGCCCGCGGAGATCGAGGGCATCCTCGCCCATGCCGGATCCGGTTGCCCCCTCGGCCCGTGCCAGGGGTGCCCGCACTCCGACACCTTGAGCGGCGCCTGCAAGGCCTGAACCCATCCATCCCTCCGAGACCTGAACGATTCGCTGCACGCGAACGAAGCAAAAGGAAGATATTCGAATGGCCGAGCTCGATGAGAACCTGATCGCCCTTGGGTTGATCGAAACGAAAGGCATGGTCGGCGCCGTCGAGGCGGCGGATGCCATGTGCAAGGCGGCGAAGGTCACCTTGCTCGGAAAGGAGATCTCGGGCGGAGGTCTCGTCACGGTCATGATCCGTGGCGAGGTCGGTGCGGTGAAAGCCGCCACCGATGCCGGCGCAGCGGCCGCGCGTCGCGTGGGCGAGCTGCTATCCGTGCACGTGATTCCGCGCCCCGCGATCGACCTGGAGGGTTTCCTCCCGGATCTGCCCTCCTAGCGCGAACAACGGAACCGAACCCTCGTGCTGAAAGCCCAAACGCTCCAGTTGCGTGGCGCGCTCGTGATCGACGCCATGCAACCGCAGTTCGCTGCGACGATCGCCGCGAATTCGGACGGTTTCTTTCCCGTCGCGGGAGAGAGTGCCTTCTGGCTCGAGGTGCAACCGGGCATCATCATCAATCGTTTGATGGATGTCGCGCTGAAGAGTTGCGACGTGAAGCCTGGAGCTTTGATCACGGAGCGCTCTTATGGAACCCTCGAGGTGCATGGACCGGATCAGGGGCAGGTGCGCGAGGCCGGGCGGCAGATGCTGCGCTCCGCCGGTGTGCGCGAGGAGGACGGACTCCTTCCGCATCTTCTGACGGACGAGGTAATTCGTCAGATCGACGATCACCAGGCGATGATGATCAACCGCACGCGCGCGGGCATGCTCGTACTCGGTGGGGAAACGCTCTACACGCTCGAGGTGAACCCAGCGATCTGGACCCTGCTCGCGGCCAACGAGGCGGAGAAGCACGCCTCGATTCGCATCGTGGGGCTGGGCAACAACGGTGCGGTCGGTCGCCTGCGGCTCGCCGGTGACGACGCCTCGATCGACGAGGCTCTCAAGGCGGTGCACAACGCTCTTCAGGATGTCAAAGGCCGCGCGAACGAGGGGCTCGACTGATGTTTATCGGACGCGTCATCGGAGAGGTTTGGGCCACGAAGAAGGTCGACGACCTGGGCGGCAAGCGCCTGCTCGTGATCGAGCCCCTCGACGCTGGCAAGGAACGCCCCGCGCCGAAGGTAACGCCCGTCGTCGCCGCCGATCCCCTCGGCGCGGATGTCGGCGAGCGAGTTATCGTGGCCTTCGGCAAGGCCGCCCGCGTGGCTTTTGGTGGGGATGGCGACTACGCCTTCGAAGCGGCGATCGTGGGCATCGTGGACGACGTGGAAGCGCCCGGCGCTCCCAGCAGCTGGGGGGAGTTCGCCTGATGCTGGTTGGAACCGTGATCGGCAAGGTGTGGTCGACCCAGAAAGAGCAAAGCCTCGAGGGCTTGCGCTTCCTGATGATCCGTCCCTGGCTCTCGGACGGATCGGAATCGGCGGAGCCGATCGTAGCCGTCGATCCTATCGGAGCCGACGTCGGCGAGAAGGTGTTGGTGGTGTTCGGTCGCGCGGCACGCCACGCCATCGGCCGTGGCCAGGACATCGGGTTCCAGACGGCGGTGGTGGGGGTCGTGGACGAGCTCGATGTGGCGAAACCGGCACGTAGACCAAAGGGCAGTAGTGGACCACCGAAAGAACGGGCAAGGGAGTAGCCATGAATCGCAACGACTTGAATCCTGAATTACGCGAGGACCTCGCCGCCGGTCCCTGCATCGGCATGCTGGAGCTGTGCTCGATCGCTCGCGGTGTCGAAACCGCCGACGCCATCCTGAAGCAAGCCGATGTCGAGCTGCTCTTTGCGACGCCCGTCCAGCCCGGCAAGTATGTGATGCTCTTCACCGGAAGCGTGCTGGATGTTGCCTCGTCCCTCGAATGTGGCGTGGAGGTGGCCGCTGGCGATCTGGTCGATCGCTTGCACATCCAGAACGTCCACCCGCAGATCGAGACGGGGCTGCGTCGCAAGGGAGGCGTGATCAACGGGGCGCTCGACGCCATAGGTGTCGTCGAGACGAAGACCGTCGCCAGTTCGATCCTCGGCGCGGATGTGGCCTTGAAGACCGCGACGGTAGACCTCTTCGACCTGCGGATCGCCAACGGCCTGGGCGGCAAGAGCTTCTTCTCGTTGACGGGAGAGGTCAGCGACGTGCGTTCCGCCGTGGCGGCCGGCGCCGGCTTTGCCGAATCCAAGGGCGAGCTGGCTCGCGATGTCGTGATTCCGCGGCCCCACCCCGAACTCGTGCGCTACCTCTGAGGCCATGCGACGCTTTCTCACCGTCGAAGACGTGCACCGCGAGGGTGCGCAGAAAAAAGAGATCCTCGTCGATGTGGGGACCCTCGTGACGCCCCAGGCACTCGAGGCGGCCGAAGCCGCGGGCATCAGCATTCGTACGGGCGAGGGCAAGTGGACCGAACCCGAGCCGGATCGCGGGCCCGATGCGGCGGGATCACGATCCCATCTGCCGCCCCTGCCGGAACCGGAGGAAGGCAGTGCACTCGAGTCCGCGGCGATCGTCACCGCTGTGGGGCGCAACCGCAGCGGTGTCCTCGGTCAGATCACGACCGCCATCGCGGAGGCGGGCGGGAATGTGCACGACGTCTCGCAGAAGGTCGTCGAGGGCTTCTTCCACATCATCCTGACCGTGCAGCTCAGCGAGGGGGCGTCTTTCGAGGACTTCAAGACGGCCCTCGAGTGTCTGTCCTGCCCCGATGACTTCGCCGTGCGCGTCATGCACGAGCGTGTCTTCCGCTTCATGCACCGGATCTAGCCCGTGAGTTTCTCCGAACGCGAAATCCTCGAGACCGTGCGCATGGTCGAGCTCGAAACGCTCGACATCCGCACGACGACCCTCGGCATCAATCTCCTGGACTGTGCCGATCCCGACCTCGAGAGCGCTTGCGAGAAGGTATACGCCAAGATCCTGCATCACGCGAAGGACCTCGTGCGCGTCGCCGATTCGATCGGTGGGGACTACGGCGTGCCCATCGTCAACAAGCGCATTGCCGTGACACCCATCGCCTGGGTCGGAGCCGCGAGCGGCGCCGAGGACCTGACGCCCCTCGCCCGCGCCCTGGACGCCGCAGCGGATGCGGTTGGCGTGGATTTCATCGGTGGCTTCAGCGCCTATGTCGACAAGGGCTTCACCAGGGCCGACGAGGCGCTCTTCGCCTCGATTCCCAGGGCCCTGGCGGAGACCGAACACGTTTGCGCCTCGATCTCCCTGGCCTCGACACGCTCGGGGATCAACATGGACGCGGTGGGGCGCTTCGTCGATGTGGTGCTCGATGCGGCCGAACAAACGGCGGATCGTGGGGGGCTGGCCTGCGCCAAGCTCGTTTGCTTTTGCAACGCGGTTCCCGACAACCCCTTCGTCGCCGGGGCCCATATCGCTGCGAGCGAACCCGAGACTGTCCTGAACGTCGGCGTGTCGGGACCGGGTGTCGTTCGCTCCGCCCTGGAACGCCTCGGCCCGGACGCGGATCTCTTGGCCTGCGCGGAGACGATCAAACGCACCGCGTTCAAGGTCGCGCGCATGGGGGAGCTGGTTGGACGCGAAACCGCTCGCCGTCTGGGAACCGGCTTTGGCATCGTCGATCTCAGTCTCGCGCCCACGCCCGCCATCGGCGACTCGGTGGGGGATGTCCTCGAAGCCATCGGGGTCGATCGTGCGGGGGGCTGGGGCTCGACGGCGGCGCTGGCTCTGCTGACCGACGCGGTCAAGAAGGGCGGGGCCATGGCCTCCTCCAGCGTGGGGGGGCTCTCCGGAGCGTTCATCCCGGTCTCGGAGGATCAGGGCATGAT
Source organism: Planctomycetota bacterium (assembly GCA_965662355.1). Lineage (GTDB taxonomy): Bacteria > Planctomycetota > UBA1135 > UBA1135. The sequence goes on along the minus strand of CBFIHP010000011.1, from coordinate 191,719 downwards.
CGATGCCGTGCGGGCAGGTGCTCTCAGCCTCGCCAAGCTCGAGGCGATGACATCGGTGTGTTCCGTGGGCCTCGACATGGTCGCGGTGCCGGGGGATACGCCGCGCCACGTGATCTTCGGCATCATCGCCGACGAGATGGCCATCGGCATGATGAACCACAAGACGACGGCGGTTCGCATCCTGCCCGTTCCTGGCAAGAGCGTGGGGGAGACGGTCGAATGGGGCGGCCTCCTCGGGACCGCCATCATCCAGGACCCCGGCGCATTCGGTTGCCTCACGCTGCACGGTCGCGGAGGCCGGATTCCAGCGCCGATGCAGGGCTATCGAAACTGACACTGACGGGTGGCTTTTGGCGGCCACTCGGGCCCTGCATCTCAAGCTAGCAGGGGCTTCGGTCGAAGCAAGTCCCACATTGAACTCCCGGGTCCTTCTTGTCGACGGAAACTCCGATCACCTCTCCGGGCTCGCCGAGCTTTTGGAGGGTGATTACGAGGTGCACGTTGCCCCCAGTGGCGACGAAGCGCTTTCGATCTGTGAGGAGTACAGTCCCTTCGCGCTGGTGCTCGCCGACCAGGAGCTGTCTGGGATGCGTGGGGTCGAGCTATTGGCTCACATAGGGGATCGCTGGCCCGGGACGGAACGCATTCTGATGAGTGCGAGCGCCGAGGCCGAAATGCTGGTACGGGCGGTAAACGAAGCGCGAGTCTTCCATTTCCTGCAAAAGCCCCTCTCCGGTGAGGAGTTGCGCGGTGTGGTCCTGCATGCCGTCGCCCATTTCCAGGCCGGCGAGGAGGAACGCCTGCTGACGGAGCAGCTTTCGTTCGCACGCGAGAGCTTGATCTCGATGACCGAGACACTCGAGCAGCGTCTCGCCCTCGAGATGCGTCGTCTGCGCACCGTCGAGGACATGGGCATGGGGCTCGTCAACGTGCAGTCCGTGGAGACGATCGCCCAGCTGATTCTCCAATCCCTCGAACGCATGTTCCAGGGCAAAGGCATTCGGCTCGTCGTGGAGGGCAAACAGTACCTCGGTGGGGAACTCGTGCGTCAACCGGGGCACGAGCTGTCGTACTGGCGCGAGCCTATCTACGCCGCTGGAGAAGAGCTCGGCGAGATCTTCATCGAGACACTAGCCGGCGGACCCAGCACGACAGAGCGCCGTCTTTTGCGTCTGGTGTGTGCCTTCGTCTCGCTGGCCGCACAAACCCGACAGGACCATGGAAAGAGCCGCGAGGCCAAGCTGCAGGCCATCCGGCACCTTGCACATGTGGCGGAACCCAATCGCGAGGATGCTCTCGAACACCACGACCACGTGGGCCTCTTTTCGCGCCTGATCGCGGAAGAATTGCGTAGCAACGGTCGCGATCGGGGCCTTCTGACCGAGCGCTTCATCGACGATCTCGATCTTGCAGCCCAACTCCACGATATCGGCAAGGCCGGGATTTCCCCTGCCATCCTGGACAAGCCTGGCCCGCTCACGGATGAGGAGTGGGAGATCGTGCGCCAACATCCGACCGTCGCTGCGGAAACCCTGCGCAGCGCCCTGGAGTCCTCGGGGGGCGAGGAGAGCTCTCTACGGATGGCCTATGACATCGCCTTGCATCACCACGAAACGTGGGACGGCGGCGGCTATCCCCGAGGCATCAAGGGCGAGAAGATCCCCCTGTCGGCTCGCATCTTGACCGTGGCCGATTGCTACGACGCCCTTACCACCGAGCGCCCGCACAAGGAGCGCTGGACGCACGAAGATGCGTTGGCTTTTCTGCGTGAGGAACGCGGGCAGCGTTTCGATCCGCTTGTGATCGACGCCCTTCTCGCCCGTGGAGAGGAGCTCTCTGAAATGCGCGATGACTTCGACACGGCGACGAATCGCGACCGGCGAAACCCGGCGAGTTGATGCCAGGCAGGCATTGTCATAGGGCAATGAATAATGTCCGCTGGATCGAGGGGAGTATCGACAACGGCCCCTGAGTCCGGCGGGAGTTCCGCACTTTAGAAGGACTGCGGTCTAACCCAGGAGCCTTCCTTCTCCGTATGCTCCCACGGAAAGGCTCACAGGGAACGCAGGTGCGCCGAGCACGCTCCCGAGGCCCCGCGGCAATTCGAATGACCCCCGAAACTGGCATGGAAGGTTGGAGGCGCACCTACTGGGTGGTGTTCTTCGCGAACCTCGTGACCGCTGCGGGGATGATGAGCTTTCTGCCGTTCTTCCCGGCGATCGTGGAGGGCTACGGCATCGAGGACGAGGGGCTCCGTGCCGCCTGGTCCGGGGTCTTGTTCGGCGCCGCTCCGCTTTCCGCCGCCTTGATGGGGCCAGTGTGGGGTTCGATCGGGGATCGTTTCGGACGCAAGTTGATGGTCGTCCGGGCGTTGGTGGCGATCACCGTGTTCGTGGGCTTGATGTACTTCGCGACGAATCCCTGGCAACTCCTGGGCCTGCGGCTGGGCCAAGGGATCTTCTCGGGCTTCGTTCCCCCGAGCCTCACACTCGTCAGCGTGATCACACCCCGGGCTTTGCAGGGGCGCGTCACCGGTACGCTGCAAACGGCCCTGCCCGCCGGCATGATCAGCGGGCCACTGATCGGCGCCTGGATCCAGTCGGCGTACTCCATCGAGGCGATTTTCATCTTCGTCGCCACGGCCGCGGGGGCGGGCGCGATCGTGGTGCTTTTGTTTGCCAAGGAGGACGCGCGTCTGCGCAGCACGCTCGAGCGTTTCTCGCCCACCAGCATGCTGGCCGGGGCACTTCGCGATCTGAGCAGCCTGTGGCGCAACCCCGCGCTGCGCTTCTCGATCAGCGGGCTGTTTTGCGTGCAGTTCGCCCTGGGCACGACGAACCCCATTTTACAGCTGGTGGTCGAGGATCTATGGGTGGGTGATCCGGCGCGCGTGGAAGCCTTGACGGCCCTGCTCTTCTCCGCCCTGGCCGTGGCGGCCATCTTCGCGACGCCACTCTGGGGACGCTTCGGCGATCGTCTCGGCCACCGGCGCACCCTGTTCTTGACCGCGGGTGCCACCTTCCTGCTCCTCGGGTTGCACGCTGCTGCCTGGACCTACGGAATTCTGCTCGGGCTGCGGGTCCTGGTGGGACTCACCTCCCCCGGAGCGAACACCGCCGCCTTTTCCCTGGCTGCCACGGAGACCCGCGACGAGGAACGTGGCACGGCCCTCGGAGCCGTTTTCAGTGCGCGCTCCCTGGCGATCTCTACCGGAGCGCTGCTGGGCGGCTTTCTGGCTTCCGTCCTGGGCGTGCGCGGCCTTTTCCTGACAGTCGGTGTCGTCTTGGCCCTGGTGTTCTTCGCCGCGACGTCTCGGGGAGGGGCCCAGCAAGGGGTGGGATCGGAGATCTAGCGATACGGTGCCCAGAAGCGTGGCGTAGCGCTGGATGGCCTTAGCGTTTCATCTTCGCGCGCAGGTCGTCCAGGTTGTTGCGCGCGTCGGTTCGGGCGGTCTGGAAGCGCTGGCGGTCGTCTGCGGAGAGATCCTCGGCAAGCAATCGAGCCGACTCCTTCAGGGCCATCTCGTACATCTGGATGGCCACCTCGTATTCGCTCTCGAGGTAGTAGTGCAGGATGACCGCCGTGTCGTTGAGTAGCTGGGGATCCTCGGGGGCGGTTTCCAGGGCGCGCCGGTAGGCCCGCAAGGCTTCGGTGCACAGGAAGGTGTGCAGGAGCTTCTGGGATGGATCGCTCTTGATGCGATCCGCTTCGTCGCGCAGGAACAGTCCCATGTTGTTCCAGTGCCGCGGTTCGGTCTGCACGATCTCGGCGCAGATCTCGGAGAGAATGGCGCGGTCGACCCGGCGCTCTTCGGGCAGTTGGGCGATGACCCAGTCCAGCTTGCGTACGTTGAGCTCGGGGGCGCGGCGACGCATCTCGGTGACGAGGTCGACCGGATCCGTTTCGAAGCCCTTGCGCATGGCCTCGCAGGTGCCGATCCAATCCCCGGCGGCGTAGCGGCACATGCCGATGTAATGCCAGGCGTTGGCGGTGTACGGCCGCTCCGCGACACACTGGCGAAAGGCTCGCTCCGCGCCCGGTAGTCGGCCCGCTTCGTAGCGCTCCCAGCCGAGCCACCAGGAGAGTTCTCCGGCCTCCGGGGCGTTGCTTGCGATTCTTGCGTGCAGGGCCAGGTTGGCTGCCTCGAGCGCATGCAGGAAGGCCGGGCGGGCGCGGGGGAAGGGAAGCTCGCCGTCTTCGTTCGGCTCCCTGGGCAGGGTCAGGATGTCGTGCAGTACCGAGTACGGGGTGCCCGTCGGGTTGTAGGTCATGGAAAGCGCGTAGGCGCCGGCGGCCTCGTCGAAGCGCTCTTTCCAGACGAGTGCGTGTCCGAGTTCGAGCCCCGCCCGCGCGAGGGCCTTCTGGTCTTCGGCATCCTTAGGGAAACCCAGGGTGTGGATCGCTTTCTGGAAGGCCTCCTCCGCGGCGTTCCAGTGAGCGTCAGCCAGCGGGGGCCAGCTAGCGGTCTCGTCCGAAGGCTCGCCTTCGGGGGCCGCGTTCTTGACGGATACGAACTGCGACATGGCGACGCGACCGAGGGCCAACCAGGTGTCTCCGTCGTCGGGGTAGTGTCGCACGGCACCCTCGGCCGCGGGGCGGGCCGCGTCGATGTCGCCATTAGCCCAGGCAGAACGCGCCAACCAGAGGTAGGCGTCCCGGAATCGCTCCCCGTCCTGGTCGACGACTCGTTGCAAGTGGGCCTGGGCATCGATGAAGTTCATCTGGGCCGTGGCCTGCATGCTCGTGTCCGAAAGACCGGAAGTGACGAGGCTGCGTGCGCGGTGTGCGAAGGCCATGCCGTAGAGGTAGTCGAGCTCGATGCAGCTCGCGGGTTGTCCGGCGTCGACGCGCGAGCGTCTCAGGGCGTCGATCGCATCGAGCGAGTCGTTGATGCGACCCTGTTCCATCCACGTGCGCAAGAGCCACATGCGCGTGCGCAGGGAAGGCGACAGACGCTGTGCCCTTTCGAAGGCGCGTTCCGCGAGCGGGGCCTGTCCCTGGGCCAGCTGCTCGCGACCCTTCTCGATCCAGCCATCGATCTCGCGTGCCGCGGCTTCCGGTGAGGAAACCGAGCAAGCACCGAGCAGACCCGCGAGGGCCAGGGCGAAACAGGTCTCATGTATGGTCGTTCTCATGGATTGTCGGTGTCCTGCGGGTCCTTCTCCGTTCCCGTGTCCGAGGCCACCGGCGCGCTGGCGTCGCTCGGCTGGCACTGCTGACCCCAGCGTTCATAGGCCTCGAACTCCGGAGCGTTGCCGGAGCGCTCGCCGCGCAACCATGGCAGCAGGCCGTTGCTGAGATCCGGTCGCGGATCCGGTCCGATCTCGATAGCGCGTTCGATCCAGCTGTGGGCAGCCTCGGCATCGGAGCGATGCAGAAAGGCCAGTATGCCCATGTTCTGATGGGCGTCGCCCCAGGCGTTCTTGAGCTCCCAGAGCAGGCCCTGGTCGCCTTGTTCGGGCGAACGTGCAAGGCGCGCCTCCTCTTCGCCGACGGCGCGACCTCCGCGTTCGATGCAGCGACCGAGCAGTTGTTCGGCCGTATCGAGGTCGCGATGCAGGTAGCGCACGAGCACCGCGGCCGCGTCGTTGGCGAGGCGCAGGTCCCCGGGAGCGAGCTCGACCGCTTTGCGATAGCTTACCCAGCTACGATCCATCAACCGGCGCGCGCGTTCGAAGCGCTCCTGCGCGGCCAATTCGAAGAGCTTGCGTTCCTCGTTCGTAAAGGCCCCGTCACCGGCTATTCCGGCGAGTGCGCGGAGCTCCTTCCAGGTCGCGGCAGCATTCGTGGTCTGCGCGAGCGCGGCCCGACAGAGTCGTTGGCCCTGCTGTTCCAGCTCGAGGGCCGCCTTCTGCAGGAACTCGGCCGCGTTGCGCGCCCAGGTGTGTTCGAAGGGCTGCAGCTCGCGCTGAATCTCGGAGATCTCGCCCGCGGACAACCAGTCGGAGCGTTGACGATAGCCGTCGGCGACTTCCTCTAGACCGCGGATGCCACTCTCGAGGACGGTGGAGATCGACCATTCGATGCCGCCCTCGATCAGTTCGTTCATCGACAGGAATTCGCGCCGCGCGTTTTCCAGAGCGCCTTGATTCAGCGCACACCAACCACGGGCGTTGCGACAGGACGTCTCGTACGAGAGGCACAGCTCGGTCTCGGCGGGGTCGAGTTGGCGACACTTACGGAAGCCTTCTTCCGCGCGCCGCAACTCCTCTGCCAGGAGCTCCAGGTTCTCGCTGTTCATGCGTTCCAGGGCTAGCCAGAAGCGTTCGAGCGCTTCGTAGCGATAGCCGGGCGCGATGCTCGGATTCCGCTCGTTGTAGCTGGCGAAGACCGCGACGACGCCCGGCCGTCCTTCGGTTCGACGCGCCACGCGCGCCAGGGCGGCCATGAGGCTGGGGTCGCGCGGAAGTCGTGCGAGGGCGCGTTCGAGCAGCCCGCGCGCTTCCCCCAGCCGTTCCCCGCTTTCGTAGAGCTCGGCCAAGGAGCCCCAGACCCACGGGTCGTCGCTCGTCCGGCCGAGCAGTTGCATGAGCGCGGCCTCCGCCTCACCGTGCAGAGCACTGGCCGTGCTCTCGGCGCGCTCGTGGGCGGCGCGGTAGGCGGTGTACGCGGTTTCGGCCATGATGCGTTCGGGCAAGAGCAGAGAGCGGGTCACGGAGCCCGGGCCCTCGCGCTGGACGGCCTGCATGCCTTCGCGGGCGAAGTTCAGGGCGGCCTCGGTGTCGCCCAAGAGCCACGCGCAGCGGGCGGCGCCGAATAGCGTGTGGGCCGAGGAGTCGGCCGTCTTGTACGCCGCCAGGGCTTCCGCGAGCAGGCCCTCGATCCAGGCCGAAGAACGCTCCGCTGCCCGTGCCTTCTCCGCCAGCTGAAAGCTGCCGTCGGCCTTCATCAGGCGCGCTTTGGCGTTCTCGGGAGCGAGTACCAGGACGCGATCGATGGCGACCAGCCCGTCCTCGACGCGACCCGTGGCCAGGGCTTCCTCGGCCTCCCAGAGGTAGCGGGTGATCAAGAGCTCGTCGAGAACTCGCCGCGCCTCCTCGAGCTCCTCGTCCTCGATCAGCTCGATGGCCCGCTCGCGCTGTTCCTCGACCAGTTTCTCACGGCGTTCTTCTTCGGTCTCTTCGGGTTGCTCAGCCTGGGCGGAGCCCTTCTGTCCGGCCCATGCGGGCGCAGCTCCGGGCAGCGCCAGGGCCACGAGGAGGAGCGCTGTCGAGAGGGGGAGGGGTGCTGGGTTGGGGTAGATCAAGGTGGTCTCGGCGGGCGGGTGTTGCCCGGCTGGGATCCACGCGAGCAAACGAGAGGCCAGCGCGGAAAGCAATCGGAGAAGGATCGAGGATTCTAGCCGCGATCGGGATCGCTCCGTGGCCCCGTGCCGTGATTCGAAGGTTGGTTTGGGTGCCCGAGGGAATTCGTGCGGGGGATCAAAGGCGGAAGATCCGAGATCTTGCGCTACGGTGGGGAATACCCGACCTTTCCGACCGTCCCGCAGTTTCGGCTCCCCGCCCCAAGCTCCCGTTCCCGAGAGGAAACGCTCCGTGTCCCCGATTCTCCGCTATCTCGCAGCCGCATTGGCCCTCGCCGGGCTGGTCTTCACCAGCGGGTGTGGTGACAACGCCGCCTGTGTTTTCTCGAGCGCGGGCTGCTCCCCCGGATCCGGGACCGGGCTCGCCGCCGACCCCGCGGGGGCTCCGTTCACCGGCATGGTGATCGACGATGCGCAACCCGAGATCCAGAGCCTGTTTCCCAACGCCTCGGAACAGGCGGGGACGACGCCGATCGTGATCGTGTTCAGCGAGTCGATGCAGCCGACCTCCCTGGCGGGTGCCTTCGAGCTCGTATCGATCTCCGGGGGCGTGACCGGGATCGGTGTTCCGCTGGGTGGCCAGCTCGTTGCGGAAGGGCGCGTTTTCGTGGCCTTTGCCCCGATGGAGATCGAGATCGGCGACTACCAGGTCCGAGCGCGGGGCATCCCGCTCGATGTTACCGGTCAGGCACTCGAGCTCAACATCGGGGATCCCGACGCGCCGCCGGGGCAAGGGATGGGCGAGGTGCTCAGTAATTTCTCGATCGTAGATGACTTTGAGCCCGAGCCGCAAATCATCGCCATGTATCCGCCCATGGACTCGATCAACGCGAACGAGATTGGGGACATTGTCGTCGTCTTCGATCGGCCGATGAACGTCGACACCGTCGATGAGGACTCGTTCGTCATCGACAACGGTGGCACGAGCGTTACGAACCCCGTCATCGGTCCGCTGACGGTGGGGGTACCCGGCGCGATGTTGACCGAACCACGGGTGATCATCGCGCAGATGCCGGGACTGGACAATGCGGTCACGGTCGGCGTGACGCTGTCGCCCCCGGGCAACCGCATCGTCGAGGATGGCCCGGACAATGCCTTCCTGCCGACGACGCAGTTCTTCTTCGACACGGGCATTGTGGCGGTACCGCTCGGAGGCACGATCCTGTCGGACCCGAGCGACGCCATCGGCTCTTCCAATCTCATCGAGGGCGGAACGAACGAGCTCATGGTTCAAGTGGCCTTGAGCGGCGCCATGATCGGCGATTTCGTCGACGTCTTTCTCTTCGGCGAGAACATCGATCTCACGCAACGCATCGCGGTGCGTGGCAGCTTCGAGATCCCCGACATGGCCATGGACCCGGACAACCCGATCCTGGGCCTCTCCGCCTTTCCGATCCTGATCGCTCCGGGCGAGCCCCGCTTCGCCGATGGTGTACTGGACATCGCTTTCCGCCTGCGGCGGGGGACGCGGGTATCGGCCATGCGGGTGTATGACGCGAATCCGTTCACCATCACGGTCGAGGAAGGCGTCTTGCTGGACACCACGGGCCCGGAGGTCCTCGACCTCCTGCCCCCGGGGGGGTCGACGGCACTCGTGCGCTCCGATGCGCGCGACCTCGTGATCCGGGGCGAAGCCAGCGAAAACGTACGCGCCGTCGAAGTGGTGGCGCGGGGCATGACGAACGAGTTAATGGCCGGAACTCCCGCGACCGTCGTCGGGGCGGTCAGTGGTCGTTTCCTCTCGGCACCGGTGCCCCTCGGGGTCGTGCCCGGCGGCAGCACGACCTTCACGATGATCGCGTACGACGCGGCCCTCAATCCCTCGGACCCCATCACGGGTAGGTTCGAACAAAAGGGCGTGGTGCGGACCGGAACCACAGGCGGCACGACCTTCGACATCGAGGTCTACGACGCCGAGACCTTCGAACCCTTGTCGGGGGTCACGGTGTTCGTGCATTCCGACATGGGGGATGGGGTGAACTATCCGCTCTTCTCCACGGGCTCGACCGGACCCGACGGTCTCGTGACGCTCGGTTTCAATGGAGCGGCGGCGGACTCGCTGATCACCGCGGATCTCGGCGGATACGACCTATTCACGTTGCACGGTATGACGAACACGGGGATCTCACTGCCTCTTCGCGTTTCGGGCAACGACACGTCGCTGGCGTCGGGGACGATCACCAGCACGGATCTGAACGCGGCGGCGGACATTCCGGACGACCAGTCGGTAGTCTCCGACACGCGCTTTCTCTTCTCCGGCAATCGAGCGATTCATACGGCCATGTGCGTGGCTGCCCCCGCGCTCGCCTGCGCTTTCGGCCCCGAACCGATCCGCTCGTTTTCGTTTGGAGCCCAGGCTTTCTTCGCCGGTGATTTCACCCGCGACGCCGCGGATCCGGGCGCGATCGAGGCCTTCCTGATCGCCTTCGATCTGCGAATCCCGACGGATCGCGTCGTGGCCGGATCGACGCTGAGCAGCCAGATCACCATCGAGGATCTACTGGCGGGCCAGGCCCCGGACGAGCAGGCGATGGTCTTTCCGGATGTGGACTTCGATGCCTCGATGACCAACGGGGTCGACCTCGTGAATCTCGAGGGCGATCCGCTCGGTGAGGACGGCGATTTAATGACCCCCCTTCCGGGACGCCCCCGGGTCACGGTCGAGGTCGAGATCCCCGGCACCACGGGCCCGCTTGTTGTCAGCACCGGCGCCCAGTTCGATCTCGGGGGCGGGATGTGGCAGGTGCGCCCGGTCTATCCCGGGATCTTCGAGCGGGCCGGGTTCCTGGGCTCGAACGACCTGGCCATGGATCGACTCCGGGTTCGTTTCGAGGTGCGCGACACCTCCGGCAACGCGAGCGGTCGGCGCCCCCTCGCTGCGGAGTTCCCGGGGATGTTCGTTCTGCCCGATGTGACCCAGCTCCTGGCCCCGGGCGCTGCGGTTTCACTGCCCTTCAACATCGAGCTCTCGAATTCGATTCCCGATCCGGAAACAGGCCTGTATCAGGTCGTGCTCGACGACGGGAGCCGCAAGTGGAATCTGTGGCGGGTCGACTCGGCGGGGGCGGCCAGCGTGGTTCTGCGCGTGCCTGCCCTCATCAGCGCACCCCTGAGCCTGGGCATGATCAATGTGGACATCGCGAGTTTCCAGTCCCCCGGGGCCAACCTGAGCTCCTTCCTCTGGTCGGACCTCTTGAATCGCCACGATCGTTTCACGCGGACCGCAACCCAGTCCATCACCCTCCAATAACGCTCCCATTCCCGGTAGCCCCTTTGGTCCCGCCGCATCGCACGCTAGCATCGGCCGTGAGGACTCTCACCATGACCGACCACCGCTCCATCGTCCGCACGTCTCTCCTCGGGTTTTGCCTGTTGCTCGGGCTTCCCGGCTGTGAATCGACCCAGTTCGGGCCGACGAGGGAGGTTCGCGGCGACCTCGAGTTACTCGCCCGTCGCCAGCCCGCCGACGTGGCCGTGGCCCCGGTCCGGGATCAGACCGGCAAAGACTCCGTCCCCCGCAATCTGATGCGCGCAGCCTTCGAAGAAGCCCTGGTGGATCGCATGTACAGCCCGTTGGCGGCCAAATATGTCGATCAGAACTGGATGGAGGCCTCTTTCCGAGGCACCCCCTTGCCGGATGCGCTGCTCCTGGTCGTGATCGAGAACTACGACCCCTCGCGGCTCTACTCCTCGGGTCAGGTGGAGATCGGCGGCGAGGTCGTGCTCTTCGAAGGGGCGGACACGACCGGCGCGGTGCTCTGGAGCACGACCCTGCGCGAGGAGGTCGATCTGAGCGAGGGCCGGCGCGGACCGCCGACGCCTTCGGCGACGCTCATTCCCGAGGCCATTCGCCGTTTCGCGGCCCTGGCCATGTCCCGCTTGCCCGAGCGCGACCCGGTCGCCGCCCAAGAGCCGCCCTCCGGAGCGGAATAGGGCCCGGACCCCCGTCAGCGAGGCTCATCTCTGGTGATCTTGGGGCCAGGGGGTTCTTCTCCCCGGGTCCGGACACTACACTGCGCGGCTGGTCCGGCCTCGGTGATGTCTTTCCGACACCCTCCGTGGCCGAGTTCCGGTTCAGGCTTTCGATCCCGACCCGTCGGTCGGGAGGCCCGTCGGAGCGCACCTCCGCCCAGGAGTACCTTCCTCTCGGGTCGAGGCAAGTAGACCAACGCAGGCGGTCACAACGGAGATCAAGCCATGGCTATCACTGCCGAGCGCAAGAAGGACATCATCGAAGAGTACGCTACCGAGAAGGGCGACACCGGTTCGCCCGAGGTTCAGGTCGCGATCCTCACAGAACACATTCGCAACCTGACGGAACACCTGAAGGTCCATCGCAAGGACTACACGTCCCGACGCGGCCTTCTGATGATGGTCGGTCAACGCAGCAAGCTTCTGCGTTACCTGCGCCGTCGCGACCCCTCCCGCTACCAGACCATCGTTCAGCGTCTGGGACTGCGTCGCTGACCTCGAGGTCGGCGAAAACCGAGGAGGTGTGCCAGACACCCGCAGCTGGGTCGTCGGGGGCGCATTCGCCTCCGGCCCAGGTCCCCCCCCATCGAGTCCACGAAGAGCGGGACAGGGTTCACAGAGGGACACAGAACGGCGGCACACCGAGCGGACCGATAGATTGAAACGAACAAGACAAGACAGAAGACAAGACAAGACAAGAGGAAAGAGAAGTAAACAAAAGATGAGTAACAACTACGCCCGCGTGGAATGCGAGCTCGGAGGACGGACCCTCGTCCTCGAGACGGGCCAGATTGCCCGCCAAGCCCAAGGTAGTGTCCTGGTCAGTATGGGGGAGACCCAATGCTTCGCCGCCGCGTGCACCTCGCCCGGTCGCGACGACATGGACTTCTTCCCGTTGACCGTCGACTACCGCGAGAAGACCGACGCCGCCGGCAAGATCCCGGGTGGCTTCTTCAAGCGCGAAGGTCGCCCGACGACCAAGGAAATCCTGACCATGCGCCTGATCGACCGCTCGATCCGGCCGCTGTTCCCCTCCGGCTTCCGCCAGGAAGTCCAGGTCATGAGCCGCGTGTTCGGCTATGACGGCGAGAACCCCTCCGACATCCTGGCCATGATCGCCAGCTTCGCGGCGCTGCACATCAGCTCGATCCCCTTCCGGGGTTCGCTCGGCGCCGTGCGCATCGGCAAGCTCGGTGACAGCCTCTGCGTGCTGCCCACCGACCCCCAGAAGCGCGAAGAGGCTTCGCTCGACCTCGTGGTCGCCGGCCACGGCGACGCCGTCGTCATGGTCGAGGCTTCGGCGGATCAGCTGCCGGAGGAGGAGATGATCGACGCCCTCGAACTGGGCCACACCCAGATCAAGACGATCTGCGCCGCCATCGAGGAGCTGCGCGAGCTCGCTGGCCACGAGAAGATGGAATTCAACCCGCCGGAGGTCGATGCTGAGCTCGAAGCGGCCGTGCATGCCTACCGCGGCCAGCTGGAAGACGCCATTCGTACCGAGGGCAAGCACGAACGCGACGACGCGGTCAATGCGGTTCGCAAGGCCTGCCTGGAGCAACTGACCGAGGGCTTCGTGCTCAAGGACGAGCTCGCCGCGCGCACGAAGGCCGTGAAGAACCTCTTCCACGACCTGAACTCTTCCGTCGAGCGTGAGGAGATCCTCTCGGGTCGCCGGGTCGACGGTCGCGCCAGCGATGAGATCCGTGAGATCACCGTCGTGCCCAACTTCATCGCCCGCCATCACGGCTCGGCGCTCTTCACCCGCGGTGAAACCCAGGCCATCGTCTCGACGACGCTGGGCACGCCGGACGACGAGCAGATCATCGATGGCATCGAGGAGGAGTACAAAAAGAACTTCTACCTCCACTACAGCTTCCCGCCCTTCAGCGTCGGTGAGACGCGCCGCATCATGGGCCCGGGTCGACGCGAGATCGGTCACGGTATGTTGGCCGAACGTGCCCTGATGCCGGTGCTGCCGAACCGCGAACGGTTCCCCTACACGATGCGCATCGTCTCCGAGATCCTCGAATCCAACGGCTCGTCCTCGATGGCGTCGGTCTGCGGTGGTTGCCTCTCCCTGATGCTCGGTGGTGTTCCGATCGCCCAGCCGGTGGCGGGCATCGCCATGGGGCTGGTGCAGGATGGAGATCGCACGGCGATTCTCTCCGACATCCTCGGCTCCGAGGACCACAACGGCGACATGGACTTCAAGGTCGCCGGTTCGGGCCTGGGAATCACTGCCCTGCAAATGGACATCAAGATCGAGGGCGTCACGCGGGCTCTGCTCGAGGAGGCCCTTTCCCAGGCACGGGAAGGTCGCGTTCACATCCTGCGCAAGATGCTCGAGGCCGTGCCCGGACCTGCCAGCGAGATCTCCGACTACGCGCCCGCCATGGAGCTCGTTCGCGTTCCCCAGGAGCGGATCGGTTTCCTGATCGGCCCCGGCGGCCGGACCATCCGAGGCTTGCAAGAGCAGTTCAAGGTCAAGATCGCCGTGGTTTCCGAGGACGGCGAAGTGTCGGTTTCGGGACTGGACCGGGCCCGCGTCAAGGCCTGTCTCGACACGATCTCGGCCATGACGGAAACGCCCAGCATCGGCTCCCGCTACACCGGTACGGTGAAGAGCACGAAGGACTTCGGTGCCTTCATCGAGATCCTTCCCGGTACCGAGGGCATGTGCCACATCTCGGAACTGGGTGAGGGTTACATCGAGCGCGTTGAGGACGTGGTCTCGATTGGAGACGAGATCGAAGTGGTCGTGATCCACGTCGATGATCGGGGCAAGATCAAGCTGTCCCACCGCCAAGCCCTGGCCAAGGCATAGTGCTCCGAAGAAACTTTCGATTCCCCCTGTAGTCCCGATTCTGGGCCGCTAACGTCTTGTTAGCATTCGGTTTACACCGGATTCGCAAGAAAAGGGGGGATCGAAGTTTCACAACAACCTAGCCTAGTTCGCTGCATGGCATGTCCGACATAGAGTCTGACCAAGGGGAGCCGGTACGCGGGCTTCGGGGAAGCTGCTCGCTCCGGGGACTCGGCTGCGATCAGCCATCCTCGGGACGGCAGCCCGGTGTTCGGCAGAACCCAGCAGGCAAGAGGGGAATCACTCAGTGAAAGCAAAAGATTGGAGGCAGGGATGACGATGAGGAGCTCCATGTGGATGGTTTGCGCGGTCTCATGCCTTGTTCTTCTGGGCGCAATCCCCGCCAGTGCTGGTTCCCTGCCCGGAATGTCGACGAGCCGCGGAGACGTTGTCGAGGAAAAGTGGATCGCGGACAAGGACGACAACATCTGCGGCATCTCCGATGTGCGCAAGATCTCGAGCCCCGGGGTCGTCGACTACGACAAGCTGTGGGACGCGACACCCGAGATCAAGAAGCTCAAGAAGGACGGCATCGATCCCAACTCGGCGGAGGGCAAGGCTCTGCGCAACAAGGCCAAGACGCGGATCACCAAGTCCTGTCAAAAAATTCAGGACAACAAGGGCCTCTGCGGCGTGTGGAAAAAGATCACTCACACCGGCACCAAGAAGGCCACGGACATTACCGCCGCGGTCAAGAAGCTCTTCTGAGCGACCAGGAAATTTCTCTTGTCCCTCAAGCGCTCGCAGGCCTCGATGCGATTCGCTACCGCTGGGATCCCTCAGGCGGAAATCGAGGCTAGGACCGACAGTCGCTTTGCGGTTCGCGATGCGCTACTCGCGGTCGGGTTTGGTGTCTTCGTCCTCGATCTCACGGGCTGTCTGGCCCCCCGCAAGGGGCAGGATGTACGTGGCAAGGGGACGACGGAAGAGATCGCGCGGCGCATGCGCGAGGGCGGGGCCACACCCGTGGTGGGCCAGGTTGGCTCGGGCAGCGATGTCGAGCCCCTGAAGGGAGACTCGATGCCCTTGGCCAACGCAGCCGATCCTGCCGTGCGTGCCCAGCTGGAGAAGATCCAGCAGCAC
Source organism: Planctomycetota bacterium (assembly GCA_965662355.1). Lineage (GTDB taxonomy): Bacteria > Planctomycetota > UBA1135 > UBA1135. The sequence goes on along the minus strand of CBFIHP010000011.1, from coordinate 176,495 downwards.
ATGCAGGAAGACCCTCCCGGAGGGGTCGAGGAGATCCTCGAGAACCCCTACCTGCAATTCGGCGAGCGTATCATTCTGCGCACCGAGGGTGAGGAGACTTTCATCACGAAGCCCTACTCCATGCCTGTGGGGCGTGGCACGAAGGTGCTCGAGTTGATGGCGGCACTCGATCCGTTTCCCTTTCGCCAGCGGGTCAAGGGCAACGAGGTGCCGCCCCTGGATCCGAGCGTCGTCGAGTTGCAGTTGCTCGAGAAGTGGGACCAGGAGTACTACACGGACTTCTCGAAGCCCGTACCGGCAGCGGCGACTGCGGTCGTCCTGGCGGACATCCTGGTCGTGACGGCGAGCTTTGCCCTGCTGGAGAGCTTCGAGGACTTTCTGAACCTCTTCGCCTCGGCCGGCGTGCCGCAGATCGAACTGGAAGCGAAGATCATCGAGATCACCGAGTCCGAGACGACGGACATCGGAGTCAACACCGCCTTTCTTTTCGACTCCGACAATTTCGTCCAGAGCCTCGACTTCGACCTGGCCAACCTCTCCAGCGGTTCGGAGGCCGTCGCCGTACTGGGGGCGCTACAGGACGGGGTTCAGTTCGATGCCGTGATCGAGCTGATTCAAAGCCTCGACAACGTTCAGATCGATTCGCAGCCCAAGACCGTGGTGCGTGCAGGCGGGGTTGCCAGCATCGACAGCACCATCGAGATTCCCTTCTACGAGATCAAGAACGTGACGACCGCGGGGAACACGGGGACGGTCGTCTACAAGAAGGTGGGCACCCAGCTCTTCGTTTCGCCACGCGTCATCGGTACGAAGACGCTGGCCCTCGAGGTGAAGCTGATCGGTTCCCAGCAAACAGGCAACACGTTGGTCGCGGTCATCGACGGCGAGGCGCTCTTCGCACCCCAGATTGCATACCGCACCGCGGAAACCGTCGTCTACCTCGAACCCGGCCAGACCCTCGTGATCGGTGGTCTCAGTCAGAGCCGCGATCGGGAGATCGTCAGCAAGGTACCGTTCCTGGGCGACATTCCCTGGTTGGGGCACCTCTTCCGTTCGACCTTCCAGCAGAAGGAAAAGCAAACGGTGCTCTTCGCCATCAGTCCGCGCATCATCCAGAGCTCCGACTTCGAGACGGAGTTCTAGGGCAGCGGGAAGACGAAGGTCGCTGCGTCCAGGCCGTTTGCTCCATTGGCCACGGCGCGGTGTAGAAACGCGCCGGTCCGACCGTCGTACACCCGGACGTTGTTCCGTACGACGCTGACGACATACAGGTTGCCGTCGGTCGGATGACGTCACGCGCCTCAAGCGGCCCCGCGGTCGTGACCAGGGTGCAGTGCATGGGGGCCTGCTGGGCAGGCCCCCATGCACCCCGAAACGTTTCCAGCGGCCATCCGAGGAAGCGAACCGAAAGGCCGTCCGATCTCGGTCGGGTGCTGGGCTACGGAGCTCCGACCTGTATCCGATATCCGTTCGTCAAACGGATGTCCGGGCCGGGCAAGAGGCCGCCGAGATCGATGAAGGCGCCTTGGGTGTAGAACTCGGCATCGAACAATGCCGGGTTGATCGGCATGCTGGCGGCGACGAAGGAGGGAGTGCCGACCCACGGCGTGCCGAGCAGAAAGAGCGAAGGTGTTCCGATCAGGAGTTCTCCATAAGGCGTGGGGATGCCGAAGAGAGAGCCTGGTAGAGCCGGGTCGGGCGAGACGAGGAGTGTTGTCAGAACGCCACTGGCTCGAGCACCGTCGAGTTCGAAGATCATCGAACTCCCGAGGAGCGGTCGCCCGGCGAGGAGTTCGAGGCTCGCCTCGTGGGGCGTCGAGCTGGGAAGTGCCAAGAAACCGCCGAAATCGACCATGACCAGCGCGGGTTCGCCATCGAGACCTACGCGGCCGACCCAGAAGCGTCCATCGTCGCTGACATGGAAGCCGTTACGGCGCAGCGTGATCTGTGTCACGACGCGGCCATCCGTGAGCACCTGGCCCCTGCGAACGATGGGAACTCCATCGCGCATCCAGGCTCGATCAAAAGCGGGTTGCGCATTACCGAGTTGCGTTCCCCAGTAGACATGACCGTCGTTCGCGATGTAGAGAGGTGCATTGTTGGTGTCACCCAGCGTGGCTCCGAGGAGCGCGGGAAGCGGCTCACCCTCTTGATAGAGCTTGGTGTTGTTCCGAACGAGCACGGAGTCGCTTTGCGCATCTCCATCGACCCGACAGCGATAAACGATGTCCTGAGAATCGTTCAGGTCTACGGTGTAGGGAGCGAAGGAGGTGATGGAACGGCCGTCGATCAGCGGATCGCTGGGGTCGGAAAACGTCATGCCTATTTCCGCGACCGGATCGGTATCGAGATAGACGCCTGCTCCCAGGTTGATGTTCACTGCGCAGAAGAGGACCCTTCCATGATCGTTGACGGCGTAGTTGTGTGGTCCATCCGCCGGGGGGTAGTTGAGAACACCGTTTCCGGGAGCCGCTGGTGCGACGATCGTGGCCACCGAGAGAACCGTCCCCAGCGGGTCGAGGTCCAAGAGGACGACGACGGGGTGCCCTGAGGCCATCGACGGTTCACCCGGGGGCACCAGGCGAAGCCAAAGCGCGACTTGCCCAGGTCCGGTCAGTTTGAAGCCGTCCAGACGATTGAAGGCATGATCGCTCAATCCGAGGGCTAGCAGAAGAGCGTCCGTCGTCGCGGGCCCAACGACTTCGATTCCGTTCCAGAGCAACCGCAGTCCATCCTCGAAGTGGAGTCGGTTTCCGTCGTCGTCGTAATCCCAGTCGGGATCAGCGCCTAACGGAGGGACGGAGATCCCATTCTTCAGAGCAAAGAAGTCCTGTACCGTGCCACTGCGAGTCCCACGGGCGAACCAGGTGCCATCGTCGAGGACATGAACGTTGTCCAGAGTACCGACATGACCCCCATCGGAGAGAGCATCCTGGCCTCGCACCAGGGTTTGAACTGTCTGGGCGCCAGCCAGGGAGAAGCTGGTGAAGACGAACGAGCAAGAAAGCAAACAAGCGATGCGTGAGAAATGCATTTGAACAACCAGGGCAATGGGACACAGTCAAGGGAGTCCTGACTCTACCCCAAGGGGTTTGCCAGGCGCTTTTCCGTGACAGGAAACACCCAGGAGTTAGCCCTGGGGGCCCTGGCCATGGATGTCGCGGGGCGCTTGTTGTTCTGTGACCTGTCAGTCGACGCTACTGGATCCGCCTCGTAGTTTGCGGGTCTCCTGCGGAGTATCCGTCGGCAGACACGCAGGTGCCGTTTCGGGATTCGGAAAGTTCAGGATCCCCTGTGCGCTGGACAAGGGCTGACAATCCTCCGCTTCTCGCAACAACACGGGCCGAAACTTGGCGTCCACTTCGAGCCAGTGCTGGCGATCGGCTCCCGAGATGCCTTCCTCGGTCAGTGCTTGCCCCAGGAGCTCTTGACGCAGATCGAACAATTCCTCGCTGATGGCCAGATGAAGATGCGCCTGGGCCGGAGGCCGCCCGCAGAAGATCTGGCCACCATCGAATTGCCCGGTCATGAAATCACTCTGCGTTCTTTCGAGGTGGTCCCTATCGGCGTGCACGAAGTACTGCCCGACCCAGGGATGGGCATAGATCTTCCCGTAGAAGCACCTGTGAACACGATCGAGCGTGGGCCGACCACCGATCCTCTCGAAGAACGAGTTGGGTAGGGCACCTGGACACTGCTGGCGGAGAATATCGGCGACGGACATGGGTCAGATCTGCCCCAACATCGTCGGGTCAAGAGGTCAAACTTGATCACAGCCCTGAGCTCTCAAAAAGCGGGCGAACTTGTTGCGAGTATGTATCGAAGCTCTCCTCGGACCTTCGGAGCGCTAGAGTCGGGGTTCCGATTGGGCTGCATCCTTTCCCCCGATCGAGGCTTGGGGAAATCTCGCCCGCAACCTGCGTTTTGCCGAGGTGCCCAAGCTCGCGGACGGTTCGGTGGGGAGGCGAAAGACGTCTTTGCAGCGACGCGCCGCCGGCTCGGGATCGGCGACGGCTTCTACGAGGTCGGCCACGACATCCGTATCTCACACGCCGATCGCAAGGCAGCGCCTGGCGGATGCGATGCGCTGCGCGGCACTGCTCCTGCACGCAGCCGAATAAGCTGTCCGATCCCGGCCCCGGGGTTGGATCGGGGCCGGGACCATTCGTCGTTCCCTGGCTAGAGGCCCAGGACGTCGTCGTGGGTCGAAGCCGCGATGGCCATGACCTCGCCGATCAACGCCTCCGGTACCGTTAGCTCCGCCAACGTCGCCGCCAGGTGCCCGGCGACAGCGAGGAAGTGATCCTCGTTCAGGCCGCGCTCTACCTGTTGTTCGTGTCCGGAGCGCAGATCCTTGCCGGAGTAGTTCGCGGGGCCGCCGAAGGCGAAGGTCAGAAAGGCGCGCTGCTTGCCCTTCTGGCGTTCCATCTCGACGTCGTCGAAGAAGGGCCTCAGCGTCTCGTCGGCCATCACCTTTTCGTAGAACAGATCAACAGCCGCCGACACGGCGGGCTTTCCACCCAAACGCTCGTACAGACTCGGAGCCTTGGTTTCCTGCATAGGATTCCTCGTTACCTTTCCTTTTCGGAAGTTGGCTTAGCAAAGGAACCCTTCTCGGAGCGCGCGGCCCCGAATCTAGAGAGGAAATGCACCTTCCTATTGTTCGCAGGAGCTCTTGCATCGAGAGCTAGTCGGCAAGTTGTGCCCGGGGGGTATGCGTTTCAGGATCGGCGATCCTGGCGGTCTCGCCCCCGACGGTCGGTGCCTGGATCGGCTGGACAGTGGGATCGAGCTCCGTTTCCTTCGACGAGTTTCGCCTCGAGGCTCGTCCAGAGCCGCAGGCGCGCGGACAGGGCACGTTGCGCAGCCTGATCCGCCTTGCTCTGGCGATCGGCGTTGCCACCGATCAGTCGCGCGAGCAGGCGACGGCCTGCGGGTGCATGGGCCTCGGCATCCAGCTCGATGTGACGTTCGAGGTAATGCGTGAAGCAGGGGATGGCCGACAGGTTTCCGCTCCAGGCATCGCGTATTCGCTGGAACATGAACGGAATCGGATCCTCGCGACCGCCGAGGAAGGCCGCAGCGACCTCGACGCACTCACCGTTGAGTGCCGTGTCCAGGGTGCTGCCGACAAAGTCGCGGACATGTTCGCTTGACCCCACGTTACGCAGCGCCGCCTGTGCTCCTTCACCGTCGGAGAGGCGGGCCAAGAACTCGCGGAAGATGTCGGTGTTCGCGCCCACCTCGTCCATTGCCTGGAGGTAGAGCTCGAGGTGACTCACGGGCCTTCCTCCTGGATCGAGATCACTCTCCTCGGCCAGCACGATCTCGTTGACGAAACGTGCGGCAACGGGATCCTGGGGAGGGGTCCAGGGTAGCGTCGTGGGGGCGATCTCCTGCTGAAGTCGCTTCAACAAGGACATGAAATCCCAAACGCAGAACACATGGCTCTCCATGAAGAGCCGCAGTCGCTGGAGGGACGTGATGCGCGAATACAGCGTGTGCCCGAGAAGCGCCTCCCGCAATTGGAGTTGCGAGGAGATGGAGGAAAGAGTCGGCGGGGGATGGACCTGCATAGCTCCAACGCCTATCGACGCCGCGCTCGTGGCATTTGGCCCAAAAGCGGCGGGCGGACCCTGCTACCCCGGGAAATTTCCTGTGGCTGGGAACGCCGTGCTGCGTAGGTCCAGTGCAGGTCTTTCCTATTCCAGCCAGACGGCGAAGCTCTTGCTGCTCTCCTCCAGCTCGAACAGCTTGGAGGGGGCGTAGCCGGAACGGCGCGCTTTGCGAATCACCTCGTCGACGTGGATGCCACGGGCCGCGATACGCTCGTGAACCTCCGGCTCCAGGAAGTCCTCGAGGCGCTCGACGGCGGAGGCCGGCAACGTGATCTGAGCCTTCAAGGCTGAGTCCTGGCGTACCTCGATGCGCAGGTGTTTGGCCAGGGCGTTGAAGGTCGTCGAGGGATCCACCGGCTCTGCGAGTTCGAGGGCTCTGGCGGCTCTGCCATGGCGCTCGAGAAGCTTGCGGAGGGGCCCGGACCAGAGCACCGGCTCTCCGAGCCTGCGCAAGTAGTAGAGGAGACCCTGGTACGCACGTAGGAAGAAGAGCAGTCGCGCGGGGCCGGCGATGCGGAAGTTGAGCCGGTCTTCGCCCAGGACATCCTCGAGACGTCCCGATGGATTCCAGCCGGACATGTCGAACTGCCCCTGTGAACCGAAGGGCTCGAAGAGAACCCGACAGACGGCGGGCAGTTTGGCGCGTAGGGGGCGCAAGAGCTCGGCGTCGAAACCCAGTTCGACCAGCAACGGATAGGGATCGTCCTGCGCGCTGAGTGCAGCCGCGCTGGCCACGAGGCGGAGCATGAGCAGGCGCTCGCGTTCGGGAATCCGGTACACGCAACCGTAATCGTAGAGGATGACGCTCGGACCCTGGGCCGAGCGACGAAAGCGGTAGTTTCCTGGGTGCGGGTCGGAATGCAGGATGCCGCGTTCGAACGCGAAGGTGAGGAATTGCTCGAGGAGGGCCTGTGCGAGGCGTTGCTTCTCCGCCTGCGGCCAGCCTTCGGCTTCGGCGAGAGAGTCCCCGTCTTCCCAACTCGTCGTCAGGACAAGCTCGTCGCTCAGCTCGTTCACGACTTCGGGAACGACCAGGGCGAGTCCCTCGGCGGCCAAAGACAGCTCGCGCTGGTTCTTCGCCTCGATGCGGTAGTCGAGCTCTTGCTCGAGTCCTTGACGCAAGGTGCCGCGATAGGCCTGCATGTCGAAGCCGGCGTGCAGGTTGCCCACGGGCTTGGCGATCCAGCCGAGGGTATCGAGATCCGTCTCGATCGCCTGCTTCATGCCCGGGTACTGGATCTTCACCGCCACCTCGCGACCATCGTGGAGGAACGCTCGATGCACCTGTCCGAGCGAGGCCGCCAAGCCGCGCTCGTCGATCGCCTTCACGACCTGCCCGTGGGGTTTGCCCCAGGCGCGCTCGAGTAGGGGGGAAAGTTCGGAGAAGGGCAGGGGTTCGGCCTGGTTCCCCAGGGGTTCGAAGATGGCGTTGCGATCCTCGTCGCTCGACATGGTGAGCATCTGCCCCACCTTTTGAGGCAGCCCCCGGAGGCGGCCGAGCCGTGTGCTCAGGTGACGCGCCGCGCGCTCACGAGCCGTCTCGTCTTGGCTCTTGCGCAGGCGCCAGGTGGCCCAGCCCGTCGCCAGGTACTGCATCGTCCGCCCCAGCCTCTGTGTGTTCTTCATCCCATCGCTGAGTCGACACGAAGCCCGCTTGCCTTTAGGAACTTGGCGACGGGTGCGAAAATTTAGCGGGAACCGCCCTCGCAGCGCTGGATTCGCACCTCAGAATTGGCACCACTGTCCCTTCAGTAGATCCGCCAAGCGGCCCACTGCGTTCTTGTGGACGAAGAAAGAACTCGTACACGTGAAGTTCATGTTCGCAAGCGATATGAGAGTCAGCTTTTCCTCCTCGTGAAAGCGGTTCCAGGCCGCGCTCAGCTCCTGGAATTGCAGCTTGTCCGGAGTGAGGAAGACATCCGTGTACAACAGGTCCCATTCCTCAGAGATGTCCTCCTCCGCGCACGCCAGCGCTGTTGAAAACACGCGCCAAGCGTCCTCGGGAATGATGGAGTCATCTTCCAGCACGTGCAGGTGTTCGCGAGTCTCCAGCTCCCCTCTACCGCCAGATGATACGAGGTGGAATGGTGCGAAACCAACGTGCGAAAGGCAGGGCCTTTCAGGCACCCGGCCAGGCCGTCATGATTGGCGTCCGCTCCATCCGCGTAGCAAGATACCCATGTAATAGACGGTGTAGTAGGTCACCAGCAGAAACAGGATCGCCAGGGTGAGCGGAACTCCATCGTCTCGATCGAGCTGTACGCCGCTGGTCGCAGGATCCCAGTTTTCCCATGGCCGTTCACGCAGGAACGAGATCAGCAATGGCAGGCGCAGTAGCAGGCGCCCCAGGAACAGTGAGAAGACTGCCAGTCCGATGAAACTGTTCGGCCGGTAGAAACTCTGCGCTGGTGTGTGCTCGAAGGTGGTGAGTCGAATCGCAACCAGGGCAAGCGCGATGCCGTTGACAGCGCCCCCGGGCACCATCCAATTCGACCCGAGGGCGATGGCTGCGAGGAACAGGGTGAGGGCGCCAAACAGCAGCACCCGAAAGAGCAGCCGCGCCACACGAAATCTCTGGCGTCCGAAGTTGCGTTTGAACCTTCGACAAACGACGAAGATCACGAGCACCGAGAAGAGCAGCGTCCAGCCGGATTCGTTCAGCACTTCCGGTCCATCATCGAGGGAGCGTTGCGCGGAGGTCCTGGTTCAGGCGCCCCGCAGGGGTGGGTCCGTAGGGTGCTCCAAAGTGCGCCATGGGTCCAGGACCTGCTTTCAATCGCACCCCCGTTGCCAAGCTCCCGCCTTCGGGTCCGCGAGGGTTTCCTGATTCGGACAGGGCGAGGTGTTGGGTATGTCCGCGGCGGTCAAAGCGGGGGCACGGCAAGTGTGCGTTTCTTGATCGGCTTGCGAGCTATTGCAGTGGTAGGGAAGGGGGGACTCGAACCCCCACGGGCTTGAAAGCCCTTCGGATTTTAAGTCCGATGCGTCTACCGATTTCGCCACTTCCCCAAAGCCACGAGGGCCTAGCATGCCCAGAAAAACCATGGGCGTCCACCGGGGACTCGTGCGAGCGGGGGGTGGCTTCTTCCTGGGCGAGCGGTCGTGATTCCACATTGGTGGGGCTAACCTGGCGCGATGCGACTCCTGACCTGGAATATCGACATGGCTCCCGTCAGTCTCGAGCAGCGCATGGAGGCGATTGCGAGGCGCGTCGAGGCCTTGGACCCCGACGTGATCGCGTTGCAGGAAGTCACCGAGAAAAGCCAGGCCTTGCTCGAGCAATCGCCCTGGTTCTACGGCGCCCAGTCCATCCCGCGGGGGCCCGAGGACATGCACTACTACACCATGCTATACGCGCGGGATGGGTTCGCGACGGGGGAGCGCTTGGCTTTCAAGAACTCCAACATGGAACGTGACCTCGTCGTGGGCCAGGCCCATGGATCCTCGCTCGCGGTCGCCAGCTCGCACCTCGAGAGTCTCTCAAAGCACGCCGATATACGCGCGGTCCAGTTCGAAGCGGCCATGTCGCGCTTGTCCGCAGCGAGCTGCGCCGTGTTCATGGGGGACATGAACCTGATCGCGGGAGTCGACGAGGAGCCCGTTCTCCCGAGCGGCTGGGTGGATGGCTGGTTGGCGTGCGACAAGCCCGAGTCCGATGGTTACACCTTCGACTGCGAACGCAATGCGCTGGCCCGCAAGTACCGAACCCGCCTGGATCGAGCCTACTGCCGCCTGGGGGAGGTGTATCGACTGGCCACGGTCGAGCTTGTCGGAACCGCGCAGATCGCGCCAGGGCTGTATTGCAGCGACCATTTTGGATTGGTCGTCGAGCTGCAGGAGTCACGCGACAGCTAGGTCGCTTGCGCAGGGCACCCGTCTGGAGCGCTTGCCGTGGAGCGAAGACTACTGTCGCTGCATCCACGCTTGTAGCGCGAGGCCCATGACGTTGCGTGAGAGCATCTCCGCCGAGTCACCGCCGCGATTGCAGAGGATGACGATGCCCGTGTTGAGTTTGGGGAAGAAGGCGATCATCGAGCTGTGTCCGTCGACCTCGCCGCCGTGGGCGATGGCCTGGAGTCCGCCGGGGAGGTTGGCGACGAACCAGCCCGTGGCCGGCGCCAGGCCGCTCTGTGGATCCGGGGCCTGGGTGGGGCGGCGCAATTCTTCGCGCAGGGCGTTGCTGAGAAAGGTGTCCTCCCTATCCAGCTGGGCAGCGAGAAAGCGCGCGAGGTCGCCGGCGGTGGAGACGAGACCGGAGAAGGCACAGGCGCTGCCGAAGCGCCACGGAGCGCGGGCGATGGGCTCTTCATCCTCGGGCCAGTAGCAACTCGCCAGTCCATCTGGAGTGGCCTCGTCGACGTAGACGCCGCTGGCGGACATGCCCAGGGGTTGCAGGACATGCTGCGCGACGAGTCGCTCGTAACCTCCGTCGGCGGCCTCGCTGGCGACGAGTCCCAGCACGGCGAACCCGAGGTTGGAATAGCTCGCTTCGACGACCTCGCCCGAGCGCGGCGTTTTCGCGAGGCCTTCGAGCAACTCCTCGTTCGACATGGGGATCATCACGCTCGGGCTGTCGGGGAGATCGCGGCGGTTGATGGCCTCGCGCGGAAGGCCGCTGCGATGCTGGGCCAGTTCGCGCAAGGTGATGCTGGCGAGGGTAGCGGGGACATCGACGTGCTTCGAGAGCGGGTCGTCGAGGGAAAGGACGCCCTTGGCTTGCAGGCGGGCGAGCAGGGCGGTGGTCACGGGCTTGGTGACCGATCCAACCTGAAAACGCGTCTGCGGCGTCATCTTGCGGCCGCTCGCCAGGTCCGCCAGTCCGAAGGCGTGGACGGCATCGGGTTTGCCGTCGACGACGAAGGCGACGACGGCTCCGGGAACCCCACTGGATGCAAGGTGTCCCTCGACGAGTTGTTTCAGGGCGGCCGGATCGGGATTCTGGGCCAGGCTCAGGAACAAGGCTGCGATCGTGAAGCTCATGGGGATGTCTCGATAATCGTGGGGCGCATGGTGGAGGTTGGAAGCAGGGTCAGCGAACGCGAGCGGCGAGGTCGCGGTGGATGGTGTCTGTCAAACGGCGCTTGAAGGCCGCGAGGTTAGAGCGGTGTTCACGAAGCGGGGAGACCTCGTCGAAGAGGAGTTGCTCGCGACAGACCGAGTTCAGGAGCGCCAGGGCGAATTCCACGGCCTGCAGCGGATCCTTGTGCAGGATGCCCCGGCCATCGCCGACGACGGCCTGGCCCACGGCGCGGTATTGGCCCTCCCGTTCTTGAAAGGTCTTGGCCGGGACGCTGTCGGGATGGGCGCGTACATACATGGTCAGGGCGCGCAGGAGGCCGCGATGCTGCAGGTGATAGTCGACGGCGAAGTTCACGATGCCTTCGATGCGCGCACGCAGCGTGCGTTTCCTACCCAGCCCCTCGAGAAAGGCCCGCAGGGTTGCGGCGACGCTCTCGTCATGACGGGCGAAGAGGGCGGGCAGCAGGTCGTCTTTCTTGCGAAAACGCGTGTAGATCGTGCCCACGGCCACGCCCGCCTTGGCTGCGATATCGGCCATGGCGATGTCCTCGAAGAGGCGCTCGCACAGAAGAGCATCCGTGGCCGCCAGGACGCGCTCGAGCTTGTCCCGGCTGCGCTCCTGACGGGGCGCCGCGGGGCGTTCGGTCGTCTCGGATCGGGGCGTGGAAGTCATATCGAAGCTGAAGCTGAATTCATATTCAGATTGACACGCGCAGTTGTCAAGACTCCTTTCCAGAAAATGCCCGCGCCACGGGGTTTGCTTCTCGCGCGGGGCCCCTGGAGAATCAGCTCGAGTCCCACCCCCCAACCGGTACGACACCCATCTGGATTCGAAATGAAGCTGAAGGAAGTCTTCTACATGCTCGGTCTCAAGCCGAAGCCCAAGCGCTACGGCAGCCATGTCGTTTCGTTCGACCTGCCCCAGGAGGGACGAATCCAGTACGCCATCTGGCAGCACCCACGCTGTCTCGAGAGCAAGATCGATCAGGGCATGATCGATGAGCTGCGGAAGTACCTCTCGCCGGGGGACACCGCCATTGACATCGGAGCCCACGTGGGGGATACGGCCGTGCCCATGGCCTTCGCCGTCGGCAAAGAGGGGACGGTGTTCGGTCTCGAGCCGAACGAGTACACGTATCACGTGCTGGAGGCGAATGCCGGTCTGAACACGGAGCGGACCAACCTCGTCCCGTTACCGTTCGCGGCGACACCCGAGGACGGCAAGTACGTGTTCGAGTATTCGGATGCGGGCTTTTGCAATGGTGGGCAACACAACGAGATCAGCCGCTGGAAGCACGGCCACACTTTTCGGTTGACGGTCGAGGGCAGGTATCTCCCCGCGTATCTCGAGCAGCAACATCCCGAGGCCACGAAGAAGCTGCGCTTTCTCAAGGTCGACGCGGAGGGTGCGGATGCCTCGATCCTGGAATCGCTCGCGGGGTTGATCGCGGAGACGCGGCCCTTTATCCGAGCGGAGGTCTTCCGGCACCTGAGCGAGAAGCAGCGGGAGCAGTTGTACGAAGCGGTCGCGTGCCACGATTACACGGTGCATCGCTTCAACAGCTTGCATGACTACCAGGGGGATGTGCTGACGCGCAAGGGGATGGGAGCCTCCGAGACGTTCGACATCTTCGGAGTGCCCAATTCCTGAGGGGCTGCCAACACCGAGCTCATCACTTCCAGCTCACCGGTTCGCACTCCTACTCATACGGCGTCCCCCCCAACGCCAACAAGAACCCCCGCACCACCGCCTCGACCTCGCGCGGGTCCGCCGCCCCTCGCCTGTACGCAGCTATCCCCGCCTGGGCCGCAAGGACCCGCCCGAGGACCCACTCCCGGTCCTCATCCCCATCCACCGGCACGTGCATGACATTCGCGAGTACCGCGTCCACATACCTCGCCGAATACCGCGGTTCCAGGACCGTCATCTCGTTCCAGTCGTTCCAGGTTGGAATCTGCACCCAGTTCATCCCCGAGCGATCCGCTTCCTCGAACGCGAGCTCGAGATAACAGCGTTCGCCCGCGGCCCCGCACAAGTACCGCGCTGAAACGACGCGTGTGCAACGTGTCCCGCCGCCCGTACACATGCCGTTCGGGTTGCCCCAACCGGAGACTCCCGTGTCGTCGTAGCCTGGATACACGACCGCGATGCCCATGCGCTTGGCGTCGTCCATGCGCCACCAACGGTACGGACGTCCCAGCACCTGATCGCGAAAGTGCATGCGCACCTCGTCCAGCGTGATCATGTTGGGCGTGCCGGCCTGGAAGGCCTCGAAGTCGAGGAATTGCGTGACTTCGCAGGGGGCGAGCCGCCACAGCCCCGAGCCCGTGGCGATGCCATCGAACCAGAGGCCGGCCTCGGGCAGGGGAGTCGTCAGCGGTGGGGCCTGATCGAACACCAACAGGATGCCCTTGCCCGTCGAGGCCTCGACGCCTTCCTTGATCCACAGCCAATCCGCTTCGTTCAACCGCGTCGGCGGGCCGTCCGAGACCGAGAAGGTACGCTCGGGGTCGAAGACGCCGATCACCATGCGGTTCTCGCGCTTGAGCGTCGCGCGATGGGAGAAGTACGTGTCGACCAACCAGATCAGATCGTTGCGGATGCCCTCGCGTTTCAGCTCGAGCGTGTCTTCCGAGGTGAACACGCAGCCTGCTGGGGGGTTGGCCCAGGGGTTGCTCGCGTGGCGCAGGAGGTTCATCTTCGTCGCCACCTTCAGGTCCGACCCCTGGGCTTCGATGGCGGCGTAGAGCTCGGTAAGTGCTGGGCCGTTGACGCTCTGGTTGCGCGGGGCACATTCGTCCAGCTCGACGGCCTTTTGGCCATACCACCCGAACATGAGGGCATCGAGCCCGCAGGCGTCGGCCAATCGTGCGTGAAAGTCGACGATCAGAGGATCCCGCGAATCGTAGGCGCCGAGCAGCGGCAATGGGCCCTCGTCCCAATTGGAAATGGCCAGGTCGCGGCGCCCGGCGTCTCGCGGATCGTTGCCACCGCGCAGCAGGCGTGGGTCGTGCTCGTAGACGAAACTCCCCGGTTCACAGGCCGGCGGGTTGCCCCAGTACCAGTTGCGCCAGCGCTTGCCCAGCTCGTTCGTGGGCGCATCGACGATCGGGTCAGGGGAGAAGTCAGGGTTGCGATACCGCGCGACATAGTTCGCGTAGACGAAACGCTTTGGGTTGCCGTCGACGGAGTGTTGTTGGCCCAGCTGCGGATAGTCGAGGCGTGCGCTTCCCGAGCCGAGCTTGTCGATCCGCAATTCGAGGCGCGGCCGACGCATGGCCTTCGTCAGGTGGGGCAGGGGAACGGCGAGCAGGGGGTCGGTCTCAACATAGTGCCATTGCCCGGGTGTAAGCTCGGAAAGGGCGCCACGGACCTCGGCTACCAGGGTACGCGTCGTCGCTGGGTTGGGGGTTGGCACTCGGCGGTAGCCCACCACGTGATGGACCTGCAGGCGAAACTCGGCGCTGGGGTCGGGGAAAGGCCCAGGCTCGTTCCAGATCCAGGCGCCCGCTTCGACCACCTGCCCCGACTGTGCTCCATGCCCGGGTCCCTGACAGGGTATCGACTGCGCGAGCGATGCAGCGTCCCCGTCCAGCTGCAGCGAGCGTGTGCCGTAGTACGCGGCGAAGCCGCCGCCGACCTCGCCCGTCGTCTTCCAGGCGGGGTGGAGTTCGCTCGATTCGAAGCTGGCGTCGGCGAGCTCGAAGCGCAAATAGTCGAAGGGACGCCCGAGAAGGTCGTCGATCCACACCTCACCGCCGGCATCGACCTCGATGATCGCCGTCAGCTCGCGCGTCCCGCTTCGCAAGCAGCCATCGAGTCCGGAGTCGACATCGTATTCGACGGCCAGGTAGTGCCAGCGCCCACGCGGCAGCGTCGAGGGATCGATGGTCCTCGAGGCGATGGCGTGTGTACCGGATTCGATGCGCAAGCTCAGCGCATCCCCGCCCGCGAATCCCGCTTCACCCAGCTGGAACCACAGTCCGAAATCGAGCTTGGTGCCCAGGTGATCCGCCGTGGAAGGCGTTTCGAAAGACGTTCCGGGCCCGGCCGCGAGGGTGCGCCAGATGGACTGCGGCACGTGGGCTGGGAAGTGCGCTGCGATGTTGTCACCAACAGCGCCGGATGTGTCCGGGTGTTCCTCGTAGCTGACGGTCGAACCAGCGGGCGTTTGCCAAAGCACTCCGCCCATCTCGAAGTCGCCGTCGGGGATCGAAAAGGGAGGGTGTAGCCCTTGAGTGAGTACGAGCGAGGTGAGGAGGGATAGCATCGATGTCCAGCGTGATGTATGCCCCTCGATCCATCGATATCAGGAAGAACCGAAGGTCGCTCAGGGAGCCAGGGGCGTCGATTTTACCGCGCGCGTATCGCGAATACGCCAACAAAGGAATGCTATCCTCTGGGAATGCTGCCCCCTCTGCTTGCCCTCTTGGCCCTGTCCGTAGCTGCCACTTCCCTGACGCTGTCCCAGGAAGCCCGCGACGCCTCCTCGAGGTACTTCCGCGGCTCGTTCTCGCCCACCCAGCTGGGCCCCGATGACGTCACACCGGAAGAGGCCTACGCCTTTGCCCTCGGATTGGCGATGGAGGGGCGCTTCGACGATGCCGCGCAGGCCATGGGCGCGCTGGTCGAGATCAGGGCTTCAGCGTTGCACCCACGCATCGCTCGCGAGGCACAGCGCATCGACTTGTTTCGCGATGAACGCCGAGCGTATCTCCTGCACCTACAGGAGAGTGGTCGCAAGCTGAACCTGCGCAAGACCGCGCTGAAGCTCTTGGCTCCCATCGAGGAGATTCGTGAAAGCGAGGTTGTTCTTGGCAAGAATCGGGCCAAGATCGATGTGCTGAAACTGGACGACATCGATGCGATCGCGTTGAGCCAGATCATCCTAAAGTCCGACCACGCCTTCAGCTTCATCGCAGTCTATCCCCAGGTCCTGAACGGCAAGGGCCAGAAGAGCTCGGCCCTGTCCGAGAATTCGAAAGAGGCCCGCTCGCTGCGCGAGGATCTGGAGACCGGCTTCGACGGGCACACCGAACGCGCCGCTGCCGCCCGCCGCCTGGTTCAGCTCAGCCGCGTCGAGTTGCCGGTTCCGGCAGCCAAGCTCGAGTCCACCCTCGCCTGGGTAGCCGATCTCGCCAATAGCTACCCGAACGTGGATCTTGTGCGAGCTCGCAAGCCACTCCTGGAGCGCATGGCGGCCGAGATCCTCAAGGCCGGCTTCGAGGAACAAGGCCTGGCGGCAAGTTTGAAGGGAGCCTACGAACCACTTCCCGATGGGAGGATGCGCCTCAGCTACAGCTTCCGCAGCGTCCAGGAGTTGCTCGATTTCAAACAGGATGGCTACCTGAAGGAACATGCCTTCCACCCCGCCAATCCCGTCGAGATCAAGGACAAGCACCTCGTGGCGCGGAACTTCTTCTCCCTCCGCCACATCCTCGATTTCGAGGGCGAGACCAGCGTGCGCCTGACCTGGCGCTACCCGGAGACCGCGGCCTGGAAGTACCTCTTCTGGTTGGGATTGAACGACGACGGCGAAGGCAACTTCGTCGCCGCGAAGCTCGATGGAGGCCTGATCGTCATCGACCAAGCCAAGGACTCCGTGCGCGAGGAAACCGGCGCTTTCGCCTGGAAGTTCGACGACACCTACACCCTCGAGATTCGCTACGACGGCAAGAACAAGGCCTACGCTTCGATGGACGGCATGGCCATCAAGAACATCAACGTCGGGCCGCGCCGGGCCGGCGGAGTCTTCCTTTTCGTTTGCTCCCGGATGGCGCTCGAAGTACATGAACTCGTCATCGAGGGGAGGCTCGATGCCAGCATGCTGAACCGCTTGCGGGACGCTTGGATGGGCCGTGAGTTGGCGGCATTGGGTATCTGAATACTCGCAAGAGGCCAGTTGCCATGGCAGCGCGCGGAAGAGGGCCCCTCAACAACCGCCCCCCCGCCTTCCCCCCCAACCAACCACGACTTTTCCCACTTCGAAGCACTTCTCCCGAGAACCGTCTCCCCGAAACCCAAGGGATGCGTTCCAATCGCGGATTCCCCCCGCCCCCCCGACAACGAATCTGAAGCACCACGATGTCCACCCCCAGCGCCTTGCTCACCCTCACCCTGCTCACTGTCACCCCCGCCCTCTCTGCCCAGAAGACCCTCTGGGACGTCTCCGGGGCCGTGATCGATTCATGGGGCCAGGTCGGCGACGTGATCGGTGACATGGACGGCGACGGCTTTGGCGAGTTCATGGCGGGGGCCTGGCGCGACAATCACGGCGGCTTGAACGACGCGGGCAGCGTGTACGTCTATTCCGGGGCCACGGGGCTCCAGCTGACGAAGATTCACGGCACCGGTGCGGCCGATCACATGGGCTTCGGCTCGAGTGCGGCGGGGGACATGAACGGCGACGGCTTCATGGACGTCTGTGCGGCCGCCGACGAGGACGATGTCGCCGGTGTCGGGGGCAACGCAGGTAGCGCAACCATCATCTCCGGTATGGATGGCAGCGTGCTCCACACCTTCGTCGGGGAAACGGCGGGGGATCTGTTCGGTTGGTCGACGGCTGCGGTGGGGGACGTCAACATGGACGGTCGCGACGACGTGTGCATCAGTGCGCTCCTTGCGGAGGAAACGGGCACGCCGAACAACGCGGGTTCCATCACGGTTTTCTCGGGTATGGACGGTTCGGTGATCCACCGCATCCACGGCGATGCCGGAGGCGGTAGCCTGGGTTCGAACGTGGGGCGCGCGGGCGATGTGGATAACGATGGCTTCATGGACCTGATCGCCCAGCAGGGCATCGTGGTCCGCGTCTTTTCCGGGATGACGGGGGCTGAGATCTGGCGTCGAAATGCATCGGGCGGAGGGCTGAAGCTTTCGGGCGACATCGACACGAACTGTGACGGTCACGCGGATTTTCTGATCAGTGCTGGAGGATCCATGTCCGGCATGGGCCGCTTCCAGATCATCAACGGCTTCGACAACAGCGTGACCCTTGTGCTCTTTGGTGACAACGCGGGCGACAACATGGGAGCCGGGTTGGTCGGCGGCAACGATCTCGACGGTGACGGCTATGGCGATGTCGCGGTCGGCATGCCTGGGTGGAACGGGCTCGGTGGAAACAACACCGGTGCGATCCGTGCCTACTCCGGGCGTACGCTCCAGCCCATCTTCACCATCGAAGGCGATGCTGCGCTGGATAGTATCGGCAGCGATCTCGGTGCCGGCGACATCGATGGCGACGGCGTGACGGATATCTTCGGCGTCGGCATCGCCAGCGCCAGTGGCAAGGCTGTTTCGTTCGTGCCCGAGGGACTCGAGCCGTTCGGGGAGGGGACGCCCGGTTGCTCGGGGACGTTGGACATGCTCGCCAACGGTTCGCCGACACTCGGCAATGCGGGGTTCGAGTTGCACGTCTCCAACGCCGCTCCCGGCATCCCCGTGTTGCTCATCATCGGAGATTCCGAGGACACCGCGGGGACGATCTTCTTTGGCGCGCGCTTCCACATCGACTTCGCACCCATGGCGCCGGCTGTTGGGTTCGTTCATTCCGCCGGCCTCGGCGTGGCGGACAGCTGCGGGTCGATCCATGCCCCCTTCCCGATCCCCAACAACATGGCCCTGGTCGGGCCGACGCACGTCTTTCAAGCACTGTCGCTCTTCCCTGTCGGCCAGTGCGGCACGCGACTCGCGAGTTCGCGCGGGATGCGCGTGACGGTGCAGTAGCCTGCGGCTTAGGATCGGGGGCCCATGCCCGCCGATCCCAGAGACTCGACCGTGGTCGGTCCTCCCGAGGACGAGCCCGATCCGCGCTGGAGCGCGGTCTTGCGCTCGCTTTCGGATGATCTCTCCGCCGAGCGCCATGCGGAGTTCTCCGCCGCGGCGCTCGAGCTGCTCGAGCGCTCGCGGGGACCCGGACGCTACCAGGTCGAAGGCGAGGTCGCGCGTGGCGGGCAGGGCACGGTGTTGCGTGTCTGGGACGAGTCCTTGAGCCGCGAGCTGGCCATGAAGGTCATGCTTCCAGGGCGGGTGTTTCACAGCGCGGATCGGCCGTTGAGCCCACGCGAGCTCGGGCGCTTTCTCGAGGAAGCCCAGATCACGGGCCAGCTGGATCACCCCGGCATCGTGCCTGTTCACGAGCTGGGCCTGGACGAGGACGGTCGACCGTACTTCACGATGAAGCTCGTCAAGGGCGAGAGCCTGGCCAGTGTCTTCGAGAAGGTTCGCGACGGCCAGGAGGGGTGGACGCGCATGCGCGCTGTCGGCCTGCTCCTGCGGGTTTGCGAGGCCATGGCGTACGCCCACAGCAAGGGCGTGACCCACCGCGACCTGAAGCCCGCGAACATCATGGTCGGGCGCTTTGGTGAGGTCTTCGTGATGGACTGGGGGCTCGCTCGAGTGGAATCCGCTCCCAGTTCATGGGACGAGGTTGCGGGGGGCGAAACGGAGCTGGCCTGCCAGGCTGGAGACAGCCCGAGCATCGGCAAGACGACCGACGGTCGCATCATCGGCACTCCCTGGTACATGTCGCCCGAGCAGGCCCGAGGGCGTCGCGAGGGGATCGGGCCACACTGCGACATCTATGCTATCGGAGCGATTCTCTACGAGCTCTTGAGCGGTGATCCACCCTACTATGACGAAGCGCACGAGCGTCCCACGCTGGCAGTGGTCAATGCGATCCTCATGGGGCCGCCCACGCCCGTGCACTACATCTCGCCGAACGTGACTTCGGATCTGATCGCTACCTGTGAGCGGGCCATGGCCCCGCGCGTCGAGGATCGCTACGAGAGTGTCATGCTTCTCGCGGAGGATCTGCGGGCCTGCATGGAAGTGCCGAAGACGCGCAACCTGTCGCGCTTGCGCAAGGACGCGGTCGAGCGTGTGCGCAAGGGCCATGCACGCAATTCGATCCTGATCGTGCTCGGGGTTCTGTTGTCTCTGGCTGTGATTGCTCAGAGCCTCACCTGGAAGAACCGGGCGGATCTACGCGCGTACGCGCATCAGAAGTTGCGTATTGAGGCCGAGGAACAGCTGGCCCTTGCCCTGGCGCGGGAGGCGAAGCTCGGGGCCTTCCAGCTCGAGGCCATCCAGTTACGCGGCTTCTTGGACCAGACCTTCGCGGACGAGGCTCTGGAGAGCCTGGCGCGGAGCGCACCGGGGCCGGACGGCTACTGGCCGCCACGGGGGGTCGTCCCGCTACGCGACGAGGCCTGGCTTGAGGCGGCGACCGCGACGTATCGCCAGCGGCTCGACAAGGATCCAGGAGACGAGCAAGCGCGCTTGCACCTGGCCGCCGCGGCGGTCGATCACGGTGATCGTGAGTCGGCCTTGAGCCTACTCGAGCAAGAGCTGGGCAGCGCCGGTGCGAGGCGGCTTGCGCTACAGGGCCACCTTCTGTGGCAAGGCGGTGACTACGAGCGTGCTTCCCGGGCCTACGAAGCGGCCTTGAAGCAGGGCCCGGCGGACGTCTCGCTGCGCTTCGACCTCGGGCGCGTCTACCTCGCCCAGGGCTCCAGCGCCTCCGCCATCCGGGCCTTCGGAATCGTCGTCAGCCAATGGCCCGATTCGCAAGAGGCCCGTCGCATGTTGGGCGCCGCCTACCTGCAAGCGAAGCTATGGGGCGAAGCCGAGGCCGTGCTGAGGAAAGTGGTCTCCAGGGACCCGCAATCCGGGCGGGCCCAGGTCCTGTTGGCCCGGGCTTACCTTGGACTGCATCAAGAGCGGGCTGCCATCAATGCGATCCAGGCCGCGCTGCCATACGCCGCAGGAGAACTCAGCCAGGCCGAGCGTTCCGAATGGAACGCTACCCTGGCCTACCTGCTCCTGGAGAACGGCCGTCCGCGGGATGGGCTCTACGCTCTCGAACGCAGTTTGTCCGGAGCGGAGTATCCCGATTCAGCCGAAGTCCTGCGCTTGCTGGACGATGAGCTGCTCGGGGGCTTTGTCTCCGGTGCCTTCGAGACCAGCATCGATGAGCGTTTCGCAATCGCGGGCTTGTGTCACGATGAAGGTCTGTTCGAGAGCGCAACGGCGATCTATCGCAGCGCCTTTGACGAGAGCGGTCGCTTTCCCCGGCTGCGCGAGGGACATGGCTTTCGAGCGGCTTTGTCCGCGGCCCACGTCGTCGGCTCGCGCCAGGCCGGTGCAGAGCTGCTACACGAAGAGGCCGTGCGCTGGCTCGAGGTGGAGTTCGGTGCGTGGGAACGTGCCCTCGAATCCGGACACGTGGACGAGGAAGACATGCGCCTCGCTCTTCTGCAGTGGCGAGCGGTAGAGGAGCTAGGACGGCTGCAGGGCAAGGACGATCTCTTTCAGGAGATCGAGCTATGGTTGGCGGGCACGGCACGAAAGCAGCCCGACCCTCGCTGAGGATCGGGCTGCTCGAACGAGCCCCCGGTCGTCGAGAAGCTCAGCGACCGGTTTTGCCTTGGATGTCTACTTGAGTTTTTCCCAGTACTCGGCCGGCATGTCGTGGGCGATCTTGAGCGCGCCATTGGCGCCGCCGTAGACCGGCTCCTCGATGCGGATGACCTTGCCGGTGCCCAGAAGGTTGTGCATCTCTTTTTCGATGGCGGTATCCAGACCACGGATCTGGGAGCCGCCGCCGGCGAGAAGCACACGCTCCTTCAAGCGCGCCTGGAATTCCGGATCGAAGGTCGAGATCAGCTTGCCGAGGCCTTCGACGATGGTGGGCACGATGCCGTTGCAGGCTTCGTTCATGAGCTCGGTGATGTCGAAGTCCGTGGGCTTACCGTTGACAGGCAGCTTCACGATGGCCGGCTCGGCATTTTCGGAGACGCAGCCATAACGCTCCTTCATCTCTTTCACCATGTGGATGGTGAACTGGGCCTCGGGGTGGTGCTCGGCGAGAAGTTCCGAGAGGCGATGGTCGATCCAGTCACCCGCGTGGGTGACGGTGATCTGGTCGGACTCTTCCGGCATCGTACCGTGCATACGGCAGAGGTCGGTGGTGCCGGCGCCGATGTCGATGACGAGCACGTCGTCGAGCATGTCAAGGCCGTAGGCGACGGAGAAAGGCTCGGAGCAGAGCATGACCGAGTCGACCGTCTCCTTGGCCGCCTGGATGATGGCGTCCTTGTTGTTGATCGAGGCCTGTGCCGGAGCGCCGATGACGCCGTAGATCAGCTCGTCCTTGCGCGGCTTGGCAAGGCGAATGATCTCGCGGATCAGGTCGCGGGCTGCCTTGACATTGCCATCTTCGCTGGAGTCGCCTTCGCTGCACTTCAGGACGCCGTGTTCGAGCGGGCGGTAGAAGTCCAGGGAGAGGCGGTTCTTGATGGCCTCGTCACCGAAGAGAACATCCTTCTTGAGGAGCTTCAAGGAGACGACGTCCTTCGGATAGCCTACGTAGGACGCGACGGTGTCGCGCACACCATTGCTGGCCGAGACGGAGGTACGGGAAGTGCCGAGGTCGATGCCCAGGTAGAGCACGCCCTCGCTCTTCTTCGCGGTGAAGTTGGCCTTGATCGGGCCGCTTTCGACCGAAGTGGATCCCTCGTGGTCGCCTTCTTCGTAGGTCGGGTATTCTTCGTCGTTGTCAGTCATGATTAAGGTTTGTTGTTGGCCAGCTTTTCTCTGGCGCTGGGACTCGTTCCTCTACGAAGCCGTTTGCTCACGCAGTGCGAGGTTGGCTACGAAGATGTTCTTGAGCATCTCCTTCTTCTGCTCGAGGTTCTCGGTGTCTGCCGTCAGTCCCTGAACGGAACCGTAGATGGACGACACACCGAGGTCGATGTTCTTCATGGCCGCGACCTTCACCAATTCCTTCTCGGTCAGGCCGAGGCTGGCCGTCAGCTTGTGGACACGGCGCTCGAGGTTCTCGATGGTTCGCTTGGCCTCGACGACATCCGCGCCTGCGGAGGACTCGCGCCAGACGCCGATTTCATAACGCAGGAGCGCGATGATTTCCTTCTCGACACGAAAGAGCGCCTCGTTCTTGTCGGGTTCGCGATCGAAAAGGGCCATGACCTTATCGATGAGCTGCTTGCCCCAGAGCTCGTCGGTGTCTTCGATGTCGCCGAACGCTCTCTCCTGAAACTCGCTCAGCTCCGCTAGCTGCCTGTCGACTTCTTCGCGCAGGCGGTCTATTTCACGCTCGATATCGCGCGCTTGTGTGACACGGTCGCCGCCGCCGGCTTCGGACAGGCCCATGCCGGTCTCGGCTTCCTCCACCAGCAACTCGAAGGACTTCGAATCGGCGTGGAGGTTGTGTGAGATACCGATCGATGCGGTGACACGGAGACCGTCGGGGAGCTCCAGGCTGTCGATGTGGCGGACGGCATTCAAAAGGCTCTCCGCCAGCTCCTCGAGGCCCTCGGGGTCCACGTGGGGGAAAACCCCGAGGACGAGGTCTTCGGTCCAGACGCCCATGCCCCGGATATCTCGGGCGAATGCGACGCTTTTCAACTCCTTGAAGAGCAGCGGCATGATCACCCTGTTGAGTTCCGGGTCGACGCTCTCCGGGAGAGGATCCAGTCCCATTACCAGGGAGCTGATCGGGTAGCCGTGCCGGAAGGCTCGATCGGCCTCCAGGCGCATGAGATGCAGCATCTGCTGCGTCGACAGACGCTGGCGGGGGCCGCCGAGATCGCCCGCCGGGGCGTTCTTCTCGTCCTTGGTCGCTTGGCTGGTCATATGGGCTGGCCGGTCGAGGGGCAGGTAGGCACGAAGTCGACCCGGGTCGCCCCACCCTCGGCACGCCAGAAGCCCGGTCTTTAGCCCGATTCCCGCTGGCGCCCGGGGGGCGGTTCTGGCTAAAACACCCCCAGCCAGGGAGGTTGCACACCCGGGTACACCAGATGATTTTCTACGAGTGGGTGATGGCGGGCGTGACCCTCGGCGGAGCCGGGGGAGTGGGTTGGTTCTTCCGGGGGCGGCGACACCTCTCCGAGAGGAGGAGGCATGCCGAGCTCTTCTCTCGCAGGGTTCAGCTGGCCGAGCAGGACGCCGACTCGGCGATCAAGAAGCTGAACGAGAACCAGGTGCAGATGCGCTCGTACAGCGAGCGTTTCGAGTCCAACGACTTGGAGATCGAGCGTTTACGGCTCGAACTGCAAGACGCACACAACTCGCTTTCAGTGGCACACAAGGACCTTGCCGTCCAGAAGGACCAGCTCGAGGTCGGCCAGCGCCATGAGGAAGAGCTGACCCTCGAGTTGGATGAACTTTCCGGCACCGCCGAGGGGGTGCAACGGCGTGCCCGTGAGGCTGAGGCCCAGGGCAAGGAGATCTCGGAGGCACGGGACGTACTGGATCACCGCCTCGAGGAGTTGAACCAGAGCCTCGTGGAGGAAAAGGAACGAGCAGGGGTCGCGGAAGCCAACCTGGCGGAGTTGTATGAGATTCGCGAAAAGGAAGGGACGGAAATTGCTTCCGAGCGCGAATCCGAACGCAAGCGACAGGCGGAATCCGAGGTGGCCCTGCGCCGCACGTTGCAAGAACGAGGCGAGACCTTGTCCAGGCGTGAAGAGACTCTCCTCGAGCGCGATGCGCAGTTGCAGGAACTGCGCGAGCGCGTGGGCACGCATGCAACCAGGCTCGAAGAGCTGCACTTCACCAGGAACAAGGATTTAGAAGAGCTCCGGGCCTCCGCCGAAGCGGAGGGTCAAGAGCAAGCGCTGAAGATCCAGGCCGCCGCGAACGAGCGTATCGAGACCTTGCAGCGTGAAGCGGACGAGTCACGCCTCGTCAGCGAGGCGGAATGGGAAACGCGACGCCTCGATCTGATCGAATCGAATGGGGAGAACGTCAAAGCTCTCGAAGCGCAGCTAGAGGAACAGTTCCAGGGAGAGCTCACTGCAGGAGTCGAAACCCACAAGGAACGCGAGGCGGAGCTCGTCGCGGAACAGGATCGCCTGACCGAAGAGCTCGCCCGTCGCGGCGAGGCGCTGGACGAACTTCGCTCGCGCCTCGAGCAGGCGCTCGAAGAGGGAAAGAACGTTTCCGACAGGCTCTCTCAGGAGCTCCAAGCGGAGAAAGCGAAGCGCACCAAGGGGGAAGGCGCGCGGAAGTCTCTGGAAGCCAAGCTCGAGCGCGGGGAGTCGAAACTTGCTGGCCTGACCGAAACCTTGAAAGAGAGAAAGAGCGAGCTGAAGACGGCCAAGGACGAAGCTCGTTCTGCGGGAACGAAGCTGCGTTCGGTCACCGCCCAGCTGGAGAAGACCAAGGCTTCGCTCGAGCAGTGGATGGAAAAAGCCAAGCTCAAGCCGAAGTCCCTGACGCCAACCAAGGCGGCTTCGAGTTCAGGGCGCAAGCCCGGGAAGACGACTCCGAAGGCTCCCAAGAAAGCCGTCAAGAAAACGGCGAAGAAAGCCTCCGCCAGGAAAACCAGCCGGTCCGGATGAGTCTCAAGCGCCGCGACCTTCTCAAGCTGGGTGCCGCTTCGGTGGCGCTGGCCACGGGCTGCCAGACGAACACGATCGGCCATCGCAAGCGCGATCCCGATGCGGGTCTGACCGAACTCGCCCGGATTGGGCTTGATGCCGCCCAGGGCTTTGGGGCCAGTTACGCGGACATTCGCATCTCCGATCATCGGCGCCAACGCATCGATACCCGGGACAAGCGTGTCAGCCGTCTCGTGGATTCCGATAATCGTGGTTTCGGTATCCGTGTGCTCGTCGACGGCACCTGGGGCTTCGCCGCCAGTCCGCGGATCGAGCGGGACGAGCTCGTTCGCGTCGCCCAGCGCGCGGTGTCTCTGGCCCGAGCCAACGCCCGGATGCAGAAAGATCCGGTCCAGCTGGCTCCCAATGCCGCCCACACAGCGGTCTGGGACACGCCCGTGCGAACGGATCCGTTCGATGTCGATCTCAACGACAAGGTCGAGCGTTTGCTGGCGATCAACGACTACGCCTTGCAGCGAGAAGGGGTGACGCTCTGTCGTTCCTCCGCCGACTTTGTCCGCGAGCACAAGCTCTTCGCCTCGAGCGAGGGCACCGTGGTCGAACAGACGCTGCACCGGAACAATCCGAGCTTCACGGTTACCGCCGTCGATCGCAAACGCGGCACCTTCGAGACGCGCAATTCCTACTCGAGCCCACAAGGTCAGGGGTACGAGTACTTCACGAATTACCCGTGGCGCGAGGACGTGCGCCTCGCGGCGTCCGATGTGCTCGAGAAGGCCGCGGCGCCCTCGGTCGCGCCCGGCAAGTACGACCTGATTCTGGATCCCACGCACCTTTGGTTGACGATCCACGAATCGATCGGTCATCCCACCGAGTACGACCGGGCCATGGGCATGGAGGCCAACTACGCGGGGACGAGTTTCCTGACACCCGACAAGCTCGGAACCTTTCAGGTCGCCAGCCCGATCGTCAGCTTCGAGGCCGAGAAGACGGCACCGGGGTCGCTGGCGACCTGTGGCTTCGACGACGACGGCGTGGAGACGAAGGAATGGTTCCTGGTAGAGAACGGCATCTTCGTCGACTACCAGACGACCCGCGACCAGGCCCTGTCCCTGGGACGATCGGCTTCCTACGGCTGCTCCTACGCCCAAAGCTGGAAGGATGTCGCCTTCCAGCGCATGCCGAACATCAATTTAGTGCCGGGCAAGAACAAGCTGGGCATCGACGATTTGATCGCGGACACCGAAGAGGCCATTCTCATCAAGGGGCGTGGCAGCTACAGCATCGATCACCAGCGCTACAACTTTCAGTTCGGCGGCCAGACGTTCTATCACGTGAAGAATGGCAAGCTGGTCGGGATGCTGAAGGACGTGGCCTACCAGGCTCGAACACCCGAGTTCTGGAACGCCTGCGATCAGGTGTGCGGACCCAAGGACTACTGGGTGGGAGGCTCGTTCTACGATGGCAAGGGTGAACCTGGCCAGTCCAACGGGGTCAGTCACGGTTGCCCTCCGGCACGCTTTCGAGCGATCAACGTGCTAAATACGGGGCGCAAGAGTTGAGTGGCATGTACACGGAAACCCAGTGCCGCGATCTCGTCGAGCGCGTCGTCCGTCTCTCCAAGGCCGACGAGGTACACGTCTCGCTCAACTTCGACGAAGTCGTGCACCAACGCTTCGCTCGCAACTGCCCTTCGACCGCGGGCCTGGTCTCCAGCGTCACGGTTTCAGTTCGCTCGACGTTCGGAACGCGTACGGCCACGAGCCAGGGCAACCAGTTCTCGGGCGGCGCGTTGGAGGACATCGTGCGGAGCTCGGAGGAACTGGCGCGCGCGGGGCCGGAAGATCCCGAGTTCCAACCGGCCCTGGGCGAGCAGGTCTTCATCGAGGTTCCCGAAGGTGCCCCCGAAACGGAAGCGGAACGGCTCGAACACCTGACCCAGGGCATCGCCCTGGTGATCGGGCGTGCCCTGCGCTCGGGCTACGTAGCTGCCGGCTTTGCCCAGGCCCGCGACAGCGTGCGCTGCATCGCCAATGCGGCGGGGCTCTTCGGTTACCAGCGGACCTCGGACGCACACTTCGCCGAAACCGTGCGTACGCCCGATGGGGCGGGTTCCGGTTGGGCCTCGACCGCATCGATTCGTGCCCGGGATCTCGACTTCGAGGGCCCCACGACGACCGCCATCTCCAAGGCCCGCGGCTCGATGAACGCACGCACCTTCGCGCCCGGCGACTATCCTGCTGTCCTGGAACCGGCCTGTGTCGCGAGTCTCATGGGGCTTCTCATGGGCAGCATGGACATGCGCCAGGCCGATGAGGGGCGCAGCTTCTTCTCCCTGCCCGAAGGGCAGACTCGGCTGGGCGAGAAGCTCTTTCCCGAGAGCATCTCCTTGCACTCGGACCCCGCCGACCCCACCGTCCCCGCCCTGGGCTGGTCCGCGGACGGGGTGCCCCACGCTCCGACGTCCTGGATCGACAAGGGCGTGCTCGCAAACCTGCATTGCAACCGCTACTGGGGCCGCGAACACTCGCGCCCCTTGCTGCCGCGCCCCCCGAACACGTTGCTCCGCGGTGGTAACGAGACTCTCGCCGAGTTGATCGCGGGAACCGAGCGCGGCTTGCTGGTGACGAACCTGTGGTACATGCGCGGTGTCGACACCAAGACCATGCTCTATACCGGGTTGACCCGCGACGGACTGTTCTGGATCGAGGACGGCAAGGTCACGCACCCGGTGAACAACTTCCGCTGGAACGACAGCCCGATCCGCGTCCTCCAGAACACCGAGGCCCTCTCCCGTCCGATGCGCATCGGTGGCCGTAACGGTCGCACGCTGAGCGCCTTGGTTCCGGCACTACGTGTTAAGTCCTTCGGCTTCACGAGCATTTCCGACGCCGTGTGAGTCGCTGGGCCCTCGGTTAAGGGAAGCCTCGGCGTAGGGAGTGAGCTAGTCCCCCTCGGGCGCATCCGCATACCCAAGCTCATACAGATGCTTCAGTGCATCATTCGAAAACTGCACCGAGCTCATCCCCGGATTCGCATCCCCCTGGGCCTTCAGCCCCATCCCCTTGTGGCGCTGCAACAGATCCATCAAGAACGGCACGCGCCCGGGCTGCGTGTCATACAGGTCCCGTGTCTCCCCCGGATCCGCAGTCAGGTTGTACAGTTGGTAATAGGGACCCGCGATCAACTTGCGCAACTCCGCGATCTTCTCCGCGTAACCCTTCTGCGCGCGCAGGCTCTCCCGCAGTTCATCGGTCAGAGGCTCGCCGACCAGCTCAGGGAAGTTCTTCGCCAGCCATTCGGGAGGCACCCGCGGATGAGTGATCAGGGGCGTATCTCCCGATTCGCTGCCGGGAAACACCTCGACCAACTTCCAGCCCTGGTCGATCAGCGTGTACTGCTCGACGTGTCCGCCTTCGCAGAACACGGGCAATTCCCTGGGGTCATCACCGCGCAGGATGGGGAGCAACGAACGGCCGTGTAGGTAGCTCGGTGGCGTGCCTGCGCCCGCAAGCTCGAAGAGCGTGGGGTAGACGTCGACCAGCTGCACACTGGTTTTTACTTGCTTGCCGCCGAACTTTGCCTGGGGCAGTTTCAAGATCAAGGGCACGTGAATCACGTCTTCCCAGAGCCCACCGTGGCTGTAGAACTCGTGCTGGAACGACTCGCCGTGATCGCCCGTGACGACGATCACGGCATCGTCGTACAGGCCGTTCTCATCCAGGAGCTGGAACAATCTGCCCAGATACTCGTCGACCTTCATGATCGCTTCGTCGTAACGCTGAATGATCGGCTCGAGAGGCAGCTCACGCGGAATTCCCGCCTCGGCGTCCGTCACCGTGGTGCGGGCCATCCAGACGGGAATGGCTCCGTACGTTTGATAGGACGAGCCGGCCAGCGTGTTGCGCAGATCCTCGGGAAGGGTCCCCGCGAAACGATCGTGGAAGGGCGCTTCTGGCAGGTAGGGGCCGTGGGCGTCGAGCGAGTGCAGGAACAAGAACGGTGGACGTGACTTGTTGCGAAATCCGAGCCAGGGCGTGATCAGGTGCTCGAGCTGATAGACGATGCCGCCACGCGCGTCGCTGATCGGCATGAAGGCGGCCGATAGGTCGTAACGATCAAAGCCCTGGTCGACGCGGAACTTAGGACTGAGCCAGTGCGTGTCCGCCAGCCCGCCGGTCTCATAGCCTCGCGCGCGCATGGCTTCGGCGATGGTCCAGCGGTTGTCGGCTATCTGCCACCAGTCCCAGTTGTCCAGGCGCACGTCGGTAGCGAAGTCGAGGTCGGCCACGTGGGAGCGCGGATAGAGCCCGGTCAGCAGCGACAGGTAGCTGGGCATGGTCCAGGGCGCGTTCGAGATGCAGTGCTCGAAGATGACACCTTCCTCGGCGAGCTTGCGTAGCGACGGGGTGTTCTTGCGCCTGTACCCGTAGACACCGAGGTTGCGTGCGGCGAAGGTGTCGATGCTGATGAATATGATCGGGGGGGGCGCGTCGCCGCGTTCCTCGACGACTTCCAGGCGCTCCAGAGTCAGATCGGCTTCGCCCTCGGCGCGCCAGACGATCTCGACCACCTGAATCTCCTCGCTCGTCCGAGGAAAGGGGCGGCGCACATCGAGACCCTTCTTCGACACGGGGAAGTCCAGATCGGGGTAGCCCTCGAAGTTGCGCTGGCCGTTGCTTGGATCCATGCCCCCGAAGCGCACCTCAAGGGTGCCCTTGCCGCCCGTCGTCGCACGGATGGCGAGCGAGGACTGTTCGGCCACGTCAACGTAATAGCGAGCGCCGGAGTGGCTGGCGAGGCGAGCCTTGCGCGTCTCGAAATCGAGTTCCGTTTCGCGCTTGGCTCCGTATTCGAATTCGGACAAGCCGAAGATGTCCCAGCGCCTGCCCTCGCCCTTCGGCTGCACGGCCTTGAACTCGAGCAGGTTCTCACCAAAGCCCCACAGGACGTCCGGGGTCGAGATCTCCACGAGGCCCGGTTCCCTTGTCAGCGTGATGGTCTCGAGCAGCTTTCCGTTCAAGTGCACTTCGAATGAACCGGGGCTTGCAGCGGCCGGGTCGTGGGACCAGATGCGCATGCGCAGGGTGCGATCCTCGGGCCTCGTTGCACGCAGGATCAGCTGCACCGTCGGCTGGTTGTTGCACTTGAAGATCGCGGTTGTCTTGTCTTCAGCCTCGTTTGTCAGGGGGAAGGTGCGCTTGTCCCACCCAGCTCCTTCTGAGGCGCCCCAGGAGGCGGTCCTCGGCTCGCCGACGTCACGCTGTGGCACCAGTCGTCCGGGTTGATCGAAGACGGCATCCGGTTTGCGACCGAGCAGATCCATGACCTGGGTGGGACCCGCCGGCTCCGACCCGCAGGCGAAGAGCCAGCCGGTAAGGCACAGGAGGAATCCCAGGCGGCGGAAGAAGGCGAGGGCCGGGGTCATGAAAGGCGTTCTCGGTCGCGAAGCGGGGGGAGGATGAGCCAATCGTGGCGGAAGCATTCTATGCCTCGGAATCCACCGCGTAGTTGTCTCCGTAGTGCTTGGCGGTCGTGCGCGTGTGAAATTCGATGGCACGCACCGGGGGATACTTGGGGTTCGCCAGGCCCGGGAGCACTTCGAGCAGCTCCTCTTCAGAGAGGTAGATGTTCATCGGGAAGGAGACCCGATCGCTCTGCTTCAGGCGCGGATCGCGGGGCCGACTGACGCGGTGCGTGGTCGAGGGGTAACGATCGTTGGAGATGCGCTGTAGGTAATCCCCAGTGTTGAGAATCAACGCGTTTGCGGGTGCCGTCAGCCGAATCCATCGAAAATTGCGTCGGTTCAAGACCTGGAGGCCCTCGCAACGCGGGGCGGGCAGAAGCGTGAAGAGGTCCACGTCCTCGTGGCCGAGAAGCCTCCCCGCTCCCCTCGGCGCTCCTTCGGGAATCGGTGGATAGTAATTGAGTCGCAGGCCGAAATTCGTGCCCGCGAGGCGTTTGTCCAGGAGTCCGGGCTCGCAGCCGAGGTGCTGTAGCAGACAGCGAGCGATGGGCTGAACCAAGCGCTCCTGGGCCTGGCAGAGTGCGCGGAACACGGTCTCGTGTTCGAGCGCGGGCCAGAAGTCTTCCAGCGCGACTTCTGCGGGGGACAGTTCGGCGAAGGCTCGTCGGCAGAAGACCCAACCCTCGACGAGGTCGGGATGGATGTCGCTCGTCTCCTGGATGGGGAAGTAGCCTTGATTGATCGAGCCGTGGCGTCGTGCCCGAAAACGCAGCTTCGACTCCAGCGAGTTCGTCGTGAAGATCTTGCGCACCTCCTGCTCGGCTCGTTCGTAGAGCTGCGCATCGACCCCGTGGTTCACGAGGATGGCGAAGCCGATGCCCTCGAGAGCGCTGCCAAGCTCTCGGGCGCAGGCAGCGCGCTCCGCCGCGTCTCCGTGGAGGTAGCGCGAGAAGTCGCAGGTGTGAATGGGCGTCTCGGTATCGAAGGCTTCGCTGCCCCCTTCCTCCAGGTCCTGCTCGGCCTCGGCGAAACGGTAGGACTGCTGCTTTTTGACCTGCTCGTAGTCGATGTAGTCGCGATTCGTGCCGTCGATCCGCGCGTCGCGACCCTTCCCTGAACCCGTATCGTTGCCCTCGACCATGCAGCGATCCTAAACGATCTGGTTTTTAGAGGTGCCAGATCAACCGCCAGGTCACCTCGATCAACTGGCCGAAGTCACCTCCCCCCTCGGCATCGACGACGAGGACGGCGATATCGGGGTTAAAGGAGAGGTGCTTGGACAAGCGGACCTGATACCCCAGGCCGAGGTACCCGCCGCCGAAATCCCCGGTTCCGTCGAGATAGACGGCGTCTCCGAGGGTCCGCAGCCAGGCGACGCCGAGCCGGGTGGTCATCTGGTGCTTCGAGGTCGCTGGAAAGGCGGCCTTGAAACCGAAGCGCACCTGGTCGAAGTCGTCCTCGTCCGTGGGGCCCTCGTCCTCGAGTTCCTGGTGGACCAGGTCCAGCTCGACATCGAAGCGTACGTTCTCGTAGGTGTGGATCTTCTGTGCGAGCCCGATCGTGCCTCCGAGGCCCGGTTCCGTCGAGGGGCCGAAGGTGATGTCGAGCTCCTGTCCGCCGAGGGGTGAAGCACAGCTCGCAACGAGAGCCCAGATGCAGATCGAGAACCCAATCCAGGGCCCCGAGACCAACATGCGCTTCATCGCGTCCCCGTGTCCGAGGCGAAGAAGCTCATTGCGAGGCGTTCGAAGGTGTCGGGGTCTTCCACCCAGGGAAGTCGACCGCAGTTGCGCAGGATCTCGAGCCGGGCCTGTGGCAGCCTGGAGACGTATTCCTCGGAGGCTTCAACAGGCAACAGATCTTCCGAGCCGTGCAGGATCAAGACGGGCAACTCCAGGCCGGCAAGCTTGAGCGGGTCGAGGGCCCAGGGACCGAGGCGATGGAAGATGCCCTCGTTGATGCGAACCGTGCGCTCGGGGTCCGGCGCCTGTGTCCCGAAGGGATAGCTGCGGGCTTGACTCGCGTCCTTCGGGTCGAAGCAGAAGGTCGCCAGGGTGATGCGCGTGTAGGCGCGGGCGTAGCCCTCGGGGTCTTCACTCTTGCGCCCGCTCGTACGCCAGTGGTCGAGCGCGGCGATGGCTTCACGATCGATGCGTCTGCCGTAACGCTCCTGGAACTGTAGCCAGTACGGTTCGTAGCGCGGCGGTAGGGGAGAGATCAGGAGTAGCTTCCCGACGCGCTCGGGATGCTCGAGGGCATAGCGAATGGCCACACCGCCGGCGTAGGCCCAGCCCATGAGATCGATGCGCTCCCAGCCCTTCTGCGCGCGCAGGACTTCGAGGTCGGCGACGTCGCTCTCGATGGTGAACGCTGCCCGTGCCGCCACGGGGCGTGAGCGCCCGCGCCCGCGCAGGTCATAATAGAACTTCGTCCGCTCCGGCAGGAAGCCCTCGAGATCGCCTTCGAGCCAGGAGGCACCGGGCACGACCAGCGGCACGACGCTTTTCTCCGCGAGGGGTGTCTCGGGGCTGGCCAGATGCTGATAGAGATCCTGGGTGGCCAGGAATCCGGGGGGCCGATCGGGTACAGGAGCGAGGCAAGCGGCGCTTCCGAGGCAACACAGGATCGTGGGGGCGAGGCGCAGGTTCATGATCCGGATCTTAGGGAGTCACCCAGCGAGTTCGAGGCCGAGCCTCCCCGGGCACGATTTTTTTGAAACGGAGCGAAGGAGAGGGGGCAGCCCAGGCACCAAACCCCTGTACCGGAGCGCACTCGCCTTCGTGGACCGCTCCCAAACCGCTTCGACAATGCCATGACCGCGAAAACCATCGCCCTCGTCCTCGGGCTGTCCGTAGTCACCCAGCCCGTGCAGCAGCGCCTCGCCTACGAGGTCGCGGATGGCACTTTGCTTCGCCGTAGCTACAGCGGGGGTATCGATCTCGAGTTCGAAGGCCTGAGCTCGGTCGTCGCGGGGCAGGAGGTGCCCTCGCAGTACCTGCCCGAGATCGAGATGGAGCTCGTACAGCGTTTCGAGCTCCAGATCGATGATCACGTGCTCCGCGTCGCAGACGGGCGGCCAACGCTGCTCGAGCGTAGCTTCGAGAAGGGGGCTTCCAGCCACAGGCGCCGCTTCAGCATGGACGGCCCTTTCGTCGATCCGATGAGCGAAGAGGGCGCTTGGGACGCCGAGTCCACGCTGGAAGGGCGCGTCGTGCGTTTCACGCGAATCGACGACGAGGACGCCTGCGAGTCCGAGTACGTCGGCAAAGAGGGCCCCCCCTTCATGCTGGAGGGCCTGGTCGAGGACATGGATTGGCGCTCGATGCTCCCCGAGGACACCGAGGATCTCGAAATCGCTGTGGGAGCCCGGTGGGAATGCCAGGCCGAGGCCGGATATGCCCTGCTCGTTCCCGGCGGAAATCTGCACTGGGAAACGCCCGAATACGTGAACGACGACGACATGCTGAAGCCGATCGCTGCGGTCGACGGAGGTTTGAAGGCGCGCATCGTCGCGGTGGATGCGAAGCAGCAACGTTGCTCGATCGAGCTGGAAGGCGAGCTGGTCACCAAGCACGTGGCGGAAACCGATCTCGAGCGCATCCCCGTAGCCGACGGCACCGCCACCGCGACGACGACCACCACCTACGAGCTGCAGGGGCTCCTGGTCTGGGACCTGGAACACAACCACGCCGTCTCTCTTCGCGCAGAGGCCGATGTCCAGCTGGAATCCCTGACGCTCAAGGACGAGGGGCAACCCGGTGGCGACTTCGAATCCAGCATGGAGTTGAGGGGTACCTGGGAGCTCGCGATGGAGCTCGTGCGGGTGGATTCCGAGGACTGAGGGGCAGCGATCTTCGTTTCCTCGAGCTACGCCAGCTCGAGGATGACCTGCAACTTCAGAAAATCCACGTCCTGGATCTTCACCTTGATCGGGTGGCCTTCGCTGAAGGACAGGGTCCGTCGGCCAGCCTGGATGGTGAGGTTGGGGCCCTGGACCTTGGGGCGTTCGCCGATCTTTTTCGTGGGTAGGAATGCGTCGACGTTGTAGTCGGTGAGTCGTACGTCGATGCCGTAGCGCGATACGCGCTGGATCATGGCCTCGAGCTTCTCGTCGATGTGGGGCTCGAGGTACTGGCAGACCTTGAGGTCCTCGATGGCAATCTGGACCATGCCGGCGACTTCCGATTGCATCGAGCAGTGGTTCGCGGTGTCGTTGAGATCCGCCACCAGGGCCTCGGTCTTCAGTTCCTCTTCGGCTTCCTTGCCGCGGCTTTCGATGGCCCAGAGCCAGCGGTGGACCATCAGGTCCGGATAGCGCCGAATCGGCGAGGTGAAGTGCAGGTAGGCCTCGCGGGCCAGGCCGAAGTGCTGGGCCACGTCCTCGTGGTCGCGAACTTCGTAGAACGCGCGTTCGATGAGGCCCATGATTCTCTGGATCAGGACGTCGGCATTGCGCTTGTTTCGGGCGGCGCGGATCATGCGTCCGATGTCGCGCCCCGTCAGGCGTTCCTTCCTGGGTACGCGAATGCCGTGCTCGGCCAGCATCTTGGCGACCGAGGCAATCTCCTCTTCATCCTTCTCGGGGTGGACGCGGTAGATCGTCGGCAATCCGCGTGTGCGGAAGAGGTCACCAACCGCCTGGTTCGCGGCCAGGGCGGTTTCCTCGATCAAGGTATTGGAGAAATAACGCGCCTTCTCGACGACGGTTGCGACCTCGTGTTGCTCGTCGAAGAGGAACATGCGTTCCTTGGACTGTATGCGCAGCGAGCCCTTGGCATCGCGGATCTTCTGCTGTTGTCTGGTCCAGCGCTCGAACAGCACGAGCGGCTTCTCCAGAAAGCGCAGCGGTTCGACGTCGATCGTGTCCTTCGTGTCCGGCCCATCGAGCAGGGCCTGGACCTCGCGGTAGGTGTTACGCCGGGCGCTACGGATGACGCTCTTGCCGACCTCGGCTGCGGTGCGCTGGCCCTCCTTGTCGAAGGTCATGAAGACGGAATAGGCGAGGCGATCGCGTTCGGGAACCAACGAGCATAGACCGTTGGACAGCTCCTCCGGCAACATGGGCACGACCTGGTCTGGCAGGTAGACGCTCGTGCCGCGGGCGATGGCTTCGTTGTCGAGGCGGGTGCCAGGGACGACGTAGTGGGCCACATCTGCGATGTGCACGCCGAGCTTCAGGTCCCCGTTCTCGAGCTCTTCGATGGAGATCGCGTCGTCGTAGTCCTTGGCGTCCTCACCATCGATGGTAAAGATCGTCTGGTCGCGCAGGTCCCAGCGACTCGCGTAGTCTTCGGAATGAGGGTTGTCGGGAAGCGTGCGTACCTCCTCCAACACGTCCTCGGGGAAGACGGTGCGCACCCGAAACGACTGCAAGAGACGCAGTTCGTCCGAGCGTTCGTCGCTGTAGGGCGGCGGGCCGCTGACCATCGGACCGAATGCAGCGGGACGCTTCAGAATTCGATCGCGAGCGGTGTCGTCCGGACCGACGTCGCTGGGCTCTTGGGCCTCGCCTTCGACCTCGAGGGTCCAGCCGCGATCCTCGCCTGGCGCCTGGGCGCGCTCGGGTTCACCGGCCGGGGCCTCGTCGCCCCCAAGGGACTTCTTGAGGTCGCGGAAGCTCTTGAATCCGTCTGCAGGCGGGGGGGGCATGAAAGGACCATAGGCCCGTGAGGGCCCCGTGTCAGTTATCGATACCGGCTTCCCGCCGCAGGGCGGCGCGCAGGTCGCTGGCGAGGGGTGCGGCGGCGTTCGACAGGGCCTGGGCCAGGGCTTCGCCAAAGGGATCGACGCTGTCACCGAGCTCGGTTTCGAGCAATCGCCGAGCCTCGGGGGTCAGGGTGGCCACACCGCGATAGGCTCGGGTGAACAGGATCTTGAAACCGCGCTTCAGTTTCACCGTGAACTGGACCACGGCGTCGGTGGACTTGCGTTTCGACGAGGCTACCACATCGACCTCGCCATACAGGGCCAAGGGAGGTGAGCCCGTGTTCTCGGGTCCGGTGACCCCGAAGTTGCCGTCCTCCAGCTCGAGCGACAGCGCCCGACGCATCCAGTCGGCAACCGGGTCGGAGGCCTTCACTTCACCCGTGTGCATCATCCAGGCGTTGCGTGTCTCGCCGATCACATCCCGGCTCCGACGCAGATCCTCGAAGAGCTCGACCGCGATCGGCGTGGGCTTCGCGAAGCTGGTCTCCGAGACACGCGTGTTTTCGATCGTCTGGGGCGGGTAGGCGAGGTCGACGCGGTGGGGGTTCAGCGTGCAGCTTGAAAAGAGCGCGGCGCTCGTCAGCAGCGCCGCAGCCGCTTGCGGGGATAAGTGCAGTCGCATCGGGGCATGTAGGGGCAAGTGCTGGACCCCTACCAGGCGGGGTCCCAAAGGTATTTTGCGAGATCGACCTTGCCGGTGCGGTCGACCCGGACTCCTTCGGCGCGCAGGCGTTTTTGCTGTAATCGTGGTGCGCCACCGGGACGAGGGCTGATCCGCCCCTCTGCATTCAGGACCCGATGCCAGGGCAGCGAGCTCTGCGGGGGCAGGTTTCGCAGCGCGTACCCCACCGCCCGGGCGTGGCGTGGAGCCCCGGCCTCCCGGGCGATTTGCCCATAGGTCGCCACGTTTCCCTTGGGGATCGACTCGACCGTAGCGTAGATGCGCTCGTACAGCGCCTGGGGGCTCGTGCGGGCCATGGACCCCGAGATTAGGGCGGAGGGCTGCGTTACGAAAGCCGGGACTTGGATCGGCGCTCCACGTGGGGGATAATCCCCCGCGTGTGTGGGTTGCGGTTGTCCGCGGCCCTTTCCGCGCCGCTGGGGCCCCAAAGGGCCCGTTCCCGAGGAGCTTCAAGAGAAAAGCGTTCCGTACCATGACCTACGTCGTCGCCGAACCCTGCGTCAAGTGCAAGTACACCGACTGTGTGGATGTGTGCCCCGTCGATTGCTTCTACGAGGGTGAGAACTTCCTCGTCATCCACCCGGATGAGTGCATCGATTGCGGCGCCTGTGTGCCGGAGTGCCCGACGGAAGCCATCTTCAGCGAGGACGATCTTCCTGAAAAGTGGAGCGAGTACACGGAGATCAACGCCAAGCTCGCGGAGTCCTGGCCGAACATCGACGGCAAGAAGGACGCGCTCGACGAGGCCGACGAGTTCAAGGATGTCGAAGACAAGCGCGCCCTGCTCTCGGAAGAGCCCTTTGCTGGCTGAGGAATCCGCTATGGTGGGGAAACAGGCCAGATCCGCGACCAGCCCCGCTCGCTCCGACAGTTCCGGCGATGCTATGTCTGGCGCCGCCGGTTCCGGTGGGCCGAGTGGCCTATCCAGTGCAGTAGAGGACAGCGTGAAACACCCTTCGGACTACGAGAGCACATCACTGACGCGCTCCGAGTACATCGC
Organism: Planctomycetota bacterium; assembly: GCA_965662355.1. Taxonomy (GTDB): domain Bacteria; phylum Planctomycetota; class UBA1135; order UBA1135. Next base: position 138,639 of record CBFIHP010000011.1, on the reverse strand, counting down.
TGCCATCGTTCACCTGTACCGCGGTGAGCTTTCGCGGGCGACGTCCTGGCGGATGCGTCTGGACAACACGACCAACTGGGCCGTGCTAACCACCGCCGGTATTCTCACTCTCTCGTTAGGCGAGCGTGAAAGCCCCCCCGAGCTGCTGCTCGTGGGCATGGTGCTCGTGTCGGTCTTCTGGGCCTTCGAATCGCGTCGTTATCGCTTCGCCGACATCTGGTATTCGCGCGTGCGCAAGATCGAAGAGAATTTCTACGGTCCGATCCTGCGGCGCAATCCGATAAGTCCATCGGCAGGGTGGGGGGATCTCGTCGCGGGAGATCTCTTTCATCCACGCTTCAAGATCTCGCGCTTCGAAGCTCTGCGCACGCGGCTCCTGCGGAACTACTGGGCGATCTACCTTGTCATCCTGCTGTCGTGGATACTCAAGATCTCGATCCACCCCAACCAGGCCCGCGATTGGAGCGATGTCGTCGACTCCATGCAGATCGGCGGCCTCGTTCCCCCCTGGGTCACGGTCTCACTCCTGGGGGCCTTCGGATTGTTCCTCGTCTCCGTGATCCTGTTCACACCGACGACCAATCCGGATGATACGGATCACTGGAAGATCTCTCCGTAACCGATCAATCCCGCTCCAAACGCCGCAGGATCTCCTCCCGATCCACCTGCCCCTCGTCCCAGAGCAAACGCCCCTCCATTCCCCCTGCGCAGGTGACGGTTTGCCCCGTGATGTGGGAGGAAGCAACCGGCGAGGCCAGCCAGAGCATCGTGCGCGCAATGTCCTTCGCCCGCGCCAGCTGACGAAGCGCCATCGTGCGGGTCACGCGTTCGATCGCACCCGCTACGTCCATGACGGGACGAGCCATGTGTGTCACCGTCCAGCCGGGCTCGACGAGGTTGACCCGGGCATGGGGGTCCAGCTCGACGATCTCGTTCTTGAGGGACAGGAGCACTCCCACGAGGGCCGCTTTCGACGCGGCGTAGTCGACGTGGTACTTCTCTCCGAAGCGACCCGCTGTCGAGCCCGTGAACAATAACGCGGCGCCGTGCCCGTCCGCACGTGGCCCTTTGTCCGCGAGGACTTTCAGGAAGGCGCGGGCCGTCCATAGAGCTCCCAGAAGATTGACGTCGATGGTTTCGCGCACGCGTTCGGTGTCGAGTGCGTGCAATCCCACGTTTCCTTGGGGCCAGATGCCTGCGTTGGCCACGCAGACATCGATGCGGCCGAAACGCTCGGCCAGCTCGAGGGCGGCTCTTTCGACGCCAGCAGCGTCGCGCACGTCCACCGCGTGCAGCTGCACACGCTCCTTCCAGGGCTTTTCCTCCAGCCACTCGCGGGTGGGCTTGAGGGCGGTGTTGGCATGCAGGCACAGGTTGGCGCCCTCGTCCGCGAAGGCCTCGGCGAGGGCACGCCCGATACCGCCGGAGGCACCGGTGATCCAGACGGTCTTTCCTGCGAGCGCGAGATCCATGGGCTCACCTCAGGCGTAGCGTTTGTCGTCGTCTGGGCGACGTGGGGACTTCTTCTTGGTGTACTTGGGTTCGAAGGCCTTGCATTCCTGCCCCGACGCGCGGCGCACCTCGATGGCTGGCATGGTCTTGGACTTCATGGCGAAACTCCGACAGCCGTAGGGGAATTCCGCTTCGTACGTGATGTAGAAAGCGCGGCAGTGCAAGCAGTCCGCCCGCTTCGTTTCGCCAGCCACCTGGGGCCTACTCGAGGAACGCCGCGAGGGCGCGCACGAACAAGTCAGGATCGCGCGAACCGCACATCTCACGCGTGGAGTGCATGGCTAGCTGGGCCGTGCCGACATCGACCGTGCGTATTCCCGTTCTCGCTGCGGTGATCGGCCCGATCGTCGAGCCACAGGCGAGGTCGGTGCGGTTGACCCACTTTTGGTGCGGCACGCCGGCACGTTCGCAGGCCTGCTGAAAGATGGCCTCGGTGCCCCCTTCGGTCGCGTAACGTAGGTTCTGGTTGATCTTGATGACCGGACCGCGGTTCATCTCCAGCCAGTGATCGGGTTCGTGCTTCTCCGGGTAATTGGGGTGGGTGGCGTGGGCCATGTCGGCGGACACGCAAACCGAATCGGCAATCGCTCGGTGATAGTCCTCCCGACTTCCGCCGCGGGAAAGGACGGTGCGTTCCAGCAGATCCGCCAGGAGCGGGCTGCCCGCACCGCGGTTGGACTCGCTACCGACCTCCTCGTGATCGAAGAGTGTCAGGACAGGGATGTTGGCGGGGCTCGGGCTCTCTTCGAGGCGCGACAGCAGGCCCTCGAGTCCACAGAAGGACGAACACAGGTTGTCGAGTCGCGCTGCGCTGAGGAATTCCTGGTGCCAACCACTCAAGCACGAGGGTTGCAGGTCGTGGCACATCGCGTCGTAGGAGAGAATCGCCTCTGGATCGATGTCCAGCTCACTGGCGAGCAGGTCCTTGAAGGCAAGACTCGTTTCCAGCGATCCCACCACCGGCGCCATGTGCAGCTGGGGATTCAATCGCAGGCCGTCCTCTCGGATCTCGCGGTTCAGGTGGATCGCGAGCTGGGGTACGCGCATGAGCGGCCGGTCGATGAGGAAGAGCACCTCCTTCGGTTCCGCATCGCCCTGGCGCAGGAAGAGCCGACCCGAGAGTCCCAGGTCGCGGTCCAGCCAGGAGTTCAACAACACGCCGCCATAGATCTCGACGCCGAGTTGCGCGAGGCCGCCAGCACTGGAGTCGGGGCGTGGCTTGATGCGCAGATTCGGGCTGTCGGTATGGGCTGCGACGATGCGAAAGCCCGTGTGGGGCGTGGCCTCCTCGGGCAGCGCGAAGGCACTGAGGCTGCCGCCACGCACGATGTAGTAGCGGCCGGGGCCGAGGGTCCAGGAATCCCTTTCCACGAGCTGCCGGAAGCCCGCCGATTCCAGGCGCTCGGCGGCCTCTTTCACGGCGTGGTAGGGAGAGGGGCAGGCGTCGATGAAGCGCCCCAGGGCACGTGCTGTCTCCAGTTTGGTGGAATACATTTCGAGAAGAATTCTAGCGGCGGGGGGCCCGCGACCGATGACGCCTTTCGCGCCAGTTCCCACCTCAGCGCATCTTCCCCATGGTCCACCCCCAGGGCTTCTCCCGATTCGCCCGGATTTTCGGCTCCGTTGCGACGATCGTGCTGGCCACGAGTCTCCTCGTGCGCGTTCGTGGTCGAGAGCCCTCCATGGCCATGTTTGGGGCATCTACCTCGGCCTCACATCCGGATTCCAGCGTTTCCGCGGGAAACACGGTCTCCGCCGGCTTCACCTCGAGCGATCGCAGTGGCGTCGCGCCCCTCGTCGTGCGCTTCGAGGATCTCTCCAGCGGTGGAAATACTTGGGACTGGGATTTTGGCGACGGAGATGTTTCGAGTGTCCGCCACCCCGTGCACACGTTCGCGAACCCGGGCATGTACATGGTGCGCCAACGAGTAGGGAACGGAATCACCTTCCAGGAACGCACCGAACTCGTGTACGTCGATGCCCGCCCGGCCTGCCCTGCCCCGCAGAACGCAGGCTACCAGGTGTTGCGCAACGTGCCCTATGGATCCGATGGCAGCTGCACTGGCTCGCGCTGCCTGGACGTCTACCTGCCTGGCCTGCCCCGCGCGTGTTCACCGACCCTGCTCTACATCCATGGTGGGGGATGGACCGATGGCTCCAAGAACGATCCCTCGGTACAGGCCCTGGCGGAGCTCCTGGCAGGTGAGGGATTCTTCGTCGTGGTGATGGAGTATCCGTTGTCGAGCTTCCTGCCCTGTTCGGGGGTACCCGGTCGAGGCACGTACCCCGACGTGATCCAGGACTGCAAACAGGCGGTGGATTGGATTCACCAGCAGGGGACGGCGCAGTTCGGGCTGTCCGACCGCGTCGTCACGGTGGGCAGTTCCGCTGGTGGCCATCTGGCATCGATGCTGGCCGTGACCCAGGGGGTGGAGGAGACCTACTTCGACCCCGAGCCCACGGGAGACTATTCCGTCGACCGCGCCTTCGTCTTCTCCGGCATCCAGAACCTGGTCAAGATCGGTTGCGTCGGCAATCCGTGGCTCGGGAATTGTCCGAGTTTGTGCCCCGGCGCGGACAACTGCCGCTTTCTGCCTGGGTGTGTGGCTACCGGCGGCTATCCCCGGGGATACCCCTGTTCGCACCAGACGATCGCCTGCCGAAACTTCGATGCCCCCGAATCCGTGATCGGTGAGATCTGGCCGAGCTCGGGTACGCCGCAGAACGTTGTCTGCGGCGACCCGCTGGAGCTCCCCCAATCCCTTCAGAGCATGCCCACCGGCAACGCGTGGTACGACGCTTCACCCTATTTCTGGGTCGCCGGCAACGAGGCTCCCATGCACCTCTTCCACAGTCGTTGCGATGCGCTGGTGCCTTCCTACGAGGGCATCGACATGGCGACGCGACTGGAGCAGCATGGCTCCTACGTCGAGCTGTCCATCACCGAGCCGCAATCGAGCTGCGACGCAGGCTGTCGGCACTCGCTCTTTCTCGTGATCGGGGTCTTCGACGCGGTAGACGAGATTCGCGAACTGCTCTTGATGACGTACGGGGGCTAGTCGCGAACGACTACCCCCCGCGCTTACCAAAGCTTCTGGAGCGGATTATTCGTAGAAGCTGACGGTGGCGTCGATGGCATTGCAGGCCTTCGTCGCCGTGAAGGCCTGGAACGTAGCCTGGGCTCCGATGATGGCGGGGTCGTAGGGGACGGCGATCGTGTGGGTCGCGTATAGGAACTCGGATGCCGACACGCTCGAGAACAGGAAGCCTGAACTCGGGTCGATCAGCAGTTCACCGAGCGAGATGAAGATCCCGGAGGTTCCGGCCGTGTAGCCGAGCATGACCGTGATGGTGCCCGTCGGGAAGGCCAGCACCTGGGTGTTCCAGTCCTGGCCGATCAGCGGGTTGTCGTTCGGGATGAAACAGACTTCGTTCACGCCCGAGCCGTTGGTGATGACGGCCGTGGCCGGGCCACTGGAGATCTGGGCGTTCAGGAGATCGAGATCGAACTGGTCGAAATCGCCGTCACCGTCCATATCGAAGGTTTCCTCGGCGGCGATCGACTCGAAGCCCTGATTCAGGACCTGGGCGGCCACCGTGGCATCCTCGAAGTCGACATCGCTGTCACCGTCGTAGTCGCCCGCCTGGATGTTCTGCGAAGTGATGCAGCCCTCGGTGGCGATGTTCGAGCGCAGGACGACCTGTACCCGGCGGTGGAAGCGCAGGCCGACGTTGTTGATACCACCGGGGTTCTGGTGGCAATAGCTCATGATCGTTCCGGAATCCGGACCGCTTCCATCGGTGCAGCCGATGGCGGGCGAGTAGTTGAACGTGTGGGGGGAACCGTAGTTGTGCCCCATCTCGTGGCTGTAGACAACGAGGTCCCAGTTGCCACTATTCGTGTGATCGAGGGGCGTGGGGAACGAGCCGTTGACGCTCGAGAGGCCGTAGCCCGAGCCGTTGCTGCAGGCCACGTCCAGGTACGCCACCCCGCCGAAGGCGGGGCGGGTCAAGAGGTGGACCAGGGTGCGGTTGAGCCCGGAGTTCGGGTGATTGCCGCTCCAGTAGTTTCGGAAGGGGCTGAGCCCGCCGAAGTCGTTGACGACGCCCCAGGGCGGGATGACGTTCCAGACGCGCAGGAATCCGTCGGGGATCACGATGCGCATGCCGGTGTCGCGGCGGTAGATGGCGCTCGTGAAGGTCGTCAGCAACGTGACGTAGTCGACGGTGGCCTGGTCGGAGCCCAAGTGGTTGCGCAGCTGGTGGTCCGCCTCCACGAAGAGCCGGGCCTCGTCGATCGAAGAGCCGGTTCCGAGGGCGATCTGGCCGTGCTGGTCGAGAACCTGGCGGTCGAACTTCCCTTCGGGGTCATCGAGTTCCGCGGTGTCACAGAAGTTCGAGAAGGCCGGATTGCCGGAGGACACCCTGGAGGAGTGCGCGAGCGTCGCGCGATCCGCCCGGGGGTCGCCCTCCGAAGAGAGGAAGTAGACGTTTTCCCCGACCGAAAAGTAGCCCTGCAGGGTGCGGGGCGAGATGGCGAGGAAGGCCGTGCCGCCGCCGTCCGTGAAGCCGAAGAAGCACTTGACCTCAGGCGCGAGCAAACTCTGGGAACCGTCTGCTTCGACGATGACGGCCTTGCCGCCCTCCTCGAAGGCGCTCTGGGGGTCGAGGGTCAAGGAGACCGCACCACCGCCGGGCAGCGGGAGGTTGTGGAGGCGCACGAGATCACTCTCGTAGGCGTGACTGAGAAGGGCGTAGTCTCCTCCGTCGAAGGACAGCGTGGCAACGCCGTCCGCATCGGCGGTGCGCTCGAAGGGGCTGACGATCTGCAGTGGGCCCGAGACGCTGGTCTGCTGGGCACCGAAGGCGGCAGATGCAAGTCCGATGGCGGACAAAGCGGTAAGAGGGATACGGTTCATTGAGAGCAGGTTTGGGTGTGCCGCGATGCGGCGTTGTGGCGTTCTTTGTTGGGGGGGGGTCGGAGCGGACTTCGAGGATCAGTAGAAGTTCACTCGTAGTTGCAGAGCATTGCAGGCCTGGTCCAGGCGAAAGCCCTGGACGTAGGCCATGAACCCAGCCAGGTTCGTGTCGAGCGGGACATCCATTTCATGGACACCGAAGAGAAACTGCGAGTTCGCAACCGAGGAAAACAGGAAATTCGAGCCCGGGTGCACCAGGAGCTCGCCGGTGGCGAGGGTGATGCCCGAAATAGGCTGGGTGTACGCGAGGATGAAAGTGATCGTTCCCACGCCGAAGGCCAGGACCTGGCTGCTCCAGGTGCGACCGAGCAATGGGTTGTTCAGCGTGAAGTAGCATTCCTCGTTGGTTCCCGCGCCGTTGTACATCAGGGCCTCGGCGGGCGGCATGCCGCTGGTGACGAGGTCGAGGAGCTCGCGATCGAGGGCATCGAAATCGCCATCGCCGTCGAAGTCGAAGACAGCGTTGGCGGCACGCGATACGAAGCCCTGGGCCAGAATGCCGTCGGCCGTGGCGATGTCGGCGGCGTCGATGTCACCGTCGAAGTCGTAGTCGCCGTTCTCGATCAGCGTCTGGTCCAGACAGTTGGCCGAGCCGAAGCGCTGGATGAGATTGTTCTGCACTCGGACATGAAAGCGCATGCCGATGTTGTTGTTACCTCCGGCTTCCAGGTGGCAGTAGCTCATGATCGTGCCGTTGTCGGGCCCGCTGCCCTCGAAGCACGGAATCGGCGGCGAATAGTTGAAGGTGTGACCCGAGCCGAAGGTGTGCCCGAATTCGTGGCTGTAGACGATCAGATCCCAGTTGGCATGGGAGGTGTGCTGTACCGGGTAGGGGAACGAGCCGTTCAAGCTCGAGATTTCATAACCCTGCTGGTTGTTGCAGAGCCCGCCCGCGCTGAAGGCCACGCCGCCGAAGACCGGGCGGGTCAGCACGTGCACTGCCGCGCGGCCGATCGTGCGGTCGGGGTTGGCATTGCTGGTCCACCAGTTTTGCACATCCGAGATGTCACTGAAGGTGCTGATCTGGCCCCAGGGCGGTGTCGTGTTCCAGACCCGAAGGTAGCCATCGGGAATGCTGAAGACAGACCCGATGTCGCGGCGATAAATCGAGCTGGATGCGCTCGTCAGGAGCGTCACGTAGTCGATGCAATCTTGATCGGAGGAGAACGCGGCGCGGAACTGTGCGTCGGCTTCGAGGAAGACACGTGCCATACGCACCGTCGCGCCCGAGTTGATCACCTTCTGGACGCCGGCCTCGTCTTCCATCGATTCGCGCTCGGCGTTGTCGAAGGGCGAGTTCGGGGGCGAGAAGCCGCACCAATCACCAGGGGCGCCCGGCGTGAGTCCGTTAGCGAAGAGCGAGCTGTGGGCGATCGTCGCCTTGCCGCTTTGATTCGAACCTCCGGCGGATAGGAAGTACTGGTCGGTACCCACTTCGACATAGCCGTGCAGCATCGTCGGCGAGATGCCGAGAAAAACCGTGCCTCCGCCTTCGACGTGACCAAAGAATGTCTTCGCCCGGGGGGCGACATAGCTTTGGGACCCGTCTTCGTGCACGACGATCGCACGTGCGCCCGGTTCGAACACGCGCGTCGGTTGCAGGTTCAAGTCGACCGTGCGACCCAGAGGCAACGGAACGTCGCGTATGCGCAAGAGCCCGCCGGAGTTCTCGTGGAGGTTGGAGAGCAGCGCGTAATCCGCCGCATCGAAACCGATCGTGAGCGCACGATCGCTCTCCTCGAGTCGCAGGAAGGGTGAGGGGATCTCGGTGACCGAGGCGAGTTTCTGGGCCGAACAGGGCAGCGCCAAGGACGCCAAAAGGATGGACACGACGCCGGGGGAGGGGGTGGCGTTTCTCTTGATCATGCGTTCCCGCCGAGAGCCAGGGCGGATTGCTGGGTGAGGGATTGCGGGCCGGTGGGAGGGTGTCTGACGCGGACCCGGACTCTCAGGTTCCTGGGAGAATCCATCCGAGGGGAAAAAGGAGAACCGGCTGGCTGTCATTTGCCCGTGCGGAGGAGGTCAGTCGCGTCGATCTACCTATCCAAATGCCCGTCGAGTTCATTTCGTTCCCCTTTCTTAGCATTTTCCTTACAGGGCCCGAGCCGCCGAGCGCGTAGAAAGCAGCCCTTCGTGAACCTCAAAGCCTGTCATTGTTGCGGATTGGTCCAGACCCTACCCGCCCTTCCCCAAGGTGCCGTGGCGCTGTGCTCGCGCTGCGGTGTTCGCATCCACGATCCGCGCCGAGCGGCTCGTGGCAACCGTTCCTGTCGTGCCGCGGCGATCGCAGCCCTGTGCCTCTTTCCCATGGCCATCTTTCTGCCGGTCATGCGACTCGAGCAATTCGGTCACGTGACGGACGCGAGTATCTGGACCGGAAGCGTCGGGCTCCTGGCCCATGGTGAGTGGTTCGTCGGTAGCGTGGTGTTCTTGTGTTCCGTGTTGCTGCCCTTTTCAAAGATGCTGGCACTGCTCGGTCTCTCGTCCTACCCGAAGCGTCTCGATCTGCGGCAGCGGGCGTGGGTCTGGCGCGCGATCGAATGGACTGGGCGCTGGGGCATGCTCGATGTGCTGCTCGTCGCCGTGGTCGTGGCCTGGGTCAAGTTCGGTGATATTGCGGAGGTTCGGCCGGGTCCCGGAACGATCGCGTTCACGGGTTGTGTGTTGTTGAACCTCTTGGCGAGCGCCTGGTTCGATCCCCATTCCCTCTGGGATGAAGAGGAAGTGAGTGTGCTGGAAGCATGAGCGATACGCCGGAAACAAAACTCCCGTCGGCACGCGTCGAGGTCCAGGGCAGCGGTTCCTTCTCCTGGATCCTGCCTGTCCTGGCTTTTGCCCTGGCGGTCTACCTCGGAGCCTCCGCATGGGCGCGGCGCGGGGTATTGATCGAGGTCCACGTGCCCGCGGGGCATGGCATCCGGACCGGGGATCCTCTCCGCTATCGCGGCGTCTCCGTCGGCAATGTCGAGCGTGTTGATCTGAAGGACGATCTCAGCGAAGTCATCCTCGGCGTACGACTCGAGACCGATGCCGCGGGCATTGCCCGCGCCGGGGCGCGTTTCTGGGTCGTACGACCCCACCTGGCCCTGGACAGTGTGCAAGGCCTGGAGACCATCGTAGGTGCGCGCTATCTGGCGGTGCTTCCCGGACCCGCCGATGCGACGCGCCAGAGGGAGTTCATCGCCCTTGCGGACCCCCCGGTCGCGGGCATGGAAGAGGAAGGTGTGCTGGAGATCGTGATCGAGGCTCCCGAGCGCCACGGTCTCGCGCCCGGCGCTCCGATCAACTATCGCGGCATCCAGATCGGAAGCGTGTTCTCGGTCGGGCTTTCCTCCGACGCCCGTGCCGTCGAGATCCGCGCGGGTATTCGCCCGCCCTTCGCCGAGCTCGTGCGCGAGGACACCCGCTTCTGGGAACAGGGTGGCGTGGACTTTGCCCTGGGACTCGGAGGCTTGCGCGTCGAGCTGGAATCGATTCGCAGCCTGCTCGTGGGCGGCATCGCGCTCTCGACACCGACGCGCCCCGGACCCCGGGTTCGTACCGGCCATCGTTTCGTCCTGCATCCCGAGCCGGAGGAGAGCTGGCTCGGCTGGCAGCCACCCTTGGCCCTCGGCCGCGAGTTGGTTCCCAGCGGTTCGCGCGTTCCCGAGCTCGTCCGAGCCCAGCACGTCTGGGAAAAGGGCGTGCTCGGAATCGATCGTTCCCGCGCCGGTTGGCTGCTTTGCTTGCGAGACGGCTGGCTAGGTCCGGCGGACCTGCTCGTGCACGAAGACGGTGCTCACGAGAAGTCCGAGGCCATCGAGTTGCTCGGACAACGCATGGGCCTATCGTCCGAGCCCCTATGGGCCGCCCGTGGATTGGCCCTGCGCGCCCTGGACGTCTCCTTGCTCGCAGCCGACGGCGGACTGAGCGCCTTCCAACCCTGGCCCGCCGACCTGATGCGCGCTCCGATCACGGGCGAGGACTGCCTGGCCCTCGGGGATCCATCAGCGGCCCCAATCGCCCTCGCCGCAGCACGCCTCCGCGCCGATGGCGACACCCTCGCAGTCGATCCCGCATTGAGTTTCGACGCCGAGTGGCACGGCGCCTCCGTGGTTGCCCGCAGCGACGGAAAGCTCGTCGGCGTGCTCCTCGTAGAGAAACGCAAAGGCCGTGTCGTGCCAGCTCCTTTCGAGTGACGACACGTTACGGCTCCGTATCAGGCCTGCTTACGAGCCGCCCCTAGCGTTAACACCAAGCTCGCCAACAACAGCAATAGCCCCACCGCATTCACGGCGATGGACATCTTTGCCAGCGAGCGCCAATCCCGCGTCATCGCCAGGGTCAATTTCGACGTCACCTCGTTCGCATCCGCAAGGATCCCGACGAACAGGTGGTCGAACTCCTGGTCCATCTCGCCGCCCGTCTGGCCCTCGTTGGCACGCTTCGACCAGCGCTCTTTCGACTTGAGCAGGAGCGAGGCCAGGTCGCTCTCGAGCTCGGTCAGGAGTTCGCGCGTGCGGGAATTCCTGATGGGTTCCACGTCTCCATGGTGCGTCGTTCCCCCGCACAGAAGCACGGAAACCGAGCCCTGGGATTCGCGGATGGGGGTGAAGACGTCAACCTCCACGTCCAGGGACGGATCACCGGCCAGGGCTTCCTCGAACCAGAGGTGTGCGTTGGAGACATCCGTACGGAGTTCCTCCATGGCCTTGATGGGGATGGTCTTCTGGTCGCGGGACGCGTTCGCGCGCAGGTACATGAACGTGCTTGTGCCGGATCCCAAGAGCATGGCCAGCACCGCTGCAACGACGGCCACGACGGCCAGGCGATTGCGGTGCAGGAAGCGCTCGAAGCGATAAGCGCGCGTCGGAGGCCGGGCGACGATGGGTTCGCTGTTGAGGAAGCGCTCGATGTCCTCCTTCAGCTGGGCCACGGATTCGTAGCGCCGTTCCCTGTCGCGCTCGATGGCCTTCAGTGTGATCCAATCGAGATCGCCACGAATCCACTTGGACAGGGACACCGGGGTCGTGCGTCGATTGGCGGCGATCTCGAGGACTTCGACCTCGCTGCCGGTCAGCCGCGAGCTCGGCTTGCACGTCTCCTCCTTTTGCATGTTCTGCATCAGGACTCGAAGTCCACCTCGGCCCAATTCGCGCTCGTGGGGACGTGTCCCCGTCAGGAGCTCGAACAACACGATGCCCAGGCCGTACACGTCGGAGCGAGTGTCGATTTCATCAGGCGGCAGCTCGACCTGCTCGGGGCTCATGTAGGACGGTGTGCCGAGTAGCTGCCCAGGCGTCGTCAACATCGTCGCTTCGCTGGTTCCCGATGACAGGACCTTGGCCAGGCCGAAGTCGATCACCATGGGGCGATTGCGACCGTCCTGGTGGCTGATGATCAGGTTCGATGGCTTGATATCACGGTGGAGGATGCCGCGGCCGTGGGCGTGTTGGATGGCGCCGCAGATGCGGGCCAAGAGCTCGAGCCGGTCGCGGATGCTGAGCTTGAGCTCGTCGCAATATTCGGTCAGGGGCTTGCCCTCGACGTACTCCATGACGAAGTATGGCCGACCGGTGCTGGTCTCTCCCGCATCGAGCACCTTGGCGATGCTCGGATGGCTCATCATGGCCAGGGCCTGGCGCTCGAGCTCAAAACGTGCAAGCACCTCGCGGGTGTCCATGCCCAGCTTGATCAGCTTGATGGCGACCTTGCGCGAAATCGGCGGGGGCTGCTCTGCCAGGTAGACCGAGCCCACACCTCCCTCGCCAAGGATTTCGATGACCTGGTAGGGGCCAATCATCTTGGGAGCGGGGAGCATCGAGGTTCTCTTCGACCGCTGGACTACGGGAAGTTGCGATCCCCCTGCAAAGATCAGGAGCCGCGGGGGGGGATTGCGTGGAATCAGTGTCGTCGGACACCTGGCGGAAGCATTTTCCGGCAGTGTTCGGGCCTACAGCTCGAGGATCATCCCGTCCCGAGCGACGGCCATTCCCGCTTGTCGGACCTTCCTGGCCGCCTCGGTATGAGGATCGCAAGCAGGGTTCGTGTGATTCAGATGCGTGAAGAGCACCTTGCGTCGCTCGTCCCGTGGAAGCGCCCCGAAACGTGCCAGGGATTCGACGATAAGGGGGTGGGGTATCTCCGAGATGTCGCGGCCCGGAATCTCGTCGGGGGCATAGAAGGCTCCATCGACAAGAGCGAAGTCCACACGGCCGATGATGTCCTCGATGCTCTGGGACCAGCGCTCCCACTTGTCGATGTCTGGCAGGTAGAGCAGTTTCTTACGTGGGCCTTCGATGATGAAGGCCAGGGTGTCGGTGAATTCATCGCGATGTGGCACCACCAGGGCGCGCACATGCAAGTCGGGTCCCAGGGTGACGCGCTCGCCGGCGGGCATGTGTTCGAGGCGCAGATTGCCACCCTCGACCAGGAGGCTCCAGGGGTCGTTCTCTCGCAGGAAGGCCATGAAGCGGGTCGAGGACCAAACGGCGAGGTCGCGCGCTCCGTAAGCCTCGGGGCCGAAGTGCAGGAGCCCGGTGTAGTGGCCCATGTGGGCATGCGTCAGGAAGATGCCGTCGACGAGCGGGGGGCGCGGACCGGGTAGTGCGCGGTTGGGCGGGTGAGGTTCCGCGCGTGCCATCTGCTCGCGAATGTCGGGTGTGCAGTCGAAGAGAAAGCGCTTACCCGTACGAGGATCCACGAGCAATAGGGAAGTGACCAGGCGACGCTCGTCTGGATGCGTACGCGCGCGAACGCACGGTGGTTCGTTGCAGCCGATCTGTGGCAACCCCGCGTCCTGGGCAGTGCCGAGGACTAGCACATAGGGGACGGAGGGCGTTTCCAACGCAACGGGAGGCGCGGAGCGACAGGCGCCGAGCAAGAGGGCGTAGACAAGAGCGACGCGCGTTTTCATCGGTTCTGAGTCGGGGTCTTCGCGTTGGTCTGGACGTCTTTGGACAGGCGCCGCAGGTTGTTGCGCGCCTGTTCGTGGCCGGGGTCGATGGCGAGGATGCGCTCGAAGCGCGTCCGTGCGGCGTCGAATTCGCCCGATTGGGCATCCATGATTCCGAGGTTGTTCCAGGCCTTCACGAAGTATGGGTCGGCGACGAGAGCCGATTCCCAGGCCTTGCGCGCTAGCGCGGCGTTGCCCAGGGCCATCTGGCAGTCTCCGAGGCCGGCGTGGTGCTGGGGATGGAGAGCGTCCAGCTCGACAAGGTGCACATAGGTGCTGCGCGCCTCGGCAAATTGCTTCATGTCGAACTGCACGGAGGCGAGCCCCCGCAGCATCGTGGTGTCCGCGGGGAAGCTTCCCAGCAGCATGCGATAGATGTTCTCCGCCTGACGGTGCTGCGCGAGGCTCGCATGGGCGCGGGCGGCGAAGAGTGCCTGATAGGCATCGAAGCTCGTACCTCGTAGGCCCTTGGCGGTCAACTCGATGACCAGTGACCAATCCTCGTCCCGGGTAGCGCCTTGGATCTTTCGGTACAGGTGGTGCTTTGCGAGATTCGCCTTGGGATCGGGGAGCACTCCACGCCCTTCTCCGCTCGTGTTCGCCAGGGTGTCCACCGAAAGAGGCGCGAATCCGTATCCGAGTGCGGCCATGGTCTCGCGCGTGGCACTGTCGAGGTTCATCGAGGCCGAGCTGGGCGGCGGCGGGAACCCCCCGACCAATCCCTGGAAACGCAAGGCCCATTGCGAGTCGCTTTCAGAAGACGCGAGAAGGTTCTCGCTTTCGCCCGGATCAGCTTCGAGCTGATACAGCTCGTCTGTGGGCGCCGAGATGAACTTGTGCGTGCCCGCGCGCATGCCCGCGAGGTTGGACCACATGTATTCGTACCGCGGTAGCAACGTCTCAAAGTAAATACGTCGCTCGGCCGGACTCGCGTTCGCATTCACATTCCACAGGGGACTGAGTGAGCGCCCCTGTACTTGCCGAGAAGGCTTCAAGCCCGCTAGCTCGAGCAAGGTCGGTGCCAGGTCGACGGTGCTCACGGGCTCGTCGATGCGGGTTCCCTTCGGAATCTGTTGCGGAGCTCGAAGGAGCAGCGGGACACGGATCGTTGCCTGATACACGAACAAGCCATGCGTATCCTCGCCCTTGTCCCCCAGGCCCTCACCGTGGTCGGCCACAATCGCGACGGTCGCGTTGCCATAGCGACCCATCGTCTTCAACGCGTCGATCAGTTCCCCCAGCGCCTCGTCGACCCGTGCGATCTCCGCATCGTACGGATGGGCGTGGTCGGGCGAGGGATTGTAGGGGAAGTGCGGATCGAAGAAGTGCAACCAGGCGAACACGGGTCGTTGCGGGCTGCGAGAGATCCAGGCCTTGGCTCGTTCGACGATCGTTCGTGCGCTTCGCTCGCGATATCCATCGCCGAAGGAGGTGACGTCGCGCAGAAAGTCGTCGTCGTAGTGATCGAAGCCCTGGTTCAGTCCGTAGCGTGCCGCCAGGACCTCGGCGGCGAGGAAGGCTCCCGTGGCGTAGCCCGCCCGCGAGAACACCTCGGCCATGGACTCGACCTCCTCCGGAAGGGAGTGGTTACCGTTGTTGCGCGCGCCGTGGGAAGGCGGAAAGAGCCCCGTCAGGATCGAGGCGTGGGAGGGCAGCGTCGTGGGAGCGGTCGCGCTGACGTCCGTGAAGAGCGCGCCCTCGCTGGCGATGCGATCGAGATGGGGCGTCTTGGCCGCCGCGTATCCGTAGGCCCCGATGTGATCGGCCCGGGTCGTGTCGAGCGTGACGAGGATCGTGATCGGCGGCCCCGCCGGCGTTTCCGAGCCGCAGGCGCTCGAGATCCAGGCTGCGGTGAGGACGAGAGGAAGGAGGGCGCGCATGGGCGCCTATTGTTCCTGATCGTCGTCGTCGCCCCCATAGCCAAGCCCGTTGAGGGCCTGCAGTAGCTCTTTTTTCCGATCCTCGAAGATGGCTGGCAGGGCGTATCCCCGATCGCTGGCCGCCTTTTCCAGCTGGCCCTCCTGGGGGCCGAAATTGGATCCGAGGTTCTGGATTTCCCGCGGATCCGACCCGAGGTCGAAACTGCGCCGCACGGCGACCTTGCCGGACTTCGGGTCGAAGTGGCGCAGGTATTTCTTCCCGCCGAGAACCATGCAGTCATTGTGCCGGCCGTTGTAGGACATCTTCGCATACAGAGCCCGCGCCTCGCCGTCGTAGGGCTGGCCCTGCAGCGCCCCATACAGGCTCACCCCGGAAAGCACAGAAGGTCTCTGCAGGCCGACCCATTCCAGCAGCGTGGGCGTGATGTCGAGATTTCCCGAGGGCCCCTGGAGCACGCTCGCCGGGACGTCGTTGCCCGGCAAGATGTAGCAGGGGATGCGGAGGTTGAAGTCGTGCACGGTGGACTTCTTTTGGCGGAATCTGCGCCCCGCACCGACGTCCTCGTCGTCTCCGAAATCCTCGCCGTGATCGCTGGTCACGAGAAAGACGAGATCGCCTCCGTAGCGCGCGTGAAAGAACTCGTAGAGCTCGGCGATGCGTTCATCGATGTAACGACAGGAGGCCTCGTAACTCCCCTCGAAGGGGGCGCCGTCCCAGCGCTCGGCTCCGGCCTTGCGCCCGTGGACGTCGATGTAGTGCACGTACGTGAACTCCGGTTCCTCGTAGGTTCGTTCCCCAAAGTGCTTGAGCACGGCGGGATTGACCGTGTTCGCCCACATGGTGTCCTTCCATACATGGGCCCCGAGTCCGCGCAGGTTCTCCTGGCTGTTGATGAACTCGTTGGCCTGATACTCGTCGAAGCTCCGGTAGAACGGATTCCACTCGTGCAGGAAGGGGTTCGTCACGAAGCCCGCGGTGTAGTAACCCGCCTCGCGCAAGAAGCGCGGCAACAGCGGCACGCCTTCCGAGAACGTCGTCATGGTCTTTCCGCCCATGTCGCCATCCGCACCGTGCTGCTGGGGGTAGAGCCCGGAGAACATGCTGATCACCGAGGGGTACGTCCACGGAGCGACGGAGCGCATCTGCTCGAAGCGCACTCCTTTCTCGGCCAGGGCTCGGGTCTTTGGCATCCACATCTCCGCCGCATCGAAGCGCAGCTGGTCGACGAGTACGATCACGACGTTGGGACCGTCGATCGGCTTCCAGGATCCACAGCCGAGGGTGAGGGCGGCCGCGAGAAGTAGCAGAGAGACACGGAGCATGGGGCGAGGATCTTGGAATACGCGCCTCCCACTGGCAAGTTGGTAGCAAGTGGATGGCGGCAAGGATGGAAGCGCGAACCGAAAACCAGCCCAACCAATGCGGCTTCGGTTCGTAGGAGGGGCATAGGTTCGGAGCGGGAGGGCGGCTAGACTTCCAGCGACCGACCCGACCTCTCCCCTGTGGACCCGGGGGCACCGATTCGATGAGCCAATCGCCCCAGCCGGAAATCACCACGCTCGAGACCGCCGGCCTGGCAGGCAGGGGCGAGCGCCGCATCGTCTGGGGTCTTCCCGGTACCCGTTTCGTCGGCGCCAAGGGCGAGCTGTTGCTCCTCGCTATCTTCGTGCTCGCGACCCTGGTCCTGACCTGGCCGGTGGCGATCTCGCTCGACCAGGCCACGGGCTTGCGCGGCGACTACTTTAACAACATCTGGAACGCGTGGTGGTTGCGCAAGTCGATCGCCGAGGGCATCTCACCTTGGTGGACCGACTACCTCTACTACCCCGAGGGCATCTCCCTCAAGCGTCACACGCTCTCGCCCTACAACGCGGGACTCGGCGCCTTCTTCGGGATCTTCCTCTCGCCCCACGCCACGTTCAACGTGGCCATGTTGTGGCACCTGGTGTGGTCGGGCTGGACCTTCTCGCTCCTTGCGCGCTACGTCCTGGGCGCAGCCTCACCGAAGGCGAGCCGTACGGTGGTCCCGGCTGCGGTTATCGGGGGGCTGACGTACACCTTCGCTCCTTTCCATTTCTACTATCTGTGCCAGGTGAACGTCTTCACCTGGGAGTTCGTGCCCCTGGCCATGCTCTTCTTCCTGCGCTACTACAGCCACGGCAAGCAGGGCGACCTCCTGGGTGTGGGGCTGTCGATGCTGGCCATCGCGGCGAGCACGTCCTACTTCGTGATGTACGCCTTCATGATGGCGGGGCTGCTCTTCTTCCTGGGCCGCTTCTGGGACCGCACGGTTTCGTTTCAAAAGGGTGCGACGCGCACGGCCGTGGCCGGAATCATCGGAGGTCTCGGTGTGGCGCTGGGAGCCTTGCCGTTGCTGTGGGCCATGCTGGGACCCGAGTCCGGCCTCGAAGCGGCCATCTCCCTCAGTGACCAGGCCCAGGGCCGACGCGAGAACGATCTGCTCGGTTACTTCTGGTTGGGCGGACCCGAGCAAACCGTCGTGTCCTGGCCGACGATGCTCGGGTACGGGACCCTGTTGCTCTGGATCCTCGGTCGCAAGGGACTTTGGAACCAGGCTTTCTGGCTCTGGACCGGCGGCATTTTCGTGGTGTTGAGCCTGGGCAGCGACCTCAATATCGCCCGCGACGAGACCGGCGTGCCACTGCCCTTCGCGGTCTTCAAGTTCGTGCCTGTGCTATCGATGTTGCGCAAGGCGGATCGTTTCTTTTTCGTCATTCAGTTCGCCGCCGGGATCATGACCGCCGCGGCCTGCGCGGCGTTTTTGCAGCGCTTCGCCGAACGCAAGAAACAATGGGGCGCCGCCGTCATCATCGGCGCATTGCTCCTGTTCGAAACGAACGCGGTTCCGTTCGCGCGCTACGATTACCAGGTGCCGGCGTGGTTCGAGACGCTGGCCGAAGAGGACGTCGAGGCGGTGCTGGAGTTGCCGCCGATGGAGATCGATGTGGTCAATGCACGCTTTCTCTTCGATCAGGTAACCCACGGAAAACCCATTCCCTTGGGCTACACTACGTCGATGGCCGTGACGACCATCCAGGAGAAGCGCCACCTCGAAGTCGTCAACAAGTACTACCACTTCCTGCAGCCGTTGATGGACGGCAAGTCGCTCAGCGGTGGGCGCAACATGCCCTTTCCGCGCATGGCCAGTGCCATCGGCCTCGATCGCATCGTGCATCGAAAAACCATCCCTCGCTCGCGCGAGCCGAACCCGGAGATCCACGAGAAGGTTATCTGGGCTCCCTTTTTCATGGTGCGGCGCCAGTTGATGGGCGTGCGGCAGATGGGACGCTACATCGACCAGCCGCTCGAGGAGAGGGTTCTCGATGGCTTCCGCGCGTACTTTGCAGGCGCCTTCGGGCTGCCTGTTTTTGAGGACGAGGACGTCATGGTCTTCGAGGTCCAATGACGGTTGCACCCGAACTCTCCTGCGTCCTGCCCTGTCTGAACGAGGGCGATCACCTGGCTGCTTCGCTGGCGACCATCGCGAAGTCGATCGAGGATGCCGGGGTCACCTACGAGTTGATCGTGATCGACGATGGCTCGAGCGATGAGACGTGGAGGATCCTCGAAGGCGAGAGCGAAACGCGCAAAGAGCTGCGGGCCGTGCGCTTGAGTCGACGCTTCGGCAAGGAGTTCGCACTTTGCGCCGGTGTCGAACGAGCACGGGGGCGGGCCTTGCTCGTGATGGATGCGGACCTGCAACATCCGCCCAGCCTGATCCCCGCGATGGTGGCTGCCTGGCGCGACGAGGGGTACGAGGTCGTAGAAGCGCGCAAGGAGCAGCGCGGTGACGAGACCTTGATGACGGCGGTCGGTTCGCGGCTCTTCTATGGGCTGATGCGTCGCCTCTCCGGCTTCGACCTGCACGGCGCGAGTGACTTCCAACTGCTCGACCGACGCGTGATCGACGCCTGGGCGAGTATGCCCGAGCGCAACGTCTTCTTCCGCGGTATGTCCGAGTGGCTGGGCTTTCGACGCAAGGAGATCCCCTTCAAGGTGGATCCGCGTGTTGGCGGCACGACCAGCTGGAGTCCGTTGGGACTGGCGCGGCTGGCGGTAACGGGAATCACCGCTTTCTCGTCGGCCCCGATCCACGTATTAACCGTCATGGGCGCGGTCTTCTTTGCTTTCGCGCTCATTCTGGGTGTGCAGACGTTCTATAATTGGCTCTCCGGTCAGGCGGAGCAGGGCTTCACGACCGTGATCGTCCTCGTTCTCCTGGTCGGTTCCTCGATCCTGATGGGACTCGGTGTCATCGGGCTCTACATCTCGCGCATCTACGACGAGGTCAAGGGCCGTCCGCGCTATGTGATTGCGGACGAGCTGGGCTCGCCGAAGAATCGGGAGCGAACGCAGGGCTCCAGCGACGCTACCTGACGGGTTTCGTCATCGAATCGGTCTGAAAAGACCGCCAGCCTCGAAAGAGGGCGGGAACCTTCCCTCCTTTGCTCGCGTCGTACACCCATGAGCGTTCCTCCGAAGACCGCCGACGCCTTCTCACCCGCTCTGACGTCCGTTTCCAGCGGGGTTATCTACCCCGAGCGAGGTCCCCTGCGAGCGCGGGTCCCCCGCAAGTCCCCGCAGAAAAACACCCGCTGGGCGTCCAAAGGGCTCGAAACACGAGTCGCGGAACAATCGGATTGGGTGCGGGCCCTGGCCCGGAGCATTGTGCGGGATCCCTCGGGAGCGGAGGACATCGCCCAAGAGGCTCTGCTCGCAGCCCTGGCGACGCCGCCCAGGGACGTCGATGACGCCCGGCATCTCAAGGCCTGGTTGGGTCGCGTGACCCACAATCTCTCGCACCTGGCGACCCGTCGCAACATGCGTCGGCGCTGGCGCGAGGAGGTCGTGGCCCACGAGGAGCGCACCAGCTCGACGGCCGACAACGTGGCCCGCACGGCGATTCTCTGCGAGCTCAAGAGCTCGGTGCGCTCGCTCGAAGAGCCGTACCGCACGGTCGTGGAGCTGCGCTACTTCGAGGGGCTCAGCATCGGCGAGATCGCCGAGCGCGTGGGCACCACGGACAACGCCGTGCGCAAACGCCTGTGGCGTGCGCGCAGGCAACTCCGGAACACGCTCGAGGGTATGCACAACGGTGAGAAGGCAGCCTGGTTTTCGGGCTTGCTGCCCTTCTCTTTGGACGGCTTCTTCGGCGGTTTCCTCAACGGTTTTGGCTCAGGCAGCGCCACCAAGGTCGCCGCGGCCGGCGCGCTGCTGGCCGCTTCGATGGGGCTTTCGCTCGCGCTTTCCAATGACCACACGCGCGGCGAGCGCATCGCCATGGTGCAACCCCAGGCCAGCGTCGGCGCCGAGGCCGTGGTGCGGAGAACCCCCATCGGCTCCCAGGCACCGACGCCCCGAGAGAGCACGCTGAAGAGGGCTGATGGATCGCCTCCTATTGTCGATCCGTTGCGCGACAACGACACGGCTCCCGGAGGAGTCTACGTGGAGGGTCGCGTGATCGACCTCCAGGGGCACGCGCTCGCGGCCTTGCCCTTGATCGATCCGGATGCGCCCGAGACCGTTCTGGCCGAAACCGATGCCCTCGGCGCGTTCCGCTTCCTGGCGCGAGAGCCGCTGCCTGAATTGACCCTCGGGACCGATCGCTACGTCCTGCTGGGCACGGCGACAACCGGAACAAGATGCTTGGTAGCTGCAAGTGCGGTCCGGGCGAGTGGTGTGGTTTTCGACGAGGGGAGCCTGGGGCTCGAGGGCGTCGAGATAGAATTGCGTTTCGAGGATCGCGCCTTCGCGAATCTCGATGTACCGCTTCGAGTCGACGGGACCCAGAGGCTCTCGCCGTCCGACGCCAGCGGCACGTTCGACCTGCTCGTTCCCAGCGCTAGCGGCATCGCTCTTGGCTTCGGTCACTCCGGTTACGAAAGCTACGTTGTCTCGACCCTCGAGGTAGGGCTCGGGATGGCGCTCACGCTGACCCCTACCCTCGTTGCGAACTCGGACGAGCCTGCCAAGACAACGGCGGGTTCACGCTTCGGCAACTCCGGTGTCGCAGGTAAATGGCAAGTCGCCGACCTGGCGCAGCTTCGCGGTCGACTGCTCGATGATGCCGGCGAAGCATTGGTCGAGTGGGGCATGGAGGCGCGCGAAGTCGGGGCCTTCGCCCAGGCCGGCGGCGAGTCCATGCGCATGGAGACCGACGACGAAGGTGGCTTCTCGTTTCGGGGCAAGTTGGGTGCCGCCTTCATGTTGGTGGCGCACCATCCCACGGACAACGAGTACCTGCGCAGCGGACCCTTCTTGACGGGCTCCGAGCCCATCGAGATTCGCTGGGCGCCCGCGGTCTTCGGAGCGCGGCACGTGGCGGGGCAGATCGTCGATGCCAGCGGCGCTCCGGTCGCGGGCGCGACCCTCGATGTGCTGCTCGTCGTCGCTGACGGGAACGGCTCTTCGCCCCAAACGCAGTGGGGGATCGAGACCGACGAGGACGGGCGTTATCACCTGCCCGAGTTGCCCTCGGAGACGATGGTGGTCGCGGATTCGCCCGGGAAGCAGAGCATGCTTTTTTCCAGCGGGGATACGGGCATGCGGGTCATGGAGGACGAGGCCTATCTCGCCCTCGATGATTTCGCGGGCAAGTCGTTCCGCGTCCTGGATGCAGAGGGGCAGCCCCTCGAGCTGGTTGGTCCGGTGACCCGCGGGACGAGTTTCCCGGTGAGCGAGGGGCGGTCCGCCTTGGTGGCCATCGATGGCACGGCACACACGCTCGTGCTCGAGCTGGCAGGGAGCGAGGTTCACCGCCCGCTTTCGCTATGCCCGGGGGCTTCGCTCCGGCTACGACCCTGAAGGATTGCGTTCCTGAGATGCGTGCGGGCACAGGCTCGCCCCGTGCTCGCACTCACCCGATGCGCTCCTTATGGTGAGCTTCGTGCAGAGCCCCGGCCCGCCCCCGTACTCGGAGACGTTACGCGACCGCTGGGTCGCTCTGGGCTTGGCCCTCGTCTGCATCGCGAGCCTCTTCTTCTGGGTCCATCCGTGGTACGACCCCACCAATGACGGTTCGATGTACATCGCCACCGCGCGGGCCTTGGCGGCCGGCGAGGGTTACACCTATCTGGGGGAGGCCTTTCGCATCCGTCCCCCGGGATTCTCGCTGTTGCTGGCGCCGTTCGCGGCCGCTGGTGGGCCCGACTTTCTCGTCCTCAACGCGTTCGTGAGCCTCTTCGGTGTGCTGCTCGTCGTCGCCTTGTTCTTCTTCAGCACACAGCGCATCGGAACCTGGTTGTCCGTTTGCGTTTGCTTGTGCGTCTGGACGAACCCGGGTTTCCAGAGGCTCTGCAATCAGGTGATGTCCGACGTCCCCGGTCTGGCCCTCGCCTTCTTGTGCCTCCTGTACGAGAGGCGCCTCAAAACCCGTACGGCTTTCAGTGGTGGGGGCTGGAAGCGTCAGCTCGCATTCGGTGCGGCCATCGGTGTCGTGGCGCACATTCGATCCTCGGCGCTCCTGATTCTCCCGGCCATCCTGGTCGCTCGTTTGATTCGTCGTTGGATCCTCATGCGCGCTGCGGGCGATCCCGAACCGTGGAACAGGTGGTTGGCGGCCAATGCGCTGCTGGTCGTCGGGGCGTTCAGCCTGATCGCGCCCTGGAACGTACGCAACAACCTGGCGGCGCCGGAGCCGCCCGCGGACCAAACCCGCTTGTACGACTACGGCACGGGGATGTGGCACGAGGACATGGGCGACCCGGGCTCGCGCAAGCTCGGCCTGGGCGAGATCGCCGGTCGCTTTTCCAGGCGTTCGGTACAGATCGGCTCCAGCCTTGGCAATCGCCTGATCAAGACCAGCGAGCGGACCTGGCAAAGTGACACCTGGGCGCTCTTCTTCATCGCCTGTTCCGCGATGGTTCTCGTTCGTCGCCGTGAAGCCCCCGAGCTGTTCGTCTTCGCCAGTCTCGTCGTCGTGTCCTTCTATTTCGGATTCGCGCCGCGCTTGATGTTGCCATGCTTCGTTCTGGGGTTGGTGGCGGGAGCGGAAGTGCTCCAGGCTGTGGCGCGCATTCTTCTGCGTCCGGGTTGGGCCGATGGCCTGATCGCCCTCCTGCTGCTTGCTTTGGCCTGCATGGACTTCCAGCCACGCAAGGGCTGGAAGAACATCCAGGAGAGACACGAGACCTTCGCGGCAGTCTCGGACGAGATCCAGCGCCGAGCCCCCGATGCGGTCCTGGGTGCCTATCGGGCCTGGGATCTCGCCGTTCACCTGAATCGCGCGGTCTACGGCTTCGAACAGGCTCAACGCCGCGAGGGTCGGCCCAACGCCTGCGAGGGGATCATCGACAAGTACGGAATCGACACCGTGGTGCTCGTTCCCCTGGGCCTGCCAGCGCTGCTCCTACCGGAACACACGCGGCTCGAGACCTACATCGAGAACCGCTATGGACCAGCGCCGGACCCCCTGAAGCTGATCCGGGTACGGCCCTGAAAGCGGGGCTTTCCCGGGTGTAGCGTAGAAATGCTGAAAGACGGGCCCCGTAATCCCCAACCACTCGGGCGGTCGCCACGTCCGATTGCCGTCCGGTTGCCGCCAGGGCCCCACCCCCGATTCAAGAGACTCTCCCTGCCCGATGAAGTTCCGCTCCACCTTCGTTTCTCTATCTCTCATTCTTCTCGCCGCCCCCCAGGTTGCCCAGGGTTCCAAGGAAGACCTTTTCCACCGGGCCTACTACCTCGAGCACGAGGAGGGCAAGTTTGCCGAGGCCCTGGCGATCTACGAGGACATCGCCGCCTCGGCCAAGAACGCATCGATGCGCGACCAGGCCGTCGAGCGCGCCGCGGTCTTGACGGAAGAGCTGGCCACAGCGGACTTCACGCGAATTCTCCCCCAGAACACGATTCTCTACGCCGAGTTGAACCGGCCCGGCGCCCAGCTCTCTTCTCTTCTCGACCAGCTGGGCCTGCTCGGCAGCGTCCAGGATGCGCTCGCCAAGAAGAGCATCGCCCTCAGCCCCGAGCTGATCGAGGGGCTCATCGGAATTCGCGGAGCGGCGATCGCGCTCACGAGCCTGCCGATGGGATCCGGTGCTCCGGGTGGCATCGCGGTGCTGCACCCCGGCGACCTCGGGTTGTTGCGTGGCCTCATCGAAAGCGCCGTTCCGGTACAGGGCAAGGTCGTCGATTCGATCGTCGGTCACCCGACATACCTCATCGAGGAGCACGCCTATGTGACCTTCACCCGACGTCTGGTGCTCGTCAGTACCGCGCGCAGTGAGATCGAGGGTTGCCTGCGAAGGATCGACGGAAGTGCCGACGATTCCATGGCCAACGATCCGCACATGAAGGAAAACCTCGCGCTGCGCGGGGAGGATCTTTTCTACGTTTGCGTCAACGCCGCCCCGCTGCGTCCCATGCTGAACGCGATGGTGACCCAGAAGGCCGGCGGCCACGAACTCGCCATGGCCCAGGCCCTCGTCGATCTCCAGAGCTTCGAGTCGGTCGTCATGCGCGCCGGTGTCGAAGCGGACGGCATGTCGATGGACGTGGCCTTGCGTCTCGACGATGCGCACCGCAGCCTGGCCTTCCACTTCCTGCGTTCCGCGGAACTCGACCCGCGCACCCTGGACACCGTGCCCTCCGGCGCGGCCGCTTTCCTGGCGGCAGCATTCAATCCCGCCGGACCCGCGATCGCACCGCTGGAGGTCGATACCAATGGCCAACCGGTCGTCACGGCCATGGACATCGGACGCGAGTTCTTCGCGAACACCGTCGGCGTTTCGCTCTTCGCCCTGCCGGACGCGGCTTCGGGGCCCATCCCCGGCATCACCTTGGCCTTGACCACGAACGATGCGGCGCGCACCGAGGCTGTCTTCGGGCTCCTGCTCTCCGTCGCCCAGGTGGCTTCGGGCAGCATCGAACTGGAGCCGGGGACCCAGAGCATTGCGGGGCGAACGGCCAACGTCTACCGCGTCGCCGATGGCTTCCCGATCTTCCAGACATCCACCGAAGAGACCTTCTTCGTCTCCTCCAGCACCCCTGCCCTCGAGACGACCCTCGCCGCGCTGGCCAGGCAAGAATCGGTCCGCAAGGACCCCGCCTTCGCCGGACACCTCGCCCGCATGGGCAAGGGCGTGAACCAGGCCATGGCGGCCCACGGTGGTCGGCTCCTCCAGATCGCCAAGCCCTACATGGAGGGTCAGGAGGCCCAGATGGCGGGTTCCATCGCGCCGATTCTGGAGCGCACGGTTCTCTCCATGATCTCCCGCCACAGCTCGAACGAGCTCGGGATGTCTTTCAAGTTGACGGGGATCCCGCGCATCGACGGCATGCTGTCCATGCTGCTGGCCCAGAAAACGCAAGGCGGCCACAGGGAGGAACACGCTCCCGCAGCACCTCGCAAGGCCAGCGTCGCGCGCAAGCAGCAAGTGGAGCACACACACGATGCAAAGAACCGTTTCGACCACCATGTCCAGGTCGGTGAATACAAGCAAGCCAAGTCCCTGGAGAGCGAACTGGCCAGGCAATTCAAGGCCGACTCCCGCGCCGCCAACAACTTCGCCTGGGCGCTTTTGACCGACGACACGTACAAGAGCGCCTTCGACAAATTGGCCCTTCGCGTAGCGCGTCTCTCCAACGAGAACGACGACTATTCGACCTGGCAGTATCTCGACACCCTGGCTCTGGCCGAGTTCAGAAACGGCAATCACAAGAACGCGATTCGCTACCAGAAAAAGGCCATGGAGTCCGTCCAAGAGCACGAAGATCGCCAGGGGCTCTCCAAGACGCTCGAGCGGTACCTGAAGCAGATCGCACGTTCGGACGCCTGAGCAGCCCTGGTAGGATCCGAAATGGGAACAGTCGTCCTGTGTCTGTCCCTACCAAGGCCCCGCGTAGGCACACTCAAAAGGCGCCCCGTCCTTCAAGGCGATCTGATAAAGACGCTGCGTGATCTGTCTCAGGTGCAGGTGATCATGGTTGACCCACGACAAGAGGATGTCGCCGGCCCGTAGGTTGCCCAGCTCAGGGTGCGCGTAGGTGTTGTGCCATGCCGCTTCCCCGAGCTGCCCCAGCCATTGCAACGACGCCCGACGCTCGCTCTTCCAATCCTTCAGGAGCCGATCCACGGACGCTTCCTGATGCCGACGCTCTTGGACCCGCGCCTCGGGGTAGATCGGCGCCCAGCGAGCCTCTGGATCATTCAGTGTCGATTGTAGACGGGTCCGAAAGTCGTCGCGTTCTTCGTCGAGCATGTGCCCGAGTATCTGGGCCATCGACCAGGTCTCCTTGCTCGGTCGCCAGCGCGTCTCCTCGTCGGTGGCATTCTCGATTACGGAGACGAGCACGGGGGGGAACTTCTCGAGACGGCGGATGAGGGCGGGGGTGTCGATGTGGAACTCCTTGGCTTCGCGTGAGTGTAGGGAATCAAGAAGGTCTTTCCCTGGTCACCTGGAAAGCCGTGCGTACGTCCCGGCAAGGCACGTGGTTCTCCCTGGGCCAGGTTTGATCCCGCGGGCAGGGGGTACAAAGAGGGGTAGGCTTCCAGAGTCCGATGTTCCCTCGCTTGTTCTTTCCCGCGGCCTTCGCCGCGTTGCTTGTTCTTCCCTGGGTCACTGCCTGCTCCGGCGGTGGTACTGCGCCAGACGTACCGGTAGTGGATCCCCCCGATCCTCCGGATCCCCCGGATCCCCCGGCCCCCGGCGATCCCGAGTACGCCCTGGACTACGGGATGAACCCGAGTTTCCTGAACTGGACAGCCCGCTCGATCGTCTTCGCGGATGCGATGACCCGTGCTTCGGAGTTCGTCGTCGTACGCGGCGGTGCCTTGACGCCCGAGCTGGCTCCGGTTCTTTCGTTGAGTGCTTTCCCGCCTCTGGTGGGTGCCGGTTGGCCGGATCTTTCTGCGCTGCCGCCCGGCGAAGGGGCGGGTGCCCTGCTCTTTTCCGCCATGGCGGGCACGATCCCCGATGGCCGCAGCGAGCCCTACGTGTTGACCTGGGAAGGCGAAGGGGATTGCCGTCTCATCGGGACCGCGATCACCGGTGAAGGCATGCGCACCGAGCGCTGGACCGAGTTCTTCGTGGATCCGACGGCCGAGGATGGCAACGCCAACCTCGCCTTTGCAAGCCTGGCTTCCGATCCCCTGGATCCCGTGCGCAACGTGCATGTGTGGTTGCCGGGGACCGAATCCACGCGACCCCTGTTCTGGCAACCCTACATCGACAAGCTGATGGCGATGAACCGCGGCGAAGGACCACATTCGTG
Source organism: Planctomycetota bacterium (assembly GCA_965662355.1). GTDB lineage: Bacteria > Planctomycetota > UBA1135 > UBA1135. The sequence continues at coordinate 111,102 of CBFIHP010000011.1, read as the reverse complement.
GCGTCCGCTCGACTGGAATCGCATCAACTCCTATGGCGCTCTAGATGCGACCGCGGCCTTTGACTTCGACTTCGCCGGCAGGATCCTACCAACGAGCCCCAGCCAGGGAACGCGACGTGGAGTCTGCGTGGAGTTTCAAGTTGCGCTGTGCAATCTCCTCGGAACCGATCTGCACTTCCAGGTGCCGCATCGAACGGGGATCACGCAGTCCATGTACGACCTGTTCGTCCTGGACGCTCTTCGACGCATTCGCTTCGGATCTTCGGCTATCGCCGGTCTCAACGGTGGCCAAGCGTTCGCGGGGCTGGACGAGGCCTTGAGTCTCACGATCGAGCTCTCGAACGAGATCTGGAACATCTCGAGCCCTTCGAACACCTGGTTCCAGGACGAGGCTCGCGATCTCGGCCTCACCCTTCACGCGCTGATCGCCCGGGAGATCATGCTCCTGTGGAACATGGCCGACGCGGTGTTCAGCGGGGGTGGTGCTTCTCGTGTGCGCCATTACGTCGGCGGCTTCATCGCCAATCCTGGCTTCGTCCAGGCCATCCTCGATGCTCTTCCTGCGGGTACGCGTGTCGATGCGATCGGTCCGGCGGCCTACTTCTCACCACCCACGGAAATCGTCGATCAGTGGTTGCTGGATGCCGTGGCCCAGGACTGTCCCAATTGCCCCACGGTGCCGGAGCTGATCAGCGCTTCCATGCAGACCATCGTGTCCCTGGGGGAAGCGCTGAGTGCCCATCGCAACGTAGCCGATGGGTACGTGAACCCCGATGGATCCGCGCCGCGCCTCGAGCTCTACGAAGCGGGACAGTCCTTTCTGGCTGGCCTGTCGCCCTGGCGCCCAATGGCCCTGGCCGCCCAGAGCCATCCGGACCTCTACTACGCCTACGTCGATCACCTGGTTCCGACCATGATCGAATCCGGCGTGGACCTGGTCCACTGGTATAGCTTCCTGACCGAGCAGGAACCCGATACGGGGATCTCGGTCGGATTCGGGATCTGGGGGGGGATGGACGAAGAGCTCACGCTTCCCGTCGACGAGCCCTACCTGGATGAAGGCCTGCCGAAGGCCGCCGCGATCTACAGAGGATCCCCGCAGCGCGAGCCCTGATGTAGCGCGTGGCTAGGGCGACGTCGGGGTCCCGAACGCTAGTTACGCCCCGGCAAGAGCCGGATGGACGCGCCCACCGCGATGGTCCAGTTGTCTCCATCGACCATGCTGTTGACGGAGCCGTCGATGCCCTGGGTCGTCTGGTACTCGACGAAGCGATACATGGCCTGGGCGTAGACCGAAATCCAGGGTAGGGGATAGAACGCGAGTCCGCCACCGAGGTTGATGTTGATGCCGTTCTCGAGCTCGGCGTCCTGCACCACGATGAAGTTCAAACCGCTGTCGGTCGAGCCGTTCTCGATTTCCGCGCGACTCCAGCCCAGGCCGGCGATGACGAAGGGTTGAATCGGCGTCTCGACCAAGTAGTACTTGCGCAGGTTCAGGTCGAGGTTCTCGATGTCGGTGTCGTGGGAGAGTGCCGAACCCGTGAAATCGCCGTCGTATTCGGTCTTGTCGTAGGTCAGCAGGGCTTCCCAGCTCTTCCAGCGATAGCTGATCGAGAAGCCGAAGCCCTCCTCCGTGTCCAGGTCCGGGATGATGACCGCATCGGTCGGACGGAAGACCGCAACGTCTCCGTCGAAGTGCCCGAGCTGGCCCGTTTCCGTGAAACGAGCACCGACCCAGAGCCCCTCGGCGGACCAGGGGTTCAGCTCGACGGTGCGGTCACTCGGCACACGTATGTCGCCCAGAGCCGTGTTCGCAGTCTGCAGCTCGACCTTGGGTGCCTCTTCTTGCTCGACCACGATGGTCGGCATTGTGCTGACCTTTGACGTATGCGTGCTCGAGCAGGCAGCTACCAGCACGGTAACGGCGAGGGCCAGAAGGGAACGAACGTTGGAATGCGGGTAATGAGAGCCCTGCATGGTGGGGACCAGCTCCTGCGACGGATAGGAGATCGACGGGGCTTGCGCAAACTCGTGCACAGGCCGTGCTTACGCTCGTACTCGGCATTTGGAGGCCCGGACCATAGGGCGATCACGAAAAGCCCGGACTGAAAAGCTTTCCGTCCAATTGCGAATTTCTGGGCGCCCGGGAACCGGGCCTGTGGCGGATCAGGATCGCGCAGCTCGCGTGGCACTGCAGGGAAGCCAGAGAATCGCCGTCACCTGCATGTGTGACCACAGTGGAGCGGCTGTGCTAACAGGGGGCAAAGGAGATTCACAGACATGCCGATGCTGCCCTCGTTCCACCCCGTTCGCAAAAGTGTTCTAGGCTTGCGAGCGATCCTTCTCGCAGGCCTTTCTTTGCTCGGGGCCGCCACGCTGACCGCGGCCCAGGACCCCGTTGTCGGAGGAGCGAGCCCCCCTGCAGGCAACCCCCGGGGCGCCCATCGGGATCGGGAGTTCCTGCCGGACGCGAACTTCAGGGGCGAGGCTCGAGAGCTACATCTCCTGGCCCTGCGTTGGGGCCGTCTCGTCGACGTCCACGCCATCGACGCCCTCGGGGATGTCGACCCAATCCCCGTCTTCGAGGACTTCGTGATCCGCGAGACGATCGCGAGCAACGGAGTGGACTACCTCCTTTTCCAGAGTCGAATCGGAGAGGTTCAACGCCTCATCATTCAGCGCCAGGAGACGGATCCGGAGTTCCTTCGCCTCGTTCGTTCGGCCGAGGTCGTGGAGAACCTCATCGTTCCCAAGGCGGACGACGGCACGGATCCGCCGCCCTTCTCGACGGTCGCCAGAAACGCTGCCCTGGTGTGCTATTTCGACGACCTGCTCGACGATTCGCGGGCGGCGACCGCAAACCTGTTCGACAACGTGCGTGTGCGCGCGGGGACGCCGCCGCTGGCCCCGTTTCCGGCGCGGGTTCTCTACGATCGAAACCACGGGGGCGTGGACGCGCAAAACCAGTTCCACCCCACGCGGATCGTGATCGACTTCACAGTGTCCGAGCTTGAATCCCGTGACCCGAGTCCGTTCCCCCTGAATCCCATTGGACTGCCGGCGAGCGACAGCGCGGGCACGGACGCCAACGTTTCCGTGCGCTTCCCGACAGAGCTCGATTTCGCTTCGGGGCAGTTCTCGCGACTTCAAAACCTCATCGGAACCCCTCTCAGCACAACGGAGAACGGGCCGGTCGATCTTGCGAGTCCCACGCAGCCTGTCGTGCGCGGCATGCGCTCGGGCAACCCCAGCGACATCAATCGTGGCTTCCTGGCCGACACGGCACCACCCAAGCTCCTGGGAGAGTTTCCGGCCATCATCGGGGCGGCACTCCCCGAACCCGGGGACACCAGCGGTCGGATCTTCCTGGTGGACTTTCAGTTCCTGTCGACCTGTGCGACGGCTCCGATTTCCGGGGATGTCTTGACCTTTGGCGGCGGCTTCGTGGAGGTGCTCGAGCCCGGCACAGGACCGGACGTGTCGGGACACGTCAGCGGAGTGCGGGTCGCGGCAAGCGGGGACGATACCGTCGCTGCAGCTCTGCTCCTGGGGCCCTCCACCTTCGTGACGCTCTATCGCTCGAGCACGGCGCTCGCCCCTAGCTGCTGGGTGCGCTTTACACCCGAGCCTGATGTCGCACCTTCCAGCGGCGTGGATCCGAACTCGAGTGTCCAGGTGCGCCTCAGCGAGGCCATGGAAGTTGCTACGCTCAACGTGTACGACAGCCTGCGCGTTGTCGAAGGCCCTGCGGGTGTCGAACCTACCCCACGCAACATCGTACCGGGCGCAATCCTGCAGGATGCAAGTGCCGCCGGCCTGGCCTTCGTTCCGGTGCTTCCCTTTTCCCACACCCAGGGCGTTGCCGAGCGCTTCCATGTCGAGGTGATCTCCGAATTGACGGATCTAGCTGGCAATGCCCCTGTGGTTCTTCCCGCTGCCCTCGATTTCACCCTGGATCCAGAGGCCCCGACGCAGATATCCAGAGGTGTCGTGCTGCGCTTCGGTTCGACCGACGAGCTGGAGCCGCTCGGGGCGGACATGCGCGGTCAGATATTCTACGACCTCGTCGACGAGAGGCTCTTCCCGCGCCCGGTGACTCGCAGCGAATTTTCGGTCGATCGATCGAACCCCGTGCCATCGTTAATGATCCCCTTCCCGCCGGGCCTTAACGCACCCCTCGTGCCACTTGGCAGCAAGCTGCAGACACTCTGGCGCTATGCGGATGCTGGCTTCCAGCTGCTGGACGAAAGCAAACACAACCTGGATGTCGAGGGGCTGCATTGGGCGCCTCTCGGTGGCTTGGTCGTGGCGGACTTCTACCAGGAATTCGAGATTCTGCTCTCCCATGCAGGCCGCTTGCCGGACGAGGATGTCGACGCGACCCTCCTTCCGAAGGTGCCCGCGTCCGGCCTCTTCGGAGCCCCGAATCCATTCGCGGCCAACGTCCTTTCGGATCCGAGCAGTCCACAGGAGGTTGTCCACCCGCGGGCACTAGGCTACGTGGTCGATCCCCTGGATCTGACCAGCTCTTCAAGCGGCACGCTCCTGATGCCCTATCCGCTCAACGCCCTCGGCACGAGCAACACATTCACCTGGCGTGACACAGCTGTCTTGGCCGAGGGCGGTGGCGATGGGCTCGGCGTGCCCATGGGCATCGAGGTCGGCCCGCCCTTGTTCCTGGAGGAAGAGGAAGGCTCGTACGCCGGTGCAGAGCAAGTCCCTTCGATCGGTTTGCCGCTCTTGATGGAGTTTAGGACCTTCCCCTCGAACACGGCGATCGGTCTGAACCGTTTCGACGTATCCCTGGCGATCAATACCTCGGCGCGTCCGAACTTCCGTGCCTTTTCCGGCGGCGGAATCGGGGTTGGCGGTCTGCCCATGACGGTCGATCCCGACCTCGAGGATGTTCCCAGCGGAGGTTTCAACCCGTTCTCGACTCCACCCGGTTTGCCGACGATGTCCGCGGACAACACCTTCTATCTCGGACAGCTCAGCACCGTCACGAAGGTGTCCCGTGCCCACTCCGTGTGGATCGACACACAGCTGGCCTCGCCCATGTTCACGGCCCTCCTCCTCGATGCTTCCGAGCCCCATGCAGCCCGTGTCGTGGCGCACTTCCGTGGTGCCGATGGCTTCACCTCTGCAGCGGGTGGCACTCCGTTCGACGCGGGCGAAATGGACCCGTACGGGGACATTCCTACAGGCGATGTGCTCTTCCATAGGGGGGCGAAAACCTGGACGGCGGACCTGTCCTCACTCGACGGTGCCCGCTATATCCAGGTGCGTTTGAGTTTCACGAACGACATCGAGACAGGTGCTACTTCGACCCTGCGAAGCATGGCACTGGTCTATCAATAGCCCATAGTGTTGGGCTTCCCGGGTTGTGCCGCGGGAGACGAATCGCCGACGAGCACGACGTGCAGGATTTCGGGGCCGTGGACGCCGACGACCAGGGTCAGCTCGATGTCTCCGGTGCGGGAGGGGCCCGTGATGAAGGTCACGACGGGGGGAATGCCCTCGCTCTGGAGTTTCAGCAGGGCCTCGCCCAGCCCGGCGACGAGATCGTGCTCGAAGAGCAGGGCTATGTGAGTTCTTGGTAGCAGGGAGGCCAAGCGGTGCTCTTCGCGGTCCGAGGTGAGCACGATCGTGCCTGTTTCGGCAATTCCGAACTGGGCTTCGGTGATTCCTACTTCGGCTTCGAGCATGCGCGAGCGGTCATCGCCGGGAACGGTGACGGCCACGGGTTCGTCGGCGAGCCAATCGCGTAGACGTGGCGTGTTCGAGGAGAACACGTTCTTCGCAGCGGCCGTGCGTACGAGTTGGAGCACGCAGGCGCGCGCCTCCTCGCACGTCGAAGTACGATGGACCTGACCGCCGACAGCTTGCAAGGATGAGCAAAAGCCGTACGCGAGCTCGGCCTTTGCGAACGTCTCCCCCGGCCTTCCGGTCGCTTTGGGCGCAAGTGTCTTCGTCCGCGGCGCGGGGTCCGTGTTGCGCAGGCTGTGTCGAATGCTCGCGAGGATGGTCTCGCGGGCGCTCGGATTGTTTCCCGTCTTCATCGAGACGAGCGCCTTCTGCGCCAGGCAGCGCGAAAGCTGGTCGCGGCCGGGCGCGGTAGATCCCGCCCACGCTTCCATGTGCTGAGAGGTGGAACGAGCCGCTCGAGGAAGCGGAGGCGAGAGACGAGCCGGGCGGCTCCCATGAAGAGCCGATAGCGCAGGGGTCCACCCATGGCGAAGGCCCAGAGCTTGAAGCCGAGCCGTTCGAGGCTTCTGCGCGGTAGGGGAGATTTTGCGTCGGGGGAGGAGGGCAGGCCCTTGCGCGCCACGATCCGCGAGCGCAGCTCGAGCAGGAGCTCGGGCAGGTCAATCTTGACGGGACAAACCTCGCGACACGCACCGCACAGGCTCGAAGCGAAAGGCAGGGCACTGGCCTTCTCGGCGCCGGCGAGTTGGGGCGTGATGACCGAACCGATAGGGCCTGGATAGACCGAACCATAGGCATGCCCGCCGATCTCGCGGTAGACGGGGCAGTGGTTGAGGCAGGCGCCGCAACGAATGCAGGCCAGGGATTGGCGCGTCACGCGATCGGCGAGCATGGCCGAGCGACCGTTGTCGAGGATCACGATATGCACTTCCTCGGGACCCTCGCCTTCGGTTGTTCCTGTTATCAGCGACTGATAGCTGGTCAGGCGTTGCCCGGTTCCGGAGCGCGGCAGGAGCCGCAGGAAGACTTCGAGATCCCCGAAGCGAGGCAGGATCTTCTCGATGCCCATCATGGCCACGTGCACTTTGGGAAGCGATGTTGTCAGTCGGGCGTTGCCCTCGTTCTCGAGAATCAGAATGGTGCCTGTCTCGGCGATGGCAAAATTCACGCCGCTGACGCCGAGGTCGGCCTCGGCGAAGGACTTGCGCAGGAACCGGCGTGCGATGCGCGTAAGCTCCTCGATGTCGTGGGTTTCCTCGATGGAGAGCTTCTCCGCGAAGAGCGCACCGACGTCCTCCTTCGTCTTGTGAATCGCCGGCGCGATGATGTGCGAGGGGGGCTCCTCGGCCAGCTGGATGATCCACTCACCGAGATCGGTCTCGACGGTCGGGTGATCCCCGCGGGCAAGGGCCTGGTTCAGGTCGATCTCCTCGGTGGTCATGCTCTTCGACTTGACGACGGTCCCCGCCTGCACGTCATCGGCGATGCCGCAGACGATGCGACAAGCCTCGTGCCCGTCCCGCGCCCAGTGCACCTCGGCTCCGGCGGCTTCCGCGTGATGGACGAACTCCTCCAGGTAACGATCGAGCTGGGTGAGTGTCTCCTCCTTGATGCAGCGGGCCTCTTCGCGCATCTCCTCCCAGTCGGGGCGCTCGAGAACCGCTTCCTTGCGCTTCTCGCTAAAGCGCTCGGTGGCGCGCTTGAGGGCCCCGCGCAGGTGTTCGTCCGCCAGGGCTTCGCGCGCGTTCTGGTCGAAGGTCTCCGAGCTCTTGTGCATCAACCAAACTCCTCGACGCCGGCGAGAACCTGGGCGATGTGCAGTGTGCGCAGGGGGGACAGCGTGCGAGTCAGGCGACCGGACAGTTGCATCAGGCAGCTGGCATCGCTGGAGACGATGGCGTCGACTTCCATCGAGCGCAGGCGCTCGAGCTTGCGATCGAGGATGGCCACCGAGATCTCGGGATACTTGACGGAGAAGGTGCCACCGAAACCGCAGCACGTGTCCGCGGCCTCCATCTCGACGAAGCGCGCGCCTTCGACCTTGGACAGCAAGCGCCGCGGCTCGTCCTTCAGACCCAGGTCGCGCAGACCATGACAGGCATCGTGCCAGGTGAGGGTGCCGTCGAAGCGCGCTCCCAAATCGTCGATGCCCAGCTCGCGCACCAGGAAGGACGCCAGCTCGTGCGTCCTGGTAGCGATCGACGTGGCGAGCTCGTGCTCGCCGGAGCCTTCGGGGAAGAGCTCCTTCAGATGACGAACCATGGCGGTGCAGGAGCCGGATGGCGACACGATGGCATCGGCTTGACCGAAGACGTCGAGGAAGTGGCGCGCGACGCTGCGCGCCTCGTCGCGATAGCCCGAGTTGAAAGCCGGTTGCGAACAGCACGTCTGGCGCGGATCGAAATCGACCTCCACCCCAGCCTTCTCCAGCACCCTCACGGTGGCGAGTCCCACCTGCGGGCGCAGTTGATCGACGAGGCAGGTGGCAAAGAGCGCAACGCGCAAAGGAGTCTCCGGGTTTAGGGCTCGACGAGAATCTTGATGGCGCCTTCGAGCTTGTTGTCGAAGATCTCGTAGCCACGAACCGCATCCGCCAGGGCCATGCGATGGGAGATCAGGGGAGTGATATCGAGCCTTTTCTGCTGCAAGAGCTCGAGCATACGTTCCATGTAGTGACGCGCCGGAGCCCGGCCTGCCTTGTACGTGAGGTTCTTGTCGTAGGCCGCTCCCGGAGAGAAGGCAAAGTGATCCTCGTTGTGAACCCCCGCGGCGGAAATCGTGCCCCCGGGGCGAATGAGCTCGTACGCCAGCTTGCTGGCGGAGGCGTTGCCGACCACTTCCAGAACGACGTCGACGCCGAAACCGCCGGTCTGCTTGTGGATGCAGGCCTTGGGATCGTCCGTCTTGAAGGAAATCGGTGTCGCTCCGAAGCGTTCCGCGAGCCCGAGGCGTTCCGGAACCGCGTCGACGGCAAAGAGCGGATCGGCTCCGAGCTCGCGCGCTGCTTGCACGGCCAGCAGGCCGACAGGGCCGCAGCCGAGCACGCACGTGGCGACGCCCTTGGAGACGCCTCCGTTCTCGGCGCAGAAGAAGGCGGTCGAGAGAATGTCACCGATAAGCAGGACCTCTTCCGCCGGGTGATCCGAAGGCACGGCGACGAGATCCGTATCGGCGAAGGGCACGCGGATGTACTCGGCTTGGGCACCCTGCAAGCCCTCGCCCTTCTGGACCCAGCCGTAGACCGCTCCGTGGGAGCAACGACTCGTCAACCCCCTCGAGCAGAAGAGGCAGCCTCCGCAGCTCGAAGAGAAGGGGCTGACGACCCGCTCGCCGGCCTTCCATTTTTGGACGTCGCTTCCCGCCTCGACGACCTCACCCAGAAACTCGTGGCCGAGAATCGTGCCCCGATCCAAGCCGGCCTCGTCGCCACGGTATACGTGCAGGTCGGATCCGCAGATCGCTCCCAGTTCGAGTTTCACGACGACGTCCCGCGGATCCAGAATCTCCGGATCGGGGACGCTGGCAACCTCGAGGCTGCGCGGGGCCTGAAAGGTGATGGCTCGCATGTCGGAGAGGGGCCAGGCGGGTTCGGGGCGGGCCCCTGGGACCAATGACAGAGCCATGGCCCAGGGAACGCCCAATAAAGGTAGAGAGTCCGGGCGGAAGAGGCCAGGACCCCTTGCTGTGGGAGAGAGCTCCATTGATGATGGAGTAGGGACGATGGGCGTGACTGGGAGCCCCCCCCCGAAAATCCCGGGCAGATAGGCACCAAAAGCCACCGTGAACCACTTGCGAACCATCCATACCGCCCTCTCGGTCTCCATCCTCACCCTGTTCAGCCTGGGCGCCTCGGCCCAGTCCTTCGTGAACTGGGAGTCCCCCCACGTGCATCCGCTCGAAATGAGCCCGGATGGCACGAAACTCTTCAGCGTGAACACCCCGGACAACCGGCTCGAGGTGTTCGACCTCACCCGCAACCGTCCGCGCCTGATCGACTCGATTCCCGTCGGCTTGGACCCCGTATCGGTACGGGCGCGTACGAACACGGAGGTCTGGGTCGTCAACCACATCTCCGACAGCGTAAGTGTCGTGAACCTCACGACGGGCAGTGTGGTCGAAACCCTCAGCACGGACGACGAGCCGTGCGACGTCATCTTCGCCGGCACGAGCGAACGGGCCTTCGTGAGCTGCTCCCAGGCGAACAGCGTCCTCGTCTTCTACCCCGCCGATCTGTCCATCGCACCGACGCGCATCGACATTCGTGGAGAGGACCCGCGCGCCCTGGCCAAGAGCCCGGCGGGGGACAAGGTGTACGTGGCCGTCTTCGAATCCGGCAACGGCACGACGGTCCTCGGTGGGGGCGTGGTCGCGAACCTGGGCTTCCCGCCCAACGTGGTCAGCGACGTCGATGGCCCCCATGCCGGTGTGAACCCGCCGCCGAACGATGGCGCGCTCTTCGATCCGCCCTTGAACGGGGCCTTGCCCACGCCGCCCGCGGTCGCGTTGATCGTGCGGCGCGATGCTCTGGGGCTCTGGAGGGATGACACCGGCGCTGACTGGACCGCGAAGGTTTCGGGGGCCGATGCCGCCGATTCCGGGCGTCCGGTCGGTTGGACACTCCTGGATCATGACGTGGGCATCATCGATGCGAACACGCTGGCGTTGAGCTATGCGGACGGCTTGATGAACATCAACATGGCCATGGGGGTCAACCCCGCGACCGGAGAGTTCACCGTCGTCGGCACGGACGCCACGAACGAGGTGCGCTTCGAACCGGTTCTGACCGGCGTCTTCCTGCGCGTGAACCTGGCCATGATCGATCCGGCCGCCGTGACCACGCCGACCATCGTCGATCTCAACACGCATCTCGACTATCTATCGGGAACGGTTGCGCCGAGCACGCGCGAGCAGACCATCAGCGATCCGCGCGGCATCGCGTGGAACGCTGCAGGCTCGCGGGCCTACGTCAGTGGCATGGGCACGAACAACGTGGTCATCGTCGATGGTAGCGGCGGGCGCGCCGGCATGCAGCCGACGATCGACGTCGGTGAAGGCCCCACGGGGATCGTGCTGGACGAGGCGCGTAACCGGCTCTATGTCTTGAACAAGTTCGAGGCCTCGATCTCGGTGATCAACACGACCTCCGAGGCGCAGGTGGGCAAGGTACCCTTCTACGACCCCTCGCCCCTGGCGATCAAGGCGGGCCGCAAGCACCTGTACGACGCCAGCGCGACGTCGGGAACGGGGCTCGTGTCCTGTGCCTCGTGTCATGTCGATGCGCGCATGGATCGTCTCGCCTGGGATCTTGGCAACCCGGCTGGCGACATGCAGCTCCTCGAGGGCAATCTGGGGGCGAACGCTCCGGGGCTGAACACTGGCTTCGAGGATTGGCACCCGATGAAGGGCCCGATGTTGACCCAGACGATGCAGGACATCATCGGCAAGGAGCCGCACCACTGGCGCGGCGACCGGAGGGGGCTGGAGGCCTTCAATCCGGCCTTCGAGGGCCTCCTCGGCGACGATGAGATGCTCACCACGGGCAAGATGCAGGAGTTCGAGGACTTCCTGGCCACGATCCACTTCCCACCCAACCCGCACCGCAATTTCGACAACAGCCTGCCGACCAGCTTGCCGCTTCCGGGGCACTACACCACAGGCCGCTTCGGACCCGCGGGCATGCCCATGCCGAACGGCAATGCGGTCACGGGGCAGCAGCTCTTCCGCCCGCCCAACCTGCTGGACGGCGGTGCGCTCGCATGTGTTACCTGCCACACGCGCCCGACCGGTGCCGGTACCGATTACGAGCTCTCCGGGTTCAGCTATCAGCAGATTCCACCCGGACCCGACGGAGAAGCTCACCTCGCCCTGGTGTCGGTCGATGGGTCGACCAATGTCACCATGAAGACTCCGCAACTTCGCAACATCCACGAGCGAACCGGTTTCAACACGACCCAGCTCGAAAGCACCGCAGGCTTTGGCTACCTCCACGACGGTGCCGTCGATTCGGTAGAACGCTTCATCGCGGAGCCGGTCTTTACGGTGAACAGCGTGCAGCAGGTGGCCAACCTGACGGCCTTCATGATGTCGTTCGGTGGGGGACGGAATTCACTCGGCTCTCCGACCGAGCTCTTGCAGCCCCCGGGGCCGCCTAGTCAGATCGCCCACGCAGCGGTGGGAACACAGACAACCCTGCGCAATGGCGGGGCTCCCGATCCGGCCCGTGTGGCGCTGATCAATTCCATGCTCGCGGAGGCGGCTGTCGATGACGTCAGCGTCATCGTCAAGGGCCGTGTGGCGGGCGAGGATCGGGGCTGGATGCTGAACGCTGGTTCGACCTTCCAGTCCGATCGGGCGAGCGAGTCGATCTCGTTGGTTGCCCTGCAAGCCTTGGCCGCGCCGGGCAGCGAGCTGACGTTCACGCTCGTCCCCGACGGTTCGCAGCTGCGCATGGGCATCGACCGCGATCTCGACGGCTATTACGACCGCGACGAGCTCGACAAGCAGTCCGATCCCGCGGATCCTGCGATCCGCCCGGGACACCGCCACCTGCCGGGTCCGCCGAGGTTTTAGGGCCGACGGCCCCGCCCGGCCCGGAAGCCTCTTCCGGCCCCTGGGGACCCCCGGGCGAGGGTCCCTCGGGAAGTTCGGAAAAGGACCCGCTTCTAAAAGCAACCTGGTAGCTTGGGGGGATGCGCACGCCGGTCGGGATTCTCCTTGCCATCTACCTCTCGTCGTCTAGCGCCGCTTCGCAGCACGAGGTCTGGAACTTCGAGTCACCTCACGTACACCCGTTGGAGCGGCTCGTTGACGGTTCTCTGTTGTTGGCGGTCAACACCCTCGACAATCGACTCGAGGTGTTCGATCTGGGGGCTGGAAATCCCACCCCGGTTCGCTCGATTCCCGTCGGACTCGATCCGGTCTCGGTTCGCGCCCGGACGCTGAACGAGGCCTGGGTCTGCAATCACCTCTCCGACTCGCTCAGCGTGGTGGATCTTTCCACGGGCAACGTCGTCGAGACCCTGTCAACGGACGACGAACCGTGCGACGTCGTCTTCGCCGGTGGCAGGGCCTTCGTCAGTTGCTCCCAGCCCAACACGCTGCTCGTGTTCGATGCCGAGGACACCAGCGTCGAGCCCGTTCGCATCGTCCTGGAGGGCGAAGAGCCACGGGCGCTCGCGGTCGATCCGCTCGGCCAGAGTATCTACGTCGCCTTCTTCGAATCGGGCAATGGCTCGACCATCCTGGGCGGTGGCTTTCTTCAGACCCTCGGGCCCTATCTCATCAACGCCGTTTCCGATCCCCTGGGGCCCTACGGCGGGATCAACCCGCCGCCGAACGCTGGCATCGAGACCTTTCCGCCGGTGGCCGATGGCCTGGTGGATCCACCGCCGATGGCCTTGATCGTGAAGCGGGACGAGCTGGGCCGCTACTACGACGACAACGATGGCGATTGGACCGAGTTCGTCAGCGGCGATTCCGCATGGCGTTCGGGCCGCATTCCTGGATGGCAGTTGCTCGATCACGATGTCGGCATCATCGACGTGGAGTCCCTCGAAGTCGACTACGCGGACGGCATGATGAACCTTTGCATGGCCCTGGACGTGCACCCGAGCGGGCACGTGAGTGTCGTCGGAACCGATGCGCGTAACGAGATTCGCTACGAGCCAAATCTGAATGGGTCCTTCCTCGAGGTGGTGGGGGCGGGCTTCGACCCCGGAGGCCATCTTCCTGTCCTGAGAGTCGATCTGAACCCGCACCTGAACTACGCGAGCCCGACTCTCCCGCAGTCACTGCGCAACCTCTCCATCGGGGACCCGCGCGCAGTGCTCTGGAACGCGGAAGGCACGGTCGCCTACGTGACGGGCATGGGCTCGAACAACGTCGTCCTGTTCGATACCACGGGCTTTCGTATCGGTTTGCCCATCGAGGTCGGACAGGGTCCCACCGGTCTTGCGATCGATGATGGCACGAGCCGCCTCTTCGTCTTGAATCACTTCGACGCCTCGATTTCCGTCGTGGACCTGGCCAGCCGTTCGGAGAGCGCACGCATTCCGTTCTCCCACGATCCGACGCCTCGGGCGGTGAAGGAGGGGCGCCCGCACCTGTACGGAACCCACGAGACCTCGGGCACGGGACACGTGTCCTGCGCTTCCTGTCACGTGGATGCGCGTACGGATCGACTCGCCTGGGATCTCGGCAATCCAGAGGGCTCGATGAAGCCGTTGACGGGCCAGAACCTCATTGCCGGAGAGTTCGAGGACTGGCACCCGATGAAGGGGCCGATGTTGACGCAGACCCTGCAGGACATCATCGGCAAGGAGCCCTTCCACTGGCGCGGTGACAAGACGGGGCTCGAGGACTTCAACGGCGCCTTCACGGGGCTTCAGGGCGACGATGCCGGCTTGAGTCCCGGGGACATGCAGGAGTTCGAGGATTTCCTGGCGACGATCCGGATTCCCCCGAACCCCTTTCGCAACGAGGACAATTCGTTGCCCACGAGCCTGCCCCTGCCCGGACACTTCACCAGCGGCATCAATGGCCCGGGTGGACTTCCCATGGTCTCGGGGAACCCAGAGCGCGGTCTGCAGCTCTTCTCCCCCGACAACGATCATGTCGAGTGCGCAACGTGCCACGCCCTGCCGAGCGGGGTGGGTCCCAACCTGCGTCTGACGCCGACGGGCTTCGCAACACTGCCCCTGGGGCCCATGGGGGAGGCGCACAGTGGCCTGGTGGGGCTCGACGGATTCTCGAACCGCACACTCAAGGTCGCCCAGCTACGCACGCTCTACGAGCGCGTCGGCTTCAATCGGGAACAGCCCAAGAGCCGTTTGGGCTTTGGCTTCCTGCACGACGGCTCGATCGACACGCTCTCGACCTTCCTCGTTCCCTTCCAAATTGGCAACGATAGCGACGTGGCGGATATCGTGGCTTTCCTTCTGTGCTTCTCCGGATCGGACTTGCCAGAAGGGGCTCGCGATCGGGTAAACCGGGCACCGGGCATTCCGAGCCTCGATGCTCACGCCGCGATCGGTCGTCAGATCACACTGAAGGACCTTTCCCAGGGCGGAGCGCATCTTGTGGCCCTGGCACGGCTCATGGCCCTCTCCAGTTCGGGGGCGGTGGGCTTGATCGTGAAGGGGCGGCGCGCTGGGGTCGCGCGTGGCTTCTACCACCTGAACGGCAACATGTATCAGTCCGATCGCGTAGCGGAGTCGCTGTCCCAGACGGAACTTCGCTCGGGGATCGGGACCGGGGATGAGCTGACATGGACCGTGGTTCCACGCGGCAGCGAGATCCGCATGGGGGTGGACCGGGATGCCGACGGCGCCTTCGATGGGGACGAACTCGACGCCAGCACGGATCCCGATGAGGCCGCCAGCAACCCCTGCCTGGTTCTGCCCGCCTTGCCCGGCGGACTGGGCGTGCAGTTCATCCGCAGGCATGCGGTTGATTTCACGTGGACGGATCAGAGCTACAACGAAGACGGGTTCGAGCTACAAGCGAGGATCCTGGCCGAGGATCCCTTCGTTACCATCGCTTCATTCCCGCGCAACACGACGAAGGGCACGGCCGGCAGCCTGGAGCCGGGCCAGCGCTACCGGTTCCGTATCGCTGCAGTGAACTGCGCAGGAACCCGCCCCGGCCCGGAACTCTTCGTGGAGACCGAAGCGCAACGCTGGCACGAGGAAAGCAAACAGGCGTCGGGCAGGATGCCCTCGGTTACTCTTCCTCCTCGGTGAAGCGTTCGTGGCCCGCATCTTCCATGTCGCGGACCTTCCGGAAGGCGGCTTTCACGCCTGCCTCGTCGCCATCCAGGAGCGCCGCCTCGAGCTCGAGCTGGGCCGTGAGGAAATCCACCATCAGGCGCCGGTATCCGGTTTTCATCGCTGCCTGCTGGGCCGCGGGTTGAGTTTCGACGAGTTCGGGGACGAGCGACTTGCAAGCCAGGGTTTCCTTCTGCATCGCCGCGAGCAAGCTGATTGACTCGTCGCGCTTGGCCGTGTCCCGCAGCGAACGGCGCAGCTTGCCCAGGACTTCCTCGATCGTCTCCATGCGCTCGTGGAGCTCGCTGTCATCCCTGGCCGGGGCGATGCGGCTCTCGGTCATCGCGATGGGGCGCGCAGCGGCCATGCCGACGGCACAAAGCAGGCTGATCAGAAGGGTCGAGAAAAGGAAGCTTGTCTTCATGGCGGTTGGGCTCAGACGACTTTGGTGACCCCGGGGGTCGGAATGGAATAGGCGCCGTTCGCGTCCGGTAGCGTCGGCGGGTTGGCATCGAAGGCGTAACTCTCGGGAGACAGGGAGATCTCCGAGTTCACGGCGTCTTCCCACGTCAGCTTCTGGCCGGAGTAGGTCGCCATGCGCCCGAAGATCGAGGTCATGGTCGAGAGCGCGCCGTTCTCGGCTTCGTGGTGCTCTGAATCCGCCCGGATCGCGGCGAAGAGACGATCGTGTTCCACCTGGTAGGGATCCGGACGCACTTCTTCGTAGCGCCATTTCCAGCCACCGGGGCCCGTGATCTTGCCGGCGCTGACCTCGGAGTAGCCCTCGGAGCCGTGGGCGTGTTCGGAAACGCTGGACCAGCACCCGGGTTGATGGCGGCACTGGGAGAGTAGTTTCGTTCCGTCGGCGTAGGTGAATTCGACCGTGTGGTGATCGAAGATCTCGCCATGGTCGAGTCCCGTGCGGATCTGGCGGCCGCCTTGCCCGACGGCCATGGCCGGATAGCCCTTCATGATCCAGTTCGCGACATCCAGGTTGTGGATGTGCTGCTCGACGATGTGGTCTCCACAGAGCCAGTTGAAGTAGTACCAGTTGCGCATCTGGTACTCCATCTCGGTCATGTTCTCCTGGCGCGGACGAACCCAGACGCCCGAGGAGTTCCAGTAGCTGCGCAGTAGCACGACCTTGCCGATGGCGCCCTGGTGGATGCGTTCGATCGTCTCCTGATAGCGAGGATCGTGATGGCGTTGGAGTCCGACGCCAACCTTCAGGTTCTTCTCCTTGGAGCGGCGGGCCGCGGTCAAAACGCGGCGTATGCCAGGTGCGTCGACGGCGACGGGCTTCTCCATGAAAACGTGGCGGCTCTTCTCGACAGCGTACTCGAAGTGCAGCGGGCGAAAGCCCGGCGGCGTCGTCAGGATGACGACGTCGACGTCTTCCTCGATCGCGCGCTTGTAGGCATCGAAACCGGTGTAGCGGCGCTCCGCGGGCACATCGATCTTGTCCGCATGGTGCTTTGTGATCTCGGCCAGGCTACCTTCGAGACGGTCGGAGAAAGCGTCGGCCATGGCGACGAGTCGCACGTTGCCCTCGGTGTTCAGGGCCTGCGTGGCCGCCCCGGTTCCCCGTCCGCCGCAACCGATGAGGGCGATGTGCAGGGGGTCTTGCTTGCGGGCTTCCGCCCGGGCGGCAACCTCGGGCAGGATCGAGGATCCGACGAGCAGACCGGAAGAGCGTTGGATGAACTGGCGTCGAGTCGAAGGCATGGCGGCGGTCTTTTCTCTTCAGATTACAGGCGCGTCTCAGCGCTCACCGGTTCGCTGGCGTTCCATGATTTCACGGATCGAATCGAGATCGGGGTCCCAGAACTTGGCCTTTTCTGCGGCCGTAGGCTGGACGAGCGGTCGAACGACCCGAAATCCGACGAACGAGGCGTCGGTGTGGTACCAGATGCTCTTTGGCAGCTGGGGGTCCTGTATCTTCCAGCTCTTCTTGGAGCGCTTGCGAGATGCCGAGCGGAGATCCTCGACATCGTCATCCCAGGAGCCACCGCGGGTGACGCGGGGATAGAGCTTCTGCGGCAAGCGTAGCGGGTTGCGAACGACCCCATCCTGATCGCCAGCGGGGGCGAGTCCATAGAAGTTCTTGTCATGGCCGTCGAGAACCCACTCGGCGACGTTGCCATGGATGTCGTACAGGCCCCACGGATTAGGCTTCTTCAAGCCTACCTTCTGATAGCTGTCATTCGCATTGTCGTAATGCCAGGCATAGTCGTCGATGGGCTCCTTGCCAAAGGAGTATGCGCTCTCGGTTCCCGCCCGGCAGGCGTATTCCCACTCGGCTTCGGTCGGCAAACGATAGAAGCGGCCGGTCTTCATCGAAAGCCACTTCGTGAACTGCTTTGCCGCAAACTGTGTCATGCAGACGGCGGGGTACCCGGCAACGCCCATCTCGAAATCCATGGGGACGTAGGGCGGTGTCGGGCGACTGACCGCATCGGCCCAAGCATCCTGTGGAACGGGCTCGGTCATGCTCTGTGCGCGCAGCTTCTTGTCGAGGCCGAGCATGAACTGGTGATACTCGTCCCAGCGCATCTCGTGCGTTCCGATCCAGAAGGCGTCGACGAAGACCGCATGACGCGGGCCCTCGTCCGCGTTGCGTTTCTTTTCGTTCCCAGGACTGCCCATCTGGAAGGTGCCCGAGGGAATCGGTGTCATCCCGAAAACGCCCTCGGTCCCCGGGATGGTCTCGGTATAGGGTTTCATTTCCTCCTCGCCCGTAGCTTCGCAATTCGAAACCACGTGCAGGGGAGGAACCCCGGTGGGCATGTCCGGATAGAGGTCCGAATCGGTCTGGACGATGCAGACGAGCAAGGCGAGGGTGGAGGAGGTGATCATGAAGCAGTGCGGAGCATTCTACTCGGAGTCAGCCGCCGGCCCCATGCCGGGGCCGCGGGCTTCGCCGATTCGCGGGGCTTGGAGCACGGCCGTTGCGGGCGTGCTCCTCGGCGTCCTGGGTTGTCGCGCGGGGCCGGAGCGCTATACCTTCCAGGAAGCCCACATGGGCACGGTCTTTCGGATCGTGCTCTACGCGGATTCCGAGGCCCGGGCGCTGCAGGGCGCCGAGGGGGCCTTCGCCCGCATCGCCGATCTCGAGGCACAGCTTTCCGATTACGACCCAGAGAGCGAGCTGTCGCGGCTCTCGGGCCGTACCGCCTGGCAGCGAGTTTCCCCTGATCTGTGGCGTAATCTCCAGCTTTCGAAACGGATCGGCGAGGCCTCCGAAGGTGCCTTCGACGTGACCCTGGGAGCACTCTCGCGAGTCTGGCGCCGAGCGCGCCGCAAAGGGCAAGCGCCCCCCCAAGCTCGGCTCGACGAGGCCCTGTCCCAGGTGGGTTTCGCCAGCCTCGAGCTCGATGCGCCAACCCGGAGCGTGCGTTTGCTCGAGCCCGACATGCGTCTGGACCTCGGGGGAATCGCCAAGGGCGACGCGTTGGACGAGGCGCTCTCGGTGCTGCGCGCCCACGGGATCGAGCGCGCCCTCGTCGATGGTGGAGGGGATCTGGCCCTGGGGGCGCCACCACCCGGGCTCTCGGGCTGGAGCGTGGCTCTGCCCCGCGGCGGGCCCGGGGACACCGGGGTCGAGTGGATCCGCGTGGCCCACGCGGGTGTGGCGACCTCCGGTGACACCGAGCGCGGCTTCGTGTATGAGGGCCAACGCTATTCCCATCTGATCGATCCGCGCACGGGCCTGGCGTTGGTCGATTCGCCCATCGTTACGGTCTTGGCCCCCACGGGGGCCGAGGCCGACGCCTGGGCCTCGGCGCTTTCGGTGAGCGGAGCCCGGGGCCTGAAAGCTCTCGTCCGTTTCGGGGGCGAAGCACGACTTCTGCCCCGTGGGGGGGCCGACGGGGTGAAAATGACGACCGCAGGCTTCCCGGAGAGGCTATCCTCGAAAGCAGAGTCGGCGCTCGGAAAGCCCCGGATCGCGCCCACGCCGGCACCCACCCTCTGACACGAGAAACGCCCCATGAGTTTCGAGACCACCCGTCGTCAACTACTGCGAGGAGCCAGCGCGGCAGCGATGGCGACCACTGTCGGTCCGTATGCTGCCGCCGGCCCGCGCCACCCGCGCAGGCCCGGAGGCAAGGAGATGTTGAAGGTGGGGCTGGTCGGCTGCGGCGGTCGAGGTACGGGAGCGGCGGCCAACGCTTTGCGCGCCGACGAGAACGTGAAGCTGGTCGCCCTGGCCGATGCCTTCACGGATCGGCTCGATGCCAGCCTGAAGACCCTGACGGAAACCGAGGATCTCGCCGGCAAGATCGACGTGCCCGAGGATCGTCGCTTCGTCGGTTGGGACGCGTACAAAGGCGTGATCGAACATTGTGACGTGGTCGTTCTGGCGACTTCGCCCCACTTCCGCCCGCTGCATGTCCGCGCGGCCGTCGAGGCAGGCAAACACCTGTTCGTCGAGAAGCCCGTGGCCACCGATGCCCCCGGCGTGCGCTCGATCCGCGAGTCCTGCCACATGGCGGCGGAGAAGGGGCTCTCGATCGTTTCGGGCCTTTGCTATCGCTATCAAAACGCCAAGCGCGAAACCGTGCAGCGCGTGCAGGATGGGGCCATCGGTGACATCGTCGCCATGCAATGCAACTACAACGCGAGCGGTCTGTGGCACCGCGGTGCCGACCCTGCGTGGAGCGAGATGGAGTACCAGATGCGCAACTGGCTCTACTTCACGTGGCTCTCCGGCGATCACATCGCCGAGCAGCACATCCACAGCCTCGACAAGGTGGCCTGGGTGATGGGGTCCTATCCCGCGAAGTGCGTTTCGAGCGGCGGTCGTATCGTGCGTACGGACGAGAAGTACGGCAACGTCTACGATCACTTCAGCAACGCCTATGAATGGGCCAACGGCGTGCGTTGTTTCAGCTCCTGCCGCCAATGGAATGGTGCGGCCACGAACGTCTCGGACTGGGTTTGGGGCACGCGCGGTAAGACGAACATCCAATCCCACAGCATCGAAGCGGGATCAGCATGGAGCTGGCGTTATCGCAGCGACGAGCCCGACGACATGTACCAGAACGAGCACAACGTACTCTTCGCAGCGATTCGCGCGGGCGAGCCGGTCAACAACGAGTACATGTGCGACAGCACGCTGATGGCGCTGATGGGACGCATGTCGGCGTACACAGGCGAGGAGATCACCTGGGAGCAAGCGCTCAACTCGCAGGAGGACCTGCGGCCCCCGAGCTACGAGTGGGGAAAGGTGGCGGTCGCACCCGTGGCCCAACCCGGCGTAACCCAGTTCGTCTAGCGGCGGCGATCCGCATGTCTCCGGTGGGGCCGGCGTTGCCCGGCAAACTCACAGCAAGCCTGGTCCTCGGGCTGGTGTGTCTGCTGACCGCGCCCGGGCTTTCGGCCCAGGAATCCTGGGAGGCGATGGCGAAGTCCGTGCCGCGCTGGGCACCGAAGAGCAAGCTGGTCTCGGGAACGAACCAGCTCACGATCGAGGGCGAGCACCTCGTCCGGCGTCGCGGAGGCGGCGAAATTGCCCTGTCCTCGACGAGCGCCGATGGGCTCGGCGTGCCCTACGACCTCGCCCGCGATCCGGCCGGAATCAGCGTGATCGCCGCTGCCCAGGGGGTGTTCGTGCTTTCACGCGAGGTCGACGCTCTCGATCCGCTCGAGGTCATGGAGCCCCTTCTGCTGGGGCCGGTGCGAGCGCTCCACTGCGATGCTCGCCGTCGCTTGTGGTTTGCTGGGCACGGAGTCTTCGGTGTGCTCGAGATGGGCGGTCTGTGGGGCTATCGCTTCACCGACGAGGACCTGCCGGAACCGTTGCGTAGAGCGGAAACGCTGCGCGTGGCCCCCGCACCGCGAGGCGGCCTCTGGGTCCACGGCCAGTTCGCGGGTGGGGGAGAGCCGCTGGTCTATCGTTATAGGCCGGATCAAGGCGAGGAGCCGCGCGTGACGTCGGTATCGATCGACGGCAGCGCCTGGGATCCGACGCTTGCCGTCCAGGTCACCTATCCCGACGGCTTTCGGCTCGCGGCCAGCGGATCGGCCCTGGGAGGAGCGCGTTTTCGTTTCCGCGTGGATGAGCACCACGTCTGGCGGGATCTAGCACCCGATGCGTTCGTCGGGCGTTTCTCACCGGGAGAGCACACCCTGGATGTGATCGCGGTGGACCGCGACCTGAACCGCTCGCAGCCCCTGCGACTGAAGGTGCACTCGGCCTTTCCTGCCCGTTTCGACAAGCGTTTCGTGATCGCTGCGCTCGGTACGTTTGGACTGCTCGCGTTGGTCGGGTTTCTCCTGTACGAACGGCGCAGCGGTTGGCGCAGCGGGTACTTGATGCGCGTTCCGCTCAGCGCGGGGCTCCTGACGGTGCTTTGCTTGCAAGTGCTGGCTGGCATCGAACCCCACGGCAAGGGGTGGCCCTTCATGGGCTTCAGCATGTACACGACGCGCTTTGACGAAGGCGACGTGATCTTCGAGGTCGTCCTGGTGGGACTGCAAGTGGATGGAACGCAACGGGTGATTCCACCGCAGGCCGTGGGCGTCGCCATCGACGGGCGCTGGCAGGTACTCGGACCGCTTGTCGATCGAGGGGACGAGGTCGCGCGGCAGTATCTCGAAACCTACATCCACAAGCATCCCGAAAGCGGGGTGATCGGACTGCAGGTGCGCGCGCGGCGACATCGCCTTACCGCGGACGGTGCGATCCCCGTAGCACCTCAGATCCTCTCGCACTACAGGGCGCCGTACGGCTCGCCCCTGGACACCGAAGGAGAGCCCGATCGTGACGGGTGAACCCCGAGCACCGGCTCCGCAGGAGCTCGCTCGACGCGGAGGCCTCGGGCTGCGCTGGGAGGCGTACTGGTTCGGCGAGTCATCCCTGTGCCGACTCGGCGCCTTTCGCATGATCCTGATGGCCGCCGCGTACTATGCGGCCTGGCACTTCTCGTTCGGGGTCTTTCAACACGCCGACGGCGTCGCCCCGAGGTTCCTGAACCGCGTCTGGAATCCAATCTATGCCTTCGACGTGCTGGGCCTTCAGCCCCCTGGCCCGGCCACGGCACGCACGGTCTATACCGTACTGGTGACGAGCATCGCCCTGGGTTTCTGTGGGCTCTTCACCCGGCTCAGTACCGCTGTTGTGGCCCTGTTGAGTTTCTACTGGATCGGCACGGCCTATTCGTTCGGCAAGCCGCACCACGATTGCATTTCGCTCATGTTCGGCCTGGCGGTCCTGCCCTTCGCTCCGGTGGGGGGACGTTTGTCTCTGGATTCGCTGATCGCACGAATTCGAGCTGCCCGGCGCGGTGGATCGATCGAGCGCCCATCGGTCGCAGCGTATGCGGCGTTGCCATTGCGTTTGACCATGGTCACCGGAGCGCTCAGCTACTTCTTCGCTGGCGCTTCCAAGCTCGTGATCGCCGGCTTCGGATGGATGAATGGCTACACGTTGCAGGGGATCATGTTGGAGTACCGCTCCGATTGGTCGGGCCCCTTGTCGGGCAACATCTTGCTGTTGCAGTTGATGTCCGTGGGCCTGATCATCGTTCAGACGACGTTCCCGATCGCTTTGTTCTCCACGTGGTCGCGCTGGTTCTACGTTCCCATGGGGGTCACGTTTCATCTGATTGCGATGAAGACCATGGCCACAGGGCCGTTCCTCACACTGTGGTTCACACTGGCTGCCTTTATCCCGCTCGAGCGCATACCCGGCATTCTGCGTGCGGGGCTAGGAAGCGGTACCTGGATTCGTCGCCTCGTGTTGGCGTTGCTCTTCTGTGGCGTGACCTACGGCATCCTCTTGATGTACATGCCGCACAAGAGCCCCTGGCTGCTTTTGATCGTGCTGCCCATCGTGCTCAGCGTTCCCTATCTGATTCTGCCCCAATTGCACCTCGAGCTCTGCTTCGCGGCCAGAGCTCGCGGCTGGGCTGCGCTCGTTCGCGCCCTGGATTGGGGAGGCTGTGTCGACGTTCGCGAAGGTGTCGACGCGTCGCCAGCAAGCATCTCTTTCACTGCGATTGCGCTGCGCCTGCCCCTGCTCGTTCCCATAGCGCCCCTGGTGCTTCTGTCCGAGAAGACAGGCTTGATCGCTGGCGCGGCCTTTTTCAAGGTCTCTAACCGAAAATGAGGCGGGGCCAGGTTTCCCAAAAAGGCGCGCCTTGACCTTGGAAATCACAGTGGGGATCGTGGATTCTCATGGCCCTTGCCAAGGACCTGCCATGAAGAAGCTCCTCGCACTCCTGCTCCTCGTGCCCTTCACCAGTTGCACCATCCCGACCTTGAGGGTGGCGCCGCGCTATGCGCAATACGAGATCTCGGGAGACGCCAGCCTGTCCAGCGGGCCGGCCACGGGTTCCCTCGACGTGGAACAGGCGGGCCTCGAAGACGACCAGGCCGTCGGCGGTCGGGCGGATCTCAAGATGGGGCTCGTGCACATCATCGCCGGGGTCGATGTTCCCGAGTTCGCCGGACGAGGCACGCTCAGTACGACGATCTCCGACGGCACCAACACGATTGCGCAGAACACCGTGGTCGATTCGGAGATGAACCTCAGCGTGGCCAACGGCCTGGTCGTCTTCGACATCATTCCCGGCGACACCCTGGAGATAGGACTGGGGGCGGGCGCCGTCTATCTGAATCTGGATCAGAGCTACACCGATTTCGCTCTGTCCACCTCCGTTGCCAGCGAAGAGGACTTCGCCATTCCGGTACTGGCTGGTTTTGCCGCCGTTCAACTCGGGGCTTTTGAAATTGGTGCCCTGGTCTCCGGCGTCCAGCTGGATCTGGACGGCGACGAGGTCTTCTACCTGAACGGCGACATCTACGGACGCCTACGCCTCTTCGGTGGAAGCAAACGCGTCCGTGGATCCCTTGTCGTGGGTTACTGGCTGACCGAAATGGACGTCGACTACGACGACGGCTCCACCTTGATCGACGTGGATGTCATGCTGCAGGCTCCCTATGTGGGCCTCGAGGTCAGTCTCTGAGCGTACGTGCCTGAGCAACGAACGAGCTCGTTAGCCTTTGTCGAGCTTCTTCTCGAGCTTGGCCCAGGAGTCGCGGAGTGCCACGCTGCGCAGGAACACCGGAGCCCCCGAAACAAAGGCCTTGGTATCGACGCAAAAGTAGCCGTGGCGCTCGAACTGGAAGCGTTCACCGGACTTGGCGTCGGCGAGGCCAGGCTCGAGCTTGCAGCTGAGTACCTGTAGCGAGTCCGGGTTCAAGTGCTCGAGGAAGGAGCCGCCCTGGGGAACGTCGGAGGGGTCCGGCTCGCGGAAGAGGTGGTCGAGAAGCTGAACCTCGGCGTCGAACGCGTGCCGCGCGGAGACCCAGTGAATGGTTCCCTTCACCTTGCGACCGTCGGCGGAGTCCCCGCCCTTGGTCTCCGGGTCATAGGTGCACAGGACACGAGCGACCTCGCCGGCGTCGTTCTTCTCGAAGCCGGTGCAAGTGATGTAGTACCCATAGCGCAAACGCACTTCCTGACCGGGCTTGAGGCGGAAGTACTTGCGCGGCGCTTCTTCGCGAAAGTCGGCGCGATCGATGTAGAGCGTCCTGGAGAAGGGCAGCTTGCGCTTGCCCGCGGCGGCATCCTGGGGATTGTTGAGCGCGTCGACGAACTCCTCTTTGTCCTCGGGGTAGTTCTCGATCACGAGCTCGAGTGGGTCGAGCACCGCCATGCGTCGCTGGGCGCTCTGGTTGAGTTCTTCCCGTAGGGCGTTTTCGAGCAGCACCATGTCGATGGTGCTGTTGAACTTGGCAACACCTATGCCCTTGCAGAAAGCTCGGATCGAGCTGGGCGTGTAGCCGCGGCGGCGCAGGCCGCGCAGGGTGAGCATGCGCGGGTCGTCCCAGTCCTTGACGTGCCCTTCGTCTACCAACTGACGCAACTTGCGCTTGCTGGTGATGGCATAGCTGAGATTCAAGCGGGCGAACTCGATCTGGCGTGGGCGCGGTTCGAGCCCGAGCTTGTCCAGGTACCAGTCATAGAGCGGTCGGTGGTTCAGGAATTCGAGCGAGCAGAGGGAGTGCGTGACGCCCTCGATCGCATCGGACTGCCCATGGGCCCAGTCATAGGTGGGGTAGATGCACCACTCGGTTCCGGTCCGATGGTGGGGGGCACGGTTGATGCGATACATGACGGGATCGCGCATCGTCATGTTGGAGGAACGCATGTCGATCTTCGCCCGCAATGATCGCGAGCCTTCCTCGAACTCCCCCGCGCGCATGCGGCGAAAGAGCTCGAGGTTCTCCTCGACACTGCGCTCGCGGTGGGGACTGTCCGCACCTTCCGCGCGCTGTTCGCGCACGCTCTCGAAGGTGAGGTCGCAGACGTACGCGTGGCCCTTGCGAATCAGTTCCTCGGCCCAGTCGTATAGCTTCTCGAAATAGCCGGAAGCGAAGAGCGGTTCGTCGCCCCACTCGAAGCCCAGCCAGGCGATGTCCTCCTCGATGGCCTTTACGTACGCATCCTCCTCGGCGGATGGATTCGTGTCGTCGAAGCGCAGGTTGCACGATCCACCCTCCTCGAGGGCCAGCGTGAAGTTGAGGCAGATGGCCTTGGCATGGCCGATGTGCAGGAATCCGTTGGGCTCCGGGGGAAAACGGGTCAGGAGCCGTCCACCGTTCTTCCCCTGGGCCATGTCGTCGCGGACCTGGGTCCGGATGAAGTCCACGGACCGCCCCTCATCGGATTCGCCTTTGGTCGCGTCGCGCGCCGGATCGTCTGCCATGCCCTGTGCATCTCCTGTCGAAAAGCTCCAGCGACCCCTTGTGGGGATTTCGGAGGGTGTTTCTGAATCGAGCACATTAGGCGCGGGTTCTTCCTCCCGCAAGCCGGCAGGTTTTCGAAGTCTCCGATACACTTGAGGATGCTCGTTTCCTCCCACTAAAACGTGTCCTTCCGCAAGAGCTCCTTCCGCCCCCGACGGCACTCGAAGCCCGTCGCCCCCGAAACGGGGTGGCGCCGGGGATCTGTCGGTAGTGCCCAGGTCTGGGATGAAGGGCGACGCTCCGCGCTGCGATCGGGGCTGGCGTTGCCCCCTGCGCTTGCGATGTCGCCTGTGGGCACCGGGGCTCCTGGGGCTCTCGGGCCCGCCGAGCGGGCCCAGCCCGTGGAGATTTCGCCGGCGCCCCCTGTTCTCCCGCAGATGCCGGAGCTCACGCCCGAGGGACAGGTCCTCTTTCAGCGCATGCTCTCCGAGGTTCCCGATATCGATCGGCATCCGGGCCTGCGCCAGGCCCTGGCCACGCTGATCGCCCGCGGGAACTTGCAGCACATTCAGGGCTCCGCCGCGGCAGTTCGTTCGCCCGAGCTCGAGCTGCTCAGACGGCGCGCGAACAAGCTCATGCGCGAGCTTCGCAACGCGCGCACCGAGCTCACGCGCGCAGAGCAGCGTGTCACCCAGGATTCCGGTCTCGCCTCGCGCTATCGCGAAGTCCAGGGAATCTCCGCTGGCGAGGAGCATGCAGACGCGAAGCGCGGCATGCTCGAGGATATCTTCCGTGCGAATCTCGAACTGCGCCGCGAGGCCAGTTAGTGTCCCGTCCCGGGACCAGGGGAAGTGGGACCGGCCGGATTCCGGATGAGTCTTCAAGATGAGAGCTTGGGCTTCAGCGTGGACGATGCCGTTCGCATCGCGCGGGAGACGTACGGTCTCAGCGCCATGGCGACGGATTTGCCCGGCTACGAGGATCGCAATTTCCGGCTGACGACTTCGGAGGGCACCTTCGTATTGAAGATCGCCGGGGTCGCGGGATCCTGCGCCGAACTCGAGCTGCAGGATCGCGCCTTCATCCATCTCCACGACGCGGGCATTGCCGGACCCCGGCTGCGAGCCTCCCAGGAAGGGGAACGCGTGCCCCATGTCAGGAGCAGAGCGGGGCGATCCTGTCCTGCTCGTCTGTTGAGCTGGGTCGAGGGTACGCCCTACGCTCGCTGCACCGAGCGCCCGGGCGAGCTTCCACGGAGCTTCGGCGCTTTTCTTGCGACACTGGATGCGGCCCTGGCTTCCTTCGAGCATCCCGCCGCGAAGCGCGACCTGGATTGGGACTTTTCCAATGCGTTACGGTCACTGCAGTACATCGAATGCATTGCATCCGCACAGCGCCGACGTCTCGTCGAACGGTGTTTCCTGCGCTTCGAGGAGCGCTGCGCCACAGCCCTCGATGCGCTTCCGCAACAGGTGATTCACAACGATGCGAACGATCACAACGTGCTCGTGAAGGACGGACGCGTCGTTGCCATCATCGACTTCGGGGACATGCTGCACACGGCCCGTGTCGGGGACCCCGCGATCGCCCTCAGCTATCTCATGTTGAAGGTCGACGATCCGTACTCGCCGGCCCGGGCCTTCCTGGAGGGATACCGAAACGTCGTCGAGCTGGAGTCGCGCGAGTTGGACCAGCTGGCCGATCTCATTGCACTGCGGCTCGCGATCAGTGTTGTCGGTTCGACGCGTGCGAAACGCGAACGCCCCGACGACCCCTACCTGAACGCAACCGAGCCCCACGCCTGGAAGCTTCTGGAGAGGCTCGCCAACGTCTCTTCCGCCGAGTTGACCGACAGGCTCCTGTCCCCATGAAAGAATTGCGCCAGCGACGCGAACGGCTGCTGGGGTCCTCGTTGTCACTCAGTTATCGAGTCCCGCTGCACATCGTTCGCGGAGAAGGGGCGTACCTCTACGACCCCGCGGGGCGGGCCTATCTCGATTGCGTGAACAACGTCTGCCACGTGGGCCATTGCCATCCCCGTGTCGTTCGGGCAGCGCATGAACAAATGCAGCGGCTGAACACGAACACCCGCTATCTGCACGAGGCCATCCTGGATCTCGCCGAGCGCCTCGTGGCAACGCTTCCAGAAGAGCTTTGCGTGGCGTACTTCGTCTGCAGCGGCAGCGAAGCGAACGAACTTGGCTTGCGTCTGGCGCGGGCCGTCACGGGGAGGCGTGATGTGGCCGTATTCGACAGCGCCTATCACGGCTCGACCGGAGCTTTGATCGAGTTGAGCCCCTACAAGTTCCGGGGGCCGGGCGGTTTCTCCAAACCCGAGCACGTCCATGTCCTGAGCACGCCGGATCCCTACCGACACGGACATGCTCTTCCATCGCTGCCGATATCCTGTCTGCACGAGCTCGACCAGCTCTTCGACGCAGCCGAAGCGGCGGGGCGAGCGATAGGAACGTTACTCGTCGAAGCGATGCCCGGATGCGGTGGCCAGATCGACCCGCCGCGCGGCTATCTCGAAAGGGCCTTCGAGCTGGCCCGCGGGCGCGGTGCCTGCAGCATTGCGGACGAAGTGCAGACCGGGCTCGGCCGCGTCGGTAGCGCCTTCTGGGCCTTCGAACGCCAGGGGGCCCGCCCGGACATCGTCACCGTCGGCAAGCCCTTCGGAAATGGACATCCCCTGGCGGCCGTGGTCACCACCAGGGAGATCGCCGCGGCCTTCGACAACGGGATGGAGTACTTCAGCACGTTCGGTGGGAATCCCGTTTCGTGCGCCGTGGGGCTCGAGGTGCTCGACGTGATCCGGGACGAGGGGCTAGTGGAAAACGCCCAGGCTGTCGGCGCGCGGCTCCTCTCCGGCCTGGTCGAGTTGCAAGGCCGCCATGACCTGATCGGCGACGTACGCGGCGCCGGTCTCTTTCTGGGAGTCGAACTCGTACGTGACCGAACCTCCCTGGAACCCGCAGCCGACGAGGCCCAGCGCATCGTGGAAACGGCCCGGCGCTCGGGCGTCCTTCTGAGCACGGACGGTCCCCTGCACAATGTGCTCAAGATCAAGCCACCGCTCGTCTTTTCGCATGGCGACTCGGAACGGCTGCTCGGCACACTCGACGAGGCCTTCGCAGGCGTTTAGCTGACGGGCCTGCGTCCGTCGAGAACAACCTAGCTGGACGACAAGCGCATGGTCAGCGTGGCCTCGAAGGTCCAGCCATTCTCCACGTTCCAGTTCGGAAGGTGCGGCGCCCGCTGAATCTCGACGTGCGTGATGCGAGCCAACGGACTGTGGGCTTCTAGCGCGCTAAGAAAGGCGCCGATTTGATTGCGCGTGAAGTGTGCCTCGGGGGACTCGGGGCGGATGCGTACACGCAGGTCGCGCGCGTTGCTCACCGGTCGAACGAAGCGTATGTCGGTGCTGACCGGCCCGATGCGGGCGTCACCCTTCTCCGCGATATCGGTCACGTATTCCTTGATGGGCTGGCTGGGTGCTGCGCCGGATGCATCGGTCTCGATCAGTTCCTCGGGGAGCACAGGCCGCCTGCCACGCTTCATTTCCAGCCGCAGAACATCGGAGTAGGAAAGGCAATCCTCGGGGAGGCCGTCCGCGCTCCAGTTCATCTCGCTGAAGACGCGCTCGGCGCGGTGGCGAGGCACCACGTCGAAGCGGTTTGGTCGGACGGCTTCCTCCTCCAGGGTCTGGGCTACCGATTCGAAGACCTCCCGGGCGGTGCTCGTGTCCTGAGCGTAGATCGTCAAGTCGAGCAGCACGCGGGCGTACTCGGTGCCCTTGGAGCGGTCGAGGATCGAGTCGCATTCCACGGCTCGTACACGAATGTAGGCCCGGGGATCGTGGATGGCATCGACGACCTCGAGGGCACGCACGAGTGCGGCGAGGGAGGACTGGGGTTGGCGCAGGACAGGCGGACTGTCCGGGGGAGGAAGGGGAGCGCTCTGGCACGCCGACGCGATCACGAGCCAGAAGACGCCCAGCGAAACGCCGTGGCGTCCGAGGAGCGTTGCATTCATGGATTCAGGCGCTGTTCGAGTTTGTAGGACTTGCGTCGGCAGGAGGGCCCTGTGGACGCCGTGAGGCTACGGAATCTTCCCGGCCAGCAGGGAGAATTCTCTCGGGGTCGCCAATCGGGGGTCCAGTTGCGCTTCGCTCGATAGGATCCAGGCATGCAGACCCCCCCCCCGAGATCTGCATGTGCCGCGCGATACGGCGCTGCGGCTTGGCTTCAACGCTCCGGTCGATCTCGACAGCTTGACCCTGCAGACCTTCGAGGTCTTCGGTCGCTGGAGCGGGGTTCATACGGGCATCATGACCTACGGACCCTGGAGCGGCCAGGCGGCTCGAGCGTTTCGCTCGGCCAAAGCGGCATAGGCGTCGTGTAGTTTCAGAGTCCAGGGGCCGGGGACACCCCGTCCGATGTCCTGGCCCTCGATACACACGATCGGGACGACGCCGCGGCTCGAAGAGGTGAGAAAGGCCTCATCCAGGCGGGACAGTTCCTGCGTATGGATGGGGCGTTCCTGGACGGGCATTACCAGCTCGTGGGCGAGTCGCACGCAGAAGCGCTGCGTCACGCCTTGCAACACGCCTTCCGGAGCCATGCGCAGGGCGCCGTCGAGGATGCCGAAGAAGTTCGAGCTGGAACCCTCGAGGAGATCGCCCTTGGGGCTTCGAAGCAGGCGCTCATAGGCGTCCTGGCCTCCGCTCGAATAGCCGCCACGTTCGCGCACGAAGATGGCTCGCTTGGCCAGGGGATCCTTGCGCACGAGGTCGGAGAACGCGACCCCCACGCCTTCGGCGACATACGCCTGCGGGACCGACACGAACGGGGCCACGGAGATCAGCACCGGACTCTGTGTTCCAAGCGCCACAGCTGGGCTCGAAAGCAGATCGAAGCGCACGAAAGTGGACTCGTGCTTCGAGGCGGCGGTCACCTCCTGGATGGCGCGGCGCAGCCGCTCGTGATCGAGCTTGTGAACGATGCCAAGCAAGCGTTGGGACTGATCCGTTCGGTCGAGGTGCTCTTGCAAGCCGAAGAAGCGCACGCCGGGATAGGAGCGCAGCCGGGAGTAGACACCGAGTTCTACGGCGTCATAGGGATCGCTGCCATGTGCCTCCATCGCAGCGGTGGGGAGCCGCAGCTCGACCGGGCCCGTGTTCTCGACGGCGTAGAAGACCACCGAGTCATCACTCACCGTGGACCAACCGCAAGGCTCCTTCGAGGGCTACCTCCACGGAGCGCGTTTCGGCCAGCGAGCGTTCCTGCTCGGTCGAATCGATGTGCGGTCCGCCGAGAATACCCAACACGCAGGCGGCGTCGATCCTGTGGACGTGGCCCAGGACGAAGAGGTGCGAGGCTTCCATTTCGGAAGCCACGACTCCCAGGGCCGCGAGTTGTTGCAGGTAGCGCTCGTTCTCCTCGGCCAGGGGACCGTCGCCGAACTCACGGCCATAGAGCGAGTCTTTGGAATGCACGACGCCCGCATGGAACGAGCCTTCCGGCAACAGGGTCTTCGCGGCGGCCTCGAGGGCACGCGTCGGGACGCTGCTTGCAAGGGCGGGGAACTCGCGGGGGGCATAGGCGTCGGAAGCACCCTCATCCCGCACGGCTCCGGTGGCAACAACGACGTGACCGCCACGAATCTGCTCCTGCAGGGAACCGGCGGATCCCACGCGGATGATGCAGCCCACATCCAGCGCGATCAGCTCGCGTGCAATGATCCCCAGGCTGGGACAACCCATCCCCGAGGACACGCATCCGAGATCCACGCGACGACCGTCCCGTTCGAAGAAACCCGTGTGTACATCGTGGCCCCGCGGGCTTTCCACGCAGCGGTGATCGAGGAAGCTATCCGCGATACGCTTCGCCCGAGCGGGCGAGCCGGGCATGAGAAAGATGCGCCCGCCCTTCTGGGGCGTGTCGATGTCTTTCTTCTCGGCGCGAATGTGGCTGGGTACGAATCCCATCGGCCGAGCAGTGTAGATCCGCTCTCGTTGTCAGGAGAACGATCTCCCTCACAAATGAGGGAATTCTTGGCCTCCTTGGGCATGGCGGGAAGCGCGTCACGAGGCCGAACGTCTCGCTACTCGTTACACCATCGCTTGTCCATGGCAGCGTCGCTAAGCGCCTCGTCGCCGATGACAACCTTCGTGCGGCCACCGAATCCGGGGTATTGGGATAGGGGGCAGGGGTCGAAGTGCATTTTTCCGTTGACGATGGGAATGCTGTCTAGCTCGACGCGCTTGCCGTCCACGAAGGCCGGGCCCTTGATCGTGGGGGTGCCGTACGGCGAATTGAACACCAGGGCGTTATCGTTGCCGCGGATGTTGAAGCTCTCGATGTAGACGTTTTCCACGCCGGAGATCGCCACGTGGGAGCGATCGGAATTGGGCAGGTCGACAACGAGGGACTCGATCGTCACCGAGGGGCACGAGTAGAGGTTTCCGTCGGCACCCGTGTAGAGATAGGTGCCCTTTTCGCGCGAGTTGTCCGTCCAGACGGCGATGGCGCCATGGGAACGTTTGATCTCGGGGTCCTCACTCACCTGGATGTTGCGGAAGACCACGTCCCCCAGGTGCCCGGCGACCGTGATGCCCGAGCCTCCATCACCCCAGAGTCGGTTGATCTGCACGTTTTCGAAGAGCAGGGTGCCGAAGCCTGAGGGGCCGGGGTTGTCGAACGAGCGGTTGACGATCTGGATGGCCGTTCGTCCGGAACCGCGGTGCTCGATATTCTGGAAGTAGGAGTCACCCTGGGGGGAGTCGAGGTAGATGGCGTGTTCCTCGACGGGATCGAAGGTGCAGAAGCGGAAATCCCAGCGACCGCGACCGTGTCCGCGCACACCCCAGCGATAGCCATAGCCCTGGTAGTTGCCAGCTTTCAGATTCTCGCGGCCAGCAGCGAAGTGGCAGCGATAGAAACGCAGGCGGCCGAAGCGGTGGAACTTGGGGATCATGACCGCCGCGGAGTTGCGCGCTTCGATCGTCAGGTTGGCGAACCAGGCATCGCTGACACCACCGTTCTTGGTGCCGTCGTTCATGCGATCGTGCAGACCGAACTCGCGGATGCGGGCGTCCTCGGTGACACCGATGACCGCGAAGCGCATCGGAACCGGGCCCCAGTGAGCGACGTAGGCCTTGTAGTCGGAATCTCCGCCGCCGATGCTCATCGTATCACCGGGGACATCACCTTCGATGCCGATCACCGGATCGGAGCCAGGCTCCGCGGCCTTGAGGGCGGTGATCAAGGGGTAACGACCGGCGTCCAGTACCTCGTCGTCCTGGGGACCCGGCCCGTTCAGGATCGTCACCGTGTCCTTGTTCGCGAGAATCGAAATGGCCGGAAGCCTGGGCAGGGGCGGTACCTGAAAGCCCGAGCGCGTCTTCTGCGGCACCGGGATCAATGCCGGTGCGGGCTGCGCCGCGGCGCCGACGTTCAGGTCGATGCCATCGAAGGCGTCGATCGAGCGAATGCCGTGCATCAGCGTGCCCGTGGCGATGAATTCCGGTAGTCCGGTCGGGTACTTGCGTGCCACGGCGAACACCGCCGGACCCGCCTGTCCGTAGACGAAGCTTCCCGCGGTTTCGGCATGCACATCACGCATGCGCTCGGGCAGGGAGAAGACATGCTCGCCTGCGCCGCTCTGGGGGTCGACGCGGATGACCCTGGTGAGGCCCCCGTCGCGCCCCATCACCAGGAGGTTGCCGTCAGCATCGAGATCGATCGCCATGCCTTTGTCCCAATGTCCCGCGACGGGCAAGAGCTCTTGCGCACCACTCTGGGCGTCGACGGCGACAATGTTCGTACCGAGGACATAGATCCGCCCATCCCTCCCCAGGACCAGGTCCTGGGGAGGCGTGAGGTGTCCCTCGAAGGAGAGTATCTTCTCGGTACGCTCCATGGGATCGACGATGATCAAAGCGCCGGTGCCGAGGGGCGAGCCTTCGTCCGCGACCACGAGCTGAGCGGTGGGCAGTTGCAGCATGCGTGTCGGAGAGACCAGGAAACCACCCTCGGCATAGATCTCGACCGTGCCCGATTGCGGGTCGTACTTCAGGATGCGACCGGGCCGCGGAAAGTCGCCGCGATCGACGAGGAGTACCGTGCCATCGGGCTGCACGAGCGCGCCACCCAGGCGCACGCCTTCCAGCTGGGCGAGGGTCTTGTAGAGCCCCAGCTCCGGATCGATGAGGACGATTCCGTTGGGAAGCTCGCGGGTCGAGCTGTCCGTGAAACGCGAAGTCGTCAGCAGATACTGGTCTTCGAAAGGCGGCGGGACCTCCCTGGCGGTACCCGCGAAGACGATATCGACGAGGCCAGCGAGGGCACCGAGCACAAGGCCAACGGCACGAGCGCGGGCTGCCAGCGGGCTTCTGGTTGTACTGTGGGAAGCGCTTCCCGTTCGATTGGCATGACGAGCTACGAAGGTGGCGTCTAGTTGCGATGCGCGAGTCATGATCTCATCCTCCTGGCTGGGAGAGGGCGTCCCAATGCCGCCCCGATTTCGGGGGGACTATAGGGACGGGCCGGCCCACTTCCAGGGGATCCTCCACGAAGTTGCAAGGTCCTCAGGTGTGGCCCCTTATATACGGAATAGAACACCCCCAGCGCACCCCTCAGGGCGCTTCCTTGGCCCATGAATAGCGCTAAATTCCGATCCTGAAAAAATACGGATCCGGGCTTCGCCGTCCCCGGATGGCTGGCTTCGACTTACTCCTCGCCGGGAGGGAGCGTGGGCACCGCCGCAGGGTGGCCTTCCCAGGGGATCGCGACGCCATCCACGGGACGCGCCAGGCCTCCCGGCCAGGAGGGCACGAGCCCGGCACCATCGGAGAGCTCGTATTGACCGCCACTCCACATGTCCACCCACCAGGTGTGGGCGCGGTTGCCCAGGAGGAGCACGTCGCGCTCGTTCCGTGGAACCCGGGCCATCCACGTGGCGGCGTGGGCCTCGAGCCGGTCGCTGGGATACGGCGAGTCCGTGTCGAAGGCCTCGTGGAAGAGCACCAGCGCTCCGCCGCTCGAGGAGGGGGAGCGACTCCCCGGAGCCAGCACGATCAGATCCAGCCCCTGGGATGAGGCCGGTGCGTCGTCGAAGTGTCCGAGGAGGAACCGCGCTCCAAATTCAGCGCCGGTTTCGTCACCGACCCATTGCCAGAGCGCCTGGTCCGCAGCCCTCGGCAACCCCATGGGGACGTAGCCAAAGAGGGCACCCGCGGCCGCGCCTCCGCGTTCGCTCTTGGGTGCGGATGCGAACCACTCGCTCCAACCATCCTCGTCGACGTCCATGGCCAGGAGGCTTGCACCGAAAGCCACATCGATTGGCGGGGCCTGGATGACGATGACACTCCGCGGGGCGCTGGCCGTGATGTTGCCGGACTTGGCTGCCAGTGGAGCGTTCGTGAGCACAGATACCTGCGCCGCTCCCGGCGCGCCGACGAGAAGTTCCATCTGTCCGTCGAGATCCAGGTCGACCAGTTGAAGGGCGCTTCCGAGTTCGGCCTCGGGCGCGACCAGGGGGAGGAGTCGTTGTCCGTCCGTGATGGCATGGCTTCCCGTATCGAGAGGGCCCGGTAACAGGGCCACGAGTCCCTCCCGCGGAGCCGCGACGATCAGATCGACGATGCCATCGGAGTCGAGATCGCCGACCTGGAAGGCGTGCCCGAGCTCGTTTCGCTGTGTGCCACCGACGCGGGCGAAAGAAGCAGCATGCCCGCCGAATCGTACATGCAGCTCTCCGCCATCCGCGTGGGGCCCGATCCAGTCTTCGACGCCGTCCGCATTCAGGTCGCGAACCGAGGGGTCGTAGCGATAGGGCAGCTCGCCCACTTCGTGTCCGTCGACGAAGAACCGCACGCGAGCGGTGTTGCCCGTGGAGCCCACGGGCGTGCGAAGGGCGATACGGTTGGTGTCGAGGATGCGCACATCGCTCGCTGGCTCAGCATCGAAGAGTACCTCGACGTCCTGGTCCAGCTCGAACCCACTGCCGCTCAGTATCGTCGGCTGTTCCCCGCGTGCAGGGCCGCGCGGTGGTGTGAGAGTGGTCACTTCCTGCTGGGCGGTGTAGCGGTACGCACGCAGGAAGACCGTGCTTCCGTTCTCGTTCTGGACCGTCACGTTCGTGTTTGAGTTGGGGGCGCCGGCTGGGGTGGTGCAGATCATCCGCGTGGAGCTATGAAGCACGACCTGCGTCGCCGCTACGGAACCGAAGTAGATCTCGGGGGCGCCGCCCACGGGACCGGCGAATCCGGTGCCGAGGAGCGTGACGGTCGTGCCGCCATTTGCCGGGCCTTTCCTTGGCTGGAGCGATGAGATCGTCGGGGCCAGGCCCAGGAAGGTGTAGGCACCGCTGAGAGCCGCGCTACCGAAGTCGTTGGTTAGCAGGACGTCGATGCTCCCCATGGGGCCACTGGGCGTGATGCACTCGAGCGTATTTTCGTCGAGAATCGTCACGCTGGGACTCACGTTCGCACCGAAGCGCAGGCTGAGGTTCGAGTCAGCGGCGAAGCCCGAGCCCGTGAGAGTCACGAGCGTTCCACCACTACCCGCGCCCGAGCTGGGAGTCAGAGCGCTGAGGGTGGGTGGCGGGCGGCCGAAAAGGAACGCTGCTTCGAGTCGCGTGGAGCCGTTCACGTTGTTGAATTCCACATCGACCAGGCCTTTACCATCAGGCGTGTCGCATTCCATGGTGGACTCGTCCACGACCTGTAGGTTTCGGGCCTTGAGCCCCCCAAAGAGAATCGTCGCCGTGCCGGGAAGATTCGAGGCCAGATCGAGCCCCCGCAGGGTGACCCGTGTGCGTCCCTCCAGCGGACCGAAGCTGGGGGTGATGGAAGTGAGCGTGGGTTCGGGGTTGAAGCTGAAGGCGTCGGAGAGGGTGCCTGATCCATTGGCGTTGCGGAGCTCGATGGCGACCGTGGTCCCCGCGGCTCCGGGCGGGAGATTGCAGGTGATCTCGGTGTCGGAGAGGACCGCGATGTTCGTGGCGACCTGGCCATCGAACAACACGCTGTTCGCGCCCGCTCCATCGCGCTCGAATCCGCTGCCGAGGAGGGCTACCTCGAGACCTCCGAGGGCACTGCCGCGCTCTGGCGTGGCCCCGACGAGGGTGGGCAGCGCGTGGATGCGCAAGGCCCCTTCGAGGGCTGCGGAGCCGGACGAGTTCGTGAGGGTCAGGTCGAGGGTGGTCCCCGCTGCGCCCATGGGCGGCGTGCACCGCAGGGTCGTGTTATCGATCACGGCGATGGCCGTGGCGGAAAGGGAACCGAAGGAAAGCTCCGGTAGGCTCGCCCCGTAGCGCTCGAACCCGCTTCCGTGGACGGTTACAACGGCGGGCTGCAGGCTCGAAACGCTGGGGGGCTCGACATGGCTCAACGTAGGTGCCGGAGCGAAGTACGTGAAGGCCCCGGGCAGCAGCGCTTCTCCATTGGCGTTCGAAAGGCGCACGTCCAGTGCCCCGCCGGGGGTGCCCGCCGGAGTGGTGAAGCTGAGCTGCGTGTCGTCCAGGATGACGACGTTGGCCAGGGCGACACCATCGAGTTCGACGACATTCGCGCCGGCTCCATCGAGAACGAACCCGCTTCCGAGCAGTGTGATCAGCGTGCCGCCGGAAGCCCTTCCGGTCGGCGGTGATAGGCTCACCAGCTTGGGGGCTGCGTGATAGCGGAAGGCCCCTTCGAGCAGGGCCTCGCCGTTCTGATTGCCAAGTGTGACGTCCACGACACTCTCGGGAGAGCCCGGAGGCGCACTGCAGAGCGCGCTCGTGTCGTTGAGGATCTGGATGTCGCTGGCCGGTTCACTTCCGAAGAACACCGCAAGCTCGCCCGCGCCCCGCTTCGTGAAGCCCTTGCCAGTAAGCATGACGGAAACGCCACCCAGCGCGCTGCCCGCCTGGGGAGACAGGGAAGTGAATTGTGGCTTCGGCGCGGTGTACTCGAACCCCCCGACGAGCGTGCTTTCGCCATTGGCGTTGCGGATCGTGATGTCGATGGGACGGCCCGAAGGCCCAGCAGGGTTCGTGCACACGATGCGATTGTCGCTGATCAACTGAAGTTCACTCGCGGGCGTGGACCCGAAGAGAATCACGTTGGTGCCAGCTTCTTCGAACAGGAAGCCCTGGCCCTCGAGGGTGATGCGATCGCCCCCGGGGAGAGGGCCGGTATTGGGGCTGACGAGGTCGATCGTGGGGAGTGCTCGATAGCGCCAGCCCGCCAGGCTCAGCGCATAGCCTGCTGGGCTGCGAATCTCGATGGGAACCTGTGTGTTCGGTGTGCCGGCAGGGATGCGGCATTCGATCGTCTCCTCGTCGAGAATGACGACCTGCAGAGCCGCTTTTGCGCCGATCAATAGGCTCGTTCGGTCGGCCTGGTCCGGCCGGAATCCAGAGCCTTCGATGCGGATCAGCGTTCCGCCTGCCGCGATTCCGCTGGAAGGCGCCGTGCTGCGAATGCTGAGGGGTTTATCGATGATGACAAAGCTGTTGCGCAGGATGGCCAGGCCGTTTTTGTTCTCGAGGGAGACGTCCACCTTGCCGAGCAGGCCGCGCGGGCTCGTGCACGTGATGCGACTGTCGCTCAAGACGACAACGTTCGTAGCGTCGCGTTGATCGAAGCGAACGATCGGTGTTCCCGAATCGGTGGACGCGAAGCCCGAGCCACGGATCGTGACCGCCACCGGCGTGTTCAACGCTGCCGTTCCGGGATCGACAGAAGTGATTTTGGGTGGGTCGTTGTACCGAAAGGCGCTGGCCAGCAACGCTTCGCCGTTGCTGTTGCGTACGCGCACGTCGATCGAGGAGCCGGGCATCCCGGAGGGCGTCCTGCAACGAATGAAGCTGTCGCTCACAACCTCGACATCGAGCGCCGCCTCCTCCGCGAAGAGCACCTCGTTCCACGTGACCGCGGAGTGCTTGAAGCCCTCGCCCAAGAGCAGAACAGATGTGCCACCGGAACCGGGGCCGGAGATTGGCGCCAGACCGATCAGGACCGGCAAGGCGTGGAAGCGGAAGGCCAGCGGGAAATTCGATGTGCCGAGCTCATTTTGGAGGGTGATACCGACCTGCGACCCGGGTATCCCTCCGGGGGCGATGCACGTCAGCTGGGTATCGTTGTGAACCTGAATGCTCGTGGCCGGGAGGCCGCCGAAGAGAACGGAAGTGGTCCCCGCTTCAACCTGGAAGCCCTCGCCTTCGATGGAGACCTGCGTACCCCCGATGGCGCTACCGCTGGCAGGCAGGAAGGAGGTCGCGATCAGGACCGGTTCATAGCGGAAGGCACCCTCACGAGATCCCGTTCCGTTCGCATTGGATACGGAAACGAGCACCTGGGCGCCGGCCTTGCCGGGAGGCGCCGTGCACCTGAGCCGCGTGTCGTTCAGCACACGCACGTCCGTCGCGGCAAGCCCATCGAAGTGCACCTGTGCGGAACCAGCCGCCAGTTCGACGAAGCCTTGGCCGTTGATGGCCACGTCCGTACCGCCGGTGTGGGGTCCCAGATCCGGTGTGACGGAGTCGACCCGGGGATTGGGGTAATAGTGGAATGCCTCCAGAAGGCGGGTGATCCCGTTCTGGTTCCTTACCTGGACTGCGACAGCAGCTCCGCCGATCCCCGGAGGTGTCGTGCACCTGAGCTGAAGATCATCGAGCACCTCAACATCGGACGCTGGCTTGCCATCGAATGTGACCTGGGGCGCGCCTTTGGCTCCATTGAGAAAACCCGAACCTCGCACACTGACCAGCGTTCCTCCGATGGGAGAACCCTCGGCCGGCAATACGCTCAGTGCCGCCAGTGTGCCGTTGAAGGAGAACGCAGCGGGAAGAGTACTGCTGCCATTTCTGTTGGACAGCCGCACGGCAACGGTCGTGGACGGAGAGCCCAGCGGCGTCTTGCAGGACAAGGTGTTGTCGTCGAGGAGCAGGAGATCCGTGGCCCGAGAACCACCGAAGGTCACGCTCGTCTCTCCCGCCTGGAAGAGCATGAAACCCGATCCCTCGAGGGTGACCCGGGTACCGCCCAGTACCGATCCGTTCTCGGGCTCGAGATTGGACAGGAGTGGCAGGGGATGGTACGTGAACGCGGCTGGGCGTTCGAAGGATCCGTTGTTGTTGGTGAGACGGACGGCGACGGTCTGCGCGGGAGCGCCGGGTGGGGACTCGCAAACGATGGTCGAATCGTCGATGACCTTGGCGCTGACCGCGGTGCCGTCGAAGCTGACCATGGGGTCGCCGGCGCGAGCGGCCAGGAAGTTCGAACCCGAGAGTGTGATGAGGGCACCGCCCATGGCGCTACCCCGTTGCGGCGAGACGTCGCCCAGCAGCGGTGCGATCGCATCCAGCATGACGTTGCCGTGGGCAGCGATCGTCTCACGCACGCCTTCGGGGGGCATGCAAGCTTGATTTGATAGGGAGCCGAGGACGACGACGCGGTTCTCCGTGTCGCCCAGCGCGTCGAGCACGAGGTCGATCGATCCGGGGGTGTGCCCGGGGCGCAGGTAGAACCAGATGCGCCCGAGAGGTGAATCGAAGCTTAGAAGCTCTTCACCGCAGATATTACCGCTCAGAAGACGAAAGCGCTTGCGGTCGCTCTGGCTCCAGTTCAACAGGTCGACGAGGTGGCTGTCCGCTTCGTGGAAGTAGATGTCGGTGACGCCGTATCCGAGTCGCTCGATCTCGCGCACGATGGGTGGGTTGAGGTGGTCGGGGTGTCCGTGCGGCGCGACGAAGCGCAACTTCGTGGTGCTCGGCTTCTTGCCCATGCACCACTGCAGGACCTCATCCATCTGACGTGCGTCGTGTTCGGCATTGTATAGCGCGCCTTCGGGACCAGGGACGTCGCCATACCCCGAACCAAAGACGAGGACATCGGAGCCTCCCAGGTCGAACAGGAAGATGCCCACGTTATTGACGGGCATGTCGCTCAGCATGCCGCTGCGCTTGCCGCTATAGACGCAATAGAAACCAAGTGTGTCGTCCCCATTGATGGGGATGAAGTCCGCCTCGATCTCTAGCGGCAGGACAGAGTTGAGGCGGGCGTTCCCTGAACCGCACGATCCGACCTGGATCAGGCTGTCCTTGCGCAGCGTCTTCGTTCCGGCCCGACCCGCGGTTGTCAGGGCGACCGAGTATGTCCCCATGCTCTGGTAGACGTGGACCGGGTTCTGTTGCAGAGACGTGGACCCGTCACCAAACTTCCAGTGCCAGGTGCTGATGTCGCCGCGTGACATGTCCGTGAAACGGACGGTGAGGGGAGCGGCCCCGACCCGCGGTTCGGAGGAAAACAGAGGAATAGGCACAGCACCGGAGCGCCCGGGCTGGGGCTGAGTGGATTGTGCCGAAGCTCCGGCGGCCCCCCCCACGAGGGCGAGGAACCATGCCGAGCAAGAACGGAGCAGCCGAGGCGACATTGGTGCTTCCTTGGGGTTCGGTGAGGATTAGCGGCTGCCGACGACCCAGCTTCCGAAACC
Source organism: Planctomycetota bacterium (assembly GCA_965662355.1). GTDB lineage: Bacteria > Planctomycetota > UBA1135 > UBA1135. Next base: position 69,455 of record CBFIHP010000011.1, on the reverse strand, counting down.
GTCCGAAGCGGCCGCACCGTTCAGGGTCGCATCGTCCAGTGCGGCGTTGCCATCGGTGAGGCCGGGCCCGCCTTGGAAGACGTACGTCCGACCGGAGGCCGAACCGTTGGCGTCGAACTGGTTGGCCGTGATGATGACGTCGTTGATGCCGTCGCCATCGACGTCCTGGGCCGTGACGACCGAGCCGAAGTGCCCACCGATTTCGGGCTCTGCGGTGAATATCACTGGGGCCGCAGCCAGCGGCATGCTGGCCAGTGTGGAGGACCCGAAAATAACGTACGCGCGGCCCGCCTGGTTGGTAGTAACGCTCGAGAAGGGGGAGCCGATCATGATGTCGGCGACGCTGTCACCGTTGACGTCCGCGATATCGATCCAGCTAGCCATCCGATCGCCTGCCAGCTCAGCGTCGAAGATGGCATCCGCGTTCACCGCGCTGCCACTCGTGAGGCCCGGGCCGCCATAGAAGGCGTAGGCCGCACCGCCGATGCTAACCGAGCGGTCGCTCAACGGAGCGCCGACTACCAGGTCGGCGAAACCGTCGTCGTTGATGTCGCCGATTCCGAGGGTCGAGCCGAAGAAGTCACCGGCGGACTCGCCGTTGAAGTTCCAGTCGGCATTCATGGCCGTTTCGGTTCCGATCAAGGCGTGGCCCTTGAAAATGTAGACCGAACCGGAGTTGCCACCGGCCACGGAATCCTTGGCCGCACCAACGATGACGTCACAGGTGCCGTCCATGTCGAAGTCAACCGCGCGGACCCGAGTACCGAACTCGGAGCGGATGTTCATGGCCGTGAAGGTCGCGTCCGCGAGGAACGCGCTCCTGCTGGTCAGGGAGGAGCTGCCGAAGAAGCCGTATACCTCACCGGAATCCTGTCCGATACCGTCGTGGCGCTTGGCACTGACAAGCAGGTCGGCGATGCCATCCCCACTGATGTCTCCGCAGTCGATGCCGACGCCGAAGGAGTCGCCCGCCGCCTTGCCCTCGAGGAACACATCAGCCGCAGAGCTCAGCAATGGTGTCGCGGAGGCGCTCAGGGGGCCGTGGAAGATGAACACAGCGCCGGCGTCGATGCCTGCCGTATCGTCCCTGTGGGCGCTAACCATGAGGTCGGGGATGTCGTCGCCGGTGACGTCCATGGCCGCCAGGCGACCGCCGAAGTCGGAGTTGTTCATGGTCGGCAGGAGGATCAGGTCAGCGGTGGAGGCATCCGCGTCGGCGATGCCCGAGGGTCCGCCGAGGAAGATGTACACCGCACCGTCGTTCACCGAGGACACCATGTGACCCGGCGCACCGACGATGAGATCGGCGTAGCCATCGTTGTTGATGTCCGCGGGAATCTGCGGGAGCCACTGCACGCCCGCGGGCATCGTGTCGGCACCGTTGTTGTTGTGGACCGTCACGTCGCCGTTCGAGCGTAGGGAGCCCGCGGGGGCTTCACACACGATCGTGGCGTCGTCGACAACGGTGATGTTCGCGGCCAGAGAGGCCCCGAAAGTCACGATGTTCGCTCCAGCTGAGTTGACCAGGAAGCCGGAACCATCGATGGTCACGATGGTGCCGCCCGTGGGATCGATTTGATCCGGCGTGAGCGCACTGATGAGGGGCGTCGCGTAGAAGTCAAAGCCTTGCTGGCCCGTGCCGCGCAGGTTCGTCAGTTCGATGATTGCCGTCGCCGTCGGGATACCGATCGGTGTCTCGCAGGTTATGGTCGTGTCATCGAGGACGTTGATGTTCAGCGCCGGAGCACCGTCGAAGGTGATCGTCGGAGCACCCGCGCCATCATCGAGGAATCCGGAACCGACCAGGGTCACCGAGGTTCCACCCAGGGACGTCGCCGCAGGAGGCGTGATCCCGGAGATCGTTGGAGTGCTGAGGTAGGCGAATCCGGCGGCCAGGGATGCCTGGCTCGTCGTGTTGCCGACCTCGACGCTCACGCTCAGCCCGCCGAAGCCGGCCGGAGTTTCACACGTGATGGTGTTGTCGTCGACCACGATCATGTTGAATGCGTCGAGGCCGCCGATCTTGACCGCGTCCGGGGCGAGCACTTCGAAGCTGAAGCCACTGCCGCTCAGGGTCACGGCCGTACCACCCGAGAAGAAGCCCTGGCTCGGCGATATGGAGGTCAGCTCGATCGGAATGTAGTAGGAGAACGCGGCGGGCATCATGTCGGAGCCGTTGGCGTTCGTCAGCTCGAGATCGAAGGTGCCGGCCAGGCTGGAGGGCATTTCGCAGGTCAACGTGCTGTCGTCGATGACGACCACGTTGCTGGCCTGGAGACCACCGATCGTGACGATATTGGCGCCGGGTTGATCCAGCTGGAAACCCGTGCCGGTGATCGTCACCGGATCACCGCCAGGCGTGCCCCCGAGGTCCGGAGTGATCGAACCTATCGTGGGCAGAGCGTGGTAGCGGAACATCGAGGGGGTCGTGAACGCGCCGATGTCGTTGACGAGGTCCACGGTGGCCAGGGTCCCGGCACTTCCCGCGGGAACGTCACACGTGATCGTTGCATCGTCGATGACCGCGACGTTCGTCGCTGGCATCCCGTCGATGGTGATGAAGGGAACACCGGCTCCGTAGTCGACGAAGCCCGCACCGTCGATGGTGAGCGCCGTGCCACCGAGAGATGTCGCTGAATCCGGGGTCAGGCTGGCGATGGTAGGTTCGGCAATGAAATAGAACCCAGCAGCCATCGAGGCCTGGCTCGTGGAGTTCGTCACGGAGACGAGCACCGAGCTGCCACCGAGGCCCGGGGGGGTCTCGCACGTGAGGATCGAGTCGTTGACGACGACCAGGTTCAGTGCCGCAACCCCATCGATCTTCACCGCATCCGGAGCGAGAGCTTCGAAGCTGAAGCCGCTACCGGTCATGGTGAGGGGCGTTCCACCAACCTCGAGGCCCTGGTCGGGCGAGACGCTGGTCAGCTCGAGCTGAATGAAGTAGGCAAAGCCCGCAGGCATCAGCGCAGAGCCGTTGAAGTTCGAGACAGCAATGTCCGCCGCACCCGAGGGGTTGATTGGAGCCTCACATGTCAGGGTGTTGTCATCCAGCAGAGTCACGTTCAGGGCCGGGATACCGTCGAAGGTGACGGTGTTGGTTCCGGCGTCGTCGATCTGGAAGCCCGAACCCGTGATGGTGACCAGCTGCCCACCGGTGGTGGGACCCTGATCGGGGGTGATCGTGGCCATCGAGGGGACGTCGTGGAAGCGCATGCCCAATGGTAGGGTTGCCAGTCCGTTGCCATTGCTCATGAGGACATCGAAGGTGCTGCCGGGCGTCGCCGGGGGCAGCTCCATGGTGATGGTGTTGTCATCCACAACGATGACGTTGCTGGCCGCGTTGCCCGCGATCGTCACCGAGGCTTGACCGGCACCTGTCGCGAGGAAGTTGCTACCCAGGAGGACGGCGAATTCACCCCCGACGGAGGTGGAGCTGGTCGGCAGGATGCTGGTCAGGGTCGCCAGGACCCGGTAGCCCAGGCCGCCGGGGAGCATGGCGAAGCCGTTGTTGTTGGTCAGCTCGACATCGACATCGGTGCCCGAGACGCCCGGAGGCACGTCGCACAGGATGGTCGCGTCGTTCACGACGACGATGTTCGTCGCCGCGATGCCAGCGATCATGATCAGCGGAGCTCCAGCAGCATCGACCAGGAATCCGGAGCCCTGGACGGTGATGGCCCCGCCGCCCGCCGGAACGGTATCCGGAGCCAAACCCGTGATCATCGGGGCCGCGTGGTAGCGGAATCCAGTGGCCAGGATGGTGGCTCCGTTGTCGTTCGCGATCTGTACGTCGACCATCGTGCCGTGGATGCCCGCGGGGACATCACAGACCAGGCTGACATCGCTGAGTACATTCAGGTTCGCGGCCGGAAGACTGTTGAAGGTGATCAGGTTCGTCCCCGCCGCGTTGTTCAGGAAGCCCAAGCCGGCAATCGTGACCGGCGTGCCTCCGGGTGCGCTACTGCTGTCGGGCGAGATGTCGACCAGCGTGGGGGCAGCGTGGTACTGGAAGATGCCGATCTGGGTAACCGTACCGTTCGCATTGCTCAAGACGATGTCGGCCTGGCCGCTCGGAACACCGGCCGGGATCGTACCCGTGATGGTGCTGTCGTCCACGACCGTGATGTCGGTGAGGGGCAGCCCCCCACAGGTCACGGCGTTGGCTCCGGCGTTGTCGATGACGAAGCCCGAGCCCGTGATCGTGGTCGTCTCACCACCCATGGCGGATCCTGCCGCCGGGTCGAGTCCGGTCACTGCGGGAAGCGCGTTGAAGCGGAAAGCGGCCGGCATGGAGTCGGAGCCGTTCGCGTTGGCGAGCTCGATCGAGGCGAAGTTGCCAGCCGTACCGGTCGGGAGTTCGCAGGTCAGAATGCCGTCGCTGAAGATGGTGACGTTCGTGGCCGCGATCCCATCGAAGAGGACCGAGGATGCACCCGCATCGTTCAGCAGGAAACCCAAGCCCGTCAGCGTGATGTTGTCACCACCGAGAGACGTGCCGTTTTCCGGAGAGACGCTCAGGAGCGTCGGTGTCGCGAAGTACGTGAACGCTCCCGCCAGCGTGGCGCCACCGTTCGCGTTGGAGATCGCGACATCGACCGCGAGGCCGGCCAGGCCGGCGGGCGCGTCACAGTTCAGTGTGTTGTCGTCGATGACCGTGACGTTCGTGGCCAACAGGCCTCCGAAGCTGATCATGTTGAGGCCCGCGGCATCGACCTGGAAGCCGGCACCCGTCACGGTAACATTCGTTGCGCTGAGTGAGCTGCCACCGAACGGGCCGACACCACTCAGAGACGGAAGGTCGTGGACACGTATGGCGGCGGGCATCGTCACCGAGCCGTTCGCGTTCTCGATGCGGATCTCCGCCAGCGTCCCTGGGACGCCTGCGGGGGTGATGCAAGAGATCGTGTTGTCGTCCAGGACGAGCACGCCCGTTGCAGCGACCCCATCGAAGGTCACGATCGTCTGTTGCGGATCGTTGTCGATGAAGCCGTCGCCGCTAAGGAGCACCGTGTCGCCGCCGAGCGAGCTGGCGCTGGTCGGAGAGACATCCGTGAGGATCGGGAGCACGTTGTACTGGAAGCCCGAGGGCAGGAAAACCTGACCGTTGTCGTTGGTTAGCACTACCGAGACCACGGTGCCCGGCACGCCGGCCGGAACATTGCAAGTGAGAGTGGCATCGTCGATCACGGAGACGTTCAGTGCCGGAGCGCCACCGAAGGTCACCTGGTTGATGCCGGGTGCGTCGTCGAGGAATCCGGAACCCGTCACGAGGATCTGCGTGCCGCCCGCGGAACTCGCACTGAAGGGCGAGAGTGCCGTGAGCGTCGGCAGCTCGTTGTAGCGGAAGCCCAGGATCTTGGCCCCCGTACCGTTGTCGTTGGTGACTTGAATGTCGACTTGCGACCCCCCGAGGCCTGCAGGCGTTTCGCAAGTGAGTAGCGTGTCGTCGACGACCGTGACGTTGGTGGCGACGATGCCGCCGAAGCGCACGGTGTTGAAGCCGGCACTGTTCACCAGGAAGCCCGCACCGGAGATCGTCACCAGGTCACCGCCCGCTGCCTTGGCATTGGACGGCGTGGCGCCGACGATGGTCGGAGTGTCGAAGTACTTGTAGGCGGCGCTCAAGGTCGCCATGCCGTTCGTGTTGCTGACGACGACATCGACCGAGATCCCCGACGAACCTGCAGGAGTCAGACAGGTGATCGTCGTGTCGTCGACGGCGACGATGTTGTTCGCCGGAACGCCGCCGAAGGTGACGGTGTTGACACCGGCGCTATTGGCCACGAAACCCTGGCCCGTGATGGCGACTTCGGTCGAGCCCATCTTCGAGCCCTCGAGGGGCGTCAGCGTCAAGAGAGACGGCAAATCGAAGTACGTGAACGCACTGCCCAGGAGGCCCGTGCCGTTGGCGTTCGTGATGACGATCGTCGCCTGCTGACTGGGCGCACCCGCGGGTGTGACACAGGTGAGGGCGGTGTCCGAGAGGACCGCCACGCTGTTGGCGGGCTGGCCACCGATCAGGACGGTACTCGTGCCAGCGTCGAAGTCGAAGAAACCGGAGCCGGTGATGGTCACCAGGGTGCCCCCCATCGGGGAACCCATATCCGGGGCGATGGCCGCGATCTCGGGGGCCGGAGGCAAGTAGGCGAAGCCCGAGGGGAGCAGCGCGTTGCCGTTGGCGTTCGTGACGACGATGTCGACTACGGTCAGCGGAATACCGATCGGCGTATCACAGAGGATAGCCGTGTCTCCGAAGGCCGTGATGTTCGTGGCGAGGACTCCGCCGATGAACACGGAGTTCGCTCCAGCGTTGTCCACCTGGAAACCCGTGCCGTTGATCACGATGCTCGTTCCGCCGATCGACGTGCCGCTGGGAGGCGAAACAGAGGCGATCAGAGGTGCCTCGTGGTAGCGATACGAGGAGGCCAGGGAGGCCGCGCCGTTGGCGTTCGTGATCTGAACATCGACCATGTTGCCTGCGATGCCCACCGGGACGATGCAGCTGAGGGTCGTGTCGTCGATTACCGTGACGCTCGTTGCCGGAGTGCCTCCGATCAGGATCGTGGTGCTAACGGGACTGTTGTCCAGGAAGCCGGAACCGGTCAGGGTCAGCATGTCGCCGCCCATGGAACTTCCCGTGGCAGGCAGGATCGAACTCAGGCTCGGCGCCGGGAAGTACTCGAAACCACCGGAGCGCAGGGCTTGGCCGTTAGTGTTCGTCACCGTGACGTCGACCAGCGCGCCGGAGACGCCCAGGGGAACGAGGCAGGTGAGGCGCGTGTCATCGATAACCGTGACGCTGGTTGCCGGCGAGCCGCCGAAGGCGACCGTGGGAAGACCTGCGGCATCGTTCACGAAGCCGGTACCGGTGATCGTCACCGAAGAACCGCCCATCATCGTTCCCTGGGAGGGAGTGAGATCGGTGATCGTCGGCAGATCGTGGAAACGATAGGCACTCGCGAGGGTGGATGATCCGTTGTCGTTACGCACCTCGACGTCCACGATCAGCCCGGCCGTACCGGTCGGAATCGTGCACGTGATCTCGAGGTCGTCGACAACGACGACGTCCGTGGCTGCGATGCCCTCGAACAGGACCTCGGTCGCGCCCGCTCCGACGGCTTCGAATTCGAAGCCTGTCAGGGTCATGGCCTCGCCACCCAGGGACGATCCAGAGAGCTTCGACAGCGAGGCTAGCGTCGGTGCTTGGCGATACATGAAGCCATCGACGAGGAGGACCTGGCCGTTGGTGTTCGACACACTGACATCGACCAGGCCGGGCGTCGCCGGGACCGGGGTGGTCACCGAGAGCGTGGCATCGTCGAGGACCGTGACGAGCGTCGCAGGAATGCCGTCGAACAGGACGGTGTTCGCTCCGGCGTCCCCCGCCACGAACCCGCTGCCGGTCAGGAGCACGACATCGCCACCCAGGGAGGAGCCGTTGTCCGGCAGCAGCGCAGTGAGCGTCGGGAGGTCGGAGTACATGAAGGCCCCCAACATGGTGGCCGTGCCGTTGTCGTTGCTGACGACGACATCGACCAGAACGCCCGGGGTCCCCGCGGGGATCTCGACGGTGATGGTCGTGTCATCGATGATCGACAGATTCAGTGCCACTTGCCCGCCGATGGTCACCGAGGTGACTCCTCGTGCGGGATCCAGGAAGTCCTTGCCGCTGAGAGTCACAACCGTTCCGCCCATGGACGAGCCGATCTCCGGCGCCACCGCCATGAGGACCGGCGTCGACGCCGTATAGGTGAAGGCGCTCGCCAGGAAGGAACTGCCGTTGGCGTTTGTGATTGCGATGTCCACCACGTCGTCGCGCAAGCCGGCCGGCGTATCGCATAGCAGCGCCGTGTCGCTGAAGACCATGATGTTCGTGGCCGGGCTGCCGCCGATGCTCACCATGTTGGTGCCAGCATTGTCGACCATGAAGCCGTTGCCGTAGAGCAGGATCGTCGTGCCGCCGCTCGAACGCCCAGTGGCGGGGGAGGCGGAGGCCAGCGCCGGTCCAGCGTGGAAGCGGAAGGCGATCGGGGTCGTCACGCTGCCGTTTGCGTTTGTGATCTCGATCGTCGCAAAACCACCGGCGATACCGGCCGGGGTCTCGCACGTCAGGGTCGTATCATCGAGCACGATCACGTTGCTGGCCGGAGCGCCATCGAAGGTGACGCTGTTGGAGCCAGCCGCGTCGAGCAAGAAGCCCGTGCCCGTGAGGGTGAGCGAGTCACCGCCCATGGCCGAACCGTGGTTCGGGGCGACCAGCGCCATCGTCGGCAGGTCGTGGTAGCGGAAGGCCGTTGCCAGGGTGTCCGAGCCGTTGGCGTTGGAAACGCTAACGTCGACGATGCCTCCGGCGGGCCCAGAGGGAGCCATGGCCGTCAACATGGTGTCGCTGACGATCACCACGTTGGTGGCCGCGAGGCCGCCCACCGTGACGTTCGTGACACCGGGATTTTGATCCATGAAGCCGAGGCCTTCAATGTTGATGACCACGTTGCCGATCGGGCTACCCGAGGCCGGGTTGACCAGGGTCAACGCCGGGGGCGTATTGAAGCGGAAGCCACTCAAGAAGAGGTCGGCCCCGTTGTCGTTCTGAATCCGAACGTCGACGAGAGCACCGGCGATTCCAGCAGGAGCGGCACAGCTCAGGGTCATGTCGTCGATGACCGTGACGTCCGTTGCCAGCACGCCGCCGAAAGTGACCAGGTTCGATCCAGGAGCGAAGTCGGAGAAGCCCGTGCCACTCAAAGTGACCAGCGTTCCGCCCAGGGGCGATCCCGTGGGCGGATTGACGGCGGTCACCGAAGGTGATGGGGCCGAGTAGGTGAAGGCATCCGAGAGAGTCGCCGTGCCGTTGCTGTTGGTCGCCTCGACCGACACCGGCTGACCGGGGAGCCCTGTGGGAGCCGTGCAGAGGAACGCGGTATCGCTGAAGACGTTGACCGCCGTGGCGGGACTACCGTTGAAGGTCACCGTCATGGCTCCGGCACTGTTGGCCAAAAAGCCCGTACCGAAGAACAGGACGCTGGTTCCGCCAAGAGCACTACCCGTTGCCGGGGTTATTGACGTGAGGGTGGGCCTCGGGTAGTAGAGGAAACCGTTCTCGAGGATCGTCGTGCCGTTTCCGTTCTGCAACGTGATGTCGACCGCGCTTCCTGCGGTTCCAGACGGAATCGTGCAGGTGAGGGTCGTGTTGTCGATCGTGACGACGTTCGTCGCCGGCATCGCACCGAACAGGATCGTGTTCGTGCCCGTGCCGGGACCGTTGAAGCCGGCCCCGAGCAGGGTGACTTGCGTGCCGCCTACGGCGGACCCGCTGGCCGGAACGATCGAGGTCAGGGACGCCGGCATGTTGTAGGTGAAGGCGGAAGGCAGGATGTCTCCGCCGTTTTGGTTCAACAGGGCGAGATCGACCGTGGCTCCCGCGCTGCCCGCGGGCAGGGTCAGGGTCAAGGTCGAGTCGTCGACCACGACGAGGTCCGTCGCAGGATTGCCACCGAAGGTCACGGCGTTGAGGCTTGCGCCATCGATGAGGAAGCCTGAGCCGTTCACCGTGATCGAAATGCCTCCCATGGAAGCACCGCTCGTCGGCGAGATACTGATGAGAGCCGGCTCTGCATGGAAGCGGAAACCCGAAAGCAGGACCGAGTTGCCGTTGTCGTTGTCGACAGTGACATCCACGCTGGAAGCAGGCGTTCCGGCGGGTGCCGTGAAGCTCAAAGTCGAATCGCTCAGGACCGTGACGTTGCTGGCGGGGATGCCACCGAAACGCACGATGTTGGTCCCTGCGTTGTCGTCCAGGAAGCCACTTCCACTCAGCGTGATGGCCACACCCCCGAGGGACGTGCCACTTGTCGGAGTGAGGCTCGTGATCGCGGGGCGGCTGTTGTAACGGTAGAGCGAGGCCATGCCGACCTCGCCGTTCGAGTTGCTGACACGCACCTCGGCAAAGGTGCCCGGGGTACCCGGCGGCGTCACGCAGCTGAGCGTCGTGTCGTCGATGACGTTGATCGAGCTCGCGGGAATTTCGCCGATCAGGATGCTGTTCGTGCCGGCAAGGTCCTTCTGGAATCCGAAACCGGTGATCAGGAGCGCGTCGCCGCCCTCGGGCGAACCGGAGGAGGGCGTGACCGCGGTGATCACGGGCAGATCGTGATAGCGGTAGCCATCGGGCAGTAGCGCGGTGCCGTTCACGTTCGTGACGTCCACCGTGACCAGGGCGCCGGCAACGCCGGCCGGGATCGTGACCGTCAGGCCAGTGTCATCGAGAACGGTGACCTCGCTGGCCACGACGCCTCCGATGGTGATCGTCGGAAGTCCCGCCGCATCGCTCGAGTAACCCGAGCCCACGATCAGGAGGGAAGTTCCACCGAGGGAGGATCCGGAGGGCGGGATGATCGATGAGATCGTCGGCGCCTGGTGGTAACGGAATGCGCCAGCGATGGCGGAAGGACCGTTGTTGTTTTCGAGGCGAATGTCCGCCAGGGCTCCTTCGGCTCCGGACGGTGCCGTGCAGGTGAGGCTCGTGTCACCGAGGACCACTATGTCCGTGACCGGGGTTCCATCGAATGTGATGGTCGGCGTACCTGCCTCATCGACCACGAATCCAGAGCCGAACATGGTGACGCTCGTTCCACCCAGGGCGGAGCCGCTGTTCGGGGCGATCGAGGAAAGCACCGGCAGCGAGTGATAGCGGAAGGAGGAGAGCAGCTCGGCCGTGCCGTTGTTGTTCGCCAGGGCTACATCGGCCAGGGTTCCGGCCGTGCCGGCCGGGACGTTGCAGGTGAGGCTTGCGTCGCCCAGTATCGTGACGTTTGTCGCGGGAATGCCGCCGATGAGAATCGAGTTGGCGCCCGGGGTGAAGTTCGCGAAGCCCGAACCTGTCAGGGTGAGCAGCGTGTCGCCCAGGGAAGAGCCGCTCGAGGGGGCGATCCCCGTCAACGTCGGCGCCGGAGCCACGTAGGTGTAGGCCACCGGGAAGGTCGCCATGCCGTTGTCGTTCGAGATCACGACGTCCACGCTGCCGGGGTTGCCAACGGGCGTGTCGCAGAGAACGGCGGTATCCGCCAGGACCTGGATGTCGATGGCCGGAACGCCACCGAAGGTGACGTTGGCCGGGCCCGAACTCGCGTTCAGGAAGCCGATGCCGAAGATCAGCACGCTCGTGCCACCTTCCGTGGTTCCCTCGGCGGGCAGAAGGCTCGTGATCGTCGGGCCATCATCGTAGGTGTAGGCGCTCAAGAGTGCGCCCTCGCCGTTGTTGTTGGTGACCCGCACGTCGACCGTCGTGCCACCGGTGCCGATGGGGCTGAGGCAGGTTAGGGTCGTGTCATTGGCGACCGTGACCGCTGTGGCCGGCGAGCCACCGATGGTGACGAGATTCGTGCCGGCGTTGAAGTTCACGAAGCCGGATCCAGTGACCAGGACGAAGGTGCTGCCGTTCAACGAGCCATTCGAGGGGGTGATCGAGGAGATCACCGGAAGGTCGTTGTAGCGGAAACCCCCGATCAGGGTTGCATCACCGTTGCTGTTCGCGACGTTCACGTCGACCAGCGTCCCGGCGATGCCGGCGGGGGTGCTGCAGATCAATTCGCCATCGGTAAGGACCGTGACAGCGGAGGCCTGAAAGCCACCGAACGTGACTGTCGCCGTCCCTGCGCTGTTGTTAAGGAAGCCGGAGCCCGTGATCGACAGGAAGACGTCTCCCTGCGCCGGGCCTTCGGCTACCGAGAGCGCGGCGATGGTTGGCAGGACGTTGTAGGTGAAGGCGCCAAGCAATGTGTCGGAGCCGTTCTCGTTCGTGAGCGTGATGTTCACGATGGCGCCAGGCGTGCCGGCTGGAACCTCACAGCTGAGGTTGCCATCGGACAGCACGCTGACGTTCGTCGCCGGAGCTGCACCAAAGCTGATCAGGTTCACCCCAGGGTTGTTGTCCATGAAGCCGGAGCCATGCAGGACAGTCTGCAGTCCACCGCGTGAGGACCCCGAAGCCGGGGAGACCGATGTCAGGGTCGGCAGGGCGTTGTAGCGATAGCCCGAGGACAAAATGGCTAGCCCGTTGGAGTTCGAAACCTGGATGTCCACCGCGCTGCCCGGAGTGCCGCTCGGCACCTTGCATTGCAGCGTATCGTCCGCCAGGGCCACGATCGCGGTGGCCGGAAGGCCACCGATCATGACCGTGTTCACACCGGCGGCATCGACCACGAAGCCCGAGCCTTGCAGGGTGATGAGCGTGTCTCCGATAGAGCGACCGCTGGACGGCAGGGCCGTCGTGATGGCCGGTGCTGCGTTGTAGCGATAAGCACCGAACAGGATCGAGGTGCCATTGTCGTTGGAGATACTGACATCCACCACGGAGCCCGCGATGGCCGCGGGGGCCGTCACGCTCAGGGTCGTGTCGTTGAGGATGAGCAGACCCGAGGCCGGCGTTCCACCGAAGAAGACCGACGTTGCACCGGCTGTCGGGCTCAAGAAGTTCTGACCGTTGACAGTGATGGTTTCCCCACCGATGGAGCGACCGTTCGAAGGCGTCACGCCACCGACAGTCACGTCGTCGCGGTACTGGTAGACAGCGGCCAGGGTCGCTGCGCCGTTGTTGTTGAGGACCGTGATGTCCACCGAGACCCCTGCCGGGCCGGCGGGGGAAGTCACGATGAGTTGGGTGTCACTGAGAACCGAGACGCCGTTGCCCGGCGTGTTGCCGAACAGGACGTTGGTGTTGCCAGGGTTGTTGTTGCTGAAGCCCGTGCCGATCAAGGTCACGAGCGTTCCGCCGGTCGGAGCTCCTTCGAGAGGAGACACGGCACTGAGCGTCGGTATCGGGGCGTCGTACTGGAATGCACCCACGAGGGTCGCCTGACCATTGGCGTTGGTCAGGAGGACATCGACGATCGCCGCGGGGGTTCCCGGAGGCGTTTGACAGAGCAGTGAGGAGTTGTCGAGAACCGTGACACCCGTGGCCGGCATGCCGCCGAAGGTGACGGTGCTCGTGCCGGGGTTGTCGATCGAGAAGCCCGTACCGAAGATCAAGACACTCGTGCCGCCCAGTCCTGAGCCATTGGCAGGGGACATGTTGGCGAGGGTCGGGACTGCGTGATAGCGCAGCGCGGCCGGGAGCGTGCTCAGGGCGTTGTCGTTGGTCACGGAGACGTTGACGATGCCGCCCGGCGTGCCCGCGGGAAGCGTGCATGTCAGGGTCGTGTCATCGATGATCGTGACACCCAGGGCCGGATTGCCGCCGATGTCTACCGTGGTCACGCCGGCTGTCGTGCTGGCGAAGCCCTGACCAAGGATGGTCAAGCTGCTTGCGCCCAGCGAAGAAGCGCTCTCGGGGGTGATCGAGGAGACCGTCACGTTGTCCACGAAGCGGAAGGCATTGGCCAGGCTGGCGGAGCCGTTCGCATTCGACAGCGCAATGTCGACGAGACCTGCCGCGCTCGCGGGGCTGAGACAGCCCAGCTCCGAGTCACTGATCACGACGATGTTCGTGGCCGGGATGCCAGCGAAGTTGACCGTGTTGGAGCCCGGGTTGAAGTTGCTGAAGCCCGAACCGAGGATCGTCACTTGCGT
>CBFIHP010000011.1:33167-55754 GCA_965662355.1 Planctomycetota bacterium | reverse complement strand
GCCCGCGGGCGTCTCGCACAGGATCGTATCGTCGCTGACCACGCTCACCGCATTCGCGAGAACTCCGCCGAAGGTGACCGAGGGCGCACCGGCGCCGTCGATCTGGAAGCCGGTGCCGAAGATGAAGATACTCGTGCCGCCTGCGGACGCTCCGTTCGTGGGCGAAAGTGATCCGAGCGTCGGCATGGCGTGGTAGCGGAAGCCACCGAATAGGATGCTGGTCGCGTTGTCGTTGAAGACGACCACGTCGACGATGCTGCCGGGAGTGCCGCCTGGAGCCTGACACGTCAGCGTGTCATCCGCAATGATAGTGATGCTCGTGGCGAGGATGCCGTCGAAGGTCACAGCGGTGGTCCCGGCCGTCGGACTGAGGAAGCCCTCTCCCATGACCGTGATCAGCTCACCACCCGCGGAGCTCGCACTCTGGGGCGTGATCGTGTTCGTCGTGAGACCATCGAGATACCGGAAGGCACCGGCGAGCATCGCCGAGCCGTTGTCGTTGAGGATCGTCACATCGCTCAAGCCGACGAGCCCGGCGGGCGTGTCGCACTGGATCTGTGTATCGCTCAACGTCGAGACGTTGGTTGCCGGGGTCGCTCCGAGGAGGATGACGTTGGTCCCGGCGCCGACAGCGGTGAAGCCCGAGCCATTCAAGGTCAACGTGGTTCCGCCCATCAGGGGGCCCTCGATCGGTGAGATCGAACCCAGCATGGGGGCGGGAGCGTCGTAGGAGAAGGCGTTCGACAGGATCCCGAAACCGTTGGTGTTAGTGACCGTGACCTCGACCGTCGCGTTCGGGTTTCCCGGGGGAGACGTGCAGAGGATCGAGGTGTCGGAAAGGACGCTGACGTCGGCGGCCGGTACGCTACCGAACTCGACGGCCGGCAGGCCTGGGTTGTCGATCTGGAAGCCCACACCGCTCAGCAACACGCTGGTTCCGCCCAGGGCCGAGCCGCTCGCGGGCGACAGGTTGGCGATCGTCGGCCCTACGTGATAGCGGAAGGCGCCGGTCCACATGCTGGTCGCGTTGTCGTTTTCGACCACGACGTTGACGGTTGCGCCCGGGGTGCCGGGGGGCAACGTGCAGGTGAGAATCGTGTCCGATAAGACGGTGACCGTGGAGGACAGTGTGTCACCGACAAGGACCACCGTTACGCCGGCCGTCGTGCTTGCGAAGCCTTCCCCGATGATGGTCAGGACGGTGCCACCTACCGAGGTGCCGGAGACCGGCGATACCGAATCCACGCCAAGGTTGTCGAGGTAGCGGAAGGCAGAGGTCAGGGTCGAGAGACCGTGGGCGTTCTCCAGCGCGACGTCGACCGTGCTGCCCGGCGTTCCGGCTGGTGCCGTGCACATGATCGTCGAGTCGCTGACGACATTGACCATGGCGGCCATCGTCGCGCCGAAGCGGATCGTGGTGGCGCCAGCGTTGGCTGCCAGGAAACCACTGCCTGTCAGCGTGATATTCGTTCCACCGATGGCGGGACCTGTACCCGGAGTGACCGAGCCGAGAACCGGCATAGGTGCGTCGTACATGAAGGCATCCGCCAGCTGGGTCATGCCGTTGGCATTCGCAAGGCCCACGGTTACCGGCTCTCCGGGCAGTCCCGAGGGCGACTCGCAAAGCAGCGAAGTGTCGTCCAGGACCGTTACCGACGGAGAGGCGTTGGAGCCGAACATGACGGTGTTCGTGCCCGCGTCGTTCTGCTGGAATCCGCTGCCCAGGAGAAGCACCAGTGTGCCCCCCGAAGCCGGGCCGTTGGAGGGCGAGGCAGCGGCGAGGGTTGGCGCGTCGAAGTAGCGGAATCCGTTCAGCAAGGCAACGACGTTTCCGCTGCTGTCTTGAACCACGATGTCGACCTGCGAACCCGGTTGTCCCATGGGGGACGCGCAAGCGAGGGTCATGTCATCGAGGACGTCCACTCCGGTAGCCTCCTGGCTGCCGAAGGTCACGGTCAGTCCGGTGGGATCCGCGGCGAAGCCCATGCCGAGCAGCGTGATCTCCGTTCCGCCCAGTCCCGGCCCCGCGGCAGGGGTGGCGGTCGTGAGGGCCAGCGCAGACCCGTACATGAAAGAGTCGGCCAGTGCGGTCGAGCCGTTGTTGTTCTGAATCGTGACGTCGACCATGCCGCCGATCCCCGCGGGGGACGTGCACAGAATGGTCTCATCGCTCATGACGAACACGTTCGATGCCGGCTGTGACCCGAAGAGCACCGTCGTGCCCCCCCTGCCCATGTCCTTGAAGCGGTGTCCGGTCAAGGTGACTGTCGTCCCGCCGCTGGCCGGCCCCGCCGCAGGAGCGAGCGAGTTGAGCAGCGGGTGCCTGTTGTACGCGAAGCCGTTCAGCATCAGCGTGTCGCCATTGCGATTGGACACGCTGACGTTTACGGATTGACCGGGCGTGCCGGCGGGCGTGGTGCAGACAGCTGTCGTATCGTTGACGACTTGAACATCGAGGGCGCGCTGGGTGCCGAAGGTGATTATCAGGCGACCGGCAGCGAGGAATCCGCGACCCGTGAGGGTCACCCTGCTTCCTCCGACCGCCGGTCCGGCGCCCGGGCGCAGGCTCTGGGCGCTCATCAAGACGTTGAAGGTCACGAAGCCTGCGTTGGAGCGGCCGTTGGCGTTCTGGACGATCACCGGTACCGTTGCGCCAGGCTGACCGAGGGGGGCGCGCGCGACGATTTGTGTGTCGCTCTTGACGCGTACGCGGGTCGACTGGATATTGCCGAACGTCACAATCGTCTCGCTGGCCTCGTTACTAAGGAAACCCGTGCCGTTGATGACGACGCGGAAGCCGCCAGTGGCGGGTCCCGTGCTCGGCGAGATATGGGCGAGGGTTGGCACGGCATTGAAGGAGAACACGCCCGGCTGGCCATCCTGGCCGTTGTTGTTGACGAGCATCACCGAGGCTTGATCCGAACCGCCCGAGGTGGGGGTGATCGCCGTCAGTGTGCTGTCGTCGAGGACCTGGATCCCGGTTGCCTGGACGCCGTCGAACAAGATGCTCGGGAGACCTGCGCCCTCGGCCCGGAAGTTGCGGCCCTTGAGGGTGACCAGGGTCCCGCCGTCGGGCGAGCCATTCGTGGGGGAGATGCTCAGGAAACTCGGCGGGAGTGCACGCAAGATGACGTTTCCGTGCGCACTCACGACTTCGCGCGTGCCCGAGAGGGTCGGGCAACTACCATCCACTCCCGAACCGCGTATGAGGAAGCGGTTCGTTGTGTCGTTGTCGATATCGACCACCAGGTCCAGTGCTCCCGCCGTGTGACCCGGACGTAGAAGGAACCAGGCCTTGCCCATCGGAGTGGCAATGCTCAGAACTTCGTCGGCGCAAGGACCGCCGCCCACGATCCGATCGAAGGCTGCCTGATCTTCCGTGCTCCACCCACCGAGCGCGTTGATCAGTCCCTCATCGGCCTGGTGGTACCAGATCTTCTCCAGCGTGTAACCGAGAGCGCGCAGCTCGCGGAAGGCCGCCGGGTTGATGTGGTCGCCGTGGCCGTGGGGCGAGACGAAGTAGATCGGTGTTCGTTCCGGGGCTCCCCCCATGCAGGAACGAATGACCTGATCGACGCGGCCCATGTCATAGGCAGCGTCGAATAGTGCCGTCCCGGGGCCGAACGGATCTCCGTAACCAGAGCCGAACATCAGGATGCCACCGTTGCTCATGCGCAGCAGGTAGATACCGACGTTGTTCTCCGCTGCAGTTCCATCCGGTTTTGCCTTCGCACTGTAGATGGCATAGATCCCCATGGTGTCATCGCCCGACACAGGGACGTAGTCGACACCGAGATTCAAAGGCGCCAGCCCATTGGTCCGCGCCGATTGGGCAGAACAGACCAAGAGGTCCTGGCTGCCACCGGAAGCGGCAGGTGCCGTAGTCCCAGGGCCCGGTTGTTTGTCATAGACATAACCGGGGGGCGGACCTTCGTTCAGGCAAGTGTGGGCACTACGGGCGTCGACTTCCGAAGAGTCGGACGACGATTTGCTATCGTGTAGAGCGTCCAGTACCTGGGCCGAAGACGAAGCGGAGAGGGCGAAGACTGATAGGAGGGCGAGCATGCCAACCCGGGATAGGTTCTGCATTGCAGCTATTTTGGGTAGAAGGTCAGGCATCCCAATGATGGATGGGAATAAGAGACGCCAGAGGAACCGTACCCTGCTGTGCAGGCCGCGCCTGGGAATTGCGTACCAACCCGCTATTTGTCCGGAGTTGTCGAACACGAACGAAAGAGTTGCTCTAGGACAAAGTTGATAGGCAAGGGATGAAACGAAAAAAGGCCCGCTCCAAGGAGCGGGCCTTTCTGTTCTCGAGACGCGCAAGGGCGCCTGTGGGGATCTCTCTGGATCTCAGCCGGTTTCGTTCGTCGTTCCCAGGTCTCTTTCGATGCCCTGGTTGAAGAGATAGCTGATGGACTTGCGCAGGAAGGCCTTGGGGTCGGTAACCAGATACTTGGCCGCCTTGCCGGCTAGCTGGACCGGGTTCGACATGTTCTTGCGGGCCCAGGTCTTTTGATTGTAGAGGTCGACTTCACGGGAGATGCCTGCGGCGATCTTGTGGTACTCCTCCACGGAGAGGTTCTTCATTATGTGGATGGAGTCGCTCTGGTGAAAGAAGTTGCTCCAGTCGAGCCCGCGTTTGAGGAGGCCTTCTGTCAGGCAAATTTCGTAGAGCTCGGTGCCAGGGTAGGGCGTGGCTTTCGAGAAGCAGATGTTCGCGGGCCGCAGGCTCTTCATGAATTCGAACGACTTCTGCATGGTCCGCGCTGAGTCCTCTGGAAAGCCGACCATGAAGAACGTTCCGATATCGACGCCGGCGGCGTGCAGGTGTTCGGAGGCGATCCGTGCCTGATCGAGGGACGCGCTCTTGTTGATCCACTTCAGGATCTCCTGGTCGCCGGTTTCGACGCCCAGCTTCACCTCGACACAGCCCGCGCGCTTGATCGCCTGGGCGATTTCCGGCGTGATCGAATTGACCCGCGTTTCGCAGGTCCATTCGATCTCGAGTTGGCGTTCGCAGATTTCCTCGCAAACACCAAGTGCGTGATCGGGGCGGAAAGGGAAGACGTCATCCTCGAAGCTGAAGAAGCGTGTGCCGTACTCGTGATAGCAGTGTTCGATTTCGTCCACGACGCGCTTCGGAGAGATGTAGCGCACCTTGCGGCTCCACGTGTCGTGGGACGAGCAGTAGTTGCAAGCGTAGGGGCATCCTCGCGAGGCGAAAAGGAAACCGAAGGAATGACTGGGAAACGCGTCGCGCTCGTGCACCAGGTGCCTGGCCTGCATGGGCAGGGAGTCGAGGTCCTGGACATAGGGCATGGCGCCCGTGTCGACCAGCTCGCCAGAGCTGTTGGTGAAGGTCAGGCCCTGGACCTTGCCCCATTCTTCGGGACGGTCGGCGACCTTCAACCAGGCGACCAGCGAGATCTCGGCCTCTTTCTTGAACGCGACGTCCACGCAGTCCTCGCGGGCGACCTCTTCGGGCATGGCAGAGACGTGGGGACCACCCATGATGACCTTGATGTCGCGGTTTTCTTCCTTCGCCAAGGCCTTGGTGATCCGGGCGATGTTGAGCCCGGAGCCGTACTTGCCCGTCATGACGGAAAGGCCGACCACATCGGGTCGAAAAGATCGCATGACCTCGCGAACTTCGTCCCAGACTGGAGCGCTGAGGTCGTCCAGTGTGTCGTGGTAGGACTGCGTTTGTGTCAGCGTATCTTGGTGTGAGAAATATTGTCCGCTTCGTGCACGTTTGGCGTCGAAGTCGGCCATGTAGACCTTCACTTCGTGCCCTTCCGCCTCAAGAACGGCGCCCAGGTAGGCGGGGCCGATCGGGATACGGGGCAAGAGCGAGCCGAAGAGGCGATACCAGGGGGGGTCGATGAGTAGGACGCGTTTCATGTTATTCGTTTCAAAAGATACCAGCTGCAGAACAGCGGGGTGGAAGGGATCCACAGGAATCACCGTACCTGGCTATCCCTGGGCCATGGGCCGGTAGGAATTCGGTGCCAGCCCCCTCAAGATCTG
This sequence comes from Planctomycetota bacterium, assembly GCA_965662355.1. GTDB lineage: Bacteria > Planctomycetota > UBA1135 > UBA1135. The sequence continues at coordinate 49,724 of CBFIHP010000011.1, read as the reverse complement.
TTGAGTGGCCGTCGATGAGCCTTGCGCCCTTCAACGAATCACGCAAAGATGGACCAGTCCTCGATCAAAGCGCTCTCCGAGCGCATCGCCAAGACTCTGCCCAGCGATCGGCCCCGGCGAAACTCGGTTCTGCAGGAGCTCAAGGCGTTGCGGCAACGTTTGAGTCCGCAGGCATCGAAAGATCGGATGGACAGACTCGATGCGGCCGTACTCCTGATGGAGTTCATGGCCACGGTGGAAGCCGCCGTGACCTCGGACGCTCTCGGTGTCGTCGCTCGTTTGGTCGCGACCATCGACCAGTTCGATGCGGCCGAGCCCATCCCGGAACCGGCGGTTCTGCCCACGAGCGTGGTGGCGAGTTTTCCGGCGGAAGACCTCCGGCTCTCCTTTTCCCTCCTGCTGGGGCAGATCCTGCTCGAGGCTGGCGTTCTGTCCATCGACGACGTCGGCGAAGGCCTGCGGCTGCAATTGAAGACGCGGCGTCCTCTAGGGGCCTGTTTGGTCGATCTGGGGTTCGCAACGGAAAACCAAGTCATCCATGCCCTTTGGATTCAAGATGGCCTGGGTGACACCCCGCCTGCAAATGCTCGCGGGCAGACTTCGGTTCAACGGCCCGTGCAGCAAGCGCCAGTTCAGCGCCAGCCAATTCAGCACCCGCCCACCCATGCGCCGGTTCAGCGGCCGTTGACACCCCCTGCGGAAGCCCAGCGGCACCTGTCGACTCAGGAGCGACAGGAGCAGGCCAAGCACCCGCAGAAGCCGCAGCCGAACGAAGACCTGGTGCCGGCCTTTTCCGATGAGCCCTTGCCTGAGTACTCGGCCCCGCCGCAGGCCCAAAGGCCGCGCACTCTGCAGGAGCTGACCCTGGAGAATGACAGTCGCGAGTACCTCAACTGCGCGATGAATTTCCTACTGGGCGAGATCCTCGTGCGCCAGGGCTGCATCCAGCGCAAGGAACTCAACCGGGCGCTCTCTGTTCAGCGGGCCTCGGGGCGTTTTCTCGGGGAAACCCTGGTGGAGATCGGCGCGGCAACGTGGGACCAGGTGAAGATCGGGCTGCGGCTGCAAAAGCAACTGCGCTAGCCGCGTCGAACGACCGCAGGGCAGCTGCCGGAATCGGAATGGCCCCCAGGGCGACCGAGGAGGAGACCAGGGTTTCGATAGCCCCGGGGAACCGCGATTCCGATCGACGCGGCGCTCCGAAGCAGTGGAGCGAGCGCGTCACTTCTATTCATGCCTTACTCAGCCGGGCCGTGGGTGGCCGGCCGTGATTTCCGGGCGTTTCTCGAAGGCACCCTGGGTGGGGGGGGAAGAAATGACCACTGTTTTTACGAAGCGACCCGAAACTCCTTCCGGGGACGCATAGATCCGGCTCGTCGCGTCACCTAGGATCGCCAGCACGATGTGCCCCCTGTACGCAATCCTCCTGTCGGCGCTCTGCTCCACTGACCCCGCCGATGGCTCGGCCGAACATGCACTGACGCTTCAAGACCTGGAGCCCCTGTCTTCCCCCGCAGAAGCCGCGAGCTACTTTCAGAACGACCTCTACGCCCATGCCGGGCACCGCCCAACCCATGCCTTCGAGCTGGCCTATTCGTTCGACACGGTGTGGGCCGCGTACTACGGACGCTTCAACGATGGCAAGGGCTACGCCACCGTCGGCGTCCTGGGGAACGAAGATGACGACGGAGCGTTTCTCGTGCGCATGATGCGTTTCGGTGAACCGCGATCCGACATGCCCCTGGGGCTCGGAGTCGGCGCCGCACTGTACGGAGGCTTCATCGATCAACCCAATGTGGACTTCTATGGGCTGGCCCTCGCCGGATACGCGGACTATGCCTTCGACACTCCCTGGCCCCTGCGCTTGACGGGGGAGGTTTCGTTCGCTCCCGACATCGCCACGACCTCGGAGGCCGATGAATTGCTGGATGTCGTCGCCCGACTCGAGATCGAATTGTCGGACTTCGCCGGGGCCTACATCGGGGGGCGGCTCTTCGAGGTCACCCTGGAGGGTGGCGCGGATCACGAGCTCGATAGCAGTATCCACGTCGGCATTCGCCTCTGGTTCTAGGCACGGCTAGAATCCACGTGGATGACGCGTACCCAAGGAATTCCATGGCACGTAATCACGTAACGGTGCGAGAGAGCGCCCTGGTGCGTTGGGTGGCAGCATGTTTGTGGGTCAGCTTCGCACTCTCCGGGTGTACGCCCCGCGTGCTCGGCTACGAGGTGGTCAAGGCCTATCCCCACGATGGGGGCGCCTATACCCAGGGGCTTTTGTGGCACGCAGGCAAGCTGTACGAGAGTACCGGGCGCAATGGATCCTCGTCCCTGCGGCGCGTCGAGCTGAAAACCGGCAAGATCGAGAAACAGATCGACATGCCGAGCCAGTTCTTCGGCGAGGGGCTCGGGCTTCACGGGGGGCTGTTCTACCAGCTGACCTGGACCTCGGGGCTTTGTCGGACCTACGATGCCGAGACCCTCGAGTTTAAAGGCACCTTCGACTACGAAGGCGAGGGTTGGGGGCTCACCTCCGATGGGACACAGCTCATCATGAGCAACGGCTCGGACCTGCTCTCGTATCGCGATCCCGGGACCTTCAAGGAACTGCGGCGGGTGCGCGTGCGCGAGGGTGACAAAAAGCTACTGCAGATCAACGAGCTCGAGTACATCCCCAACGGTCCCTACAAGGGCGAGCTCTGGGCGAACGTCTGGAAGAGCTTCGCCATCGCGCGTATCGATCCCAAGAAGGGCACCCTCCTCGGCTGGATCGATCTCAGCGGCATCTTCGATGCCAGGCATATCCAGGATCAGGATGCTGTGTTGAACGGGATCGCCTACGATGCCGATGAGAAGCGTATCTTCGTGACCGGAAAGCTCTGGCCGAAGCTCTTCTGGATTCGCGTCAAGTAGAGGCTTTCCGAGCATGAAACAGCTGTCCTTCCGTCCGGCGGCCATCCTCCTGACTGCGCTCCTCGCATCAACGACTTCGCCCCAGAGTCCGGCACCGGATGTCGCCCCCTCGCCGGGCCCGCGACCCCTGGCGCCAGAGGCGCGCGTGGAGGATTGGCCCGGATTCCTCGGGCCCCGCCGCGACGGGCACTCGATGGAGACGGGACTGCGGAGAGACCTCCCCCCGAGCGCTTGGAAGCCGCTATGGACGACGAGTCGTGGTACGGGGTATGCGGGACCGGCGATCGCGAAGGGGCGGCTCGTTCATACTCACCGTGTCGACAATGAGGCCGTGATCGAAGCGCTCGACGCGCTGACGGGCCAAGTTCTCTGGCAGCACCGCTACCCGTGTGAGTATCGCGGCAAGTTCATCCGCAACAGTGGGCCGCGGGCGACTCCTCTGATCGCAAGCGACACGGTATTCGTCCACGGTGTCGAGGGACGATTCGTCGCCCTCGACGTGGAAACCGGCAAGCTGCGCTGGGAGCGAGACACGCACGCGGACTTCGGTAGCGATGAAGACTTCTTTGGCGTCGTTTCCAGCCCGTTGCTGTATGCGGGGCTCCTGATTCTGCAAATCGGTGCTGCGCAGGGAGCGACGGTGGTCGGCCTGGATCCGGTCAGCGGCAAGGAGACGTGGCGTGCTTCCAACGGGTGGCGTGCAAGCTGTGCTTCGCCGGTCGTCGGCACATTGGGTGGGGAGGATCGGCTCTTCGTCCTGGCGGGAGGAGAGTCCCGCCCGCCGGTCGGCGGGCTGCTGGTGCTGAATCCAGGAACCGGTGTGATCCAGCACGAATTCGCCTTCCGCGCGCGGCGCGAACTCTCGGTGGTTGGCGCCACACCGGTCTTCGGTGACGATTTCATCCTCCTCAGCGACGGCTACGGCGCCGGAACCGTAGCCCTCGATATCGATGAAGAGGGGCAGGCCACGCAACGCTGGGAGAGCCGGATGGGCTTGGAGTTCACCAATCCGCTCGTCCTCGAAGGCTACATCTGGGCCATCGACGGTGTCACCGGCCGGGCCGGGGCCCTCACGTGCCTCGATCCGAAGACCGGCGAAGAGCTCGTTCGCAAGGACATCGACTGGACCGAGACCGTTGCGGACGACGGCAAGCAAAAGGAGTTCTCGCTCAGCATCGGACAGGGCTCGATGCTCGCCGTCGATGACGACCTGCTCTGTCTGGGTGATGATGGGGCGCTGTTGTGGATCGATGCCAAGCCAGACTCGATCGAAGTGCTGGCGCGCACACGGCTCTTCCACGCGATAGAAACGTGGACCCCGCCGGTCGTTTGTCACGGGCTCCTGTACGTTTGCCAGAACAAGCGGGAGCGTTTCGGGGATGCGGCCTTCGAGCCTCGGCTGCTTTGTTACGACCTGCGCGGTGGGGCTAGCAAGTAGGGCCTTGGCGCTGCTCCAAAGCTAGCGGGGGTTTTCGGCGCAGGAGCCTGTGGGCTGGTCGGCTGCGGGCCAGGGGGTGTAGCCGTAGATCTTCGGCTCACGGAACGAATCGCGCAGGGCGATGAGGGGCTCGTCGGCGCCGGGGAAGCGGTCGTTGAAGGCTCCGTTTTCGAGCTTCAGGACGCCGCGCGGGCAAACGGCCGAGCACACGCCGCAACCAACGCAGGAGGCGCGCACGATGTTCTGGGAGTTTTGCGCGTAGGCACGCACGTCGATACCCATCTCACAGTACGTGGAGCAGTTCCCGCAGGACATACACTGGCCACCGTTGGTCGTGATGCGAAAGCGTGAGAAGAAGCGCTGGAAGATGCCCAGAATGGCGGCCTGGGGACAACCGAAGCGGCACCAGACGCGGCTGCCGAGTAGCGGATAGAAGCCGACGCCGACGACTCCGGAAAACACGGCGCCGATGTAGAAGCCGTACCACTCGCGGTACTTGCCCGACCAGCTACCCCAGACGCTGCCCGTGGTGGCGTAGTCGTACCAGAGCAAGCCGGTGGTCAGCACGACGAGAACCAGGACGCTGTGAATCGTCAGGCGTTCGAGCTTCCAGGCGCGCGTTGACTTGCTCGACAGCTGGCGCCACGGATCGCCAAGGGTCTCGGCCAGGCCACCGCAGCCGCAGACCCAGGAGCAGTACCAGCGCTTGCCGTAGAAGTACGTCAGGATCGGGGTGGCGATCACCCCGGCGATGGCAAAGACCAGTAGGAAGGTCCCGAAGCCGCCGGCGTTGAGAAAGCCGTGGTTCGGATCCTGCACCTTGCTGGGCCAGAGATAGTCCTGCTTCAGGGGCCAGACGCCGTTGAACTCGACGTAGGGCTTCTGCAGCTTGACGAGCAGGTTCGGTAGGTACCAGGCGAAGGCCAGCTGGAAGAGGGCCACCGAGCCCGTGCGCAGCATCTGGTAGCGGTTGTGGCGGTACTTCATCAGCATGCGCACGCCGAAGACAGCGATGGCCAGGCTGTAGAGCACCCCGTACAGGAACCAGCGCGAGGCGGCGCCACCGGTCATGACCTGGGCCAGGGGGTCGACGACGGCCACGAGCCCGGTCGGTTCGCTGTTGCCGTGATCGCCGAGCACGGCGGGAAACCAGTAGATGAGTATGTAGAGCCCGGTCATCACGATCCCGGCGATCCAGCCGAGTGCGCCGCGGGCCAGGAGGCTCTTGAAGAAGGTTCCGTCGTGCTTGATACCCGGGGTCGTGCCACGGAGCTGAGCGTGGAAGGTCCACGCCCCACCCAAGGCCAGAAGGCCGAAGCTCGAGAGCAAACCGCCCCAGGTTCCGCTCGCGAGCGTGCCCGCGGTTTGCAGGGCCAAGGACAGCGACCCGACGGCCACGAGGGCGAGACCGAAGCGTACGCTCCACGACATGCGATCCGCCGGCGAGCCCTCCGGTCGCACCCCTTCGGGGGTCGTGGGTTCACCGAAACCGATGGCTTCCTCGTCGAAGTCGTAGTGCCCGGTCGGAGTGTTCATCAAAGGGCCTCCTGCAACGCACGCCGTACGGTGGGTTCATGCCGGCGAAAGAACTCTGGATCGAAGTTGGCCTCTTCGAGGTGCGCCAACACGTAGTCGACAGTGCGCTCTTCGACCAACCAGCGTTCGCAAACCTCGTGGCGGAAGCGCAGCCCCATGAGGTTCAAGCCGATCACGATTCCTTCGAGGTGCACGATGCGCACGGCGATCATCTCTGTTGGGTGCCGCCAGAAGAGATTCTTTTCGCCGGGAACGCGCATGTTCACCTTGCCGTAGGTCTGGTATTCGAGGTCGAGAAACTTGGCCGAGTTGAACCACAGTCCGGGGTCGTAAGTGCATGTCTCACCGCAGATGGAATCCGCAACGAGCTGTCCCTGCATCTTGCCTGTGTACCAGACCTGCTGAATGACATTTCGGTCGTCCCCAGGGGTGACCAGTTCGGCACAGTCACCCGCCGCGTAGACGTCTTCGACCGAAGAGCGCAATTGCCAATCGACCAGGATGCCCCTGGCGGTCTCGATGGGGGACTCGCGCACAAGTTCGATGTTGGGGCTGACACCTGCGGTCAGTCCGACCATCTGGCAGTCGATCATTCGATCCTCGTTGGTGATCACTCCGGCCACCCTTCCCTGGCCATCATCGACGATCTCCTTCAACTCCGTCTTCAGGAAGAGCCCGAGCCCCGCTTCGCGGATCGTCTGGTTGATCATGCCAGATTCCTCGGCGGGAAGGATGTTGTTCCAGTACGAGCTCTCGCGGACCAGGAAATCGACATGGATGCCGCGCGAGTGGAGCATCTCGGCCAGCTCGATACCGATCAGTCCACCCCCCACAATGACGGCGTGGCGCGTGCGCTTTGCCGTATCGTAGAGCCGCTTCAAGTCGTAGAGGCCCCACAGACCTTGAACGCCGTCGAGATCCTGGCCGGGCCATCCGAACTTGTTGGACTGCGACCCGCTGGCGATCAGGAGTTTGTCGTAGGAAAGCGCTTCCCTGTCATGCAGTTCGAGACGCTTCGCCTGGGTGTCGATCTTGGTCACCCAGGCGCGCACGAGGTTTAGACGCTTTTCGTCCCAGAAGTGATCCTCGTAGGGCTTCGTGTCCTCATAGCGCATGTGCCCCATGAATATGTACATGAGTGCCGGGCGCGAGTAGTGGTACTTCGATTCACCGGAGATGACCGTGATACGCCAATCCGGTTGGCGTTCCCGGATTCTCAAGGCCGCGGTGATGCCGGTGACTCCGTTTCCGATGATGGCTATGTGCAAGAGTTGCTCCGAGCTCCACTTCAGACAGGCGCGCTACGCCCTGAGGACGGGTCTGAGACTAAGAAAACTTGAATCCCAGGGCCAGAGGGCTCGCGGAGCGCTTCTCTTACAGAATCGAACGGAAGGAAATCAGCCCTTCGATTTAGGATCCGTGCTTCGAATCCCGCCTCGACAGGCTCCCGGAAGACCCGCAGGACGCCAACCCTGGCCCGGCACACGAATACGATGCTGACTCTCGTCGCCTCTCTGCTTTCCGCTCCTCTACTCCTCCACGAGCCGTTCACTCCCAACGTGGCGAGCCCGAAGACGACCCCCGTACCGATGCGACGCGGCCGTGCGGAACTGGCTTCGGTGGGGGCCTTGGCCTTTGGACCGAAGGGGGTCTTGTTCGCAGCCGATCCGCGTGCTGCAGAGCTCTATGCGCTCGACACCGAGGAGGTTCTTCTGGGATCGTCCGCCCCGGAACTCAGGAACGCCAGCTCCGCCATTGCAGCCCTGCTCGGGACGACAACGAGAGACATCACGATCCAGGACCTCGCGGTGCACCCCGAGACGGGGACGGCGTACCTCAGTGTTCTGCGCGGCAACGGACCCGACGCACTTCCGATCATTCTGCGTGTAGGCGAAGATGGCCAGCTGGAAGAGTTTCCCCTCGAAAACGTGCCGCATGCGGTAGTCGGGATTTCCAACGCTCCGCAAGACAGGGCTTCGGGGGGCAGGAACCGACGCCTCGAGTCGATCACCGATTTGCTCTACCAGGATGGCAAGGTGCTGATCGCCGGGCTCTCGAACGAGGAATTCGCCTCGAAGCTACGTGCGATCGATTATCCCTTCGCCATGGATGGTGAAGTCGCCTCGGGTGCCAGCGTCGAGATCTACCACGGCGCCCATGGTGCATGGGAGACGCGCGCACCGGTACGCACCTTCGCGCCCTTCGAGATCGACGGCGAGTCGCACCTGCTCGCGGCGTACACCTGTACGCCGCTGGTCAAGTTTCCGATGAGCGTGTTCGCCAGCAAGCAGAAAGTCGTTGGCCACACCGTGGCCGAGCTGGGCGGGGGGAACGCTCCCCTGGACATGGAGGTTTACGAGCAAGACGGCGAGCGTTTCCTGTTGATTACCAATTCGCGGCGGGGCGTGATGAAGGTATCGACCGCCGGGATCGAGAAAATCGACGCCATCACCGAGCGTGTCTCGGGCGTTACGGCGGGGTTGACGTACGAGACGGTCGATTACCTCGTGGGCGTCGAGCAAATGGCCAAGCTGGATGATCGCTCCTTCGTGGTGCTGATGAAGGACAAGGCTGCCAAGGAGCCCTCACTCCTCACGATTGAAGCTCCCTGAAACAACCCGGGAAGCAAGCCGGCTCGTGCGCCGACTCTCCGCTGTAGGGCTGTGTGTGACCGGCCTGGCGCTGAGTTCTTGCATCAGCGCTCCTCTGCCAAGGCTGCAGTGGAGCGAACCAGAGGGGCCAACGGGGGTGCTCGAGGTGCGCGGCGTCGACGCAGAGACTCTCGCCGAGCTTGCCCAGCGCGACGGAACGCCGGCCGATCTGCGCCAATGGCGTCGGCTCCTTTGCGTCGGCTTGCCGGACAAGGACGATGTGACCCAGCCGATGCTGGGGGCGTATTCCGTTCGGGCCGACGCTCTTCGCTTCGAGCCCCGCTTTCCCTGGAAGGCTGGTCTCGCGTATCGAGCGGTTCTGGACCAAGGAGAAACGGTAGCGCACTTCGAGTTCGAGCGACCCGCGGCCCTCGTCAATGACGCTCCGCGCAGCCTGAGCATCTATCCCTCATCCGATCACGTTCCGGAGAATCTCCTGCGCCTGTACCTCGAGTTCTCGCACCCCATGCGCCAGGGGGAAGCGCTCGAGCGCATCGAGCTTCTGGATGAGAAGGGCATCCCCGTCGTCGAGCCGTTCCTGCACATCCACCCGGAGCTCTGGGACCCCGAAGGTACGCGTTTGACGCTGCTACTCGATCCCGGTCGCATCAAGCGCGGCGTGCAGCCCAACCTCGAGCTGGGTACGGCGCTTCGCTCCGGTCGAGAGTACACCTTGCACATCGATCCCGAGTGGACGGACGTCCAAGACGTCTCGCTCGGACCCGGCTTCGACAAGACGTTTCGGGTCGACGCCCCGGATCGTGACTCCCCCGACCACCGACGCTGGCGCATATTGACGAGCCCCCGAGCCGGTTCGACGGACGCCTTGCACGTGCGCTTCGACGAAGCACTGGATCACGGCCAGCTGGGGAACGGTATCTCGATCACAGCCCAGGGTAGAGGATCTCACCTGGCAGGCACGGCCTGGATCACTGCTGCCGAGAGCGAGTGGATCTTTCGACCCGACCTCGCCTGGGAACCCGGCGCGTATACGCTTCGGCCCTCTGGCCAGCTCGAAGACCCCGCGGGGAACAACCTGGAGCTTCCCTTCGAGACGCGCGGGGTCGTGCTAACGAGAAAAGCCGATAGCGAGAATATCGCCATCGGCTTTTCGGTGCGCTGACGCCGTACGGGCGGAACGCTTGCGGCTCAGCGTGAGCCGATCGGTTCGCGTTTCTTCAGTTGGGCCTTCTGCGCGGGAGTGCCCTGATCCGGCGGACTGGCATGTTCGTCGGCCGCTGCCTCGCGGGCTTCGATCTGAACCTTGCCGAAGGAGAGCTTCATTCCGTTGGTCAGCACCTTGGCGCGACCGGAGTTCGGATCCTCGATCTTGATCTGGCCGTCGTCGTAGGAGACGCGGGCGATGACCTCGGGCGCATCCGGGTTCCACGTGAGCGGAATGTGCGCTTCGGCGGAGTTGCCGATGACGAGCGGTTGCGCGCCCAGCGAGACCTTGGATTCCTCGCCCTTGCCCCAGTGCACGACCAACCAGGCCTTGCGCGAGACGGCTTCAGCGAAAACGATCATCATGCCCGTGCACAGGCCGAGGATTGCGGCGGCGGTGATTCGCCCAGGACGATCACCGTCCAGCTGGGGCACGTACTCGCCGAGGTGGGGCACGGCGTAGACGAAGAAGGCACCTGCCGCTGCGCCTCCGAGGGTACCCCCGAGCGCGGCGCGGAAGCGCCCCAGGTTGGGAACAAAGAACGACAGACCGATCCCGGCACCCAGGCCCAGGAACACGTAGGAAGCTACGCGGCCCGCCTCGGCGAGCACTTCGAAGTTGCTCAGGTAGCCGTACAAGGCCTGGCCGCCGGCTCCGGCTGCCGCGCCCGTGATCAGGCCACCAAAGGTAACGACGAAGAAGTCCTTGATGCTCCAGAACCGACGGTGGAGGTACTTGTTCTGTCCACCTACTAGCAGGAGCCCGGCTCCGATGGCGATCAGGCTCGCCCAGATGCCGGTCTTCTTGATGCTGTCGGCGAAACTCGCGTTGTCTGCATCCGTCGAGAGCATCTGGGCAGATTGGATGACCATTTCGGACGACTTGAAGGCCTCGTCGAGGGCCGTGAAGTCGGAGAGGAAGACCTGGTCCGGGTCGCCGGTGACGCGCGCGAGAATGCTGCGATCGGCGAGCTCGGTGCCGATGGCAACGATTCGAATGCCCTCCTCGCGCACGCGCTCGGCTGCTTCGTAGGCAAGCTGCTCGGCGTTGACTCCCTCGCGTTGGGTCTTCGGCTTGCCATCGGTGAAGAGCAGAATCCAGGGCTCGCCGTTCGAATCCTTGAGCGTATCGCGTGCGACGTCGAGTCCACGCTCGAGGTTCGTCATGCCCCCTGCGTCCAGGTGGCGGATCGAACGCGAGAGCTTCTCCACGTCCTGCACGGGGGGCGTCAGGACCTTGGCACCACTGGCAAAGGACACGAGCCCCATCTCGTCTTGGTCGAAGTTTTGCCGTTCGACGAGTACCTCGGCCGCCTGCTTCAAGGCCTGGATCTGTGTGAGGCTCTGCACCGTCGTGTCGTCCATGGAGCCACTGACGTCGAAGAGCAGGCAGATGCTCTTCGGTGTGGCCTCTTGGGGCCCTTCCTTATCCAGGAAGAGAAGTTCGCCAGCGACGGCACCAGCCGCGGCACCGATGGCACCGAAGAAGGCCATGGTGAAAATTCGTTTCAGGAAGGACATTCAATGAGCTCCCTATGCTCGTTGGGGGGGCTTCGGGGCCAGTGGTTTGGCCCCGCAAGGACCGCAGACCTCTGCCCCGGGAATGCTTTGTAAGCCCACCGGGTGGAATCCCTCCTAAATCGGTTGGGGCCCTGGTCGATCCTGAGGTCGGTTCCTGGCCTTTTTCATGGGTTGCACGAGTTTTTTCAAAGAGCCCCACGGCACGTGCTCAAGCTCGCCCCGCACCTCGGTCGAAGGGGGGGGCATCTCCACGACCCCCCCTGAGGAGACTCAAACCTCGGGGGTGGAGTGAAGCCATGGCCCTCGGTCTATCCGATGTGGTCCGGCACCGTTTCTAAAAACGACCCAGTAGGGCACACCCAACCAATCGAGGAAGAATCGATGAGCGACGAGGAATATCCGGTTTTCGATGAGGATCCCACCACCGGTGAGGCTTCCGTCGATGATCAGCAGTCGATGGACGCGGATTACCCCGTCTTCGACGAAGAGCAAGTTCCGATGTACGAAGAGGAGACGCCCTTCGAGGGTGCGGAGTTCGTGGACAACCCCGAGCCCCGCTGCCCCTGCGTCCTTCTCCTCGATACCTCGACGTCCATGCGCGGCCAGCCCATCACCGAGCTGAACGCAGGCCTGCACGCCTTCAAGAACGAACTGCTCGAGGACGAGCTCGCCGCCAAGCGCGTCGAGGTTGCCGTCGTCAGTTTCGGTCCCGTCACTGTCGAGACCGACTTCCAGACGCCCGACGTCTTCACGCCTCCAACGCTCGAAGCCAACGGCGAGACGCCCATGGGCGCCGCCATCGAGCAAGCTCTGAACATGGTTCACGAGCGCAAAGAGACCTACAAGCAGAACGGCATCAACTACTACCGCCCGTGGGTCTTCCTGATCACGGACGGTGCGCCCACGGACCCGTGGGGCAACGCCGCTCAGTCCGTCCAGGCCGGTGAGCAAGACGGCAGCATCGCCTTCTTCCCCGTCGGAGTCCAGGACGCCAACATGGACGTGCTCGGCAAGCTTTCCAAGCGCACGCCGCTGAAGCTTCAAGGCCTCCAGTTCAACGATCTCTTCGCGTGGCTGTCGAAGTCGCTCCAACGCGTCTCCCAGTCGCAGCTCGGTACCGAGGTCAGCCTCCCCGCTCCGACGAGCTGGGCGGAGATCTAGGACCGCTACGCGGTAACTCCGAGACGTTACAACGACAAGTCGACCACCTGAGAGAGGGAGCGATGACGATAAGCAACGGAAGAACCTGGCGGTACGCATTCACGTCCGCACTGGGATCATCTCACCTCAAATCAGGGATCCCTTGTCAGGACTCCTCGGAGTGCGCTATTCAAGACCACGGCGACGAGTCCTATCTCGTTGCCGTGGTTGCTGACGGAGCCGGCAGCGCGAAGTACTCCCAGTACGGGTCACGCCTCGCATGCCATTTGATCCATGAATCTGTCCAGCCCCTGATCGAGCAAGGTCTGGGGCTGGATCAGGTCGATCGCGAATTCGCGGAAGAACTCATCAAGCGCTTCCAGGTCATGGTCAAGCGCATCGCCAGGCGTACGAACAACAAGCCGCGCGATTTTGCCTGCACCGTGCTGGCGGCGCTCATCGCCCCGGATCGCGCAGCGTTCTTTCAGATCGGTGACGGCGCCATCGTCGTCTCGCGGGCTACGCCTCCCGAAGACGTCAGCGAAAAGGGCGAAACCAGCTACGACTGGGTATTCTGGCCCCAGAACGGTGAGTATGCGAACGAGACCGTCTTCGCAACGGGCGACAACGCCTGTGAGGACATGCAATTCGCGATCTGCCATGAGAACATCGACGAAGTCGCCGTTTTCAGCGATGGCATCCAGAACCTGGTCCTCGACAACAAGAACAGAGTGGCTCACTCGAGCTTCTTCGAACCCATGTTCGGTGCCGTGCGCAAGGAAGGGCTCGGGTACTCCGAGACTCTCTCCCAATCGCTGGAACGGTACCTGAACTCGCGTTCGATCCTGAGCCGCACCGACGACGACAAGAGCCTCGTTCTGGCCACCCGTCGTCATCCGCAGCCGCCCGCCGCCCTGCCGAGTCTCGGCGGAGATCCTTTCGGTGTGCGGGCAGCCGCTCCCTCCACGATGTCCCACACTTCCGAGGGCGATGACGCCTCGGAAACCCTAGACACCTCTGCTCAGCCGGATGAAGGGCAAGCAGCTCGTTGATCGCAGCGGCACCCCTGTACAGCTCGAAGGTCTGATCGCGCAGGGTGGTGAAGGTGGAATCTACGGAATCCACGGCCACCCGAAGTTCGTCGCCAAGATTTACCACAAGGCGCCGGACCCCGAGAAGGTCAAGAAGCTGGAGGCGATGTGCAATTCGGCGACCGAAAAGCTCTTGAAGCTTTCGGCGTGGCCGATGGAGATCATCCTCAAGAAGAAGGGGGGACCGGTCATGGGCTGCCTCATGCCCAAGATTGCCGGCTTCAAGGACGTCCACCTCCTATACGGTCCCCGCACCCGTCTCCGCGAGTTCCCCAAGGCTTCCTGGGTCTTCCTCGTCCAAACGGCGATGAACCTGGCGCGCTGCATGGCGCAGATCCACGAGCACGGCCACGTCATTGGTGACGTCAACGACAAGCTCGCCCTCGTCAACGACAACGCCTGTGTGATGCTGGTCGACACGGACAGCTTCCAGATCAACACGGGCAAGGATCTCTACACGTGCGATGTCGGCGTGCTGACACACCAGCCGCCCGAGTTTCAGAGAATCAGCAGCTTCCGCGCCCTGCACCGCGAACCGAATCACGACAACTTCGGCCTCGCCGTCTTGATCTTCCAGCTGCTCTTCAATGCGCGGCATCCCTTTTCGGGCACGTTCGAGGGCGATGGTGATCTGTCCCTGGAACAAGCCATCGCCACGAGTCGGTTCGTGTACAGCCAGGACGCGGATCGCTATCAGATGAAGCCGCCGCCCTTCGCCCTGGGGCTGAACTTCGTCACACCCCAGATCGCTGATCTGTTCGAGCGCGCCTTCTCGCCCAAGGGCGAAAAGAAAGGCCGACCGGAAGCGCGCGAATGGGCCTTGGCCCTCGAAGAGCTGAGTCAATGCGCACGGCGTTGCTACACCAACCCGAGCCACGCCTACGTCTACGGCTCGTCATGTCCGTTCTGTGGCATCGAGCGCAAGACCGGGCGTAGCCTGTTCAACATGCCGGTGTTGCTGAACGACCCCGGTGGCGCACGCCGTGAAACGCTGATCAACGTGGGCGAGATCTGGGACAAGATCAAGACCATCGAAGCGCCCGGCAAGCTTCCGCAGTTCTCACCCGGCGCGAAGCAGCTCTTGACGCAGCCCCAGAACAAGACGCACGAGGAAGTGCTGAAGGTCTGGATCGAGACCAAGAAGCTCTGGGACACGGCCGGCCACGACTTCATGACCATGAAGGGCGGTCTGCAGAAGGCGCGCCAGATCCTCGAAGGTCTCGACAACGAATACGATCAACTCGCGGCCCAGATCGATCACTCCGAAGTTGATTTCAGTCACCTGGATCCCTTCAGCATCCTGGCCGCGCCGATCAAGAAGCTGACTCCCGCGGACAAGGCCGTACTGATGTCCTTCGGGGTCGAATCCGCCGCGGATTGCACCGAGCTGAAACTGGGCACCGTGCCCGCGCTGCGCAAGAAGATCGTCAAGGAGCTCTTGAAGTGGCGCGACAGCCTGGACAAGAGCCCCCCCAAGCAGCCCACCGATCAGGGTGCGGACAACGCCCGTGTGCGTCTCGATCGCGAGATGGACATCAAGCGTGCCAGCCTCGTGCAGGAGCTGATCGAGGGGCCCGCCAAGCTGAGGTTCGCGGCGAAGAACGTCGACGACAAGCGACGCACCATCTGGACGCAAATCGAGCGCGCCGCCAAGGTCGTCGAGCAGGCGGCCTGAAGCTCCGCTTGCCAACTGGCAGCGTCAGCTCTTCGGAATGCCGAAAGCGACGCTAGCCACGGCGAAGAAGAGCGCGAGAGCGCCCAAGGGCACGAGGAGAATGCCGATCCAGGGATCCGCTTCGTGAACGATCACCCCGCCCAGCAGAAACCCGCCGGGCAAGAGCAAGCTCGCGATCGTCAGAGCGCGCGACGCCCGTTTCGTCCAGCGACTCCCGCTGGCCAGGCTCGGCCCAATCTGGTTCACCGTCAGGCCAAAAGCAATGTGGACGAGGGCCAGCAGCACGCCGTGGGCATGGGCCAGCCGCCACATGAGCCGCCTGGTCTCGTTGGAGACATCGAGGTACCAGCCCAGCTTGAACCCGTGCATGGCCTCGAGGAGGATGCCCAGGGACAGAAAGAGCAGTAGCAGAGTCCAACCTTGTTTGAGGTGGCGCCGCGGGAGGGGGTCGATCATCGATTTCGAAGTCTACTCGGCCAAGACGACGGGGCGGTCATTGCGGAACTCGAGCAGCTTCTTGAAGGCTTGCTGGCGCAAGAAACCATCGGGGCGTAGCAGGAGTTTCTCGGCCCGAGCTCGGGCCGGATCGTCCTGGGCGTCCGACTGCGCACCGATCCCCGGCCACGTCGCCAGAAGCGATCTTGCCAGCTGCGCACGATCCTCTTCGGGACCGACGAAGTCGTACTCGAGGGATTCGAATCCGTCCAGGGTGAGCAGCGAACGGTAGGCCGTGAAACGCACGGCGTCGTAGGGGTCCTCGAGCAGTTGCGCCAGATAGGGCGTCATCCAGTCCGTCCCCGAGGCTGCCTGGGTCGCTTCCCAGCCCATGTGCCAGGCGCTGATCGCGCGCTGTCCCGCATCCCCGGTCATGGCCCACAGAACGCCACTGGCGAGGTCGCGATGCTCGGGCTTCAACTCGGGCGGCTTGATTTCGTACCACTCCTGCAGCTTGTCGGCCGCCCAGCCGACCGATCGATCCAGGTGACACAGATTGCACGCGTTGGGGCGTCCGTACTCGGTACTGACCCGTGCATCGGGCGATACGATCTGGTGACTGCGGGATGTCTTCAGCAGCGCCCAGCACGTGTTGGGCATGTGGCAGTTCATGCACGAGCTGCCAACCGAATCCACGGGATGGTGCGTGTGCTGCGCCCTGCGTTCCGTGTCGCGAAAATCCTCGTGGCACTGAATGCACGCCAGGTCCGTACGCATGCCCGGCTTCAACTGATCGTCACGCCATTCGTCCAGCGAGCGTGAGTCGTCGTCCGGCTTGTGCATCTGGTGGCAGGAGAAGCAGTCCATCCGCGTCTCCTCGTTCGTGTGCTGAAAGCATGGACTCTGGATCACCGCGTTGAACTCGCGTCCTGAGACTCGCACCTCGCCGTCATCCCAGTAGTAGTACTCACCCTCGGTGACGAGACTGCGCTT
>CBFIHP010000011.1:22777-33145 GCA_965662355.1 Planctomycetota bacterium | reverse complement strand
CGGAAGGGGAGTCCCTTCGTACGTGCCTTTTCCGATAGCCGGTCGTTGGCCGGAGCGAGCATGCCGTGGCACTGTCCGCAAACCTGAAGCCCGGCCACGGCGCCCATGTCGAGCGGATTGTAGATCGTCGGATCCTCGCCCGCCTCGTTTCGGTTCTGATAGCGCGCCAGGGGCGAACGGTTGGCCGCGATGTGCTCCGCGGCGGGGCCATGGCACGCTTCGCAGGATATGCCGAACTCCGCGGCGAAACTGTCCATGTGAACGTCGCTCTCGATACCCGGCTGGGGGCGCGTCGTGTGACAGTCCATGCACTCGCGATTCCAGCGCCCTTTGCCCGTCTTGCGGTGAACCTCTGGAGGATTGACAAAGGCCGAATCCACCGGCATCCAGCGCCCTTCGTCGATGCGATGGCAAAGGAGAAAGAGCGACAGCTTACGTGTCGTACCCGAGGCGAACCAGTACGCCTGGAAGTGATGCGAGCCCGTGGAGAGCACGACCTGGCGCCAGACCCTCGGCGCCGGATCGCTCGAGCCCTTGGGATGATCCGGATCGGGCAACTCGAGCCAGTACTCGTCGCCGCGTTGTTCGAGGACGTAGCGCTCGTCGCGCAGGAAGTGTTCGCCCTCCCAGTTCGCCAGCATCGTCGCCGGCGTGACCTTCTGGGTCATCGTGCGGTGGTAGGAGTTGTACCAGCTCTCGTACTTCTGGGGGTGACACGCGCGGCAGGTGTCCGAGGATACGTAGTTCTTGAACGAGCGTTCGGCCGGCCAATCGCTGGGCGGATCCGGCGTGACCGTGATGAACGGAGCACCAGCGTCGCCGCAGCCGGCAAGGAGAGCGGCCGCCAACAGCAGGACCGCGAACTGCCCTGGCGAGCGGATCGAATTGGGGAGGAGGCGCTGCATCTTCGTGGCACCCATTATAGGTGCGTTTCGGTACCCACCCCGTACGTCGCGTCTACGAATTCGTGAGTTCCGTCGTGCTAGGATTCTGGCCTTGGAAGCTCCCATGAACAAAACGCCCCTCATCACCGCACTCCTGCTCTTCGCCTCCGTGTCCCAAGCGGCCCAGGATTGGCCCCACTGGCGCGGACCGAACCACGATGGCTCGTCCGCGGTGACGGGCCTCTCGTTGGACTTCGATCACGACAAGGGCGTCTCCTGGGTCGCCGATCTGGCGGGCCCGGGGGCAGGCACGGCGATCATCGTGGGCGAGCATGTCTACTGTTCCGCCACCGAACCCGAAGGCGGTCTGCTACTGGCGCTTTGCTTCGATCGCAAGAGCGGCGACGTGCTCTGGGAGCGTGCAGCCGGAAGCGGCTACAAGCCCGGGGGCAAGGGGTCGCTGACTCAGATGCACGGCCGGAGCAACTACGCCTCGCCCTCCGCCGTGGCGGATTCCGAACGGGTCATCTTCACCTTCGGTAACGGCGACATGGTCGCCTACGACACCGATGGCGAATTGCTCTGGGAACGTAACCTGCAGCAGGACTTCGGTGATTTCGCGCTGCAGTGGACCTTCTCGGCCAGCCCGACCCTGTGGGAGGGCCAGCTGTTCATGCCGGTGCTGCAGCGCGATCAACCGGTCAGTGGTCTGGGCAAGCTCGGCGCCGAGTCCTATCTGCTTGCGCTGGATCCCAAGAGCGGCAAGACGAACTACCGCCACGTGCGGCCCACACCCGCGAGGGTCGAATCGCGCGAGGCCTACGGCTCTCTGATTCCCTTCATCGGCGCCAACGGGCGTAAGCAGCTCGTCTGCGTTGGGGGTGACCTGGTCTCCGGCCACGATCCGGCGAACGGCGAGGAGCTCTGGCGCTGGGGGACGTGGAACGAGGGAAACCGCCAGCGTTCGTGGCGTGTCGTTCCCTCACCCGTCATCGGGAACGGCGTCGCCCTGGCCTGTGCGCCGAAGGGCCAGCCGATCTTCGCCGTCAACCTGGGCGGCAAGGGGAAACTTCAAGACGCCGCTGTGCGCTGGCAGAGCTCCGAGAGGCGCAGCCCCCTGACGAGCGATGTTCCCACGCCGCTCTTCTACCAGGGGAGCTTCTTCGTGCTCAGCGACATACGGCAAGCCCTGTCCCGCGTCGATCCGGCGACGGGCGAGATCCAATGGACGCTGAAGATGCCCGGGGACGCGCTCTGGCGGGCCTCTCCGACCGGCGCCGACGGAAAGATCTGGTGCATCAACCACGCCGGGTTGCTGGCGGCGGTGGATGCCGACTCCGGCAGGCTTTTGGCCGAGATCCCGATGGCGGAGGATGCCGAGCAGATCCGGGCCAGCATCGCCGTGGCCCACGGGGCGCTCTTCGTGCGCACGG
This sequence comes from Planctomycetota bacterium, assembly GCA_965662355.1. Taxonomy (GTDB): domain Bacteria; phylum Planctomycetota; class UBA1135; order UBA1135. The sequence continues at coordinate 30,828 of CBFIHP010000011.1, read as the reverse complement.
AGCAGCAGCTCTTCTGTATCGGGGGATAGGCGCCCGTGGCGGGCGGTCCGCCGAAAGACGATCCCCCATGGGCTGGAAGTGGTCGTCGAGCCCGAGAGGGCCACGGCCCTCTCGCACCCGGGGGGGCGGACGTCGCGAGTGCATCTCGGGGCCTATCCCAGGCCCAAGAGCGCTCCCAGGGAGCCTGAAAACGGGGAGCCTGGGGGGCCGACGGCGGGTTTTCCGCTGGAGAACCCGATCGAGACCGTGCAATAGAAGCCCGGGATGCCTACCCTATTGCGCTTCGTTTCGCCCAGGACCCACCCTCACGATCCCGTCATGTCCCGAGTTTGCCAAGTCACCGGAAAAGGTACCCGCGCCGGAGGAAAGATCGCACGCCGCGGTCTGGCCAAGGCCAAGGGCGGTGTCGGCCTCAACACCACCGGTCACACCAAACGCAAGTTCAAGATCAACACCCAGAAGAAGCGCATCTGGGTTCCCGAGCTCAAGGAGTACGTGACCGTGCGTCTCTCCACGCGCGCGCTGAAAGCCATCAACAAGCGAGGTGCTTTCCCCGTGCTGCACGAAGCAGGTCTGATCAAGCCCAAGCAGAGCTCCAAGTAGCTCCGTCTTCGAGCGCGCTCGCTCCCGAAGCAGCAGCGCTACAGCATTGAGCCCGTGGGGATGTCCCGCGGGCTCGTTTCATTCCCAGAGAGCGCCCATGCCGGACCCGACCTGACCCGCGCTGGAAAGCACGGGGGGGCCCATCTGACTCCACGAATTGGCGCACCCTCCCTGCTCGGATGAGAGGCGTTATTTCTCTGTCGTCTTCACCTGCGCGAAGGCCTCGGCGAACTCCCCATATCCCTCTTTGTCCAGATCGCCCACGGGAACGAAGCGCAGGGCGGCGGAGTTGATGCAATAGCGCATGCCCGTGGGTTTGGGGCCATCGGGAAACACGTGCCCGAGGTGCGAGTGTCCGTGCTTGCTACGCACCTCGGTGCGTGCATAGCCGATGTCGTAGTCGGTCTGGCTCTCGAGGCTCGACTCCTCGATGGGCCGGGTAAAGCTGGGCCAGCCGGTTCCGGAGGCGAACTTGTCGAGCGAGCTGAAGAGCGGTTCTCCCGAGACGATATCGACGTAGATGCCTTGCTGCTTGCTGTTCCAGTAGGCGTTGCTGAAGGCGCGTTCGGTGCCGTTCTCCTGGGTGACGCGGAATTGCAGTGGGCTGAGCTGCGAGCGCAGTGCATCGACACTGGGCATCTGGAAACTCTCCCAGGGCCTGGCCGGGTTCGAGTGCGCTGAGGCTTTGTTGGAGGTGTCCCCGTCGATGTTGGCCATGCTGAGAGCCTCGGGCTTGTAGTCGCGATTGGCTCCCCAAACGCGATCGATGAAGCGGTCGCGACCGGAGCCGCGTCGGTAGGAGTGGTAGCGTTCGGGACTCTTCTTGTAGAAATCCTGGTGATACGTCTCGGCCGGATAGTAGATCGAGGACTGGGTGATCTCCGTGACCAGCGGATCATCGAAGCGTCCGGATGCGGCCAGCGCCTGCTTCGATTCGGTGGCGAGCCGACGCTGCTCCTCGGAGTGGTAGAAAATTTCCGATCGATACTGCGTGCCCCTATCGACAAACTGACCACCAGCGTCGGTGGGGTCGATCTGACGCCAGAAAACCTGCAGCAGATCCGCGTAGGCGATTCGAGAGGGGTCGAAGTGGACCTGCACGGATTCGGTATGTCCCGTCGATCCCGAACAGACCTCGGCGTAGGTGGGCTCGAGCTTGTGACCCCCCGTGTAACCGGAGATCACGGCGCTGACACCAGCGAGCTTTTCGAACGGGGTCTCCATGCACCAAAAGCATCCGCCGGCAAAGGTGGCGAGGCCGACCCTTGGTTCGGTCGTGTCGGGCGTTGCCGTGGCCTCGAGGATCGTCTGGGTGCTCGGGCTCGCTTGCTGAAGCTCGGGCTCGGCGGAGGAGTTCTCCGAGCGGCAGGCGTTGAAACCCAGGGCGAGGAGGAGAAGAGAGAGAGAAAGGAGGCTCTTGGCTGACACGGCTCGGAGTACGTGGTTTCGGAAGCTCTGTGACCCCTGGATTGGGCCGGGGATCCAGGAGCTATCTTATTTCGGTAGCGGGAGAGTTGGAACGCTCCCCGCAAGGAAGCGAATCGGTGAAAGCCGGCGGAACAACGCCGGATTCATGGGCTATTCTGGCCAGGGACCACCCAGGGGCAGGCCCAGGGGCCAGGACGGTCCGCGGGCGCTTCCCAAGAAAACTTGAAACGGCGCGCACGAGGAGCCGACTGGAAGCCGACCAAACACGTATGGTCGTGCTCTGGACAGCCCGCCGGGAACCGCGTTTTCTCTCCTTCGCTGCATGAACTGGACGGATTTTTTTCGTGAGAGTGCGCTGAGCGATCTCGATCTGCGCCCTGTGCTGGTCAGCTTGATTCTCTCGCTGATCTTCGGGCAGCTCCTCGCCTGGCACTACTGCCGCTACTCGCCGGTGCTTTCGCACAAGCGCAAGTTCGCACGCATGTTCACCTTTCTCGTGACGACGACGATGCTCGTCATCACCGTGGTGAAGACATCCTTGGCGCTGTCATTGGGGCTGGTCGGGGCACTGTCGATCATTCGTTTCCGTACACCGATCAAGGAACCCGAAGACCTCGCGTACCTTTTTCTCGCCGTGGCCGTCGGTATCGGTTTCGGTGCGGACCAGAGGCTCGTGACCTCGGTCGTCTGCGCGGCTTTCCTGATCTTTCTGTCCCTGACGAAGACGAACTCCGCCGCCGGCGTGCCGCCGCGCCTGCTGGTACACGTCAGCGCCATCCTGGCCCAGGACGGCCCCGGACCGAGCAATCCGGATCAGGCCCTGCGGGCGCTCTTGAAGGAGGTCGAAAGTGCATCCTTGCAGGTCGACCTGCGCCGCGTCGACCTGCAAGGCGAGGAGTTCAACGCCAACCTCATCCTCGACCTGGCCGACCCACGCAAGGTGGGGGGGCTCATACAGAGCATTCAGGTTGCTCTCCCGGAGGCCACGGTCAGCGTCGTCGAAGGTTCGAGCCTCGACTAGGGCAGGCTTGTGAGTCAGGACACAGGCGGAACCAGCGTAGCTCAGCACAGCCTTCGCTACGAGATCAAGATGGCCTGTCAGGAGAGCGCCTACGAGCGCCTGCTGGCCGTCCTGCGCCTGGATCCCGCTGCCATCCGTAAGCTGTATCCCCCTCGCCGCGTCCAGTCGGTCTATCTGGACACCCCGACGGGAAAGGCCCTGGAAGAGAACCTGGCCGGCATTAGTCATCGCGAGAAGATCCGCGTGCGTTTCTATGGGGACTCGGCCCTTGGTGTTCGCGCGGTGCTCGAACGCAAGGTGCGTGAGAACGCCCTGGGCTGGAAGGACACGTTGCGTCTCAGTGCGCCGATCGACGTCGAAGGCGTCACGCACAGATCGTTCCTGGAGCAGGTCAAATCGGCCTCGGATTCGACCTGGCGCTCGGCCATCGAAGCTTGTCTGGAGCCGGTGCAGTGGATCTCGTACGTCCGCGACTACTTCCGCACTGCCGATGGGCGCGTGCGGATCACGATCGATCGCAAACTACAGGCCGCGGACCTGCGCCACTCCCAACGCCTCTCGTTTCGGCTGCGCACCCATCTGCCAAGGATCACGGTCATCGAGGCGAAATGCGCGGCCAAGGATTACGACGCGGCCCAGGCCATCCTGAGCCGCTTGCCGTTGTTCGTCGATCGCTGCTCGAAATTCGTGCTGGCTTCGGACCGCGAACACGGCCCGGAGCCTTCGGTCTTTCCGCTGTAGTTCAGTTGGACGGCATGCTGGCCGGAACCGGGAAGCCGCGGTCGCGCATCAGGGCCTCGATCTTGGCGTCGCGCCCGCGGAAAGCGCGGTAGGCCTCGGCCGGATCGACGGCGTTGCGCACGGTGAAGAGGTGGTCCACCAGTTTGCGTGCGAGGTCGCGATCGTAGTATCCCCCGGGGGCTTGCTCGAAGGCCTCCGCGGCGTCGGAGGTGAGAACATCGGCCCACATGTAGCCGTAGTATCCGGTCGAGTAGCCCTCGCCCGAGAAGATGTGAGCGAAATGCGGGCTGCGGTGACGCATCACGATCTCGTCGGGCATGTCTAACCCGGCCAGGGTTTCCCGCTCGAAGGCATCGGGGTCGATACCCGTGGGATCGACGGAGTGATATTTCATGTCGACCAGCGCCGAGGCCAGGTATTCCGTCGTGGCAAAGCCCTGGTTGAAGGTGGAGGATTTCTTGATCTTGGCCACCAGGCTGGCGGGGATCGGTTTGCCGGTCTCGCAATGAACGAGGAAGTTGTCGATGACCGCATCGGTCGTCAGCCAGCGTTCGAGCAACTGGGACTGGAACTCGGTGTAGTCCCGAACCCCGCCGTTCAGGGTGGGATAATCCACGCTGGAGGAGAGATAGTGGAGCGCGTGCCCGAATTCGTGGAAGAAGGTCTCGGCATCGTCCCATGAGACCAGCACAGGTTCGCCCGGCGCGCCCTTGATGAAGTTGCAGTTGTTCGAACCGAGAACGGTCTGGTGTCCGTCCAGGGTGTGGTGGTCGCGATAGGCCGTGGCCCACGCACCGGAGCGCTTGCCCTGACGGGCATAGGGATCGAGATACCAGAGGCCGACGTAGGCTCCCGTGTCCTTGTTGTGCACATCCCAGACCCGGACGTCCTCATGGAAGACGGGAACCTGCCCTTCCTGGACCTCGTTGAACTCGAAGCGGAAGAGTTCGCCGGCCACGTAGAACATCGCCTCGCGCAGCTTGTCCAGCTGGAGGTACTTTTTGACCTCTTCGGAATCGAGGTCGTACTTGGCCTTGCGAACCTTTTCCGCGTAGAAGCGATAGTCCCAGGGAGCGATGGTGATCCCGGCTCCCTCGCTGTCGGCGATGGCCTGCATGTCTCGCACCTCTTCGTGGACGCGGGCGAGCGCCGCCGGCCAGACCGCTTCCATCAAAGCGTAGGCGCTTTCGGGATTCTTGGCCATGCGATCCTCCAGACGCCACTGGGCGTAGTTCTCGTAGCCGAGAAGCTGCACGCGTTCGTGGCGCATTTGAAGGATCTGGGCGATCAGGGCGTTGTTGTCGTACTCGTCGCCGTTGTCTCCCCGGGAGTAGTAGTTCGTCCAGACCTGTTTGCGCAGCTCGCGTTCCGTCGAGAACGTCAGGAAAGGCGACATCGAGGAGCGCGTGTTCGTGATGGCGTACTTGCCCGGCTTGTCGCGCCCCTTCGCGGCCGACGCGGAGGCCTGGATGAAGCCCTTGGACAACCCACCCAGCTGGCCTTCATCGAGGAAGAGGACATAGCCTTCCTCGTCGTGGAGCACGTTGTTCGCGAACCTGGTGTGTAGCTCGGCGAGCTTCTGGTTGATCTCGGCGTAGCGCTCCTTCGCGGCCCCCGTGAGGGTCGCGCCGTTCCGTGCAAAACTGTTGTAGACGAGCCACACGAGCCGTTTTTGATCCGGCCGCAGCCCCGACATCTCCGGTCCTTCGTAGATCGTCTTCACGCGCTCGAACAAGGCCTGGTTCTGCGTGATCTTGGTGCGGAAATCCGACAGCTTGGGGGCCATCTTGCCCTGTATCTCGCGGAAGTCCGGTGACGAGAGGTTCGAGCCCCAGATGCCCCAGTAGGTGGTGATCCGCTCGAGATCGCTGCCCGTGCCTTCCATGGCCACGATGGTGTTCATGAAGGAAGGCGGCGTGGGGTTTTGCGCAATCGCCTCGATCTCTCTGAGCTGGGTCGCCATGCCGTACTCGAGGGCCGGTTCGAGGTCGCGGAGGTCCATACGATCGAAGGCCGGAACCCCACCGTAGGGGCCGCTCCACTCCGCAAGCAGGGAGTTGTTCGTCGGTTTCGACGTGGGGCCGTCGGGGGTTCCGGCGCAAGCGCTGAGAAGGATGGCGGTGGAGGCGAGGAGTACGAGGTCGCTCGGATGCATTGGGGCTTTTCCTTGGTATGCGAGGCCGGGATCTTAGCGTGATACCATTCCGGCCATGAACGCCTCTCTCGCTCTTTTGAGCCTCGCTGTTCTCGTTACCACGGCTCGAAACGAGCCGTACGACGCTCAGCCCGGGGGATCAGAAGTCGATTGGGACGAGCCGCTGCAGGTTTTTCTGCTCGTTGGACAGTCCAACATGGAGGGCAAGGGAGCGGTCGAGCATCTCGAACGCGCCCTGGCGGAAGGCGCCAGCACCGAGGAGCGTGCGCGCTATGGGCATCTGAAGCAGGGCGAGGACTGGGCCGTGCGCGACGATGTGTGGATCTCCTATCGCCATGGCGACGACGATCGTCGCGCGGGGGGTCTCACCGTCGGCTACGGTGGCAAACCCGGACAAATCGGACCGGAGCTCGGCTTCGGTACGGTCGTCGGCAATCGGCTCGAGGGCCGCGTGCTCTTGATCAAGTGCGCCTGGGGAGGAGCCAGCCTCAGCAAGGATTTTCTACCACCGGGAAGCGGTGGACCCGGAGGGCGCTATCAGCGCATGCTCGACGAGGTGCGCGCCACCCTGAGTTCCCTGGACGAGGTCTTCCCCGTCGAGCAAGACATCCCCATACAGCTTGCTGGCCTGGTCTGGTTCCAGGGTTGGAACGACTCGATCGGCAACGGCAACCCTTTGTACACCGAGCAACTGGCACAGTTCATACGCGACGTTCGCAGCGACCTGAAGGCTCCGCGCATGCCGGTCGTGATCGGCGAACTGGGGCAAGCCGGAATGGAACCCACGAACCACAAGGTGATCGCGTTTCGTGCCCAGCAGAAAGCCGTTGCCGACGCCGACGAATTCAGGGACAGCGTGCGTTACGTTCCCACGAGTCCGTTCATCGATCCGCTCCTTCACGAGCAATACCAGGTATGGCTGGACTGCAAGCGCAAGGCCAGGCTGGTCGAGACGGAGCAGGCCAAGGAAGCGGCCTGGGCCCCGTGGAGGGAGATCGAGGCGGAATACTCGGCGCGCACTTCCGACCGGCCGTACCACTACTTCGGCAGTGGCGAGATTTTCTACGCGATGGGGGATGCGTTCGGTCGGGCGATGCTCGAGCTGCTCGAGGTGCCGTAGGGTTCCGCGGCCAAGCTCGCCTAGATATCTTCCAGAAGGCCTCCGCCAGCCCAGTCGTGTGAGTCCAACGTCGAGCGCCCCATCCCACCGCTGACGGTTGCAAAGTTCTGATTCGCTGGGCCGGCGGTATTGGCTTGCCCTCCACCCACCGAGGACCAGAAGCCCTCGGCGAGATTCGAATGACCTCCGCTGACCGAGGAGTGATTGCCTGCGGCGGTGTTGGCTTGCCCGCCGCCGATCCAGGCGTAGTTGGCGTTGGCCTGGTTGTCCTGGCCGCCCGTGATTGCGGCGGCCAGACCCGTGGCTTGATTCTGTTCGCCACCCTGGACGCTTGCGTGGGGTCCGCTGGCGGTATTCTGATTCCCGCCACCGATGCTGGAGTTGTCGCCTAGCGCCGTGCAGGCGGCGCCGCCGTTCACCGTCGCTTGTTCGCCCGCGGCAACGCCGGCCAATCCGCCGTTGATGGCCGCCTCGACGCCGGAGGCGAGCCCGTTGCGACCACCGTTGATCGCGGCAAAGTTGGCAATGGCTCGATTGCGTGTGCCGCCCGTCACGCAGGCGTACGCGCCGGAGGACGTGTTGTCACGGGACGCCACGAGGCCTCCGAAACTCACGTAGTTGTTCCCATGTCCCACGACGATGTTGTGCGAACCAGCGCGGTTGTCGCCTACCGGGTTGCCGAGCTCGTTGTAGCCGACGATCAGGTTGCCGACGCTGTTGGTCAGCGTGGCCAGGGGATCCGTGGAATCCGGATCCCCCGGGAGGCCGTTCGTGGCCCCCAGAGCATTGACGATCTGCAGGTTGACGCCAGAGACTCGAATCGTCTTGGCCAGGCCACCCTGGGCGTCGTCGAGGTACACGATGTCCAGGTGGCTGAGAATCTCCTTCTCTTCGGCCGTGAGCAGGAGAATGCGCTGGGTAGAACCGAGCGATTGCACGGACATGGCCAGGGCGACGACGAGCACCCCGATGAGCACGGACGT
>CBFIHP010000011.1:889-22590 GCA_965662355.1 Planctomycetota bacterium | reverse complement strand
AGCTCCGTGTCGTCCGGCCTTGTCGATGGCGATGAAGTGCATCGAGAGCTCGTAGCCAAGAGGGTCGTGGGCAGCGATGTAGTGGATGACTTCCTCGCAAGCGGCTCTTGGGTGAAGTCCCTGACGCATGCGCTCGACGATCATGACGGACGCGCAGTGGCGCATGATGTTTTCGCCCAGCCCCGTCGCACCGGCGGCACCGACTTCGTTGTCGACGTAGAGGCCCGCTCCCAGGATGGGGGAGTCCCCCACGCGCCCTGGATACTTGCCACCGGAGCCACTGGTAGAGGATCCGCCGCACAGGTTTCCATCGGCATCCAGGGCCAGCACGGTGATGGTATCGTGACCGCGTTCTCCCGTATCTCCCTCGACCTCACGAGCGAGCCAGGCCGCCTTCAAAGCGGCGTGCTTTTCGATATCGATCGCCTCGACCCCGTGTTCGAGGGCGAACCAGCGCGCGCCCTCGCCGACCAGCATGACGTGGGGCGAGTGCTCCATCACCGCCCGCGCGACGCTGATCGGATAGACGACTCCCTCCATGGCCGCGACACTGCCAGCGCCGTGGTCGGGGCCGTTCATGATAGAAGCGTCGAGCTGCGTGTAGCCCGCCGCGTTGGGACGGCCTTCGAGGCCGACGGAGCCGTCGGAGGAGAGACTCTCGATCAGGCGGATGCCTTGCTCGACACCATCGAGCAAGGAGCCACCCTCTCGAACGCTGGCGAGCGCACGTTCGGTGGCCTGCTTGCCGAACGGCCAGGTAGCGACGAAGAGCGGGCGCTGGGTCGGATTCACGGTCGGAGGTGTGGAGCAGCCCACAAGCGCGGCGCTCGCGAGGAGCCAGAGTGTACTCGGCCGGGCACGTGTCGTTCGGAGCATGCGACGATTGCAGTGTGATGGTTTCGGATAGCCGAATCCTAATCGGTGTCGCCCTGGATCTTGCGTCAAGTTCTGTTCGTAGTCGTCGTCGGTGTAGGACTTCTGCGCTGGACGGACCCAATCACGGATGCGTCAGGCCCTCGACGCGCCGCCGCACGGTGTTTGACAAGGGAATCCCAATTGCCTGAACACGGCTTCCGGAAGCCGGCTAGTCTTGCCTCTATCACTATCCCTGCGAGACAATCACCATGAAGGAACTTAGATGAGAGCCTTGTTTCTATTTGGGGCGACCCTGGTAGCCCTTAGCAGCGCTGCCAGCGGCCAAGCCTGTGACGAATTCACCTACACCGACGCGCTGACGAACCAGGGCTGGGTAGCCCACAGTGGAGCCGGCAACAAGATTATCATGTCCAATGGCGGAGAGGCCACGCTGGATCATGGCGCGGGTTCTGGCGAAGACATCAACCTGTCGTTTCCAGCCGCCGGCGCGGGCGACACGACGTACGCCTCGATGAGACTCACGGTTCCCTCTGGAAACAGTGTTCTGCCCGATGCCGATGGGCTCTACTTCTTTCACCTGAAGGACGCCGGTTTCGGTTTTCGTGCTCGTACGGGCGTCGTCGTGCAGTCCGGCGGTGGCGACTACGGCCTGGCCATCCACGCTGACAGCTCGGGCCTCGGAGGCGGAGCGACCTGGACCAGCGACCTCCTTTTCGACACGGAGTACTTCGTCGTTGTCAACTGGGACGCGGCAACCGGGACGAGCAAGCTTTGGGTCGACCCCACCCTGGAAAGCGATCCCAGCATCAGCCATACCGGAACCAACACGGCCACCTTGATCGAGGCCGTAGCCTTGCGTCAGTCTGGAGACTACACGGGCTTGATCAACGTGAGCCAGGTCAAGGCGGGCAGCACCTTCAATGATGTCCTCGGAGCGTGCCCGATCGTTGCCGTGCCGGCGCTGCCGACGAATATCTTCTTGGCCCTCATCGGCCTGGTTGGTCTGGCCGGAATCAGCATGATCCGCCGACGTTCGTAGTTCTCGCCGCTTACGGGGGTGGCCTTGCGAGCTGTGTTGCAAGGTCACGTCCGTAGGCCGATCTCCTCGACGATCGCCAGATCGGTTGCGTCAAGGGTCCCCCTGGCGTAGGCACTTTGGGGCGCTCGTGGAACGGCGTGCCCGAGCCGGGCCGAGCGGCCCATCCTCCGCGACGATTCCTGTACGGATCGAGGGAGTCGAAGCCCCACCGTTTGGCTAGAAATTCGCTCCTGTCGGTCCGCGACGCCAAGGGAGTGCTCTTGCACGACCTGCCCATCGAAGTCGCCGATACGAGAACCTCCTTTACCGTGGGGCGTTGGGTAGCATGCTGCGACCATGGAGCAGCTCCCCATTCCGCATTCCTCGCCGCCTCGAATCGATAGCAGACTCGCACGTGTCGCGAGCTTGCTCGCCACGCTGCTGTTCAGTCCAGGCTGCTCCTCGAATCCGGAACGGCTAGCACCGACGGAGGAGGCAAAGAGCGCTGGCGAGATCACTCTCGAGCAGTTGTTCAACGGTCACTTCCGTGCCGAGGGGTTTGGACCGGCGTGGTGGCTGGACAACAATGGACTTGCAACGCTAGAGAGCGCCTCCGACGGCAAAGGGCGGGATCTGGTGCGGTACGATCCGGCCACCGGGCAGCGTGAGATCATCGTCGCTGCACAGCAGCTTGTCCCGCCCGGTGAGTCCGAGCCGCTTCGAATTTCGGACTACCGCTTCTCGGCCGATGGTGGGCGGGTCTTGGTCTTCACCAACACGCAGCGTGTTTGGCGCTACCACACGCGCGGCGACTATTGGCTGCTCGATCGAAGCTCGGGCGAGTTGCGCCAACTTGGACAGGGATTTGAAGAAGGCCAGCTCCAGTTCGCCAAGTTCGATCCTCTGGGCCGCCGCGTCGCCTACCTGTATCGTCATGACATCTACGTCGAAAATGTCGCCGATGGGCTGCGCACGCGACTGACCCAGGATGGGTCCGATACCTTGACCAACGGCACCTTCGACTGGGTGTACGAAGAGGAGTGGGGACTGCGCGATGGTTTTCGGTGGAGTCCGGATGGAGAGCGAATTGCCTTCTGGCAGATCGATGCGGCTCTGGTGGGGCAGTTCAGCTTGATCGACAACACCTCACAGCTCTACTCAGAGGTCCGGCGCTATCGGTATCCCAAGGTCGGCACCACCAACCCGACGTGTCGGATCGGTGCGGTGTCCGCGGATGGCGGTGACATTCGCTGGATGAAGCTGGGCGGGCATCCGAGTGACGATTACGTTGCGCGTATGGAGTGGGCAGACAATTCGAGCGAATTGATGTTGCAACGCTTCAACCGTTTGCAGAACGAGTGCCAGGTCATGTTCGCCGATGTCACGACCGGCGAGACCCGCACGGTGTTTGCCGACCGGGGCGAGGCATGGGTCGAGGAATGTGATGACGTCAAGTGGTTCGACGACGGCCAGCGCTTCACCTGGGTCAGCGAGCGAGATGGGTGGCGGCATCTCTATTTCCTGTCGCGCGACGGAACGTCCATCACGCTGGTGACGCCCGGTGACTACGATGTCGTTAGCATTCAGCACATCGACGCGGAGCGGGGCTGGGTGTACTTCACCGCCTCGCCGGACGATCCGACGCAGCGCTTCCTCTACCGGGCCAGGCTTGACGGTGGGGACGGCGAGAACCCCGTGCGGATCACGCCCCAGCGACACGGCACCCACGCGTACCAGATCTCTCCCAATGGTGAGTGGGCCATTCATCGGTATTCGGGGTTCGACTCCCCAGCGACGATCGAAATGGTCTCGTTGCCAGCTCACCGAGTGCTGCGCACGATGACCGCTAACGCGGCCCTGAAACGGAAGCTCGCTTTGGTCAACAAAGGCCCGTCGGAGTTCTTCCGGGTCGAGATCGAAACGGATGATGGGGTTGGCGAGAAGGCGGAGCTAGACGGCTGGGTGATTCGTCCGCCCGACTTCGACCCCAAAAAGCGCTATCCCGTGTTGGTCTTCGTGTACGGCGAACCCGCCGGGCAGACGGTGCTCGATCGTTGGGGTGGGCACAATTACCTCTGGCACTTGATGCTGGCCCAGATGGGCTATGTCGTTCTCAGCGTCGACAACCGGGGTACACCGGGTCCTCGCGGCCGGGCCTGGCGCAAGTCCGTCTACGAGAAGATCGGAATCATCGCACCGAAGGACCAGGCCGCTGCGCTCCGTGCACTGCAAGAGCGCTGGCCGTATCTCGATGCTTCGCGGGTCGGGATCTGGGGCTGGAGTGGGGGAGGCTCGATGAGCCTCAACGCGATTTTTCGTTATCCCGACCTCTATCACACGGCGCTGGCGATTGCGTTCGTGGCCGATCAACGCTACTACGACACGATCTACCAGGAGCGCTACATGGGCCTGCCGAAGGACAATCCGGAAGGCTTCCGGGATGGTTCGCCGATCACCCATGCGCACCGCTTGCGCGGCAAGCTGCTGCTGGTCTACGGCACCGGCGATGACAACTGTCACTATCAGAACTGCGAGGCGCTGGTCGACGAGCTGATTCGCCACGACAAGCAGTTCGATATGCAGATCTATCCCAATCGGACCCACTCGATCAGTCAGGGCAAGAACACGCGCCGCCACCTCTTCACGCGCCTGACGCGTTACCTGACAGAACACCTGCCCGCTGGAGCACGCTGAGACATGGGAAACGAACACTTCCTTCCACCCCGCGAGCCGTTTGCGACCGGCATGCTCGCTGTGGATGATCTGCACACGCTTTACTACGAGAGCTGTGGAAATCCCGATGGGATCCCGATCCTGTTTGTGCACGGTGGTCCAGGCGCCGGGTGCTCGCTGGCGGATCGCTGCTTCTTCGATGCGGAGACGTTCCACGCCATCCTGTTCGATCAGCGTGGGTGTGGCCGTTCCAGGCCCCTGGGCGAAATTCGCGAGAACACGATCGATCATCTGGTCCGTGACATCGAGAGGCTGCGCGAGGAACTCGGCCTCCAGCAATGGCACGTCTTCGGCGGCTCATGGGGCAGTACCCTCGGTCTCTACTACGCCCAAGCTCATCCCGACAGGGTCCTCAGCCTGGTGCTACGTGGCATCTGGCTGTTGAGCGAGGCCGAACTGCACTGGTGGCTCTACGGCATCGGCTGGATCCAGCCGGAACTCTGGCGGGAGTTTGCACACCATCTACCCGAGAACGAGCGCGACGACCTGCTCGAAGGATACTGGCGCCGGCTGACCGGCGCTGACCGCGCAGTGGCCCTCGACGCGGCTCGTCATTGGAGCATCTACGAAGGCTCCTGCTGCACGCTGCTGGCGAATCCAGATTTCAGCGCTGCCTTTGCGGAAGACGAGATGGCCTGGAATCTGGCGCGACTCGAAGCGCACTTCTTCCGTGCGGGCATCGATCCGGCGAAGGCCATCCTGGATCGTGTCGAGCGTGTCAGGCACATCCCTGCATTCGGTGTGCATGGCCGCTACGACATCGTGTGCCCGATCCGCAGCCTGGACGAGCTACGCCGCGCCTGGCCCGAACTCGACTCGCAGATCGTCCCCGACGCCGGTCACTCGTCCCACGAGCCGGGTATCACCCGTGAGCTGGTAGCGGCTACCGAGCGCATCGCGCGAACGGGTTCACCCGTGAAGCACACTCCCGACGAAGCGCACTCCCGAGCAGGCGCTTGACTCAGGCGGCGTGTCAGCCGCGGCTCAAAAGGTTCCGATCACTCCACCCGTGGCCGTGGAGAACCAGGGGTCCAAAATGCCGGCGCCGGCCGGGAGATCGCCCAATACGATTGCCTGGGCGTGCCAAGGTGCGCCGACCAGGGCGCAGGTTGGGGGCACCGGAACGCTGAAGCTGGCGCTGGTTCCGCTGCCGCCGTGGGCGGCCGGGAAGAAGTTGGCGATAAAACCCGCACCGACCAATAGCTCGGAGGGTCCGGCGGGCGGTAGCAGGAAGAAGAGGCCCAGGTCCAGCACGGGGCCGGCGGCGGGCGTCGAACGCATGAGGATGACCCACGCCCCCGGTCCGCGACCGAACTGCGGAAAGAGCAACGCCGACCAAGGGATGCCGATCACGACCGTCGTGGCGAACAGCGTATCGCGGTTGATGCCGATGCCGTTGTAGGGAAAGACGGTTGCCGGTGATGGCGGGCAGCCGACAGGCTGGGTGACTTCGAGAGCGTTCAGGTTCTCCGGCGGCATCAGGCCAAGGGCCGGGGCGGGTGTATGGATGCCAAAGGCTCCGGCGGCGATGCGCACCAGAACGTCGGCGTCCATCACGCCTGTGAACGACACGCTGTACTGGGCGTAGTGCGTGCTGGGCGGGGGCGGACCGCCACCTACGCTGGGGCCAACGGGCCCGGCCAGGATGACGCCGCCACCGGTGGCGACGTCGCCGGTCGAGCCGATACAGTTGAGCGCGTCGAGGTTGAGCCCGGGGATTCCGAGGTTGACATCGGTCGCGGGTCCGGCGCCGGCGAGGATGGCGATGATCGGAGGCGTGCCGCTCAGATCGGAGTAGAGAATGTCGCCGGGCGTCGCTCCGATGGCGACGAGTGCGGGAGAACCGGGTGCCAGGGAGAAGTACACACCCAGAGCGGCCAGTGGATCGCTGTAGTCGAAAGCATCGAGGTCGCGACAGGTTCCATCGGCTCCACACGGGGGAGCCCAGGCCGCGTTGGCTTCGTCTCCGGTCAGCGTGCCCGCCGCATAGCCCAGGGTCGGCGGTGCGAGCAGGTTGCCGATGGCAGCGGCGGGGTCCTGGATGAAGATATCGGCTGCGGCTGCGGGCGGACCTCCGGGGGCGGTGTCGACGCTGACCTCGAAGGCGACGCCACTTCCGGGGGCCCCTGCGCTGAAAACGTCCGGCGAGAAGACGATGGTATGGAGCGTGTCGATGACGCGATCGTCTCCATACGAAAGCGCGTCGATTTCATCGAGCGGACCGAGGCCCAAGAAAGCGGCGGGGATAGCGACGAGCGGCGGCCCCGGGTATCCCTCGGTCAGGATTCCAGGAGGAAGCAGCCCGGGTGAGCTGATCCGGTCGTGGTCGAAGCTGGTCTGAGCGGTTGCTCCCAAGGTGCATAGCCCGCAGGTGGCAAGAGAGATAAGAGACAAGGTGAGTTGGTTGTGCATGGTCCAATGGTTGGGATTAATCGAATACAGCGGCAGCCTATCAGGAGGCTGATGGCCGGCCCAGGCCTGGGTGCCCTCGTTACCTATCCCGACCATGTCGAGAACCCACGAAGCATTGCTGGGGCTGGCCAGGGGCCAGGGCAAACAAGGCTCCCGGGCAGCATACGAGCCGGGTCGGCGAGATAGGTTGAGTCATTTCCGAGGGCGGGAAGCGAAGTGAGGACGCGTGTGAGGCTTTGAGAGCCGCTAGGCGTCGGCTCCCGCCCAGGTCACCGGGAGAATGACACGTTTGGGTGCCCAGCGCTCGACGCGCGCCAGGCGGACCTGGGGCACGTATGGAACCGGCGCTCACCTCCTGGCACCGGCACCCACCGGCGTCGCCTGCTGGATACGGCGAAAGGCCAGCGTGCGTGTCGACCCGTGGATCTCCTGCACGTTCTCGTCGCTGTAGTGAATGACCAGCGTGTGGTCCGCAGCGATGAGATGCAGAACAGGGATCTCTCGGGAGTAGATGGCCGAGAAAGCAAGGTCCACCGCTATGGTCCTGCCGCCCACGCGGAAGTTGAGGCGCACGTCCAGTTCGATGCGCTCGGCCGGAAGCCGTTGACCGGCGGCTTCCCAGAACCCAGGCACGCTCTTCGTCGAGCGGATCTCGCGTTCGGCGGACTTGGCGTCGGTCAAGGCCAGGCTCAGCCACTCGTCGATGAGGGGCGTGCCGAGGGATTCCGTGTCGAGGCGTTCGAGTGTGAGCCCGTCCTCGACCCGGCGCACGTGGAAATCGATCTCGTCTGTACGTTTTGCGGCGACCCCGATCGTGCGCACCTCGGTCTCATCCTGCGCGCCTTCCAGCACGGTTCGATAGCGGGCCCAGTCGCCAACACGAGCCGCATCGAAGGCCATGCCGAGCTCAGCCGCTTCTGGAGCGGCCTGTGCGTCGTTGGCGACCCAGCGTCCTTTTGCGGCGCTTGTCCTGGTCGGATCCTCGAATGCGACTGCGACTTGGCTCCAGCGCGGATCGAGCGGCCGATAGCGCAGCGCCTGATAGCCCTGGTCTTTTAACGCGGCCACCTCGCGCTCGTTCTCGAGCACACAGGGCGTGATGGCTTCGATAACGCGCATGTGCGTGCGCCCTTCGTTCGCCCAGGACTTGAAAACCATCACGTGGGCGTCGTAGCGATTGAGCACGTCGCCGGGTAGCAACTCGTCGTAACTGTCGAGCGTGTAGCAGAGCTCTCCCAGTGAGCGCGTGGATTGTTTGTACGGAAGCTCCCAGCAACGCGACACCAAGCCGGAGCAATCGACGCCGACCGCGTGGCCGCTGGCCCTGGAGCCCCGGTTCTTGGGCAGGTGCCCCGCGTAGAGCCCCTCGCGCACGCCGTCGTCGAACTCCTCCGGTGTGCTGAACCCGCCCCATTGATACGGGATCCCGGTGTTCCAGCTGTCCGGGTCCCAGCCGCTGGAGTGAAAGTCCTGGTCCGGTGTGTCGATGCGCACGCCGTCAGCGTCCACGCCGTGGAACAGGTTGGAGGGCGACGCGGGCCTCCAGCGATGGGCCGCGTAGACCTCGGCAATGGAGACAATGCGGTTGCGGCGCGAGTCGAGCCGCGGGGAGTCCTGCGCCCGGGCCGTGGGCAGGAAGAGGAGTGTGAGCAGGAGCCAGGCGAGTTGCCTTCGTCGCATGGGGGTCCTTGCGTCGCAGTTCGCCTTCATTTTTGGAGCAGGCGTGCTTTTCTTGGCCGGTCGGTTTGGGCGCACGGCCTGCAGCACCCTAGTCTGGGCTCCATGAAAACGCTTGCAGCTATCCTCCTCGGCAGCCTTTTGTTCTTCGGCACGGGCTGTGACGATCCTGGCGTGGCGCCCGAGGTGTTTTCCGCCCCCCCACGCACGGGGTGGGATTCCGACAGTGCCTTCCCCGGCTTCACGCTCATCGGCTCGCTCAAGTCGAGGCGGGCGCATCTGGTGGACATGTCGGGCACCTCGGTCCATAGCTGGAGCGCATCGGCAACGCCTTCTGCAGCGATGTACCTGACAGCACGCGGGACACTGCTGCGCTGCCTGGACGTGGAGGACCATGCGATCTTTCGCGGTGGAGGGCAAAGTGGGTGGATCGAGGAGCTCGACTGGGACGGGTCCGTGCTCTGGGAGTTTCACTGGGACACCGAGAGCGGCATCAATCATCACGATGTCGAGGAGTTGCCGAACGGCAACGTGTTGATCATCGCCTGGGATCGCCACACGCGCGCAGAGGCACTTGCTCTTGGGCGTGACCCGGAGCTTTTGGAGGGTGATGAGTTCTGGCCCGACGCGGTTTACGAGATCAAGCCCACGCGGCCGGAAGGCGGGGAGGTTGTCTGGTCGTGGCATGCCTGGGATCACCTGGTGCAGAACTTTTCACCCACTGCGCCGCATTACGCTGCACCCTCTTCGCGTCCGGAGCGCATCGACATCAACGGGGATCGCAACCCCGACCCAGCGACTGACGAGGAAGAAAAAGCCGAGGAGGTGCGGATGGCAGCCCTCGGCTACGGTGGTGGCGACACGGATGATGGGGCAGGAGAGGCAGAGAAAGAGGAGGAAGACCCCGAGGACCCCGAGGAGATCGCGTTCAAGGCACGCGTCAAGGACGCGGATTGGATGCACACCAACGCCATCGACTACAACGCAGCCCTCGATCAAATCGCGCTCAGCGTACGTCGCTTCGATGAGATCTGGATCATCGACCACTCCACCTCGACAGCGCAAGCAGCAAGCTCCCAGGGCGGGCGCTACGGAAAGGGGGGCGATCTGCTCTATCGCTGGGGCAACCCCTTTGCCTACGGCATGGGCACATGGGAGCAGCGCCAGCTCCTCGGACAGCACAACGTGCAGTGGGTCCCGGAAGGACATCTCGGAGCAGGAAACCTGATTGCCTTCGACAACGGCACGGAGAAGGACCGCGCCTGGTCGGTCGTCAAGGAATGGTGGGCGCCGCGCGACGCTCTGGGCAACTACGTGCGCGAGAAGGGACGCCCCTTTGGCTCGGCCACTCCGGAGTGGAGCTACACGGCCCCGGAGCCGACCGACTTCTTCTCGAGCTTCATCTCCGGGGCGCAACGCCTGGCCAACGGCAATACCCTGGTTTGCGCCGGCGCCGAGGGCTGGGTGTTCGAAGTCACGTCAAAGGGCGCGCTCGTATGGGATTGGCGCAACCCCTACGGTCTCGACCCCGAGCTGGACGATCCCGCGGACGCGGAGGACGAGGACATCAAGACCACGGCGCTCTTTCGAGCCGAGCGCTACGCACCCGACCATGAGGGCATCCTCGCCTTGCGCGCGCGTGGGGCAGCGATACCGCTCGACCCGGGCACAGGACCGGCCACGAACCAGTACGTGGAACCCGAAGAGAAGGCGCAGGGCGAGTAGTTCGAAAGCACTGCTAGTTCGCCAGCCGGAACAGCAATTCGATGTCGGGATCGATCTCGACGGACTCTGACTTGCCAATCAGCGTGACCCGGGTTCTCCGGTCCTCGATCCGCACCCTCTTCTCGACCAGCTTAGCGGCGGTGTTTCGCCAGCGCAGCCGTAGCCAGAACCGATAGGGCTGGCCCTGCTGTGTCTGCTCGATCGTGATCGCGTCAGGCTCGATTTCGAGCCGCAGCTCCGGGCAGCCAACGCGATCCAGCCACTGGGAGAAGAACCAGGTGAGTTCTTGCCCTGTGACTCGTTCCATGGAGGCAATGAACTCTGATGTGGCAATCGAGGTGCCGCGGTATTCGGCGACATACTCCTTGAGTGCAGCAAAGAAGGCATCGTCGCCGACCTCGCCGCGCAACATATGCAGCACCCAGGCAGCCTTCGGATACGTGTTCGAGTTCAGCGCCTGGTCGGGATGGGCAAAGTGATCGTCCCGAATGGACTTCGTTCGACCCTCTTCGCTGGCCGCCCAGCGTTCGCGCATGGAAGCCATGGCCTGCTGTAGACTCAGACCGCCGGTCTCAGCATGAAGCCAGGGGCCGAAGTAACTGGCAAAGCCCTCGCTGAGCCACACCTCGCGCCACTCCCTGTACCCCACGGCGTCACCAAACCACATGTGCACCAGTTCGTGTGCCAGCGTCCCCTGACCGCGTTCGGGGTCATCGAACAACGACTCCGAGAGCTGCACGTTGCCAGGAGCCTCGAACCCGCCCCAGCGCGTCGGGCACTGCACGGTCGTGTACTTGCCGTAGGGATACTCGCCAAAGGCCGTCTCCATCGCTGCGATCCAGCGGGCGTGGTTTATCAGCGCGACCTTGGCCTTGGCCACATCCTGACGATAGACGAAGTGATCCACGAGCCGCTCGTCGCCAGCCTCACTGACGCGGGCCAAGGGACCGATGGCGAAGGCGAACATGTAGGGCGGAATCTCTGCTCGAGCCTCGAGTTGCATCCGGGAGTCGACCGACCTGACCGGCAGCCCGAAGCCAACCGCCTCATTGCCGTCGGGGTAGGTGAGTCGCAACGAGAATTTTGCTCGATCGCCGGGGTGATCCTCGCAAGGCAACCAGCCACGGGCGCGGATAGAGTAGTGATCGGTGAAGGCCATCAAATCGCCGTACCGATTCTCCTTGAAGTAGAAGCCGTCAACGGGCGTTCCTGCCAATACGGCGCGAAAGCGTGCCTCGTGACCCCTGGGCACCCGTGCTGGTAGGGTCACGACAACGTGATCTTCGCTCCACTCGCTGACGAGTGCACCACCGTCGGGGCCGACGAAGTGTACGTTCCAGCTGGGGGAGCGCTGGGCGTCCAGGCGTATGGACCGCAAGGGCTCGACAGCGGTGAACGTGTAATCAACGCTGCCACTGAGCTGTTTGCCCAGCAGGTCGACGCTCAAGGCAATGTCGTAGTGCCGGGCATCTTGCTCCGGCACCCCGGCAAAGCGCGCCTGATCCTGGGATAGCAGGCTCGCGAGAAGCACCGCAGCAACGTAGGTGTTCATTGCCTTTGATGGTACCGCAAGCTGCTCTCCCGCTGCTCGCTGGGCCTCCTGCTACTGCGACCGTCGTTGAGAAATCTCCTGTAAGGAGACCGGTCAACTGCTACCTTCCATGCTCGATGAAGATCCGTGATATCTCGCTCCTCTTCGTGCTAGCCGCCCCCGCCGCGGGACAGCGTATTCAGTTCCTCGACCGGGATCTGGGTGCCGGACACGTCGGCGCCCACGGGCAGGACGTCCTCTTCCGTGCATTCGTCTGGAGTCGTGGAGTCTTCACGGCCATACCCGCCATCGATGGAAACTTCGTGGACGTGAGCGGAGATGGGCGCACGGCCGTCTTCGTGCATTACGAGGAGGATCCGAAGTCGCAGGTCAGTACCTACAGCGGGCAATTGCTCGATGTGCGGAGTGGGCAGGTCGAGGAGTATGGCGGTCTTCCGTTCTGCGTTATTCCCTCGGGGTCGGGGACTCTCTACTACCCGCTTCCCAAGGCCCTCGACCACGCAGGGCGGGTGATGATTGGGGCTCGCCATCTGGCCGCGATCGTCGATGGCCCCTTCGGGCCCTTTCAGACCTGCGAGGACAACGGGGCGTACCTCGAACTCGACGACGGGGTGTGGCGCGAGGCACCGGACGGTAGTCAGCTCTTTTGCATCTCGGGGGATGGTCGGCGCGTCGGGGGCCGGGACGGCGATGACTCACCGGCTCTCTACGATATCTCGGGGGATGGAATCGTCGCCATTCCACTCGGGTTCGAAGCACCCATCTATGGCCGCGTCGATGCGTTGAGCGATGACGGTTCACGGGCGAGGATCGTCACCCAGGAAGTCTCGGGCGTGGACCAGCGTTGGTGGTGGTCGGAGCAAGAGGGGCTCATTTCGATATCCCCGGACGCCAGCGGGGAACTAGCCACGGCCGATTTCTGCATCGCCATCGACAGGGACATCGTGTGGGAAGAAGAGACGGCTGGGTCCTTGCCCACAGCGGATTTTCTCGCGGCCCATGGCATCGACGCGTTTGTCGACGAGTGGACGTTGCTGCTAATTGGCGGGGTCGACTCGCACGGCAGAATCTTCTCGGGAGTGGCGCGGCCCACTGCCGGCGGCGACCTTCGAAGCTTCGTGGCTAGCCTTCCGGCCGGGCGTCGCTATGGGCTCTTCTTGGGCGACGCGAACACGCTCGCGTTGTACGGCGACGACCCTGCTGTCCTGGGCGGTGCGCTCCAGCTCGTAGTCGAGCACACGCCGGGATCGCTCGTGGCCTTCTATCTGGCGACGGACTTTGCGACCCAGCCCTTCCTGGGCGGTACACTGCTTGTCGATCCCGAATCGATCCTGGCGCTGCGATTTGCCACGAGCGGCGATTCTGGGGTGGCCTCTCTGCAAACTCCGATTCCCTTCGACCCCAGCCTGGAAGGCCTCAAGCTTTACACCCAGGCCGTGTCACCTGACGCGACTCAAGACAAGGGCTGGGCCCTCTCCAACGGTGTGCGCTTGATGGTCGGGAGCTCACAGGCGGGCAGCGCTCCTCTCGATTCGCGCTGAGACGGATTCCCCGCGTCGGGGGCGAGCGCTGAGACGCGCCAGAGGGCGCGCTGCCCAGGAAGCCTGATGCTCGAGGAACGCTTGGTCCTATTGCTGATGTCCATGACGGGTCCACCCTCAACTGTTGCTGGTGAAATGGAACCGACAATGCCTTCGTTCCCTTGCCGCTTTGGAGAAGGGTGCCGCTGCATTCTTTTGGATTCGATGTAAGAAAGCCGCCTCCTCCCGGCACTAGTCATGCTGGAAACGCGGACAACCGATCCGGCACGACCATGAACGACTCCCAGCAGAAGCGCGTACTTGACGACTGGCTCAGCACCCACCGGGGTCTGCTGCGGAAGGTCTTGCGTGCCTTCGCGTTTCGTCCTCACGATCAGGACGACCTTTTTCAGGAAATTGCGTTTCAGCTTTGGATTTCCATTCCGAATTTCAAAGGAGATTCTGCCGCATCCACATGGGTGTATCGCGTGGCCTTGTATGCGGGGATCAAGTGGTCTCAAAAAGAGAAGCGGCGGATCGACAAGCACGAAACTCTGGATGTTTCCAACTACATCAAGGACGCCTTGCCGGAAGTGGAAGACCCGCGCGTGGCCTGGCTTTACCAGCAAATCGCGCAGCTTGCTCCGGTGGACCGCTCCCTGATGTTGCTGTCGCTCGAAGGGCTCAGCTATAGGGAAATGGCGCAGACCATGGGGATCTCGGAAAGCAACGTCGGCGTGAAAATCAGCCGCATCAAGAAGACCCTGGCGAATCTATCTAGCGCGAGGAAAAACAATGGAATTTGAAGAAATGCAAGTCATCTGGGATTCACAAAAGGAACAGCCGATGCAGGCCTTGGATATGGACGCATTGCACAAAAACATTCAGCGCAAAGGGCGCTGCCTGGAGCGCCAGGTTGGGCTGACGGAGTGGGGAATGATTGCTATTACTCTGTTTGTCGCATTGGAGCAAGCCAGAGAGCCGCTTTTAGAAGGAGTGGATATGCACCAGATTTTTGGGTCCGTCGTCATGCTTGCTGTGGGCACTTGGATGTGGGTCATCCGTCGGCGCAGGTTGAATCATCGTGCTCAGTTCGAAGCCACCTTGCTTGGCGATCTGGACCGCGCGCTCTACGAAGCCGACCTTCACCTCAGATTGGCGCAGAGCTTTCAGTTGTGGTTCATGCTGCCGGCCATGGCAATCGTTGCGCTGAATTGGACGGTCAAAGATGAAGTCCGATCCACGGGCAAATTCTTGCTGGTCCTCGGCGTGTTTGCCTTGGCGATGTGTGTGGTGCGGCTCGGCATCCGCTTCCAGTACCTGCCGACGAAACGCAACTTGCACTCCTTGCGTGAAACTCTCATCAGCAAAGGCTGAGCAGGGATCCCTCTTTGGGCGAAGATCGCCCCAATTTTCCGAGCCGCGATCGCATAGGCGCGCGGGGGCTGTTAGATTCGTCCTGTCGCCATGACCAGCAGAAGCCGCTGGTCTCGCCCAGACCCGAACGACGGATCCGAAGCCATGAAGCACGAAGTCAAGCTGCTGACATTCGCGGGTGTTCTCTTCCTCGGAGCGACCGCTCTCCAAGCCCAGGCCCGTGACGATCGGGCCAGCGACCCGGTTCGCGAGCGTGTCGGTGCGCTTCTGCGCGAGCACGATGTCGATGGCGACGGCGCCTTGACCGAGAAGGAAGTCGGACGCCTGTGGGTGCGCATCGCACCCACCGATGCCAACAAGGACGGCAAGGTCACCGGACGCGAGATGTACGCTGCCTGGTCCAGCGACCGCGCCGATGTCGAGGTGAAGAAGCGTGTCGAAGGCGTGCTGGCGCGCATGGACAAGGACAAGGATGGCACCATCACCAAGGACGAGGCGGGAGACTTTTGGGCTCGCATCGCCAGCACCGATGCCGACAAGGATGGCAAGGTCACCGCGCGCGAGATGTATGCTGCCTGGGCGAAGGATGTCGATCCGGTCGCTCAAAGAATCGAGGGCTTGCTCACACGCTTCGACAAGGACAAGGACGGCGTTCTGACCCAGGCCGAGGCCGGCGAGCTCTGGGCGCGCATCGTGACCACCGATGCGGACAAAGACGGCAAGGTCACCAAGATGGAGATGTACGCAGCCTGGTCGCGCGTCCCCAAGTCGCTCGAGGACTACATCAAGGAGGTCGCGGCGTCGGTGGAGACCGGACGCCTCACGCCCCAGAAGGGCAAGGAGATGATCGAGGCTTACAAGCAAAAGCTCGCGCAGGAGAAGGCCGAGCGGCAAAAGCGTGAGTTGCTCGAGGTCGAGAAGAAACTCGAGCATGCGCAGAAGAGCGGTCGCATCACGCCCGAGCAAGCCAAGCAGCGCCTCGCGGCATACAAGAAGAAGGTCGCACAAGAAAAGGGAACCTCGGACAAGAAGCCCTCGGACCGCTAGGCCTTGGAAGGCCGTCGCCTTCGATGAAACGCGCGCGCATGCTCCTCGTCGTCCTTGCGATGGTCATGACCATCTCGGCGACGATCATGATCGGTGGAAGCTCACGCTCGAGCTCCCGGGAGTCCGACATCCAGAAGGCGGCACGGCCGCCCGCGTCGTCTGAGCAAGCCCGCACGAGGCAAGGGCATGTCTCCTCGAGCGCCGAAGCGCGGGGCACCGAGGATCCCCACGGGGACACGCTCGGGATGCGCCTCCCGAGCACGTCCGCGCTGATCAAACCAAGCGCTGCGCCGCAAGAAAGCACGGCACGGGCCGTCTCGGAGGCCGAGCTCCAGGAGTTTCGCGCCTATGTACAGGCCAACCTGCTGGAGATCCGCGCGACAGAAACGGCTCGCAAGCAACGGGATGTCAAGCAGCGCATCGACAGGATCGACGACAAGCTGCGAGAGATCCAGCGCTGGCTGGAGCTGGACTCTGACCAACGGGAGAGAATGCGCGCCCTTCTGCTCGCTCAACTGGAGCTCGAGAGCTACTACTGGCGCCAGTGGGAGCAGGGCATCGAGGAGGATCGCCTCGACGAGTTGCGTCGCAGCGACTTCGAGGTGCATTCACAGGAGCTGGCCGAGTTCCTGTCCGAAGCTCAACATCGAAAGTACCTCTCCCGCGAGAGGCACAGCGCCCGCAATCGATAAGTCTCGTGCAGGCGGTTGGCCGCGCTGGATCAGCTCAGCGCCCTTTGGCTGCGGCGTCCAGCGGGAGGCGGTCAAAGCTACCGTGCAGGAGCAGGGGCTCCGACGGCCAACCGAGGGACTCGCCCGTGTTCGCGTCCTCGCAGCGGGCGAGCTCGATGTCGAAGCTGCCGCTGAGTTCACCGGACTCGGCCAGCACGGTGGTGCTGAGCCTGCCCATGGCCGGGTCGCCGGGCCGGCATCGCACCCTCCGTCGGCGCTCCTCGAAGACGAGCTCGAAGGCCACCCGGGTCTCGGGGCTCACCCGCCCTTCAGCGTCGACGACCAGGGCCAGATCCCAGTCGTCAGCGCCGAGTTCGACGCGTCCCGGGCCAACGCTGCCGACAGAGGCGCCCGGGCTCGTCGACTCGAACCCAAGCTGTGCCTCGAGCCCAAAGAGCTGTGGCGGAAGGATCCCGCCGAGCGGCAGGCCGAGGCGCGGCCGGATGATCTGCACCACGAAGGCCGGGCCTGACGAGGAGCCCGGAACGATCGTGGCGAGCGGACGGTCCGGCCGATAGGCAACGAGAGTTGAGCAGACCAACACGGCAAAGCCGGCCAGCAGTGCCAGTGGCAAGGGGCTCCGCGACGATTTGGGATCGTTTGTCATGAGCCGCTGCTCGGTTTGTTTCCGCCCAACGGCTTCGCAGTCCGCGGCGCAGCGGGGCACGCTCGCTGCAACGGCTGATTGTATCGCAATCCCATCGACCCCGTCCTTCAACCCCGCGTCACGACGGCACGCCAGTCATCGACCCTAGCGGTAGCGTTGGAGACGTTTCAGCGCTTCCCCGGCACGATTCGGCCGCCGATCGCATCGATCAGGCCGTCACCCGTCAGGTCGGCGAAGGCACCCGCTTCCATGAGCAGGAAGGCGGGACCCTCATTGGTGGGTTGAAACGACGAAACGAAGGGGGTGTGCCAGGCGTTCATTGCATGACGGCTGGTCCCCTGGCTGAACAGGATCTCGAGCCGTCGTAACGCCCGGACGCACCCCAATGCGACGCCCTTCTCCAGCCCGCGTCCGGGAGGTCGTCGACAAGGTCGAACTCCGCGAAGACGTCGACTTCATCGTCGCTCGAATCCGAGAGCGAGAAGCTCACGGAGACCAGGGATTCCCCGGAAGTATCGAGCTCTTCGAGCATCAGTCGCGGCGCATCGTTGCCGACGGAAATTCCCTCGAGACGTGCCTCCAGCTCCTCGGCGCCTTGGACACGCGCGGTCAGGGTCACGTGGCGTCGCAATCCATCGTCGCCGTTCCAGGACTCTTCGGAACGGAAGTCCCAGCGCAGCCTGTGGACGACCCCCGGATCTCCCGTGCCCAGGTCGACGGGATTGCTCGCCAGTCCTCCGTCATTGTCGAGATAGGGCACGTCCACCAGAGCCATCGTGGCTCCTGGCGGTTCGGCGAGAGCGTCACCCTCGCGCAGGATCACGACACCGTTGTGCAGGACGACCTGGTCGCGCTCATCGTCAGGGTGGTCGGTCGCGACCTCGACGATCCATTCACCGGCGTCATTGACGGCGAACTCGTCGATGCGGGTCACGGTGCCTACACCCGGCACGACATCGCCGGTCTCGACCAGGGGCGTCAGAGCCACAACGGGGCTTGTCTGAGCTACAATGGGGCCGACAATTGAAAAAACGAGCAGGCATCGGGAAGCCTGGATCACTAGGGGTCTACAAATGGACATGTTCGGTAAATTCATCGGGTACGTTGGGTACGTTATTAGGGTCTTATCGTCATCAGTGAACATGTCGGTCGCTGGCTCCTGGTTGTTTGATTCCCCGATTTTCAGAGCGATCGGTGGAAAGACCCGGCGCAGGGGACGGGAAAGAGCGCTGAGGGACATCCCGGCAAGAAGGGCGAGCGCTTCGTTTGCGTCTTCATCGTCGTGTTCCGCGCTACACAAGCTCTTCCCCCGGGGGGCTTCGGTTCTCTGGCGAAGAAGGGAAATTTTCCCACAGCGCCCATCTGCCCCGAGCGGGGGAAGCGGAGTCTAGGCTACGAGCGCCGGAGTGAGATGGGTGGTGCAACCCTCGGGCGGCGTGACTGAGGTCGGGTGCTCCTCCCGGCTGTCCACGGGCGAGGTGCCATACCGCCGATTCTCGAAGATGTTGGGTCGGTTTCGGGAAGAAGGGCGGGATAGGGGCAGTGGTAGACTTCGTGACATGACGGTCGACGACCGGAGATTGCTCGCCAAGCCCTTGGGCAAGTCCCTGACGATCACGCTGGCGACTCTGACCGCTGCCTTCACGGCAGTGTTGCTGTATGTGGTCCTTGGCCTTGACGACTGGCTGGGTGTACTCGCGTTCAAGTATCAGTACCTTGGTTTCTGCGCATTGGTATCCGGATCGGTGGCTGTCGCTTGGCTGCTCGAGTCGAAGAGGCTCTCGATGGTGGCAGGCCTGACAGTCTTGGCGCTGTTGATGTCCCCATACCTAGTCAGTAAGCCGTCCTCGAGGATACTGAGAGAGATACTGATCGAAGTTGGTGTTGGATCAGGAAGTGACGAGGTCGAGAGGGCCGTCAAGGCGGCATACAAGGACTCCGGCTTTGTGATGCCTCGAGTTACCACGGGGGACGAGCGCATCCTTGTGTCCTTGCTCACACAAGCCAGTGGGGATTGCACAGCAGCAATCTTTTATCTGCAGGGTGGGACGGTCGTGAGAAGCGAGTTTTCTGCCGACTGAGCCATGAGCTCTGGGCCAGAACCTCGATCCTGGTCCTGCGACTTCCGGGGCTTGATCAACGCTCCGCGCGATCCGTCTAGGACGTCAAACCGTGCGCCTAGAGCGTCAAACCGTGCGTCGTGAACGTGTGCCCGGGGAAGATCGACGCCAGATCGGTGGCTCCGAGCCTCTGGGTCAGGACCTCGCCCAGGATGTCGCGGTAGTCGATCGTGACCGCGAGGTCGCCTCCGTCGAGGTTGGCGGGGGCGAGACCGGGCCAGTTGGCGAGGACGCGACCGCCGTCGATGCCGCCCCCCATGAACATCATCACACCGCCGCGACCGTGATCGGTGCCGAGGCTGTCGTTCTCGGCCACGGTACGCCCGAATTCGGAGAGGCAGCCGACCGTCAACTGATCACGTAGGTCGCTCATGTCGAGGTAGAAGGCTTCGAGAACCTGGGAGAGCTCGGTCAGCTTCTCGGCCAGGCGACCGGCGAGGGGCTCCTGGCCCATGTGGTGATCGAAGCTACCGAAGTCGACGTGCGCGACTTCGATGCCCACATCCGCCTTGATCAGGCAGGCGATGTGCGCCATGCGGATCCCGAGCAGCGTGTCGGGATACTGCGCGCCGTTCTCGGGCACGTAGTTGGCGAAGTCGACGGCCTCGACCACCTCGAGGGCCTCGAAGGTCTGCATGGCCGAAGGACCGAGCGGCGCGGGCGCGCGCTGGTACATGCCGCGCAACTTGTAGATGCGGTCATTGACCGTCGCCGCGGGGCCGGGCAGGAAGTAGTGCTCGAAGTCCGGCACCGCCTGGCAACGATCGGCGAGCGACATGCTGAGCGGCAGGAGTCGGTCGGCGCTCACGCCGCGCAGGACCGCGGAGTTGGGACCGTCCACCTGTTCGAGGAAGCGCGTGAGCCAGCCCGTGGTGGCCGTGCTCGTGTTGGGCAAGCCGCACTCGAGACGGTTGTAGGCGTCGAAGTGCGAGCGCGTGGTGTCCGCTAGGCCCACGGCGTGCACGAAGGCCAGGTCGCCGTTCGCGAAGGGCGTCATCAACGGCGCCGCGTTCGGGTTCAATCCGAAGAAACCGTCGAGGTCGATCGCTCCGTCCACCTGACCGGGGAGGGGGATGGCCAAGTTCGGGCGAGCGGCGTAGTAGTCGGCATCGCCGTGCGGCACGAGGGTACTGAGACCGTCGAGTCCGCCGCGCAGGAAGATCTGCACGTAGACGTCGCGCCCGCTGCCATTCTGGAAGCGGGCCTGGCCGGGCGTCGAGAAGGCCGTGGCCGCCGCGGCGACCGAGGCTCCTCCGAGCAGTCGGCGGCGATCGAAGGCGTGGCCCCGGTTCGGGCTTGTCGGGGAAGCGTTTTGGCGGCTCATGCTCTCTCTCCTAGTACCACTGATATCCGGGGGCCGAGGCAGCGATCGCGGTGCCCTCCATGACCTTCTCGTCGTCGAGCGGAGCGAGATCGTCCAGGCAGGTCTGGATCGCGCTCAAATCCTCGTTGGGCAACGCACCGCCGAGCAGGCGCTCGTTCACACGCTGCGCGAGGCCGGCCACGTTCTCGCCCGTATAGGGAGCGAGGGAGGCGAGCACACCGTCGAGCCCCTCGACGCCGGGGAAGAAGCCGGTCAACAGGAAGGAGGGCAGCGCGATGCGCGGCAGCATGACCCCCGTCCAGGCCTCCACCGTGTCCGGATAGCCATCCGCACGAGGCCAGTCGAAGGGCATGTGGCCCATCCGATGGAGGTACCCCATCGCGTAGAAGGGGTTGGTCAGCTGCAGCCCGAAGCCGCGCAGCATCGCAGCCACGTGGTGGAAGGGGCGGCGGAACTTGAGCCCGTAGACGGTCGAACGCCAGTACAGGTTCGGGCGCGCGAGGATCACCCGCAGCATGGCCTTGATGTCGCCTCCGGTGGCGAGATAGACCTGGGTGACCTGATCGACGATCGAAGCCGGCGGGTTCTCGTTCAGGAAGCGGGAAACGAGCTTGGTCGCCACCGTGCGCGCCGTGTTCGGGTGCATGGCGATGAGATCGATCACCGCGTCCAATTGCCCCTCGGGGGGATCGGCGGGGATCGTGACAGCGAGCACGGTCTTCGGACCGGGCGCGTGCAGCGAAGGATCGAAGATCGGCTGCAGATGATCGGGCGAGTTCTCGTCGGTCACCAGCGTCCATCCCGAGAGCGCGCGCGCCGCGGCGGAAATGTCGGCCTCGGTGTAGCCGTTGTCGAGCCCAAGGCTGTGACGCTCGAACAGCTCGCGGGCGTAGTTCTCGTTCGGCGCACCGGCCGTGTTCACCCAGTTGTCCAGCCAGTGCAGCATCGCGCTGCTCTTGGCCGTCGCCCGCAGCAGATCGGG
>CBFIHP010000011.1:0-864 GCA_965662355.1 Planctomycetota bacterium | reverse complement strand
ACGACCTGGAGGTCGTGCTCGGGGAGCAAGCTCCAGCCGATGCCCTTCAAGTGGTAGATGTTGAAGTGGTCGTTCCACAGCTCGCACATGCGCTCGAAGAGCTGGTGCTTCGAGAACACCGCGCGCACCAGCGCCGCCGACTTCAGCTCGAAGAAGGGCTCGCCGGTCTGGTCCGTGTACTGCTCGGCCAGCTGCTTGGGCGAGAGATAGATCGTCGGCAGGTTGGCCAGGAGCAGATCGCAGGCCGAGTCGTCGATCGACGCGGGGTCCAGCTGCTCCTCCAGATAGGCGTCGTAGCCCAGCGTCCGCGCGTGGGCGTACTCGTCTGCGGTCCAGCCGAAGCTGACCCGGTTCACGAGCGTCTTCAGCGCCTGGCGGCGCGGGGCCGGGCGCGGCGACTCGGGCACGGAGGTCGAGCTCCCGGACAGCCCGAGAAGCTGGACCAGGCCGCGGCGCTGGCTCAGGCGCTGGAAGAACTGGCGCCCTTCGGGACTCCGGGAGGAGAACTGGGGCGGGAGCTCGGGAAGGCAAGGACGGTCTCGATCCGGGGCCATCAGCCGGCCCAGGCTGGGAAGTTGGGGAGGCGTGCTCGTCTGCATGGGGATCCTGACGCGAGAAGACCCGTGAGTGTCCCAACATGGTTCCCCTGCGGCGGCGCGGATTTCAGGAATGTGTTTTTTTTAGGCCGGGCGCCCAGGGTGCAGCCCTACGGCCGACTCCAACCCACTGACAATCAGGCACTTGGAGCAGCGGGGCCGGGGCCCCTGTGATTCATCATTTTCCCACTGCAAGAAGGCCCTGAGCTCCTTCGTGTCAACCACAACCGGCGGCGCGGCGAGAGAGCGCAGAGAGCCTGGGAGCGTA
>CBFIHP010000010.1:10174-203733 GCA_965662355.1 Planctomycetota bacterium | reverse complement strand
TTCCTGCCCTTTCTCGGCCCCCCCCTCCCGCGCCTTATATATAGGGACGAGTGAGGCTTCTGTGCCCCACGGACGTCACGACGACATTGTCTTCGACGCGTACGCCACCAAGAGGAGTCAGCCGATCGATCCTATCCCAATCGAAGTGTCTCGAACTCTCCCCCGTACGGTGTGGGCGTAGCAACATCGGGATGAAGTAGACCCCCGGCTCGACCGTGAAGACCTGATCCACCTCCATCGTGCGCGTCGTACGCAGGTAGGGATAGTTCTTGGGAGGCGTGTTCACTCCGCCCTCCGGTGCCGCCTGGTGTCCGGACACATCGTGTGTCTGGATGCCGAGGAAGTGCCCCAGGCCGTGGGGGAAGAAAGGCGCGGTCAGCTTTTCGTTGACGGCCTCTTCGCCGGCCATGTTCAGTACGCCAATTTCGTACAGGATACCGGCGATCTCGATGTGAGCTTGGTGGTGGAAATCTGTGTACTCGTATCCTGGACGCACCATGTCGCACAGGCGCCTTTGCATCGCATCCATCTTTTCCGATAGCTCGACGAAAAGCGGATCGCACGCGCCGCGCGTCCACGTGCGCGTGATGTCCGATCCGTATCCCCGCACCTTGGCACCGACATCGATCAAGAGCACGCGACCCTCGCGCATGGCCGAGGGCGGCCGCTTGGTTTCGTAGTGCAGAGTTGCTCCACGATCGTCGAGGGCGACGATGCTGGAATAGGGGAGCTCGGCGTCGAGTCCCGCGATGGCTTCGACGTAGGCGTGATGGATCTCGAGCTCCGAGCTGCCCTGTGCGAAAGCGTCGCGGGCGGCAATGTGGCCCTTGCCGGCCAGTTTGCACGCTTCCTCGAGGGTTTGAATCTCGTAGGCGCTCTTGTAGCTGCGGTCCCAATCCAGGCGCGCCGTTAGCTCTTCGTGATTGGTGGCCTTCTGCTTGATGCCGTGCGCCACGGCACGCTCGGCCGCGTCACCGATGTAGGCGAGCCCTTTGGCCTTGGGCAACGCTTTCCAGGCTTCCTCCTCCGATCCGACCTGCTGGATGTCGAAGGACGAAGCCCAGAAAGGATCGCCCAGGGAGAGCTGCTCGTACCAGTAGTCCTCCGGTGCGATGCGGAAGAGCCTGGGCTTCTCGCCGCGCTGCACGAAGAGCAAGTGGTACGGACCCTCCATCGGCACCCAGTGGGCGAAGTGGGGGTTCGATCGGAAGGGTGCATCCTGATCGTCGCCGAAGTAGCGAAAGGGCGAGCCGGCATGCAGAACCATGGCGTCGAAGCCACTCTTCTCGAGGGCGGCCTCGGCCTTGCTTTGACGCTCGGCAACGTGGGCCTGATACGACTCTTGCATGCCGGAATGCCTAGTCTTCCGCGCCGAGCTCTTCCCGACCACCGAGCATGCGGCTGACGGGCTTGATGAATAGCGCCATGACGATTCCGAAAACGATGCCGGTGCCGCCGATGACCAGCATCAGGGTGGACAATTCGAAGGTGTCGTAGAAGGTCGCGGCCTTGCCGGCGATGAAGCTTCCGACCGAGGTCGAAAGGAACCAGACGCCCATCATCAGTCCAACGACGCGCGCCGGAGCGAGTTTCGTCATCGACGACAGACCGACCGGGCTGAGGCACAGCTCGCCGATCGTGTGCAGGAGGAAGACACTGAAGAGCCAACCCATGCTCGCGCGCTCGTCGCCGGCCGCCATAACACCACCCATGAGGACGATGAAGCCCAGGCCGGCGAAGATCATGCCGATCGCGAACTTGGCGGGGCTGGTGGGGTTGCGTCTCCCGAGGATGACCCAGAGCCAGCCGAAGACCGGTGCCAGGATGATGATCATCACGGCGTTGACCGACTGCCACCAGGACGAGGGGAACTCAAAACCGAAGACAGAGTTCCGTGTGCTTTCGTCGGCAAACAGCTGCAGGGTCGAACCGGCTTGTTCGAACATACCCCAGAAGACGCAGGAACCCACGAAGAGCAGCGCGATCAACTTGAGGCGCTTGCGTTCCTCCTGTGTCCAATCGTCGCGACCGAAGAGCCTCCAGAAGAAGACGACGACAACCGTCAGGAGAATCACTCCGAAGCCATTGGAGATGTTCTCCTCCGTCATGGCTGCCGGGACCGTGTAGAACAGCGCGGCCAGGATTGCGACGACTACACCAACTCCGACGAAACCAGTATTGAGTACTTTGCGGGCTTTTTCGATTTTCTCGGGTGAGGTGGCATTGGCCGGCTGAAGTCCGGCTTGTCCGAGGTTCTTGCCGGTGACGATGTACTGGACAAGTCCGAAGAACATGCCGACGGCCGCCGCCCCGAAACCCCAGTGCCAGGAATTCTGGGGTGAAATTCCCCAACCCTCCAGAGTCGATTTGAAGGTGTCTGACTGGGCGAGCCAGCCACAGATCAGCGGCGACAGGAAAGCGCCCATGTTGATCCCCATGTAGAAGATCGAGAAGCCCGCATCACGACGTACGTCGCCGGGTTGATAGAGCTGGCCGACGATCGCGCTGATGTTGGGCTTCAACAGCCCGGTTCCGAGCACGACGCAAAGGAGACCGGTGTAGAAGAACGCGATTCCATGCATGGCCAGAAGGATGTGGCCGATCATGATGATCACGCCCCCCAGGAAAACCGACTTGCGCTGTCCCAGGAAGTTGTCGGCGATCCAACCACCGGGCAGGGCGAGCATGTAGACCAAGGCGGTGTAGACCGCATAGATGCTTCCTGCCTGTCTGGTATCCAAGGCAAGCCCTCCGTCCTCGACCGCAGCCACCATGAAGAGGAAGAGGATGGCCCTCATGCCGTAGTAGCTGAAACGCTCCCACATCTCGGTGAGAAAGAGCGTCATCAGGCCCTTCGGGTGTCCAAAGAGTCCCCTGGGCTGGGTGGCACCGGCAGAGTCGTGTGTGGTCATTAGGGTGGTTGCTGGAGGATGGCTGGCCGAGTGAATGTCCCCTGGAGCTACGCAGGGGGCGCTCTGGGGAGCGCAAACCATAACCCAAGAGCTGGCTGTTCAGCCAACGCAGAGGGGCCGAGTCGTCGCTCCGGCGGGCGATGTACCCCCAGGATCAGGGATCCTCGAATGACAACTCGCTGTTGCGGAGGCGCCGGATCTTTCCGTCATGGACTCCGAACCAGATCGAATTCCCGACGACCGTGGGCGAGCTCCGGACTGTGGCGCCGATCTCGAAGCGCCACAGGATCGAGCCCCCGCGCCGATCGACAGCAAGGAGTGCTCCCGGTAGCTCGCCCGCGGAGCCCTCCCCGCCGAGGTACAGGTGATTTTCGACGAGTGCCGGGCTGCCGAGGATGCGCCCTTTCAAATCGCAGAGCCAAACGTGCTCGAGTCGGCTCGCCGCATCTATCAGCGCGGAGGGTTTCGACTGCTCGCAAAGAAGCTCCACGACCTCTTCGGAGAGGGTCTGATCGAACAGACCTGGGAACTGGTGCTCTAGCAGCCAGAAGGGTGCGAAGGCATGATGCGTAGATGACGACCACCACCGCTGCCATCTCACGCCGCATCGCTCGCATCCACGCTGGAGAAGACCTCGATCTGCTCGTGCCCATGCCCTCGGGCTTTGCCATTCTCGGCAAGTTCCAGCCACCCGAGGTGCGGGGAGCATGCATGCTCCTGGCGGACCCCGTCGTCAGTTCGCCGAACGACCTCAGCCCCGAACGCCGAGCTCAGTTCTTCTCCGACCTCACCTTGCTGGGCGACGCGATATTGAAGGTCACCGGTGCGGAGCGCATCAACTACCTGGTGCTTTGCAACCAGGTGCCCGAGCTTCACGGCCATTGCGTTCCACGTTTCGCGAACGAGGATCCTGCCGCGCGCCTCTTGGGGCCTTTCGAGGCATACGATTTCAGCCAGGCTCGCGTTGCCGACGTGGCAGGCAGAGACGCGGAGCTGCACGCTGAATTGAAGAGGACACTGGAGCGCCTTCTTCGCTAGGGGTGCGAGGAGAGAAAGACGACTACGGGCACATCCGTGTGACGCAGAACGGCTTCTGCCACGGAGCCCATCAGAGCTCTGCGAATGCCAGGCCGATTGCATCGTGAACTCGTTCTCCGACCAGCACCTCCGTGCTGATCGGGACGTCGTCGCCTTCTGGCGTCGACCATGTCGTGCTCCGGCGCTCGCGGACCCCTCTTACGCGGATGTGGGGGAGACGCTACTGTGGCTCCCATGGCCGCCTTTTCGACTCTCCTCTTCCTCTGCCTGCTCCCCCTCGCGCCCACGGCTCAGGAGGGATATCGCCTACCTCCCCAGGTGGTCGTGGACATCCTCGATGGCGCGCCCACTCCGCTGGTCGACTTCAGTCCCGATGGCCGCCATATGCTGCTGCTCGAGCAGAATGCGATGCCGACGATCGCCGATGTCTCTCGACGCATGCTGCGCCTGGGAGGCGTGCGCATCGACCCCGTGGCGAACGCACGGTATCGGACGAGCTTTCTGCGCGGCCTCGCGCTGCGCGCGACTTCGGGCGGCGAGCTGACGCGGGTCCCGTTGCCCGCAGGGGCCAAGCTGGCCCGCGCCATCTGGTCGCACGACTCGCAACACTTCCTCTTCGTCACGGTGGGTGAGGGGGGGTCACAGCTCTGGGCAGCACATGTGGCTGGCGCGGCCAAACCCACGCGTATCAGCGATCGGCTGAACACCGTTCTAATCGATCCGAGATTCATGCCCGACGGCACGAGTGTGCTCTTCGCGGAGGTTCCGGTCTCGCGCAAGCTCGAACCAAAAGCACCTCTTGTCCCGAAAGGACCGAACACACAGTCCACGGCCGGCAAGGCCACACCGCTGCGGACGTATCAGGACCTGCTCTCGAACCCGTATGAGGAGGCGTTGTTCGATCATTTCACCCAATCGATCATCGTCGTCGACACGGTTGCTGGAGACGCTCGCAGGGTGACCGGAGGAGCTGGGATCCATTCGCGCGTGAGTCCATCGCCGGATGGGACGCGTCTCCTGGTCACACGCATCGAGCGGCCCTGGTCGTACCTGATGCCGTACTACAACTTCGCACAATCGATCGAGGTCTGGGGTGGTTTCGGAAACCGTGAACACACGCTCGCGAAGCTTCCGTTGGCGGAGAGCATCCCGATCGGTGGTGTGCGCACGGGACCGCGCAACGTTGCCTGGAAGCCAGGTGAGGACGCGACCCTCGTCTGGGTCGAGGCCCTCGATGGTGGCGATCCGAAGGCCGAGGTGGAGTATCGAGATCAGTGGTTTGCGCAGGCGGCCCCTTTCAAGGGCGAGCCGCGCAAGCTCGTGCGCGTTGCCGAACGGGCCTTTGGGCTCTCGTACTTGCCGGACGGAAAGCGGGTCATCGCGCGGGAGTACGACCGGGATCGGCGTTGGATCCGCAGCCTCTTGCACGACCTCTCGAACGAACAGGCGGCTCCCGTGATCCTCGAGGATCGCAGCATTCGCGATCGCTACGGCGATCCAGGCAGCATTCGTCAGCACCTGGACGAGCGAGGTAGCCGCAGCGTGCGTGTCGATGGAGTCTGGATCTATCGCGCCGGCTCGGGAGCTTCCCCCGAGGGGGTGCTGCCGTTTCTCGATCGCCAGAACATCGACACGCTCGAAACCGAGCGCTTGTGGCGATGCTCCAGCGGGAGCTACGAGACCCTGGCCCACGTGATGTCGGGCTCGAATGCCCAGACCACGAACGGTGAACCGCCCGCGTTCATCACGCGTTACGAAACGCCCGAAGTGCCGCCCAACTATCGGCTCCACGACAACGGAAAGATCAAGGCGATCACCGCCTTCGCGGATCCCACGCCGGAGA
The DNA here is from genome assembly GCA_965662355.1 of Planctomycetota bacterium. Lineage (GTDB taxonomy): Bacteria > Planctomycetota > UBA1135 > UBA1135. Next base: position 197,940 of record CBFIHP010000010.1, on the reverse strand, counting down.
TTCGCGGGATCAAAAAGCAACTCGTGCGCTACGAGCGGGCCGACGGTGTGCCGCTTTCGGCCACGCTCTATCTGCCGGCGGACCACGAAGCGGGTAAACGCCTGCCGCTTTTCGTGTGGGCCTATCCCATCGAGTTCAGCGACGCCAAGACCGCCGGCCAGGTTTCTGCGAGCCCTTGGCGCTTCACGCGCATCTCGGGCTCGTCACATCTGACCCTGGCGACCCAGGGCTATGCCGTCATGGACGGAGCCACGATGCCCGTCATCGGTGACGCGGAGACGATGAACGATACGTTCATCGAGCAGATCGTGGCCGCAGCCGAAGCCGCCATCAAGAAAGCGGACGACATGGGGGTCGGGGACCCGCGGCGCGTCGCCGTTGGCGGGCATAGCTACGGAGCCTTCATGACGGCCAATCTACTGGCCCATTGTGATCTCTTCCGTGCCGGCATCGCCCGCAGCGGGGCCTACAACCGCACGCTGACGCCCTTCGGGTTCCAATCCGAACGTCGTCCGATCTGGGAAGCGCCCCAGACGTACTTCAATGTGTCTCCCTTCTTCCATGCCGACAGCCTGAAGGAACCGCTCCTTCTCATTCACGGCGAGATCGACAACAACTCCGGGACCTTCCCGATGCAGTCCGAGCGTCTTTTCCAGGCGCTCAAGGGCAATGGCGGCACCGCGCGCCTCGTGATGCTTCCCAACGAGAGCCACGGCTATCGGGCGCGCGAGTCCGTGCTGCACGTCCAGGCGGAGATGATCGAGTGGCTCGACGAGCACGTCAAAGGAGAGATGGAATGAGAGCGCACCCGGCTTTCCTGTTGCTCATCTTGGCCCCGAGTTGCACGAGCACCGTTCCCATCGAGGGTGAAGATGAGAATGTGCTCTTCAGTGACGTGCGCATGCGCTGGCCCCTCAGTGGGAGGCGAGACAACGCTGATCCCGATGTCCCAAGACGTTCGTTCCAAACGACCCTGGAAGTCGGCGGCATGTATGGGCGCGGGACCTCGGAACAGACCCTGCGAGCCGGCGAGGTCGTCGAACTCGAGAGCATCCCCTTCTCCGGCCCGACGACGCTCGACACGGACTATGGATTGGCTCTCGGCGAGATCAATGTCCGTTTCGGCTGGGACTTCGACAACGGTTCTCACCTGGCATGCCTGGCCGGCCTCGGCTTCAGTTCTCTCGAGCTCGAGATATCCGACGGCAGCCAGGTCGACAACGACTCCTTCTTCGAGATCGGTCCGGTGTTCGGCTTCGCCGGCGGCCATGACTTTGGCATGGCGGGGATACGTGCCAGTGGCAAGTTACAGTTCGGCATCCCCGACGAAGGCAGCGGCGTTGCCGTCTATGTATTCGATGCGGGAGGTGTGTTGAGGTTCGGCCGACAGATCAGCTTGGGAGCCGGCTGGCGCTGGGTCGACTACAAGGCCGAGCAGAGCTCGGGTTCGGATATCGATCTGAGGTTGTCGGGGCCGGTGGTGACGCTGACGTTTTCGTCGTAGCGGCAGCGGCGGAACGGGCCTACCGTCCGAGCTTCTGTTTCACCTGATCCGGGAACGATTTCAAGAGGCTCTCCGTGATCAAGGGAGCCGCGATACCCAGGCCGCAGGCCGACAGCGAAGCCATGGTGCGTCCGATGTCGTGGACCTCTTGCCTCCAGGCGTCCGGAGCCTCGGGTCCAGCTTCGCCGGCGAGGCGTTCGGTCAGGCGCTGAGTGCCGATGCGGCATGGGAAGCACTTACCGCAGCTCTCGTGGGCGAAGAAGGACATGGCCTGGCGGGCGATTTCGACCATGTCGCGCGAGTCGTCGAAGACCATCACGCCACCGGCGCCGAGGAACGTGCCGCGTGATCGTAGACAGGGCTCGTCGAGCGTCACGTCGAAGTCGGCCTGGCCCAGGAATCCGCCCGACAATCCAGCCATCGTGACCGCCTGGATGCGGCGGCCTTCCAGCGGACCGCCGGCCCAGTCATCGAGCAGTTCGCGCAGCGGTAGACCGATCGGAACCTCGTAGTTGCCCGGGCGTTGCACGTCGCCGGACAGGCTGATGATCTTGGTACCCTTGTGGTCGCCCGTCCCAAGCGCGCTATACCAATCCGCGCCGCGCGCGAGGATGCGCGGAACCGAGGCCAGGGTCTCGACATTGTTTACCGCCGTCGGCAAGTTCTCGAAGCCGTGGGTGACGGGGAAGGGCGGTCGGTTGCGCGGGAAGGGGTGTTTGCCCTCGAGGCTGTTCAAAAGCGAGGTCTCTTCACCACAGATGTACGCGCCCGCTCCGCGCCGCACGTAGATCTCGAAGTCGAAGTCGGCGCCCAGGATGCCCTGGCCGAGAAAACCCGCATCACGCGCTTCGGCGATGGTCCGCTCGAGAATGGGCTGGGTATGGGGATACTCGTAACGCAGGTAGATGAAACCGCGCACGGCGCCCGTTGCACGGGCCGCGATGGCCATGCCCTCGAGCACGGCGTGCGGGTCGTAGTCCATCAACGCGCGATCCTTGAAGCAGCCCGGTTCGCCCTCGTCGGCGTTGCACACGATGGTCTTCGGTGAGCCCTCTGCTTCGAAGACCGCGCGCCACTTGCGTCCGGTGGGGAAGCCAGCTCCACCGCGGCCGGCGAGTCCGCTTTGATCGACTTCACCCAGGATGCCCTCGGCGCTCATCTCCTTCACGGCCTTGGTCAGCCCGTCGTAACCGCCGCCTTCGCGATAGCCCGCCAGGGTCGCGCGTCCCGGTTCACGGATGCCGGAGAAGCAGCACTCCTGGTTCTGCGAGGGATTCTTCGGCGGCAACGGAGCCGGTGTTTCTTGCAATCCCTGGCCCGGCACGGCGTGCAGATACCTTCCGCCGACGAGAACCGGAATCGGATCATCGCAGCGTCCGGCACAGGGCATGGGGACGGCGTGTTCGAGCTCGTCGATGAGCTGGTCGCAACCCTTCAGTTTGCAGATCGGCCCGTCGCAGACGCGGGGCTTCGCATGCCCCCCCGCTTCCCGTGAGAAGTGGTGGTAGAAGGTCACCGTTCCATAGAGATCCGCCAGGGGGATGCGCAATCCCTCGGACACCGCGCGAATCGCTTCCTCGGACAGATAGCCATCCCGGTCGTGGAAGGCGTGGAGGAGCGGCAAGAGCGGAGCAGGTTCGTTGCGCCAGCTCTCGATGAGGTCGAAATCGGTGGGCACGGGCGTCTCTTCGGGTGTCGGGCAGGGGCCGCGTCACGGTACTCCGGGCCCTTTGGAAGATCAATTGCCGTCGCCCCGGAGGATGCGCCTTGAGCACAAGGCTCACTCTTCGGCTCAGAGCACCACGACATTGACCTCACCCGGCGTGGCCGCCAAGGCCTCGCGTCCGACTTCCTTGCCGCCGCGATAGAGAATCAGGGTGGTCGCGTATTCGGGCACGGTGAAGATGTCCGTCACCCCTCCGACGATTTCGATGCGCCCCATGGCCTTGCGCTCCGAGACCGAATGGAAGACCTGGATCATCAGCGGGATCCCGTCCGTATCCAGGATCTCGACCTCGTCGGCGCTATCGTCGTCGCGCAGCTCGACGCGCACGTTCATGTGCCGGTTGAGTTCGATGCGCAGGCGTTCCAGCTGGCCTTCTTGCTCCGGCAGTTGCAAACCGTTTGGTAGCGCATCCTCCTGGCCAAGACCTTGCGCTCCGATGCGCGCCGCCAAGGCGGCCGTCAGTGTTTCCTGGGCCAGGTCCTCGGCCAGGTGGGGATCGCGGACCAGGTTACGGGCGAGTTGGCGTACCCAGGTAACTTGCTCCAGGAGAGCTATCTCTCCCTGGGGGAGGTCGGGGTTGGGTCCGGAGGGGCTGGGGAGGGGCATTGGCTTTTGCTACTACCGTCCCCGTGATACGCAGAACGATGTCAGCAAATTGCAGGTTTTTCCAATGGCGGCGATAGGCTGTCGGTGTGGGAAAGGTGACGTTCCTCGGGCGCTTGCGTCGCGACCTCGGTTCGCTCGAGTCGTACGCGGCCATGATCGGCATGCTCGTCGGGGCGGGAATTTTCCGTGTGACGAGCGTCGCCTCGGAGTCGACGGGTGCGGGCGTGATCCTCGGATACCTGGTGCTGGCGCCGGCGATCCTCGCGACTTCGATTCCCTATGTCGCCTTTCTCTCGACACGGCTCGGGCGCGAGCCCGGGGCAGAGTATGCCCACCTCGCGGCCACTTTCGGGGATCGTCGGCTTGCGTTCTTTTGCGCCTGGTTCAAGACCATCTCCTACATCGGAGGGCTGGCGTATCTTGCTGGCGCGCTCGCCGACTACGGGGTCGAGCTGTTGGGGCTCGATGGGGAAAAACAGCGCGAGATATTGGCCTTCTGTGGGCTTGCGTTCTTCTACATCGTTCACATCACAGGCGTGCGCTGGTTCGGTCGACTTCAGGTGGGCATGTGCGCGGTACTCGGAGTTTCGATCCTGGTTCTCGTCGTGCCAGGCCTGTTTGCTATCGAGCGAGCGAACTACGTTCCGTTCTTTCCCAACGGCCCTTCGGGCTTCTTCAATGCCTTGCCGCCCTTGTTCTTCGCCTTCGCCGCTTTCGAGGCCTTGGCGCACACGGCGGGGGAAGTGAAGGACAGCTCGAAACGCTTGCCAGGGATCTTTCTGCGGGGCATCGCGGCCACCACGTTGATCTTCTGTGCCATGACCGTGGTGGCCTTCGGCGTGCTTCCTTTTGAAGAACTCGCGGCCAGCTCCGCGCCCATGGCCGCTGCTGCCGCGGTCTATCTACCGGCCGGTGGGGCGGTCTTGGTGACCCTGGGGGGCGTGCTCGCTGTGGCCACCTCGGTCAACGCCACGATGTTGGTCCCTCCGCGGTTGTGGCTCGTGCTTGCGCGCGATGGGCTTCTGCCACGCTGGATGGGGCACGTGCACGCCGAGCGCGGTACGCCCATCGCCGGTCTCACCGTGACGTTTGCGCTGGCCTTTCTGTTGCTCTATTCCGGTCAGCTCTTGCTCGCGTTGAACATCGCGGTCTTCGGGTTGCTCCTCGTCTACCTGCTGAACAGCCTCGCTCTGCTAGCACTTCCACGGAAAAATCCCGAGTTGTACCGCGACATCTCGATTCCGCTGTCGCCCGCGGTGCAGCGATTCGGGGCATGGGTGTCGATCCTGTCGATGACGGCTTTGATTGTCGTCCAGGTCCTTCAGGACGTGCGACACATCGGGGTGACCACGATGTCCGAGCGGTTCGACGGCCAGTCGACCACCTCGATCGAACTCTTGTTGCTGTGGAGCCTCGTGGGGGCGCTCGTTCACGTTTGTTTCAAGCGTACCGGGCAGGGATCGCAAACCGTTTCTTAGGAACGAAGCCGCTGGTCGCCCGCGGCTCCGTCCGGTATGTTCCCGGACCCGAGTCCCCCCCAGAATCAAAGGAGATCAGCAAGCCATGAGTGCAACGAACACACCGACCCCGGAAGATGCCCAGGTCGTCCTGAAGCTCTACGACTTGCGTCGCGAAACCGTGATGCGCCAGTCGCGGGACACGATGATCAACTGGATGCCGACCAGTTACGACGACGTGATCGCCATCAGTGATTTTGGCAGCGAAAACAACGCCGCGTTCCGGCAGGTCTCGAGCTATTTCGAGATGGCCTACGGCTTCGCGCGCAAAGGAGCCGTCCATGCGGAGCTCCTGGCCGAGGGGTGTGCGGAGGGATTGCTTCTCTTCGCAAAGATCCATCCCCACCTCGCGCGTTTCCGTGAGGAAGTTGCACCCACGGCATTCGCGAACGTGCAATGGATTGTCGAGAACACCGAATTCGGGAAGGTCCGTTTCGAGATGTTCCAGAAGCGGATTGCGGGGATGCTTGCCGCGAATGCTTGAGGGCCGTCGAAAAGTGTCAGACGCCGTACATCGGGGAGCCGTACATCCACCGGGCTTCGGGGTGATGGCGAAATGGCGTCCAGGCCACGGGGAAGCACCGATCGGCGCTCCTCCGACTCTCGAGAACTTGCTTCCCGTTTTCCGGGGGCGCCTACGGGGGGCTAGAATCGAGCGATGCATGGCGTGGCTCGGCTCGTGAGATCGTTCCTTTTTGTCTTCTCGGCTGTTGTCCCCGCTCTCGTCATGGGCTGTGGAGCGGGGGAACCCGGGCCCGGGGGGTCATCGGAATCGATCGTGGCCGGGAAATCCGCCGATGCTCCCGAGTCGGTTGCTGCACCCGCGCCCGCACCCGTGCAACGGGCCGTTAGCGTCGAGTTCGAGGAGCGCCCGCTGGAATCCGGCGTGGCACGCATCGAATTCAAGGAGCACACGATCGACGTCGGCCGCGTCACCGATACCGGCGTCTATCAGGCGCGTTTCCACTTCGTCAACCGCGGCGCAGAAACCCTGACGATCCGCCAGGTGAAGGCCGGCTGCAAGTGTGCGGAGGCGGCCACCTCGCGGCTCTCGTACGGGCCGGGCGAGCAGGGCTCGATCGTCGTGACCCTGAAGCCCACCGGCAAGAAGGGGTATCGCCCCAGCGTCGTTCAGGTGCTATCCAACTCGACGCCGAACGAGATGGAGACCATCTCGATGATGGCGACGGTAGAGCCCATGTTGAGTTTCGATTCCACTTTGCAATCGATCGGTCGCCTGGATCCCGGTGTGGAGCATCGCGTGCCCTTCGAGATGGTGACCGGTATCGACGATCTCGTGTTCACGCGGCAGAAAACCAATCACGACCACATCGGCCTGCGCGTGGTTGGCACGGGCCGCGACAACGGCGACGGGACGCGCACCTTCGCGGGTGAGATGGTCATTCCGGCGGATGCGCCATGGAGTGTCTTCCGTGGCCTTCGGGCGGCCAGCGCCAACATTCACGTGCGTGGTACACCCATCGGAGCGAATCAACTAGCCTCCGGGAGCTATTCGTTTCGAATCGAGGGCAGCATCTACAAGGAGGTAGTTCCGACGATCTTGAGCGGACATGGAAAGGGCGCCGAGGGGGCCCTCTTCTACCTCGGAACCATCCGTACGGGAGCCGCTTTCCAACACGAGATCTTGCTTGAGGCTCACGATGCTCCCTTCCGGATCCTCGGCACGAAGCTGGAGAGTGCCACGGGGCTCCAGGCGCAGGTTACGGTCCGCGCGAGCGGTGAAAAGGGTCACGTGATCGTCTTCTCCGGAAAGGCCCCGGCAACGAAAGGGCCGCTGCGGGGAGACATCGTCGTTACGACCGACACGAAACACGAACAGCTCGTGCGCATTGCGTTTCAGGGCTCGGTGATCGGCGGCCGTTGAAGCGCGGAACCAGAGCACTCGGTTTCGTACTCGTTTCAGCGATCGTCTGCGGGCTCGCCTGCGTCGATTCGCAGGACCTGCGGGCCGAGTGGCTCCACAGGCTGGTGCGGATGGAGCGTTATGAAGCGGCGCTCGATGTCTACGCGAAACTCGATGACGATCATCGCGAACGAGCGACGTTGCGCTATCGGGCCGTGCTGGCCCAGCTGGGTGTCCATGGCTATGGCTCGCAATTCGTCGCTGTGATTTCGCGAGCCTTCGAAACCCACCCACAAGAGCTATGGCTCGACCCGCGCTTTCCACGCATGGAAGCGGAGGGTTGGCGCGAGATCCTGGCGGAGGCCGAGCGTCTCTCGCGACCCGAGGACACCCAGGCGATGCGCAGGACGATCGCGGGCGTGCGCTATTCGGCCAGTCTGATCTTGATTCGCGATGCCGTGCGGCGCAAGAGCGCGCTCGCCCAGCCGTTGGCCGCGTTTCGCAGCGCCGTCGAATATTGCGCGGACATGCCCCCGAGCTTCTCGGGGCGTTTCGCGCACTTGAACCGGCTGGCCCAGGAAAACGCCGAGGCCGTTCGTGCGGAGATCGAAGGTCGCACGGACGCGGCGCTCCTCACATGGTTGCGGGCCCAGGAGAGCGGGGATTCCGAGTGACTCCCAGCGTCCTGCGTCGATCTGCGTTCGCGGTCCTGGCGAATCTGCTAGTGCTGGCGCTGATCGCACCCATGTGGCGCCCGGATTTTCTGAGCTTGCCGGGGGCATATCCCGGCCCGGCTCCAACGCCGGCCTTCACGCTGCGCACGTTGTGGCTTCTGGTTCCCCTGTCGATTTGCACGCTGGGTCTACACGCCTTTCTGTCCGGAGCGTTGAAGGGCTGGCAGCTCGTTGCCCTGGCGGTCCTGTCTTCCTACCTGGGGATCCTTGCCAGCGGCTATCTTCAAATCGATAGCGAGTTCGCCCTGCACCGACGCATGTACCAGGCCAGCTATGCACGGGACGCCTTGCTCTTCGATAGCTGGGGTGAGTTGCTAGCTACCTATGATGCGCACCAACTGGAGTTGACCGGCCGCGGACGGACACATCCGCCGGGAGCCGCGGGGCTTCACTGGTTGACCATGCGCTTCGGGCGGGTCCTCGCGGGGTGGTTCGGGGAAGGAACGGATCCCGACTATGAGGCCTTCGTCGCGGAGGGTTATCTGGGAGCGTACCTGTGGTCCTTCTTGCAGGCGTTGTGGTTGTTGCCTGCCTGGGGCCTGGCGCGACGCTTGTACGGAGAGCGGGCAGCGGGCGTGGCCGCCTGTTTTGGTGCATTGGCGCCTTCGGTGATCGTCATCGCCCCGTCGATCGATGGCTTTCAGTGCCTGTTCGCCGCCCTGGGCATGTATCTGCTCGAGCGTGGATTCAACACCGGGAAACTCCGATGGAGTGCCTGCTCTGGGCTCGTCTGTGCCATCGCGACGGGCATCACGTGGGCCTTCGGGGCGCTCGTGCCGCTGTACTTGGCCTACTTTTGCTTGCGACGACCGAAGGCGATGCGTCCCGGTTGGATGCACTCGCCCTGGATGCACATGCTGGCGATCCCAGTGGGCGGTGCCGCTTTCTTTGGAAGTCTGTATGCGCTGTGGGGGTTCCACCCCTTCGTCCCGCTGGCGGACAACCTGGGGACGCACTACGGCTCGGCCGTGAATGCCGTGCGGCCCTACGCTCCGTTCCTGTTGATAAGCCCATTCACCTTCTTTGCCTGGGCGGGTGTGCCGCTCGTCATTGGGTTTGGCATGGCGCTGGTTCGCTCGAAACCCCTCGGGGTCCTGCGTGGGCGAGATCCTCTCGTGCTGGCGACCTTCGTTGGATTGCTTGTCATCACCCTTTCGGGGGCCACACGCGGCGAGACCGAGCGACTCTGGTTGCCCCTGTTGCCCTTCGTGGTGATCGCCGGGGGGCACGGGCTGTCGAGCGGTTTCGAGGGGCGCTCGGAATCACGCAAGGACGATCTCGGGTGGGCATCGATGCTCACAATCACCGTGCTCAGCTCCGTGCTTCTCGGGAACTGGTGGTCTCACCACCACTAGCCAGGAGCGAACGACCCATGGCGTGGGACTGGTTTTTGTGGCCGGGGCTCGGTGATAATCGGGCATGAGGTTCGTCTTGCGATCGCTGGTGCTCTGGCTGAGCGTGGTTTTTTCGGCACAGGGAGAGTTGCGTCTCCCTGCGGTCTTCAGCGACGGGGCCGTCCTGCAACGTGGAGACGACGTGCGCATTTGGGGCTGGGCCGCGCCCGGGGCCGACGTCGGTTTGCGCGTCTCGTGGGGCGAGAAAGAGGACACGGCGCAGGCCGATCCTTTCGGCGCCTTCAGCTTCCACTTCGCGAGCCCAGACAACCCTGGGCCGCACGAGATCGAGCTCGCCTCCGGCGACGTGACCCACACCCTCGTGGATCTTTGGTTCGGCGAGGTCTGGTTGTGTGCGGGCCAATCGAACATGGAGATGGAAGTGTCCGCTGTCGTCCCACCTGGAAGTACGCGATTGCAGGAGGCCGAGTTGCCACGTCTGCGCGTCTTCGACGTCGAGAAGGCCTTTGCCCTGCACCCTGAAGAGCAATGCGAGGGCAAGTGGCAGGCGTGCACACCCTCGACGGCCTTGCGTTTCAGCGCGGTGGCGACCTTCTTCGGCCAGAGCCTGCTCGACGAGCTCGACGTTCCGATCGGGCTCGTGACGGCGACCTGGGGAGGTACGATCGGGGAGGCCTGGGCCAGCGCGAAGGCCTTGAGAGATTTTCCCGAATGCCGGCAGGACCTCGAACGACTGGCCCTTCTGCGTGGCGTGCCGTTGTCGCGCAAGCCCCTGTGGTTGCATCCGAATCGGCCTGGCGTGATCTACAACGCCATGATCGCTCCGCTGGCCTCGGGTTCACAGCGCGCATTGTCGTTGCGCGGCGTGCTCTGGTATCAGGGCGAATCCAATCGCGGACGGGCGCGAAGGTACGGAGTCCTGCTTCCTGCATTGATTGCGGATTGGCGACGGAGTTTTGATGCACCCGAGCTTCCGTTCTACTTCGTGCAGATCGCACCGTTCGCGTACCTGCGCGACGTAGGGGAAGCCGCGCGCTTGCGTGACGAGCAACGCCGCACGCTCCGGATTCCTAATACAGGTATGGCCGTGACCATGGACATCGGGGACCCGGGCAATCTGCATCCCACGCGAAAGATCGCTGTCGGCCAGCGCTTGGCGCGTTGGGCGTTGGCGAGAACCTATGGCCGGGAGGACGTCGCGTACTCGGGACCGCTTTTCAAGGGCTGGGTGCGGGAGGAAGAGACCTTGCGTCTCTTCTTCGAGCATGGCGGGGGGTTGAACACGGAGGGCAAGACGCTCGAGCACTTCACGCTCGCCGGCAGAGACGGCATCCGGCATCCGGCCCAGGCTCGCGTGGATGGGGAGAGCGTTGTTGTCTGGAGGGAGGGGCTCGAGGAACCGCTGGAGGTTTGGTTCGGTGGTGGAGCTGCGGATGAGACGAGCCTGTTCAACGCGGCGGGTCTTCCGGCGGCGAGTTTCATTGGCGATGGCCGGGATCGCCTTTGAGGGGACCGCTCGCCTAGAACACGTGTCGCCTAGAACACGTACAAGACGGCTGCGTGGGCGTGGAGCCGTTGGCCGATGCCGCGTCGTTCGTCGTCCGTGTGCACGGTCAGTACCAGTTCGAGGGACATGTACTTGCCCGTTTTGCTGGTGTTCGAAGGTTGGAGGATGTACTCGCCTGTGACGACTTCCCGTACGGCGTTGCGGAGATCGGCCTCGGCGCTGCCGAGGATCTTGTAGGTCCACTGACAGGGGTAGTCAATTTCGGGCACGTCGTCGCTGTCGAAGGCTCTCATCTTGGTCTCTTTGGTCTTAAGGCGTCCTATGCAAGTAGGCCTGGAAGGACCTGTCCAGCGACGTCGGTCAGGCGGAAGTCCCGGCCGTCGAAGTGGTAAGTGAGGCGTTCGTGGTCGAGCCCGAGAAGGTGGAGCAGCGTGGCGTGGAAGTCATGGATGTGGACGGGTTGATCGACCACTTCGTAGCCGATCTCGTCCGTGATGCCATAGATCGAGCCGGCCTTTGTGCCGCCCCCGGCCATCCACATGGTGTAGGCATCGATGTGGTGGTCACGGCCGACTTCGACGCCGTTTTGGCGCATCGGAGTGCGTCCGAATTCTCCGCCCCAGATGACGATAGTGTCCTCGAGGAGACCCCTTTGCTTGAGGTCTTTGACAAGAGCCGCGGAGGGGCGATCGACCTCGCGGCAGATGCGTTCGAGTGGCTCGGCGAGATTCAACGTAGGCCGTCCGTGATGGTCCCAGTCTGTGTGGTACAGCTGAATGAAACGCACGCCGCGCTCGACCATGCGTCGGGCCAGCAGGCAATTGCGGGCGAAGGAAGGCGTGTTCGGTTCGATGCCGTAGGCCTCGAGCGTGCTCTTTGATTCGTCCTTGAAGTCGGTCAGTTCCGGCGCGCTGGTTTGCATGCGGTGCGCCAATTCATACGACTCGATGCGCGCCTGGATGCTTTCGTGGGGATCGCGCCCGAGGGCTTCTTGGTTCAGTTCACGCACAGCATCGAAGAAATCCTGTTGGCGGGCCGGGTCGATGCCGGGCGGGTTCTTCAGGTTCCATATGGGCTGCGGGCCGGCGTTGAAGGCCACGCCTTGATAGCGCCGTGGCAGGAAGGCGCTGTTCCAGAGCATCGAACCACCGTTGGGCCCCCGGGTGCCCGAGACCAGTACGCAGAAGCCCGGGAGGTCTTGCGTTTCCGAGCCGAGGCCATACACCACCCAGCTGCCCATGGCCGGGCGCCCGAAGCGTGGCGAACCGGTCGTCATGAAGAGCTTGGCCGGACCGTGGTTGATGATGTCCGTCTTCATGCCGCGCACGAGGCACATGTCGTTCACGATCGAAGCCATGTGAGGTACGAGCTCGCTGAAGCTGGCACCGTTGTCTCCGGAGCGGGCGAAGCGTCGAGTGCTGGCCATCAGTTTGGCCGAGCCGTCGATGAAGGCGAAGCGCTTGCCCTCGACGAACGAGGGCGGAACCGCCTGGCCGTCGAGGCGTCGCAGCTCGGGTTTGTCTTCGAAGAGATCGAGCTGGCTGGGGCCACCTCCCATGCACAGGAAGATGACGTTCTTCGCGCGCGGCTTGTGATGGGGGACTTGCTGCTGGATCGAGCGCGCAGTCGCATGAGCGTCTGCGCTGAAGAGCGAACCCAGGGCGATCGAGCCCAGTCCCACTCCGCAGTCCTTCAGAAACTGGCGGCGCACAAGGCGCTGGCGAAGGTCTCGGTTGGGGTCCAGGGGAGAGTCAGTCACGGATCACGAATGCGTCGAGGTTCAGGAGTACTCGTGCCACGGCGGTCCAGGTCGCGACTTCGGTGTCGTCCGTTTGTGAGTCGCCATTCGCAGAGCCCTGGGCTGCGTTCGCGAGCATTGTGGCCGCCTCGGGGGCGACTTGGAAGCCCGTACGCTGCTTGGCCACGAAATCCAGGAGCAGCCCATGCTCGCGCGCGGTGGGCTCGCGTGAGAAGCACAGGAGGAAGGCGCTCGTGAGCCGTTGGGAATCCGAATCGGCTTCCGCGAGGATGCGCTGGCCCAGTCCGCAGGCGATCTCGAGCATCATCGGGTCGTTGGCCATCATCAGCGCCTGGAGCGGCGTGTTGGTGCGTTGCCGGAGCGAGCACGGTACGGTCGCGGGCGGGGCGTCGAAGGTGGCGTAGAAAGGGAACGGACTCGTGCGCCAGGACCAGGTGTACAACGAGCGCCGGAAACGATCGGTGCCTTCGCTGACCAACCACTTCTTGGGCGTCGCCCGACCCAGGTTGCCACCCTTGGTGAGTGGCGGATGCACGGGGGCGCCGCCGATCTGATCCGTCAGCAAACCGCTGACGGCCAGCGCCGCGTCTCGAATGGCCTCGGCCTCGAGACGTAATCGAACCTGACGCGCGAGCAGCGTGTTGTATGGATCGCGAGCGTCGCGCCCTTGATCGGCTGCCGAGGATTGGCGATATGTTTGCGATAGGACGATGCGGCGCAGAAGCGCCTTCACGCTCCAATCCTCGTCGACGAAGGACTTCGCCAGCCACTCGAGCAACTCGGGGTGCGAGGGGGCTATTCCGCGCGTGCCGAAGTCGTTGCTGCTCTCGACGATTCCACGTCCGAAGAGTTGTTGCCAGAAGCGGTTGACCGTCACGCGCGCGGTAAGTGCGTTCTCGGGCGAAACGAGCCAACGAGCGAAGTCCAGCCTGTTTGCGATCGGATTCCGAGGACCCTCTGCGTGGAAGGCGGATGTCATGATGCCCGGGGCACCCGGCGTGACGCGCGCACCGCGCTTCAAGAAGTCACCCCGCAAAAGGATGTTCGTCCGGCGCGGTTGCGGCCGCTCCTTCATGACGAGCGTCCGTGTGGGGTGGGGGCGAGCTTCCATGAGCCTCTCGATCTCTTCACGCAGGGGATCCAGTTCTGGAGCGAAGCTCAGGAAATGGGCCTCCAGCGGCGCACTCTCGGCCTCCGTGCGTGCCTCGACGGGCTTCTGACGGATGGCATCCAGCTCGGGCGTCAACGTGGGACGTGCGCGCGGCGGTTTGGCCGCGGTCGTGAGCGAGAGACGAAAGCGCCCGAGCGTGTGTTCGTTGCCGATGCCCTGCTCGAGCTCGAAGTTCAAGAGCGTTCCGTTGGAGTAGGTTATCGGCTCCTCGAAAACGAAGACGGCCTCGTGCTTGCGGCCGGTCTCCGGATAGATGCCCCAACCCGTACCGCGGTCGTTGTCGATGGCGTTGACGATCGGTCCCTTGCTGATGCGTACATCCTGCTCGTAGCTGGCCGTGGCTCGTGCGATGCGCGTCGGTTCGGGTGCGATGTCGACACGATCGTCGATGGCGGTCGCCGTGACAGTGAAGTCCGTCAACACGAAGCCACCGTAGTACGTGCGGCCGGGGCCGTTCCCGGGCAGGGACTCGTCCGGCAGGACTTCGAGGAGCACGGCGGTGATGGCCTCGAGTTCGGTCGTGGCGGACACCGCGTACGTGGCCACGTCCGGCGACGGGCCCCCGGCCAGGATCGAGCCGTCCTCCTGAATCGTGAGCTGGACGCCCTTGTTCGACGAGGCGCGCAATGGCTCGATGACCGTCCAGACCTCGTTCGAGACCGCCAGTTCTCGTTCCCATGCGTACTGCGCCGCCTGGAGTTCCTTCGTCGGCGTGTTCAGTTGGCTCTTCAGGGCGTTGATCTGGGACTGGACGCGTTCGAGCTCGAGACTTTCCTCGGGCGTGGGCAGGTCCAGGTATGGCTCTTGCGAACGGCCGCGATCCTCGGTGTTGTTGAAGATCGCGAACATGCGGTAGTAGTCGCGTGCGCTGATCGGATCGTACTTGTGGTCGTGGCACTGCGCACAGTTCAGAGTTGTTCCCAGCCAAACGGTTCCGGTCGTCTCGACCCGGTTCTTGACGGCCTCGATACGGAACTCCTCGTCGTCGGCGCCATCCTCCTCGGTGATCATCGTGTTGCGATGGAACCCGGTGGCCACCCGGTCTTCGCGTGTCGCATCGGGCAGGAGATCCCCCGCCAGCTGAGCGATCGTGAAGCGATCGAATGGGAGGTCCCGGTTGAACGCGTCGATGACCCAGTCGCGATACGGCCAGACCGAGCGTTCGTTGTCGAAGGCCGCGCCGTCGGAGTCCGCGTAGCGCGCGAGGTCCAGCCAGTGGCGTGCCCAGCGTTCACCAAAACTGGGCGACGCCAGCAACCGGTCGACGAGGTTGACGTAAGCCTCAGGAGCGTCATCGTTCAGGAAACGCTCGAGCTCTTCGGTGGTGGGGGGCAGTCCGGTGAGATCGAAGCTGAGTCGGCGCAGAAGCGTGACGCGATCGGCCTCGGGAGCCGGGGCGAAGCCCTCGCGTTGCAGGCGTGCACGCACGAAGCGATCGATCGGGTGTTCGGTATTCGCGACGCTGGGGGGAGCGGTGTCTCGCCAAGGGCGATAGGCCCAGTGGTCACTCTGCTGGATCGAAGCGGGTTTGGAAGTCGTGCCCTCGTCCACGGGCCACTCGGCTCCATCTTCGATCCAGCGCTTCAGGTGTGCGATCTCGTGCGCGGGGAGCGGATCGCGATCGAGGGGCATGCGCAGGTCGGGGTCGTCGGAGAGGACGCGAGCGTAAAGCTCGCTGGCGCTGGCGTTGCCGGGGACGACGAGGGGGAGGCCGGAATTGCCGCCCTGGGCGATGGCTTGCCTGGAGTCGAGGCGCAGGCCGCTGCGGGCACGCTTGGGGCCGTGGCAGGAGATGCAGTGGGCTTCGAGCAGGTGGCGGACGTGATCGTTTTCGTGATCGTGTTCGTCTGCCTTGGCGTCCTGTGTCGGCGTACCGGGAGCGGGACCGGCGGCCAGGAACCAGCCGGCGAGCACGAGGCAGAGCACGCTTAGGGGACGCATGAATTCGGGGCGGGGGGGGTCGGGGGGAGCGCCGAACACGACCGCGAAACCATCCTAGCAAAGGGGAGCTTCGGGAAGGGCTCTGGGGGCTCCTCACAGCTTGGGGGCAAGGGTGTTTTCGTGCCCCGGAAAAAGATGGGAAAAGCGCTCCGGGTCCGGAGGTCGCGAGTGGGAAAGACATGCCGACGCCGTGGCGGACCCGAAGTCCTTTCCCGATTCAGAGTACGTTGTTGCGCAAGTGGGGGAAGACCCGCCCGACCTTGCCCAGTAGGTAGTCGCCGTAGGTGCCCTCGAAAGCGTGCACGTCCTCTCCGTCCCAACGCCTTCGGGCGTCCTCGCTGATGTCGCCCGCTGGGGGTAACAACGGATCGATTTCGGTGTCGAAGCCCGGATCCATGAAGAATGGCATGGCGATGCGGTTCTCGCCAACCGGAGTCGTGACGCGATGCGTGATCGAATGGCAGCGCGCACCGGTGAGCCGTTCCATCATGTCGCCCAGGTTGCACACGAACGTTCCGGGTCGCGGCGGAGCGTCGATCCAATGCTGGCTGTTCGGTGGCAAGACCTGCAGTCCGCCGATCCCATCCTGCCAGAGCAGCGTCAACAATCCGTAGTCACTGTGCGCGCCGACCCCGAAGGTCGTCTTGGAATCGCCGGGGTAGTGGAAGATGCGAAAGAGAAGCAGTGGATCGGCGCTGATGCGACGCTCGAAAGCGTCGTCGCGTAGTCCCAGGCTCTGCGCGATGGCGCGCAGCAAGGTTTGGCCGACGCGTTCGAGCTGGGTCATGTACCCCTCGACCCGTTCTGCGAAGCCAGCGAGCGCTGGATACAGATTGCTCCCGTGCAATGGCGTAGACGCGCGCACCCGCGGATCATCGTCCGACAGCTGCTGGCCGAAGTAGAGCCCCTCTTTCCCATCGGGTTGGCCCGATGTCAACTCACGGCCCAGGGGGAAGTATCCACGCCAGGCACGGCCACCGAGCTCCATGCGCAGTGCGAGCTTGCGCTCGAGCCCCCAGGCGAAGAAGGCGCGGCTGAGACGAGCGAGCGCCTCGATCTCCGTCACATCGACGCCGTGGTTTTCGACGTAGAAAAGCCCCGGCTCGCCACAAGCTCTGGCTAGTCCCTCGACCTCCCTGCGCGCTAGCTTGCGAAGGTCGAACACGGGGAAGTGCGGATCGGTTGTGCTCATCCAGGACGTGCCATACCGTGAGCCTAGCAAACCGCCGCGCGCATTCCCTTTGCAGCATGAACACGACGCACCACATCGCCCAGGCCAACTGGGCTCGCCGCAACGCGCCGCTCGATGACCTGAAGGGTTTCGTCGATCGTCTGGACGAGATCAATGCCCTTGCCGATGGGAGTCCGGGCTTCGTGTGGCGTTTTCAAACCGAGAGCGGCAACGCGACGGACTTCGCCGCATTCGGGGACGACGAGGTCGTCTTCAACTTCACCGTCTGGGAGTCGCTCGAGACCCTGAAGTCCTTCACCTACGAGACCGATCACGCTCAGCTGCTTCGCGACCGCGGCAAGTGGTTCGACACCCCCGACCGCGCCCCCATGGTGCTCTGGTGGATTCCCGCTGGCCACATCCCAACGACCGAGGATGCCGAAGCGAGATTTCGCCATCTATGGGAACATGGATCGACCAAGGAGGCCTTCACCTTCCGCGACACCTTCGCACCGGACTGATCCTCGATCACGGTCCACGTTCACCCACGGACGCGGGACAAAAGGCATCGGCGGCGTGCCCCAATTGACCCCCGCCGGCTGATACTAGCTCTTGCCCGGCTTCTTCAACTTGCGGAGCTGGGCGGCCAGGGGGCTTTCGATCTTCGGTTCCGGGGGTAGATCGATGGACCCACGCTTCGAATCTCCGCGCTGCTTGCCGCGTTTCGATGCGCCGGCGTTGCTCTTGGGGGACCCGCTGGGCTCCGGCGTGCCTTTGCGCATGGTCAAGGCGATGCGCTTGCGCGGCAGGTCGACCTCGACGACGCGCACGCGCACGATATCACCTGCCTTGACGACCTCGCGCGCGTTCTCGATGAAACGATCGGCCAGCTGGGAGATGTGCACCAACCCGTCTTGATGAACCCCGAGATCGACGAAGGCGCCGAAGTCGGTCACGTTGGTCACGACACCTTCCAGTTGCATGCCAGCTTTCAGGTCCGATATCTCCTCGACGCCCTCGGCGAAGGTGGCCGTCTGGAAAGCCGGCCGCGGGTCGCGACCTGGCTTTTCGAGCTCGGCGAGGATGTCCTTTACCGTGGGAAGCCCGAAACGCTTGTCGGTGAACGTCTCCGCTTCGATCTGCTTCAGGGACGTCCTGTCGCCGATCATGTCCTTCACGGGCTTCTTCGTGACCTTGGCCATCTTTTGCACCAGCGGATAGGCCTCGGGATGCACGGCCGAGGCGTCCAGCGGCTCCTTGCCATCGCGAATACGCAGGAAGCCCGCACACTGTTCGAAGGCCTTCGGTCCGAGGCGGGGGACCTTCAGGAGTTGCTTGCGATTTTCGAAGGCGCCGTTTTCATCGCGCCAGGCGACGACGTTCTTGGCCAGCGTGGGGTTCAGTCCGGCGACGCGCTCGAGCAAGGCCGCCGAAGCCGAATTGACGTCGACCCCGACGGCGTTGACGCAATCCTCGACGACCGCTTCCAGGCTGCGACCGAGGACGCTCTGGTTGACGTCGTGCTGGTATTGGCCCACGCCGATGGACTTGGGATCGATCTTGACCAGTTCCGCCAGCGGGTCTTGCAGCCGGCGCGCGATGGACACGGCGCCTCGAAGCGTGACGTCCATGTCCGGGAACTCGTTCGCGGCCAGTTCCGAGGCGGAATAGACCGACGCTCCGGCTTCGCTGACGACGACTTTTTGCAGGCCGAGGTTCTTGTGGTTGCTCATCAGGTCAGAGACCAGACGATCGGTCTCGCGGGACGCGGTGCCGTTGCCGATGCTGACCAGCTGGACGCCGTGCTTCTTGGCGATCGAGGCGAGCTTCTTCACCGCGCCGTCCCAGTCCTTGCGCGGTGCATGCGGATAGATGGTGTCGGTCGCGAGGACCTTGCCCGTGTGGTCGACGACCGCCACCTTGACGCCCGTGCGCAGGCCGGGGTCCAACCCGAGAATGGTCTTCGGTCCGGCCGGTGCCGCAAGCAGCAAGTCGCGCAGGTTGGAGGCGAAGACCTCGACCGCACCCTGCTCCGCGCGTTCGCGCAGTTCGACCATCAATTCCGTTTCGAGGTGAGTCGAGAGCTTGACCTTCCAGCACTTCTCGGCGGAGTCGAGCAGGAAGCGGTCTCCGGGGCGCCCCTTGTCGGAGATGCCGAACTGCTTGACGACGCGACCGGTGAAGGCTTGTTTGGGATCCGCGGAGATCGACTCGAGCTCGTCCCCGACGGCCAGGTTCACGCGCAGGACACCTTCCTTGCGTCCACGCAGGAGCGCCAGGGCGCGGTGGGAAGGCATGCTCGCCAGCGGTTCGTCGAAGTCGAACCAATCCTGGAAGCGTGCGCCCTCTTCCTTCTTGCCGCGCACCACGATGCTCTTGACCTTGGCTTCGCGGCGGACCTCCTTGCGTAGCTCCCGCACCAGCGGCGGATGCTCCGACCACTCCTCCATCAGGATCTGCTGCGCACCCTCCAGAGCCGCCTCCGCGTCGGCCACGCCTTCATCCGGAGCGAGGAACTTCGTCGCCTCGAGAACGGGATCGATGTCGGGGTTTGCGAACAGGTTTTGGGCCAGGGGTTCCAGGCCCGCCTCGCGCGCGACCTGGGCCTTGGTCCGGCGGCGCTTCTTGTACGGACGATACAGATCCTCCAGTTCGGCCTTGGTCGTCGCGGCGCCAAGCGCTGCCCGAAGCTCGGGCGTCAGCTTCTTCTGTTCCGAGATCGAGCTCTCGATCGCGTCACGACGCTCGTCCAACTCGCGCAGGTAACGCAGACGCTCTTCCAGGTTGCGCAACTGCGTGTCGTCCAGGCCCATGGTGACCTCCTTGCGATAGCGAGCGATGAAGGGCACGGTCGCGCCTTCG
Organism: Planctomycetota bacterium; assembly: GCA_965662355.1. Lineage (GTDB taxonomy): Bacteria > Planctomycetota > UBA1135 > UBA1135. The sequence continues at coordinate 178,223 of CBFIHP010000010.1, read as the reverse complement.
TCCAGGAGCTGCACCGCGGCGCGGACTTGATCGGGACGGACGTTCAGCTCCGTGGAGAGCCTTGTATCAAGTTCTTGTTTCATGCTTCGTCGCATGATCGGCCCCCCCGCGCCCAATGCAATAGGCGGCCTCGCAGGGAATCCTGGCTCAGCGGGTTTCGAGCCTGGCAAGCACGCGACGCTGGGCAGCGGCGATCGCTTCCGCAGACAACTCGCCCGATGTCCCGAGGCCTCGGGCCCAGGACAGGTAGCGCAAGGCCTCGTCGAGTCGCCCGAGCTCTTCCAGGGCGTGGGCCAGCCGCCACAGGGCCTCTTGCTCGTCGGTCTGGCGTCCGTGGTCCGCTTCGAGGAAGTTTTCTCGGAAATTCCGCACGGCGGTGTGCAGCAGTCGGAGCTCTGCCTCGCCTGTCTGCAGACTTGCTACGCGGTTGATCGTCCCTACATGGAACGGGTCACTGGCCATGGCCTGACGATAGTGTTTTTCGGCTGCCCGGGGCAGGCCTTTGCGTACGCAGACATCGCCAAGAGCGAGGTTGGCCTGCGCGTCGCTGGGGGTCGAGGCAAGTACGGTCTCCAGCTCGGCGCGCGCTTGCTTCAACTCGCCGCTGTCGAGCAGCGCCCGACCGAGCAGCGTGCGCGCTTCGAAGTGGTTCGGTTTACGTTCCAGTACCGCGCGCAGCGTGGCCACGGCCTGGTCCGCTTCATCTGCCAGCAACATTCCGCGCGCGAGGCCGATGTAGGGCAAGGTTTTGTTCCTGGGCCGCAGTTCGATCCAGCGGCGGTGGTGCTTCACCGCTTCCGCCCCTTGGCCCGCGCGAAGGGCCAGATCGGCCAGCTGGCGGCTCCAGCCGGCGTTGTCCGGTTGGCTGCGGGCGAGCAGAGCAAAGTACTTCTGGCTGTCGCGCAGGAGCTTCCACGAGAAGTCGCGCCACAGGATCGGAAGCTCATCCTCGCTTTCGGGCAGGACGAGCATCATCAACTCGGCCATCTCGTCGTCCGACTGTTCCCCGAAGACGACGTGCCGTGGGGGCGAGTGGGGATTCAGCGCGTTTTCGGCCGAGTTGTCGTACACGTAGCGCATCGACAGCTTCGTGCCGGCCGGTAGCTGGAGCGGTTCCTCGTAGAAGTAGTCATCCTGCCAGTTGAAGTCCCACTCGGGAATGTGGAAGAGCTGGCGTTCGGTTCCATCCGGCAAGCTGGCCCAGCCGCGCAGGTCCTTGCCGAGATAGTGGGCGTGGGGATAGAGACCCAGGATGGAGACGCTTTTCGGTAGGACGTAGCTGTCCCTGACGACGTAGTCCTTCTTGCCGGGAGGAATATCGATCACACGTGAGCGCAGCCGCAGGCTCATCGGGTGGCGCACGGGAGGCGCGTCGGCGAAGTACAGACCGATGGACACTTGCACGGACTCGGGCGCACCGGTGGGGCGCAGGTGCAACTGCAGGATGACGTCGGTGCGATCGTCGAGGAGCCAGCTGTAGCGCTCGTCGCCCGGTCGCGGAACGTTGCCCGGTGTCCAGCCGTAGAACTGCCCCTCGGGCATCTGGGCCGGCGCTGCGCTCATGCCCCCGAAGCCGAGCCCTGGATCTTTCGCTTCGCGCTCGCGGACCGCCCCCGTGCGATCGATGTAGAGCACCGCGTGGTGTACGACCTGGCGGTTGTCGGGTCGCCATTCGACCGCTCGTACGTGGCGTTGGCCGCGGGGCTGTGCCGCGTCGGGCGGGATCACGAAGTTGCGGTAGATGTCACGACCCTCTTCGGGCAGGACGAAGGCGTCTGGCATCGTCAGGACGAGATCCGGCGTGCCCAGCTGCCACCCCTCGGGCCATTCTGGCGGAGCGGGAATCGCATCCCGGGGCCCCTCAGCCATCCCCGCCTCGATCCAGGCGTCGAGCAGGGCACGCTCTTCGTCGGAGAGCGAACGATCGCCCTCGAAGGCGGCTACATGGGGATCGGTGTTGGCTGCCGGGAGCCACGGCGGCATGTAGCCCGATTCGGTGACGAGCTGGATCTGGCGTGCTCGGCGGCGCACGTCCTCGTAGCTCAAGAGGCTGAAAGGGGCCGCCTCGTCGGGCCGATGGCAGCCCGAGCAGTTCTCGAAGACGATCGGGGCGATGTCGGCGAAGCTCGGCCCGCCCTCGGTGGGTGCGTCGGTGCCGCAGCCGCCGAGGGCGGGGATTGCGATGGCGGCCGCGAGGGCCAGGAACTTCGTGCCGTAACTCGTCATGGGCCCTCGAATTCTACGCAACGGCGCGGCTCTTCGAGCGTTGACTCTTCAAGCACTGGCTTCCGACGGTCGATGGGGGCAGGATGCCTCGCGGACACGTTCGCCGAGCTCCCAGGCCAGTCTCATGAGCACGATCAAAGGAATGTTGAGCGTCGAGGATCTCCAGCAGGCCGTCAGGGCGTGCACGATCGATACGGTGCTCGTCGTCTTTCCCGATCTGTACGGGCGTTTGATGGGCAAGCGTTTCGATGCGGAATTCTTCCTGGAAGAGGTCGTCGACCACGGCGGACACGCCTGTGACTACCTCTTGACGGTGGACATCGGCATGAACCCGGTTGCGGGATATCGCTTCACGAACTGGGAGAAGGGCTACGGCGATGTGCACCTCGTGTGCGACCTCGCGACGTTGCGCGTGGCCAGCTGGCTGGACCGCACGGCGATGGTCCTGTGCGACGTGGCGGATCGCGAGGGGCATGGGCTTCTGGATCTCGCCCCGCGCTCGATCCTGAAGAGCCAGGCGGAGCGTGCGGCGGCGATGGGCTTGCAAGCCTTCGCCGCGTCGGAGCTCGAGTTCTTTTGCTTCCGCGACTCCTATGAAGAGGCTGCGAAGAAGAACTACGCCGAGCTCGAGTCCACGGGTTGGTACATCGAGGACTATCACACGTTGCAGGGCACGCGCGAGGAAGAGCTGATCGGGGCCGCGCGCCGTCACCTGCGTGATTCGGGCGTGCCCGTCGAGAACTCGAAAGGCGAGTGGGGCCTGGGGCAGCACGAGTTGAACGTGCGCTACACGGATGTCGTGCAGATGGCGGATCGGCACTCGGTCTACAAGCAGTGCCTGCGCGAGGTGGCGATGGGGCTGGGGCAGAGCGTGACCTTCATGGCCAAACCCTCCGCCGAACAGGCCGGATCCAGCTGCCACATTCACATGAGCCTCTTCCGCGCTGGCGAGAACGCCTTCGCGGGCGATCAGAAGCTCGGGTCGATCGCATGCACTGACACCTTCCGTCACTTCCTCGGAGGGTGGATCGCCCACGCGCCGGAGGTGATGGCCTTCTATGCACCGACGGTGAACTCGTACAAGCGCTATCAGGCCGCCTCGTGGGCACCGACGCGCTTGGCCTGGAGCTACGACAACCGCACGGCGGGTTTTCGCGTCGTGGGCGAGGGCAATAGCCTGCGCATCGAGTGCCGCATCCCGGGGGCGGACTGCAACGCCTACCTGGCCTTCGCCGCGAGTCTCGCTTCGGGGCTGGATGGCATCGAGAACAAGATCGAACCGCCGCCGCCCTTCGAGGGCGATGTGTATGCCGCGGAGGATCTACCGACGGTCCCGGCGAGTTTGACCGAGGCGGTTGGGCTCTTCGAGAAGAGCGCTTTCACGCGAAAGGCCTTCGGTGCGGACGTGGTCGAGCACTACGCACACTTCTATCGGAATGAAGCCGCCGACTATGAGCGCGCGGTCACGGACTGGGAACGCAAACGCTACTTCGAGCAGATCTAGGGGACGAGACGCATGCGACTGAAGGACAAGGTGGCCCTCATCACCGGTGGGGGAAGTGGGATCGGCAAGGAAACCTCGTTGCTGTTCGCCCGCGAGGGCGCCGCGGTGGTCGTCGCCGACGTTGCAGAGGAAGCCGGTGTGGCCACGGTGGAGGAGATCGAACAGGCGGGCGGGAAAGCGATCTTCGCCCGCGCCGATGTCTCCAATGCCGGCGATTGCGAGCAGATGGTGGCCAAGGCGGAAGGTGAGTTCGGCCGACTGAACGTGCTCTTCAACAACGCCGGCATCAGCCACGCGGCCGACGATGATGCCGTCGCCACGGAGGAGGACGTGTGGGACCTCACGATGCGCATCAACTTGAAGGGCGTCTTCCTGGGCTGCAAGTATGGGATCCCCGCGCTACGCCGAGCGGGCGGTGGCTCGATCATCAACACGGCGTCGTTCGTGGCGACGCTCGGTGCGGCGACGCCGCAGCTGGCGTATACCGCCAGCAAGGGTGGCGTGCTGTCGATGACCCGCGAGCTGGCGACGATTCATGCGCGCGAGAACATTCGCGTGAACGCCCTGTGTCCGGGGCCGTTGCGGACGGAACTGTTGATGAAGTACCTCGACACCGAGGAGAAACGCCAGCGCCGTTTGGTACACATCCCCATGGGGCGTTTTGGGGAAGCGAAGGAGATCGCCCAGGCGGCGCTGTACCTGGCGTCGGACGAGGCTTCCTTCACGACGGGAGCGAATTTTCTCGTGGATGGGGGAATTACATCGGCGTATGTGACTCCGGAGGGGTGAGGAGCGGTGCCGTATCGCTCCCGGCTACTTCGGAAACGAGATCGTCTTTGGGATCGTGAACTGTTTGTGCCCGTCCACGCTACCGATGAAACCGAAGCCGGATTCCCGCGCTCCCGTCCACGGGGCCCCCGGGGCTGCGTTCAGATAGCGGTTGATGCCCACGGTGCCGGCGCGGATCTGGAGGGCGATGCGGCGGCCAAGTTCGAGATCGGCGGTGTAGACGTTTGCGCCCAGGCCATAGGGCGTGTCGTTTGCCAGTTGCACGGCTTCGTCTTCGTTGCCGCTGAAACGCGATAGCGTGATCACGGGACCGAAGGTTTCTTGATGATTGATCGACAGCTCGGGGCTGAGTTCGCTCAATACCGTTGCGGGATAGAACCATCCATCGCCCTCGGGCATGTCGCCGCCCAGGAGCACCTTCGCGCCGCCGGCCTTGGCCTCTTCCACTTGCACGCGCACCTTCTCGCGTTGCTGGGCCGAGACCATGGGGCCCATTTTCACGCCATCCTCGAAACCACTGCCGTGCTTCCAGGCCTTGGCCTTCTCGACGACGAGATCCTGGAAGCGTTCGGCGACCTCGTCCGCGACGAAGATGCGCTCGACGCTGCAGCAGACCTGGCCCGTGTTGCGCAAGGCGTGCAACACCGCGCAATCCGCCGCGGCGTCGAGATCGGCGTCGCCGAAGACGACCAAGGGGTCCTTGCCACCCAGCTCCAGGACGAGTCGCTTCAGCCGCCCGCTGGCGCTCTTCATGATGGCCTTGCCCGTGTCGCGGCTGCCGACAAAGCCGATCATGTCGACGTCGCCAGCTACCAGCTCCGCTCCGACATCGCCACGGCCCTGGATCAAGACGAGCACATCCGCCGGCAGGAATTCGTTCATCAGCTCCGCGAGCTTCTCACCGCTCAAGGGCACGAGCTCCGAGGGCTTGAAGACTACGGTGTTGCCGGTCGCCAGGGCGGGGGGCAGGAGCTCGAGCGGCATGCCGATCGGGAAATTCCAGGGCGTGATGGCCGCCACGACGCCCAGGGGCTCGCGTACGACGTGGGATTCACAGTCCTTGCCCGTGAGGATCTTCGGGGCGAGGGCCTCTTCGACCTCCTTCATCGTGTTCTTCATGCCCCCGGCCCAGCCCTCGACCTCGCGCTCGGCGTCCTTGACAGGCTTGCCCATCTCGCGCGTGATCAACTCGGCGAACTCGCGTTTTCGCCCCAGGAGCGCAGCGGCGGCCTGTAGCAAGAGCTCCGCGCGCTTCTGAAAGCCCAGGGCCGCCCAGGCGGCCTGGGCCTTGCGCGCGCGGGCGATGGCGTCGCGGACCTCCTCGGAGCTGGCGCCCTTGATCTCGGCGATCACTTCTCCGGTGGCGGGGTCGAGGTTCGGAAAGGTCGAGGGGGAGAGCGTGGTGGTCGTCATCTTCGAGAGCTCGTGGACAGAGCCTGGAGGGAGGGCGTTTACAGCCCCGGCGTTCTGCAGTATATGGGGGAGCTTCTGCAAACCCAGTCTCCGGGGCCACTCGGATCTCGCTCGCCTCCTCAGCAAGAAAACTTGATGTCAACCACCGGATCGACAACCGCCTCCGTCCAGAACCCGCTCGGCGCCATGCGCGAGATCCCCTACATGGGGGTCATCTACGTCGTCCATGAGGCCATGAAGCTCGGTTTTTCCAACGGGCATCCCGATTGGTGCAACCTGGGCCAGGGCCAACCCGAGGTGGGGGAGATGCGCGGCGCGCCGCCCCGCATCTCGCAGATCGAGATGCAACCGGGCGATCACGCCTATGGTCCCATCGATGGTTCGGTCGAGCTGCGCGGGGCCATAGCGGCGCACTACAACCGACTCTACCGTCGAGGCAAGAACTCACAATACACCGCGGACAACGTCAGTGTCGCCGCCGGTGGTCGCCTGGTCTTGAGCCGCGTGTTCGCCGCCCTCGGCGACGGTCGCCTCGGCTATCAGATACCCGACTACACGGCGTACGAGGACATGATCGCCTATCACCAGCACCGCCTGACCCCGGTCGTGCTGCCGGCGAAGGAAGAAGACGGCTTTGCCATTCCTCCTGCGGACTTCGAGGCCGTGATGGCACGCGAGAACCTGACCGCGTTCCTCATCAGCAATCCATGCAACCCTACGGGCAAGGTCCTACGCGGCGACGACCTGTGCCGCTATGTCATGGCTTCGAAGCAGGCCGACTGCACGTTGATCCTCGACGAGTTCTACTCGCACTTCATCTACGATGGCGACGAACCGGGCCAGGGCCCCGTTTCCGGCGCGGCCTTCGTCGACGACGTCGAGGAGGATGCGGTGCTTCTCATCGATGGCCTGACGAAGAGTTTCCGCTATCCCGGTTGGCGTGTCGGTTGGGCGGTAGGCCCGCGCGAGATGGTGCAAACCCTCGGTCGTGCGGCCAGCGCCATCGACGGGGGACCGGGGATGCCGATCCAGCGCGCGGCCATCGAGGTGCTCCAGCCGGAACGCGCCGATCAAGAGACCAAAGCGCTGCGCGATGTCTTCTCGGAGAAGAAGAACGAGATGTGCCGGCGCCTGCGCGGCATGGGCATCCGCCTGGCCGCGGAATCCGAAGCGACCTTCTACGCCTGGGGCACGCTGGCGGATCTACCTGCCCCCTTGAACGACACCGAGACGTTCTTCCGCCGCGCGCTCGAGCGCAAGGTACTGACCGTTCCGGGGCATTTCTTCGACGTCAACCCTGGCGGCGTGCGCCCCGGACCCTCGCCCTTCACGGATTGGATGCGCTTCTCGTTCGGCCCGCCCCAGGACAATATGCGCCTTGGCCTCACGCGACTCGAGGAAATGGTGGCCGAGGCCAAGGGCCAATCCGGCTGAGCCCTTGGCTCAACGTCCGTGATTGCAGCCGATCAGAGAGGGTAGCCCGTTCATGACCGTCGATCGGAAGCCGTTCTCCGCCTTCACCGGATTCTCGGTGTGGTCCGACTTCCATCGCGTCTCCATCTGTCCCCAGCACGTGGAGCAGTAGCGCGCGACCGATTCCCGATTGGGCTCGAAGCTCTGCTTGCAGAGCGTGCAGGTCTGTTCGATGCAGCAGGCATCGCACAAACCGTAGGTCTGGTGGGAGTAGCTCCCTCCGCGGTGGCAGCAAAGGCAGTGGCGCACCATGGCGGGGTAGACGACGAGATCCCCCAGGTGCACACCGGTCTGTTTCCTGATCCACAAGAGACAGAAATCCATGTAGTCCTTCAGGGACGTGCTCATCGGTGCTCTCGGTTTCGGGCCTAGGGGAAAGCTCTCCTCAGAGCATCCACGGTGCGGCGGAGATCATCGGGCAAGGGGGCTTGGAATGCCACGCGTTCCCCGGTCTCAGGGTGCGGAAAGTTCAAACCGGCGGCGTGCAGGGCCAGACGCGGTGGCTCTGGCACACCCGCCGGGAGGGGCTTTCGGTTGCGAGTCCCATAGAGCGGGTCCTTGACGACGGGGAAGCCCTGCTCCGCCAGGTGGACGCGGATCTGATGGCGACGTCCGGTGTGGGGTGAACACTCGAATAGTGCATGCTGGCCGAAGGCCGAGTCTTCTTTGACGAGCGTGCGCGCACTCTTACCGCCGATGCGAGGCCGAACTTGTTGTCGATCGGCCTTGCCGGGTACAGGGCCGATCGGATCGGTCAGCTCCATCTCGGCGTCTCCGTCGCGGAGAACGTTGTGAACAAGGGCCAGATAGCTCTTCCTAACCGTCCGTTCCGCAAAGGCGCGTTTGAGCGCATGCATGGCATCGTCACTTCGCCCGATGACCAGGAGTCCGCTCGTTTCACGATCGAGCCGATGAACGATGCCTGGTCGTTCCTCCCCGAAGAGCCGCGGTAAGGGACCGAAGCGCACTTCGAGCATGTCTGCAAGGCTGGGGTCTTTGGTGCGATCGGCGCGATGAGTAAGGACACCGCTTTCCTTGACGACGATCAGGAAGCTCGCTTCTTCATGCAGCACCTGAAACGGAGGTCGCATGTCTTCCGTTTCTTCCAATTCGATTTCTATCTCACAGCGTCCGGCGACGTGGATGTTCGAACGCACGACGCGTTTGCCGTCGATACGCACACGTCCCCGGCGAACGAGCTTCTGCAGTTGCGAACGCGTCTGTCCTTCGACGAGTTCATCGAGCACGCGATCCAGTCGGGCTCCCGATAGAGCCTTGGGGACGACGAGGCGTAGGTCCGGCATGGAGCGAATGTAGCCCTTCTGGGCCCCGCTGAGGCGGTTCGGAGGTCTTCTGCCGTGCGCGACCGGAAAAAGTTGCCGGGTTCTTGGTCGGAAGTCCTTTCCCGACCGGCGAGCCGCCGCGGGTCGGCAGCGCTGCTAGAATGTTCTTTGCGACGTCCTAAATCGCACCCTTTACCTTCCGCTAGACCCCTGCCCAGTTTTCGCCGAACCGCCTACTATGTGTAGGCAATTCTCGGTACCACCCCCCGGTCCAACCACGAGTCTCCCCCATGGCTTCGTGGTTGATTTAGCCCCTTCTTCTCCACCGATGATTCGCTCCACGCTTCTGCCGCGCATCGCGAGTGCGCTCTTGTGCCTGACTGCCCTCACCTCAGCCCAGGTTGAACTCTGCCCCGGCGGCGGATGGACGACGGGCTCGATACACACCGCCGGGACCGGCACCAACCGGGTCCTGGTCGTCGCCGCAGGTGGTGCCTCGGCGACTCAAGGCGCCAACGACATCATTGAGGTCGCCTACGGTGGTCAGGGCCTGACCCTCATCAACAAGCGTGAATCCCTGGCGAGCGGATCCTCTTATGTCACATCGCTTTGGTACTTGAACGAGGCCGGCATTGATGCCGCGACGAACAACACGATCTCGCTCGCCGTCTCGGGACCGGGATTCGTGGAGTCCAGCTTGGCGGCCGCGACGTACTGCAACGTCGACCAGGGCGCGCCTGTGGCGTCCTCGATCTCGAGCCAGGGCTCGGTCGATCCGGTCAACGTCACGCTCAATATCACCAATGGAAACTCGAGTCTGGCCGCTGTGGGATGTGGCGTGCCGGGGAACTTCACGTGGAGCCTCGATGTTTCGGAGCAGACCGACTCGGTGGGATCGGTCAGCACGTTTTCCGTGGCCGACCACGAGATTCACACATCGACGGGCAATCGCACGGCGCGCGCGGACTTCTCCGGGGCCGTCAACCACAATGTGATCGTCTACGCCGAACTCGAAAACGTGACCCCCAACCCCATGTCCGAATTCACGGGCGTGCCCTTTTCAGGGCCGGCACCTCTGGCCGTGGACTTTCTCGATCTCAGTACGGGGACGGTAACCGGTTGGTTTTGGACCTTCGGCGACGGCACGACCGGTTCGGTCCAAAACCCGACGCACCTCTACACGACGCCTGCCCTTTACACGATCAGCTTGACCGTCTTCGGACCGGGTGGCGCGGACCTGGAGATCAAGACGGGCATCCTCGTCACCGAGGCGGTACCGGTGGCCGATTTCAGCGCGACACCCACCACTGGTCTCACGCCCTTGAATGTCTCTTTCACCAACACGACCCGTGGCGGTCCGGTGACCTCCTATGCCTGGGACTTCGGTGACGGCGGCGCCTCGACCCTCGCGGATCCGACGCACACGTACACGGTGGCGGGAACCTACACGGTCAGCCTGACGGCGACCGGACCGGGCGGTGCGGGTGTCGAAACCAAAACGGACCTCATCATGGCCGCGGACATGGTCCTGGCGAACTTCGCCGCCGACGTGACCTCGGGACCGGCTCCGTTGGCCGTGACCTTCTCGGATCTCAGCGTGGGGCCGATCACAAGCTGGTCATGGGGCTTCGGAGACACCAACGGCTCGACGGTTCAAAACCCCCAGCACACCTACATCTTCCCCGGAACGTACTCCGTCACGCTGACAGCCAGCGGCGGAGGCGACATGAATACGGAGCTGAAGACCGACTACATCACGGTCATCGGCCCGACCGCCGCGGATTATTCGGGCACCCCGCTGAACGGTAGTGCGCCCCTGACGGTGGCCTTCACGGATCTTTCGACCTCGAACCCGAGTTCCTGGAGCTGGGACTTCGGCGATGCCAGCGGCTCGACGCAACAGAGCCCCGTGCACATCTACTCCACACCGGGGACCTACACGGTTGTCATGACCGCTGATGGCCCGGGCGGACCCGACACCGAGACCAAGATCGACTACGTCGTGGTGACTCCGGCCGGCGAGTCCACTTTCTACAATGGCTCCGGGAGCAACCCGATTTGTTTCTCCGCGCCGCCGCCAGTTGTCGGAACGGTGTGGCAAGGCCGCGTAGATACGAGCGTGTTCCCGACCGCGGTCGCATCGCTTCTCTTCATCCGAGTCGATAGCATCGGCGGAGTCCCCACGAGTTTCGGCGAAGCTCTGTTCGACCCCTCAGGGTTCATCTTCGACAACATTCAGGTTTCGCCGGGGGACATCGACATCCATGAGTTCCCGTTGCCCAACGACACCGCATTGATCGGGCGGACAGGCATTGCGCAGCCCCTGATTCTCAATGCCTCGGGTACCTTGGGTCAGTTCTGCAACGCCGCCTTCATGTTGCTCGGAACTGGGATCTCCTCGGTCTCGCCGACGGTTGCCTTCTCCAGCTCGACAAGCCTCGGTACTCCGCCCTTGCTCGTCAACTTCACCGACGAGAGCACGGGTGATGTGAGCAGCTGGAACTGGGACTTCGGTGACGGCAATGTCTCGACTTCGCAGCACCCCAGCAACGCCTACCTCGCGGACGGTACCTATACGATCACCCTGCGTACGAGCGGTGGGAACGGTTTCAGTACCGAGATCAAGCAAGACCACATCGTTGTCGCGCAGGCAACCGTGGCCGACTTCTCGGCCAGCGCCCTCTCGGGCAACATCCCCCTGACGGTCAACTTCAGCGACCTTTCTACCGGTGCCAACGTCAACGCTTGGAGTTGGGACTTTGGTGACGGCGGTTCCTCGAGTCTGCAGAACCCAAGCTACACCTACACCTTCCCGGGCACCTACACCGTCTCGCTGACGGCGACGGGCACGGGTGGGGCGGATGTCGAGTCCAAGCTCGACTACATCACGGTCGCGACGTTGATTCCGATTCCGGAGTTCTCGGCCACCCCGCTCGCGGGACAACCCCCCCTCCTGGTCAGTTTCACGGACGCGACCGTCGGTCCGGTCACCGGTTGGAGCTGGGACTTCGGTGATGGCGGTGGATCGACGATGCAGAGTCCGACCCACACGTACACCTCGTTCGGGACGTTTACCGTCAGCCTGACCGCCCTGGGCGCGATGGGCAACGCCACCGAAACGAAGCCCGGGTATATCGTCCTGACGCCGTCCGCTCCCATGGCGGACTTCACCGGGGCCCCGACGGTCGGTTCCTACCCGTTGAACGTGTCTTTCACGGACCTCACTTCCGGAGCCGTCACGGCCTGGGATTGGAACTTCGGTGATGGTGGATCCGCATCGGTGCAGAACCCCACACACACGTATGCTTTCGTGGGAACCTACACGGTTATCCTCGAGTCGACCGGACCCGGTGGTCCGGATACGCACACGAAGTTCGGCTACGTCATGGTTTTGCCGCCGCCCCCGGTGGCGGACTTCTCGGCCTCACCGACCAGTGGCGAGGCTCCCTTGCCCGTTTCCTTCAGCGATGCGAGCGCGGGCATCATCAGCTCCTGGTCCTGGGACTTTGGAGACGGTGGTGGATCTACGACCCAGAACCCGATGCACACTTACGTGAGCACCGGCACGTACACCGTCAGTCTGACGACCTCGGGTGCCGGTGGTATCGACATCGAAACCAAGGCTGGCTACATCATCGCCACGCCGCCGCCCCTGCAGGACGGTAGTTTTGAGCTGCAAGCAGGCGGTATGACGCCCGGAGCGCCGTGGAGCTCGATCTCCGGCAGCGCCAATCTGATCCACCCTGACGGCGGCGTGCTGATGGACAACGGTATGCCCTCCGATGGTGGACAGTGGGCCGAGATCTCGGCTCTCGGAACGACCACGGCTCTGCCGCCGTCCAACCCGGGCGCTATGGGGGCGCTTCCGATAGGAGCCGCAACCATTCAGCAGAGCTTCGGTTTCGACCCGCAGGCTCCGGTGCTGGCCTTCTCGGTGGCCTTCCTATTGGGCGACGATGCGGACTCCATCCTGACCAACGACTTCATGAGCGTCGATATCTCCGATGGTTCGTCCACGTACAACATCTACTACGCCGATACGTTCTCGTCCTTCCCGAACACCTCCCTACGCTACGCTCTGCCGATGACGGCGGTTCAGCAGGTCGGGTCGAACCTGGCGCTGCTTTTCCCGTCGGCGACGGCGTCCACGCAGTTGACCTTGAGCATCTCGGTCGGCAACGGCGGCGACGGTCTCGATCCTTCGACCGGCTTCGTTGACGATTTCTTCACCCTGGCCGTGGCCGCGGGAACGTATCGCAACGGTTCGGGTATCAATCCGCCCTGCTACGTCGCGGATCCGCCGATTGTCGGCAGTGTTTGGAAGGCTCATCTCGATAGCCGGGACCGGCCGAACATCGGGTTCGTCACGGTGCTACTGCGCGACGCTGCTGTCATGCAGAGTGCGGGTCCCTTGGGCGAGCTTCTCGTGGGCGGAAACTTCGTGGCCAACTTCACCATCGTCGCGCATGTCAGTGGCATCTCGACGATCAGCCTCCCCCTGCCCGCCGACCTCTCCCTGATGGGATTCGGAACGTCCCAGGGGTTCCTGGTCAGCATTCTGGCCCCCTCGGAGCAGACCCTCTGCAATGCGGTCGACTTCACCATCGGCTTCACCCCGCCGGCCACGCGCCCCGCGGCGGACTTCATGGCGTCCCCCGTCACAATGGGCCCGGCACCGCTTTCGGTTTCCTTCAGTGACACGACGAGCGGCGTCGCGACCTCGTGGGCCTGGGACTTCGGCGACGGTGGCACGGCCTCGACCCAGAACCCCTCTCACACCTACAACGTCACCGGCACCTATACCGTGTGGTTGCGGGCGACGGGGCCGGGTGGCTTCGACATCGAGCGCAAGTTCGACCACATTCAGGCCCAGTAGTCTCCGCAACGGGCGTCCGCGGTCGTCTTGAGGACCGGCCGGCGCTATCCTCCGGCCATGCTTGGACGGATCGGGATCGCGCTGGTCGCCCTTTTGGCGAGCTCATGCTCCTCGAGCGGGAACTTCCACGTTCCGCATGGGGAGTTCCTCGACACCACGAAGACCTTGCTCGTCTTTCCGCTGGAGGGCCCGCAGTTCGATGCCGCTGACCTGGCGCGTCTCGATGCCGCCGTGCTCGAGACCATGACTCGGTTCGGGTACCAGACGGTCGACGGGAGCATCCTCGACGACTTCGATCGCCGCACTTCGGGCGTGGATGCGGTGCTCTTCAAAGGACTGGTCGCCCGCGAGGCCTTCTTCGACGATTCCGGGGCCGAGTTCGATGGCATCGAGTGCGAGCTGGAGTTGCCTTCATCGGGGCCCTGGGGCTACGACGAGGATGTGTCCGGCAAGGCAACGGGCCTATCGTTGTACATCTCCATCGCCGATCCCGAGGGCAATCTGCGCTACGAGGGTTTCGGGGGCATCGGGTTGCTCCGTCGCTGGAACGGCTCCGAATACGAGGAGCTGGATCCCGCGCCTCTCTTGCGGGAGCGGGACGCCGTTTTGCGTGCGGTACAGATCGCCCTCGCGCCGCTCGAGCGCTGAGACTTGACGCGAACGTGAGTCAAGCCGTGTTTCCTCGGATTAACGCGACTCGCCTACGGAAGAAGCCGCTTCAGCTTGTCGACCAGGGGCCCGTTCCTGCCGTCGAGGGGCAACGGGTTCTCTTCCGTCGGGTCGTCCAGGACGTGGTAGAGCTCGAAGGTGGCGGGGGAGCCGCGGCGGTGGAGCTTCCAGCCTGCGCGTGTGACGATGGCTTCCTCGACCTGGTTGTGACGTACGTGACCGACGTACAGGTGATCGCGGATTTCCCGGGCGGGATTGCGGAGCAGCGGTTGGAGCGGGCGGGAGGCACCGAAGTTCAGCTTGGGTGATCCGGCCCAGAGCGCGATGGTCGCGTACAAATCGGTCGTGTGCACCAGGGCTGAGGACACGCCGCGCGGGATGCCTGCACCGGCGATGATCATGGGCACCCGCACCCCGCCCTCGTAGACGCTGCGTTTGACCCGGGCGGGATCCTGCGTCGGATGCGCGGCTTCCGGCGGCGTTCCGTTGTCACCGATGAGGATGATGATCGTGCGCTCGAGATCGAGCGAGTCATAGAGGCGGCCGATCTCGAGGTCCGCAGCCGCGACCATGGCGCGGAAGATGCGCCGCGGCGGATCGAAGATGTTCGGTGGTGGGTAGCCGACCGGCAGCGCGGAGGCCGGTGGGGGTTGCATGGGCTCGTGGGGCGCGTTGAAACTCAGCGCGGCAAAGCGCGGCTGGAAGAGATGGCCAGCCATCCACTTGCGAGTGGCGGCGCCCTGCACCGAGGTGGCGTATCCGGTTTCGACGCCGACGAGCAGGCCGTCCTCGATGCGTACCCACTCCTGATAGCCCTCACCCTGGCATGAGCGGGTCGATGGCGGCGAGCCCGCGATCCAGCGATCGAAACCCAATTCGAGGGGCGCTAGCTGCCAGCCGTTGGTCGCCTGGCCCGAGTGCCACTTGCCGAAAAGGGCCGAGGCGTAGCCGCGCTGGTGCAAGCGGGCCGGAAGGGATTGAAAGAGTTCGGGGTCGGTGAACGGTGGCCTTGGCAGGTTCGGTTGCTGGGTGCCACAGCCGGGTCCGAAATGACGCGCTGTCTCGATGCCGAACCAGAGGGAGCGCCGCGTCGCCGCGCAGACGGGCATCGAGTAGGCACGCTCGAAGGTAAAGCCCTCGGCGGCGATGCGATCGATGTTCGGTGTCGGCGTCGTGAGCCTGTCGACGGCCGCATAATCATCCAGGATCACGAGCACGATGTCGGGTACACCGGGTCCGGATGTCTGCGGGGCACGCTGTGCCGAGAGAGCCGGTCCGATGGTCTGACAGAGCAGAGCTGTGGCAAGGAGAAGCATGGCCTCTTCGAGCGTATCCCTGGAGCCGAAAGGGCGCTACCCGGATGATTGGAGTGCGACTCCTTTTGCGCCAGATCAGCGAGCTTCCAGGGCCCTCACGGGCCGGAAACCGATCGTGGGTTGGGTTTCTCCGGGCAAGACGAAGGTTCGCGATGCCGTGCGTGCGTCGTTGGATGAGCTCTCGAAGCTCCCGCCCCGCGCGACGCCTTCCTCGGCCTTCACGAGCCGCTCGCCGGTGCCCTCCTCGAAGGGGTCGGAATAACGACCGAAGGAATCTCGGCAGAACTCCCACACGTTGCCGTGGATGTCGTGCAAGCCGAAGGCGTTGGCGGCGTAGGTGCCCGCGGGCGCGTGGAGGGAGTAGCCATCGTCCCAATCTTCGTAATCCCAGTCCCTCGGGCCGCCCTTCCTGCGCATGGCGTCATCGGCCAGGTTCGAGCCGCCGTCGAGCGTTTCGCGTTCGAGTCCGAAGGCCCAGGGCGTGTCGTCACCAGCACGGGCGGCGTATTCCCATTGGGCCTCGGTGGGCAGTTGCAGGCCGAGACGCGCGACCATGCTGATGCTCTGGGCGAGGGTCACCATCTCGATCGGGTTCGCCAGCTGGAAGCCCTGGAGCTGGGCGTTGGTTTTGAAGCCCGGTTGATAGCTAGCGGGGTTCCTGCCGGTGAAGCGCTGCCACTGGCCCTGGGTCATCTCGTACTTGGAGACGAAGAACGGTGCCAGGGGAATTTCGTGCACCGGCCATTCGTCGCTGACGCTGGCCGGGTCGTAGTTGGGGCGCGAAGGAGTGCGGTTCTGGGCACCCATGAGGAAGCGTCCTCCGGGTACGAGCACCATGACGATGCAGGTGTCGTCGTCGATCCGCAGCTCGCCGTCCGAGCTAGCAGAGCTGGAAGGGCGCGAGGGGACGTCACCGCTCTGCACATGGGCGAATTCCCACAAACCCGTATCGGGGTCTGGGCCGAGGGGAAGCAAACCCAGCTGTGGCGCGATACGCAGTCCGCGGTAAACGGGTGAGGCTTCCTGGTCCCCGATGGAATCGATGGCCTGGTTCCAGCGCCGCTTGGCTTCCGCGCCGGTCAGCGTCATGGCTTCTACGTCGCGCGCGAATTCGAGTCGGCGCTCGATGCCCCAACCGGCTTCGGACAATCCCTTCACGAGTCCTGTTTGCGGATCGGCGAAGGCATGGATCGCTGCTATCAACCTCGTCAACTGATCGTGCCACCAACGATCTTCGTCGTCGGCGAAGCGATACGACTTGCGCGTGGAGATTTTAGCTTCGATCTTGCTCAGCTGCGCCTCGAGCTCGGTCAGCTCGCGTTTGACGTCCGGGCCGTCGCAGGCAACGATGGCGTTTTCGAGCTTGGTGAGGTATCCACGGTAGTCTGCGCGGTCTTTGGCTTCGACCGTCTCCAGGGCTCGGCGCGAGGTCGCGAGTGCTTTTTCGTGATCGCCATTGGCGAAGTAGGCCCAGGCGAGAGTGTCGAGCACGGCGCCGATCAGGGATGTTCCGGTTGCCTTGCTTTCGGCCAGTTCGGCGGCTTCCAGCGCCTCCGCTTCGCGTCCAAAGATCGTGCGTTTGGGATCGACGAGCTTCCAGGCGAGCGAGTTCAAGGTGCGCGCGTCCACGAAGCGCAGCGAGGGATCCAGCTGGGAATTCGGCTTCGTCGCCGTTTCGCCCGTGGCATCGGCGGCTTGGGAGCCGGCGGGGTGGACTCCGCTTTGACGTAGCTTCGACCGATAGCGCTGCTGGAGCGCTTTCCACTCATCGAAGCGCGGATGAGAGGCGCGGTCCTTTTCGATTTCCTCGGCCGTAGGGGGCAGGGCGCGGGCCCTCAGGGCTTCGCGTTGGGCAATGTGCCCGAGTCCCAAACCGTCCGTATCGGGCTCGAGACCCTCGATCAGGACATCGGCGCGATCCAGCCAGCTCTCGTAGGAGGCGACGTTCGCTGGTGTGGCGGGCCACAGCGAGGCGGCTGTCTGCTCGAGTTCGAGAAGCTCCTGGAAGGCCGCCAGGCGCAGCACGTTGGCGCGTTCCGATTCGGCCAGCTCGCGGCCCTTGGCCTCGACGTAGGAAACCGTTCCCAGGCCACCGAGGGCAAGGAGCACGAACGCTGTCGTCACAGCGGCGAGGCTCTTGTTGCGTTTGACCCACTTGCGCAATTCCGCCACCGCGCCGGTTTCGTACGCGTGGACCACGCGGTGCTCCACGAACGCGCTGAGGTCATTGGCGAGTTTCGACATGTCCTTGTAGCGCTCGGCCAGGTCGCGCGACATGGCCTTCTCGCAGATGGCGACGAGTTCCTGCGGCAGGTTCTCCGTGATCTCCGACAGAGGCGTCGGCGGTTCTTCGCGCAGCTTGTTCCAGATCGTGAATCCGTGAATCCTCTCGCCCGGCGTCACGTAGGGCATGCGCCCCGAAAGGAGGTGGTAGAGCATTGCCCCTACCGAATACACGTCCGAATGGGGGCCCATGTGGTCGAGTTCGCCCGAGGCCTGCTCGGGGGACATGTACGCCGGCGTACCGACGATATCGCCGTCCATGGTCAGGAGCTTCGGTTCTTCCTTCTCGGCCTTGTCGCGCCAATCGGAGCGCACCGCCATCGTTTGTTGAATGCGGATGTCGTGCGACTCCTCGCGCTTCAATACGCGCGCGACGCCCCAGTCCATCACGTACACCTCGCCGAAGCGTCCGACCATGATGTTGGCCGGCTTGAGGTCGCGGTGGATCACGCCCTTTGCGTGGGCGTAGGACATGGCCTCGCAAACCTTCAGGATGACCCCGAGGGCGCGAGTGAGGTTCCAGCCCTCTTTCTTCTCGTGCACGAGATCGAAGATCGCGGCCAGGTCGCGGCCCTTCACGAGCTTCATCGTGAAGTAGACCCGGCCATCCTTGTCGACGCCCAGCTCGTGGACGGGGACGATGCCCGGGTGATCGAGCTGACCCGTGACCTGGGCCTCCTCGAGGAAACGCCCCATGGTGTGGGCATCGACGTGGGGGGTCTTGCCGGAGGGCTTTTCGTCGTCCTTGCCCAGGATGACCTTCATCGCCAGGTTGCGATTCAGGTCCTGGTCCCAGACGCGAAGCACGGCGCCCTGGCCGCCACGGGCAATTTCTCCCCGCAGGACGTAGGGGCCGTAGCCCGCACCGTCGGGCGCCTCTGTGGCCGGCCCGCCCGATGAAGTGTCCGGGCGATCGCCACGCCCCACGATTTTCCCGACCAGCCCGCTGCCGACCCCCGTTTCCAGCTCATCCGAGCTGGGGGGGCCACTCTGGTACCCGTCGGCGGCGCTCTCGTCGAGGTCCTCGAGCTGGACCGGGTTGCCGATTTCTTGGCCCAGGCGCTCGAAGAGCTTGCCGGAAACCGTCGTGGGCGGCTCTGCAGCCCGTTCGAGCTCCTTCACTTGCAGGTATTGCCCGTGAAGACGGTCCAATTCGGAGGCGTACTCCGGGTAGCGCCCACGGAACTCCTCGAAGAGGAGTTTTGTGGTGCGTTTCTTTTGAAGGAACTGGCGGAAGAGGTTTTCTACCTCTCCGCGCGGTCCGCTCCCCTGTTCGGACGGCATGGAAGTTGAGCCCACGATATTCTATGCGGCGGCCCGCTTCGGCGGCACCCTCTCTTTCTCCCCGCCCTGGCCCCGGCCAGCGAGGTGGCCTCGAGCCCCGGGTGGACACCCTCTCTGGTAGTACTGCGATGCGGAAAGTGCTCTACATCCTCGGCGAACTCGATGACTCGGACCTGCAGTGGCTCATCGACGCCGGAACCACCCTCCAGATCGCCCCAGGCAACGACATCATCCGAGAAGGAGGGGCCCAGGACCGGCTCTACATCCTGCTCGATGGTGAATTGTCCGTAAGGAAAGGCGGCAACGAGCTCGCCCGGCTGGGAGCCGGCGAGATCGTAGGGGATATGTCACTTTTGGATTCGCGACCGCCAAACGCGACGGTGACGACGGTCGGTGAGGCTCGGGTTTTCTCCGTGAATCACTCCGCGCTGCGTTCGAAGCTGGACCTCGATCACGAGTTCGGGGCGCGCTTCTATCGGGCCATGTGCGTATTCCTCGCGAACCGCTTGAGCCGCGCGGACGCGATGATTGGCACCGGCGGGCGTGTCGAATCCGACCCTGAGTCCCGGCAGGAGGACGAGATCTCTCCCGAAGCCCTCGAATCGGTCGCCCTGGCCGGTGCGCGCTTCGATTGGTTTTTGCAACGCGTGAGCGCAGAGGGTTAGTCCATGGCGGAGAAGCGACAGATCTTCCGGGAGAAGTCTCTCGAGAAGCTCTCCTCACCCGATCGACTCGATCAACTCTTGCGCATCGTGCGGCCTCACGTGTGGCTGATGCTCTTCGGTGTCGGTGCGGGACTTGCCCTCGCGCTAGTGTGGAGTGTTCTCGGACGCATACCGGAAACGGCGACGGGTACGGCGATCCTCGTGCGGCCCAAGCAGGTCGTCTATTTCGAATCACCTGGCAGCGGTCAGATCGAGTCGATAGCCGTGCGCGTCGGGGACCGGGTTGCGAAAGGCGATCTGCTAGCCAAGCTCAGCCTACCCACGCTCGAAACGGATCTCGACCAGGAGCAGTCGAAACTGGTGCGATTGAAGAGCCGTGTCAACGAAATGACGGATCTGGACAAGAAAACCGTCACGGAACAGCTAGGGCATATCGATCGCCGGCGCCAGTTGATCAAGGTACAGCAGACGGTCATAAGTGAATCGGCGGAGACCTACAAACAGCGGAATGAGCTGTACGTCTCGGAACAGCGCAAAAACCTTGGGAAGAGGCGCAAGCTAGCGGGGGAGGTCGGCGAGCTGTATCAGGAACGGTACGAGGCCCATCAGAAACTTGCGGACGACAAAATCGCTTCGAAGGATCGCCTGGTCGAGCAACGAGCGCGAGTCGTTGAGCACGAGCTGAGCCTTGCCGGGCTAGACGTGCTCGAGGAAGGCCTCAAGTTGCGCGAGAACGATGCGCTCCGTGACTTCGAGCGTGACATGGATCGCGTACGCGATCTCGAGATTCAGCTGAGCGAGCTGGATCTCGAAGCGCTAAAGCTGAGTCAATCCTTGCGCGAAGGCGAGCTGTCCGATGAGGCGGAGATCGAGGAGATCGAACGACGCATCGTGTTTCTCCAATCGAAGCTGAAGACCGAGGGCTTTCTCTACAGCGGCCATACCGGTGTCGTCCTCGAGGTTTCGATCGGCACCGGCACGCAGGTTGGCATTGGCCAGCGGCTCGGGCGCATGGAAGCAGAGCGAGAAACCTCCGAGCTGAAAGCCCTGGCCTATTTCTCGATCAAGGACGGCAAGAAGATTCAGCAGGGTCTCAAGATGCGCATTTCCCCGGCCAACGTCGAAAAGGAACGCTTCGGCGGGATCGTCGGTCATGTCGAGTCTGTCACCGACTACCCCGTGACCAGTGCGTCCGTCGCCAACCAGATTGGGGATCCGGAGATCGCCAAAACGCTGCTCGGGGGCCAGAGTCGTATCGGTATCACTGCGGCACTCTCGCTGAACAAGGACACCTTCACGGGGTTCGAATGGACCTCGGGCGGAGGCCCCGGGGACTTCAAGATCACCGCGGGGACGACGGCAGAGGTACGCGTCACGATTCGCGAGCGGCGACCCATCATGGTCCTGCTTCCCTTTCTGGAGAACATGGAAGGGTTGAGCGTCCTTGGGGATCTTTAGAAGACGACGGGTGCGGACGCCGAGCCTCCTGCAGATGGAGGCGGTCGAATGCGGCGCCGCTGCACTGGGGATAATCCTTGCCCACTACGGCAAGATCGTTCCTCTGGCCGAGTTACGCCGCGAGTGCGGGGTCTCGCGCGATGGCAGCAACGCCGCCAGCCTGGCCAAGGCCTCGCGCCGCTATGGCCTGGAAACGAGGGGATTCAGCAAGAGCATCGAGGCCTGCTTCGATCTTCCCCCTCCGTACGTCGTATTCTGGGGCTTCAACCACTTCCTCGTTGTCGAGGGCAAGAAGGGCAACAACGTCTATCTGAACGATCCCGCCGTCGGTCACCGCAAGGTGACCCTGGAGGAGTTCGAGGACGAATTCACGGGCGTCGTTCTGACGATGGTGCCCTCGAAGGAGTTCAAGAAGGGCGGGCGCAAGCCGGGACTGATCCCCGCGTTTCGGGCGCGCTTGAAGGGCTTTTGGAATGCCGTGATGTTCGCCGTCGCGGCAGGCTTCCTGCTGGTCATTCCGGGACTGATGATCCCGGCCTTCACGCAGATCTTCCTGGACGAGGTCCTGATTCAGGAACGTCAGGAATGGCTGAAGCCGCTGATTCTGGCGATGCTCGCAGCCGTGGCCGTGCAGGGTCTTTTGAAGTTTCTTCAACTGACGGTGCTGCGCCGCCTGCGGCTCAGCTTGGCAGCCAAGATGTCGGCGCAGTTCTTCCGACACCTCTTGCGCTTGCCGGTGGACTTCTACTCGCAGCGCTACGCCGGTGAGATAGGTGATCGTTCGTCGTTGAACGACAAGGTCGCCGGGGTGCTCTCCGGTCAGCTCGCGCAGACCGCCATCGACCTCGTGATGATGGTCTTCTACATGGCGTTGATGGGCTTCTACAACGTGCAGTTGACCCTGGTGGGCATCGTCTGCGCAGCCCTGAACGCCATTGCGTTGCAGCGTTTCTCGAAGTGGCGTGTCGAAGCCAACATGCGGCTCTTGCAGGAGTACGGCAAGGTTTCTGGGGCGTCGATCGCCGGTCTGCAGAGCATGGAGACCATCAAGGCCTCCGGCATGGAATCGGGCTTCTTCCTGCGCTGGGCGGGGCACTTTGCGAATGCGTCGAACACGCGCATGGATATCGAGGTGACCAATGCCTACCTCGGCCTGGTGCCGCGTTTGCTCTCGACCGCGGCGACGACCACGGTGCTGATTCTCGGAGGCTACTACGTGATCGATGGGCGTATGACCATCGGTGGATTGGTGGCCTTCCAGCTGCTCATGCGCAGCTTCCTGCGCCCGGTGGCCGGGCTGGTCTATCTCGGGCAGACTATTCAGGATCTGCAGGGCGACATGGCGCGTCTCGACGACGTGTTGGCCCATCCGACCGACAGTTCCCTGGACAAGCTCGACGAATCCGATGGGAAACCAACGCAAAGCGCTGCCGAACCCCTCGAGGCGACGGCCGAACCGGTGCGCTTGCAAGGCTACGTGGAGTTGCGCGACATCACCTTTGGCTACAACCCGCTGGCGCCGCCCTTGATCGAGAACTTCAACCTCAAACTCAAGCCGGGCCAGCGCGTGGCTCTGGTGGGGGGCAGCGGTTCGGGCAAGTCGACCATCGCGAAGCTCGTGACAGGCCTCTACCAGCCTTGGGAGGGGCGAGTGCTCTTCGACGAGTTGTCCCGTGGCGATCTCTCGCAAGGGCTCCTGGCCAACTCCCTTTCCATGGTCGATCAGGACTTGATCATCTTCGGCGGTTCGGTGCGGGAGAACCTGACCTTGTGGGACAGTACGGTGCCCGACCACCTCCTGTCGCGTGCTTGCCAGGACGCCGAGATTTCGGATCGTGTCCAGGCCCTCGCCGGTGGCTTCGAGGCCGAGTTGAACGAAGGCGGTGGCAACCTTTCAGGTGGAGAGCGCCAGCGGCTCGAAATTGCGCGCGCCCTGGTCAACGAGCCCTCGATCCTCGTTCTCGACGAGGCCACCAGTGCACTGGATACCGAGAGTGAACGCTTGATCGTCGAACGGATCGGGCTGCGCGGTTGCTCTTGCTTGGTGGTTGCGCACCGTCTCAGCACGATTCGTGATTGTGACGAGATCATCGTGCTCGATCACGGCAAGGTCGTCGAGCGCGGATCCCACGAGGCTCTCTGGGAGTTAGACGGCGTTTACGCCGGCTTGCTACGAGCGGACGAGGGGGCGCACGTCGGATGAGCACCAGCGAAGTCTTACAGCGACTGGATTCCGTCGAAGTGCGACTGATCGGCAACGAACCGACGAGTCTCGTCGGCGAACCCGCGATCTACTTCATCGAGTCAGGATCCGTGGCGCTCTACTCCGCGGAGATGCGCGATGGAGTTCAGGTCGGCCCGCGGCGCTTCCTACAGCGCATCGGTTCGGGCCAGGCGGTTCTCAGCATTCGACCCGAGCCCTTCGAGCGCCTCGGATTCTTCATCGTTCCCGTGCGCGAAGCCAGCCTGCGAGTTGTCTCATTGCCCGCGCTCTGGGCAGATGAACAGGCGCGTTCGGCGTTGAACGCGGAATTGATGCTCGATGGTTGGGTCGCGCTCTTGTCGAGCCTTCTGGCCGACCGTCCGGCGCCAAAGCTTGTGAGCCGCATGTCGGCTGACAAGGCCGGCCGCTTCCGTGTCCATCCGGACCAGGTGATCTGCGCAGACCACAAGAGCGTCGTCTGGTGCCGCGTGGACGAGGGGCGTTTGCACTTCCAGGGGCTCGGTGACGAGCGTCTCGAGCCGGGACAGACAGCCGTGCCCATGACCGGCAGCCTTTGGCTGCGGGCCCCAGATGCGGAAGCCGACACTCCCGTAGCGGTCACCGTCACACCGACCAATGCGATGGAGGCTCCGGACATCGAGGTGGGCTTGCGCAGCCTTGCCGGCTTGGTCTTCGATCGGCTGCGGGAGGTCGAACAGGGCGAATTCGAACGCGAGCTGGATCGACTCAGCGAACGCGAACGAATCCAGGAGCGCAAGACCCACGCAGCCCTGGAGGAGCTGGCTTCGGTATTCGAGTCCCGGCGCAAGACCATCCACCGAGAAACGCCGCTACTGACTGCAGTCGCCGCCATCGGCGAGCACATCGATGCCACGGTCCGCGCACCCGGCAAGTCCGAGGAAACGGGCGCCCGCGCCGATCTGATCGATTCCATCGCGCGAGCTTCGCGTCTGCGCTATCGCCGCGTGAGGCTCCTCGGCAAGTGGTGGTCCCGGGATGCGGGGGCGCTCTTGACCTGGACCGATGACGAGGAGCGTCGCCCCATTGCGCTTCTGCCGGACGAGAAGCTGCGCTACGAGGCCTTCGATCCCGAACGCGGTACGCGAGTGCGTTTGACGAAGCAAGTCGCCGAAGGGCTCTCCAGCGAAGCGGTCACGTTCTACCGGCCTTTGCCCGATGGCAAGCTAGGTTTGCCCGAGCTGTTGAAGTTCACGCTGCGTCCACATCGCCGCGATCTTTCCATCATCGTCATCGCCGGCGTGGTCGCCACGCTGCTCGGGATGCTGGTCCCGCAAGGGACCGCGCTCCTGATGGACTATGCGATTCCCGATGCGGACCAACGCCTGCTCTTGGAGATCGGCGCGGGGCTCTTGGCGGCAGCGGTGGGGCAAACGATCTTCTTTCTGGCCCAGGGCATCGCGCTCTCGAGGCTGGGCTTGGAGATCGAATCCCAGGGGCAGGCGGCGCTATGGGATCGGCTCCTTCGCTTGCGACCTTCATTCTTCCGCAAGTTCTCCAGCGGCGATCTGCAATCGCGGGTCATGGCGGTCAGCAGCATCGGACGCCAGCTCAGCGGCGTGACGCTATCGACGCTCTTCTCGGGCTTCCTGGCCTTCCTGAACCTCGGGTTGCTCTACTACTACAGTCCGAAGCTCTCGTTCATCGCGATTCTCATCGGCTTCATCCTGATGACGTTCACGGTCATCATGGGCATCTTCATTCGCCGCAATCTTCGTGTTCTGCTCGAGCTGCAAGGGCAGTTCTTCGGCCTGGTGATCCAGCTGATCACGGCGGTCGGTAAGTTGCGTGTCGCGGGTGCGGAGGAACGTGCCTTCACGCATTGGGTTCAGCGCTACAGCTCGCAGGTACGCTTGCGTTCGAACATCCAGAGTCTGAAAGACGTGGTCGGGGTTTTCAACTCGATGTTGCCGACCTTGAGTTCCGTCATCCTCTACATCGTCGCCTTCGAGATGCTCTTCGAATCGCGTCAACCGGGCCAGAGCGGTGCCTTCAGTCTCGGTAGCTTCCTGGCCTTCAACGTGGCCTTTGGTTCCTTTCTCGGCGGGGTTTTGGCGTTGTCGCAGACAGCGGTCAGCATCCAGGACCTCTTCGTGCAGGCCAAGCGTGTCCAGCCCATCCTCGAAGCCGATCCGGAGATCGACGAAGAGAAGGCCGATCCGGGCGAGCTCACTGGCCGGCTAGAGATGGACGGGGTCAGTTTCAGCTACGACCCCGAAGGCCCGCGCATCCTCGACGGGGTGACGATACACGTCGAACCGGGCGAGTTCGTGGCCATCGTGGGACCGTCGGGAAGTGGTAAGTCGACGATCTTCCGACTTCTTCTGGGCTTCGAGAACCCCGAGGAAGGCGTCGTCAGTTTCGACGGCCAGGACATGGCTTCCCTGGATGTGCTCTCGGTGCGGCGTCAACTCGGTGTCGTATTGCAAGGCGGCAAGCTCGATGCCGGATCTGTTTTCGAGAACATCTCCTCCGGCAACGTCATCAGCCTCGACGAGGCCTGGGCTGCCGCCACCGACGCGGGGTTCGCGGACGACGTCAATGACATGCCCATGGGCATGCACACGATCATCAGCGTGGGCGGCAGCAACCTCTCGGGGGGCCAGCGTCAGCGTCTCCTGATTGCCCGGGCGCTGGCCCACCGGCCGAAAATCCTCTTGTTCGACGAGGCCACCAGCGCCCTGGATAACCGCACCCAATCGATCGTCTCCGAGAGTCTCCAGCGGCTGAATGTGACCCGAATCGTGGTCGCCCACCGGCTGAGCACGATCCGGCAGGCGGACCAGATCTACGTCGTGGAGGCTGGAAGAATCGTGCAAAATGGGGCCTTCGAAGCCCTCATGGCAGAGCGAGACGGACTGTTTTTCCGCATGATGTCCCGACAGCTTGCATGAAGCACACCGGCCGAATCCACCAGCGCTCGATCCTGTTCGCGGACATCGTTCGCAGCACGGAGCTCTACGAGCGTCTCGGCGACGTCGATGCCCGGGAGCAGGTGGCCGACTGCCTCAAGCGCCTGCGCTCACACATCACCAGCCACGATGGCGTCGTGATCAAGTCGATGGGCGACGGGCTTCTCTGTTCGTTCACCGAAAGCGATAAGGCGGTCTGGGCCGCCATCACCATGGGCGCGCGAGCACGTAGTGGCGAATTGCAGATCAAGGTCGGCGTGCATTGCGGTCCAGTGATCGAGGACGACGGCGACATCTTCGGCGACGCCGTCAACACAGCCTCGCGCATCGCGGATCTCGCCAAGCCCTCGGAGATCCTGCTCTCCAGTGACATGAAGACGCACTTGCCCTCGTTCATGGGCTCGGTCGCACGGTCGGTCCCGCCGATCGAGGTCAAGGGCAAGAAGGAGCCGCTGGCCCTACTGGCAATTCAGTTCGCCGAGTTGGCCCGCCTGGCAGAGGGTTCCCCCGTGTCGGACGAGGACATCGGCAAGACCATCGTCGTCGATCGCAACGTAGCCCTGCTATCCAATGGTGCCAAGTTCCTCGACCTGGCATACGAGACGCAACGGTTGAGGATGGGTGAGGGTGACAAGCTGGAGATCGGACGCGATCCCGAGAGCGGCTTGCGTATCTCCAGCTCCTTCGTCAGCCGTCACCACGCGCGGATCGAGCATCATCAGGGAAAATTCGTTCTCGAAGACACGAGCTCGAACGGGACGTTCCTCGTGCCGCACATGCAGTCGAAGATCCAACTCCTGCGCGAGAAAGCGATTCTGCACGGCAACGGCATGATCTACCTCGGCGCCGACCCCGATAGCACCGCTTCGGAACCCATCAGGTTCCAAGGCGGCTGAGGGTCCACGACAGAACATCGAGGCGCTCGGCATAGTGCGCCAAGGGGGTGGCCGTGAGGCGAGCGGCACACTGGGGCACGAACAGCTCGCAGGTTTCGATCTCGACTTCGGCAGGCTGCAAGGGCCATGGGACGTGGTGGATGTCACCGCGCAGGAGCTCACCCGCTCCATTGACGGCATACAGGCAGTAGCGCTCGACGAGAAAGCGTTCGAGGGCGTCCGCCGTGCGAATCGCTCCGCAAGGGCGATAGCGGGCCTGGAAACGCCAGGGGGCGGCCTTCGCGTGCGTGCGTTCGCTGGCGTAGCAAATCTCGCCCGCGGGCGATGGGTGACACGACATGCGCGCATTGAAGTAGGGCAAGTGGAACCAGCGCCGCGCGGTACGCACGGCCAGTCGGCTGGTGGCATCGAGGCTGAAGAACCACACGCCGGGTTTGCCACCGGCCGTGACGTAGGTGCGTACGTTCAGTTCGGGAAAGGCCCCGAGTCGGCCGGGAAGCGGCAATCCGAAG
Source organism: Planctomycetota bacterium (assembly GCA_965662355.1). GTDB lineage: Bacteria > Planctomycetota > UBA1135 > UBA1135. Next base: position 150,422 of record CBFIHP010000010.1, on the reverse strand, counting down.
GGTCGAATGCCACTCATGCGAAAGGGGACGATTCCCAACCAGGCGCTGCCGTCGAAGGTGTCGAGCTCGAGGCCCCTTGGAATGTGCGCCCGCAGGCTTTCCTCTGGAACACGCCAATGAAGGAAGGCGAGCTGGTGCCACACCATGCGCAAACGAGGCCGACCGGGCGGTAGTGGCCACGGACGATGGCCGGTGTTCCCTAGTGGGTTCTCGAAGGCCGAGGCACTCACGACGGGCTACTCATACCGGGTTATTCAAGCCGGGCTACTCATACATGGAGTACTTGGTCCGTCTCCAGAATTCGAATGCGCGGATCATCGCGCAGATCGAGATCTGCGCGAATCTCGTTCGCGAAGGCAGGTTTGAAACCGTAGACGAAGACCGGTGTGGCCTCGTGCTCGAGCTTGTCGAGTTCGACCAGTAGGGATTCCGGGGTCAGGTGTCCCGTGCGCGCCGCAAGCTCGTGCATACGGTCGGGAAAGGAGACCTCGGTGATCAGGGCGTCGACCCGCGAGAGGCCGTTCAGCCATTCCCAGAAGTGTTGCGTCGGACCCGTATCCCCTGAATACGCCAGCGTCGCGTCGGCCGTCGACACGATGAAGCCACAGCTCGGGATCGAATGATCCACGCGGACAGCGTGCACGGTGAGATCGCGAAAACGCAACGTCTCTTCGGGCTCGACCTCCTGCCAGCGCGCGACGTGTTCACGGATACCGCGAATGCGCGTGAAGTCAGGCCACAGAACGTCGTTGAAAAAATGGTCGCGCAGTGCGTCGAGCGTCGAGTCCAGCCCCGCGACGACCAGGCTCGGGAGATCCAGGTGTGTGCGCGAGTCGCAGATCGTGCCGAGATCCCCGATGTGATCGATATGGGGATGCGTGATGAGCACCGTTTCTAGTGCGCTCTGATCCTCGAGCGACAAACCGCTGGCGAGGCTACCTGCATCGAGAGCCAGGTGTCCGTCGATCAGAAAGGACACGCTCCTGTGCTCACGCGTCGTCCCTCCGTGACATCCAAGTACGCGAAGTTTCATCGACAGGTGTCCGTTCGCGGCAATGTACTGCTCCGCTATCGGGCGTAGTACAGGGCCTCACTTAAAAGCAAAACGGCCACAGCGATTGACGCCACAGCCGTGTGCCCAGGTGCGGTGGGATGCGCTCGGCCCAGCGGGTGGCTCCAGTGTGCGTTTTGAGGCGCATGCGTTGCTCCCCAGGTGCGGAGGGGAACGACGCGGCGAGGCCGAGCGGTTCGAATCGAACTGTCAGTCCTGATACTCCGCCCAACGGGTGGGTGGGTCGTGGCGGCGGATTTTGCGACGCATGTCGCGACCGCCGGTCGGAGGAGGCATTGTGGCCTGATCAGACTCCATCGCCTCGATGCCCGGGCCTTCCGGGTCCATGTTGGCGCGGCTGATCGCCTTGCCACCGGCGGCGAGCTCCAACTCCTCGTCGTTGAGTTCTTTGTCTTGTGACACGAATATTCTCCATCATGGTCACTGTGTGAGCATGGAAGGAGGCCTAACCGGGTGCGCGGTGACCGGCTTCCAAGCCCGGAGGATACGCCAAGGCCCGCCACAGGGTTTTGGGAACCCGGAGAAAAAAAATGAACTTTGGCGTGTTGGTAGGTCCTCCAGCGGGGTAAAAAGGCCGGTTTTTGGACTGGGGATCACTTTCTGAGCGACCGGTCCCAAAAAAGCAGTTGGGAGAAACCCCCGTCGTTACGCCACTTACGCGCAAGGACAAGGTTACCGGATTGGTTTACGCCGGAAGATGGGTCGCGTTTTGGGGAGCCCTCGGCAACAATGCTCCCCGAACTCGAAGGGCCTTTCAGCGGGCTTGGAGCGTTCGCCTCGTGCTTCGCGATCCCGTGGAGTCGGGGTGATGGAGAGTCACGGTCATGAACGTCTCTCGACATCAGGCAACACCAAAACCTCAGCAACGGAAGTATTTAGCGATGGCAGAAGAGAAAAAACTCAGCAGCGAAGAGCTCGAGCAGGCAGCAGGCGGCAAGGCCATTTCGCGCGCGCCCTCGGGCGAACTCGCGGGCGGCGGTACGGTCGTTCCGAACGCTGGCGACAGCAGCGACGACAGCGACAGTGGCCCCACGGTTGGCGACGTTGACCCCATCGACGACCCGGCCTTCCAGTAAGCCGACACGACAAACTCTAGTCTCTAGAGTTATCTGAATATCGAGGACCGTGACGGGTGCGCGTCACGGTCCTCTTGTCTTATATTTGGCGGTCGTGGTGAAGAGTCGCTCCCAGCCGGAAATCCTGAGAGATCAGCTCGTGCAGGCCCAGGGCCGTTCCGAGTTCGTCATCGTGGTGTTCGTCGATGTCCGTGGCTTCACGCGCTTCAGCAAGATTACCGAGTCACCGGACTCGGCGATGTTCATCAAGCGCTTCTACCTGAAGCTCCTGTGGGACTACTTCCCCGATGCATCGTTCTGTCGCCCTACGGGTGATGGCTTGATGCTGATCTTCCGCTACGACGAGGCAAATCTTCCAGAAGTGTCGAAAAGCATCCTGGATGCCTGCGTTCGCTGCTTATCCGAGTTTTCGATGATGTTCACTTCGGACCCGATGATCAACTTCGACGTGCCACAGAACATCGGGTTCGGGATCGCCAGGGGTACCGCTTGTTGCCTTCATGCGGGCGAGGAATCCATCGACTACTCGGGACACCTCTTGAACCTGGCTCAGGCTCTTCTCGATCTAGCGCGACCGTCGGGAATCGTGATCGATGGTGGCTTTCGGGTAGAGATGATTCCGGACGGCCTCAAGCCGGACTTCCAGCGTCAGTTGATCTACATTACCGCCATGGCCGAATCGGAGCCGGTCGAGGTGTTTGTTCAACGTGACTTCGTGCGTCTTCCTGCAAAGGCCCACAAGCCCATTATCGAAAAGCCCTGGAAGACCCACCACTCCGTGGTCAACATTGCCCAATTGGGGGCCATCGGCGACACGTATGCGGTGGTTTTGCCAACCCAGGTCGACGAAGGCGAAGAGATCAACGTGACGATGGTCACGCCTGCCATTCAGGATGGACACGAGATCAAGGGCTTTTCCGTCGAACACTCCTTCGCTTCGTTCGAGCTCTCGAACAAGCCGCGGCGGGCCCTCGTCAATCTCGACTTGAAGAGCGCTACGTCCTTGCTGGAGAAGAACCGTGTACCGCTCGAGTGCGATGTCTCGTTTCGCATCCAGTACGTTGCAGCACGCTGACTCGGTTTCGGATTCGTACCTCACCCATACGTATCTCGAACTGCGCTCGACGAACCTCTGTACAACCCCTCGTTCTTTTCTGTACGAGCTGACATTTCATCGAGAATGGGGTCGCGCAAACCCCTCCGATCCTGGACAATGCTCCGCGAGCTAGAAGGGTCTATCAGCGGATCTGGATAGCTCACCTCGGATCCCACTGACGTGGGCTCGGGGTTGGCGGCGAGTCGCGGTCATGAACGTTGCTCGCCCATCAGGCAACACCAACTAACTCAAGAAACGGAAGTACTAGCGATGGCAGAAGACAAAAAACTCAGCAACGAAGAGCTCGAGCAGGCAGCCGGCGGCAAAGCCATTTCGCGCGCGCCCTCGGGCGACCTCTCCGGCGGCGGCACGGTTGTTCCGAACGCTGGCGACAGCACGGACGACAGCAACGATGGCCCGACCCCGACGATCGGCGACGTCGAGCCGATGGACGACCCGGCCTTCCAGTAAGCCGAGTTCTAAACTCTAGTTACTAGAGTTACCTGAACAATAAGAGGCCGTGGCGGGTGCGCGTCACGGCCTTTTTTTTTTGGTCTTCCCCATAATTGTGCAAGTAGTTCGATGAAGGCGCCTCGCTCCCAGCCGGAGGTTCTACGAGACCAGCTCGTTCGAGCCCAAGGTCGCTCGGAATTCGTCATCGCGGTGTTCGTCGATGTTCGTGGCTTTTCACGTTTCAGCAAGCTGACGGAATCGCCGGACTCGGCGATGTTCATCAAGCGCTTCTATCTACAGCTTCTGGATGACTACTTTCCCGACGCGGCGTTTTGCCGCCCCACGGGCGATGGTCTGCTTCTGATCTTCCGTTACGACGAAGAGAACCTCCCGACGGTTTCGAAGTCCATTCTCGATGCGTGCGTCCGCTGCCTCTCCGACTTCTCGGTGATGTTCACGGCGGACCCGATGATCAACTTCGATGTACCCCAGAACATCGGCTTCGGCATCGCACGAGGCACGGCTTGCTGCTTGCACGCCGGCGAGGAGTCGATCGACTACTCCGGACACCTGCTGAACCTGGCCCAGGCTCTTTTGGATCTCGCGCGCCCATCAGGCATCGTGCTCGACGGTGGTTTTCGGGTGGAGATGATCCCCGACAATTTGAAACAGGATTTCCAGCGCCAGTTGATCTACCTCCCTGGCGTCGCGGAAACCGAGCCGGCCGAGGTTTTCGTGCAAAAGGACTTCGTCCGTCTCCCGGCAAAAGCCCACAAGCCCATCACCGAGAAGCCCTGGAAGACCCACCACTCCGTGGTCAACATCGCCCAGCTTGGAGCGATCGGCGACACCTACGCGGTGGTCCTGCCGACCCAGGTGGACACAGGTGAAGAGATCAGCGTGACGATGGTCACCGCGGCGCTCCGAAACGGACGTGAGATCAAGGGCTTCTCCGTCGAGCACTCCTTCTCCTCGTTCGTCCTCTCGAACAAGCCTCGCCGCGCCCTCGTCAGTTTGGATCTGAAGCAGGCCACGGCCTTGCTGCAGGGCAACAACGTGCCGGTGGACCGGGACGTGTCTTTCCGAATTCAGTACGTGGCCACGCGCTAGGCGATCCGGCTACAGATGCCGCAGGCGGTACCAGATTCCGCCCAACCACTCGTACATCCCGTAGGTGCTCTCCTGAAGCCCTTTGGACGAGGGCAGGAAGTCTCCCGGATCGGGGCGGGGTCCCAGACGGAAGCCCATCGGGGCGCAGATGACCTCGAATCCTTCGGCCTCGAAACATGCGCGAGCGCGGGGCATGTGCCAGGCATGGGTGACCAGGTAGGCGCTCTCGACCCCCGCATCCCGCAACATCCGAACCGATTGGCGTGCGTTGGCCAGAGTGTTCGGGGACTGGTCCTCGATCCAATAGGCCTCCACGCCGAAGTCCACCCGCAACGACTCGAGCATCATCTTGGCCAGGGGGCGATCGGCCCGCGGTAGCTGTCCGCCCGAGACGAGCAGGGGCAACGCTGTTCGATGATGAAGCAAGGATGCGTAGCGCAGGCGCTCGAGGGTCAATGTTCCTACCGTGGCCTTTCCGTACTCCTCGGCGAAGGGGTTCTGGTCTCCGCCCAGCACGATGATGGCCTCCGCGACTCCTTCAGGCAGTTGGTCGAGATCCAGCGCGGGTTCACTCTGCAGGCTGCGCAGGAGAAAACCACCGACGAGTGGCATGCTCAGGAGCGCGAGCACGCTCAAGCTGGCTGCGGCGAGGATCATGCCCTTGCGTCGATCCCGACGTGCCCACAAGAGACCTGCCGCGATGAGCAGGTACAGGGGCAGGGGCGGAAGCAACAGGACGCGCACGACGCTCACGTCCGCGCGAGGAAGCCCAGGCCCTCGGGGATTCCCGCGGAGGCCTCGACATCTGCGGCACAGTTCTCGATGAGTTCGGCGAGGGTCTCCTGGAGCACTTGCCCCTTCTCGCTCAGGTCCGTCCCGGCAGTATGTTCGAAGGTGGCCTCGCCCGTGGTGATGCTGGCGTAGAGCTCGCTCTGAATCTTGAAGGTGTCTCCCTCAGTGCGGAGTCGGTATCCGAAGACCAGTCCCTGGGACTCGGTTCCATGGCAGAGATAGATGTGCGTGCGAACCTTCTTTTCCGCGTCGCACGGTAGGTTGTGGAAGTGAGCCTGGAACTTGGCGTTGGGGTAGAGCGAACCCGCTACGAAGTCGAGGTTCGATTGCAGTCGTCCTCCCAGTCGCCCGAAGGCGCCCAGCGCCAGGTCTTCGAGTGCCAACGACTCGCCGGAAAAAAGCGCCCGATAAAAAGCCTCGCTGCCCGCGATGTCACGGGCCTTCACGGCGAACTCCGGTCGAAGAGGATGACGCGCCTGGTCTTCACGCTGCAGGATCTGCATCGAGCGAGGCCCCTTGGTCTTCCCCGGCGCGATCGCCGGCCAGATCTGCAAAGAGAAACGCGCACAAGCGAAGTCATCGCCTTGCGCTTTCACAGGTGTGACGCGATGAGGGGTGCTCGATGGGAAGATCAAGAGCCGGTTGTTTCGATAGGAGATCGTCTTCTCCTCTTCGCCATGTCGCATGACGAAGTCGCCGCCCGTGAATCCTCGGGGTTCGGCGCAGGCGAAGAACAGCACCGTCAGGTTGGTCTTGTTTCCGATGTCCTTGTGGAAGCCGTATTGCCCGTCATCGGCATATCGGGATACCTGAATCGATGGGGCCTCGGTGTACTGGAGCACCTGGAACAGAGGGGCGTCGGCGTTTTCGAGGAAGTCGAGGACCGTGTCCGACCAGGCGAGCGCGCGTAGCTGGCCCAAGACGGCCTGGGCGTGGGGGTCCTCGTCGTTGTCGTCGACGAAGAGCACTCGGTTCTCTTTGACCTTGGATTTCTCGAACCCACTGCGCTTGCGCACCATCCCGACCGTCATGCGGGACTCGAGCCCGCGCATGTGTTCGAGAAAGAGCGCGAGATGAGCGCTGCTGAGACAATCGTCGACGACGACGTGCGGGCGTGGCGTAGCGTGCTCCTGAGGTTGCAAGCTAGTCGTCCTTTTGTTTTCCAGCGGACTTCGAGTTGTTAGCGACGTCCAGGAGAGTCAGGAACGTCAATTCGGATACACGGGCTGCTAGCTCCGCGAGGATCTTGTCCGCATGATCCCCAACCCGGTGATAGTCGACGTGATCCTCGACGCCGAAGTACAGGGTCGGGATGCCCTTTTGCATGAAGGGCGCGTGGTCGCTCTGGCGACGCCATTGGGGATGCTTGTCATAGTGAATATCCAGCCCGACCTTCTTGTTCGCCTTGTCAGCGGCGCGACGCATGGGCGCGCAATCACCGCCCTCACAGAAGACTAGGTTCTTCTTGCCGCGGCTGATCATGTCGAGGTTCACGACGCCCCGAACTTGGTCCATGGGAAAAGGGGGATTGGCAACGAAGTACCGCGAGCCACGGAGGCCGCGCTCCTCCGCGGTGAAGGCGATGAAAACCAAAGTGGCCCGTGTCTTCTTCTTGCGTGCGGAGAAGGCCTGGGCGATCTCGAGCATCCCTGCGACTCCCGAGGCGTTGTCATCCGCGCCATTGAAGATGCGGTCTTCACCGGTCTTCTTCGGGGGCAGGTGGTCGTAGTGGGCCGACACGATCACGTAGCCCTGAGCTTTACCGGGCAGAATGCCGACAATGTTCGGTGAGGTCTTTGGATCCCCGATGGGGAGGTAGTAGCTGTCCCCGTCTTCTTCGTTGCCGATGGGGTCGAGCCCGAAGCGCTGAAAGTGGCGGACGATGTACTTCGCGGCGAGACGGGCCTCGTCGCTGCGGGCCGAACGCCCCTGGAGCTCGTCGGAAGCCAGGTAGTCGACATGGGCCTGGATGTCCTTGGCGCGGATCGCGGGAGCCAGGGATCCCTCGGCCTCATCCTCTTTCCCTTCCTCCGTGGATACCCGCTGCGAGAGCGAAACGGGGTTCGTTGGACAGAGTGCCATTCCGAGGGCTGTGCCGAGAATGCCGGCTGAAAGGGCCCGTTTTGCCAGGGGGGTCTCCATAGGGGCCATCCTACCGCAGCTGAGCGACTTTCGATTTTCCGGCGATAAACCCGGAAAGCGGGCGGGGGCCTCGAACGAAGGGTGCGCCCCGACAAGGGCCGCGTGAAACCCGACTCTCCCACCATAGAACCGAGTGATTGCCATGTTTCCGAAGTTCCCCATGCACGCCCTCGCCGGCCTCTTCCTCCTCGCAGCCCCGCACGCGGCCGCCAACATCTTTGTCACGAACACGTTCAACGCCGGCCCGGGCAGCCTTCGAGACGCGATCCTTCAGGCCAACGCCTTCCCGGGCCCCGACATCATCTGTTTCGCCATCCCCGGGCCAGGGCCGCACACGATTCAGCCGACCTCGGCTCTACCGGCGCTGACCGACTTCTTCGGGACGATCATCGATGGCTACACGCAGCCGGGTTCGACGCCGGGCGTGACTCCGCCTGCAACGGCGGTGATCATGATCGAGATCGACGGCCAGTTCGCGGGAGCGGCGAACGGACTCTTGATTCAGTCGGACGCGAACATCGTCCAAGGGCTCGCGATCAACCGCTTCCAGCTCGACGGTATCAAGATCGAGGGAGGTGCCTTCTTCCCGCCCACGGCCAACTTCAACCTGATCTACGCGAACTACGTCGGCACCGACCCGTCGGGTTCCAGCGACCTGGGCAACGGCACGAATACATCGGGGCTTCGTGGAGGCATCCACGTCGGCAACGTTGCCGGTGGGAGCGCCGATGGCAACACCATCGATCGCAACCTCGTTTCCGGCAATTACGCCGATGGCGTCTGGATTCAGGGGCCTTTCCAGCCCGGGACCGTCAGCGCGAACTTCGTGACCTCGAACTTCGTGGGGACGGATAGGAGTGGTCTGGTCGATCTGGGTAACGATCATGAAGGCATCGCTCTGACCGAAGGGACGGTCGCCAACCAGATCCTGACGAATCTGGTCTCCGGCAACGATTTCGACGGTATTGGCTTGCAGGGGTTCAGTAACGAGGGCTTTCCCCAGCCGCCGATTCAAACGAGCTTCAACACGATCCAGGGCAACACGGTCGGGCTGGACATCCTGGGCAACCCGCTGCCCAACCTCTATCACGGCATCACCCTTGGAACCTACGGCCCCTCGACCTGGGGCTGTGCGGATGCGAACAGCGTGCTTCAGAACACCATCGCCTTCAACGGGCGCGACGGGATCTGTGTCTTCGAGGACGGCGTCGACAACATCAATGCCGACCACAACCTGATCTCGGAGAACTCGATCCACGGCAACCTGGGCCTCGGGATCGACCTCGATGACAACGGGGTGACACGCAATAACCCCCTGGATCTGGATGACGGGGCGAATCAGGAGCTGAACTACCCGGTTCCCACCCAGGCCACCTACGCCGGGGGCCAGGTCGTGATCCAGGGCACGCTCGATATCGACACCCCCCCCGAAACGGCCTTGGTCGAGGTCTTCAAGGCGGCGCCGGATCCGAGCGGCCACGGCGAGGGCCAGGTCTTCGTGGGAGCTACGATTCCGGATTCCATGGGCAACTGGACCCTCACCACGGCCCTTCTGGCCCCCGGGGAGCACGTCACCGCCACGGCCACGGACCTGGCCGCGAACACCTCGGAGTTCGGCCCGACCCTGCGAATCCGCCGCGTACGGGCCGGATTGGGCGATTGCACGGGCTGTCCCACGCTGCTCAGGAGCCACCCCTGATGACATAAATATACGATTCTATGTCAATAAATCGACATAAAAATATACTGAATCGTAGAGGAGCGGCATACATTGTCGCTCCTCATGTCGTTAACCGAGAAACGCCGCCGCACCATCCTCGAGCTGATCGAGGGGGCCCCCGTACGTAGCCAGGCCAAACTCTTGGCCCTGCTCGACGGGGAAGGGGTGGCGGCAACCCAACCCCAGCTCTCCCGCGATCTGCGCGCCCTTCACGTCGTCAAGCGCGACGGGGTCTACCAGACCAGCGAGAGGATCACACCGCTCGACCATCTGGCTTCGCTCCTGCGCGACACGCGTTCGGCGGGACCCAACATGGTCTGCGTGTTCACGGAGCCCGGAGCGGCCAGCGCGATAGCACGCGCCCTCGAGGCCGCGGAATTCGAAGGGCTCGTGGGCACGGTGGCCGGTGACGACACCATTTTTTGCGCCGTCGACAGCGCCCCCGCGGGGGAGTTGCTGCGCGACCACATCGTTGGATTCCTCGAATGAGCCAAGCCGATCTCGAACCGAAGAAAGTCCTGCTCGCGTACTCGGGAGGACTCGACACGTCCTACCTGGCCGCATGGTTGACCCATGCCAAGGGCTATCAGGTCACCACCTTGACCGTGGATTGTGGAGGCTTGAGCGATGCGGACCGGGAACGGCTCGCCCAGCGCTCCGCGTACCTCGGCGCGGTCGAGCATCGTATCGTCGATGCACGCGACGAGATGTTCCAGCGGGTGTTGCGCTTCTTGATCGCGGGCAACGTACGTCGCGGCGAGACCTATCCCATGTGCGTGGGTGCCGAGCGCGGTCTGCAGGCGGAGATTCTCGCCGGTGTCGCCGCGATCGACGGCTTCGATGCCGTCGCCCACGGGTGTACGGGTGCGGGCAATGATCAGGTGCGCTTCGAGTCGGCACTGGCGGTCGTGGCCGAGGACATCGACGCTCTAGCTCCGATTCGTGACCAGTCCATCTCGCGCGACGAAGAGCGCGCGTGGTTGCATGACAATGGCTTCGATATCACTTCCGAGGACTCGGAGTATTCGATCAACAAGGGCATGTGGGGCATCACCATCGGTGGCGGCAACCTGTTGTCGGAAGACCTCGCCCTGCCGGAGGAAGCCTGGCGCTGGACCCGTCCGTCGGGCTTGCCGCGAGCGAACGGCGTGCTCGTGCGCTTCGAAAAGGGCGTACCGGTAGCCTTGAACGGCGAGGAGATGGAGCCGGTCGAGCTGGTGGAGGCCTTGAACGAGCTGGCAGGCGCCGCGGGCATCGGACGCGGGTATCACCTGGGCGATACGGTGCTCGGCTCGAAGGGGCGCATCGCCTACGAGGCGCCGGCGGCCGAGGTGCTCCTGGATGCCCACCGCGAACTGGAGAAGCTCGTGCTGACCGAGGATCAGCGCTTCCTGAAGGACCATCTGGCGGCCGTCTATGGTCGCAAGCTACACCAGGGACAATTGCATGAGCCTATGATGCGCGATGCGGAGGCTTTCTTCCTTTCGAGCCAAGAGCGTGTTTCGGGTGAAGTGAACGTGCTCTTCCATGGCGCGAAGCTCCTGGTTCAGGGGGTCTCTTCGCCCTTCAGCATGATGGCCGCGAGCGATGCCCAATACGGCGAACGCCCGGCCTCCGGTAGCCATCCCGAGGGAGCCATCTGGCTGGCGCGCACGTACGCCGAGCCGGCGCGCCTCGCCAAGCGCGCCTTGATGGCGGCAGCAAAGCCCCATGTGGCCTTTCCCGAGACCCGAGGGCCCCAAACGTCCCAGGTCTCATCAGGGGCCGTCTCGACTCCCCCCGTGTCCGCTGCCCACGAAGCAGGCACGCTGTTGAACGAGGTGCCGGCATGATGCGCTGCAGTCTCGACAAGATCGCCTCGGTGACTTCGCGCCTGCGTCTTCCGAAGAACGTCGTTCTGGGCGAGCGCATCCCGGCCGAAGAGGGCGCCATCGTCGCCTGTCGCGTGCTGAATGCGAAGACGAGCTACAACCACCTGGAGGATGTTCACGGACGCATGGTTGCACTGCATCCAGGCGACGTTATCGCCGTGGCCCTCGGACACCGCGATGCACTCCATGGATACTCGGGGAGCGTGCCAAGAGTGGTGCAACCCGGTGATGTGCTTCAGCTTCTGAATCTAGGTGGCGTTTGTGGCGAAGGGGCGCGCGCCATGCCCGGGTTGGGTGAGCCCTTCCGCTTGGAAGTTCTCGGCAGCGTACTCAGTTTTCCGGGCGGGGATCGATTGCACGGGCGCCCGGCGCGTATTTGCGATGCCGCCATTGAAGAGCTGGAGGACCTACCCCCGGCGACGGTGTTGCCGCCCATCATCGCTCTGGTCGGCACCAGCATGAACTCGGGCAAGACGACGTCGGCGTGTTCGCTGATCGCTGCCTTGCGCCGTTCGGGAAAGAGCGTTGCGGCCGGCAAGTTGACGGGTGTTTCCTTGCGCCGCGACATTCTCGAGATGTCCGACAGCGGTGCCGAACCCGTGGCTCTCTTCACCGACTTCGGAGTGGTCACTACCGACGAGAGCAGTGCGCCCACGAGCGCTCGTGCGTTGATCGGACACCTCGCCGCGGCGGATCCGGCTCCGGACGTCATCATCCTCGAAATGGGGGACGGGTTGCTCGGAACCTACGGAGTACGTGCGCTCTTCGAGGACGAATACGTATGTGCGGCGATCGACCAGTTGATCCTGTGTGCCAACGACCCCGTCGGTGCATGGGGAGCCGCAACGATCCTGAAGCAGGACTATGGCTTGGCTCCCGTCGTCGTATCCGGGCCCGTTACCGATAGCGACGCGGGGCGCAACTTCTGTGCACAGAGCCTCGGGTTGCCTTCCTGGAACGCCTTGATCGATGGCGACGCCATCGTGGACTTGCTCTCGAACTCCGCCCAGCCAGAACCCGAAAGCGAACCGGCGACGGATTCATCCGGCGGCAAGATCGAGCCCTACGAGGTCGCGGTATGAGCATCGCCATCCAGAGCGCCCAGAGCGAGCTGGGAATCATCGAGACGTCCGCGACGTGTGAACTCCATGTCCTCGGCGCGGGCGGGATGATGGCGGGCGAGCTCTTGCGCTTGGCCTCCGCCCATCCGAGGCTTCGCATCGGCCACGCCATCACGCGCACCGGTGGGGAACCGCTCTCGAGCTTGCACCCGCATCTGACGGCGCACGCGAACCAGAAGTGCGTCTCGCTTGAGGCCTTCACCGAAGCGTTGGCAGACGAACTCGATACCGGCGGGGAAACGTGGCTCGTTCTCGCGTTGCCCCATGCCAAGGCCGCCGGCGCGTGGAGAGAGTTGCGTGCGGAATTAGGGCCGAAGGCGGAACGTCTCGGGGTGCTCGATCTCTCCGCGGACTATCGCCTCGCGGACCTCGGGGCCTATGCGAAGTGGTACGGCCAACCTCACGTGGATCCGGAGCACGCGGCGAGCTTCGTCTATGGCCTCCCGGAGCTGGGCTCGATCGACTGGAGCACGACCCGCCACATCGCAGCGCCGGGGTGCTTTGCGACCGCGCTGCAACTCGCTTGCGTGCCGGCCGCCGAAGCGGGCCTCTTGAAACCGGACGAACCCTGGATCGTGCACGCGGTCACGGGTTCGAGTGGAAGCGGGGCCAAGCCCAAGGCGCTGACGCACCATCCACACAGGCATGCGGACTACCGCGCCTACGCCAGTGATGGGCATCGCCACGAGGCCGAATTGAACCAGGCTCTGGCACCCCTCGGCATCGAACCGAATCTGTGCTTTCTGCCCCATTCGGGACCCTGGGCGCGTGGGATTCACCTGAGTGCCGTGCTGCCCACGAACAAGACGATCACGCTGGAGACCGCGGTCGCGCTGTTCCAGGCGCGCTACGCCGAGAGCCCCTTCGTGCACGTGCGCGAGACGGGAGTGCCCGACCTCCGTTCGGTGGTCGGTTCCAACGTGGCCTGTCTGGGCGTGCGCGTACGCAAGAACGCTCTCGTCGTCGAGCTGACCCTCGACAACCTCATCAAGGGCGGCAGCGGCCAGGCTCTGCAAGCCTTGAACCTGGCCCTGGGCTACACCGAAACCGAAGGCCTCCCCACGACGGGGATGGGAACGCTTTGATGCACGCTTTGGAACTCTCGAACTACGCACGTCTGGATCTCGATGTCGTCGGAGCCGTGGGAGACGAGCTTCTGCTGCGGGATGGGCGCCGTGTGCTCGATCTGTACGGTGGTCATTGCGTGAATACGCTGGGGGCCGGAGACGCGGCACTGGGAGAGGGCCTCGTCGAGCAATGGGAAACGCTCTCCTTCGCGACGAATCTGCTTCACCTGGATGCACGCGCGGAGTTCTTCGAGGTCTTTGCGAAGACCCTGCCCAATCCGCCGAAGGGCTCGGGAGCCTGGCAGGCCTTTCTGTCCAACAGCGGTGCAGAGGCGAACGAGAACGCGCTGAAGGCGGCGCTCTCGGCCACCGGCCGTGCGAAGATCGTTTGCTTCGAAGGAGCCTTCCACGGTCGTACCGCTGCAGCCACTGCGGTCAGTGATTCGAAAGCGCGCGGCTTTCCGCAGGCGCCCTTCGAGGTCTGTCGCATTCCCTTCGGCGATGCGGCTGCCGCTGCCGCGGCGATCGATGCGCAAACCGCGGCCTGTATCCTGGAGCCGATTCAGGCCATGGCCGGCGTCGTCACGCCCACGCCGGAGTATCTGCAAAAGCTCCGCGCACGATGTGACACGACGGGAGCCCAGCTGGTTTTCGACGAGGTGCAGACAGGCAACGGGCGCATGGGGACACCCTTCGCGTCGCAGTTTTTCGGCGTCGTGCCAGATGTGTTCACCACCGCCAAGGGAGCGGCAAGCGGTCTACCGATCGGCATCACAGTGTTCTCCGAGGCCATCGTTCAGGCTTTCGATGCCGGGTTGTTTGGATCCACATTCGGGGGCGGCCCCCTGGTACTGCGCGCTGCCCTCGAAGTTTCGCGTCGCATTGCCTCGGGCGAACTCACGAAGAACGTGCAGGCCACTTCGAGCGTCTTCCAGAGCTGCGCGGGAGTCGGTCCCGTGATGGCTGTGCGCGGCAAGGGCCTGCTACTCGGGTTGGAGATGGGGCCGGGCATCACGGCCAAGGAGGTGCAAGGGGCACTTCTCGAGCAGGGGATTCTCGTCGGCGGCAGTGCCGATGCGGCGGTCGTACGTCTCAGTCCTCCCCTGACCCTCGCGCCGGAGCGCGCACAGCTACTGAAGAACGCCTTGCAAGCGCTGGAGGTGCCCGCGTGATTGATCTCGAATCGGCGGAACCCTTCGTTCGCGCCCACCGTGGCAAGCTCTTCGTCATCAAGATCGGTGGAGAGTGCCTTGCGAACCAGAAGCGTCTACAGCGCGTCGCGCGCGAGATCGCCCGCGTCGAGGCCTTCGGGCCACGACTCGTCATCGTGCATGGCGCCGGACCGCAAACCGATGCGTTGCAGCGCGGTTTGGGGGAAGATCCGCGGAAGATAGGTGGTCGACGCATCACTTCCAGGTTGGCGTTGCGAGCGTTACAGCATGCCACGCTGGGAGAGCTCGGCCCCGGTCTTGCGGCAGCCATGAACACCGCCGGCGCCCGTGCCGTTGCGGTTGGAGCGGGCGCCGGCGTTCTCGTCGCCGAGCGACGCCTGCCCGTGATCATCGACGGCGAGCGCATCGACTTCGGTTACGTCGGTGACTTGAAGACGGTGGACGTCGAAGCGCTCCATGTCCTTGTCGAGCAAGGCTTTGTTCCCGTTCTATCGCCACCTGCATCCGACGGTGCGGGAGGAATGCTCAATGTGAACGCCGATCTCGTTGCAGCATCCATCGCGTGCGCGATGGGGGCAGAAAAACTCGTGCTCATGACGACAGCGGCGGGAATCCTCAAGAATCCGCAAGACCCCACGTCGCTTTTTTCGACGCTGTGCCTCGAAGAGCTAGATGCCCTTCTTCAAGGGGGTGCACTCGTCGATGGAATGCGTGTCAAAGCAGAAGCAATTCGCAGTGCCTTGAATGGCGATGTTGCTCGAGTCCATGCAGTTTCGGGAATCCAACCAAACGCTCTCCTTTCCGAGCTGTATACCGCCGAGGGATCCGGTACTCTCATTACCAGAGAGGCCGTTCCTGGGGGGGTCGACTTCGTCTGCGCGGGGGACCCCTCTGTCCATGTGGAGACCGTCGCATGAAAGAAGCTTTGGACTTGTTGTCATGTTTGGTGGCTTGTCCCAGCCCTTCGGGAAAGGAAGCGGCGATTTGCGATCTCGTTTCGGGGTTGGCGATGGACCTTGATTTGAAGTACGAGCGCGTCGGCTACAGTGCGCTTGTCTATGCGGAAACTTGTGAACCCAAACTGCTCTTTGCGAGCCACCTCGATACCGTTCCCGTCGGGAGCGGCTGGAGCGTGGATCCCTTCGCCGCTCGCTGGCGTGGAGGCAAACTCCTCGGCCGCGGCGCGAACGATGCCAAGGCCAGCGGGGCCGCCATGCTCTGGAGCCTGGCGCAAGCGGCGCGGGAAGGCCTCGCGGATGGGATCGTCGTTGCCCTGAATGCCTGCGAAGAGACGACAAACATGGGGATGACGGACGTCCTGGGTCGTATCGGCATGCCTGAAATGGCCGTGATCGGAGAGCCCACGGGGCTGGATGTCGTGCGAGCCCAGGGGGGGCTCGCGATTATCGAGGCTGTATGGCAGGGCGAGTCTTGCCACACTGCCCATGCCCACAGAACACCGCATGTCAACGCCATGTTGAAGGCGTGCAAGGAGTTGGCGGGTTTCGGTCCGTTTCACGAGTTGCCTTCGGGGGAGGACTTGCTGGGACCGACCACGATCGTTCCGACGGTCATGAACGGCGGTGAGCATCACAATGTCGTGCCCGATAGCGCCGTGGCGCTGTTCGATTGCCGACTGTCGCCGCCCCACGATGCCGAACTCTGTCGTGCACGCATCGACGATGCTCTGCCCGGAGCCAGGGTGCGTACAAAATCCGATCGCTTGAAGCCCATCGAAACCCCGGCGGAGCACCGGCTCGTCACCACGGCTCTCGAGCTTGCAGGCAAGCCGCAAGCGGTTGGATCCAACACACTCTCGGACATGGCCTTCCTGCAGGGGGTACCGGCGATCAAGTGTGGTCCCGGGGATTCCCTGCGTTCGCACAAGCCCGACGAGTATGTCACCGAAGGCGAGTACATCGCCGGGTGTCATTTCTATCGCGAACTCATGAACTCCCTGGTCCAGGCGCCCGCAGCCCTGTCGTAGGCGAAGCCTTGGCGCATAACGAAAACGAAGAGAGCCGCTTCGCCCGCCCCATCTGGGATCGTGGCGATGCCATCGACGAGCAGATGATGCGCTTCACGGTCGGTGACGACTGGCTTCAGGATCGACGCTTGATCGAGATCGACATCCAGGGATCGCTGGCCCACGTCGACGGGCTCTTGCGAGCCGAGCTGGTCGAGAGCGAGGATCATCAAGCGATCACGCGCGGGTTGAGCGAGTTGCTGGCGGAGCACCTCGACGGCCAGTGGACACTCGATGAGTGCGACGAGGACGTCCACTCCGCTGTGGAGCGTAGGCTGATCGAAAGGGTGGGCGAAGCCGGCAAGCGTCTTCACACTGGCCGCAGCCGAAACGACCAGGTGGCGGTCGACCTACGCCTGTGGTTGCGCCGTGCCAGTCTGCAAACGAAAGACCTCGTCGCTGCGGTCTGCGGCGAGTTGCGCCGCCTGGGTGCAAGATACGCCGCGGTTCCGTTGCCGGGGTACACGCACCTGCGTCGGGCGATGCCTTCGACGCTACGCCTGTGGTCCGAAGCGCATGCGGTTTCGCTTGAGGAGAGCCTCTCGGCCTTTCTCGCCCTGTCGGTGCGTCTGCGACGCTGTCCTTTGGGAAGTGGAGCAGGCTACGGTGTGCCGGTCGAGCTGGATCGCCGTGGTGTTGCCCAGGCCCTGGGCTTCGAGGGTCCGGAGCAACCGGTCACGCTGACCCAGAACACGCGCGGCCGCGCCGAGCTGGGGTACCTCACGGCCCTCGAGTCCATCGCACTGGATGTCGGTAAGTTGGCCGCGGATCTGTGGCTCTTCACGACCCAGGAGTTCGGCTTCGTCCAGATTCCGGGCGAACTGACGACCGGCTCCTCGATGATGCCACAGAAGCGAAATCCGGATGTGATCGAGTTGCTACGAGGTCACATGCGAGGCGTTGTGGCCGATCGAGCGGCACTGCTGGACGTTCTGCGAGATCTGCCCTCGGGATATCACCGCGACTTCCAGCTGATCAAGCCGCCGCTCTTCCGCGGGCATGATCGCATGGTCAGCTCGCTCGAAATGACCGCGCGTCTGGTAGCCGGCATTCGCTTCGATACGAGTTGCTTGCACGAGGCCTGCGACGATCCGGGATTGCTGGCGACGCACAGGGCCCTCGAGCGTGTCAAGGAAGGTAACTCGTTCCGAGATGCTTACCGGATCGAGAGCGGAAAAGACACGTAGGTACGCTCTCTTCGCTCCTGGGCCGCTACAGTGACCTGCCGCCCGGTGCCAGGCCGGGACGGTTCCACAAAGCAACGTGACCGGAGCCAAAGATTCACTCGATCGGCTTGCGCCCATGGTCGTCGAGCTTCTTTCCAGATATGTGGCGGAAGCCCGATCCGCCCAGGCTGCGGTGATTCACGATCGTGACTTGAGCGAGATCGACGCCCACCTCGATTGGAGGAAGTGGGTGAAAGAAGGAGGTATGCGAGCGCAGGATGTGGCCGCCTTCGTCGAACGCTTCTTGACCTTCACAACGCGCCTCCATCATCCAAGCTTTCTCGCGCACCAGGTCGCCGTTCCGGATGAAGGCGCCGCCATCGCCGACCTGGTGAACGGCGTATTGAACAACGGTATGGCCATCTACGAGATGGGGCCGCCGGGGGTCGCACTGGAGCGAGGCATGGTGCGCTGGATGCTTTCGAAGGTCGGTTGGGCCGGGGGGGACGGCACCCTGACTCACGGCGGCTCGGTGGCGAACCTGACATGTCTCCTTGCGGCGCGCGCGCGTGTGGCGCCGGAGGTCTGGAGGAAGGGCGTCCATCAAGGCGAGCTCGTCGTGATCGCGACACCCTCCTGCCACTATTCGATCTCGCGCACGATCGGGATCATGGGTTTGGGCGAGGACGCCCTCTTGCGTTTGCCCGCCGATCGATTTGGCGTTGCACAAGCCGAAGCCCTTGGCCCCATGCTTGACGAGGTGCGCTCGCAGGGCCGCAAGGTCCTCGCCGTCGTGGCCAACGGGTGTTCGACATCGACGGGATTGCACGACCCTATCGCAGCCATGGCCGATGCGTGCCACCGAGGCGGCGTGTGGTTCCATGTCGATGCGGCCCACGGGGGTGGAGCTCTCCTGTCCCCGCGCCTGCGTGAGTATCTGGCTGGCATCGAGCACGCAGATTCGATGGTCTGGGACGCACACAAGATGCTGCGCACGTCGGTTCTTTGCGCAGCTGCGCTCTTTCGCAACAAGGACAACGCCCGCGCGGCCTTCCAGCAGGAAGCCATTTACTTCAGCGACGTCGAAGACGAGCGCGAAAACGTCTTCGAGAAGGCCCTCGAGTGCACGAAGACGGGCCTGGGTCTCAAGCTCTTCCTGGTACTCGCCCGTCTGGGCGAGGATGGCCTGCGCGAGTATGTGGAGACGATGTACGAGCGCGCGAGGGAGTATCACGCGCTCTTGGTCTCGATGCCTGGTTTCGAATGCCCCTACGAACCGGAATCGAACATTCTTTGTTTCCGTTATCGCGATCTAGACCAGGAAGCCTTGCGACACGGATTGATGGCTGAGGGGAGTTACTATCTGGGCGGCACGGATGTCGATGGCGTGCGCCATCTGCGGCTTTGTGTGATGAACCCGGGGACGGATGAGGGGACGATCCGTGGGTTGGTCGAGCGCCTCGAGGTGCTTGGGCGAGTCATTGGGGCGGGGTCGTAGGGGGAGCGGTTGTTCAGGGCCCCTCGCCTTTGGGGGGCCGGAAACGAACGCGTCCTATTCCCCGTCCAGCTCGTAGCGGATAGCCGCGTCCAATCCATCGGGGTCGAAGCCCATCGGTCCTTCGAATCCGTGATAGGCGATCTTTCCGTCCCGGCCAACCAGATAGAGCCGGTCGGGGTGGGCCGCGTAGTCGAAGCCCACCGAGTCGTCGATGTCATCGACGAGAGCAGGGATCGGGTCGAGGGCCAACTTGCTCATGCAGACCTTGGCGACTTCGTTGCGTTCGGTGAGGGACACAGGATCCTCGACGATTGGCATGCCGCCACCGCCCAGTGGTGAGAAGCCGTCGATGGCGTGTGCTTCGCGGATGTAGACCACGAAGAACGCGACATCATCGTTGTACTCCTCGTAAATTTCTTTCAGCCGACCGGCCGAAGCGCGGAAGGGGGGTCATGTGTAGCTTCCGAAGATCAGGGCCACGGGGCGCTCGTCGGTGAAGCTCGAGAGCGTGATCTTCTCGCCGCCTGAGGTGGGAGCCAGTTCGAAATCGGGAGCGACCGATCCCACTCGTGGGCCGGTTTGTGGCATGCGGGGTGTTGTCCCGCCGATCGGTTCCTCCATCTCGAAACTGAGGATGAAATCGCCGTCGAGCTGTTCGAAGAAACTCTCGAACTCGGGGAACGAGAGCGTGCCGTCGGCGTTCTCGTCGATGCCGCTGACGAGGGACTCCCACGGATCGCGTTCGCCCATCATGCGTGCCATGTCGTCCTTGGGCATGGCGACGAAGCGCTTGCTGGAGGCGGTACGGAATTCGACCTCGGCGAGCACCTCGTCGCCATTTTGGTCGTACGCCTCTGCGGCATAGAAGAGCTCGTCCATGGTGAGCTCGCTGGTTTCGCCCTCCTCCTGGAGGTACTCGAACAGGGCGCGCATCGCGCGCATCTCGATCTCCATCGAGCGCATGTCTCGACTGTTTCCAGGGGAGGACGAGGCGAAGTCGTCCGCTTCCAGGTGGCCGTCGCCAGAGCGATCGAGGCGGGCGAAGCCACCCCGATTCTCGTCATACTCCGCCTCGGAGACGCGGCCGTCGCCGTCGATGTCGTACTTCTCGCGGTAGTACTCCCAGGGAGAGTCCTGATCGAACTCGAGCTCGAGCGCTGCCGTGGGCTCGGTGCTCTGGCAGGCGAAGGTCAGCCAGCCGAAGAAAAAGAGAAGCAGGATGGAGGACTTCATCGAATCGATGACATCCGATCCGACAGGGGGCGGCAATCGGATTCCGGGTTTCGGCTTTGTAGCCAGCCGGGCTAGGCCGCAGCGCGCACCGTGGAGCCATCCACGACACACAAACCGCGCCCAGCGCACACGGCCGCGATGTTCCCGATGATCTGGCGCATTTTCTGATCGTGGGCTTCTTGCCCGAAATGCTCGGCGATCACGCGGGTGAGATCGTCGAGCGGCAAGCTGACATTGCGCTTCAAGACGTCCACGATGGCGTTGACGATTTCCTGGGGCGGGATCTCCTCCGGGCGCCGCAGATCGGCATCGGTGGAGTCCTGCGTGCGATAGACATCGAAAGCTGAGGGGTCCGCACCGCTGGCCCAGAGGAATCCTTCGTGTTCGATCGGTCGCGCTTCGGGCGGAAGCTGTCCGAGCGCCTGGCGAATGCGCTGGATGGCACCGTCGTCGACATTGCGGAAGCCGAAATGTTCAGCGACGCGTCGAATGGCACGAAGGAGATGTACGGGGCTCTCGCAGGCGACGAGATCGGAGATCGTGTGCACGATGGCACTCAACGGCGGCGTCTGTCCCGGAGTCTGCGAGGGAACGATCGGGAAGGCACGATAGGGGACACCGCTCGGCGACTCGGGCGCTTGCACCGGTTGAGCCACCTGAGCTTGTTGGGCCTGTTGGTCCTGTTGGTTGGCACGAGCCAGTTTGCTCGCCTGCGCCGGTTGGGACGCGGGTTGCGCAGGGGGCGGCTGGGCTGCGGCCTGCGACTTGGGCTTCGTTTGCGGCTGTGCCGGGGGCGCGGCGGACTTCTTCTTCGCGCTGGGCTTGGAGGTGGACTTCTTCGGCTGGGCTTGCTGGGGCGCCGCAGGGTTGCTTTTCTTCGGCCTGCGAGCCGTGGACTTCGGGTTCTGTCCCTTGGCCGATTTCTTCGAGGTGTTGGGCTGCGTGCTGCCCTTGCTCGCTCGCTTCTTGGGCTTGCGAGTGGTTTGCTTGGCCGAGCTCTGCGGTTGTGCCCCTTGCTGCGGTTGCGTAGCTGGCTGTTGTACGCTCGGCTGTTGCTGTTGTTGAGGGGCAGGACTCTGCGCCGGAGTGGCCGGCTGGGCCTGGTTTGGCGCCGTCTGGGCGGGCGGCTGTGGCTGCGGCGGCGCTTGCGACGGCGCACTCGCCGAGGAGCGTTGCACCCGCACCCGCGGAACTCCGGCCTCGATTCGCAGGGCGTCCTTGATGGCGGCCTCGACCTTGTCGACTTCCCGTTCGGGCTGGATCCACCAATCGGGGGACCATACGCGATGCAGGTGCCAACCGAGATCGCGCAGGACGAAGGCCCGCAGGCGATCCCGATCACGTGCGGTCGCGGCGTTCTGATAATTGGTGCCATCGCACTCGACACCGAGGATGTAGCGGCCCTTGTCCTCGGGATGGCGCACGGCCACGTCGATGCGATAGCCCGAGCACCCGACCTGGCTCTCGACTTCGTAGCCACGTCGCTCCAGGCGCTCGGCGAGATCGTTTTCGATCGTCCGTTCGGGCCCATCGAGATGACCCATCCAGAACGAGGGCTCGCTCGATTGCGGGCCCTTCTCCGCGTAGTCAAGGAAAGCCTTGAGGTGGCGTGCACCGACGGCGCGCGTTCTTGAGAGGTCGATGTCCTTCGCCAGGATCGACGAGAAGAGCACCAGTTGGCGCCGAGCGCGGGTGATGGCAACGTTCAGACGTCGCTCGCCGCCGTCGCGACAAAGCGGACCGAAGTTCATCGACAGGCGACCGCGCGAGTCGGGGCCGAAGCCGACCGACAGGAAGATGATGTCTCGCTCGTCCCCCTGGACGCTTTCCAGGTTCTTGATGAAGACGGGCTCGGGCACGCTGGTGAACCACGGTTCGATCTGCGGGTTCTTCTCGCGGGCTTCGTCCAGAAGCTCTTCGACCAGCCGTTGCTGGGGCAAGCTGAAGGTCACGATACCCAGACCGGGCGGTTCCTTCAGCTTCTTCGGATTGCCGAGTTTCTTCAGGCGCTTGACGAGCTCGTTGGCGACGGCGAGAGCCTCCGCACGGTTCGTGGCCGTGTCGCCGCGATCGTGCACGGCATTCTCGACGTAGTGAAAGCCGATGCCGAGCTCTTTGGAGTTTGCAACGGGTGAGGTGAACGTCTCAAGCCGCCCACCATAGTAGTGCGAGTTGCTGAAGGCGATGAGGCTTTCGTGCCGGCTACGATAGTGCCAGCGTAGATCCAAGGTGGGTAGGCGTGAGGCGATGCACTCCTCGAGCAGGCTGTCCAGTTCGGCGAAGTCATCATCGTCGAGGCCTTCCTCGTCGTCGATGGTGGCGAAGAAGCTCGTCGGCGGCAATTGCTTCGAATCGCCGACGACGACCACTTGCTTGCCGCGCGCAATGGCGCCGATCGCATCCCAGATGGGGATCTGTGAGGCCTCGTCGAAGACGACGATGTCGAAGCTCTGCAAACCCGCGGACAGATACTGCGCCGCCGAGAGGGGGCTCATCAGGACGCAGGGTTTCAAGCGTGGGAGGAGCGTGGGCAGGCGTTCGAAGAGCCTGCGGATCGGCATGATCTGGCGTTTCTTGCGGATTTCCCGCTCCAGAAGGCCAAGCTCGGATGTGCCGGTCGTGTCGGAGCCGGCACTGGGTATGTTCGCTGCCAATTGCGCGAGCAAGAACGAGCGCGTCAGCTTGATGAACTCGGACTCCAGCTCGCGGAAGCGCCGGATCTTGCGTAGGTGTTCGGAGCCGTTGAAGTTACGGAAACTCGTGTCCGTCTTGTGGAGGCGTTGCAACCAGATCTCGTAGAACGAACGCTCGAAGACGAGGCTAGCTTGAGAAACCGGGAAGGTGCCTGCGTCGCAGGCGGCCACGATGGGGGCCAGCAAGGTCTTGGCGGCCTCGCCCCGGATGCGCTGGAAATGGAACCAGTCGCGCAGGTCGGGGAAGCTCTTTTGCCAGCTGTCCAGGTGTTCCCGAATACGGTTCAGGAAGCCCTTTTCCGCATCACCACCGAAGACGGTCGAGGCGTCCAGTGAGATCACACGACCATATTCGCCCCAGCGATCGAGGAAGGCCTTGCGGGCCATCGAGAGCGCTTGCAGGTGGGTGCGGAAGGCGTGGTTGCTAGCGAACTGTGCCCCGTGGTCGGTGGCCAATGCGGTCCAGCGCTGAATCAATTGCTTGTACAGCATGGGGACACTTCCACCGATGCCGGACAGGAGCTGATGGAAGCGTTCACACCAGGCGAGCTTGCTCGTGAGCTCGGTCCAGTCGCTCTGCAATCCATGCCACTGATCGCCAAAGAAGGCCGCCATGACCTCCGCGGCTCCCTTCAGTCGCTTCTCGGCATGGACGACTTCCTGTGTGGCATGGACGACTTCGCGGAGTTCTTCGAACTCCGGCTTGCCCGTGTGACACATGGCCGCGAAGCGCTTCTTGACAGCGGTCTTCTTGGGCCACGCGATGATGGGCGAGGCCTTCGAAGCGCTGTCGATCGCCTGCAGGAGCTGGTCGAGATCCTGTTGAAACAGTTCGGGCTTCCAGCGCGCTTCAAGGGCCGAGCGACGTACAAGCGTCTGGGCACCAAGCTCGAGGAGCTGGCGGAACTGCTTCGAACGATCGGCGAAACCCGGTTCGATCAGAAGCCGTTGCTCGGGGAAGGGGGTTGCCTGCAGGTGGGCCCCGGCTTCTTCCAGGAGCAGGAGCTCGTTGCGCGAGAGCTCCGGGATCTTGCCGGTCTTTTCGTCGATGACAGCGAGCACGGTGGCGCACTTGACCAGCCCGCCTTCGAGTTCGCTCAAGGCCTCGAGGCAGTCGCTGACGGCCGAGCTCACTCTCTCGGGCAGATCCATGTCCCAGTCGGTGCGATTGACATGGCGCAGGGGGTGATGGGCGATGTCGCCCACGGCACGTGCGGCGGCCGAGAGTTGGTCCACCAACTCGAGGTGCTGCTCGAAGGTGCTGGCGTCGATTGTCTCGGCCTTGTCGATCCCCAGGGGGACGCGATGAACGTCACGCAGTCCGATCACGCGCGATACGACCTCATGAACGCTGCGACCCAATGGGCGCTTGCCATGCAGTTCCGCGACGTAGCGGTTCAACTCTCCACGAATGGCAGCGAGACGTTCCGCACGGTCCTGCCATTCGTCGGGGCTCTTTGCGCCCGCGGTCTCCAGCGATTCCTTCAGCTGGTTCAGGACTTCCTGTTTGTTGACCTTGTTCGAGTACAGCTGCAAGCAGAAGGGGTCCAAGCCTACGGATGCCAGCCGCTTTTGTACGACGCTGAGCGCAGCTTCCTTTTCGGCGACGAAGAGGATGCGCTTGCCCTTGCCCAGGCAGTGGGCGATCAGGTTTGTGATCGTCTGGGACTTGCCCGTTCCCGGAGGGCCCTCCAGGACGAAGCTCTTGCCTTCCTCCGCCGCCACGACCGCCGAGATCTGGGACGAATCGGCGTCCATCGGGAGAAGCAGGTCTTCCGGGGCCCTCTGGTCGAGATCTTCCGGCCGGGGAAACTGCGTGCCGTCGAAGGGCGTATCGGGACGCTCCACGAGATAACGCACGACCGGGCTACGCAACAGGAGATCGGTATGCGCCTCGAGGTCTCGCCACATCAGGAACTTTGTGAACGAGAAGAGACCGATGCAGGCTGCTTCCTCCAGGCTCCATTCGTTGTGCTTTCGGGCGATGGCTTCCCACCGCGCGAGCACGCCGGGAACATCCAGGTCCCCTTTCTTGTCGCACAACTCGTCCAGCCCGGAGATGTCCTGCTTGAAGTCCGTCTTCAGCTTTTCGAGCAGCGTGATGTTGACCTGCGGGTCGGCATCATCGAGCTTGATGCGGAACGACTTCGTCTGCGGGTCCTTTTCCAGCCGCACCGGTAGGAGCAGGATCGGTGCACGCAGCTTGCGGTCCGGGCTGGTCTTGTCGACCCAGCGCAGGAAACCGACGGCGAGAAAGAGGATGTTGGCCCCGGTTTCCTCGAGGGACAGCTTCGCCGTGCGATAGATGTCGAGGAGCCGCGAATTCAGCTCCTTCTTGTCCATCGAGGTGCGTAGGCGTTGTTCTTTCAGTTCCTTGAGGAGGAACGGAGCATCGTCCTTGCCGCGCCCGGAACCCGGCTCGGCCTGGGACATGTTGCGTGAGCGATGCGTGACCGTGTACGCCTCACGGCTCGACAGCGCCATTTCGAGGGCCGAGAGGTCTCCGATCTGAATCGGTACGCTCTTTCTGTTCGGCTGGTAGTTCAGGAAGCGGTTGCGCAACGAGAGATCGAGCAAGTGGCGCTTCCACTTTTCGATGCGGTTGGTCGGCAGCTCCTCGATCGGGGTCTGGGTATCGCTCGGACTCGCGCTGGAAACGTCGGGGTCGGTCGCGTTGGCGAAATCGAGGTAGTTATCGCCGCCCAGAGTCACGCCACTACGCGAGGCCAAGGGGCGGATCTTCGCTCGGCGCGCTGCGCGAACGTCGACCAACAGGCGGAAGGACTCGGCATCCTCGACCCGCGTCTGCGCCGCCCGCACAGCCAGGCCGAAGGCGGCGACCGGGCGGTTCGTGACGGCGATGGGATCGAAGGTGAGGATCTCACCGTTGCCGACCCTGCGGCGTAGGCGCTTGCCCTCTTCGATCGTGGCCCGCGGGAAGCTTTCGTCGTGCATCCACGTGCCGACCAGCACGCTGTCGTTCAGTACACAGAAGACGGGGTTCAAGCCGACCAGCTCGAGGCACGAGCCGATCAGTACCGCCAGATCGACCTCGGTTCCGAGACCATTGGCGATGACCTGATCGGGAGTGCGTACCTTGTGGCTCTCGCCCTCGTAGTCGCGTTGCGAGGACAGGTAGGCGATGCCCAGGTTGCAGCATGCGCCCCACACAGCTTCCACGATCGGACGCACTCGTTCGGGACGTGCATAGCCAGCCAGAGAGGGATCTCCTGTCGCCTGCTCGAGTAGCGTACGCGCGCTCGCCAGCACATCGTGGATGGCGGAGTTGTTTGGTTGGCAGAAGGCTGCCAGGATCTCGGGCAGCGAGCGCAGTCCACCCCATTCATTCGCCGCGAGGATGGAGAGCGGGAACTCCTCGTGCATGATCTCCGCACCGCGGTGCAGGATGCGTGCGTGCAGCGTGGTCGCTTCGGTCTCCTCCTGGCGCAAGAGGCGCTCCGGCTTCAACCCGAGGTCGACGGCGTCCGCCGTCCACGTCGTGCCGCCGGGTAGGTGACGAATGTGCGCTTCCCAAGGGTCCGCAATATCCGAATCGATCGAGATGCGGACGGTCAGGTCGTCGAATGCGTTCTGCGAGGCGTTCTCGATCTTCAACCAGCGAACGACCGGGATGTCGTTCTGCTGCATCGCGTAGTTGATGCAGGTGTCGAAGGAAACCTCGACCCGGATGTCCTCTTCGGGGTCGTCGAAGTCGAGCGAGCGATCCGTGGCCTTGCTCGTCTGCAGCGGTGCTGCGGAGCCGAGGGGATTCACTCCCTGGCCCGCGGGATCGGAGGGATCCGGCGAGGGCTGGGCGCCCGGCGGTTGGAGCGGCTCTTCCATGGATGCAGAACGTGGATGCAGAACGGGAGATGCAGAACGGGGTGCAGAAACGAGGGGGCGTCTGCGGTGTAAGCCCTACCCTTCGCCAGATTGGGGTGGGGGACCTTAATGGCAATCGAAGTGCCAAGTACGTCTTCCTGAGAGCCCGACGTGACGGACGTTTTTTCCCGTCGTACCGGCGTTTTTTCGAGGAAATCACGATCGAATTCAGATTCCCCTCGGCCTCTGCCGAAGCACTGAAGCGTCGGCCGTATGGGGGCGGTCGATTTTCGATAGCAAAGGGGGGAATAATGAGAGTTTCACCGCTCTCTTCAGGCACGACAGAGGCACTGAGCGCGGAGTCCAAGAGGGTCTCCGAGGTGCAAGCCGTGGACGAGCAGGGTTCGCCCGGTTCGAATGGCGAAAGGGCGCCTCACCACAGTGAGGAACCTCACCACAGTGAGGGAGA
Source organism: Planctomycetota bacterium (assembly GCA_965662355.1). GTDB lineage: Bacteria > Planctomycetota > UBA1135 > UBA1135. The sequence continues at coordinate 122,823 of CBFIHP010000010.1, read as the reverse complement.
TGGCGCGTTGATCCGCGGCCTGCTCGAGTTGCGTGACACGGTCGAGTCAATGCGGCCGCCGTCCGACAATTTATTGCGGCAGAAGCCGTTCGAGTCGGAGGAAAAGCCACCTTCGCCACGCTTTGCCACCAAGGTGCTCGAGGTCGAGCGCGAAGTTCGCCGTCTGACCGAGCATCACCGCGAGGTTCTCGAGCAGGAAGTTCCCTCCGAGGCACAGGCACTCGAGAGGGCCTCCAGGGATGCTTTCCTCGAGCTGGCAGCTCGGCCTGTCGTCAGCAGCCAGGCTCCACAGGGTGCTAGACCAGGCTCCGAGGATGCGGCCGAGGAGACCAATAGCCGCTTCGAACTCGTTTATGAACGGGTCTCCGATGAACTGGACCGTGTTGTCGAGGCTCTGTTGTCGAACCGCAAGGACTTGCCGCCTGGGAGTTTGTTGAACGTCGAGGCCTAGGCCAGCTGCGGGGGGGGGGGCCTGGGACCAAACCCGAGCGCGGATCTTGTGCCGCGGAGGAAGCGTCGAGACAATGCGTCGTCCAATGCGCCTCGCAAGCTTTCTTTTGTGTTCGCTCCTGGTGTCGTGTGGGCCGGGCGATACGACCTCGTCGGGCAAAACAAACGCTTCGCGGAGGCAGCGCCCGAACATCGTCTTCATTCTGGCGGACGATCTCGGTTGGGCGGATGTCGGTTATCAGGGCTCGAGTTTTCACCCGACGCCTCATATCGATGCGTTGTCAAAACGTGGCATGGTGTTTTCTCAGGCCTATGCCAGCTCTCCTGTCTGTTCGCCGACGCGCTACAGCTTCTTGACGGGACAGAATCCAGCTCGGCATCGGATGACGAAGGCCCTGAACTCCGAGGTCATCGGTGCGCGGCCCGCGATTGCAACGAAGGGGCCCGTGGACAAGGAATGGTGGGAGCCGACGCTCCAGGATCACATTCCGACCGAGCAGACGACCATCGCGGAGAGGCTCGGCGCCAGCGGTTATCGCACAGGTGTCATCGGGAAATGGCACCTCGGCGATCCACTAGCTCCGGAGCACGGCTTCGACGTTGCCATTGCCACCGCGAAACTCGGCGGACCCAGTAGCTACTTCTCACCGTACGGGATTCAGGCATTCGCGGACGGCCCTGAGGGCGAGTACATCACCGATCGTCTCACAGACGAGGCCGTGAACTTCATCGAGGACAGCAAGGAAGGTCCGTTCTTTCTTTTCCTGTCCCACTTCGCTCCCCATTCCCCGTGGGAAGCCAAGAAAGAGCTCATCGTCAAGAACCAGGAGAACGTGGATCCCCAGACGCTTCAGAAGAACCCGATCTACGCGGCGATGATCGAGAGTCTCGATGAGAGCGTGGGGCGAATCGTCTCCACGCTCGACGAGTCAGGGCTGACGAACGACACGCTTCTTGTGTTCACGTCGGACAATGGGGCCCTGACCCAACGCTGGCTACGTCGTCGTTCGAAACATCGCACGCTCTTCGAGATCACCTCGAATGCGCCCTTGCGAGGGGGCAAGGGCAAGTTGTACGAGGGGGGCCTGCGCGTACCGACGATCGCGTGCTGGCCGGGGGTCATCGAGGCCGGCGCCGTGTGCGACGTGCCTATCGATACCACCGATTACTATCCGAGTTTTCTCGAGCTGAGCGGCTCGAGACCGCAGGGGGAAATCCTGGACGGAGTGGACATCACGCCGCTCTTGCGCGGAGCGAAGTCGCTCGATCGCGAAGCACTCTACTTCCACTTTCCACATCAGACCCTCGTCTGCGCCTTGCGTAAGGGCAACGACAAGCTCGTGCACTTTTTCAACGGCGGTACCGAGCTCTACGATCTGGCCCGCGATCCGGGCGAGGAGAACGATCTGTCGGCGCAGAACACCGAGCGAACGAGCCAGCTGAAAGACGAGCTATTCGCCTGGCTCGGCGACGTCGACGCTCTTCTGCCGGTTCGCAACCCTGCCTTCCAGTAGGCGCTTCACGTACCGGGTTGCAGGGCCGCTGCCGCAACCACGTGATCGCTCGTCATCAGCAGTCGACCGGGGATGTGCTTCCACGTCGAATCATCGGGTTGCACATGGATCGTCGCTTCGAACTCGGACAGATCCTGTGAGAAACGGATCGACACGTCCTGGAACTCGAGGAACTGCGCACTGAGCGGGTGCTGGCACTTGTAGACGGCTTCCTTGGCGCAGAAGTAGGCGAGCGTCGGATGCGTGCCCTGTTCCGCTCGTTCCGTCGGCCGCAGGATCCGTTCCGCCAGCCCTTCTTTCATGTCCCGCAAGCGCTCGACGTCCAGTCCGATCGCACGGGCACGATGTGGCGTCGAGCAGCCAACGACACATAGCTTTTTCGTGTGCGTGATCGTTCCGATGGAGCCCCCGGGCCAGATCGGAGCTCGGTCAGGGCCGATCGGGAGCGGGCCTTCCGGGAAGCCGAGTCGGGCGAGGGCTTTGCGTGCCAAGACCCTCCCGGTGGCGAACTCACGAATGCGCTTTTCCACGGCCCGGGCGACTGCCGGGCGTTCTTCGGGGAGCAACAGGTCGAGTCCGGCGAAGGGCTCGGCGGCTTCGACGAGGACCTCCACATCGAGCGAAGCAAACAACTCCGTTACAAGCAGGGCCTCGCGCGGGGCGCGTAGAGAGGTCCCGGAGGTCAGATCCTCGTCACCTCTTTGTCCTCGGGAATGTTCGCTGCTCTTCAACGCAGTTTGATCTTCGGGGCAATGGGATTTTCAGGACGCTGCGCGGAAACGTGCGATTTCCGGCGAGTGTCCAGAGTGCTAGGTTATCGGCACGCCCCCCGATCCTTCCAAAGAAGTTGCAAGAGGAGTTGAAACGAAGATGGCCCGTCTATTCACGATGAGTCTCGGCCTGATCCTGGCCCTCGGTGCCGCGCAAGGCGCCGCGCAGGCTCCAGCGCCGCCCGAGTCCGCGCCCAAACAAGCGAAGAAGCCGGACTTTCCGCCCTTCGAAACCGTCACGAAGGGAACGACCAAGATCGTCTCGACCGTCGACGGCAAGCCCAGCATGTACACGCTGTACTCGAACAAGAAGGACGGACGGCTCTTTGCCGTCTTGCCGTCGAACTTCGAGAAGCAGCTCGTCATGATCGCCACCACTGTCGCTTCCGGAGACGAGGAGGCTGGTGTCATGGGGGGCTCGACGTACGCGCGCTGGAAGCGCTTCGACAAGCGCCTGGCTCTGATCGAGCCTAACTTCCTGACGCGCTCGCACGGCGATGCGCCGTCGAAGGACTCCGTGAAGGAGCTCTACACCGATCGAGTGATTCTCGATGTGCCCATCGTGGCCTTGTCGGGAGGCAAGCCGGTCGTCGATCTAAAAGGGCTCTTCATCGGCCAGCACGCGAAGTTCTTCGGTCCCTACAGTGGCTACGGTCCCAGTGTCGTTGGAGCGCAAACGCGCCTTGCGACCCTGGAGAAAGCCAAGGCTTTCCCCGAGAACGTCGAGGTTGCCTACAACGTGCCGAATCGCTCCGGTCGCCTCGTGACGCTGCACTATTCGTTGCGTTCGCTGCCGAAGAACCCGAGCTTCAAGCCGCGCGAAGCCGACAACCGCGTGGGTTACTTCAACGTCTACTATCGCGAACTGGGCAAGCCGGAATCGGAAGAGCCCTACACACGGTACATTTCACGCTGGAACATCGAGAAGGCTGACAAGTCGCTGCACCTCTCGCCGCCGAAGCAGCCGATCGTCTGGTATATCGAGCACACGACGCCCATCCGCTACCGGCGGCACGTGCGCGACGGCATCCTGGCCTGGAACAAGGCCTTCGAAAAGATCGGTATCGCGGACGCTGTCGAGGTCTATCAGCAAGACGCGACGACCGGTGCGTACATGAACATCGATCCCGAGGATGCGCGCTACAACTTTTTCCGCTGGAACACATCGACCCAGGGTTATGCCATCGGCCCCAGCCGCTGGGATCCCCGTACGGGAGAGATCCTCGATGCGGACGTCGTCTGGCACATGGGCCTCTTGAGTGCCGTGCGCGGGATGTTGAAGAACCTCTCGGGTGACATCGCCATGCAAGGGATGCACCCGGAGACCCAGCAGTGGCTCGACGAGCACCCCCAGTGGGACCCGCGTATTCGCCTGGCGCCCGCTGCGGAACGCGGCCGTCTGATCGAAGAGCGTCGTGCCAAGCTCGCCGGTATGAGCGCCAAAGAGCGCACCGTAGAGGCGTTGCAGGATCCGGCGACGCAATCGGCGCTGCTGGCCCACGGGCGTGTCACGGGACAATCCGGTGGCGAATGCAAGATCGGTGACCACCTGGCGCTGAATATCTCGCTCCTCGCCTCCGTTTTCGACGCCGGTTTGCTCCGGGATGACAAAGAGGATGACGAAGAAGGTGAGGCCAAGGAAGACGTGCATTTGCTCGACGGCCTCCCCGAGGAATTCATCGGTGGCATGATTCGCTACATCTCCGCCCACGAAGTGGGACACACGCTCGGTCTCCAGCACAACTTCGGTGCCTCGACGATCCATACGCTGGCGGACATCAACTCCGAAGAGATGAAGGGCAAGCCCTTCATCGCGTCGGTGATGGAGTACGCAGGTGTCAACATCAACATGGAGGACGGCGAGGTTCAGGGCGATTTCGCCACGCCCGGCGTCGGTCCGTACGACGAGTGGGCGATCGCCTTTGGCTATGGCCCCGATGATCAGCGCGACAAGGTGCTGTCCGAGGTCGCCCATCCGGATCACGTCTTCCTCAACGATATAGCCACGATCGGCCCCGACCCGCGCGCCCAGACGTGGGACATGGGTGCCGACCCGTTGAACTTTGCCGAGTCGCGCATGCGCATCGTGCGTGAGTTGCGCGGCAAGATCACCGAAGAACTGGTCAAGGATGGCGAGCCCTGGCGCAAGGCGCGTGACCGCTACGAGTCGTTGCTGTCCAACCACGTAATGGCCATGGTCATCGCCCAGCGCTGGGTCGGTGGTTCCTATGTCCACTGGGACTTCAAAGGTGATCCGGACGGTCGTGACCCGATCGAAAACGTCGAAGTAGAGAAGCAGCGCCGCGCGCTGAACTTCCTGATCGAGAACGCTTTCCGTGACGAGGCCTTCGGTCTCAGCCCGGAACTGCTCCACAAGCTAGGTACCCAGGTTTGGCCCGATGCGCCGGGGTACCAGTTCCTGCTGGACGATCCCTCCTACGAGGTCCACGAACGCGTCAGCGGCATCCAGGCCACGGCGCTCTCCATGATTCTCAGCCCGACGCGCCTCCGTCGTATCTACGACAACGAGTTCCGCACGCAGGGCGAGGAAGACACTTTCAGCCTCGTCGAGCTTTTCGAGACCGTGCACGAAGCGGTCTGGAGCGAGCTCGAAGAGAGGTCCGGGAACTTCACGACGAAGAAGCCGATGATCTCGAGCCTGCGTCGCAACCTGCAGCGCGAGCACCTCGAGCGCATGATCGACCTCTCCCTTCCCCGCGATGGGGCTGGCGCCGCACGGCGCACGATCGCGAACCTCGCGGTCGCGAAGCTCCGCACGATCGGGGAAACCATCGAGGAGCGCGGTGACGCCGGCCTCGACGCGTACTCCGCGGCGCACCTGGCGGACGTCCAGGCCCGGGTCGAGAAGGCGTTGGAGTCGGTTTACGTGGTGAACGAACGCTAAGCGGCGCAATCCGTCGCCTCTAGCCCAAAAGACGGGGCCTCCATCAAGATGGTGGGGGCCCCGTTCGCCGTTTGAGGGCCTTGCGCTAGGATGCCTCCATGCTTCTTGCCCTCGCTTCGGTCACGATCCTCGCAGCCCCGCTGGCATCTCAATCGAGCGTGCGTGACGGCCCCTTCGGGCCGGAGATCCAATCGCGTGAACACTTTGCGCAACGCGGCGGGCGCAGGATCGCGATCTTCGAGAAGTCCGTCACCGGAACTCTGCGCAAAGGGCCGCGCCGCGTGGCCGTCGTCCTACCCAGTGCAAGCTACTCGAGCCGGGCCAACTGGGATCTCTCGGTGCGCGACTACTCGGTCATGGATGCCTTGGCCCGCGAAGGGTGGGACGTTTTTGCCATCGACTTCCAGGGCTATGGCAAGTCCGATTCGCCCAAGAAGGGAAGCTACTCGGATGCGCGCGAGGCGGTCGAGGATCTCGCCGCCGCCACGAAGTACATCGAGAACCTTCACGGCGTAGCCAAGGTGGACGTGATCGGCTGGAGCTGGGGCGCGCAGGTGGCAGGGCGCTTTGCCCAGACCCACCCCGAACGCGTCAACGGGCTGGTTCTCTATGGTTTCAATCACCAGGTCGGGATCCCGGAAGATGTGTTTCCCGAGGGCTTCCTCGACCAACCGACTCGCTCCGTGAGCCCCGAGGACGTGCGCTCTGACTTCATTCCCGAAGCCCACGACCCCGACATACCCGAGGCCTTTGCTGACGCGTGTCTGCGTTTCGGAAACCGTGCGCCCAACGGAGCCCTCAGGGATTACGTGTACGGCTTGCCGCTCGTGGAGCCGGCCAAGCTCCAGGCGCCGACTCTCTTGATCTATGGCCAGCACGAGCTCGAGGGCTTCGGTGAACTGAACGATGGAGAAGCGAGCTACTTCCAAGCTCGACGCGACGATGCGTCGGATTTCTTCGAGGGGTTGAATGCGACTCGCAAGCAATTCTCCGTCGTTCCCGGGGGGGGGCATGCCGTCCACCTCGAGAAGCCCCATCTCGAATGGCAAAAACAGGTGACCGAGTTTCTGCGAGGCTCCGAGACTCCGTCCGACACCTCGAAGTCTCGTTAGGCTCTCATTTTCATGGGGTGCGTTACTCCGATGGCCTAGGATGAGTCCTTGGCGTGCCCGTTCGAGGGAACACGTGGCGACGAAACGGCGAACATGTCCAAGAAGACACTCGATTCGAACAAGGGAAGCTGGGGAGGCCGTCGAGCGGGTGCCGGTGCGAAGCCGAAGAAGAAAATCCGCGGTGGAGTTCACAGCGGACGCCCGCCGTTCACGGCAAAACAACCCCTGTACGTGGCCCTGGTCGCGGACGAGGGCTTGCCGAGCATGCGCGCGCGCAAGTCGCTGATCGCGGCCCACGTGTCCCTCGCCAGGCAGTCCGGTCGCTTCGGTTTTCGCATCGTCCACTATCACATCGAGAAGAATCACCTGCACATGGTCGTCGAAGCCAAGCATCGCGAGTCCTTGGGGCGCGGGATGAAGGGCCTCGGGATTCGGTTGGCCAAGGCCTTGAATCGGGCATGGGGTCGCAAGGGGGCCGTCTTCTCGGAGCGCTACCTTTCCCAGGTGCTGAGTTCCGCGAGTGAAGTCGATGCGGTTCTGGATGGCCTCGCGGAGCGCAAGCGGCGCGACGGCGTTCAATGCTCGTCGGAAGCATGGCTCCGAGATGAAGAGGGAGGCCTCGGGCTGCGGGAGCTGGCGCGCGAGGAAGACATCGAGCCCGGCGTGCCGAAGACAAAACTGCTCATCGACGCCGGCAAGAAAAAACGGCGATGACGCATCCGAGTGGAGAGGCCCTCTTGCGTGGGCTCGAAACGGGTGAGGTGCGCGTTGCCGAGCGAAGTACGGAGGGCCTATGGAGCGTCAACGCTTGGGTCAAGGAGGGCATCCTTCAGATCTTTCGGGATTCCCCGACTGTCGAGCTAGGCGACGCCTCGGTTCGCGAGTTCTGGCCCTTCGTAGACAAAGAGACGCTTCCCGTGCGCGACTTCCCGCTGAGTGACGGAGTGCGCCTGGTCCCCGGCGGCTCCTCGGTACGCCGTGGCGCGCACCTGGCCGAGGGGTGTGTGTTGATGCCGCCTTGCTACGTGAACATCGGTGCCTTCGTCGGCTCGGGGTCGATGATCGACAGCCACGCCCTGATCGGCTCCTGTGCCCAGATCGGTGCCGGCGTACACGTTTCCGCCGGAGTCCAGATCGGCGGCGTCCTGGAACCCATTGGTTCCCTGCCGGTGATCGTCGAGGACGGCTGCATGATCGGCGGTCAATCCGGCATCTACGAGGGAGTGCGCGTTCGCGAACGGGCCGTCCTGGCTGCCGGCGTGATCCTTACGTCTTCGAGTCTCGTTTTCGATCTCGTCAACGAAAACGAGCTTCGCTCCTCCCCGGAGTCTCCCCTCGAGATACCGACAGGCGCGGTCGTCATTCCCGGTACACGCCCGGCAAGCGGTGACTTCGCCGGCAAGCTTGGCTTGCACCAGAGCTGCGCTCTGATCGTCAAGTATCGCGACGATCGCACCGACGCCAAGACGGCTCTCGAAGAGGCCCTGCGCTAGGCGCTAGTGGCCGCTAGTAGATTGTTGTGGCTCTCAGCCGAGCAGTGTCTGCACCGTCCGCACAACGCGTTCGGTAGTGAATCCCAGCTTTTCCAGCACGAGGTTGCCGGGCGCTGAGGACCCGAAGCGATCGAGTCCGCAGGCCACGCCGTCGCGGCCGATCCAGCGCTGCCACCCGAAGGTCACGCCCGCTTCGATCGAGACTCGGGCCTGGATCTCAGGCGGCAGGACGCTGTCCTGGTAGGAGGGACCCTGATCCTCGAAGAGCTCCCATGACGGCATGGAGACCACGCGCGCGCCGATTCCCAAGGAGGCCAGCTCCTTTTGTGCTTCCAGGGCCAAATGGACTTCGGCACCGGTCGCGATGAGGATGGTCTTCAATTCGACTCCCTCGGGATCGCGCAGGACGTAGGCGCCATGGGCCACGGAATCGGCCCGTTCCACGGCGGGGTCTTGCAGTGTAGGGAGCCCCTGGCGCGAAAGTACGAGGGTCACCGGCCGGTCATTCTGCGAAACCGAGAAGCGCCAGGCGGCGGCCGTCTCGTTTGCGTCGCAAGGGCGTATGACCACGAGTCCGGGCATGGCCCGCAGGCTCATGAGTTGCTCGACCGGTTGATGGGTGGGGCCGTCCTCGCCGACTGCGATCGAGTCGTGGGTGAAGACGAAGGTCACCGGCAAGTGGTTCATCGCCGCCAAGCGCATGGACGGACGCATGTAGTCCGAGAACACGAAGAAGGTGCCCGTGAAGGTTCGGACGCCACCGTGATAGGCCATGCCGTTGGCTACCGCGCCCATCGCGTGTTCGCGCACGCCGTAGCGGACGTTGCGTCCGTTGCCATGCTGGCCATTGAAGTCACCCATGTCCGCCAGGTGTGTCTTGGTCGAGCATGAGAGATCCGCGTCTCCGCCGACGAGCCAGGGGATGTTCTTGGCCAGGGCGTTCAGGATCTTGCCGCCGGAGGCCCTCGTCGCGACCTTGCTGCCGGCCTCGAAGCTCTGGATGGCGCCATCCCAGTTATCGGGCAGCTCGCCCGCCAGGGCCTTCTTCAACTGGGCTGCCAGCTGGGGGTGGGCTTCCGCATAGGCGTTCCAGCGCGCCTCCCACTTCTCGCGTTGGGCGCTGCCTCGCTCGCCCGCGCTGCGGAAGTGCTCGCGCGCTTCTTTGGGAACCTGGAATTCGCCACTGCCCTGCCAGCCCAGGGCCTTCTTGGTCAGCGCCACCTCATCGCCCCCCAGGGGGGCGCCGTGGGAGGCTTCACTGCCACCCTTGTTGGGAGACCCGAAGCCGATGGTGGTCTTGATCACGATCAGGCTGGGCTTTTGCGTCTCGGTGACGGCGTCTCGAATCGCCTTGTCGAGAGCTTCCAGGTCCGAATCGCCATCTGCCACGGTCTGGACGTGCCATCCGTAGGACTCGTAGCGCTTGGCCACATCCTCGCTGAAGGACAGCGAAGAGGGGCCATCGAGGGTGATATCGTTCGAGTCGTAGAGGTAGACGAGCTTGCCCAGTTCCAGGTGCCCGGCGAGGGACCCCGCCTCGGCCGAGATGCCCTCCATCAAGTCTCCATCCGAGACCAGGGCGAAGGTCCTGTGATCGATGATCTCGTGATCCGGCCGATTGAAGTTCTGGGCGAGAAAGCGCTCGGCGATGGCCATGCCGACAGCGTTGCTCGCTCCCTGCCCCAGCGGGCCGGTCGTGGCCTCGACGCCGACCGTGTGGCCGAACTCGGGGTGCCCCGGGGTCTTGGACTGCCACTGCCTGAAGTTCTTCAGCTCTTCGAGCGGCAGGTCGTACCCATACAGGTGCAGCAGGCTGTAGAGCAGCATGCTCCCGTGTCCCGCGGACAAAACGAAGCGATCCCGATCGGGCCAGTCCGGCATTGCGGGATCGAAGCTCAGGTGGTTCTGCCAGAGCGAATAGGCCATCGGCGCGGCTCCCATGGGGAGACCCGGATGACCGGAATTCGCACGTTCGATGGCGTCGATGGAGAGCGTGCGAACCGTGTTGATGGCCAGCGCTTCGACAGAAGAAAGTTGGGACATGAGCATCGTTAAACCTCCCGGAGACCGTTGTGCCTACGGTCCAAAAACACGGGCGGAAACTCAAGGATTCCCGAATGCAAAGAGGGCCGCTGTCCCAATCGGGACAGCGGCCCTTGATCGCTCCGAAGCACCGGGCCGGGGCCCGGATCGTCGGAGGTGCTTAGTACGTATCGAGTTCGACCTGTTGCTCGAGCTTGTGGGTCGGGGCGAGGGACGGCTCGCGGATCATGATGTCCTCGTTGGCAATCTGCAGGCGGGCCATGCTCTCGTAGTCCGTGGCGCGCTCGGCCGTGGCCAGGATGTCGAGCTCGGCTTCCTGGCGATTCTGGATCTCCTCGAGGCGACCGGTGATCTGGTCGAGGCTGACCGCTTCGTAGCGGCTGCACTCCTCGATGGTGCGATTGCGCTTTTCGAGCAGCCCGATCAGACGGTCGTTCCGGGCGATGTTGTCGATCTGGCGCGTCAGGGCGATGATCTGGGCCTGGAATTCAGCGCGCTCCGCCTCGAGCTTGTTTTTCAGCTCGACGAGGCGACCCTCTTGTTTCTGGAGGTATTCGAGGTCGTGGCGGGCGTCCGCTGAACGATTGGCGTGGGCGAGCCGCGTGTTGCGCATCTGGAAGAGCCGCTGGCGAGCGTGCTCGGGGGTGTAGGCGTGGTCGTCGACGAGGATCGAGGCCAGGCGGGTCCTGCCGTTGATCCCGTCAGTGTTGCTAGCGAGCTGCACTTCGAGGGACTCGATGTCCTCGTCGACCAGAGCCACGACCCGTGCGGAGACGACCGATTCCTTGTTCAGCTGGCGCATCTCGTGTTCCAGGTCGGCCAGGTCGCCATTTACCTGTTCGATGCGCATGGGGTATTCCTCCTCCATTTCCCTCAGCTGCGAGCGAAGGGCTTGGGGGTCGGTGATCGTCTCGTCGATCGCGTCCATTACGTTGTTGCGAAGCTCGTGGACCACCGCGTTACTGCGATGCTCACCCATGAAGGCGAAGGCGCCGGCGCCGGCCAGACCCAGGAGGACCGCGGAGATGAAAGTGACTTTGAAGGTCTTTTTGATGAAGCCGAACATGGCGATTGATTCCTTGTCTTTGGTGTTCTGTTGCGCTCGGGGTTTTCGGGGATGTCCGGGCACACCACGTTCTTGGGAACCAGGGGCGGCTCTTTGCACATTCGGGGCCGCCTACTTGAAAAACTTCGGAATACTCCCCGCCGTTCGTGGTTAATTAGGAAGTCGGCGACATTCGCCGTCCCTGCCCCCCTCGTCAGGTCACGAGAGGGTCGAGTCATCACGAGGGCACGAAAAACGGTGCTAAACGACCTTACGACCAGTTTTGTCAGCCGCCTGCGGGCGCGCGAGCCCGCCGCTTGGTTCGAGCTCTGGGAGAATTTTGGCCCGATCCTGCGTTCCCAGCTCGCCCGCTGGGGCCGAGGTCGGATCGGTCAGGAGACCGTCGCGGATCTCTCCCAGGAGACCTTGGCGGCTCTGTCGACGGCCATCGACCGCCACGATCCTTCGAAAGGGGCGCGCTTCTCGACCTGGCTGCTGGCCATCGCGCGCCACACCCTGGGCGATGAAATCGACCGCCGGATGGCTCAGAAGCGCGGTTCTGGCCGCAAGGCGCTGCCCCTGGAGGAAGCCCTTTCCACCTCCGGGTCCGAGCCCTCGCCGGATGCTACCTATGAACAGGCCGTGTTCGACGCCAAGGTGGGCGCCGCCCTGCGCGGGGCCGAACGCGAGTGCGACTTTGCCGATTTCTCTGTGTATCGAATGCGGGTCTTCGAGCGTAAGAGTGGGGGAGCGGTGGCCCGGGCGCTTGGTTTTTCGGAGGCGACCGTCAGCCGTCGGTTGGCCTCGGTCCGAGCCAAGGTTCGGACGCGTTTGACCGAGGTCTTTTCGAAGTACAGCTTCACTCCCGAGGAATGGGAGGAGCTTTCGCGAAATGGCCTGGATCCGAATCCCAACAAGTCCGCGGAGGCAGCCTTTGACGAAGCTCTCGCCGATGTCTACCACCGCTTCTCCCTCGCGGAGGAGAGCCACTCTCAAACCCCGAGCAACTAAGAATCACCAGGAGGCATGAACGATGGGGACCTCGATGGCTGTCATGGGGCTGGCTGTGCTGGCCGTCCTCGGAGCCGGTCTTTTCATCGCCTTCAAGCTCTTCCAGGGGATCGTCTGGCTCCTGATCAAGGTCTTCTCGGGAATCGGATTCCTGTTGAAGGCCGTTTTTGCGTTGCTGAGGGGGTCGTTTCGCCACCTCGGCGGCTTCGGTAAGAACATGGCGGTCGACGGCCTGCACACCGTCGGCGCCGTGCTGACCGCCGCTGCGATCATCCCTCTGACGATCGGCAACCTGCTCATAGGCCGCTGGTCCTCCGCCAAGCACTACGGTCGCGCCCTCGAGGACGAGGCCGCCAGTGCGGGCCTGGGACTCTACCGGATCGCAATTAGTCACCCGCTGCGTCTGGTCGGGTTGAAACGCCTGATCGAGGGTGTCGAAAGGCGCCTGCCGGACATCATCGATCGCGCTCCTCGGACGAAGATCGTCAAGGGGGAGTTCCCCGGGTATCAGGTGCTTGGCACGCTCCCGACCGGCGGCTCGGGTGCCCACCTTTATGTTGCGCGTCCCCTGGCCGAGACCTTCCAGCGCTTCCACGAGATGCGCCGCGGTATCGCCGACGAGGTCGTGATCAAGTCCTTCGCCCTCGAACAGGGATCGACGCTACCCCAGATCGTGCGCGAGAGCCGAGCCCTCGAGGCCGCGGGGAAACTCGGTCTCGTCTACGAGCACAAGCTCTCGCCGGAACGCTTCTACTACGTGATGCCCTACGTCAAGGGCAAGGAGCTCAACCGCGAGATCCATCGCCTGCACGCGCGTTCGAACCCCGAGGGGCTCAGTGCGGCGGACCTGGAGCTCGTCACCGGTTACGCGATCGACGTGTTGAGCGCGCTCGAGCGCTTCCACACCGGAGGCCTGTGGCACAAGGATGTCAAGCCGGCCAACCTCATCGTCGAAGACGGACGCGTGCACCTGGTGGACTTCGGTCTGGTCACTTCGCTGGCATCCGCCTTGACGTTGACGACCCACGGGACCGAGTACTATCGCGATCCCGAGATGGTGCGCCTTGCCATGCAGGGGGTGAAGGTGCACGAGGTCGACGGAGTGCGCTTCGATCTCTACTCCTCCGGCGCGGTTCTCTACTCGATGATCGAGAACTCGTTCCCGGCCCACGGCAGTCTCTCGAAGATCAGCAAGCGTTGTCCCGAGGCCATGCGTTGGATCGTCAACCGCGCGATGGCGGACATGCGCGCGCGCTACGGCTCCGCGCGGGAAATGCGCGAGGATCTCCTGTACCTGGTTCGCTCTGCCGATCCGTTCGCAGTGCGCCCGGGCGAACTCCCCTCCTTCACGGGGGAAGCCATGCCCAATGCGGACCTCCCGCCCGCGCCCTCGGTTTCCGGGAGTGCTCCTCTTCAGGGCGGAACTCGTGAGGATCGATTCGTGAATGAGGGGTTCGAGCCTTTTCGTTCCATTCCGCCGCTGACGGCCGGCGAGCACGCTGCGAAGCGTTTCAAGCACGTGGCCCAGGTCGCCGCCGCGACGGCAGCGTCGGTGGGCGGCAAGACGAATCGCTGGGCCTCGGGGTGGAGAATGAGGCATTCGGATTCCGCACGGGCGGAGAGGCGTCGTCGCCGTCGTCCCGGTCGCTTCGTCGCCGCTGCGATGATTCTCATGCTCGGCCTTCTTGCTTTGCAGATTATCAGGGATACGGGGAGCGATTGGCGCCGTAGTCAGGGGCTGTACCCCGACCAGTGGGCCCAGTCCACGCCGTCGGCGCCGCGGGTTCGCTTCGAGACCGATCGTCTCCCCAGGGAAGATGTCGAGCTCGTCAACGGGCTCAAGGACGTCTTCGACGACCTGGGCATAGAGGATCCCTACCTTGTGGCTCTCGATCACATGATTGGCCTGAAGATAGGGGCGCTCGAACAGAGCGTCGACGTGCATGCGGCGGAGATCGAGTTGCCCACAGAAGATCCGCCTGGCGACATGGGCAGTGAGTCGCTGCTCGGTGTTGGGCCGGTGATGATCCTGACTGGCCTGAACAGCGAAGTCTCCGACCAGAGGGTCGACTCGCTTCGCGTCCACCTGATGGAGAATGGCTTCGACGTTCTCATCGACTCGGACAGGAGCAACGAACTCGAAGCGAAGGCCCACAGCGAGATTCTCATGGGAGCGTTCGACGACGAGTTGACCCACTTCCAGCTGCGCACCTTCCTGGCGGCGCACTCCAAGGAGCTGGCCGCCATCGTTCTGCTGGATGGCACCGACGAAGAGCCCGTCTACCGTACGCTCGGCCCGGCGAAGTAGCTCGTCCGCTACATACCCCGGGCGACGCGCTCGACCCACTCGTCGGCCGGGCGTTCCTCATCCATCAGAGCGATGCGAAATTCGCGCTCGAGCCGACGACAGCTCAAGTGCGCTACAGCTTGTTCCTGGTCCGAGGCTTTTCCGGCCAGTTCGTTGTCCAGGGCTGTGCTGATGCGTGATAGCACGGCCGCCGTCTGGAAAAGGCACATGGCCATGTCCGAGAGTCGATGCAAGGCGAACTGGGCTTTGCGGATGCCCTTCCCATGGGCTTCGACAGCAGCCCGCGCACGGCTCGCGAAGTGCGGAACCAGTTCATCGAAGACCTCACGCTCGTGGGCGAAGGAAGCGTGCACGCCCTCGAGTCGTTCCTGGCCGTCCGGATAGCGCGCCTGGCCACGAACGAGGGCTCGAAGGCCCTGTGTGCCGAGCATCATGCGCAGGACCTGGTTCGTCCCCTCGAAGATCATGTTGATCCGTGCATCCCTCAGGATTCGTTCGTAGGGATACTCGCGCATGAAGCCGGTGCCCCCGGTGATCTGCAGGGCATCGTTGGCGACGGACCAGAGCTTTTCTGTGGCGTACATCTTCGTGCACGCAGCCTCGAGCATCGTTTCGTGTTCGCCTCGGTCCATCATCGCGGCCGTGAGCCACGTTCCGGACTCCATGGTGTAGATGTCGGCGTCCATACCCGCCATCAGCTCCTGGACCATGCCGAATTCGGCGATGGGGCGACCGTACTGGACACGCTCCCGCGCGTGGGCCACGGCACCCGAGCGTGAGAGCTTGGCTTGACCGACACAACAGGCGGCGAGGCCGTGGCGCCCGCCATTGAGAATGCGCAGGGCCAGCTTGAAGCCCTGTCCGCGCTTGCCGAGCAGCGCGTCGGCGGGGACCAGCGTGTCCTCGAAGGCGACCTCCGTCGTCGAGGATCCGCACAGGCCCATCTTGTCCTCGGGGAGCCCAATCGTGATGCCGCCGGCCGTCTTCTCGATGAAGAAGGCGCTGACCGGGCGCTCCATCAAAGACGCCTCGGGGTTCTCGGGATCCGGCGTGCGTGCGAAGACGGTGAAGCAGTTCGCGATTCCGCCGTTGGTGATCCAGATTTTCGTGCCGTTGAGCTTCCACGAACCGTCCGGTTGCGGATCCGCCGTCGTGCGCAGCGCCGCGGCGTCCGAGCCCGCACCGGCTTCGGTCAGCGCGAAGGCGGCGATCAGCTCACCGCTGGCGAGCCGCGGCAGCCACTTCGCTTTCTGCTCCGGAGTGCCATCCAGAAGGAGTCCCTTCAACCCGATCCCGAGGTGGGCCCCGAGGATCGTCGCCGTCGAGGCACAGCGATGGGAGAGGGCCTCCATGGCCTGGGCATAGGTCCAGGCGCCCATGCCCGCGCCATCGTGTTCCTCGGGAATCGTCAGACCGAAGAGTCCGAGTTCGGCGAGGCCTTCCATGATCTCCGGCGGGAAGGTTTTTTGCTTGTCGATCACGACGGGATCGACAGCGTCCGCGGCCCAGTCCCGAACCATCTCGGCGACCGAGGTGCCGGTCTCCAGCACCTCTTCCGTGGGATAGGGGAATGGAAACACGGCACGGGATTCGATGCGCCCCTCGAAGAGGGAGCGCACGAAGCCACGGGCAGAAGAGCAATCAGGCTGCGGCATTGTGGAAGAGGCGGCCGCTCTTGGAGCTTTGCAATAGCGACTCTGCCGGCTTGAAACGGCTCAAACGCTCGGCCGAGTTGCCCTCTGTGCGTGCGATCCCCTCGCCGATCTCTTCCAGATGGCGCACGATGTCCTCGTGCCCGCGGATGTCGGCGTAGCGGAGTACACCACCGTGGAAGGGCGCGAAGCCCGTACCGAAAACCGTTGCCAGGTCCAGCTGACGCGGGCCCGAGACGACGTCTTCTTCGAGCGCTCGCGCAGCTTCGTTGACCATGGCCAGCACCAGGCGATCGACTATGCCTTCTTCCGTGAGCGACATGCGACCCTTCACCTTCGGCAACTTCTTGTTCTTGCGCAGATCCTTGGACTTAGCGCCCCAGGCGAAGATGCCCGAGCCGCTTTTCTTGCCCATGTGACCGTCCGCGACCAGGGGGGCGAGGAACTGACAGGCGCGCATGCGTTCGCCGTAAGCCTTTTCGAGCGAGGCACCGGCGTGCTGGGCGATGTCGAGCCCGACCTCGTCGATCAGTTCGCACGGCCCCATCGGCATACCGAAGCGCTTCAGCGCGCGGTCGATCAGAATCGGATTGACGCCTCCTTCGACAAGGCGTACCGCCTCGTCGAGGTAGGGGCCGAGGACGCGGTTCACGAGGAAGCCTGCGCAGTCCTTGGTGACGACCGGAGTCTTGCCGAGATCCAGAGCCAGCCGTGCGGTGCGCGCCACGACCTCGTCCGCAGTCTTTTCGCCGCGCACGATCTCGACGAGCGGCATCTTGCGCGGCGGGTTGAAGAAGTGCATCCCGATCACTCGCTCGGGGTTCGGAAGCTCGAGGGCGATCTCGTCGATCGAGAGCGATGAGGTGTTGGAGGCCAGGATCGCATCGGGCCCCATCATTTCCGCCAGCTCACCCAGAACGGCGCGTTTGACAGGCATTTTCTCGGCGACCGCTTCGATGGCGATCTCGCAGCGCGAGAAGCCAACGGCTTCCGTGGTGACTTCCAGCCTGTCGATGGCGGCCGCCGCTTCGTGTTTGGCCAGGTGACGGCGCTTCTGTTTCTTCCCGACTTCCGCGCGATGGAAGTGCTCGGCAGTATCGAGTTGCGCGCGGTCCAGGTCGCGCAGGCGAACCTGCATGCCGCGTTCCGCCATCAGCGAGGCGATGCCGCCACCCATGATACCGGCGCCGATCACCGCACCGCGCGTCATGCGCGGTGCCTTCTCGCCCGAGGGCGACTTGGCGAGCTTCTTCGACTCCTCCTTCAAGAGGAACAGTCCGACGAGGCTCTCGGAGACCTTCGAGCTGGTCAGCGGCATGATCGCTTCCATCTCGGCTTCGAGACCCTTGTCGATCGGGATCCTCGGTGCGCGCACGATCAGCGGAATGACTGCTTGCGGAGCGGGGTAGTGCCCGCCCGTCTTTTGCATCACGCCCTTCCGGGCCTGATTCGCCGCGAAAGCAGCGAAGAGCGGGTTCTTGTCCGTCAGCGAGCTGCCGAGCCCCTTGCGTCCACGGTAGGCACACTTCTCTTCACCGAGCGCGATGCGATCGGCGATGTTCCACAGGTACTCGGGGTGCGTCGTGCGATCCACGAAGCCGAGCTTCTTGGCCTTGCGCGCGGGATAGAGCTTGCCGCCCAGGATCGCACCAAGTGCGTTGGCGACACCGATGCGTCGCGGAAGCCTCTGCGAACCGCCCCAGGCGGGGATGATCCCGAGGAGCACTTCGGGCAGGCCGATGCGTGACTTCTTGTGATCGGCGAACACGATGAGATCGCACGCCAAGGCGATTTCACAGGCGCCTCCGGGTACGGGTCCTCCGATGGCCGCGACCGTCTTCAGCTTGCCGCCGCCGCGCTTGCCCATGCGGTAGATGGTCTGGAACAGCTTCTGGCCTTCGCGACAGAAACGCCGGGCCACGTGCGGGTCGTCGATCTTGGAGATCGTCTCGATGTCGGCGCCGCCGGCGAAGGTCAGCGGATCGCGTCCGGCGATCACGAGACACGTCAGCGTGTCGTCCTTGGCGATCTCGTCGATGGCCGCGTCGAGGTCGCGCAGAAGCGGTGCGTCGAACACCGGCATCTTGCGATGGGGGGGATCGAGATGCAGACGGACCAGACCGAGGTCTTCGCCGTTCGGGCCCTTCGGCCGCACGATCCGTACACAGCTGCCCTTTTCGGGCGCGTCATCAGGTTGGGGAATTCCTACGAGATCGATCACGCTGCCCACCTTTCCAGTACGCAGGCTCCACCCTGACCGCCACCGATGCAGAGCGTCGCCAAGCCCAGTTCCTTGTCCGATTCTTCGAGTTCGTGCGCCGTCGTCAAGAGCAGGCGTGCACCGGTGCTGCCGACCGGATGGCCGAGGGCGATGGCACCGCCGTTCTTGTTCAGGATCGCTGGATCCACCTTGCCCAGGGGCTTCGTGCGACCCAGCTCGCTGGTGGCGAACTCGACACTTTCGAAAGCTCGCGTGCAGGCGAGGACCTGCGCCGCGAAGGCTTCGTTGATTTCAATCGCTCCCATGTCGGAGAGCTCGACTCCGGCGCGCGACATGGCCTTGGCGCTGGAATACACGGGGCCCAGGCCCATGCGCGAGGGATCGCAGCCGGCCCAGGCATAGCTCTTCAGCCGCGCGAGGGGCGTAAGGCCGAGCGAACGGGCACGCTCCTCGGAGGCGACGAAGATGGCGCAGGCGCCGTCGGTGATCCCGCAGGCGTTGCCGACCGTGACGGTGCCGTCGGGCCGCTCAAAGTAGGGCCGCAGCTTGGCCAGGCGCTCCATCGATTGGTCGTCGCGAATGCCGTCGTCATGGACCATCGAGCTCGCCTTCTTCTTGGCACCTTGAGGAAGATGGGGCAGGATCTCGCGGGCGAAGCGTCCGGCTTCGCGGGCGATACGCGCGCGTTGGTGGCTTTCGAGTGCGTAGGCGTCGGCCTCTTCACGCGTGATACCGAAGTCGCGGGCGAGGACCTCGGCCGTCGAGCCCATGATCATGCCGCAGGTCGGATCCGTGAGGCCCTCGGAGATCGCGATGCGGGGCGCCATGAAGGCCGGGCGAAAGCTTGCCAGGGCTCCCAGGCGCTGCCCGAGCGAACGGGCCTTGGCGAGGCGCCCGAAAAAGCCCACGGCCTTTCGGTTGAAGAGCAGGGGGTATTGGCTCATGACCTCGACTCCCATGCAAAGATACAGGCTGCCGTTGCCCGCCTGGATCTCCGTGGCGGCCGTCGTCACCGCCTGCATACCGCTCGCGCAGTTGCGAGCGACCGTGTGGGCCGGGACCGAGCGGGGGATCCCGGCGCGCAGTGCGATGACCCGCGCGACGTTCGCCTGATCGTGGGGCGGGCCCGCACAACCGACGATGACCTCGTCGATGGTGCTCGGGTCGACGCCCGTCTGGGCGATCAGTTCGCGAGCGGCGCGGGCGCCGAGGTGGCCCGCATCTTCCTGCATGTAGACCCCGCCGGCGCGGGCCTGGGGAAGCCGAAGGCCCGCCGCCAGGACGATTCTGGTGCCGTCGATACTGGTTCCGTCGGTCGTCACGCGCTCATCCTTTGTTCTTCTAATCGGTATCCGGGAGTTCTCCCGGGCGTTCTTTGGGGCCGGTTGATGGTGCCCACTTTCAAGGCCAGGTCCTCCATACGGCTCGGCGCAACGGCGGACCTGCGGGGCGTACATCGGCCGTTGCGGCCCGGAGCCCGAGTCCAGGAGCGGCGAGAATCGCATTTTCGTTCTCCGAGAGGGCCGATGGAACCCCGTTGGCCCGAGGAATCCCGCTCGATGAAGAACGATTCCCCGATGGATCGACCGTTTCCTTGAATCCGGGGCCCCAACTGCGTCTGCTCTGAACCTCAAACGGCCTTTCGGTCGCTCCAGGCGCTTGGACTCCCAGCAATCAGATTCCCAAAAACCCGTGGCTTTTCCGCCGCCCCTCCCGGTCCCCCTCGATCGGGCCCAGCCCCGGACCGTCCTGGTTCTCGGGGGCGGGGGCATGCGCGGCATGGCCCACATCGGTGTGCTGAAGGCTATGAGGCGCCTTGGGCTGACCTACGACGCCATCGTGGGGACGTCCATCGGTGCTCTGATTGGCGCCATGGCCGCAGGCGGCCAGTCCATCGAGGAGATGGAGCAGATCATCTCCAAGTTGCAGAAGGACGACTACTTCAAGCTGAACGTCGTAAAGCTGCTTCTCAAGGGCCCGCGAGCGTCGAGCGTGTACAGCGGCAAGAACTTCGTGAATCGCCTGGTCGAGCTCTTGCCCGACGCGGACTTCGACAACCTGGAGGTGCCCTTCTTCTGCAACGCGGTGTGCCTCGAGACCGGCGGCATGGCTTTCTGGGGCTCGCCGGGTATGCGCGATATATCGTTGCTCGACGCGGTCTACTCCTCGTGTTGTTTGCCCGGCATCTTCGAGCCCTACGAGCGCGGCGCCTACCATTACATGGATGGGGGGATCATCGATCCCTTGCCTCTGCGTTTCGCGAAGGCCCTACGACCGGATCTGATCATCGCGGTGGACCTGACGGTCAAGGCCACGTTCAAGACACCGAACTACAAGAACCGTGCTGTCGGGACGCTGTACCGCTCGTTCGAGATCGCCGAGGAGGTGATCGTCGAGCAGCTCCTGCACATGCATGCTGATAGCAATACCGTGCTCATTCAGCCGAAGGTCGGCCACCTGGCGCGCTTCGAATTCCAGAACGTCTCGGACGTGATGAAACTCGGCGAAGATGAGACGATTCGCGTGCTGACCTCGCACGCCGGTACTCGGCGGCTCATTCAGGATCAGGTTCTCGAGGACGGCATGTCCTGTCCTGTCACTCCGCGCGACTACGTCTCGATCCGGATCGACTCGGAGGCCTGCATCGGATGCGGCAACTGCGAGATGGTTTGCGAGACCGACGCTTTCTGGGGACAGGCCCAACCGGCCGAGGTGCGCAAGCAGCGTAATTACGAATGCACCCGCGACCACGCTTGCGCGCGTAACTGTCCGACGGCAGCGATCCACCTGGGCAACTTGTAGGCAGCTTCTGTGGCCGGGATTCGGAAGACGACCCAGGAGCTCACGCCGGCCCTGGCCCTTCGAGGGAGCGACATTCGCTCCCAACCTGGGCCAACCGCTGGAATCTCCGCCTCGTTCGCCCGCGTTCAACTCAGCTCGGGGGCCATTCTCGACGTGTCCCTCGAGACCTTGCTCTCGTGTTTCGGGGTGTGTGTCGGGACGGCGATGCTCGTCTGGCTGCCCGTCACGATCTGGACGGAGCGCTTCATCGGCAGAGAGGATTTCGGGGCCTTGTTCTCGACGGCTTTCGCCCAGATCATCCCGGAGGCGATCGCCTTTACCCTGTGCAGTTACATCGTCGGACGGCGGTACTTCGATCAACCGGCGCCGGGGCTCTTCGGGCTCTTCTTTCGGGTTCTACCTGGGGTCCTCTTCGGTCTGATTCCCCTGCTCTTGATCGCGAGCCTGGCGGCCGTGTGCTTGGTCATTCCACACTTCGTCGTGATGTGGGTCGTCGTCCTGGTGCCGCCGATCCTGGTCTTCGAGACCCTACCCCGGCGCAAGGGTGTGTTCTTCGGGGTCTGGAGCCATGCGCTTCCGCGGGCCCTGCAGCTCGCTCGGGGATGGGGGACTCTCGGTCGTTTTCTGCTCTGGTTCCTCGTGGCGCGCCTGGTGTTCGGAGCCATGTTGGCTTCGGTCGTGGGGGCCTGGGGCTTTCCCGAGGTCCGAGACGCGCTCGCGCAGGCGATCGGAACCCAGGGCGACGGGCTGCAGGTCATCTTCATCCTCATCAACGCCTTCCTGGCGGCCGTCACCTCTTCGATGATCGCCGCGGCGGCCACGGTCCACTACTTCGACCTGCGTTTTCGAAAGGAAGGCTTCGATCTCGAGCTGCACCTGCGCCAGGTGGAACGCGAGCTGCCGCAAGAAGAAGCGGAGCCTGCCACGTGAATCAAGCAGGCGCCATGACTCCGGAGCTCGTCGAGACCACCCTGGATGACATCCTCGGGGGACCCGAGTTCACCGAGGAACGTACGTTCTGGAACGAGATCTGGGATTGGTTGTCGGCGCACTTCGAGTTCGGTGAGGTCCTGGGCCTCGCGGATTTTTTTCGAGGGTTGTTACTGGCTGTGCTCTTGGCCGGCACGATTGCCTACGTCGTGCTCTGGATCCGCACGCTTCGTGCCAGGAGGGACGTCGGCTCGCAAGAGGTGGGGCACGCTACCTCCGCACTCGAACGCGCCCGGCAGTTGGTTCGAGCGGGAAAGACGGCTCGTGCGCGCGGAGATCTTCAAGCCGCCCTACGCCTCTATCTGCATGCCATGCTGGTTGGTTTCAGCCGCAAGGACGGACTCGCGTTTCGAGCGGCATGGACGAATCGCGAGTTGCTTCGACGCGGACAGCCCTCACCCGAGGTTCGTGAAGTTCTGGGTTCGCTCGTTGAGGAGTACGAGTCCAAGGAATTCGGTCGGGAGGCGGTTCGGGCGCAGGATCTCGACCGGATGGAAGGGCTGATCGCTTCCGAGCTGGTCGACCTGGCCCACGAAGAAACGGAGGGCGCGGCGTGAAACACGGCGGGCTAGTTCGTTTGATTCTTCTTGGGTTCCTTCTGGTGCTCATCATCGGTGGAGTCCTCCTGGGCGGTGCTTCACAACCCATCGAGCGCACGGGCAGTGCGTTTTCCGCCGAAAACGGGGGGCGTCGGGCAGCGTATCGGTTGCTGGGCGCGCTGGGTTTCGACAGCCGGGGATGGACCAAGGAGCCCGGCCGGCTCGGTGTCGAAAGAGTCGCGGAGGGAAGCATGCTTCTGCTTGCGGACGTGCCGCCCCCGCCCATGGTCATCGGGACGCGGGCGGATCCGGAGGGGGCCGAGGCGAGCTCCGGGCGTGGCCTGCGCGATCAACGACATTACCTGCGCTACATCGAGGAGGGCGGGACGATCGTCGTCCACGCGGAACCGGAACTCCTGGAGTTCTTCGGCGAGACTCTCGAGCTGACTCCTCTCGTTCGATTGCGCGAGGAGCAAGAGCCCGAGGAAGAATCAGAGCAAGAGCCCGAGGAAGAGCCTGAGGAAGAGGAAGAGTCAGAAGGGCTCGAAGCCCAGACGGCGTTCCTGGCGACCGGGGAGGCGTTCGAGCTGAACTGGCCGCTCTGGCCCCGTCCCGACGCCGCCTGGGCGGAGACCCGCGGGATGAGCTTCGAGATTCTCCTCGCCGATGAGGAGGATCGGCCGATCGCCTTCGTGCTCGAAATCGAGCGTGGACAACTTGTCCTCATGAGTTCGCAAGTGGATCCCTTTCGCAACGCTGCGATCGCGGAGGGAGAGGCTGCGCTTCTGCTCGTGCGGATGGTCGAGTCGTTTGCCCCGATAGGTCCTGTTTACTTCGACGAATATGCCCTCGGTTTGTGGGCGCCGAAGTCACCCCTCGAGCTGGCCTTGGCCCCGAAGTCGTTGCTTTTCACGGTGCACCTGGCGCTGTTCGCGCTGCTTCTCTTTTGGCGTGCGGTCTGGGTCGGGCCCTTCATCCGCGACCCGGAGGTCTTCGAGAACATCTCTCCCCTCGCCCGTGCCCGTGGCTTTGCCGGAATCCTAGCGAGGCGGGGACGCTGGGACCTCCTGGCCACGTTTCTTCGTCGAGGAATCATGCGACGCCTTGCGCAGCGGGCCGGATTGCGCGGCGAGGAGGCGGAGTTCGCGGAGGAGATACGAGCCGTAGACGTCGACAAAGTGCTGTCGGTTCTTGCTCCGCGAGCAGGGGTTGGCAGCGAGGCGAACGAGAAGGCCCGCTCCTTGCTCCTCGACGAGCCTCCGCGGGACCGTCAGGCTTTCGAGAGGGTCGGGTACGAGCTTGCGCTCCTGGAACGAGTGCTCGTTGCTACGTCGAGAAGGGCTTCGAAGGATCGTACATCCGCGCGGTAGGATGCCACCACGGGAGAGAATCGAATGGACGAAACAGAAGAACGAGAAGAGTCACGCGAGGCGCTCCACGAACCGGCGGGCTGGGGAGAGCTGGACGCTTCCAGCGAGTCCGGGACGTCCTCCGCCGTGGCCCCGGCGACCGAGCTCGCAGCCAAGGTCCGGGCTTCCGCCAGCGCGTGCCTCGTCGGCATGCAAGCCGAGCTCGACTTTGCCCTGGCGGCGCTCCTTGCGGGGGGCCACGTGCTGTTGGAGGGGCCGCCCGGTGTGGCGAAGACGCTCTTTGTCCGCACCCTGGCACAGGCCCTCGGCGGCTCGTTTGCGCGGATTCAGTTCACGCCCGATCTGATGCCTGCGGATGTGATGGGCACGAGCATCTTCCACCCTGGCGACGGCGAGTTTCGCTTCCGTCCGGGGCCGATCTTCGCTCGCTTCGTGCTCTGCGATGAGATCAATCGTGCTCCGGCCAAGACCCAATCCGCGTTGCTCGAGGCGATGCAGGAAGGGGCGGTCACGATCGACGGTGAGTGCCACACCTTGCCCGCGGACTTTTGCGTCTTCGCGACGATGAATCCGATCGAGCACGAAGGGACGTATCCCCTTCCCGAGGCGCAGCTCGATCGCTTCCTCTTCAAGATTCAGGTCACCTATCCTCTGCCCGAACTCGAAGCGCGCCTGCTCGCGGAGGCCCACAAGCGTTCACCGTCCGCCGGGCCCGCCGAGCTGGGTGTCCAGACGGTCGTCAGCCCCGAGGACTTCCAGCGTGCCCGCGATTGCATCGAAACGGTCGAGGTTCGCGAGGATCTGCCTGCGTATCTCGTGCGCCTTTTCGAAGAGACGAGAAACTCGCCGTCCCTGGTTCTCGGAGCCAGTCCGCGCGCCGGCGTCATGTTGCTGCGTGGGGCCAAGGCTCATGCGGCGCTGCGCGGGCGCGACTATGTGACGACCGATGACATCAAGGACATTTTCTTGCCCGCGCTGCGACATCGTGTTGCTCTCGATCCGGCGGAGGAGATCGAAGGGGTCGTGGCGGACGATGTGCTGTCCCGCATCCTCGATCGCGTGGAGGTTCCGCGCTGATTCCCACCACACGGGCGCTGTGGTTCGGTGGGGCCGTGATGGTCCTCTCCGCCCTGGGCTTTCTCTTCGAGGGACTCCGGACGGCCGTCCTCGTGCTCGATGCCCTGTTTGTCCTGGCCACGCTTCTCGACGCGTTCTTGACGCCGAGCCCGTCGCGACTGGCCGTGCGCCGCACCCTGCCCGAGCGCGTGGGGCTGTCGCGCCACTTCGAACGGCGAATCGAGCTTCACTCGGTCGCTGCCAAAGGGCTGTGCGTCGAGGTGCACGAGGAATTCCCGTTGGCCTTTCGGGTCCAGGGCATCAGAAACGACCCGTCCGAGGGGCCGGACAGGGCACAAATGGATGCATCCGGTCGTTGCGAATTACTCCGGCGCTACGTTTGCGGCCGCCGGGGTGAGTATCGCTTCGGCGATCTCCGCATCTTTCTCACTTCGCGCCTGGGTTTGCTGCAACGCTCCACGCGTTACCGCGGCGATCAAGCGCTTGCGGTCGAACCCGCTCTCCAGAATCTGTCGCAAACCCTGCGGCTGGCGGCGAGCGATCGCTGGCAGGATCTCGGTGTACGCCGGTTGCGTCGTCACGGAGGTGCCAACGAATTCGAATCCATTCGCGAATACGTCCACGGCGACGATGTCCGCCGTATCGATTGGAAGGCTTTTGCGCGGCGTGGCAAACCGATGGTTCGACAGTACCAGGTCGAGCGCGGCCAGGAGCTTTTCCTCCTGATCGACGGAGGGCGGCGCATGCGCGCTACCACCACCGAGGGCGAATTGCGCGGTTGGACGAAGCTGGACTGGGCACTCGATGCTGCTCTCGAACTGGCTGCCGTCGCGCTCTCCAAAGGGGACCGTGTCGGTGCCGCGGTCTTCGAGCAGGGACTACGCGGGTTCGTCGCACCGGCCAGGGGAGCTCTTCAACTCAAACGGCTCTCTCGTGCGCTCTTCGATCAACAACCGAGCACCCTCGAGGCGGACCTGGCGAACGCGTTGCGCGAGCTGGCCATACACCACCGGCGTCGTGCGACCGTGCTCGTCCTTTCCGACGTCGCCGACCCGCTCTCCATCGAAGTCCAACGCAAGGCCCTCAGCGCCCGTTCCCGCCGCCATCGTGTGGTGTTCGCGGCCCTGGACGACCCATCCCTGCGCCTGGCCGCAGAGAATCTCGACGAAGCCCCTCTCCTGCGCGCCTGCGCCCTCGAGCTAGCCCAAGACCGTCGTCGCGCGCTACAGGAACTCTCGAAGAGCGGCGCGCGAGTCCTGGACGCCCTCCCCGCCGAAGCCGCCGCACCGTTGCTTGCCGCGTGGCTCGAAGAACGCCGAGCGATGTAGCTTCGCGCTCGCTATTCGCCAGGTGGGGCGCGTTGTCGACGGTGTCTGTAGATCCCACCTTCGGATACGGCTGTTCAGGGGCCCCCTCCCTGCCTAAACCGCCAAAGACCTACACCGCCTCACCAACCAACTCCCCCCCACTACTCGAACTCGAACGCCCTCCCAACAAACCCCAAGCCAACAACAACCCCCCCGTAACCAGCGCACACCCCATACGTACCTCGAACGACGTATGCGGCGTGACGAAGGCCTCGATGATTCCCGCGAAGAAGAGCATCGGGAAGACGGGGACCAGGACTCGCAGGGAACGGGCGCTCTCTTTGGCCAGCGCGTATCTTCGGGTCCGTGGCCCGGGGCGGACCATGGCGCGAGTCAAGAGCAGTCCAGCGGTTCCAGCCAACAGGATGGCCTGGATCTCGAGTGTGCCATGACACCAGAGGAGTGAGGAGATGGCCCCTGCTTGTCCCCAATGTCCAGCCACCGCGGTGTACGTGCCCAGCATCAAGGCGTTCGTCGAGAGCAGGTACAGGTAGAGCGGTGGGATCAGGGCACAGGTGAAGAAGAGCACGCCGACCCCCATGTTGTGCAGCATGATCCAACCCGCGGTCGTGGGGGACTCGGAGAGACCGAAGGTGAAGTTGCCGCGGTACGGTTCGCCATCGGCGGTCGCCTCGAGCTGTTCGATCTCCTGCTCGACGACGGCGGGACTCAGGAGCGAGGGCGCGAGGTCCAGATCCGCTCGGACGGCGAAGAACGAAATCGCCGCGAGTCCGTACAGAAGACAGAAGCTGAGCGCGAGCAGGCGCCACTCCTCGCGAATCGTGCGCGGACACTCCTCGAAGAGAAAGCGCGCGGCGCGCTCGGGCCAGGAACGCTCGGCGTGGCGCCGATCGCGATAGAGAAGGGCGTGGGCATCGGCCAAGAGCTCGCGCGTCTCGCGCAACAGCCGGGGGTGCTCGCCGCTGGCCTCGAGCCGGGCGAGCAGGGTCGAGGCGAAGCGATAGAGCCTGGGCAGTTCCGTCAAGGATGCGGCCTCGATGTCCCCCGGAGAACTCGCGGAAGGGTCCGCTGCCGTTGCCGCAACACCGTTGCCGCGCACGATGCGCCGCAAGCGTCGCAAGTGAAGTAGCTCCTCGGGGACCTCCTGGTCCGGAACTTGCTCCGTGGGGTTTGCTGGCGGTCCCTCGCTGACCGCCCCCGTTTCTGCTTCGACCGCCATGATGGCAACTTAGCTATCTGGCAATGGCGGTTCCTTCTCCTTTCGGTTTTCCTTCGCGATCCGCCGGCGCTAACGTCGCTGCGTGGCCGAGATCAAGATCGATACGCCGGAGGGCATCGTGTTGCGCTTCGAGCTCGCCGGGCCCGGGACCCGCACCCTCGCGGCCGCGGTGGATCTCGCCGTGTTCTTCCTGTTCATGCTGATTCTGGTCCTGTTCCTGCTGACCCTCGGGTCCGGAATGGCCATGGTGGCGCTCGCCGGCGGGATTCTGTTTCTGGTCGGCTACCCCCTGCTCTTCGCGGCCATCGGCAAGCGGGCGACGCCGGGCAAGCTACTCCTGCGCTTGCGCGTCGTCGATCAACGCGGTTTTCCCGCCACCTTGACACAGCATTTTCTGCGCTCCTTGTTCCTGCCCCTCGAGATCAGTCCGCCCTTCGTGGTCGGGTTGCTTGCGATCCTCATCAGCGAGCGTCATCAGCGGCTTGGGGATCTCGTCGCCGGCACGCTGGTTCTACGCGAACATGAAGAACGCGCCGCGACGGAGCCCTTCGCCGGCGATCGCTGGTCGGAATCGAGTCAGCGGCATGCGTTGACCCCCGCTCTCATCGAGCGCTTCCAGCGCAGTGACCTGCACTACCTGCGCGAACTCCTGGGTCGCGCTGGCATGGAGTCCTACGCGCGCGAACGACTCGTGCGTCGAACCGCTGCGCTGTACCTGAAGCGCCTTGGGCGTGACATTCCAAAACACATGGATCGCAACACGGCCTATGCGTTCCTGCGTGAGCTGTACCTCTTCCTACGCGAGATGCGCGCCCGACTCGCCTAGTCTTCAGGCGGCTTGCGTAGGCGACCCCGGTACTGCTCGAGTTTGCGTACGTCGTCCTGCGAGAAGCCGCTCTGTTTGCCGCTCGCGATGTCAGGCGGTTCTTGCCACTCACCCTGGGGGGGCGTGGAGCTTCTTTCAGCAGGGGGTGCTTGAAACGGTGCGCCGAAGGGCATTCCGCCACCCTGTCCGAACTGTGCCTGGGCATGGCGAAAGCGAACGACCCAGAGTTCACGCGTGCCCGAGAACCAGATGAAGAGCGGTATGAGCGGTAGCATGCCGCTGCTCTTGCCCCCCAGGAGCATGAAGGCCATCGCGGCCGCGAACATGAAGCCGGCGCAGATCCGTCCAACCGATACGGCGATCTCCGTCGCTTCCAACCACGTTCGCTTGCGACCGAGCCAGGCGCGCAAGACGCGTCCGCCATCCATGGGGAAGGCGGGGAGCAGGTTGAAGGCTCCGAGCATGAGGTTGCCGGCGATGAAGAAGGCCAGGGGATCGCGAAGTGCCCATAGTCCCGCGAGCTCGGACACGATCGCAGCCAGACCACCGAGAAGCGCTAGAGCGAAATTGACCGCCGGGCCCGCGACCGCGACGAGTCCCTCGATCTTGGAGTCCTCCGGGATCTCGTGCATACGGGCCATTCCACCCAGCGGCCACAGGGTGATGTCGATGATGTGAATCCCGTAATGCTTCGCCACCAGGCTGTGCCCGATCTCGTGCAACAGGACACAGCCCGCAAGGACGGTCACGTAGGCCAGGAACTGGGCAGGCTGGACGTCCAGGAAGTACATCAGCCACAGAACCATCGCGATGAAGGTCCAGTGGATCTTGATGGGGATCCCGAAAGCGCTGCCGATCTTGAGCGATTTGAACACGTAGAGAGGGGGGCGAGATTCGAACCGTAGGCCGCTCGCGAGCCGGGAACAAGGCCACATTGCCAACCAATGGGCCTATATGATGTCAGGATGAAACCCGAGATCGAGCCCCAGCACCGTTCGATCGAGCTGCGATTGCAAGGAAGCTCGCTCGTCCTGGGTCAGTGGGATTTCGAGGGCTCTCTTTTCCGGGGTTTTTCTGGATGGGGCGGGGTTGCCCAGGGCACGGCCTGGTTGGCCCAGAGACTCGAGGAGGTCCCCGACGAGCCCGCCCTGGTCCTGGCGGTGGGGGAGTGCATCGTGCGCGGGCTGCCTACCGCGGCGCGCGCCACGGTGATGGCGCGCGCACCGTCATCGGGGCTGTTCGCCTCCGGCCAGGTGGGTGGGGAGCTCGGTCCGGCCCTGGCCTGGCACGCCGACTTCTTGGCCCTTTCCGGCCGTTGTGAGTCTGGAGGCGTGCTGCGGCTTCGTTCCGATCGTTCTGTGGAACTCAGCGTTCGACCCGATCTCCTGCCCCTGGAAACGGCGGATGTCGCGCAGCGCCTACAGAGCGACTTTGGGACCGCGGCCATTCTCTGCACGGGTCCCCTCGCCGAGCAGGGACTTCCCTTCGCGTCCCTGGCCGCGGGCGTCGATCCGCCGAGTTTCGTCGGCCGTGGCGGGCTCGGTGCCGTGCTCTCGGCGCTCGGTCTGAAGGCCATCGTGATCGAGACTCCTGCAAAAAGCGCGGAGACGCTTCCCGAAGCGCTCGCATTGACCCGAGCCCTGGCGCGTTCCCCGCGTGCCGCGGCGCGCGCGATCGGTGGCACCTTCGAGCTGTTCGGGGCGATGGCTGCCCGCGGTGAGGCGACGGATCGTGAGTCGCGTGCGTTCTACGAAGAGGCCGACGCCCGGCGCGTGGAGCGCAAGGGTTGTCGCGGATGTCCGACGCCCTGCGGTTGGATCTTCGAGGAGGACGATACGAAGCGTCGCCAAGGAGGCCGCTTCAGTGCGAACCAGGCGCTGGGCACGGCCCTGGGTTTGGAGCGCTTCGAGGATTCGCTACGGCTCTTGGCCCGCTGCGATCGGTTGGGCATCGACGCGCGCGAGGCCGGGACGATTCTCGCCTTGCTCATCGAGCTCGGTGAAAAGGGCATGCTTGCAGATGCACCGCGGCGTGGTGATCTCGATGCGCTCGACAACTGGTTGAAGCGCTTTCTCCACGACACGGAACACCCGGCTCGCTTCGGTGCGCGGGCCCTGTCGCGGCGCTTCGGGTTGGTGGACGCGTCGCATCAAGGACAATCGTTACGGCAGGACTCCAATCTGGCGACGCTGCTCGGGCAGTGCGTTTCGGGCGGCGGCGTCGATCCGATGCGCAGCCTGCCGTTCCTCACCGAGCTGGGCGACCGCGCGCGCATGGAAGCATTGATCGGATTGCCACTGCCCCTGCACGCGGAGGACCCGCGCGCGACCGCGGGCAAGGGGCGCATCGTCGTGTGGTCCGAGAACTTGATCCAAGCCGTTGATGCCACGGGCTTCTGCGCCTTTTCGACGGTCGGTTTGCTCGCGGATGGTGTCCTGTCGCTCGACGAGCTCGCGCAGTTCATTCTGCCCGCTGCCTTGGCCGCGAGGCCGGGCCCGGACTCTCCCGGCGAGCGCCTTCTGGGCCTCGGGGCAACCCTGGTGGCCCTTCGACGACAGCTCGACACGCGCCTCGGTGGGCGCGCAAGCCCTCCCGAGTTCGCCCGCGAGCGATTGTCCGAAGCGGGGATGTTGCCCGAGTACGAGACCCTGCGTGGCATAGCCCGTGCCGTCCTTGCCTGGGGCGAGCTGGATATCTGGCCCGAGGAACGCAGGCGCTGGATCGAGCTCGGCAGGGGTCCCTCGGAGCCAGGTCCGACTCCGCTCCCTCTGCGACGAGAGGTGCAGGAGGGCAGGGTATCGTTGCGGACCAGCGGAGCCTTGGCCGGGATTCTAGGCCGCGAGTACGTTCACAAGGCTCTCCTGCCGATGCCCCTCGAGGGCCTCGTCCACGCTGTCTGCGAGCACCACCCCCGGGCGCGGCGCTGGCTTTTCGTCGGTGGAGACCTGCTGCCGGGGTTCTGGCGTGGTGGAGCCCGGCTGGAGCGCGACGTCCAGGTCGAAGCTGGTGATGTTCTGGACGTGGTTCTGGCGATCAGTGGGGGCTGATCCCTTGCTCGCTGACTTTCTCTTCATCGGGAGGCCCGCCATGACGATCATGGGGGAGTCCCGATGAACATCGCCATTCTCAAGACCGCCGCCCTGGGCGACGTCGTACGCACCACCTCGATCCTGCCCGGTCTCGCACGACGCCACACGCCGCTGCGTGTGCTCTGGATCACGGCTCCAGGAGCCGTCGATCTCGTGCGCACGCACCCCCTGGTCGAGCGCGTCGAGGCGGTCTCCGTCGGTGACGCGACGAGCTTCGAACAGCTTGAAGACAAGCTTGCCGCTGAGCGTTTCGAGCGCGTGCTGTCGTTCGACGACGAGGAACCCATGTGCGCCCTGGCGACGCGCT
Organism: Planctomycetota bacterium; assembly: GCA_965662355.1. Lineage (GTDB taxonomy): Bacteria > Planctomycetota > UBA1135 > UBA1135. The sequence continues at coordinate 90,752 of CBFIHP010000010.1, read as the reverse complement.
TGGCAAAAGGGCGTTCGGGCATACTATCCGGCGCTTATCTCGATACCTCGACCGGCGAGCGGCGTTATACCGCGGACTGCTCCGCGTGGTTCGACATGGGCTTGCTCTCCGTTTTCGGCAAGGAGGAGGCGGATCGGCGCAAGCGCGAAAACACCGAGAGCCATCCCACGATCTACGCACGCATGCTGGGGATCGAGAAGGGCGAGCCGGAATTGCACCTGAGCGACGAAGCGCAGCGCTTCGGAGCCGCATTCCGCGCACGTCACGAACTGCGGGGCCGCGCTCCGCTCATCGGACTGAACACGGGCTCCGGAGGTCGTTGGGAATCGAAGAAGCTCACGGTCGAGCGAACGATCGAGGTCGCTCGAGGACTGGCCAGCGAGCTGGGTGGCTCGCCGGTGTTCCTCTTGCTGGGCGGGCCCCAGGAGGCCGAGAGAAACGCAGCCATCGCCGCCGGGCTGGAGGCCTGTGATCCTTCGCTGCAATGGGTGGATACCGGGACCGGGAACTCGCTCCTCGAGTTCACCGCGCTGGTCGATGGTCTGGACTTGCTCCTGACGAGCGACAGCCTGGCCCTGCACCTCGCCAATGCCCGGCGGGTGCCCATCGTGGGCTTCTTCGCGCCCACTCCGGCGGCGGAGATCGATTTCTACGGGCGCGGAATCGCTGTTCAGAGCACGGCCGACGACTACGCCTCTTATCGGCGCGACGCGGATACCTCGAGCCTGACTCCCGCACGTTTGATCCGCGCCTGCCTCGAACTGCTGCGATCACGCGCTTGAGCTCCATCGGAGTGGGTTGGTGAGGGTTTTTCGGGTCAAGAGGGCCTGTCTTCGATATTCTCCCGCCGTGAACAAGGTCTGGTTCTTCGCCAAAACGCTCGAGGGGGTGGGGATGTTTGTCGTCCTCGCCGGACTCCTCATGTCGATCCACCTCGGCCTGGAGGATCAATCCCTGGCCTCGATGAAATACGAGGGGACCGCGCTGATGATCGGCGGCGGGATGTTCTTCGTGGGTTGGTTGATCGAGCGCTCGATCGGAGCCCGCTAGGCTCTGATTTCGCGGAAAAACCCGCCATCACGGGCCTCGGCCACCACCTGGCGGGCCCCATCGTTAGACTCGGCGCCTCGGTTCTCGAACGCTATTGCTGATGAGGAGAGCAGGCCGATGCGGACGTCTATGGTTTTATTCCGATCGTTTCTGGCGCTGGCCAGTTGTCTGGGGCTGGCGACCACGGGGTGGTCCCAGTTCACCGTCGACAGCTCGGGCATTCCGTCCGGCTCGAACAACAACTCCTCGACCGAGAACGTCGACTTCGCGGATGTGGACCAGGATGGAGACTGGGACATCGGGCTGGCGGACGGTGGTGACGATGGCAACGATCAGAACCGGCTGTGGCTGAACATGGGCGGCAGCCAGCTGGGCACCCTCGGTGTGTTCACGGATCAAACCTCGACGCGCTTCCCCTCGATCTCGGACGACAGCCGCGACATCGAGTTCGTCGATTTCGACAACGATTCGGACGTCGACCTGTACATCTCGAATACCGCACAGATCTCGCTGCAAGGCAACCGTTGGTGGGTGAACCTCGGTAACGCCCAGGCCGGAGGCGTTGGCTTCTACGTCGACGAGACGGCTGCGCGTTGGATCAACCTCGGCGGCCCTGGCTCCTCGATCAGTCCAAGTGAGACGATCGGTGGAACGTTTGTCGATTGGTCGTGCGATTGCGATTTCGGCGACCTCGATAACGACGGGGACATGGATCTCGTCCACTCCAGCTACGGTGGTTCCTTCGGCGGTAGCGTGCCTACGCGGATCTTTCTGAACGACGGCGGCGGGATGTTCGAGGAATTCAATCCCTCGGGCTTCCAGCTCAGCGGTCCGACGATCAGCAACGGGAACCCGGGACTCTGGTGCGACGGCAACCAGAGTTCGGAAACGACGAACACGTCGGGAGCCCAATGTGACATCGCGTCTTCAGCGCTCGACATCGACATCGGTGACATCGACAACGATTTCGACCTCGACATCCTGCACGGGGCTCGAAACGAAGCGCCGCGCATGTTCGTCAATCGCCTCGAAGGCAGTTCGCTTGCTCCCGGTGTGGGCGCGGGTCAGTTGGGTTTCCGCGACGTTACCGGCGCGGTCTTCCCCGCAGGCTACTACGAAGGCAATACCGGGCACTACGAGCAGGAATTGGGGGACTTCGACGGCGATGGTAGCCTGGACATCTACGGTTTGAACTGGCGCTCGAACTTCGGTTTCACCGACATCGTCATGCGCAACAACGGTGCCGGGATCTTCGGCGATCTCGTCGAGCTGCCGGGGTCGACCGACGATGACAACGAAGGGGATTTCCTCGATGCCGACAACGACGGGGACATGGACCTCTACGTCGCGAACTTCAGTGGCCAGGATAAGCTGTACATCAACGACGGGGCAGGAAACTTCTCGCTGGGCAGTTTGCCGGGTTTCTCGGCAACCTCGCTCGATGCGGATGTCTGCGATACCGATGGTGACGGGGATTACGATGTGCTAGTGGCCGAGGACAACTTCCAGGCCAACACGTTCCTGCGCAACACAACGCAGACGCCCGACACCACGCCCCCCTACATCCCGCGCGTCGAGAAGCCGCGCTTCGTCAACCAGGCGAGCCCCTTCCCCATGCGCGCTCACGTGTACGACAACGCGCCCTACTACATCACCTGGTACAACGAGACCTGGATCGAGCTCAGCGTCAACGGCTGCCCGCTGCCAAATATCCCTGCAGTGAGCTCCGGCGGCCAGCTCTTCCGAGCCATGTTCCCCGCCAACCTGATCGGCAACGTGGTCTTCCGCTGGGTCTCCGAGGACGAGTACGAGAACCGCGGCTACTCGGTCTGGACGCTGTACCTCGAAAACAAACAGAACAAGGCCCCAGGCCCGCCCGCCGGCGGCCCCACGATTCCGGCTCCCAGTGCCACGCCGATCCTGAACGCGCTCTCGGTTGCCTACGCCGGTGCGCCCTTCTACATGGCGGCGCGCCACGAGGCCATCGGAGCGCCCTACGCCGTGGTACTTTCCACGGAGGACGGCTCCGTCCTGACGACCCTCTGCGGTACGCTGGGTGAGGGTGGCCAGTCCCTGGTTTCCCTGGGCGACTTGCCTGCGGACCTTCCGGCGGCCAGCCAGGCCTTTGCCCGGCTGTTCGTTCTGGGTCCCGCAGGGGTCCTGTCCTCCGAGCCGCTGCGAATTCTGACCCACTAGACACGCACAGGCGGTAATCGAGTCCGCATCGGCCGCTTTTCGGCGGTCCCTTGGAACTCGAATCCTCCTTCCTGGGTCCCAAGGCCCAGCCACCCCCCCCGTTATGAGGAATCCCCAGGTAAACTGGCGGCTTCCATCTCTCCCCGAGATCGTCCCTGAGCCATCCATGAGTGCACACCGAGCCTGCTTCCGCCCCCTTCGGATCCTGGCCGCAGCCTTGCTCTTCGCTGCCCCCATCTGGTCTCAGACGTACCAGGTCGACAATTCCGTCCTGCCCTCCGGAGGAAACAACAATTCCACCACCGAGAACGCCGATTTCGGCGACATCGACCAGGACGGTGACTGGGACGTCATCCTGGGCGACGGCGGTGATGACGGAAACGACCAGAACCGCATCTGGATCAACCAGGGCGGCGTACAGGCCGGCACCCTGGGCGTCTTCACGGACCGCACGACGACGCAGTTCCCCTCGATCTCCGACGACAGTCGGGACATCGAGTTCGTGGACTTCGACAACGACTCGGACCTGGACATCTACATTTCGAACACCGCCCAGATCTCCAACCAGGGCAACCGATGGTGGACGAACCTCGGTCACGATCAAGCCGGTTCGCTCGGCTTCTACATCGATGAAACCGCGGCGCGTTGGAGCGGGCTCGGGGCAGCCGGCTCTTCGATCGCCGGAAGTCAGCTGATCGGCGGAACGTTCGTCGACTGGTCCTGCGACTGCGATTTCGGTGACCTCGACAACGACGGGGACATGGACCTCGTGCACTCGAGCTACGGCGGCACCTTCGGGGGCAACGTCCCGACGCGCCTCTTCTTGAACGACGGCAACGGAGTCTTCGCGGAGTTCAATCCCTCCGGGTTCCAGCTCAGCGGCCCCTCGATCAGCTCGGGCGACCCGGGGCTTTGGTGTGACGGAGACCAAAGCTCGAACACGACCAACTTCGACGGGACGAATTGCGACATCGCGACGACCGCCCTCGATATCGATCTGGGCGATGTCGATGGTGACTTCGACCTCGATCTCCTGCACGGCGCGCGCAACGAACCCCCGCGTTTCTTCGCCAACCGCCTCGACGGTAGTTCCCTCGCTCCGGCCGTAGGAGCCGGCCTTCTCGGTTTCCGGGACGTGACCGGTTTGGTGTATCCCAGTGGCTACACCGAGGGCACCTTCGGTCACTACGAGCAGGAGATGGGTGACTTCGATGGCGACGGCGACCTCGATATCTACGGACTGAACTGGATCTTCACCGGGTTCGCGTTCCACGACATCGTTCTGACCAACGACGGCTCGGGCATCTTCGGTTCCCAGGCGACCTTGCCCGGTTCAGCGGCCGACGACAACGAGGGCGATTTCCTGGATGTCGACAACGACGGCGACCTGGACATCTACGTGGCCAACTTCTCCGGTCAGGACAAGCTGTACCGGAACAATGGCTCGGGCACCTTCACCCAGATCAGCTTGCCGTCCTTCAGCGCCACGGCGCTCGATGCCGACGCGGCGGATACCGACGGTGATGGCGACTACGACGTGCTCGTTTCCGAGGACAACCTCCAGCCCAACACCTTCCTTCGCAACGTCACGAACGTTCCGGACACGACGCCGCCGTACATCCCCAATTGCGAGGAGCCGCGCTTCATCACCGAGGCCAGCCCCTTCCCGATTCGGGCGCAGGTCTACGACAACGCTCCCTACTACATCACCTGGTACAACCCGACCTGGGTCGAGATCAACGTAGACGGGTGCGCGCTTCCAAACATCCCGGCCGTCAGCTCCGGGGGTCAGATCTTCCGCGCCATGGTCCCCGCCAACCTGGATGGCAATGTGGTCCTGCGCTGGGTCTCCGAGGACGAGCACGGCAACCGTGGTTGGTCCGCGTGGAAGAGCTATCTCGAGAACAAGATCAACAAGGCTCCGGGCACACCGGGTAACGCTCCGAGTCACAGTGCGCCGATTACGGCCACAGGCGGACCCGGGGCCGGTGTTCCGGCTCTCACCGCGCTGGCCTTCGCCTTTGCCGGGGCCCCGTTCTACATGGCCGCACGCTCGGACGAGGTCGGCTCGCCCTTCATCGTGGTCGTGACCGACGGCCTCAGCGATGGCCCGCTTTCGATCGGCCAGGGGCTGTCGACCGATCTGGCCGGCAACGTGCTTTCGAGTCACCGTGGCTCGATCGGCGAAGCAGGACACTCGCTGGTGTCCCTCGGGCAGTTGCCCGACGAACTCCCCGCGGGTTCGAACGCCTATGCGCAGCTCTTCGTGTTCGACGGAAGCAACTGGGAAGTCTCCCAGGTGCTGAACATCATCTCCAACTGAGCCCGGCTCGGTCGACCCTCTGGCGCGAGCAAGGAAGTGCTTCGCTATCTACCCTTCGCGAAGCGCGTCCTCTTTCATTCCGGGCCACCGGTTCATCTGACGCTGTTCGTCACGGGGGCGTGCAACCTGCGTTGTAGGCATTGCTTCCACTGGCGCGAGGTCCGCGACGGGATCCCCGGGCCGTCACTGGAAGACGTGCGCAAGCTGGCGGATTCCGCCGCGCGCCTGGGGCCGCTGCTCTGGGTCGCTTTCGGGGGCGGCGAGCCCTTCCTGCGCAAGGATCTGCCCGAGCTGGCCCATGCCTTTGCTCGGCATGGTCTGCGACACCTATCGATTCCGACCAACGGGCTGGTCGAGCGGCAGTTCGAATCGATCGAGCGCATCGTCACCGAGAACCCCGACACGTTTCTGAACATCGCGGTTTCCTTCGATGGACCAGCGGACATCCACGACTCCATCCGTGACGTGGCCGGCGGGCACGCGCGCTCCCGGGCTGCGGTTCTGCGTTTGAACCGATTGCGGGAACGGCACGAGAACCTGGGCGTGGGGGTGATCCTGTGCGTCACCAAGGAGAACGAAAGCGTTCTGGCGGATCACATGGAGGAGTTGTGTGACGAACTCGAGCCCGACCAGATCACGATCAATCTCGCTCGCGGAGACGCCCTGGATCGTGAGCTGCTCGAGGTCGATCCGGAACGCTATCGTCAGGTGGTTGCGCGCAAGGAGGCGCTACAGCGGCGTGGCAGGGTCGGTGGATTCGGCCATCCCCTGCAGCGGCTCATCTCGGCGCGCGATCGGGTCATGTACGAGCATATCGAGCGCGTTGCCCGGGATGGCGAGATCGAGTCGAAACCATCGGCGCACCTGAGCTGCACCGCGGGTACGCTCTCGGCCGTGGTCTTCGAAGACGGCAAGGTCCGGGCGTGCGAGATCCTCGGTGAGGAGCTGGGGGACTTGGGCCGGGTCGATTGGGACCTCGAGCGCCTCTGGAACGCGAAGCAAGCGAAGGGTTTGCGAACGAAGATCCGCGAGACGCGATGTCGCTGCACGTGGGAGTGCGCCCAGGGTGACAACGTGTTGTTCCATGCGCGCAACTGGCCGCGCATGATCCGCCAAGGGGTCTTCTAGTGCCAGGCCTTCCACGTATCGTCGTTCTCGTCCCCGCGCGCAACGAAGCGCCGCTCATCCAGCGCAAACTCCGGAACCTGGCCTGGGTCGATTGGCCTTCGGTGGGGGAGCACAAACACGTTTGTGTCGTGATCGACGATGGCTCGACGGACGAGACCGCGCAATTGGCCTTGGCCATGGGGGAGTCCTTTGGGGCCGAGGCTGTGTTGCGCGTGCTCGGCACGCACCAGAGGGCTGGTATGGAATCGGGTGGCAAGGCTGCCGCCATTCGGCGGGCGCTTTCGGTGCTCGAGGGCGAGGGTGAGGTCTTCGATCTGGTCGTCCTCAGCGATGCGGACGTGGTTCTGGATCGAGACGCGCTCGTCCGGCTGGTGGGGGCCTTCGAGGGCCAACCGAATCTGGGCGTTGTCTGTGGCGCCCAGGTCTTCGTGCAGCGGCTGGGCGACGGCCCGGAGCCTGGTCTCGACGGCGGGCCGACGCCCTCGGCCGAGCTCTACGACCGTGCGACGGCCGTCGTCCGCGCGATCGAGTCCCGGGCGGGACGCCTCTTCAGCATCCACGGCCAGCTGTGCGCGTGGCGCGCGGGCCAGGGGCTCGAGCCGCCCCCCGGGCTTGCGGCCGATGACCTCGAGATCGGCTTCCGGGCCCGGGCCCAGGGGCTCTTCGTGCGACTTGTTCGCGAGGCGCGATTCTACGAGGAGAAGGCCCGTGGCGAGGTCGGCGAGGCGCAGGCGAAGCGTCGGGCCATGGCGTACTTTCAGGTCATGCGGGGGCGCCGCTGGCCGCTTGGTTCGGGATTCGCCGACCGCTTGCAGTGGTTGGTCTACCGGGGCGTACCTCCAGTGGCTCCGTACGCGCTTCTCACGGCGTTTCTCTCGTCGCTCGCCCTCGCAGCCACACACCGGGGCCTCGGCGGAGCGCTCCTTCTCACGCTCATATGGACTCTCTTCGCCAGCGTCCGGCCGGGGAGGACCCTGGTCCGCCGTTTGTGGATCATCGCGATTGCCCAGCGCACTCCGCTGGAGTTGAGCGACCGCTGGGATACCCTGCGTTCCCGGACCGGCGTGTCCGAAGGAACGTGAGCTCGAACCAGGAGAACAATCAAGCAGAGCGGCCCACGAGTCGGCCTGCTTCAGCCACCGCTCTTTCTGGCGGCCAGAAGATCGGCCTCGTCCTGCTGTTTCTCGCCGCGTGGTTTCTGCGAATCCAGTTCGCCCGCGACTACGAACAGAATCACCCGCTGGCCCAGCGACCGGTGATCGACGAGGCTTCGTACGAGCGCTGGGCTCTGCGCTTGGCATCGGGCGAGCCGGGGAGTGAACAGGCCTTCTTTCAGGAGCCCCTGTACCCGTACGCACTGAGCGTGGTCTATGGAGCGGTCGAGGGACGCAAGACAGCCATCGAAGGCGATGTCGCCCCCGACGTGCTCTTGCGGAGCCAGCGTACCGGTGCGCGACACCTGCAGGCCTTTCTGGGGGCTCTGACGGTGCTCCTGACCTTCTTCTTCACACGCTGCGTGTTCGGGCGCGCGGCGGCCTTTGTCGCGGCCACGGGGATGGCGGTGTACCAGCCGTTGTTGCTGTTCCCGGCGTACCTGTTGAAGCCCAACCTCTTTCTGCCGTTGTTCACGGGCCTGCTCGTCGTTGTCGCTGGCTTGAAAGTCGAGCGTGTGCCGCAGCTGCGATCCTTGATCGGATGGTTGTCGGCGGGCGTGCTCGCGGGGCTTTGTGCCCTCCTGCGCGGCAATGCGCTGGTGCTCCTGCCGGTGCTTTTGTTGCTACCGTTCCTGCGCGTGCGCAAGACCCGCGAGTGGGGTGCAGCGGCCGCCAGCGCCGTGTGTCTGTTGGCGGGCATGGTCTCGTGCCTGCTGCCCGTTGCGATTCGCAACTACACCGTCAGCGGTGTCTTTGCGATCACCACGGTCGGAGCGGGGACGAATCTCTATGGCGGTAACAGCCCGGAGAATCCCCATGGCGTGGCGACCGAGCTGCCCTTCATTCGCGGCATTCCCGAATACGAGTTCGAGGACTGGAAGCGCGAGGCCCAACGACGGCTCGGCCGCGAGCTGGGTGCGGGCGAGGTCAGCGATTTCTGGTTGCGTGAGACGTTCAGCTCGATCGCCGATCAACCGCTCGTTCACTTGCGTATCTTGTTCAACAAGCTACGCCTCGCCTTGGGCGCCTACGAGGTGCCGGACAACCACCATCTGGCGTGGGACGCAGGCTTCTGGCCCCTGGCCCAGTTCCCCTTCCCGGGGTACACGCTCTGGGGGTGGTTGGGGTTGGCCGGCATGATCTTGTTTCTGGCACAGCACTTCCGCGATCGTGCTCCGATGGGGAGCGAGTTGCGAGGCCGTGAAGCGCTCGCGATCTACGTTTTGTACCTGGGAACCATCGTCTTGACCGTCATGAGCATGCGCGCTCGACTCGCGCTCGTGCCGCTGCTCCTCTGCTTTGCCGGGTTCTTTCTCAGCCGCCTTTCTCCTTCCCGGATTCGCGAGAACTGGTTTCCGGCGGCGATCGCCCTGCTCCTCAGTGCCTTGCCGGTGTTCAACTCGATCATCGACGACGAGGAACGGCAACGCGACTTCGACGAGCGCGAGATGAACTACGTCGTCTACCAGTTGCAAAGCGAAGGCGTGACGGACGAAGTGCTCGAGCTGGCCTCGGGGCTGGCGGAACGCCACCCCCGTTCTTCGCGCATTCGCATTCTCGCTGCCGAGGTCAATTACATCCGCGCGCGGGAAATCTGGAACGACGAGAACGCCTCGGAAGAATCACGTCAGCTCGCGCAGGAGAGCGCGCAGGCCATCATGCAGCTTCTGCGCGAGATCACCGAAGACGACAACGTTCCCCCGCGCGAGACGTTCCGTGCGCGCAAACTGGCGGGGTTGATCCACTTGCAGGAAGAGTCTCCCGGGCCGGCTGTAAGCCATCTACGCCGGGCCCTTGAGTTCGATCCCTCGGATGCGGTTTGCCGGATGAGTCTGGCCAACGCGCTCTTTCTGCGCTCGCTGGAGATAGCACCCAGCGCGCAGACCGAGGCCTGGCTGACCGAGAGTGAGGGGCTGCTGGTCGACTTGCTTCCGCTGCGCAGTGAAGATGCACCGGAGATCTCGGCTCTGTTGCAGCAAGTCTACGCCGAGCTGGTTCGTTAGACCCCGAGGCCCCGCATCACCCGTCCAGCTGACGCGGGCGAATCCACTCGGTCGCCATCATCAACATCTCCTCCCAGATCTGTGGCCCATCTTCCACCCACTGGGTGGGATCGGGGTTGAACGGGTTGTCAGCGGTGTTGTCGAACCAGCCTGTGATGCGGATCTTTGAGCCTTTGGGGGCGTAGGGCGGTTCCCGGAAGACATAGGAGAACTGCCAGTCCGGATTCCACTCGGGAATGCGTATCAGGGTCTCTTCCGTACCATCCGGTCGTAGCAAATCGGCATGGAAGATGTGTCCACGATAGTGCATGTGAGGCACCAGCGAGCGCAAGAGCACGTCGTTGGGCAACGTGTAGACCTGGGTGAACTGCACATCCTTGCCGTGGGGAGGGATCCTCACCTTCCAGTTGCGGATCATCCGAGTCTGGGCAGCGAACTGGGGCGGCTCCTTGGCCAGAGTCACACCCAGGCGCGTGCGATCCCGGGTCTCGCGCCCTTTGGGGGTGTAGTGCATGTCGAACTTGATCTTCGAGCCCTTTGGCAGGAAGCGGGCCACGTCGTCGGCATACTTGCGCGGCCCCTTGCCCGGCAGATATCCGAAGAGAAACTGCCACCCCTCGTAGCGCTTGGTCCACGGCAAGAGCCTGGCCATGAGCGCGTCCACCGTCGTCTTGCCGTAGTCCCTCGGTGGCAGGAAGGTCACCGTCGCGTGGTGCACCACCTCGGGGTCGGTCGGGAGCACCTGCAGGCCTTGAACCCACATGTCGTAGGGCACCTCGACGTCCGCGAGGATCGGGTCCCATTCGATGACGCCGTCGGCGGGAATGGTCTTCTCCTCGTAGAGCTGGAACACGTAGTCAGGCTTGCCGATGACCCAACCTTCCTGCCAGGCGATGGGGACGGGGCCATCCGCGGGATCGCCCTCGGGCGCTCCATTCTCGACCCACGCGAGGAGCGTGTCGCGATCGCTCTCCGAGAGCCTGCGTTCGTTCAGCCACGGTCCCGTGCCCTCGTCAGCCAGCCACGGAGGCATGATCTCGTCCCGCACGACGATGCGCATCATGCGACGGCGTTTGTGGGCGTTCTTGAAACCGTCCAGAGAGAAGGGGGCGGCCCCACCCTTGCGATGACACTCGACACAGCTCGACTGAAGAATGCGGGCGACGTCAGCGTGGTAGGTCACATCCTTCGGCACGCTGAGTTTCGGCGTGATCTCTGCTCCGAGTGCACATCCCGGTGCGGAGGTCGCGGCGATGGCCACCGGTGTATTCGCCAGAACGCTTTCGAGCGCGTTGCGCAAGTAGCGCTGAGAGGGCTCCGGAAGCGTTGTGCCGCGTGCGATTTGATCGTCGATCGCGCCGCGATACCGCAGCGTTCGCGAGGCATCGAGAACGAAGACCGTGGTCGTCGTATCGGCCCCGAGCGTTTCGACGAAGAGTTCGTCCTTGTCGTGAACATAGCGACCGACGAAACCGTGGGTTTCGACCTCGCCGCGGACCTCCTCCGGGGATAGGTAGGTATCGGCATTGACGAACAGGAAGGAAACCCCCCGTTGGCCGAATTCCTTCTCCAGCCGGGCTAGCCGCGGCGAGTAGCGTTCACTGACCGGGCATCCGACCTGGCGCATGGTGATGACGAGCGCCTTGCGATCAGCGTAATCGGACAACCTCCCCTTCGATCCGTCGACCTCCGCAAAGGCGAGGTCTGCAATACGCTTGCCGATGCCGACACTGCGCGGATCGAGCTCGCGCGTGCGTTCGACCATGGCCGCACGAAGAGCCTCGTCTCCCCTTGGTGTGTCTGCTTGTTCCGAACAAGCGGCAGCGAACGCGAAGAGGAGGGAGGCGGGCAGAGCGAGCGCCCGCAGCGTGTGGGAAGAGTTTTCCAGATGCATCGGAGGAATCGTGAGAGATGGTTCCTCCCTACATCGACTACCGAATAGCCGTGCGTGAAAACGATCCTGGGTTCCGTGTTTCCCTTACCGTTTGCCGATGTACGAAACACCATGACTGAGCCCCTCGCACGCCAAGCCGAGCCCGCAAGCCCCTCCCAGCTGCACCTCCTCGAGACGGAGGGCCACATTGTGTCGGCGCTGGATTCGCCCAAAGTTTCTGCATGGGCCGTTCTATTCGGAGCCCTGTCGTTCGCAGCCGGTCACGGATTGTTCTTGGCGCTCGCGCTCACGCAATTGGAGCGGATTCCGAACGTCGTGGAGCTGGGCGGATCCGTCAACGCGATAGTCGTTTTGTGGTTTGTTGCCGCGGTTCCGGCGGCACTGGTGACTTTCTTCCGGCGGCGGCAGATCGTTTTGTGGTCGGAGTCAAGGCTGCGGCGGGTGGCTGCCCTGGTGTTGGGGATCACCTTGGTGATGTTCGTGATGTATGTGCGCAAGATGGTGATGGCGTAGGCAGCCCTACCCTTCCATCAACGCCGGCCGTCTTCGCTGGAGATCATTCGTGAGGTCGAGCAACTGCCCCTCACGTACCGAGCGTAGCAGCCAATCCCCATCAAAGAAGAGCATGGCGCCTTTCGCCTTTGTGTGCAAAAGGTCGTAGTCGAAGTCAGCCGATGCGTACTCGCTTACCGGGAGGCTGACCCGAAAGCCGCGGTTGTTCTCTGTGTGCCATACGTACAAGAGAATCGCCCCCTGGCCGTCGTCGGTCTCGAGGACCAGCAAGGGGGCACCCATCCGTTGCAGGCACTCTGTGAGTTCACTCGTACCGGGCTCGAGCTGGGCCAGTACCTTCACGCCGATGGGCGTGTTGCGGGAGACCCGGCTCCAGTTGAACTGCACACAGCCCTCCAGGAGAAATGCGACAAGTGTCAGGTAGGCCCACCTCGCCCTGAAACAACGCACGACTACTTGCCCTCTTCAGGCTTTTCGTGCACGTTCGACCAGGGAAGCACGTAGTGCGTATCCCCGGCCTGGAAGGTGGCGCCTACGTGGCTCAGAACATCGTCCTCGTCGAAGAAGAGCCAGGCGCGATCCGAACGCGTGTCCTCGTTGAAGAGGTTCACGACGACCATCACGAGTCCCGCCCGCTTGGTGGCTCGGTGGTCGTAGCGATAGGCGCTGCGCCGACCCAGCTGGACGACATCGACGGGGGCTCCGAGGAGCTCGACGGCCTGCTTTGCCGTCGTCTTGCCCGGATCGAGCTTCAGCACCTGGGCTGGATCGAGGGGGTCGTTGATCGTTGTGCGAGCGAGAGCGCAGCTCGACGTCACGGCGAGCAACGAACAGAAGAGGATCCGAAGGAGGGGCGCGGAGAGTTCCATGGGCCTATTGGACCCGAAGCCGCACCTTGCTCCTACGGGTTGTCTGCGTCCACTTCGTCATCGCCGCCGCCGTAGCCGAGAGCGTCGAGGTGCCCCGCATCGCCCGTGGACAGGTTGGACTTGCGGGCCGACAGCTTCAGGAGCTCGGTGGGGGGCACGTACCAGTTGCGCTTCTTCATCTCCGCGAACAGTCTCGCGGCGATGTCCGGATGCTCGTCGATCAGGTTAATCTGCTCGCCGGGATCGTTCTCCAGGTCGAACAGGTACTCGAGGGGGAAGTCGTCGGCGTTTTCATCGGGAGACAGCGCTGGGACCGGCTTCTTCATGTTCGGGAGGTTGGGCTCCCGACGCAGGTACTTGTAGCGCCCCTCGGAGATCGCCCGCCATTGCCAGGCCGGCTTCTGGTCCCCGCCCGTTTCGATTGGGGCCACGCGGTCCTTGGTCTCCGTTCCGTCGAAGAACGTACTCAGGGTCTCGCCTTGAATGCCAGGCGGGGTCGAGCTCTCCAATCCAGCTAGCTCGAGCAGCGTCGGGAAGACGTCCATCAAGCGGACCTGTTCTGGAACCCGTCCCGCTTCGAGGCCCGGAGCCCAGAAGACGAGCGGGACGTGGGCCAGCTCGTTCCAGATGGCGTGGCCGTGTCCGTAGTTGCCGTGCTCGAGGAACTCCTCACCGTGATCACCCGACAGAATGACGATCGTGTTGGGGTGCTCCGTCATGACGCGTTGCAGGAATTCCCCCACATAGTGGTCGACGTACAGGAGCTCCTCATCGTAGATGTCGAGGATGCGCTTTTGCATCTCTGGCGTGAAGTCCGCGAGCTGGCGTTTGCCTGCCATCAGCTCGCGACACACGGGACCCAGCAACTGAAAGTCGAGCCCAGACTTGTCGAACGTACCCGCGTAGGGTGCGGGAGCGACGTAGGGGTAGTGGGGGTCCATGATGTGCAGGTAGGCACAGAAGGGCCGCTCGATGTCCGCGCGTTGTTCGAGCCAGGACTCGACATCCGGGATCATCCGCTCGGCCCGGCCGGGGTCGAATTCCTGCGTCTTCCTGGAATCGTGGTAGTAGTCACGAAAGTAACCCGCGCCCTGATCGAAACCGCGTGGCGGAGTGATGTTCGGGTTGTTCGACCACATGGCCGTGTCCCAACCGCGGGCGCGGAAGATCTCGACAAAGGTCGTTACCGGGGGCTGCAGGAACGCGCCGCGTACAGCGGTGTGGGGGAGCGGTTGACTGACCGCGTTATGACGCGAGGGGATCAAGCCCGTGAAGAGCGATGCCACAGCCGGCTTCGTCCAACCGGAAGACGACATGGCCCTCTCGAACACGACGCCGTCCTCGACCAGGCGATCGAGATTGGGAGAGACATCGCGCTCGTAACCGAGAAAGCCCACGTGGTCGGCGCGCCAGGTGTCGAGCAACACGAAGAGCACATTGGGTGCCTGCGCGGGCGCCGCGGGCTGGCGCATGTCGGCGACGGATCCCGGTATGGAAAGGAACAGCAGCGCGGCGGCCAGGGCGACCAGGGGGAAGCCGAGGAGGCTGTTCACCCGGCGCATGGCCCCGGTCAGGCCTCCCTGGATCTTGCGCGTTTCACAGAAGACCATCAATGCAGAGAAGAGCGCGCCCACGATCCCCGCGGGCACGAGCGGTCTTTGCTGGCTCCAGAGCTCGAGCTCGAGCCAATCGAGGCCCAGGCGATCCCAGCCGTGGAAGCTGGCGAGCTCGGCTGCGTTGTAGGCGCCAAGAACGAGCGCTGAGAAGCCGAAAACCGTGATTCCGGACAGGGCACAACGAAGGAAGGGAGGGCTCGGATTGACCATCGCGGGCTATATCGGCCTTCTCGCTCCTGGGCCTGAGGGTTCCGGGCCTCAAGCCAGCCCAGGGGGCGTCGAAGGACACCTCATTGATCCCCTCGGGACCGTTGCGGTCCTGCTGTCGTTCGCCGCATCGTCTGCTGAAGTGCCGTTTTTCTAAGAAACGCGATCCGTACCGCGGCTCGGGGGCTGTTCTTCGACGGCGGTGTCGAGCGTTCCATCGCGCTCTGGAACCTCGCCCTGGATCTGGACGAGGGGAACGACGACCAGAGCGCCGCATTGGAGCTGGGCAGCTAGCCCGCTTCAGCGAAATAGCTCGGGGAGTATGTCGACCTCGGCGTCGCGCGAGAGCTCGTTCTTCTTGCGCGAAATCTGCACTTCGTTGGGCCGGCGCGCCATGAGCCGGTCTCGCAGCTGATCGGCGACCTTGGCGAGCGGCGTGATCTGCACCGCGAGCTTTTCGAAGACGTACACCCTGCCGGCATGACTCATGGGTTTGCTCACCTCGCCCGGCTTGAGAGCCCGCACCGCAGTCTGAAAGACCTCGGCTAGGTGGCGAATGCGAAAACTCGGGGCTGGTCGGCCTCCGTTCGAGCGGGTGACCGGATCGTCGGAGTGCTTTTCGGCCAGGGTCGCGAAGTCCTCGCCATCCTCGATGCGTTGCCTCAGCGCCGAGGCTTTCTCTTGCGCCTCGAGCAGCGCTTCTCGAAGCAGTCGCTGGGTTTCCTCGGGAGTGCGCTCGTCGGTGATGGCCGGCAGCTCGGAATCAATGCGCAACCAGCGCAACTCGTGCAGGATCCCACCCGGCCCGTACTCCTCTACCCAGGCGCTCTCGATCTCTGCGGGAGCCACCGCGCGTTCGGTCCGAATCAACTTGTCGAGCAAGAGGTCGACCCGCATTCGCAGGATGTATTCGTTCCGGTATTCCGTCTCGGTCCGACCCGATCTGGCGAGATCTTTCAGCCAGGCATCACGATCCCCGAGGTGTTCCTCTCGGATCGTCGTTGCGATATCGAGTTCGGTTCGCGCGCGCAGTTCGGCCTCGCTCACGGAGACCTTCCTCTCGCGCGCGGCCTTGCTCACCATGAAGGCTTCCACGAAACGCGACACGACCTTCTCACCTTGGAGTCGTCGCATCCATGCTGCGTATTCGCTTCTGCGTATGCTGTGTTCGAGCGCCTTACGGCTGCTCTCCTTGCGATCCGCTTCCGTCCAGCGAACGTGAACGAGATCGATGTCGTCGGTGAGTGGCGTTTCGATCCCTTCGGGCAAGAGCGGAGGCTGAACTTCGACCTCGAGGGCGACACGAAAGTCACGAACCGAAGTGAGCTTGCCAGTGAGCTCTTCGTACTCGAGATCCAGGGTGCGTTCCGCGAGGCGCCCTTCATAGCTGCGCCCGAAGCGTGCGAGTTCCGCAACGAACTTCGAGCGATCCCCGCCGAAGGCACCATCGATACGTATCTTGAACTCCTCGAGGACAGCAGCGCGATACGTGTCCAGCGAGCGGGTTCCGTGCAGTTCACGCAGGATGATCAGTTCGGCGAATGCCCGCGCCCGTCGTTCTCCATACGTGCGCAGCAGCCAGTTCTCGAAGGTGCGCCGTCGGATCTCATGGCCATCGATACGAAGGACGACGGGGCCTTCGAGCTGGCTACCCGGGGTCGTGGACCTGGCCTGCAGCGTTGCCAAGGTGGGCCGGGGAGAGAGGCTGAGAACGAGCCATGTCCCGATCAGGACGGCATATGTGGACAAGCTCATCCGGCTCTGCTGCCTTCCTCGTCGTGATCACGAAACTGCATGGCGTACAGGCGCGCGTAGATTCCACCCTGCTTCAAGAGCTCTTTGTGCGTTCCGGATTCGCGTATTTCACCTTTGTGCATGACGAGGATCTTGTCGGCGCGGCGGACCGTCGAGAGCCGGTGGGCCACGACGAGCGCACTACGCTCCTGCAAGAGCCGGTGCGTCGCGGCCTCGATTTTCGCCTCGGTGGCCGAGTCGACGCTGGCGGTTGCCTCGTCCAGGATAACCAAGCGCGGGTTGCCGGCCAGTGCGCGGGCGATGGCGATCAACTCGCGCTCGCCCGTGGAGAGGGTCGCGCCCCGTTCAGCGACCTCGGTATCGAGGCCGTTTTCGAGCCTGCCGATGAGCTCGTCCGCCGCCGAGGTTTGCAACGCCAGAGCCAGGGACGCATCGCTCACGCCGTCGCGGCCGAGAACGAGGTTGTCCCGCACGGACCCGGTGAACAGGAAATCCTCCTGTAGAACCAGCCCGAGACACTGACGGTAGCCCTCGAGATTCAGTTCGCGCAGGTCGACCCCGTCCACTGTTACACGTCCCTCGGACGGGTCGTAGTAGCGCAGGAGCAGACTGACGAGCGTCGACTTGCCCGCCCCGGTCGCACCCACGAGGGCCACCGTCTTGCCGGCGGGAATCTCGAAGTCGATCTTCTTCACTACCGGATCGCCATTTCCATACCGGAAGGTGATGTTCTCGAACCGGATGTGGGCCCGATAGGGCTCGGGCAACGCACGCGGTTGCGCAGGAGTCGACACGGTGGGCTTCGTGTCCAGGATGTCGAAGATGCGCTCCGCCGAGGCGAAAGCCGACTGCAGTACGTTGTAGCGCTCGCCCAGCTCGCGAATGGGTGCGATGAAGAGCTGCAGCCAGAACCAGAACAGGATGAACTTGCCGAAAGACAGCTCTTCAGCGTACAGGGGTGTTCCAGCGCGCCACAGAATCGAGGCCTGGATCACGACCGTGAACCAGCTGATGATCGGGTAGAAGAGCGCGAACAGGAAGATGGTCTTGAAGTTCGCCTGCAGGTAGTCGTGCAGGTGCGCGCCGAACTTGTTCGAGACCTGCGCTTCGCGGCGGAACACCTGCACGACCCGCATGCCCGAAAGTACCTCCTGCAGGTATCCATTCAAGGTGGAGAGTCGCGCCCGCACGCGACGGTGGGCGCGCCGCGCACCGCCGCGGAAGACGATGCTGGTGCCGATGAGAAGCGGCGTCAAGATCGTCACGAGCAGGGCCAACGTCGGGCTGACCCAGTAGAGCAACACTAGCACCACGGCGACCTTGATCAGGTCGAACAGAAGAACCACCAGGCCCGAGGTGAACAGCTCGTTCAGGTTTTCGATGTCCCCAGTCACGCGCGTGACCAGTGATCCCGTCGGATTCCTGTCGAAGAACGCCAACTCGAGCTTCTCGATGTGGGCGAAGAGCTGTGAGCGCAGATCGTGGATGACGTGCTGCCCCGTGCGGGCCAGCTGGGCCACCTCGAAGTAGCGGAGTACCGCACCCACGAGGATGATCCCGAGGTAGGCGGCGGCCCACCAAGCGAGCTGGATCAGGTACGGCTCAGCGTCTAGCGTTGCTTCCGCGGAGCTCTGGACGAGCGCCTCTCTGGCTTCTTCGGCCGCCGCGACCGGGCCGTCGATCGCGTTGCGTAGCATCCACGGTCCAGCGAGCTGCACGCCAAAGAGCAGCAGCAACACCGCGAAGCTCACCACGAACTTGGAACGATGTGGCCGCGCGTAGGTCATGAGTCTGCGTAGCACGGCCCAGTCCCAGGCCTTGGTGGCGACGACGTGCTCGTCCTCGTGGCCGGGTTGCGCGCCCGACTTTTCTTGCTTGGACGGCGCGGTGTCGGCCCTCTGGGTGGAGCTCTGGCTCATAGCTCGTGCAGCTCTTCCTGCATGCGCTGGCGATCCCAGGTCTGGCGATACCAGGGGGAGCGCTCGAGAAGCTCTTCGTGCGATCCCTGGGCGTCCAGCTTGCCGTTGTCGAGGGCGATGATGAGATCGGCATTCTTCACCGTGGCCAGGCGATGCGCGGCGATGACGACCGTGCGCCCTTCGCCGGCGCGGCGCAGGCTGTGCAGGAGTCGTGCCTCGGTCTCCGTATCGACCGCGGAAAGGGCATCGTCGAGGATCAGGACCCCTGGATCCCGGGCCAGGGCTCGGGCGATGCAAGTGCGTTGGCGCTGGCCTCCGGAAAGCGTCACACCGCGCTCCCCGATCATCTGGTCCAGGCCGCCTTGGAACTCGGCCACCTCGTCGGTCATCCCCGCGTCGTCGATCAGCTGGGCCAATCGCTCCTCGCTGAGCTCTTCATCGACACCGAACTCGAGGTTGGCACGATAGGTATCTGAGAACAGAAAGCTGTCCTGTGGCACGTACGCTAGAGCACCTCGCAGCGTCGATAACGAGAGGTGTCTGGTCGGCACACCGTCCAGGCGAATCTCACCCTGGGGTTCGAACAGTCGGCCAAGGAGGTTCAAGAGCGTCGTCTTGCCCGAGCCGGTAGGGCCGACGACCCCCAGAATGCTCTTCGGAGGAACGTGAACGTCGATGCCGCTGAGCGCGGGGCGGGGCGCGTCCTCGTAGGTGTACGAGACGTTGGCCAGGGAAAGCTCGCCCTGGATCGTTTCCGGCTCGAGCGCCACGGGATTCGCGGGGTCCCGGATGTCCTCATTCTCGGAGAGCAGCGATTGAATGCGTTGGGCGCTCGCGAGGGCACGCGGGTACAAACCCGCGATCCAACCCAGGGCGATGACCGGCCAGAAAACCTTGAAGCCCAGGTCGATGAACTTGAAGAGGTCGCCGACGGCGATCGAACGATCGATCATCGCCATTCCGCCGACGAAGAGAATCGGGAGGAAGGCCAGGTCGTACGCGAGGTGGATGGCTGCGTGCATCACAGCGCGCATGTTCTGAAAGCGAATCTGGGCGCCGCGATTCTCTCGCGACGAGGATTCGAAGCTTCGACTCCGATGCGCTTCGAGCCCGTAGCCCTTGATAACCCGAGCTCCTGCGAAGCTCTCCTGGGCGTTGTGGCTGATATCGGCGAGGCTCTCCTGCATCGACGTCGAGAGCACGTGTAGCTTCGGCGTCAGGAAGTACATCACCAAGGCCACGCCGACCAGGGGCAGGGTCATCGACAGGGTCAGGATGGGGGAGATGCGCCCCAGCACGAACAGGCTGCCCGGGACGAAGAAGATCGCGGAGAGTACGTACATGCTGCCCGGTCCGAGCAACATGCGGACATTCTCCACATCTGCGGTCAAGCGACTGACGATGTCGCCCGAGCGGCTCTTGTTGTGGAAGGACAGAGGTAACCCGCTGAGCTTGTCGAAGAGCTCTTGCTTCAGCTCGACCTCGACCATTCGCGAAACACCCACGATCCACCAGCGTTGCAGGAAGCGGAAGACTCCCTGCACGGCACCGATCAAGAGCATGAGCCCGAAAACGCCCATCAGGAACTCCGAATTGTCCTGTTCCTCGATACGGAGCTCGGTCAGTGCGTCGCCGATCAGCAGGGTCAGCTGGATGTCGCACAGCACGACGACGGGGACACACGCCATGCCAGCCAGGAGCCGGCGCCGGTGCCCGAAGAAGCGGGCGATGAAAGCGAGGAGCAGCTTCACTATGTACAGAGGGGGATGAACAGAGCGTTCGGGCTAGTCCGGTGCCGGATCCGTCTGGACATCTCGGTACGACTCCAGCCGTTGTGCGAGAGCCTCAACGGCACGATTGAGCTCGGCTTCGCCACGTTTAGCCGCGCCGCGGAGCTCGGGCAGGGTCTCCGCGGCATAGCCGGACTCCATGCCCGGGGCCCAGTAGGGATTCTTGTACCAGGGCCGACCCGCAAGGCCTTCCGGAAGCAGGAGGCCCTGGTAGAAGCGAGAATCGGAACGTCCCTCGTCGCGAAACAGCGTCTCGATCTCGTCGAACACACCCGCCAAGCGTTCAGCACGTGCGCTGCCCAACCAGGGACGCGTCGCGTTCAGCTCGGCACCGGCGCCACGTATGCGCGAGGCGAGCATCCCGGCTGCCTCAGCGGAGTCGAACCCGCCGCGCCCGCGGGCGGACATCTCCAGGAGCAGCTCGCACACGAAGTGCGCGGCGGTCTCGTGCCCCATCCAGGTGGGGTCCAGAAAGCGATCCATATGGGTGAAGTCGTCGAAGCGTGTGTGGTACTGACCTCCTCCGTTGCCTCGGAAGGAGAAGTTCAGTGCCGGCAGGCCCAGGTGATGGACGAAGACGGTGAAGTCCGAGCCGGAACCCAATAGACCGAGCTCGGGCGAGATTCCATCCTTGGCCCACCCGTCGAAGACGCTCGCATGGTCTTTCGTCGGATCCGGCACGCGCTTCAAGGCGGCCGATAGAGCCGCGCTCCAGCCCGCGCTGCCGTTGATGCGGAAGCGTAGTCCCGAAACCGTCGAGTCGGCATTGATGTAGCACAACCCGTGCTCGCGCAAGACCTCGGCGTGTGCTTCTCCCCATTCGGTGCTTCCGACGAGCCCGAATTCCTCCGCATCCCAAAAGGCCAGGACGAGGGTCGTCTCCGGTTTCCAGCCCGCCTCGACGCGCGCCCCCAAGAGCTGCGCCGCGCGCATGAGAGCCACCGTGCCACTGCCCGCGTCCTGGGCACCGCGTACCCAGGCGTCACGATGGTTGCCGACGATGATGAAGTCCTCGCTCTGGCCGGGGAGCTTTGCGATCACGTTCACGATCTCGAAGAGCTCGCGACGAAGATCCAGATCGAGCGTGACCCGAGCGCTCGCACCGGCTTTCTGGATGGCGCGCATTTCGTCGGCTCCGATCGGTGTGCAGAGGATGCGCGGCAAGCGCAGATCACACTCCGGAGGGGTAAGCCGTCGCGGCTCCGTTTGCGATTGGCCCGCTGGACCTGGGGGCGGAGAGGGCCAACCGGGTGTCGAAACATCGCCGGGGGCGATGGTCAGGGACGAGATCGATCCGCGCTGGGCGGACCAGCCCGGTTTCCAGGGCCCGCGCGGATGCGTCGGCCCTTTGGCGTCTCCGTCGCCTTCGGGGTCGTTGTAGAGCAGGATCGCCCGTGCGCCAAACTCCTGGGCGAGCTCGGCTTTGATACCGCGGTACGCCCCGCCGTAGCGCGCGAGGACAACCCTGTCCGCCACCTGCGTTCCCGCTCGCTGGAGCCGTTCGTAGTCCGCGCGCAAGCCACCGCCCACGTCGATCACAGGGCCCGTGAAGGAGCCGCTCGCGCTCCAGGCATTGTGGATCGGAACGTCCCCGGGTGGGATGGCGTGGGGGTCGAACACCTCGGTTCGAGCGAAGTGCCGTACGCCCTCCACCTGGAGCGAGACGTGAATCCGGCGCGGGTGCGAGAGCAGCACGATGCGCCGATCCAGTTCGACCTCGAAGCCCGAGCGCCCAAGCTCCCGGGCGACGAAGCGTGCTCCGGTCCGACTCCCCACCGTGCCGGCCAGGCGGGTGTGGGCGGTCAGCTCTCGGGAGAGGCTGCGGCAGATCGGCTCGGGAGCTTTCTCCTGGGACCTGGCCAGCACCCTGGATGGGGTCCCTGAACCCGACCCCGGGAAGAGGGCGAGGAGGAAGACGCAATGGAGGAGCCAGGCGGAGCCGGAGGGAGGGCACATCGGGGCAAAAGAGCTTATCGAGAGGGGCCTCCGGAGGAAGCCTTGGCCCGGGCCCGGGGGGATCCGACGAGGAATCGCCCCCTCCTGCGGAAAGATTTTCGTAAAGAAGAAACCGACCTTTTGGATTCTCCTGCGACCATCACCTTTGTGCGACGTATGTACCCATGGACTGACTAGGGAACTTTTCGGTCACCTCGGTTCGTCATCAAGTTACTGGGGTATGGCGTCTCTTGAACCAAGAGGGGGACTTTTGGGGAGTCGAGACGAAACGAGGGTTTGGGGTCTCACGATGCACCTTTCTGATAGCCAATTACTGAAGTCGCGCCGCGTGCAGAAGTCTGCCGCCAAGCAGGTTGCGGCCAAGCAATCCAAAGCCTCCGAGGCTCCCGTTTGTTTATTGACCACGTGTCATCCCGAACGAGCCCTCTCGCGGGCGCTGACCCATCATCTCGGCGAGGAGATGCCTGACATCAGCTTCATCCTGCGCGCGACCAAGGGCGTTTCCGCCGTCTGGATCTGCGGCTACGAGCCCGGAGCCGAGGATCTCATCGGGCTGATTCGCTCTCGCTATCCCGAAGCGCTGCTCCTGGTGACGGGACGCGGCAACCCCGCAGGCTGGCGTGACGAGGTCATCGGCGCCGGTGCGGATCACGCCGCCAGCTGGCCGATTCCCTACGATCACCTATCCCACCTGCTCCACGGCCGACGCAAGGCCGTTTGAGTCCGGTCCGCGGCCCCAGGGCCCCGATTGCAAGATGGCCCCGGATTGATCGGGAAGCCATGCGGAGATACCATGCAGGGCTCGGCCCCTGCCGACCTTTCCCGATATTCGCGCTCCCATGATGGACACGACCCTCCCCCAGCGTTTGCAGAAGTCGGTCTCCGGCTCGTTCCACAAGACCGCCCTTCTTCAGAAGCGTGTTCGCGAACTGATCCGGGGCGCATCGCCTCTGATCGAGACGCGTGAGAAGAACCCGATCAAGATCGCTTTCCTCGAGATGGAACGCGGGCTGATCGAGTTGATCCCCGAGGAAGAGAAGCCCCTCATCTAGCCCGGACGATTCATGCCGGGGAAGCCGGAGAGATCCCTGAGTGCCATGCGCATCGATTCCCGGCTGGCAAGACGCGGTGGTGCCGTGGAGTTCCTGCGTGTGCCCGGGTTCTTTTTCGGGGCAGCCGCGCAGCTGCGTGGATGCGCCTACGACCTCGGGCTCCTGCCGCAAACACGGCTCGAGGTCCCCGTGGTTTCGGTCGGCAACCTGACGGCCGGCGGCACGGGAAAAACACCCTTCGTGGCCTTGGTCGTGCGCGAGCTTCTGGCGCGCGGCCTCCGACCTGGGATCGCTTCCCGCGGCTACGGCTCCAAGCAGGGCGATCCACGCCGCGAGAACGACGAAGCGCGTTTGCTCGCGCGGTCGTTCCCGGCGGTGGCTGGGCGACAGAACCCCGACCGCGTACGGGCCGGACAGGAGTTGGTCGAGGCCGGTTGCGACTGCGTCGTACTGGACGATGGGTTTCAGCATCGGCGCCTGGCCCGGGATCTCGATCTCGTTCTCGTCGATGCAACTCGCCCCTGGGGGTTGCCGCCGGGCGGTGACGGCCGGCCTCCGGTACGGGCTTTCCTTCCGCGTGGGCTCATGCGCGAGCCTGCGAGTGCCCTCGAGCGAGCCCATGCCGTCTGTGTGACCCGCGTGGATCAGGTCACCGAGGCCGAACGCCTGGCCCTTGGAAACGAGCTGCACCGCTGCGCGCCCGGGGTTTCGCTTCTGGAGGGCTGTCATCACCCAAGCGGCTTATGGCGCGGACCCCTGGGGGGCGATGAACAGGGGGTGTCCCAACCCGTCCCCCTCGAAGAGCTGCGCGACCGTCCGGTCGATCTGCTCAGCGCCATCGGCAACCCCGAGGCTTTCACCCGAACGCTCGAAGGGCTCGGGGCGAAGGTGGTCCAGCACCGGATGTTCCCCGACCACCATCGCTACGAAAAGAGCGACCTGGAGGGTCTCGGAGAGGCTGGCCGCTGGGTGCTCACGACCGAAAAGGACGCGGTGAAATTGCCCCCGGACTTCTCGTTTTTCGCCCTCGCCATCGAGTTTCGACTGGAGAGTGGCCAGCCTGTCCTGGAAGCTCTACTCGACGCCCTTCCACGCGGCCCCGGCGATGCCCGGCGGCGGAACATGCACGCCGGACTCGCTGGATAGAACTCACCCTCTTTCTCACCATGATCATCGTCACCGGTGGTGCGGGCTTCATCGGAAGCAACCTGGTCCGCGGCCT
Source organism: Planctomycetota bacterium (assembly GCA_965662355.1). Classification (GTDB taxonomy): domain Bacteria; phylum Planctomycetota; class UBA1135; order UBA1135. The sequence continues at coordinate 66,105 of CBFIHP010000010.1, read as the reverse complement.
CAATGCCCGCGGATACGAGGACATTCTGCTCGTCGACGACCTCGAGTACGGCGAGAAGCACCGCAACCTGAACGCCTTGAAGTTCCGGGATCTGGTCGACTATCGCGACTTCCTGGAGGACCTGGACCAGCTCGAGGACGTGGCTCTGGAGGCGGTGTTCCATCAAGGCGCCTGCAGTGACACGACCGAACGCGACGGGCGCTACATGATGCGCGTCAACTACGAGTACTCGAAGCGACTCCTGGCCTTCACCCAGGGGCGCACGCCGTTCTTCTATGCGTCGTCGGCTTCTGTCTATGGTGACGGAGACGACGGTTTTCGCGAGGATCCGAATTGCGAGTACCCCTTGAACGTCTACGCGTTCTCGAAGTTCCTCTTCGATCGCTGCGTGCGTGCGATCCTGCCGAAATCGCAGAGTCAGGTCGTGGGTCTGCGCTATTTCAACGTCTACGGGCCGCAGGAGAATCACAAGGAGCGTATGGCCTCGGTGATCTACAAGTTTCACCAGCAGATCAAGGAGAAGGGCAAGCTCGAGCTCTTCGCCGGTTCCGATGGATTCCGCCGCGACTTCGTTCATGTGGACGATGCCGTGGAGATGAACCTCTTCTTCTTCGAGCACCCCGAGCTCTCGGGCATCTTCAACTGCGGTACGGGTAAGGCCGAGAGCTTCCTGACCCTGGCCCGGCTCGTCGCCAGCCACTACCCGGGGGCCGAGGTGGTCGAGATTCCCTTTCCCGCGGATCTCCAGGGCAAGTACCAGGCCTTCACCGAGGCCGATCTCTCAGCCGTGGGGCAGGCGGGCTACGATCGGCCGTTCCACTCGTTGGCCGATGGAGTTCGGGACTACATCGCGATCCTCGACGCCTCCGAGGGTTATCACCGGCGCCCCGCGAACCCGAAGGCACTAGCACGATGAACTCCGAGAAGCTCATCTCCATTCTCGATGCGATGGAAAAGCCGCGCATCCTGATCGTCGGCGATCTCATCCTCGATAGTTACATCGCGGGCGACGTCGAGCGTATCTCCCCGGAAGCCCCGATTCCGGTACTGGCCGCCCGCGAAACGGAGAAGCGTCTGGGTGGTGCAGGCAACGTCGCGGCGAACCTGCGCTCCATGGACGCCGAGGTCTGTGTCGTCGGCGTGGTGGGGGACGATTCGGAAGGGCGCCAGCTGTGTTCACTCTTCGAGGGCATCGGCGTGGGGGTCGACGGTGTCGTTCCCGCCAAGGACCGACCGACCACCGAGAAGACGAGACTCCTCAGTGCGGGAACCCAGATGCTGCGCGTTGATTTCGAAGACGCGCGAGACGTGTCGCAAGACACGGCCCAGACTCTCGTGCAACGCGTCGAGAGCGAACTCTCCCGGGTCAGGGCCGTGATCCTCTCGGATTACGGCAAGGGCGTCTTGACCGCTGATGTGATTCAGGCGGTCGTCACGTCAGCGCGCGCGAAGGGAATTCCCGTTCTGGTCGATCCCAAGGGGACCGACTACTCCCGTTACCGGGGTGCGACGCTGGCGACGCCCAACAGGAAGGAGAGCGAGGTCGCCCTGGGGCGCAAGTTCGCCAACCTCGGAGAGGTTCCTGGAGGCGGTGCCGAGTTGATCGAGAAGGCGGGGCTCGACGCCATCGTGATCACCCTGGGACAGGACGGCATCTACTTTCGATCCCAGCACGAAGAGGGCCGCGTTTCCGCCATGGCCCGGGCGGTCTTCGACGTGACGGGTGCGGGGGACACGGTCATTGCCCACCTGGCCCTTGGGCTCGCGTGCCAGGTCTCGCTCGAACAAGCGGTGGAGCTCGCCAACCGTGCGGCGGGACTCGTCGTCGCTCGACGCGGAGCGGCCGTCGTCACTCGACACGAGCTGCGCGCCGCCCTGTCGGAGCGTTCGGGGGTGACGAGCGCCATTCTCACGCGCGGAGAGGTCGCCGCGGCGGTGGCGGGCTGGCGTGCCGAGAAGAAGCGCGTCGTCTTCACGAATGGCTGTTTCGACATCCTCCACGCCGGCCATGTCAGCTACTTGCGTCTGGCCCGGGCACGAGGCGATGTCTTGATCGTGGGCGTCAACGACGACGACAGCGTAAGAAGAATGAAAGGGCCGGAAAGGCCGATCAATCCCCTCGAGGATCGCCTGGAGGTGCTGGCGGCCCTGGAGATGGTCGGCGCCGTCTGTCCCTTCGGCGAGGACACTCCGCTGGAGCTGATTCGGGAAATCACTCCGGATGTGCTCGTAAAAGGTGAAGATTGGGCCGAAAAGGGCGTAGCAGGTCGCGAATGGGTCGAAAGCCACGGTGGGGAGGTGTATCTCGCGCCCCTCCTGCCCGGTCGCTCCACCACCGGGATCGCCGGCCGGCTTCGATCCGATTGACAATTCAGCCCTCCCACCCGTTTCTTGGGATCCATGCGCTTGGGAGATTCCGTTTGCTAGGATCCTGGGTAGCACGCCCCTACTTGGCAGGAAGGGTGTGTCGGAGTGAGGTATGAACAAAAAAGCAGGTCGGGTCGCGGCAGCGACCCTGTGCCTCGCGTTCTTCGCGGGGTTGGCGGACGCGCGTTGGCAGACGCCCGTCACTGAATCACAAACACCAGATACGCACACAGTCGACTTCGAGTCCTATCGCGATCGCTCGCACTCCGAGTTGATCTTGCGTCTCGAACAGCACGCGAGTTGGTGTCGTGGCAAGCGCGAATACGCCGAGTACAAAAAGACGCTGAAGTTGATCCTGGACTTCGATCCGGACAACTCGACGGCCCTGAAAGGACTTGGGTATCGCAAGAAAGGGCGCGAGTGGGTTGCACCCAAAAAGCCCAAGACCTTCAAGAGCCAGAGGAAGAACCAGGACGAGGAAGTGCTCGTTCAGATCGACGGTCGTTATCGCAACTTGATCGCCCCCCTGCTCGAAGCCCACACCGAGTGGGTCAAGGACGGCGAGCTATCCGACGAGGATCGTTGCGACGCCCTCACCGACATCTTGCGTCTGGATCCGGCCAATCCGTTCGTCGCCACGGCACCGCTCGAGATCCGTGCCGCGGCCGCCAATGTGCTTCCCGAGACCGTGATGGCCAAGGAGCGCCGGCTTCAGCTCCGTACCTGGGTCAGCGAGGGTTTCAAGGGGACTCCGGAATCGAAGATCAAGACGCTCCTGGATCGCGATGATGCACTCGGAGTCGATTGGAAGGGCGTGCTGGGGACCTCGCCCTTCCGCGTCGTCTATGCGACCGACGCTGAGGAAGCGGATCGGCTGCTCTCTGCGCTCCACGCCACGGACAGCCTCTTCAAGTCGCTCTTCCCGAAGCGCCGCGGATTGCCGCGCGACCTGACCGTCTACCTCATGGACAGCCCGGCCCAAAAAGCGGCTTTCCTGAAGAACCACCCGAAGCTGACCGCCGAGACACGCGCGCACATGCAGAAGCTCGGAGGTTCGGGGATTCCCGGAACGCGGGACTTCGCGTTCTGGGAAGGGGACGAGCAGAGACGGGCCGACGGTATCGTGCGCATGGCCCTGGGTTGGATGTTCAAGGGCGGCTTCAATGTTTCCGTGAAGACGGGTTGGGCCTACGAGGGCTTCGGCCTTTACCTCACCCGCGCTCTGGTACAAACCCGTCAGAACTGGACGGCCCAGCCCGATCCCGCGCTGTCGCCGAAGGACGACTTCAAGCTGCGCACGAAGCTCTTGCAGGAAGAGACCAACTGGATGCAGGAAGCGCACGATATGTGGCGCTCCAGCGCTCCGGACCTCGGCGAGCTGATGGGCCGCAACGTCAATCAGCTTTCCAGCGAGGACATCCTGGCCTCGTATGTACTTGCCGCCTACTTGATCGAAGGTCAGCCCCAGAAAATGGACTCGTTCCTGCGCATGACAGGCAGCCGCTTGCCGCTGGAAGAGCAGGTGCGACGCGTCTTTGGCTGGGATCTTGCGACGCTCGAAGGGCGCGCGGGACGTTGGCTATCGGAACGCCACTAGCAAGAACGCAGCGCCATCGAAGGCATCAAAAGCGATTCCCCGCGAACAAGATGAAAGCTACCAGGCCCGCACTGCCCCTACTCGTGACCTTGCTTCTTTGCGTACTTGCCCACGGCGATGTGAGCGTGCGCTGGAAGGGCAAGAAGCGCTCTGTCGAGGCCCTGCCCGCTGACTTCCCCGAGCCGGCCCGAGGCGCGGTGGAATTCTGGGCGCCATGGTGCGAGAAGGAGGAATACCGGATGCACCTCGAAGAGGGAGGTCGAGTTCTCCTGATCGCTCCCGGCGGCAAGACTCCGACCGACAAGCTGCGCCTGGTGGAACGCGTGGTCGAACTCTTCGAGAGGGAGTTTCCGGCTCCCGTGCGCGAACGCGAGCTGTCCAAAGGCCCGCAGGAAGCATCGGGGGATCCCAAGCTCGACCCAGGTGACAAAGAGGGAAGCAAGAAGAAGCCCCGGGCCATTCCCGAGGACCCGGAGGCGGGGGACCATCCGTGGGACGTGCGTGGGAAGAAGGGGATCAAGAAGGCGACCCCTACGACCCCTACGACATGGGGAGCCGAGGACGTTCCGCTCGATCACGATCCCGCAGTCTTCGTCGTCGCCAAGGATCAAGAGGAATACAAGGGCTTACTCGAACACCTCATCAAGGACTTCGACTACCTGAAGACCTGGAAGGCCACCGCTCTTCGACAACAAGGCTTCGTCAATGCCTGGCCACTGACGGCCTGCTACATGAGCCTGCCCGACGGTGTCGAGGAGTGGAGCCCGAACAACGAGCTCGTGAATCGCCTCGCGCGTATTCTCTTTCTGCGTCGTTTTGGGAAGCAACCGTACTGGGCCGAGCTCGGTATCGGTTGGCACTTCGAGATGAAGCTCTTCAACGACATCTACGTGTTCCCTTACCGCGACGAGTTCGTGTGGGCTGTCGAGCACGCGGCCTGGCCTTCGGATCTCGCGAAGCGTTTCGGCGATCGCAAGCGCGAGCCGTTGCGCGGCGAGGAGTTCTTCGGATACGAGCGCGGTGAGTACCTGCCGCTCGAATCACGGCTGAGTTTCGGGTTCATGCACTTCATCGCTCAGGAAGGAAACCCCGACCTGTCCGACTTTTTCGAGGCCCTGCGGAAGCACTACGACGAGCAGAGCATCGTCAAGACCGGGACCTATTCCTGGAAACGGGATCCCAACTACCGGATCCCGGCGGAGGAGCAGGCAGCTCTCGCTCGCAAATTCCTGGGCGAGGACGTCTTCGATCGGGCCTCGATGGCCTTCCGGGGCGGTCTCTCCCGGAAACGGCGCAAATAGGCGTTTGTGAGTCCCGTTGAAACCCAGGGGAACCCCGGGGAGATGGAGACAGGAGAGGCTCTCCCGGACTTGCAAATCCTCGGCGGTAGCCAAAGAATCCCCATTATGCCTGCCGGCAGCAATGGATCCTGAGCCGGAGGCGTTCGTTACCCGAAGAGCACGGCCCCGGGGCCGCCCAAACTGGACACCTTCCGCAATGAAGACCACACGTCTCGGTTCATTCTCTGCCCAGTTCAGAGAAGTGCTGCGCGAGCTCCACGACACCTTGCATCAGAGCGGCGCGCAAATCGGCGATCTTCCCCCGGAGATCGGCTGCCAGAACATCGGTGCGGGTTTCGAAGAGCACGCGCGTGAGCTCGGCCGTTTGTTCGAGCGTCTTGGTTCCGAGCGTTCGAGCGTGTTTCTCTTCGGGCCGCACAACGCTGGCAAGTCGACCTTGATCAACGCCCTGTCGAGGCGGCCGATGGTCGAGGTGTCTCCACTTCCGGGGTATCCCGCGCCGGTCTTTGTCGAGTACGGAGGGCGGGACGAGGTCTCCGCCCAGCGCTTCGATGGTTCCGAGCTGGAGGGCATGGGGGCCAGTGCCGCGCAGATCGAACTTCGCCGTGCCCATGGCGAGTTGGCGAGTGCCGTGCGGGCTTCGTGCAAGTCGGATTCCCAGCAATCGCAACCCAGGGAATTGCAACCGCACTCCGGAGAAGACGAGCCCAGTACGGGCCAAGCCATGCGAGGCATGGCCCATGGCCTGCGACGGATCCAGGTGAAGGTCAGCAACACCGACCTCGAACGTGCGCGTGTGCGCTTCGTCGAATGCCCTTCCTCCGCGGCTCCCCTGTTCGACAACTACGCCGACATGTTGATGGGGGCCCACGCCGGTCCCGGCATCGCTGTCTACTGCGTGCGTGCCGAGGGTTTGTTCGATGAAACGGCCTTCCGTGGAATCGAAGAGTTGCTCTCGCTCTTCAAGCGCGTGCACGTGGTCGTCAACCTGGACAAAGAGAGCCGCGATCTCTCGGATGAAGGAAATGTCGTGCCGGGAATCGGAGCGTCCGATCCCGTACGCCTGATCGAGGTCTTCGAAGGGCTCTGCACGCAACCGCGTTTGTTGCAGGCCATCGAAGCCGGTCACGTGCGCCTCTTTCCAATCGATCTCCTGCAAGCCGCCGAGGCGGCGATGCGTCTTCCCGGCGCGCAGTCGCAACTGCCGTTCGAAGAGGCCTCATCCGGCAACGCTGTCGCCCCGGCGCGGAGTGAAGTCGCCGTCGCTACCGCGGAGTTCGAGGCCCTTGCCGCTTCCGGTCCCCATGACGAAGGGGTCGAAGGGAGAGAGGTCACGAGTGACAACGATGCCGCTCTGCCACGTCCCATGCGTGAACTCGAGCGGCGCCTGTCCGCTGGATTGGACGAATCCGACGAGCTCTCGACGCTGATCAAGAGCACCCTGCGCCGTGCGCGCGAGATCATGGGGGAGACATCGCAGCTGCTCGAGTCCGGCGAGCTTGCCCGGGCGATGACGGAACATGGTCGTACCGTCGAGGCCAAGGAACAGAACCTCGAGGCCCAGGCCATGCTACGACGCATGATCGAGCGCGGGGAGCGCGAGTGGGAACTCGAACCCTGTTTCGGCGAGCTGCGCACCAAGCTCCAGTCCGGTGCGCGTGAGGCAGCCGAGGTGCTCCGTGGCGAACTTGGCCCCATCTTCCTTTCGCTTCTCAACGACTGGTTCGAGTCCGACGAGAATCTCGACAGCCTGATCCGCCAGTCACTCGTTCCGCGCCTGGCCGAGGCGCGTCAGGATGTGCATCGAGCGGTCGCGCTCCAGCTCCGCGTGGAGTGGAACCCTTGCAAGGCCGGTTTCAGCGATGCCATGAATCACGAGTTCGATTACACCGGTGTGGATCCGGCTGATCATGCCGAGCCGGTACAGGACGGTTTGGGCGAACTCGAGGATCCGCAACCGTTGCGGCCCATCGACCTGGACGCCATCGCCGTGAGGGCGGGTTTCTTCGACCGCTTGTTCCTGCGCTCGGGGCCGCGCTTGCGCCGTAGTGTTTTCGGGCCTCCGAACGCACCGACCAAGTCGCTTCCCAGCAAACGCAAGGCGAAGCGTTTCGACGATGCAGCGCGCCAGGCGTTGCGCGGCAACGTAGTCGAGCGCCTCGACGCCTATCTCACGGATCTGTGCCGTCGGCTCGCCTCGGACGCGACGACACTCCAGGTCAAGCATTTCGCCGCTTCGCTCCGGGAAGACGCCGCGCTGCGGCTCGCGGCCCTCGATGCGCCGTTGATCGAGCTCGAACACAGGATCGAAGCGCTCGACGAGCTACATCGGCTGATCGAGATACTTGCCCAGGTGCGCGCGCTCTCCGTGACTCAGCTCGAGCCCTTGGCCGCACGCCATGCGCGCCCGGATCTGGATGTCCTGGTGCCGCACACGACACCGGTCATGCTCACCCAGCCGAAGCCGGAACCCGCCGAGTCCACTCTCGAAGAGACGCTCTGAAGTCAGACAAGCTCGTCTCGGTTCCGACGCACGTCTTGTCGGAACCGGCCGTGCGCGAGATGCCCGAGCCGGTTTCGCTGCGGCGCATGCTCGGCCCGGGGATCATCCTGGCCGGTCTGTCGATCGGGAGCGGTGAGTTCGTTCTCTGGCCGCGCTTGACAGCCAACTTCGGTTTCGCGGTTTTCTGGGCAGCCTGGATAGGCGTGACCATTCAGTTCTTCCTCAACCTCGAGATCGAGCGCTATACGCTGGCCACGGGCGAGAGTGCGGTGCTCGGGTTCCTGCGCCTCTCGAAGATCTTCGGGCCCGTGTTCCTCGCCTGCGGCGTGCTGCCCAACATCTGGCCCGGTTGGGCGACCGGGGCGGGAACGATCCTCTCCTGGCAGATCGGCGGAAATCCAACGACCTACGCCATCGCGGGGCTCTTCGCTTGCGGCATGCTGCTGTCCTTGGGGCCGGTCGTCTACCGCACCGTCGAGACCATCCAGGTCGTACTGGTGTCGCTGATCTTCGTCGCGCTGTTGATACTCGGTGTGATGCTCGTCCGCCTCGAGTCGATCGGCGAACTCTTCGCAGGAGCGTTGGCCGTGGGCCATCTGCCCGACGGTATCGAACTGCCGCTCTTGCTCGGTGCACTCGCTTTCGCCGGGGCCGGAGGCGTCACGAACCTAGCCCAGTCGAACTACATTCGCGACAAGGGCTACGGAATGGGCCACTGGATCGGTCGCATCACGAGTCCCTGGACGGGAAGCCGCGAGGCCAGCACCGTCGTCGGCCATGTGCCGGAGGCGACCGAGGAGAACGTCGCCCGCTGGCGTGTCTGGTGGTTTCGCGCCAATGTCGAGCATGGCATCTCGTTCTACCTGCTCTGCTTGCTGTCGATTTCTCTGCTCTCGCTCATCACCCATGAGCTTCTCGGATCCAGTGGAGGGGTCTCCGAGGGCTTTGGTTTCATCCGCGACCAGGGCGATGTCCTCGAACTCCGGTACGGCCCCCACGCGCGCAACCTCTTTTTCGGCGCGGGTATCGCTGTGCTCTTCTCGACCGAGCTCGCCCTTCTGGACGCGGTTACACGCGTCGTGGCCGATCTCGTTCACGCCATGGGGCGCAACCGCGGCTGGAGCCTTTCACGCGTGTACTTCTCGATCCTGTGGGGCTTCATCGGCTTCGGCGTCGTCGTGCTCGCTTCGGGCTTCGATCAACCGCTCCAGCTCTTGATCATCTCGGCCGCGTTGAACGCGATCGTGATGTTCCTCTATTCGGTGTTGCTACTGCTCTTGAACATGAAGAGCTTCCATGGGCCCCTCCGTCCTTCGCCCGTACGTGTGGCGGCCCTGGTCTGTGCTGTTCTCTTCTTCGGGTACTTCAGCGGGTTGACGATTGTCGAGCGCTTGTTCTAGGAGCGCCCGTGGACCTTCATGCCCTTGCGGCGGAAGAACAGCTCCACCATCGCGCGTAGGTCGCGGCGAATGCTGTCGGGGTCCTCGCCTGCGTGGGCCTCGGAATAGGCGACGGCCCAGCGGAGGTAGTCTTTCACATTGCGGCGGTACTTGACGAGCTTCAGGGGGTGGATCCCGAGATAGCTCGCGATAGAAGAGTTGGAGACGAAGTGTTCGTGGAGTGCCTGGTAGGCGTAGCGCTTGCCCAGGTAGGAGGCGTGGGTGGCTTGGTGGCTGTAGAGGGCCACGGTCTCCGTGTCTGGGAGTTCGCTGTAGGACTCGGGAACGACGTAGGCGTCGGTGCGGAAGCCCAGGGAACTCAGTAGGCTCTGCATGCTGGGGTTCTGGGTCACGGTCCGTCGGCGAAGCGTGAGCGAGCGTCCGAGCTTGTCCTCGATCAGATACGAGACGTATTCCGAGCACGACATGGCCGGGTCGTTCGGATCGTGGTGTGGGTCGTAGCGAATGTTCTCTTGCAGCGAGTCCTTCGCGGCGTCCGACAGTCTTTCGCCGATGTCTGCCCCGAAGCTGTCTCGCGAGAGCCGCAGGACCTCGATGGTCTCGTAGCGCTCGAGAAAGTCGGCGAAAGGCACGCGCTGGACCCCGCCGCGGAAGCGCTCGGCGAATTGGTCGGCGGCGGCCATCAGATGCAACCGCGGCCAGGATTCGTAGGCGTAGTAGCGGCCTCCCTCGCGGGCGAGGATGGCCATGTGGCTGTAATAGGTGAAGTCCTCGAAGGTGAGCGTCTGTCCGAGGGACTGGGGCTTTGAGTTCTTTGCGAGGAGCAGATCACCGGAACGCAGGCCGCGGGTCGCGGGGTGGAAGGCCGAATTCAGCTCCTCATTCCGGTGGGGGCCAGATTCGGGCATGGAATCCAGACGGTGGACACCCTTGTCATCCTGGCTGCGGGTCGCGGCCAAGAGCCCGAAGTGCTGGGCCAGGAGCGTCTCGAGCTCGTCCTGGTCGAGCTTCTCGACGTATTCGCTGTGCTCGAGGGTGGCGAGCGTCTCGTCGGGGACGAAAAGCGATATGGGGAAGGTCTGGCAACCTCCGAGGAGGCCCAGCAGGAGGACGGAGCGGAGGAGTGCTCGCACGAGGAAAATAGGTGTCGGGGACATCACGGTTGCCGATCAGCGGCGACGGTTCGCTTCTCAGGCCCTACAGTATCGGCGCACCAGCCCCTTGGATCGAAGCCCGACTGGAGATCGAGATGGACCCCTTTGCGCCGACCCGTGCGGATCTTTTTTCCTTTGGCCTCTGGACCGTGGGAAACGTGGGGCGAGATCCCTTCGGCGGGCCCGTGCGCGAGCCCATGTCGCCTACCCATATTGTCCGCAAGCTGAGCGATTGCGGGGCCTACGGCGTCAACCTGCACGACAATGACCTCGTTCCGGCCGATGCGACCGCGGCGCAACGGGATTCGATCGTGGCCGACTTCAAGGCGGCGCTGGAGGACACCGGAATGGTTTGCCCGATGGCGACCACGAACCTTTTTTCACATCCGGCCTTCAAGGACGGGGCTTTTAGCTCGAACGATCCGAGCGTGCGAGCCTTCGCGTTGCAAAAGACCATGGCCGCCATCGATCTGGGTGTCGAGCTGGGTGCCAAGCTGTACGTGTTCTGGGGGGGGCGCGAAGGAGTGGAGGCGGACGCGTGTCGCGACCCGCGCGACGCCATCCGGCGCATGCGCGACGCGATGGATTATCTGTGCTCCTACGTCAAGGACTCGGGCTACGACCTGCGCTTCGCCCTCGAGGCCAAGCCCAACGAGCCGCGTGGAGACATCTACTTCGCGACCACCGGCCACATGCTGCACTTCATCGAAACCCTCGAGCACTCCGAGATGGTGGGCGTCAATCCGGAGGTCGCGCACGAAACCATGGCAGGGCTTTCGATGGTCCACGGCGTGGCCCAGTCCATGGAGGCTGGGAAGCTCTTCCATATCGACTTGAACGCCCAGAAGATCGGACGCTACGACCAGGACCTGCGCTTCGGATCGGAGGATCCCAAACAGGCACTCTTGCTCGTGCGGCTTCTGGAGGGTACGGCGGGCAACGGCTACGGGCCGTACACCGGACCCCGGCACTTCGACGCCCACGCCTACCGAACCGAGGACGAGGATGGCGTGTGGGAGTTCGCTCGAGGTTGCATGCGCACGTACAAGATGCTCCACGCCCGGGCCAAGTCCTTTGACGCGGATCCCGAAGTGCGTGGCATCATCGCCGATCAAAAAGATGCCGAGCTCGAGAATATCTGCAGCGCCTATGACTCCGCCAAGGCCAGGGCTTTGAAGGAGCGTCGGCTGGACCCCTCGGCCGCGGCACAACGTGGGTTGAACTACGAACGGCTCGATCAGCTCCTCATCGAGCATCTCCTCGGGGTTCGTGGGGTGGATGCACACGGTCAAGCCTGAAGGATCGGAGCAATGAACATGGCTGGGCCTTACTACCTCGGTCTGGATGTCGGAACCCAGGGGACGAAGGGCGTCGTCACGGACGCGCAAGGGTGCGCCATCGTGGCGCGAGCCTCCTTTTCGTACGACCTGATCGAAGGCCTTCCCGCGGGTGCTGCAGAGCAGCATCCGCACACGTGGTGGGAGGCGGTTCAGCACGTTGTCCGTGATCTCTGCCAGCAGGGTGGTTTCGATCCCGAGCGGGTCGCGGGCGTCGGAGTCTCCGGCCAGCAACACGGGTTCGTTGCACTCGATGGAAAGGACAACGTCATCCGACCGGCCAAGCTATGGTGCGACACGACGTGCGCGGGCGAGGCGGAGGAGCTCTCGCGCGAGCTTGGGCGCACGATTCCGCCTGGATTCACGGCACCGAAGATTCTCTGGATGCAGCGTCACGAACCCGAGCTGTTTGCACGGCTCGATACCGTGCTCTTGCCCCACGACTACATCAACTTTCTCTTGAGTGGAGAGAAGACCATGGAGCCGGGGGATGCGTCGGGAACCGGTCTGTTCGATGTGGCGGAGCGCTGCTTCGATGCACGCGCGCTGGCGACGATCGGAGCGAGTCTCGCCGATGAGATCCCTCCGCTCATCGAGCCCGGTGCTCCCGCCGGAGCCCTGCAGCGTTCCGCTGCCGACGCGCTGGGACTTCCCGCTGGCATCACCGTGGCCTCTGGCGGTGGCGACAACATGATGAGCGCCATCGGTGCCGGCGCCACTCGGACCGGTGTTGGTGTGCTGTCACTGGGTACGTCGGCGACGATTTTTGCCTATGCGGACAAGCCCATAATCGATCCCGAGGGCGCCATTGCGGGGTTCTGTGACTCGACCGGTGGGTGGCTGCCGCTTTTGTGCATCATGAATGCCACGGGCGTGCTCGAGGAGCTCGCGAGCTCCTATCGCGGTTTGCACGATCTCGATTCTCTGACGCGACTCGCTTCGGAGGTACCGCTCGGTTGCGATGGTCTCCTGTTCCTGCCCTATCTGCAAGGCGAGCGGGTTCCCAACCTGCCCAATGCCAAGGGCCGCTTGATCGACGTTACCCCGGGCACCCTCGCGCCTGGACACCTCTTCCGCGCGGCCCTCGAGGGCGTGACCCTGAATCTGGCCTGGGGGTTCGAACGCTTGCGCGGGCTCGGGTTGGATCTCAAGAGCCTGCGTGTCGTCGGTGGGGGATCGAAGAACGAGTTCTGGGTGCGCATGCTCAGCGACGCGATCGGGGTGCCGGTGCAGCGACTGGCGGAACCGGAAGCGGCGGCGCTCGGAGGTGCGCTGCAAGCCCAATGGACCTGTACGGGCCAAACGGACCCCGAGGCCTCGATCGATTTGATTGCCGCCGACTACGTGCAGTTCGAGGGCGCTGCCGTCACGCCGGATGCCGGCGCAAAGCGCGAGTACGATAGGCTCTTGGAGCGCTTCCGCGGCGAAACAGAGCGCTGCTTCGGGCCGCTGTAGCTCCTGCTTACCAGAGAGCGACGTTTTCGGCCAAGACGACCGAGGGCGTGAAGGGCGGCAGGTTGGCCACGTTGTTGAAGAACGTGTCGTAGGACCAGTTGCGTCGCGGTGCCTTGTAGCGATCACCGCCGTACTCCCAGGCGCCGGTCGCGAACTGGCTCTCCCAGGCATTCACGAACGAGCCCGCGATGTTGCAGTTGACCCCGCTCCAGTTCTCGTGGAAGCGAGGGAGGTTCTCGAAGCCTCCGTTGTACGAGCCCACATGCGTTTCGTGGTTGCCCGTGATGAAGGCCAGGTTGTAGGTCGTCTCGGCCGCACCAGGCAGGTCTCCAGGACCCTTGACAGCGTTGTCGGTCCAGTTGTTCGAGAGCAGGTTGACCGCATCCGCGATGACCGAAGCGCCTTTTTTGTTCGTGACGTTGTAGTCGCCTTGGATATAGGCCGCTCCATCGGTGACGACCGAGAGGCCGTACGCGATTTCGGATCCGTTCACGAGTTGCACACCCTTGAGATCCGTTCCGTTGGCGGTTCCGTAGCTGGATGCGTACAGGAGCCCGTTCGCCGGAAAGGCGCCGCTGTTGTTCAGGACATCGATATCGACCTGCGTGACCTGGACATCGCCTCCCTGGCGCGCGTCGTAGATCGTGTCGATCGTGACCACGCCATGATCATTCAGGACCGAGGTTATATCGACTCCGGAGCTGTCGAAGGCCTCCCAGGACCCATCGGGAAGCGTGATGATCGACAGGTCCGCTTGCCCGTGGAAGTAGCCCTTGTCGTGCGTACCCGATCCCGGACCTCCCGGTGCGGGCCCGTACACACCGGACCCGTCCAAGGCGTAGTCTCCGCCCTCGACGGCCTCGTACATTCCGATCGTGTTGACCGAAGGCACCATGGCCTCGGCCAGGCCATGGTCGGCTGTCTGGATCGTGGAGCCCGAGCTGCTGTAGCCGTCGGGTTCGCCCCAGTAGTCGAGAGCGCCGAGCGCCCAGGGCAGCCAGTCGTTCGGCCCCGTGAAGAGGCCGTCTCCGTCGGCGTCGTACCCATTGCTGAAGTTGGAGTCGTAGCCCGAGATCGAACCGACCCCGAGGGCGTCCATCTGGGACTTGCTGTTCAAGGGCGCGAAGACCGAGGGTTCGGCGGGATCGAAGGGATTCACGACCCACTGGCGCACGTCGATTGTCCCGGTGGAACGTGAAGGATCGTCCTTACGATGGCGGTAGAGGTTTCCGACCGCCCGCACGTAGTTCGTGTCGAGCGTCAGTGTGTTGCCGCAGTTCAGGTAGAGATCACCGTTCGTGTGCACCCGTCCCGATAGCGTCATCGACGGCCCGGGGTTGATCTCGAGATCGCCGGCATAGAAGACCGCGAACTGGAAGATGGGAATCGTCACGACGTCCATGAACTGGTGCGCCGTTTCGTTCGTCGTGAAGATGCTTCCCGTCGCGTCGATGCGGTAACCGTCATGGCTCGATTGAATCCCGCTGGAATCGGTTTCGGTCGTCTGTACACCGGTGTTGGTGATCTCGTACTCGACGGATTCCCCCACGATGTCGACCGACCCGCTGGTAGGCACGTTGCGATAGCTGGCCACGGCCTGAAGCAGGGCCTGCTGGCCGGCGGCCAGACCGCCCTCCGCGCGATAGCGGGCCGAGGTGGTGTTCTTGTTGACCGTGGCGTTCTTGCTGCCGGTGAGCGAAGTCGTCAACATCACCGACGCTGTCGAAGCCGCCACCAGGACCACGAAGATCGTGACGATCATCGCCCAACCTTCACGATTGTTATGGGCCCGGTCAGTGCTCGGTCGTTTGAAGCGTCTCATGGTTACCCCTGCCCTGCGAGATACTCGCGATTAGTGTTCCGCAATCGAACCGTGGATTCGACGAAGTGCGGATGGAAGAGGCCGGTCGAGTCGGGCATCCGAAACCAGATGCGGACGCGGACGGCTGCGAAGGGGATCGAGGCGTCATCCGCCTGTCGTTCGAAGAGCAGGCGCTCGACGTGTGTCGTGACGATACGGTCGAGCTCGCCTTCTTCACGACGCTCCAGTTGTGAAACACCGCCAGGGCCCTCGACGAGGACGTAGCTGAAATCGGACGCATCCCAGATCAGGTCACCCGTGGCGGATAGGTCCGGTACGCCGTTTCGGTCGTCGTCCGCCGGCAGCAGGAAGACGATCTCCTTGTTCACGCCGAAGCCCGGAACGCCGGCGACGACTCCCTCGGAAACCGGCGGGTGTGCGTGAAGTGCAAAGCCCCCCGTGGCATTGCCGTCGTTGAACACCTCGGGGTATTGCTTGCCCGTGGCGAGCTCGACATCGAAGCCCGAGACCCTGAGGTCGGAGACGATGCTACGTAGCGCCTTCTCACCCATGTGTTGAAGTTGAAGGCGGCTGTTTTCGGTCGTGCGCACCGTGATCATGCTCTGCGTAGAGCTCAACAGGGTGCCGACGACGACCGATAGCAAGGCGCCCGCAATGGAATACTCCACCAGCGACATGCCGGCCCGTCTGGACCCGGTGCGCTTGGCGAGAACGGCATGCTGTAGACGTTTTCTCATGGAAGGAGCTCAACGTGTCATGAGGGTGGCCATCGATACCGAGCGCTCGCGCCCGGCGTAGTCGTTCCAGGTCACCGTGACCAGGATCTCGAGAGGATCGGGAACGTCGCCAGCCACGTGGTTCGGGTACGTGACGACCAGGCGCTCGCCATCCAGGTGCAGGTCCGAGTAGGCAGCGACGGGGAGTCCGGGTGCATACGCTCCACCGACATCCGGCACTTCCTCCAAGGACAGACTGAGAATCTCCTCGAGGGCCGTGCGGATGTCCGCCACGGCCCTGTTGGTCTCGTCGCTCGTGCGGTTCAGCTCGACGGCGGCGGCTTGCGTCAAGCCCACGCCGAGAATGACCACCGACGCGATACTCATGGCAACGACGAGCTCGACCAACCCAAATCCCTGCTTACCCCGGCGCCGTAGCGCTGCCCCTTGCGCACTCATTCGGTCCCCCAAGATGGACACTGTGATTGCCTCCCCATCGACATGCGGGGTGGCCTCGCCACCGATCGTCCAGCCCTTGGCTCGACCTTGGGTGAATTCTGCCTCTCGACAACGTTGCGCACGTTTCGAACCGAATCGTTTCCCTTCCCTTACTTGGCCTGGCGCAAAGAAATGAGGTAGCGCAGGGCCGCGCCGCGCCGATTTTTCTCGATGGGGTGCTGCCCCCAGCGGGAGCGATAGAGCTCCTCCCCGATTTCGACCAGGGGAGAGAATCTTGCCGGATCACTGGAGCGTACCTTGGCCAGGAACTCGCGCAGCGTCTGGGCCTTGTGCTTCTCGTGTCCGAGGATTCGCAACACGAGGAGCAGTTGCCGCTGGAGGCCAGTTTCACCGAGGGATTGGTGGCGGGTCTTCGATTTCCGCGGCGTGTCGTATCGGGAACGCAAGGCGCTGCGCGTCACGATCACGAGAACGATCGAAAGCACCGACAACCGAAAGAACAACGAGTTCCATAGCAGAGCCAAGAGCAACTGGAACTCCAGCCAGAACATGCGTAGATAGAACTCGTCTCCGGAGGCAAGCCAGCTCGAGAGGTTGTTCAGGAGCGATCCCGCAAGGGCCAAGAGCGAGTCCTCCTCGGCGGCGGCTGCGGCGGCGAGGGCACGCTCCCTCTGGCGACTCGGCGTCGGTTCGAAGGCGATCCAGCGGCCCGTGACGTAGGCTTCCAACCAAGCGTGTCCGTCGCGTGTCGTCACATCGTAGCGTTGCTCGTCCTCGTTCCACTCCTGGGCCAGGAAGCCCGTGGCGATGCGCGCGGGAATGCCCTTGGTGCGCAGGATGAGTGCGGACGCGACAGCGAAGTAGGAGCAATAACCTCTCTTTGCATCGAGGAATTCGAGCACACCCTGCAGGCCCGGAAGATCGCTCTGGCGCAGGGAGTATTCGAAACCCGTATTGAAGTGCGCGACGACCGCTTCGATCTCGTCCAGATGCGTATCGGCCGTGCCGATAATCTCGTGGGAATAGGTGCGCAACCAGCGCATCGCCGCTGGTTCGTCGGGCAATTGGAGGTAGCGTGCGGGCAGAGATCCTGGGTCCGCGAAGTGCTCGGGCGTGGTTTGCGTTGCGAAGCGAACCCGGTACTCGAGCCACTTGCCCTCGGGGGTACGCACGGGATGCAGAAGCAAACCGTCGGGGTCGTACTGGACACGCGAGAGCCCCACGGCGTGAACAGGTTGCGGGCTGAAGAGCACCGAAGCGAAGGACGGGCCGATCGCGATGGGGTGCAACCGCACACGCAGCTCGTGATCATCCGTGCCACGGTCGAAACACGTCCAGCCGTCGGGCTTTCCGTCCCCCTTGTCCGTGTGCTCCGGCGGGCTCGTCGAGCCGCGAAAGGACGCTCCACTGGTTGTGATCGTGTCGAGCACCATCCCGCGCATGTAGAGGGGGCCGAGATAGCGCGCGGGCTCGGGGTAGATCTCGAGGACCTTTTCATCTGCGAGTCGGGTCACGCCCCCGGCAAAATCCAGTTCGCTCGGGAAGGAGCCTTCGAAGGCGACCTCGGCTTCCTTACCGCTCGCACCCTGCTCCCCCTCGCGTTCTGGATGCGTTTGGGGTGGGGACGGCATGGTTCGACCCTTATTACCCACGAAGGGTTGGGGCAAGCTCAGGAGCGGCAGGTAAAGAAACGGTGCCAGTGCAAACACGCAGAAGCCGATGGCGATGCCGCTGAGAAGAGTCCTACCCGTCGTGGCCCCGAGCGGCGGCCTGGGAAGGCGCGCCGAGAGCCTGCGTGCGAGCCACGTAGCATGTTCGTTCGCTGAGTAGAGCATCCATCCGATCAAGGCACAGACAAGGTTGATCGGGAGTGCCACGAGCCAGAACTCACCGGGCATGCGAGCCATCTCGAGCAAGGCCGCTGTGGGTGCGAAGGCCAGCAGAGCGAGGAGGATGACGCGGTTTCCCGCGTGAACCAAGAGGTTGCCGAGAACGAGTACGAGTGCACCGGACAGAACGATCCCGAAGCTCTGGCTCTGGAGAAAGAACAGGGGCAGGGTTTGCAGCAGGATCAGTGCACGCCGCCGGCGTTCCGTGTCGAGATGGTCTGGCAGCCGGCTTGCAGCGAGTGCGCCGAGGAACGGCAGCAGGATCAGGGCCACGGAAAGAACCTGCGTCAGCGGGTCCAGTGGATCGACGAACACCTGGCGGACGAGCGAAGCATAGACGGCCAAGGCAGATATCGCCCCCAACACGCGTGCGAGACGCAGGTGTCCGTTGGACCTGTCCGTTGTGTCTTGCCTTGCGGCATGGCCCGTTGCGGGAGCGATCTTCATACGCGATGCAGAGCCCGTCTCGTCGTGGGGAAGGCAGCGCGCCGAAAGCACTCATCGATGTCCGGATCCTCGACATCGAGGAGCCACGTGTCCCCCTTGTTCGTGATCGACCTGGAACCACCTCCCGAGAAACAGACTATGTTCCAGGCGTGGGCATTCCGAGACGGGTGGACGAACTGGATGTCCGCCCAGGGATCCCCGGGCGTGCAGCGAACCTCGGCGAGTACCAGCAGGAGCGCGCGCAGGCTGCGCCGCCCTTTGAAACTCATGGGCCGCCCGCGTTCCCTCCGGAGCACGCTGAAGCGCACTTCTCGCCCCAGACGCAGGAAGTGCTCGCCGAGCGTCGCGACGAGACTGCATGCGCGCTCGAACCCCGGGTCCTTTTCCGCCCACGGTCCTCGATCCGAGACCCGGGTCGAGAGCTGGAGATGAATCGGGGGTTCCGCGGGGGCGCGGTATTCGCGCACGATGAGCTCGTCGCGGCGAGCGGACAGACGCCAATGCACCCGTCGCGTGCCCTCGCCCGCGCGCCAATCGCGGACGCCGTAGAACTCCTCCTCGGCACGCCGTAGTGCTTCGTGAGCGCTTTGGCTGAGCCGCCCGCGGTCGTCGGGATCCGCTGAGTTCCAGCGCCCGCGCCGCGGCAAGCCCCAGAGTTCGACCGGTATCTCGTACAAGAGGTGGACGCGAACGAGGTTCAAGGGTGCCTTCGCGATGACGAGCAGGCTGAGTTTTCGTTGCCGTCCCCGATCGAGGATGCGGAGCTCGATCGGGTGGTTGCTCGTCTGCCCCTTGCCCACGGCGGAAATCGAACCGATCGGACGCGGATCCTCGCTGTGGGTGTCACCGGCGACGAGGATGAGATCCGTCGCGCGAAAGAAGGCGCTCGTGTTCCTGACGTGCAGATCGGCTCGGAAGAGCTCGCCCACAGTGCATTCGAAACGCCCGGGAAGGGCCAGGCGCAACCCGCGGACCGGCAACCAGGTGCGTGGAACAGACACCGCGAGAACCGCGAACACGAGTACCGTCAGCAAGCCCGAGGAGCCTCCCATGGCCCAGCTGGCGAACAGCCCCGCCCCCGCGACGGGAAGCAGCGTGCGCCCGGCAATCGTCGGGCGGATGCGCGTCGATTCCGGTGCGATGTCGACGATGCCAGTTTTGTTCACTGCAGGGTTCACGAGGGCTTCACGCGGGAATCGGAATCTCTCCCAGAAGCTCCGATAGGGCATCCCCTGTATGGCCGGCAACGCCCTGGGAGGCTGTGGCGAAGGTTCGGTGGGCGAGGATCGGTAGGACCAAGCGCTTGAAGTCGTCCGGCACACACCAGCGCCGTCCTTCGATCAACGCGAGGGCTTGGGCGGCCGCGATCCACCCCATGGCGGCGCGCGTGCTCGCACCCAACTCGAAGCGATTGCTCGAACGCGTGGCTTCGACGAAATCCAGCACGTATTCCATCAGTGCTGCATCCACCGTAACCTCGCTGCGGGCCGCGATCGCTGCCTGGACCTGGGCGGCGTCGCACACCGATTCGAGCTCGTCCATGGGATCGCCCTGGATGCGATCGCGGAGAATCTGTCGTTCCGCATCTCGATCCGGGCGGCCAAGGCGAATCGACAAGAGGAATCGATCCAGCTGCGATTCGGGCAGCGGATAGGTGCCTTCGAATTCGACCGGGTTCTGTGTCGCAATGACGAAGAACGGCCGCGGAAGATCACGCGTTTCGCCCTCGACCGATACGCACCCCTCTTGCATGCACTCGAGCAAGGCCGACTGGGTACGCGGTGTCGTGCGGTTCAGTTCGTCGGCGAGAATGACGTTGCCGAAGATCGGGCCCGGGCGAAAGACGAAGCGGTTTTCATCGCGCGCATAGACCGAAATACCCAGGAGATCCGCAGGCAGCAAGTCCGAGGTGAATTGAATACGCCCGAAGTCCAGCGCGACGCTCTTCGCGAGCGCGCGTGCAAGCGTTGTCTTGCCCGTGCCCGGTACATCTTCCAGCAGGACGTGTCCTTCGCAGAGCAGTCCGACCAGGGAGAGTGTGATCGCCTCTCGCTTGCCGATGATGACGCGCTCGACGTTGTCGATGATCGCGTTCAGTTCGTCCATTGGTTTAGGTGGTGGGTATGTCGGGGCTCTTCGAGGCTCGCTGAAGGCCAGGAAAAGAGAAGAGGGGGATTCTAGCGGGACCACAGAGTCTCGGCAGCCGTGCTGACAAAAACCTGCCGCTCTTCGTGAACCGTCCTGAAACCGGTGCGTTGGGGGGCCACAGCCAGATGAAACGTTTTTCTTGGTTCCTCCTGGGCGGGTTGGCGTGCGTCCTCGTTCCATTCTTCCTCGCTGGCGATCGACGTCGCATCGAGATTGCCATCGGTCCGGAGGGCGGAGCCCCCGAAGATTCCGAGGTCATCGAAACCAGCTGGGGCGTCGAGCTGCGCTTGGTCCACAAACAACGAGCTCCGTTCGAGCTCGAGGAACCGCACTCGATGGAGACCCTGGCGAAAAGGCTCGACGATCTGGGGACGGGAACCGATCGCCTCTTCGCTCCCCGGGAAACAGCGAAGTACGCGGTTCGTCCCAACCCGCCTCCACCGGACCCGAAGTGGACACAATCGCCAGAGCTCGCCGAGCACTACGGCAACGGGCAGTTGCACTTTCGCGTCAGTCAGATCCGCAACGAAACGGGGAAATGGGTTCGTGAAGGTGCATGGGAGGCCTGGCACGAAAATGGGGAACTGCACGAACAAGGCGCCTACTTGAATGGACGCGAGCAGGGGAAGTGGACCTGGTGGTACGACACCGGCGTCCGCATGGCCCAGGGCAAGTTCGTCGATGGCAAGCGCACGGGTCCGTGGACCTTCTGGCATGGGAACGGCAACCTGATGATGGAAGGCCAGTACCGGGACGGAGACGGAGACGGCCGCTGGATTCACTACGACGAAAGCGGTGCGCAGAAAGCGCGCGTCGATTTCGTCGGGGGCGTAGGCGCCGAGGTGCCGCTCTAGGTGGGGAAACGAGCCGTATGGCTCGTCGGATATGGGAGTTCGTTAGTTCCTGGCGTGGGTTTTCCTACAATTTACCTCGATGCTGACACCCAACGTCGTTCCCGACTTCACGGGCCTGCGCGTCGCCGTCGTGGGCGACTTGATCGCGGACCACTATCTGTTCGCTCGACCCGGACGCCTTTCGCGTGAAGCACCGGTCATGGTGTTGCGTCACTCCGGAGAAGAGGTCGCACCCGGCGGTGCGGCGAACGCCGCGCGCAACCTGTGGAATCTTGGAGCCCGTACTCTGCTCCTCGGCGTCGTGGCCAAGGACCTCAATGGCCGCGAAGTTCTGCGGCAGCTCGAGCAGGATCAGATCGACGTGTCCGGGTCCATGCCCATCGACGACTGGATTACGCCCTGCAAGACGCGCATCCTCGGCGCCGATGCGGGTCGCACGATGCAGCAACTGCTGCGTATCGATCGCGAACCCGATGCGCCTTTGCGAGCGAATGTACGTGCGGCCATCGCCAAGAAGCTTCGTTCCCTGGCGGGCAGCATCGACGCGGTCCTGATCTCCGACTACGGCTACGGCCTCGTCGGTCCGGAGATCGCTCAGGCCGTTCGCGAAGTTCAGGAGGCCGGTGCGGTGTGTGTTCTGGATCCGCGCAAGGACCTCGAGTCCTTCCACGGCATCACCGCGATCGCTCCCAACTTGCTCGAGCTGGGCATGGGCACCGGTCGGCGCCCCGAAGATCTGGTTTCCCACGCGGCCTTGTGTGAGGCGGCCCGTGAATTGCTCTATCGCATCGAGCCCGAGATGCTGCTCGTGACCTTGGGGGGCGGCGGCATGGCACTCTTCACCCGCGACGAACCCCAGGGGGTCACCGTGCGGGCCGCGGGCGAGTGGTCGGTCACCGACGTTTCCGGCGCCGGTGACACCGCTGCCAGCGCCTTCGTTCTCGGGCTGGCGGTCGGCTTGCACGGCCCGCGGGCCATGCGTCTCGCGAATGCCGCGGCTGGCGTCGTCGTCATGGAGCCGGGCACCGTGCCGTGCTCCCTGTCGAAGCTTCGTTCAGCACTTCCGAATGCTCCGCAACCGACCCAGGTAACTCCGCCGGTTCCCGTGCGGAGCCCGGTACAGACCCCCGCCCGGGGATGACCCCCGACAGCGAGCGTTCCGGCGGCCACAGCACCGGGGGCGAGTCAAAGCAGGCGATCCCCTTTTGGTACTTCCCGGCCGGGTTGGTCATCGGCTTCGTCGGGGCCCTGTGTGGTATCGGTGGGGGACTCTTCGCCGGTCCTCTGCTGCACTACACCCGTGGTCTGGCGCTGAAGCGCTCGGCGGCGACCGCGCTCCTGCTCGTCTTTGCGACCACCAGTGCAGCGAGCGTGACCGAGGCCTTGCAGGAAGACACCCTGCTCTCCACGCGGCTCGTCCTGCCCTTGATGATCGGTGTGCTGGCCGGGGCTCAGGCGGGCTTCAAGCTGTCACAGCGGCTCTCCGAGCGAGGTCTCAAGTGCGTCTTCTGCGTCGTCATGCTGGCAGCGGGCCTACGGATTCTCTTCTCCAGCGGAGGATTCAGCCCGGCACCGGGCACTTTCGCGAGTGATCACGTGACGTCACTGCTGTCCCTGGCGGTCGGCTTCGGCGGCGGCTTCGTGGCCCCGATTCTCGGCGTGGGCGGTGGCCTCATGATGGTCCCGGGCCTCTTTTTGTGCATCGACGGACTACCCTTCACTGCTGCCCGAGCCACCAGCCTGGCCGGTGGGACCGTGGCCTCCCTGCGCTCCCTCTTCCTGCACTCGCGCGCGGGAAACATCGTCTATGGGCCAGGCATCGTGCTGGGGCTCGGAGCCCTGGTCGGTGCGACGAGCGGCGTTTTCTTCACCCGCAGCGACGGCTTCGTCCAGGCGGGCCGTGTGTTTCTGGGCGCCCTGCTCATCTTCCAGGCCCTGCGTTTCGCACGCGAGCTCACCCGTCGCCGCGAAGCGCCCTAGCTCAGGCGTAGATGCCGCGTACGGAGTCCGCCTTGGCGACGCGTTCGACAGCCAGCATGTTGGCGGCCATGCGCATGCGCACGCCATAGCGCATCTGGAACTCGCACACCTCCATCCAGGCCTCCGTCATGAAACGCGTCAAACGCTTGTGGAGCACACTGTCGATCCACGAAAAGCCCTGGCGGTTCTGCACCCATTCGAAGTAGTCGGCCAGCACGCCCCCGGCGTTGGCCAGGATGTCGGGAACCACGGGGATCCCCTGATCGTGGAGGGCTCGATCCGCACGGGCGGAGACCGGTCCGTGGGCGCCTTCGATGACCAACTTGGCCTGGATTTCGCGTGCGTTGCGCGAATGGATGGCGTTGGCGACAGCGCACGGCACGAGCACGTCGCAGGGCCGCTTGAGGAGTTCGGGGTTGGCGACCCGTTCGAACTCACCTTCGAGTCCATCAAAGCCACCGTGTTGCGTTCGCCAGGCGAGGATCGCGGGGACGTCGAGGCCGTTCTCGTTGTAGAGCCCCGTGCTGACATCCGAGAGCCCGACGACCCTCTGGCCATCGGCGTAGAGGATGCGCGCCAGGGTTCCGCCAACCGTACCGGCGCCCTGGATGATCACGCTGACCCCGCGTTCGCGAAGTTGGTACAGATCGAGGGCCAGGCGCAGAATGACCCGCAAGCCGAACGCGACCGATTCCAACCCGAGACGCGAACCGCCGAGTTCCGTGGGTTTGCCCGTCACGACTCCGGATTCGGTGTACCGACGATGGTTGGACACCGTATCCATGATCCAGGCCATCATCCCCTCGTCCGTACCGATGTCCGGGGTGAGGATGTCGCGGTCCGGGCCGATGATGTCGATCATGTCCGCCGTATAGCGACGAACCGCGCGTTCGACTTCTCCGCGGCTTCGATGCGGCGGGTGAATGCGGATGCCGCCGGCTGCGCCACCGAAGGGAATGTTCACCACGGCGCATTTCCAGCTCATCCAGCCGGCCAGGGCGCGCAGTTCATCGACGCGCAGCTGGCTGTGCAGGCGCATCGGTCCGATGAAGGGGCCCAGGCCCTGGTTGTGTTGAACGCGGTAGCCTTCGAAGACGGTCCAGGTGCCATCATCGAGCTCGACCGGGACGGAAACCGTCGTCTCACGATCGGGCTTGCGCATGATGGCGTAGTTCGACGGATCGATGCCCAGGTGGGCGGCGGCCTCGTCGTAGAGGCTCATCATGGTCGCGAAGGGCGACTCGTCGTCGAGCTCGGGTGTGCTCGGGAGGACCGCTTCGATGGGGTCCTTGACGTCGGCGCTCATGCGAAGATACCGCGCAAGCGATAGACCGTTGCGACACGGTCGAGAGCGAGGAGATAGGCGGCCTTGCGCAGGGAGACGTTCTCCTGCTTGGCCATGCCGTACACTTCGTTGAAGGCGTTGACCATCGTCTGCTCGAGCCGCGCGTTGACGATGTCCTCGGTCCAGAAGTAGCCCATGCGGTCCTGGACCCATTCGAAGTAGGAAACCGTGACGCCGCCGGCATTGGCCAGGATGTCCGGGACGACGATGACGCCGCGATCCTGGAGTACCTCGTCCGCCACGGCCGTCGTGGGGCCGTTCGCGCCTTCGACGATCAAGCGCGCGCGTATCGTATCGACGTTCTTCGAGGTGATCTGGTTCTCGGTCGCGGCCGGCACCAGCACGTCGCAGTTCAGCGTGAACTGTTCCGAGTTCGGCATGTGCTCGGCTTCGGAGTAACCGTCGAGTCGCTTGTGCTCGCGCAACCAGCCCATGACGGCGGGGATGTCCAGTCCCTTCTCGTTGTGGATCGTGCCGTACATGTCGGAGATCGAGACGACCTGGTATCCCTCGCGGTGGAGGAGTTCGGCACCGACGCCGCCCACGTTACCTGAGCCCTGCACGACGACGGTCGTCTCCTCGGGGCGCATGCCCATCGTCTTGAGCGCTTCGCGGGTCGAGATCATGACGCCGCGCCCGGTGGCCTCGCGGCGCCCCTTGCTACCGCCGAGGTTCAAGGGCTTGCCCGTGACGACGGCGGTGGCGGTCTTGCGCACGTGCATGGAATAGGTATCCATGATCCACGCCATCGTCTGCTCGTTCGTGTTCATGTCCGGCGCCGGCACGTCGCGATCCGGACCGAGGATGTCCATGATGCTGGCCGTGTAGCGGCGGGTGATGCGCTCGAGTTCGCCGAGGGAGAGTTTGCGCGGATCGCAAACGACTCCGCCCTTGGCACCGCCGAAGGGGATGCCGACGATCGAGCACTTCCAGGTCATCCAAGCCGCCAGAGCGCGAACCTCGTCGAGGTGCACGTCCGGGGCGAAGCGAATGCCTCCCTTGCAGGGGCCACGCAGGAAGTTGTGCTGGACGCGGTAGCCCCGAAAGACCGACAGCGAGCCGTCGTCCATGAGGACCGGGATGGCGACGGTGAGTTCGCGATCCGGCGTGCGCAGGACTTCTCGAATTCCTGGATCGAGGCCCAGGTGATTGGCGGCGCCATCGAAACGCCGGGCCATCGCCTGGAAGGGGTTGAATTCGTCCTTTTGAACGCTGGCCGAGGCCACGGCTGCTCCGTCGGACATGGCTCTTTGCAGCAGGGCTTGGACTCGCCCCGCAGGAGGTATCGGGTTGTCGTGGGAGGGAAGCCGAAGGGTGGCCTCCCCACAAGGGGACTATCAGAGCGCCCCATCGGCTCGGGGGGAACCCCAGGCAAGTGATTTCCGTGTGACGATTGACCCGAAAGCCTCGGCAGAGTTGGATCTTGTCATGCCGTTCTCGGGGCACCTTTGGATTCGCGCACCCAACTGGGTCGGTGATCTCGTCATGGCGACGCCCATCCTCCGCGAGGCTTGTGCGTCCGGACGCTACGAGCGCGTTTCGATCGGAGTCCGCACGCATCTTTGCGAGATACTCGCCGAGGGCCCCCTGGAGGAGAATCTGACACCGATACCCTCCTCCAAGGACGAGGTCGGGTTGCTGTCGGAGCTGCGGCCCGATGTGGCCCTCTTGCTTTCCAATTCGCCGGGAGCTGCCTGGCGGACCTTCCGGGCGGGAGTTTCCGTACGCGCTGGAGCCGCCATCGGTTCGCGCCGCTGGTTTCTGACCCATCGGGTCGCACCCGCCACCCGAGACGGTCGACGCTTCCCGGCTCCGACCCGCGACCTGATGACTCGTTTGGCCGCCACGGTGGGGATTGAACCCGAAGGCGGCTCGGAGGCCAGGTTGCGTCTGGATGTGGGGCCGGCAACGCGGGACACGGCCCGGAGCGTGTTGCGCGAACTCGGGCTCGGCGCCGACGAGAAGTACTGCGTCAGCGCGCCCTCGGCGGCCTTTGGCGCGGCCAAGGCCTGGCCGCCGGCCCATCACGCCTGGGTGCTCGACGCGTTGCACGAGCGCTTCGGTTGGCGTGGGGTCCTGTGCGGTGCTCCGGGGGAAGAGCCGGTCCTCGCCGCGGTGGCGAAGGCGGCGCGCCACCCCGTGATCGATCTCTCGTCGACGAAACGCACGCTCTCCTTGTTGAAGGCCTGGATTGCAGAGGCCCAGCTGGTGGTCAGTAGCGATTCCGGCCCGCGCTGGGTGGCCGGCGCCTTCGATGTGCCCTGCGTGTGCCTGATCGGTCCCAACTATCCCGAGCTGACCCCGCCGCTGCCGGGCTCGGCGCTGCTGCGCGTCGAGGACCTGGAATGCTCGCCGTGCATCCAACGCACCTGCCCTCTGGGTCATCACCGCTGCATGGAAGAGCTCGCCCCCGAGCGTGCTCTTGCCGCCGCGATCGAACTCGTATCGACCTGAATTCGCGGTACCATGCGCGGCATGAGTGTTCGCGACGAGTTCCCCGACGATGTTCCGATCGAAGAAGGCCTGTGTACGCTCGAGCGTGACGGCGATCTTTGCTGGCTGACGATCAACCGCGAAGAGGTGCTGAACTGCCTCTCGTTCCCGACCCTGTTGCGCGTGCGTACGTTGCTCGAAGAGCTGCGTGAGGATCTCTCGATTCGCTGCATCCTCTTCACAGGTGCCGGCGAGAAGGCCTTTTGCGCCGGCGCGGATCTGAAGGAGCGCCGCACGATGCCGGACGAGCGCGTGCCGATCTTCGTGCGCAACATCCGGGCCCTGATGGACGACGTTGTCTCCATGCCCCAACCCACCATCGCCGTGATCGGCGGGTTTGCCTTCGGTGGGGGAACCGAGCTGGCCCTCTCCTGTGATCTGCGCATCGCGGCACCCCATGCGAAGCTCGGCCTGACCGAAGTCTCGCTGGCGATCATCCCCGGCGCGGGGGGGACGCAACGACTCCCGCGTCTGATCGGCAAGGCCCGGGCCAAGGAGCTCATTCTCACCGGGCGCCGCATCGACGTGCAGGAGGCGGAGCGCTTCGGCGTGCTGAACAGCGTCGCGCCCGAGGGCAAACTCCGCGAGCACGCGACCCAACTCGCCCTCGCTATCGCGGCCAATGGGCCGATCGCCGTGCGCGCCGCGAAGGATGCCATCGACCGCGGAGTCGAGATGCCGATCACGGAAGGCCTCGCGCACGAGGCCAAGTGCTACGAGCGGGTGCTGGGCACCGAGGATCGTCTGGAAGCCCTCGCGGCCTTCGCGGAGAAGCGCAAGCCCGTGTTCAAGGGTGCCTGACGGCCCCTACTCCAGCTCCACGCCCAGTCCATCGACGATCCGGTTCGCGTACGCGTAGTAGCCCACGACCTCCGCGATCCCGAGCACATCCCCGTCCTCGAACCCAACCGCCCGTAGCCCCTCCACATCCGCCGCTTCCATCGTCCCCGGTTTCTCCGTCAGCTTGCGCGCATACCGCAACATCACCACCCGCCGCTCCTCGAGCCCCGCCGTTTCGAAGTCCGCCAGGATGCGTTCCACCTGCGCTTCGTCCTTCAGGAGCCGGAGCAGACCGCGCCGGTGATGGGTCGTTCAGTAGTGGCAACCGTTCAAGGCGCTCACGACGCAAGCGATCATCTCGCGCTCGAGCTTGCGCAACCCGCGCGTCCCGGACATCGCCGCGCGGTACAGCGCCCAGTGCGCCTTCAATCCCTCGGGGTTCAGTCCGTGGACGGCCAGCACATTGTCGAGCCGCCCGGTTTCGGGATCGGCCATCTCGGCATACAGCTGCCGTAGAGGCTCGTTGGCCTCGCCCTCGGAGATCGTGCGGATCCAGGCCACGGGTCTCTTCCCACCTGGGGCTTATTCGTCCGTGGATTCGACGGCCATGATGCCGATGTCGGCCACCACGATGGCCCCGGGCGGAATCTTGCCTCGGCCCCCGGCGCCAAAGGCGAGCTCTGCGGGCATGATGATCTTGCGCTTGCCACCGACGCGCATGCCCTGCAAACCGAGCTTCAACCCTTCGAGGTTGGCTTCCGAAACGCGGAACCGGACGGGCTTGGGCCCGAGTTTCGAATTGAAGATCGGCTGGTTGTCGAGCAGGACAAGGCGATAGTGGGCTTTGATGATCGAGTCGGGTTGGACCAGCTCGCCGTCGCCGACGATGAAGTCGTAGGTCATCAGGCCCGACTCGTGCGTCGTCGGGACGCCCCTCTTGATATCCTCGCCGGCAAACTGAGGTTGTTTGATACGCATGCGCATCCCGGCCTTGTTGGCCGGAACGATCATGAAAAAGCGTTGACGATTGCCGTTCTTGTGCGAGCTGAAGATCTCGAGCTCGTGGCGTCGGTCCTTGCCCTGGGCCTTGTAGATCGCCTGGCGTGAGTAGGATGTGTGGTTGAACTTGTGGACCGAGAAGATCACCGCTTCGTCGAGCGTGACGACCGCATTGAAGAGCGCGTCGCGGGTTGCCTTGGGAGACAGATCGCCGTAGTCGAAGCACGGCTCGCCCGGGAAATCGCCGGCGATCGGCTCGCCGCTGAGCGTGTCGAAGCGCACGATCTCCGTCGTGTCCGAGTCCCTGTGCATGAGCTCGATCTGAAAATAGGGCTTTTCGGCAACGACCAGCCGAGCCCCGGAGGCGCGTACATCCTCGCGCTCGGCGACCGCCAAGGTGATCGCCTTGGCGAGATCGAACTTGGCAGCGTCGAGTCGCCCGAACCAGATGGCATCCGGCTCCTGGAGCGTGCTGTAGTCGAAGCAGGGTTTGGCGGCAAACGGCTCGCTGGATTCCGAGGCCGTGAAACCTGCCGAACCCTGCTGGGCACTAGCGATCGAGCTGGCAAGAAACAGGGCGAGAAGGAAGGTGATCAGTTTCGACATGGGAGGGAGCGGCGGAGGAAAAGGCTCCGGAGCGGCGAGCGTTTACTCTACCAGGCTCGGGGCCATGAGCAGGGCCGAGAAACGGGGCCTGGAAAGCGGGCGATACCCGATCCAAGCCCGGCATTCAGGGAGCCCATTCGGGTTCCCAGGCCAACAGAGGGGGATACGAATCCGGGAACGATCCGTTAGGGAGGAATGCGCATCCCGTCCGCGGAGCGTATCCTGCGCACCCCGTGACCTACAGCGACTCGAACAACGGCCTGTTCACTCCGGCCGACATCCAGCGCCTCATGCGCATCGAGTACGACCGGGCCGTACGTTACGAGATCCCCTTCTGCCTGATGCTGATCGAGGTCGATCGGCTCGGGTACCTGCAGGACCTCTACGGGTTCGAATCCAAGGAGGAAATCCTCCAGGGGGTAGGTGAGCTCTTGCGGATGGTGACCCGCAACGCCGATCCGGTGGGCTGTCGCCTCGACGATCGTGTCCTCGCCGTTTTTCCCCACACGACCCAGGGCGGAGCCTCGGCCATCACCGTGCGGCTGCTCGAGGGAGCGCGTCGGCTGCAGTTCGATAGCGACGGGCGTTCCTTGCGGGTCACGATCTCGGTCGGCCTGGCGGTGGCCGAGCGCGGTAGCCAGCTGGACTTCGATCATTTCCTGCTCGCAGCGGAAGAGGCGGTTCTGGAGGCCATCGAGGGGGGTGGGGATCGTTTCACGGAGGTCCATCCGGTCGCGGAGGCCCTGGCGACGGAACTTCCCATGCCCCCGGTGCCGGCTCCGGCCAGTCCCGCACCCGCGGCAAGGGTCGCGTCTACAGCTTCGACGGCCGCGACCCCTCCGAAAGTTCCGCTGGCCATTCCGCTGGAAGATCTCGGGGACGGTCCGCTGGCCGAGCAGATACGCATTCTCTTCCAGCGTCTCGGCCCGCGGACCGACGCCATCGATGCGATCGAGCGCCAGGTCATCGCGGTCACCGAAGCCAGTCTGCAGAGCATCCAGCAGGACCCGGGATCCGGCGAAGAAGAAAGACGACAGATCGATATCCTCGAGCGGCGAGTTGCGAAGTTGAAGGAGATGCTCGGCGCCACCGAGGAAGACCTGCAGCGACTGGTGCTCGAAAAGACCGCCGATTCGG
Source organism: Planctomycetota bacterium (assembly GCA_965662355.1). Taxonomy (GTDB): domain Bacteria; phylum Planctomycetota; class UBA1135; order UBA1135. The sequence goes on along the minus strand of CBFIHP010000010.1, from coordinate 35,316 downwards.
GCATAAAGTCGATCTACAACCAGGTTCAGGGGTTGGAGACCGGGACCGGAGACTACGCCAGAAAGAAGGACATTCTGGGGCTCATCTACGAAGCCAACGTGCGGCTCCTGGAGAAGTTGCGTAGCGATTCTTGACAGGGGCTCGGGGTTTATCGTTCCTTCTCCTCCCTTCCGACCGTAGCCCACCACGGACAAGTCCCCGATGAGCGCAGAGTCTTCCAGCAAGGACCCCAAGGATCAGGGTGTCCTGTATCTCGGGATCGACCTCGGGACCTCCCGAACCTCCGTCTCCGCCAGCAATGGCGTGCGAGATACGGTGGCTTCCTTTGTCGGCTACCCCAAGGACGTCGTCAGTCGCAAGCTTCTGAAGCAGGACGTGCTCTTCGGCGAGGATGCGCTCAAGCATCGTCTGTCCCTGGATTTCTATCGCCCTCTGGAAGCCGGTGTCCTCAAGGCCAGCGCCGAGGGCGGGGACTTCGAGGGGAACCTACGCGCTGCGGCCGACCTGATCAGCGAGATCATCCGGCTTTCGAAGCCGCGCAAGGACGAGCTGATCTACGCAGTGATCGGTGCACCGGCGCAAGCGTCGATTAGGAACAAGGAGGTCATCCTCGATGCGGCTCGCAAGAGCGTCGATTCGGTGATGCTCTGCTCGGAGCCCTTTGCCGTCGCCTACGGGCTCGACTGGCTCGAGGACGTGCTCGTTGTCGACATCGGTGCGGGTACCGTCGATCTCTGTCGGATGCACGGCACGATGCCCGAGGATACGGATCAAGTCACGATGGACACCGCAGGTGACTTCGTTGACCTGCGTTTGTCGGATGGGATCAAGGCGGCCCATCCCGAGGCCCAGTTCACGACCCAGATGATCAAGTCCATCAAGGAGCGCCACAGCTCTGTGTCGGACGAGATGGAGACCGTCATCGTGCAACTGCCCGTGCAGGGCAAGCCCACGGACTTCGACATCACCGAGATCATGCGCGAAGCATGCCGCGGGATTATCCCGCCGATCGTGAAGGGTTTGGGCGAGCTCGTGGCGACCTTCGATCCCGAATTCCAGCAACGCCTGAAGGATCGTGTGCTCCTGGCAGGGGGAGGCAGCATGATCAAAGGCCTCGACTTCGCCATCGAGCGCGAGATGCAAGAGACCCTCGGTGGTGGCAAGGTCATCCGCATCGAGGAGCCGATCTACGGTGGCGCCAACGGTGCCTTGAAGATCGCCCACGACATGCCCGCCGAGTTCTGGGAGCAGCTGAAGTAGGCTGCGGGGCCGCAAGATGGTAGCGGCTCCTAGACTACGGTTATTGCAGCATGTTCTGGGGGGGCTTGGGCTCCTCTTGCTCGTCGTGCTTGGCGCCACCTTGCGCTTCGGGACCAGCGTCAGCGACCCCAACTTCGACGCGCAGCATCCAGAGGGAATGCTGAAGAGCGATCCGGCGCTGCTCTACTACATCACCGAGCGCATTCTCGAAGCCGGAGGGGGCACACCCGCGGACTTTCGTGCGGACCCGCGGGTTCAACATCCAGGTCTGACCGACATTCCGGCGGAGTTCACCGTCGGCCAGGAGTTCCTGGTGGCCTGGGCGCGGCTCGTGAGCGGTAGTACCGAGCCCCTGCACACCTTCGCGCAGCGTGTCATGTCGTGGTGTGCGGCGGGGTTCGTGATCGGGATCTACCTGCTCGTCTTGGGACGCACGAAGAGCGTTATCTGGGCGCTTCTCACGACGCTCTTCACCTTCTGCATCGCGGCCAACTATCGGACCATCGGCTACATCCTCGTGCGCGAGGATCTGTCGTTGCCGTTGTTCGCCTTGCACCTCGGCCTCATGGCCGTCGCCGCCCAGCGTCGAACGCGGGGTTGGTTCTTGGCCGCGGGACTCGCCGTGGGCGCCGCGCTTGCGACGTGGCACGCCATGGGTTTCCTCGTCACCGTCGCCCTGGCCGTGGCCGCGTGTGGGTTGTTCACGTCGCGCCAGAGTCTTTTCGAACTTCCCGGAGCACGCATGCTCCTGTGGGGCCCGCTCCTGGCGGGGGGGCTCGTTCCCGCGCTGCGCTCGAGCGGGTTTCTGCTCTCCCCGGCGGTGACGCTCCTCGCGGTCTTGGTGGGGGCCTCGCTCATGACGATGCGTCAGACGCTCACGACACGCGCGCGTCTGGCGTGGGGGGGGGCCTTCGGCCTGGGGCACGTTCTCTTGTCGTTCGTGATCAAGTCCATGACGGACATGAGCTCGGCGTACTCGCACGTGCACGAGGTGCTCCTGGCGAAGTTGCTCGCCGGCGGAACGCTGCCCGCGGATCCGCGCGCGATCTCCTTCGACGCACGGCTCCTGTGGCAGGGGCCCTTCGAGACCCTGCCCATCGAGCACATACGAGCATGGCTGGGCTGGCCCGCTCTCGCGATCTTCGCCGCCTGTCTGGCCCTCGTTTGCGTCCGGCGTTTTCACAGGAAGGGGGAAGCCTCGACGGCTCCGCCTGGTGGCTTCGAGCTGTGGCTGATTCTCTTTGCCATCGTCTCGTTCCCCATGGCCTGGCTCTTCGGGCGCTTGATCGTCGTCCCGGCCATGCTTCTGCCCGCCGCCTTCGCCTGCACGGCTGCCCGAGACAAACACGCCCTGAAGTACCTGGGTCTGGCCGCAATTCTCACGTACGTGCAAGCCTTCCCGACCGGCTCTTCCTTGAAGCCGTTTCTCGAGAACCACTCGCAGAGCTGGTACTTGCCCGCAGGGAGACAAGCGGAGATCGCACAGCTGGTGCATTGGGTGGGAGAGAACCTCGATCCCGCGGAGCCGATCGCCGGGGACTTCATGAACTCGACGGCCTTGCTGGCACACACGGGCAATCCGATCTGCTTGCAGCCGAAGTACGAGACGGAGCGCAGTCGCCGAGCGGCCGAGGCTTTTCTCGACGCCTTCTTTCGAGGAACGCCGCAGGAGTTCCGCATGCTTCTGGTGGAGCGTTTTGACGTGCGCTACGTCGTGATCGATCGGTATACGCTGGGGATTCTTTCGAAGTACACGGCGGGACTGGGGCAGGCGGAGTCGCTCGGCGAGGGGACGGCGGCCGAGGTCTTTACGAGCCTGGAGGGGGAGCGCTTGCGGGGTGTGGAGGGGTTTGAGCTCGTGTATCGCTCGGGGGGGGCGGTCCTGCAGAGCAACGGGGAGCCGTACGATTTTTTCCGGGTGTATGCGTTGGAGTGATCGTGCTTCACGACCCCAGAAAAGGCTTCCATCCCATTCGTCCACGTCTCTTTCACCTTGCCTCAATCTCGACCCTGCACAACCCCGAGAAAGGACATGGACTCCTTCCCTAACGACCATGTCCATTCAAAATAACCGCACCCTCGTCTCCCTCCTCCCGCTTCTCGGTTTCCTCCTTCCCGCCTGCGGAGGAGAGGTTTCCCAGCCCAGCCCGCGCCCGAACATCGTCTTCGTCGTGGTGGATACACTCCGAGGAGACGTGCTGACCGATCCGTCGAACACGTATTCGACACCCAATCTCGACCAGCTCGTTTCGGAGGGCGTGCACTTCCCGAAGACGTTCTCCCACGCGCCCCTGACGTTGCCCTCGCATACGGCGATGTTCTCCTCGCGCCCGCCGCTCGAGACGGTCGTCTTCAACAACGGTCAGAAGGTTCCCGAGGAGCTACCTCTGCTCTCGGAGTGGTTGACGCGCTTTGGATATGAAACGCGTGCGGTGACCTCGCTCGGAACGCTCTGGACCCCCAAGGATAGTACGGGACTCTGGCGCGGGTTTGCGGACTACGACCTCGACTACTGGCACATGAGCCAGGCGGAGGACTCGACCGGGCGCATGCGCGCGAGTTTGGATGCTCGCTCCGAGGAGAAACCGCTCTTCCTCTTTGCGCACTTCAGCGATCCCCACGAACCCTACAACTCACACGGCGACAGGGATTACACGGCAGAAATCTATCTCGATGGTGAGCTGCTGGACACGGTCACGACCTCCGAGATGTCGTTCTGGCATCGCTCGGTCAGTCTGTCCGCGGGACGGCACCTCTTCGAGGTGCGCTCGAAGAACAACTTCAAGATCCGCCAGTTCCAGGCCTTGAACGAACGAGGGGCCAAGCGCTGGACCGAGTTGGACTGGGAGGTCGGCAAGCGCGTGAAAGCCCTGAAGCGCGCGCGTTTGAGCCTGACCCAGGCGGGAGACGGCCCCGTCGTTCGTGACTTGCGCTTGTGGATCAACGATGCGCCGAGCCACGACGAAATCCGCTCGCGCTATGCCAACGAGGTTGAGTATGTCGATGGCTGGATTGGCGAACTGATGGACGACCTCAAGGCGCGCAGTCTCTACGAGGAGTCGTTGATCGTCTTCACGTCGGACCACGGCGAGTCACTGGGCGAGCACGGTCGCGTCGGACATGCCAATGGCCTGACAGACCCCCACATTCACGTTCCGTTGGTCATCAAACTACCCAAGAGCGACCCGCGTCAACCGAAGTTGACAGCCAACAAGAACGGACTCGTGTCCCACGCCGATCTCACACCGACGATCCTCGAACTGGCGAGCCTGCCGCCCTTGCCCGGACAGCTTGGCAACTCGCTCCTACGACCTGACGACACCATTCACTTCGCCGAGACGCACAAGCCCGAAGCGCGCGATGATCAACTGTGCTTGCGCGACGAGCAGTTCAAGATGATCTACTTCCCCGGAACGGAGGAGTACCTCTTCTACGATCTCGCCAAGGACCCCGGTGAACTCGACAACGTCTTCGCTACACGCAGCGCCGAGCGCTCGGACTGGGCCGATCGTTTGAAGTCCTTGGCCGCGCTCGCGAAGGAGCGCTCCGAGAGTGGCTACACCAATGACGCCTCGAAGCAGGCGGATCTGGAAGCGCTGGGGTACGGCGGGGCGGAGGAGTGATACAGGGTCGCTACCCAACTGCGGTTGGGGCGCGACTCCGTATCACTCCTCGGCTTCGGCCTCGTACCACTCCTCCGTTTCGCGGGCGACCCGTTCGATCTCCGCGGCTGGATAGAGCTTGCCCTTGCCGATGCCTGGGCAGCATTCCTTCACCGATCCCTCCCAGGCCTCAGGCTTGAGGTTCTCCTCCCAGAAGGGCCACGTGGCGCACTGCTTGGGGCGCACGGGATAGATGGTGCAGCGGGAGTCTTCCTGCAGGAAGGGGCAGGCCGGTTTGTCCATGCGGAGCGTGACCCAGCCATCGACCTCCACGCAGTGGCGCTCCAAGAATTCCTCCTCCTCGAGCTCGAGGTGCCCGGCGATGGCCTCGACATCGTGATCGGAGAGGTACACGAAGGTGTAGTCGCCATGGTTGCGACAGCAGTTGCCGCATTGCGTGCACTCAAACCGTAAGCCCTTGGAATACCAGGACTTAGGTTCGTCGAGCGATTTGGGTTCAGGATCTTGAGCCAAGTGTGCGGTTACCGAACGGTCCGGAACGTTTAGAAAGGGTAGACGTGCGAATTCACACGCCCCCTGGGTCCCAGAATTCTGAGGCCATCTTGCCGGCAGGGGACGGGTCGAGCCAGAGGAAAGAAAGCTTCCATGAGGTTGGTGGTCATAGAAGAGGGGCTCCGCTCCAAGCTGGAGTTCTCTCGCGGAGTGATCCGCATCGGGCGAGCGATCGACAACGACATTCGCCTTTCTGGGGCTCTCTCCTCGCGGCACCACTGCCGCATCGAGATCCAGGCGGATGAGGCGAGCCTCATCGACCTGGGATCCGCCAATGGAACCCAGGTCAACGGGACCAAGGTCCAGCGCAAACTCCTCGCCAACGGTGACGTGATCAACGTCGGTGGTTCCCGCCTGCACGTCGAGAGCATCCTCGAGCTGGACGATCCGAATCGCACCCAGCGACTGGATCCCTCCGAGGTCGAAGAGCCCACAACCGAGAAACTCAAGACACCCGATCTCAGCGGTGACGGACTCTCGACGCTGTCGGGCGAGATCCAACGCGAGCGCGACAACTTGCGCGTGTTCTCGCGCATCACGCGCGCGCTCCTGCAAGAGACCGAACTGGCTTCGCTCCTGCGACTCATCGTCGATTCGGCGATTCACCTGATCGGCGGCGAGCGCGGCTTCATTCTCCTGGCCGACAAGAACGGAAAGCCGGTTCCCGGTTGCGATGACAAGGCCATGCGCGTCAGCGTCGCGCGTTCCTTCGATCGCTCGGACATTCCGATTCCGGCGACGCGCATCTCGACCGGTATCGCCGAGCGCGTGGTGGAGGGTGGACGTCCGTTACTTTCCGTCGATGCGGGCCGCGACGAGCGCTTCGAGGAGATGCCCAGTGTCGAGGATCTCAAGTTGCGCTCCGTGATGTGTTTGCCGATTCACATCGAGGGACGGACCGACGGTGTCCTGTACGTCGACAACCGCCTACAACGCGGTGCTTTCACCGAGGACGACCTCGATCTCGCCGAGCTCTTCGCCGACCAGGCCGCGATGGCCATTCGCAACGCCCGCATGGTCGCCGAATTGCGTGCGCGGAACCGCAGGCTTCTGCAGTCCAGCGAAGAGATCAAGCACCTGAACGAGCAGCTCGGACGCAAGATCAAGGATCGCGACAGCGAGCTGGCCGTCGTCCGCGCCGAATTGGGCCGCGAACGGGGTCGCTACGACTACAGCCAGATCGTCGGCGCCTCCGACGGCATGCGCAAGGTCTTCAACGAGCTCGATCGCATCATCGAGACCGAACTGCCCGTCTTCATCCAAGGCGAGAGCGGCACCGGCAAGGAGTTGATTGCCCGGGCCGTGCACTTCAACGGCGCGCGCAAGGAAAAGCCCTTCGTCGTCGAGAACTGTGCTGCGTTGCCCGACACGTTGCTCGAGTCGGAACTCTTCGGCCACACACGCGGTGCCTTTACCGGCGCCGACCGCGCGAAGAAGGGGCTGATCGAGCAGGCCGACGGCGGCACGCTGTTCCTGGACGAGATCGGGGACATGAGCCAGGAGATGCAAAAGAAGCTTCTGCGCGTGCTCCAGGAGGGCGAGGTGCGTCCTCTCGGGTCGAACCAGCCCTTGAAGGTCGACGTGCGCCTGTTGGCGGCCAGCCACAGGGATCTGGAAGAGCTAGTGAAGAAGGGGGAGTTCCGCGAGGATCTCTTCTACCGCGTGAACGTCTTGACCCTGCGTTTGCCGCCCCTGCGCGAACGCCGCGATGACGTGCCGTTGCTGGCCGAGGCCTTGCTTGCCCGCGCCGCGCGTGAAACGAGCCGGGCGGTGCCCCACGTACCCCACGAGGTACAAGCGGCTCTGGCCGCCCACTCCTGGCCGGGCAACGTACGCGAGCTCGAAAACGAGATGCGTCGTATCGTGCTGCTGGCAGAGGGTAGCGTGCAGCTCGACCACCTTTCACTCGCTGTCCTGGCCGGAGATAGTTCCAGCAGCTCGGAAAACACGGACGCGATGCCGCTCGTGATGGGCGACTTGCGCCACGCCGTCGAGCAGTTCGAGCGCCGCGCCATCGAATCGGCTCTCAAGCGAGCTGGTGGGAACAAGAGTCGCGCCGCCAAGGAACTCGGGATCAGTCGCTTTGCGCTCCAACGCAAGCTGGACAAGTTTGGCAAGGGGGCAAGTGTTCCCGAGACGATTGGTGATGAGCTAGGCTAGAAGCATGTCCAGTCCTTCGCGTCCGGCCCGCAGTTTTCGGGATGATCACCGTCCCGAAATCGCCGGCTATGAGCTGTCCGAAGTGATCGGTCGTGGCGCCGCGGGGGTCGTGTATCGGGCCCGCCAGACCGCCGTCGACCGCGAAGTCGCGCTAAAGGTCCTGCACGCCCACCTCAAGGACAATCCGAGACTCGTCCGCCGGATGCAACGCGAGGCGCGGACCACGGCACGCCTGGCCCATCCCAATCTCGTCTCCGCGGTCGACTTGGGCGATGTGGACGGGCGTTTTTGGTTTGCGATGGAATACGTCGACGGGCCCTCGCTCCATCTGCGCCTGCGTCAGGAAGGGCGTCTGAAAGAACGCGAGGCCCTGCGTCTCTTCATCCCCTTGTGCGAGGCCCTCGAACACCTCTTCGAACACGGAGTCGTCCACCGCGACATCAAGCCGGCCAACATCCTCATCGACGGCCGCGGGGGAGCCCGGATCGCCGATCTCGGTTTGGCCTTTGCCGATACGGACCCTTCGATCACCGGCCAGGGTGGGACCCTGGGGACGCCGCACTACATCAGTCCCGAGCAGGCCGTCGACCCGACCGGTGCCGACGTTCGTAGCGACATCTGGTCCTTCGGCGCGACGCTCTTCGCCACCGTTTGCGGTCGCCCACCTTTTTCCGGTGACAGCACCGCCGAGATTCTCTCGGGCGTGCTCTACGGTCGCATCCCCGATCCACTCGAGCTGGAACCCACGCTTTCGAAACGCTTGACGTTGGTGCTTCGAAAGTGCCTCACGCGCGATCCCGAGGGGCGCTATCAAGTGCCACGCGAGTTGCTGTTGGACCTCGAGCGTGTGCGCGAACGACGCTCTCCTAAGATCAGTCGGCGAGCCCTCGACCCGGTGCAGAGTCGCTACGACGGAGGGCATACACAGGCCGCGGCGATCGGTATCGCCCTGGTCGTCGTGGGGTTGGCCGCGTTGTTCCTTTATCGGAGCTTCAGCACGTCCGAACCCGAAGATGCCGTGGTGGCGGGCGTCCTCGCTCCCTACACGCCGCTGGAAGAGTTGGTGGTTCGCGCGGAAACCGATTCCTTGCCGGCTGATCTCTTCGCAGCCTATTCCGACGTGCTGGACGATCTCCCCGACGAGTATCGATCGCGTGCGGACGAGGTCAAAAACGTTCTTGTCGACCATCTGCGTCGCTCGGTCCGGCGGGTTCGCGACGAAATGCCGCGCGAGATGACGATGAGTATTCGCAGCCGCAATCTCGCCGGTGCATGGGAGCTTCTCGAAGTCGAGCTCGAGAGAAGGCTCCTGGAAGAAACGGGCTTTCCGTCCGCGGAACTCCTCGCGAACGGCGTGGACATAGCTCTCTGGCGCGGCCAACTCGTCGGCGAGTTGCGTTCGGCGACCGATGCGGTGAAACACGATCTTGAGGCCAAGATCTCCGCCCATGTCGAGCGTACGATCCTCTCTGCCCGCGATCTCGCCGAGCAACGCCAGGATTGGCGCAAGGCCTTCGAAGTGATCCAGTTCGGATCGCCGGACGAAGTGCTCGAGGCAGCGGGGTTCGCCGACTTCCAGCTCCCGGAAGAGCTCGTCGATCAGCTCGTCTCTCCCGTCCGTATCCCCTTCGAGCTCGAGCGCCAGCGCCTGACGGACCTGTGGGTGGTTGTCGATCGCAACCTGAAAGCTTTCGTGGAAACCCGCGCGGATACGCTCGAGACCAAGTTGCAGGCCGCCCCTCCGCGCATCGAGGCCAGTGTGCAGCTCGAAGAGGATTTCGAAGCCGAACTCTTTGATCGCGGATTGAACCGCGGGCGCATGCCGGACGGTCTTCCAAAGACCGCTTTGAGGGTTCTCGCACGACGGGCGCGCTTCATGCGCGAGGAAGAAGTGCGCCTGCTCGAGCTGGATGCGCGGCGCACCTTCGATGACACCGAACGCCTGGCCGGGTCCTACCTGAAGGATCGTGGCTATGAAAAGGCCCTCGAACTCTGGACCGAGGCCACGTCGGACCTGAACAAGGAACCGCGGGCCTACGGCAGTGCCTGGCGTGCCGAACTCCTGCGTCGCTTTGCGGTGGGGCGTGAAGAGGCTCGTCTCTTGAGCCAGCTCCTGGAGCTGGTCTCGCAACGCATTCTCGCCCTGGACGGTCAAACCGTGTCCTTCCTCGTCGGCAAGGTCGATGTGCCGAACGTGCGCATTCAGGCCGGGCTTGATCCCCTCGGCGCTGGCTTTCACATTCAAGGTGGGGGACTCTCGGGGCGCCAGGACCTGCGCACACTTCCAGGCTCGCAGCTGGAGCGCTTCGCGAACTTCGCCGACCCCGCGGGGCTCGAGCCGGAGTTGCGTCTGATGCTCTCCCTCTTCCGCTTTCACGACGGACGCTTTCCCGCGGCTTCGCAGGCCATGAACTCCGGACCCGTACCCGAGGATGGGGTCGGGCTGGACCTCTTCTTCTCCCTGTCCGGGCGGCTCGCCGATGCGGAAGAGAGCGAGCAGCTTCGCGCCGCGGCCCACGAGTTCGAGGCACAGCGTAGAATCGACATCGTCTTTGACACGCGTCGTCAGGAGCACAGTCCCAAGCAAGTCGTGGCACTGATCAACGAACTGCTGCGGGACTACAACGACGTCGCCCTCGTGCGTCACCGGCGGGCCGACTTGATCGAGCTGCGTGGATCGCTCGAGAATCCCGCGGCGCTCTCGGCCGAGGATCTTTTCGAGCAGCAGTTCGCCGCTACCTCGTTCCATTTTCCGACCCGGGACAAGGTGCGGATGATCTTCGACATGCAGGAGTCGAGCGCCGGGGCCTGGGAGTACGGGGATTGGGCTTTCGACAACGTGGGGGTCGTGCTCGAAGAGGACGTCGGATCGTGGAGTGAGCTCCTGCAAAAGGGGGGGCCGCGCCTCGTTCTGCGCCCACCCTACCTCGCGGATCCCACGTTCGAGCTCGAGCTTGTCGTCGAGCAGTTGGCTTCCTCCGGACCGCCCCAGTTGTTCTGGGTCAGCGTCGCCGGCTTTCAAGTCGCTTTCGCCGGGCCGGGCCTACCGGGCAAGCGTCACGATGCGCGTTTGCTCGTCGGCGCGGAGGCTTCCCAGCAGTTCATGAAGCGTCTACGCGCCGGGAAAGGCCAGCGGGAAGCACGCTTGCTCGAGGCCGGAGGAACGCACCGCATCACGATTCGTGGCAACCGCCGGGTCGGGCGCCTGGAGGTGCTTCTCGATGGCCAAGAGCTGGTCAACACCAAGGTCCTGGACCCGGACCCGCACGCCCTCCTGATCGAGATCAGATCGTTTGAACCCGTACGCCTGTTGCGGGTCGAGCTCGCTGGATCTCGATGACTGGGAAACGAAAAACGCCCTGCCCCGACAAGTCGGGGCAGGGCGTCCGTGGGATCTATCGTCCTAGAACTTGAAGGTCGAGACGAGCTTCGAAAGTTCCGCTGCCATTTCGGAGAGGCTGCCCGCCGAGCCCTGGACATCGTTCGCTCCACGCGAGGTGTCCTCCGCTGCCTTGGCGACGCCCGAGATGTTGTCGACGATCTGGTTTGCACCCGAGTTGGCGTGGGAGACGTTCACCGCGATCTCGTTCGTGGTGGCCGTTTGCTCCTCGACCGCGCTGGCGATCGTGCCCTGGGTCTCGTTGATATTCGCAATGATCTTGCTGATCCGACCGATCGCCGTGACGGAATCACGGGTATCGCCCTGGATCGCTTCGATCTTGCTGCTGATGTCCTCGGTCGCCTTGGCGGTTTCCTTGGCCAGTTCCTTGACCTCGTTGGCGACGACCGCGAACCCCTTGCCGGCATCACCGGCGCGGGCGGCTTCGATGGTCGCGTTCAGGGCCAGCAGGTTCGTTTGCTGAGCGATCGAGGTGATGACCTTGATCACCTGACCGATCTCGGCGCTACTTTCTCCTAGCTTGCCGACCGCAACGTTCGTCTCGTCCGCCACCTGCACGCCTTCGAGGGCGACCTGGGCTGCCTTGTTGGCGCTGAGCGAGATCTCGCGAATACTCGCGGACATCTCCTCGGTACCGGTAGCGACGGTTTGAACGTTCTCGCTGACGTTGCGCGAAACTTCCGAGACAACCTGCGCCTGGGAAGTCGTTTGCTCGCTGTTGGCGGCCATTTGCACGCTGACGGCAGTCAGCTCTTCCGCCGAGCCAGCGAGGGTTTGGGCGTTGTTTGCGATGGCTTCGATGTTGCCGCGCAGCTGCTTGAGGAACTGGTCGAGGCCCTCGCCCATCTGGCCGATGGCGTCGCTGCCACTGACCGGGACTTCCTGGGTCAAGTCACCCTCCGCGGCGAGGCGCACGATCGCCAGCATCGACTCGACTTTGTCGGACAGCTCCTGGGCGTTCTCGCGTTCACGCTCCTGAGCATTCACGAGCTCTTTTTCCTGCTTGAGCCTGGAGGTGATCACTTCCCAGGTCACCATCGGACCTATGTATTCGCCTCCGGCGCCGTACATGGCGGAAACGAGCAGGTCCAGGGTTTCCTCGCCGACCGTGATGTGTGATGACATGGGCAAGGCCGAGTCCGTCTTCACGAGGCCCTGCTGGTGCGAGGGGTTCTTGTGGAAGATGTCGAAGGAGCCACCGACAATGTTGCTGACCTGCGTGGGCAGGAGATGCTGCAACGTCTTCAGAGTTTCCGTCGACTTCGGGTTCATGTACTGGACCGTGCCGTCCTTGTCCGCGCACATGATGTTGATCGGAGCGTTCTCCATCATGGAGTTGATCCGTGCGATCTCGTTGTCCTTCTTGACCTTCTCGGTCACGACTTCCCAGGTGACCATGGGGCCCATGTAGCTCCCATCGGCTCCCAGCATGGCGGTGACCAGCAGGTCGAGCTTCTCGTCGCCTACCGCGATGATGGCCTTGTGGGGCAGATTCGAGGGGTCCGCGAGCAGGCGCCGCTGCATGGCGGGGTTCTTGTGGAACACATCGATGTTCGTGCCGACCATGTCGGCGGCCTTCACCGGCAAGATGTGCTCGAGCGTTTTCAGGGTATCGACCGAGGCCTTGTTCAGGTACTGGACGTGAAGGTCCAAGTCCGCGCACATGATGTTGATCGGAGCGTTCTCCATCATGGAGTTGACGCGCGCGATCTCGTTGTCCTTCTTGACCTTCTCGGTCACGACTTCCCAGGTGACCATGGGGCCCATGTAGCTCCCATCGGCTGCCAGCATGGCCGTGACGAGCAGGTCGAGTTTCTCGTCGCCTACCTCGATGATGGCTTTGTGAGGCAGGTTCGAGGGATCCGCAAGCAAGCGCCGTTGCATGGCGGGATTCTTGTGGAACACATCGATGTTCGTGCCGACCAGGTCGGCGACCTTTATGGGCAAGAGATGCTCGAGCGTCTTCAGGGTTTCGACGGAAGCAACGTTTGCGTACTGGACAATACAATCCAAGTCCGCGCACATGATGTTGATCGGAGCGTTCTCCATCATGGAGTTGACACGCGCGATCTCGTTGTCCTTCTTCAGCTTCTCAGTCACGACCTCCCAGGTGACCATGGGGCCCAGGTATTCCCCGTTGGCTCCCATCATGGCGGTGACCAGCAGGTCGAGCTTCTCGTCGCCCACCTGGATGATGGCCTTGTGCGGAAGGTTCGAGGGGTCCGCGAGCAGCCGGCGTTGCATGGCGGGGTTTTTGTGGAACACATCGATGTTCGTTCCGACCAAGTCGGCGACCTTCACCGGCAAGAGGTGCTCGAGCGACTTCAAGGTCTTGACGGAGGCCTGGTTCGCGTACTGGATGTGGAAGTCCAGATCCGTGCACATGATGTTGACCGGCGCATTCTCGAGCATCGAGTATAGGCCGGCGGCGTTGTCTTTGAGGTGAGAAGATTCTGCGGTGGAGCTCATAGTGGTGTTGACGATTTCCTCGGCGAGGGGAGCTACCGCAGCCACGATTTGTGCGATCTCCTCCGTGCCGACATTGAGGTCGGTAAGAGTGGAAACAAGGTGTTCAGCAACCAGGTCGAAATGGTGCTGCGTAATCGAGAAGCGCCGGTGCGACGCTTCCATCGCGCGCCCTGTGTACTTTTGTGGGCCGCCCATGGTTTGGGCGAAGAAGTTCATCTGGTTGTCGCGAAGGCGAACCATGTCGACGCCTTCGAAGAAGTGCTTCAAGTCGTCGTCGGCGAGTACCTTCCGGTAGAAGGCATCGACAAGTGTCGAAATGGCTTCGATGCCACCGACACGGTCATACAACGTTGCGTGGGCTGTGTTAGTCATGGAAAAGTTGGGTAGCGCGGCTAAGCAGCCATCGCATGGTTGTCTACGGCGACGAGTTGTTCGATATCAAGGGCTAGAAGCAGGGCATTCGGGAGCTTGTAGACATCCTTGATCACTTCGCGGATATGCGACTCCACGGTGGCCGGCATCTTTCCGCGTTGAGCGGAGTCGACTTTGAGTACATCGCCGATGCGATCGACGAGTACGCTGACCACACCATCAGCCGACCGCAGGACGACATTCATGGGCAGCTGGCTTTCATCGGATTCGTCCGTGATCGCGGGGCGGGCTGGTAGGTGCAAGCGACTGCGGATGTCCAGGGCCGTGACCGTTTGGCCGCGGAGGTTGATCAACCCGTGGACGATGTCCGAGGTCAACGGCACCTGGGTCATCTTCTGGTAGCGCAGTACCTCTTGCACATGCATGACGTCCACGCCGAAGAACAGGTCGCCGACGTAGAACGTGCAGAACTGCTGGCTGATGTCGTCGTCGTTGACTTCGTGTTCGGTGTCGATGACTTTCTTTTTCTGCGCACCATAGGAGGAAACGACGCGTTGCACGATCGTTGCGACATCCAGAAGCTCGGTGACGCGATCGTCGATGACGATTGCCTTGGAGAGGGTGCCTTCACCGAATGTGCGCGTGATTGGATCTTGCACCTCGGTGATGTCGGTGATCGATTGCACGATCAACCCGACGCTTTGCCCGTCCAGAACGTGAACGATGACTTGCACCATGTCCATCTCATCCTCGGGCAGGCCGAGGATGGAAGACACCCGAACCAGGGGCATGATCTCACCGCGGTATTGAACGACCTCGAATTCGCGCATGTGCTCGATACTGGTCGAGTCGAACTCTTCCAGGCGACTTACATCGGACAGGGGCACGGCAACGCTGTGGTCCTCGCAAACGCTGAAGATCAGATAGGTCTCCGCCTCGTCGGACAATTGACCGTTCTCCAGGTCGACTCCGAGGCCCGTGTCATGGCGCTCTTCCGTGATGACAGAAGCGCGCTCGGCCAAGCCCATGACGTCTACGATGAGAGCGACCTTGCCGTCGCCCAGTATCGTGGTGCCCGCGTAGACGGTGACATCTTTGATCTGCTTGTCGAGTGGCTTGACGACGATCTCCTCGGTGTCGTTGACATCGTCGACGACGAGGCCGAACTGACGGTCGTCCGCGCGAACGACGACGATGTTACGAAGGGAATCGTTCGCGGCTTCCACTTGCATTCCCAGCTCTTCATCGAGGAAGACCAAGGGGAGCAGTTCGCCGCGCAGGCGATAGACGGGACTCCCGTGCAGGTTCTCGATGCCCCGCACGGCTTCTTCGCCGTCCAGGCGCACCAGCTCGACGAGGCTGACCTGGGGGATGGCGTAGCGATCGCCAGCGCTCGTCACGATCAAGGCGGGGATGATGGCCAGGGTCAAGGGGATGCGAATCCGGATCGTGGTTCCAAGGCCCAATTCGCTAGCGACCTCGATCGTGCCACCGATGCGCTCGATGTTCGTCTTGACGACATCCATGCCGACGCCTCTACCGGAGACGTCGGTGACCTTTTCCGCCGTCGAAAGGCCTGCGTGGAAAATCAAGTGCAGGGCTTGGCGGTCGGTCATCGAGGCCGCTTGATCCTGCGAGATGAGGCCATTGTGAATGGCCTTGTTCTTGATCTTCCCCGGGTTGATACCCGCGCCATCGTCGATGATCTCTATGTTGACCTGGCCGCTTTCGTGGAAGGCGCGCACGAGCAACGTTCCTTCCTTGGGCTTGCCCGACGCTTCACGGGTGTCGGGCAGCTCGATGCCGTGGTCGACAGCATTGCGAATCAAGTGGGTCAAAGGGTCTTTGACCGCCTCGAGGATCGTCTTGTCGAGCTCGGTGTTCTTGCCATCCATCTGGAGGCGAATCTGCTTGTGGCAGTGCTTGGCCAGATCCCGAACGACCCGCGGGAACTTGTTCCACAGCGTTCCGATGGGCTGCATGCGGATCTTCATGATCCCCTCCTGCAGCTCGCTCGTGATGATGTTCAAGCGCTGGGCCGTCTCGGACATCGTGTTGTTCTGAGAGTTCACGGCCATCTGCAGGATCTGATTGCGCGCCAGGACCAGTTCGCCGGCGAGGTTCATCAGCTTGTCGAGCTGTTCTACCTGGATGCGGATGTTGCTTGCCGCGATGCTGCTGCGCGGGGCGGTTTGCTCGCCGGTGGAGGGCGCTGCTTCTTCGACTTCTTCTTGGGGGTTGTCGATTGTCTCGCCTGGCTCTGCCTGTGTTTCGGCTTCCTTGTGGAGCTCGGGGGCCACGTGGGCCGGGTTCTCCTGCAGTGCCTTCAGCAAGGCCACGAGGTCGGGGTACTCGTCCTCTTTTTCCGCTCCATTCGCCTCGATGTGGGCCAGCATTTCGCGCACGGCGTCGACCAGACGCAGCAGTCCGTCTGCGATCTCGTCGGTGTACGACAGGAGGCCCTCGCGAAGATCACTCAGGAGGTTCTCGCCCACATGCGTAACGCCCCCGAGGTGCGAGAATCCCAGGAATCCGCAGGTGCCCTTGATCGTGTGGATCGTGCGGAAGATGCTGGAAAGAATTTCCTTCGAGCCGGGCTCGTCTTCTAGAGCAACGAATTCACCGTCGAGCCGATCGAGGTTCTCGTAGCTTTCGACCAAGAATTCCTGAAGTAGTTCGTCGTCTTGTCCTGACATGCGGTCCTCTTGATTTCCTGCAAGAGAGAGAAGGAGCTTTGGAATGGCTCCAGGGGACGTCTCTCGTTGTCGGACTGAGAACTGCTGGTCTTGAGACAGCCCAAGTTGGGCAGCGGATTTGTTGGGCTTGTTCCCAAGGATGCGAACCGTCGCGTTTTTGACCCCACTGTTACCCGGGCGGAACGGGGAGCTGGCGAGTGCTTGCTAGCGTTCCCCGTTTGCGTAGCGCTGGACGACCACGCGTGCGCGTGCCAGCGCGTCTTCCGGGATGCGCCCCTCGAGCAACGTGAGAATTTCTTCTACGTCGTTTCGCGTAGCCCCCAACGCGATCGCGCCGCGTACGTGGGAGGCCAGTTGGCGCTCGAGGCCCTGGGCGCACAGGCAAGTGACGGCCAGTAGCTCACGCATGCGCGGCGCAAGCCCGTCGCGGGAGAGAACGCGGCCGTAGGCATGACCCAGTACCCAGCGCTCGAAGAGGGGATGGGCCGAGGCGATTTGACGCCGCACCAGCTCTTCATTGCTTCCATAGACGGCACTGAAGAGCTTTTGACCGCGTTCGAAGTCATCCGCCTCGTGGGCCTCTTCTTCGGAGGCCGGTTTGCCGAGCCCGCCGATCCTGGACAGAACGCGCAGGGCCTCGACGACGCTCGGAAAACCGGCGAACAGATGGGTCTGCAGCAGCGTTTCGCGCCACTCACGATCCGGCTCTCCGGCGGGAGCCGTGGTGCGGAGCTCGTGCAGGAGCTCCTTGTCGCGGGTCGTGATCGCGAAGGCCAGGAGCAGAAGTCTCTTCTCCTTGGCAGCGAGCCCGCTCTGGTCCCCCGAGTTCATTTTTCGAGCCGTCCCAGGCGTTGGCCCAGCTCCAAGGTCGTTCCCACCTGGGAGACCTCCGGCAGCACCATGCCCCGCGGAAAGACGAGCACCACCGTCGAGCCCAGCTCGAAGCGGGCCAGCTCGTCCCCGCGCTCGAAGCGGAGCGCACCCCTGGGGCCGGTGGACTCACCGGGGGCCACGCCGACGACCCGGATGCGCCCGGCGTTCAGGGCGCCGACCATGACGAGGTAATACGTCCCGAGCTCGCTCTCGAGCTCGAGCACCGCGCGCTCGTTCCCGGCGAGGACCCCGGGGCGGCGGGTCAGGACCCTGGGCGCGACCGAAAACCGATCCCCCGGGATCCAGGCCACGCGCGTGAGCCGGCCGCCCAGGGGGGTGTGGACGCGGTGGTAGTCCCGGGGCGAGAGGTAGATGGTCCAGGCCTGACCCCCCTCGAGGGCTTGGGCCCTGGTTTCCTCGTCGGCGAGCCCCCCGAGGAGCTCTCCGAGGGCGTATTCCCTGCCCTTGGCCTGCAGCAGGCTTCCCTGGACGATGGTCTGGGCCGCCTGGATGCGGCCGTCGCAGGGCGAAATCAGGCTCCCAGGATCCGGGTCCAGGGGGCGGGCCCCCTCCCGCAGGCGCCGCACGAAGAAGGCTCCCAGGCTGGGATAGTGCTCCAGTCCCAGCTGGGCCAGGGCGGGGTCGGCGCCGGTTATCCGGCAATACGTCCCGTAGACCAGGTGGCGCAGGGGACCCGGGACGCGACGGTCCGCGAGCCACCCGGCGAGGTGGGACAGGAGGATGCGGAAGGCTCGGCTCATGCGTGGGTCATCGGGGGCGCCAGTGTGCGCAACAACCCCGCGGGCTTCCAATGCGCTGGACGAGCTTCCATCGCGGATCGATTGACAACTCCACCTCCAACCGATTAGAACGCCGCGCCCCGCATCGTTTTCCTGCGTCGACGAACCTCGGAGGGGGGAGGAGCGGCGCACTCGTACCCGATGGGCGCAGCAGGAACCGTCTTCATACTCGCCGCGGGGGAAAGCACGCGCTTTCTCGCCGCCGGCCCCAAGGTCCTCCAACCGGTGTGTGGTCGACCGCTGCTGGGCTATGTCCTGGACCAGGCGCGCGCCCTCGAGCCGCAGAAGATCGTCTGCGTCGTGGGTCACCAGGCGGATCGCGTACGCGAGGTCTTCGCCGACTGGAGCGACGTCAACTTCGTCACGCAGAAAGAGCGGCTCGGTACCGGACACGCGCTGCGCGTCGCTTTCGAGCAAACGGCGCAATCCGGACCGGTTGCAGGGCCCGTGGTCGTGCTCTACGGCGACATGCCCCTCGTTCGCCAGGAGAGCCTCGAGGCGCTCCTGGGCCAGCTTTCGGAGGCACGCGCCTCCGCCTTGACGGCTCGGGCTTCGAAACCCCGCGGCTTCGGACGCATTCTGCGGGACGCGAAGGGCGAGTTCACCGGCATCGTCGAGGAGCGCGACGCGACCCCGGACCAGCTCGCCATCGACGAGGTCAACCTGGGGGTTTATTCCTTCGGGTCCGAGGATCTGGCCGAGCTCTTGCCCCAGCTCACCAACACGAACAAGCAGGGCGAGTACTACCTCACCGACCTGCTCGGCATGCTGTTCGATAGCGGTCGGCGCGTCACCGGGACGATCCTCGAGGACGAGCGCGAAGCCATTGGCATCAACACCCTGGAGCATCTCTCCGAGGCGCGCCGCGCGATCCAGGAGCGAATCCTTCTGCAGCACATGCAAGCTGGCGTGTTCATCGAGGATCCCGCATCGACCTACATCGATCACGGTGTCGAAATCGGGGCTGATACATGCATTCTGCCCTGCACCGTCATTCGCAAAGGCGTGAAGGTCGGTCGCAATTGCGAGGTCGGGCCCTTCACTCATCTGCGGGGCGGAACCGTACTGGAAGACCAGGCCGAGGTTGGTAACTTCACCGAAGCCAAGAAGGCCCACATCGGTTCGCGTACCAAGGCCAAGCATCTGACCTACCTGGGCGACGTCGAGATCGGCCCGGGAACGAACATCGGCGCGGGCACGATCGTGGCCAACTACGACGGTGTGAATAAACACAAGACGACGATTGGAAAGGACGCTTTCGTTGGAAGCGGCTCGATCCTGATCGCTCCGGTCACGGTGGGGGACGGTGCCTTGACGGGCGCCGGAGCCGTCGTGACGCGCAACAGCGAGCTTCCCCCGGGCGAGGCCTGGGTCGGGGTTCCTGCACGTTCTCTGGGGCAACGCCCCGAAACCACGAAGAAGAAAAAGTAAGCGCGGCCCCCACGGGAGTTTGAGCACAACGTGAGCTTCTACAGCGACAACATTCGTCTCATCGCCGGTACCGCCCATCCGGCCCTGGCCCAGCAGATCGCGGACGCGATGCCCTGCGAACTCTGCGCATGTCAGGTCGGCCGCTTCCCCGACGGCGAGATCGACATCAAGATCGACGATGACGTGCGGGGGGCGGATTGCTTCGTGATCCAGCCCCTGTGCCCGCCTGTCAACGAGAACTGGATCGAGCTCCTGCTCCTGCTCGATTGCCTGCGCCGGGCCTCCGCAGGCCGTGTCACCGCGGTGATGCCGTACTATGGCTACGCGCGCAAGGATCGCAAGGACGAGGGGCGCGTACCGATCAGCGCCAAGGTGGTCGCCAACACGCTGAGTGCCGGCGGCGCCGACCGCGTGCTCACGATCGACATGCACGCAGCCCAGATCCAGGGGTTCTACGACATCCCCGTGGACCACCTCTACGCCAAGCCGGTCCTCATGTCCGCGATCCGGGACATGAATATCGACAATCCGGTGATCGTCACCCCGGACGTCGGTGGCATCAAGATGGCCCGCGCCTACGCGAAGGTCATCAGCGCGGATCTCGCCATCGTCGACAAACGTCGTGTTTCGGGCTCCGTCATCGAGGTCGAGCACATGATCGGTGAAGTCGAGGGGCGCAACGTGATCATCGTCGACGACATGATCTCCACCGGTGGCTCGATCAGCGAAGCCTCGAAGGTCTGCAAGCAGCACGGAGCGAAATCCGTGGTGATCGCGGTATCGCACGCCGTGCTCTGTGGGCCCGCGGTCGAGCGGCTCGACAAGTGCCCCGCGGACACGATTCTCGTCACCGATACGATCCCCAAGAAGACCACGATTCCGCACCAGCTGCAGTACGTCTCGGTCGCGCCACTGCTCTCGAGGGCGATCCAAAACCTCCACGATTCCAAGTCGCTGTCGGTACTTTTCGATAAGCTCAGCGACTGATCCCGATATCGGACCGAATTTTCTAACCGACCCCCTGTCGTTTCAAACCATCCAGGGAACCCAAAAATGACCGCAACCCTTCAGACACTTCTGCGCGACGCGCTCGGCACTCGTAGCGCACGCAAACTCCGGCTCCAGGGCAAGATTCCCATCATTCTCCAGGGTGACGGCGCGCACGTGAATGCCGTCATCGATCAAGAGGAATTCCTCGCCGCCCGCCGTCATCACGAGCACGTCTTCGAGCTGGCCCTGCCCAGCGCCAACGAGACCGCGATGGTCCGCGAGCTCCAATGGGACGCCTTCGGCGAGTCGATCATCCACGTCGAATTCCACCGCGTCGATCTCGCGAAGGAGACCGAGGCCGAGGTCCACGTCGAATTCGTCGGCGTTCCGAAGGGCGGCGTGTTGAACCACCTGATGACCCACGTCACGGTTTCGGCCGTTCCGACCCTGATCCCCGACAGCATCGAGGTCAACGTGTCCGAGCTCGAGCCCGGCCACCCGCTCCTCGCCGGTGACCTCGTCTGCCCCGAGGGCGTGCGACTGGTCACGGCGGTGGAGGCCCAGGTGGCGGTCGTCAGCACCGTCCGCGCCGAAGTCGAGGAAGTCGAAGAAGGCGAAGAGGGTGTGGAGGGCGAAGCTGCTGACGTCGACAAGCCCGAAGGCGACTCCTGACCCGATTTTTGGCTCCAGGCCAGCGCAAGTGCCCACCCACGCGCAAGTTCCGCGTGGGTCGGGCCTTGCGGAGCGCCGGGGGCTCCCTACACTGTTCGCCCCCGAGTTCGGGGAATGCCGATGTCTCGTCCGGTGAAACGGCTCGTTTTCGGTCTGGGAAACCCAGGCCACGACTACGAGGGCACACGTCACAACGTCGGCTTCGCCGTCTTGGAACACCTCGCCCTGCGCGAGGGTCTGCTCTTTGAACCTCCGACCTCCCTCGAGGAGTACCACGGGCCGCGCGCCCTGCGCTGCGCCCGATCCCACGACCCCGACTACCTTCTGGTATGTCCCGAAACGTTCATGAACCGCTCGGGCGAGGTCGTTGGACCGCTCTTCGAATGGTCGGGCGCCGAACCCCATGAAGTGCTCTGTGTCTTCGACGACATGGATCTCTCCGTGGCCCAGCTGCGCATCCGTCCCCACGGTGGGGCCGGAGGGCAGAACGGCGTACGTTCGATAATCGAATTCCTCGGGACCGATCGCTTTCCTCGCCTGCGGGTGGGGATCGGTCGACCCGAAACCGATGCGGTGCGTCACGTGCTCAGCGGTTTCTCTGGTGCGGAAGAAGAGGCGATGAAGACGGCGGTTGCGGAAGCGGCCGACGCGATTCTCTTCTGGCTTCGCTGCGGAGACATCCAGGAGTGCATGGCGCGGTTCCACAGCCGCTGGAAAGAGGATTCACCCGGGCCGTGAACCGCGAAGTGCCTGGTGGGATCCACATAAACGAATAGGAGTCTCCATGTCGCGGATATACGAGTGCATGTTTCTGATCGACAACGACGCCGTGCGGTCTGGTTGGCCTGCAGCCAAGAAGACCGTTGAGGACGTCGTTACCAAGTACGGAGGCTCCGTCAAGACGGCACGCCGTTGGGACGAGCGCCGCCTGGCCTATCCCATCGGCCGTCGCCGCCGGGCAACCTTCCTGCTTTCCTTCTGCGAGCTTCCGACGGACTCGATCCCGAATATCCGTCGCGATCTCGACATCTCCGAGCTGGTGCTACGCCATCAGATCCTGCGCAAGGACGAAGTCCCCGCCTCCGAGGTCGAAGCGGCCGAGGCGGAAGCCGCGCCGGAGTACACCGTGCCCACGCCCCCCGACGACGACGCCCTCGAGCCCGACGAGATCGCCGTGCTGGAGGCCGAAGCCGCTGTCCAGACCGAACGTGAAGAGCGCGCCAAGCGTGCGGCGGAGCGCGCCAATCGTGACGGGGGACGCTCCGATGCTCCCAAGAACGAGGGCGAGAAGACCGAGGCCAGCGCCGAGGCGAAGGCCGACGGCAAAAAAGTGAAGGCCCCCGAGGCCAAGGCTGAGGCTGCAAAGGCCCCTACTGCGGAAACCGCGAAGCCTGCGGCGGAAACCGTGAAGGCGGAAACCGTGAAGGCGGAAACCGTGAAGAAAGAGGAGAAGAGCGATGAAGGGTAGATCCCAGGGTGGCCGCGCACGCAAGCGTGCGCCGCGCGTCAATCTGAACCTCAAGGCCGATCAACCGATCGACTACAAGGACGTCGAGTTGCTCTCGAAGGCCATCGGGCCCCAGGGGCAGATCATATCCCGGCGCCGTACCACGCTCTCGGCCCAGCGCCAGCGTGAGTTGAAAACGGCCATCAAACGCGCCCGCCACGTCGGGCTCTTGCCGTTCGTCGGCTAAAGGAGGATCCACTCGTGAAAAACACCCAGATTCTCCTGCGCGAGACCATCAAGGATCTCGGCATCGTGGGCGAGGTCGTCAGCGTCGCCCCGGGCTATGCCCGCAACTACCTCTTGCCCAGGGCCAAGGCCGTGGATGCGACGCCCGAGAACATCAAGATGTTCGAGCGCCGCAAGGTCCGCTATCAGGCGGAAATGGCCCAGCAAGAGGCCGACATCAAAAAGCGCATCGAGCTCCTCTCCAAGATCGAGCTCAGCGTGAAGGAAAAAGCGGACGAAGCCGGAACCCTCTACGGTTCGGTATCCGCGGCTGCCATCGCGAAGCTTCTCTCCGATACCGGTCACAAGACCGAGGAGAAGGCCATTCGCCTGGCCGATCCGATCAAGAAGGTCGGGACCCACGACGTGCCGGTGCACATCCACGGCGAGTATTTCGCCACGATCAAGCTCACCGTCACTCCGGAATAGAAACCGGAATAGAAAAAACACGTTGGTAGGCGCCGGCGGGTGTGTCTTCAACACTCGCCGGTGCCGCTTCTATTTCCGAGCGAGCCAAGCCGTGCTTCGTTCGAGGTTTACGCCCCAGTCAATGGGGCTTGTGCACGGTTTGGCTGCGCAAACCCAGCGGGAGCGTTTGCCCACCAGGTCAGGCCGGCTATCCTGCCGCCTGCGGACACGCGTCATGGCGAAGGAACACCAAAAGGCAATTCGAAAGCAGCCCCAAAACCTCGAGGCGGAGCGGGCTCTCCTGGGCGCGCTCATGATCGAGGGCGAGCGCGTGCCCGATGCCGCGGAGGTCCTTGCCGAGGACGACTTCTACGACGTGCGTCACCAGAAGATCTTCGCTGCCCTCGTCAGGCTCTCGGAGAGCAACGCGCCGATCGATTTCGTCAGCGTCGGCGAAGAACTGCGCTCGACAGGAGACTTCGGTGAGGTCGGTGGAGTCGAGTACCTGGTCGAACTCTCAGGTGCGGTCTCCACCTCGGCGAACGCGGCGTATCACGCGAAACTGCTCTCGGACAACGGAACACTGCGTCGGCTGATTCGCGAAGCGACGGCGATGATCGCGAGCGCCTACGAGACACCCGCCACGGAGGAGGACGTACAGAACCTTCTCAGCGAGTCCGAACAGAGAATGTTCGAGATCGCCCGGCGCGAGGACAAGTCGGTCGCCGATCCGATATCGAATGCCATCAAGGACACCTTTCGACGTATCGAAGCGGCTTCCCATCGTCAGGGCTTGACCGGCTTGACGACGGGCTTTCTCGACCTCGACCAGCTCCTGTGCGGACTGAACGGGGGAGACCTCATCATCGTCGCGGCGCGTCCCTCGATGGGAAAGACGGCCTTCGCGCTGAACCTGCTCGAGAATGCGGCGATGGCCCAGCCCGATTGGTTGGACCGCAAGCCGGTGGCGCTCATGTACAGCCTGGAGATGGGGCGCCAGCAGCTCGTCAGTCGAATGTTGTGTTCGCGTGCCGGAGTCGACGCGCATCGCTTGCGTACGGGACGCATTCCCGCCAGTGATCGCCAGCTCTTGACCAGCGCCGCGGACGAGCTTTCGCGGGCCAGCATCTTCATCGATGATTCCTCCGCGCTCGCGGTGACTTCCATACGCAGTCGGGCTCGGCGCCAGAAGGCGCGCGGTGGGCTCGACCTCTTGATCGTCGACTATCTGCAGCTCTTGACCTTCCCGCGTTCCGAGAGTCGCCAGCAGGAGATCAGCAATATCTCCCGCACGTTGAAGGCCATCGCCCGCGAGCTCGAAATTCCCGTGGTCGCCCTGGCCCAGCTCTCGCGTCAGGTCGAGCTGCGCGATCCTCCGCGTCCCCAACTCGCCGACCTGCGCGAGTCCGGCTCGATCGAACAAGATGCCGATGTCGTTTTGCTCCTGTACCGTCCCGAGTACTACCAGAAATACAAGGACAAGGAGAACGAAGGCCTGGCCGAGATCATCTGCGCCAAGCAGAGAAACGGCCCCACCGGCACCGTGCGTTTGCAGTTCTACCCCCCGACGATGCGCTTCCAGAACCGTGCTCCCTCCGGAGCGGAGACGTTCGATCTTCCCTAGCCTTATCTCTGGCGTCATCCCCGGCTCCATCCCCGGCTCCATCCCCGGCTCCATCCCCGGCTCCATCCCCGGCTCCATCC
>CBFIHP010000010.1:0-10075 GCA_965662355.1 Planctomycetota bacterium | reverse complement strand
CATCCCCGGCTCCATCCCCGGCTCCATCCCCGGCTCCATCCCCGGCTCCATCCCCGGCTCCATCATGGTGCTGTCGGCTCCGGAACCTCGGCCCTGCAAACGGTGACTCCTTCGAAGCGTCAGCTCGCTCGACTCCACATCGGACTTGTCCGCTGCCTGCTCGCCCTTGGGCTATGCGGGCTATCGACGACGCTCGCGCAAGAGGGGCCGCCCGCACCGAGCGGGTCCGAGCCGTTCGTTTCGCCCCAGGAAGAGCTGCCCCTCGTCCACAAGGTCGTCGTGCGCGGGGTCGAGCGATACCTGCCCTCGCAGATCGTCAGCGCCCTGGGATTGAAGGAGGGCGTGGCTCTGATCTCGGATGAGGAAGCGACGAAGGGGATCGAGCTTCTGTTCGAGACCTTCCGCGTGATCATCGAGAGCTACACCGTCGTGCCGTCGCAGGCGGTTCCGGGCCAGGTCGAGGTCCACCTCCAGGTGCGCGAACTCTCGTTGGATCTGGAGCCGCGCTTCATCGGAAACGTCGAGATCTCGACCGAGAAACTCCTCGAGTGGGCTCAGCTGCGGGAAGACGAGGAGCTCTACCTGTATCAAGCCCCCCGCATCCGCCAGCGACTCCTGCGCAACTACCTGGACGAGGGCTTCTTCTACTGTGAGATCAACGTCGTCGAACGCGCAGGCGGTATCGACGAGGAGACGGGCGACTATCACGCGCCCGACGTCATCTTCGAAATCAAGGAAGGTCCCGAGGTCAAGGTCCGTACGGTCAAGATCAAGGGCAACCACTCCCTCGAGAATTCGGGCTTCTGGTGGTTCAAGGACGGTCTGTCGCCGCTGGCCGACGCGAAGATGCGCGCGCCGTGGATCTTCAGCTTCTTCGCCAAGGACTTCGTCCGTGAAGAGCTCGATGCCGACCTCGTGGCCATGCGGCAGGTCTATCGCGATCTCGGCTATCTGAACGCCGTGGTCGAGCTGGATCGTCTGCAGTTCACCGGGGACAAGGAGTGGGTCACGATCCACCTGATCGTCGACGAGGGGCCGCAATACAAGGTGGGGTCGCTCGACTTCGTGGCCCTCGATCGTGTGCCCGAACCGCGTTCTCGCAACGGCTTTCGGGAGGAGGTTCGCGAGCTGGTGATTGCTCTCGAGGAATTGCGCGAGCTGATCACTCTCCAACCGGGTGATCCCTATGAGGAACGCATCGTCGATCGCGACCGAGCTGCCCTCCGTCGGCGGTACGGCGAGCTGGGGCACATCGACCACCGCAGCCTGGCGATTCAGGAGCGTTGGGAGTTTCTCGATCCGCTGCTCGTGTTCGAGCCGGACCGCCCGATCGTGCACGTGACCTACCGCATCTCCCAGGGCCAACGACAGCGTATCCGCGAGATCCTCGTCTCCGGTAACCTGCACACCCAGGACCGCATCATCCGCTCACGCATCACGGTCATTCCCGGCGAGGTCGCGGATCCGATCGAAATCGAGCGTTCTCGCGCGCGGATCGCCTCGACGGGTTTCTTCTCCGACGACACCGATCCCGGACACATCCCCCCGCGGTATCAGTTCCTTCCGACCGACGAGCCCGGTGTCGTGGATCTCGAGTACATCGTCGAGGAGGGCCAGGTCCTGAACTTCCAGCTGGCGGGCGGTATCAGTAGCGGCATCGGGGCCTTCGGCACGATCCAGCTTTCGATGCGCAACTTCGACATCGCGAATCTGCCCAGCTCTTTCTGGGCGACTGTCGATGAGATCACCAAACGCGAGGCCTTCCACGGTGGGGGGCAGTCGCTGACGATTCGGGCTTCCCCGGGTACCGACCTGACGCAGTTCGTCGTTCGTTTCGTCGAGCCGGACCTCTTCCGATTGCACACCACGCGCATCGGTCTGGCTCTGGACTCGCGTTTGACCCGCCAGATCTTCGATTCCCACGATGAATCGCGGATTTCGAACGGTTTCGAGCTCTCACGCCAGCTGTCGCCCGACTCCTCGGCCTTTGCGGGCTATGCGTATGGCTCGGTCGAGGTCGAGGATCTGGACTTCAGTGGTGAACCGACGATCGACGACGACGACTTTCTGACGGTGCCGCAGTCGTTGCTCGATCAGCAAGGCAAGAACAAGTTATCGGGCTTCTCTTTCGGGTATCGCTTTCGCGAGGTCGACCATGCCCTCAGCCCCCGCAACGGTGTGTCGTTCTCCTGGAACAACAACGTCTATGCGGAGTCCATCGGTAGCGACTTCGAGTTCTACAAGGGCGAGCTGCGCTTCGACTTCTACGACGAGTTCGACGAGGATCCCGATCTCGTCTCCGATCGCTATCACCTGGCGCTTCGGCTCGGTTCGGCGATCCCCT
Organism: Planctomycetota bacterium; assembly: GCA_965662355.1. Lineage (GTDB taxonomy): Bacteria > Planctomycetota > UBA1135 > UBA1135. Next base: position 7,731 of record CBFIHP010000010.1, on the reverse strand, counting down.
TCGGAGGAACGAACAGCGTTCCCTACACCGAGCGTTTCTTCCTCGGTGGTCCGCGGCGCATGCGGGGCTTCGACTTCCGCGGCGTGGGACCGGTGGAGGGGCTGAACAACCATCCCGCCGGGGGCTCCACGATGCTGTTCGGAACGCTCGAATATCGTCGCCCCCTCGTGAAGCAGGTCCAGCCCGGTACCTACCGCGAGGTGGAATCGCTCCAAGGGGGCCTCTTCATCGACGCCGGCGTACTCGATCCAGAGGAGCTCTCCCTCGATTTCGACGAGCTGCGCGTCTCGGTCGGCTTTCTCTTCGGCCTGCCGGTCCCGATTCCGATCACGTTCAGCTTCGGCTGGGCCATCAAGGACGGCGAAGGCGACGATACCCAGATCCTGGCCTTCGACATCGGCTTCTAGCGGGGCCTTTGGGGGGCCGGGGACGGGAGTCGGAATTTTTCCCCGTGGAATAGGGAAATCTCGCCGTGTGGGCGCGCAAGTGGGCCGGTTCGGTTGACAAGGGCATTTCGGATCGCTAACCCAGTGGCTATATCCGTGGACCGGGGGTCAGACCGCACCGTAGGCAAGACCAACAGGGGTTCGAATTCGAGCCCTGTTCCTGATGATCACGCACACAGCAGCCGAAATCGCCCACATCTGTGGCGCCACCCTCGAGGGTGATGGCAACGTCGAGCTCGTCGGACCCGCGGCGCTCGGCGAGGCGTCGGGGAACCAGATCAGCTTCGCCCGCGACGGCCGCTTCGTTCCCCAGCTGCAACAGACGCGGGCCGGGGCCGTGATCGTGCCCCACGATCTGAGATCCGAGGATCTGAAGCTAGGGCGCCCCGACATGGCTCTCCTGCGGGTCGAGAACCCGAGCCAGGCCTTCTCGAAGGCGATCGCGACGTTCCTGCCCCTTCTGGAGCGCCCCTACGGCGTGATCGAGGAGGGAGCTTTGATCGATCCCAGCGCTCAGCTGGAAGAGGGCTGTAGCGTGGCTGGCGGTGCCTCCGTCGGAAAGGACGCCCGGATCGGACGGGACGTCATTCTGTATCCCGGCTGCGCGGTCGGGGCGGGGGCCACGATCGGCGCGGGGACGGTCTGCCATCCCAACGTCGTGATCTACGCCGGCTCCTCGATCGGCGAGCGTTGCATTTTGCATGCGGGCTGCGTCATCGGGGCCGATGGCTTCGGTTTCGATCCGACCCCCAGGGGGTGGGAGAAGGTGCCCCAGTGCGGAACCGTCGAGATCGGTTGCGACGTCGAGATCGGCGCCAATTCCACCATCGACTGCGGCCGCTTCGGACCGACGAAGATCGGCAACGGCTGCAAGCTGGACAACCTCGTTCACCTCGCGCACAACGTCGTTCTCGAGGACGGTGTGCTGTTGGCTGCCCAGGTCGGCATCGCTGGCTCGACGACCGTTCAACGAGGCGCGATCCTCGGCGGCCAGGTTGGCGTCGGGGGGCATCTCAGGATCGGTGCGGGCGCCCGTGTTGGCGGCCAGGCCGGCGTAACGGCGAGTATCGAAGGCAACCGGGACTACTGGGGCCTTCCTGCCCGCGATAAAGGCGACGTGCTGCGAAGCGTTGTCAACGTCGGTCGACTTCCCGAGATGCGCAAGCTCATGCAAGAGCTTGCAAAACGCGTAGAAGCGCTCGAATCGAACTCCATTCACAAGCAAGAGCGAAGAGAACAATGAGCCGTCAACAGCGAACCTTGCGTACTGCGGTCGAGTTTTCCGGCACCGGCCTGCACTCCGGCGAGGTCGTCGATGTCCGTGTCCTACCGGCGCCCCAGGACACAGGGGTCGAGTTCCTGCGCACGGACAAGCAGGATGCTGTCCCGATTCCGGCCCATATTCGTTTCCACTCCAACCGCGATCGTCGGACGCACCTCGAACGAGGCGGTTTCGAGGTCGATACGGTCGAGCACTTGCTCGCGACGTGCACCGGGATGCAGGTCGATAACCTACGGGTCGAGATCTCGGGCAACGAGCTCCCGGGGATGGATGGAAGTGCCCAGGTCCTCGTCGATCTGTTCGATCAGGCGGGCATCGTCGAGCAGCGGGCCCAGGTGCGCAGCTTCCGCCTGGAGCAGCCGGTTTTCGTTCGCGATGGCGAGGCGACCCTCGTCGCGCTTCCCGCCGAGAACGCCAACCTGACGCTGCAGTACATCTCCTCCTTCGCCGACCCCGCGGTCGTCGATGGTTCCTATCAGTTCGAGATGAACCCCGAGAACTTCGTGCGCGAGATCGCTCCCGCGCGGACGTTCTGCCTGGCCTCCGAGGTGCCGCTCCTGAAGGAAGCCGGGCTCGGAAAGGGGGCAACGCGCGAAAACACCTTGGTTCTGGGCGATCCGCAGACGGTTCTGCGGATGCCCAACGAGCCCGTGCGGCACAAGCTGCTCGATCTTCTCGGGGACCTACATCTCCTGGGTGCCGAGCTGCATGCGCACATCATTGCGACGCGCACGGGCCACAAAACGAACGCGGACCTGGTGCGAAGCTTGCTCGATCTCATGGAGACTCAGGAGGTCGGTGGGGTCGTCCGGCGCGAATCCGGTCTGGATGTGCGCGAGGTCATGCGCATGCTCCCGCATCGCTATCCCTTCCTCCTGATCGACCGCGTCATCGAGGTCGATGGGTATCAGCGTGCCGTCGCCCTCAAGAACGTCACCATCAACGAGCCGTTCTTCAGCGGCCATTTCCCCGACCGACCCCTGATGCCAGGGGTGCTCCAGCTCGAGGCCATGGCTCAGCTGGCGGGTGTCTTGCTTCTGCGCAAGCTCGAACACACCGGCAAGCTCGCCGTCCTGTGGTCGATTGACAAGGTCAAGCTGCGCGCCCCCGTCGAACCCGGAGATCAACTGCGCATCGAGGTCGAAACGCAGCGGATGAAGGGGGAGATGGCCCAGGTCAAGGGCATTGGACTCGTCTCCGGCAAAACGGTGTGCGAAGCCATCCTGACCTTCACCATGGTTCAACCCTGATCGGCAGCAATACGAATGGCAACTTTGATTCATGAGACGGCAGTGATCGCCGAAGGGGCAGAACTGGGCATGGATGTCCATGTCGGCCCTTACACGGTTATCGGCCCCCGCGTTCGCATCGGCGACGGCAGTCGCGTCGGTCCGCAGGTCGTGATCGACGGCGTGACGACCATCGGCAAGGACAATCGCTTCGTCGGGCAGGCGAACATCGGCGGTGTGCCCCAGGATCTCTCCTACGAGGGCGAGCCGACCCACCTGATCCTCGGGGATCGCAACACCGTGCGCGAGTTCGTCACGATCAACCGCGGCACGGTGAAGGGTGGGGGGGTGACACGCGTCGGCAGCGATTGCCTGTTCATGGCGTGCTGCCACATCGCCCACGACTGTGACATCGGCGATCGGGTCACCCTGGCCAACAACGTGCTCCTCGCGGGCCACGTCGAGGTCGGCGCCCAGGCCATCATCAATGGGGCCGCGGCTTCCCATCAATTCGTCACGGTCGGTCGCAACGCCTACGTCGGTGGTCTGACCCGTATCATCCAGGACGTGCCGCCCTTCATGATCCAGGAGGGTCATCCCTCGCGCGTGCGCAAGGTAAACGTCATCGGGCTGGAACGGGCCGGCTTCTCGCTGCCCGAGATCCAGGGCGTGAAAGACGCTTTTCGCCGTATCTACCGCTCGAGCGAGCCGCGTCAGCTAATTCTCGAAAACATGGACGGTGAGAACTCCGGCGAGCTTGTGGCCGAGCTGGTGCGTTCTCTGCGCCGTAGCTTGATCGGATCCAAGGGCCGTTATCGCGAGACTCTACGGGAAGAGTTCGCGCGCCAGGGCGAGCAGCTCGTCCTGCAAGAGGTCTCTCCGTGAGCGCTGGCAAGCCCTTGCGCGCTGCGGTGATCGGCGTTGGCCATCTGGGGCGCGTCCACGCCAAGATCTACCACGAGAATCCGGGCGCGGAACTCGCCTACGTGTGCGACTCCGACGAGCGTCGTGCGAAATCGGTGGCCGTGGAATTCGATACCGAGGCCCTCGGCAACTGGAGCGATCTGCCCGACGACATCGACGTGTGTAGCATCGTCGTGCCCACGACGGAGCACTGTCGTATCGCCGAGCCACTGCTTGCACGCGGCGTCAACTGTCTCGTCGAGAAGCCCCTGGCGCTCGATCTCGAGGAAGCCGACCGCATCTTGAAAGCCGCCGAGCGGGGCGGTGCCAAGCTTGCCGTCGGTCATGTCGAGCGTTTCCAGCCTGGCGTGCGCAGGGTTCACGAGCTCGGGATCAAGCCGCGCTTCATCGAATGCCACAGGCTCGCCCAGTTCAGTTTCCGCAGCACCGACGTTTCCGTCGTGCACGATCTCATGATCCACGATCTCGATCTCGTGCTGGACCTCATGGGGTCCGAGCCCGAGGAGATCGACGCGGTGGGGGGCAAGATCCTGACCGAGAGCGAGGACATCGCCTCGGTGCGCCTGACCTTTCGCTGCGGCGGCCGGGCCAACGTCTCGGCCAGCCGTGTGTCCCTGAAGCCGATGCGGCGTTTCCGGCTGTTCTCGAACACGGGCTACGTCTCCCTCGACTTCCAGGAGAACAACGGGCTCTTGGTTCAGCGCGGGCCGGGTTGGGAGAGTTTCATGGAGACCGCCAAGGATCGCGATCCGAGCGAACTCGCATCCCAGGCCAGCCTCTTGATGGCCGGCGTCCTCCAGCCCATTCCCCTGGAGCTCGGGGGTGAGGAGCGCCCGCTCCAGGCCGAGCTCGATTCCTTTCTCGGCAACGTTCGCGACGGTACGACCCCGGAGGTCACCGGCGAGGACGGCCGCCGAGCTCTCGAGTTGGCCGAACGGATCACCGAGAAGATCAAAAAAGCGGGCTGGTAGGCGTAGGAAACCAGGCCTCGGACCGGGCACTGGGCCGGATTGCGAGCTAGGCTTTCAAGAAGGAAGTTCACCTGCGGGCACAGGTGCACCCGGCTGGAAACCCTTGAGCCTAATGAGAACGTAGAGGGCCCATCAGCGTCCGGAGCATCAAACCCTCCGGCGTCGGACCCACCTGAACCCCAGGGTTCAGGGTTCGCCGGGCACGGTGCCTTTGGGAGCTTCCTTTTTTCGTGTCGCGTTTTCGCGTCACGAGGGGCCGAGGCCCTCGCTCCTCTGGATCGAACAACTCCCGCAACGACGCCGATAACGACCAGCGCGACGACTCCGGAAACCAAAGGATCCGGGCATCTCCGATCGCTAAGATCCGAGTCTCACGGGCAACCCCCACAACTCTGGATGCACCCATGCGAGCCCTGGTCTTCTTTCTCTCCCTGGTACTGGTCTTCGTCGCCTTCCTGAAGTTCTATTCCGACCCCGAGGCGGCCGCCAAGGACCCGCGTTCGGCCGAAGCCGAAGAGGCCACGCCCTCGAAGGAAGGGCGATCCCGGTTCCTGGAGCCGCCCGCGGAGCAAGCGAACCGCGCAGCCAACACATCGTCCGCGGGCAACCAGGAAGACGATGAGACGATCCCCGATTGGCTGAAGGGGGTCGAGCTGGCGCCCGTACGCGACGACAATGAGCTCTTGCTCGCGGCCACGGTCGTCCACGGAACTCCCGAGGAAGTGGCCCTGCGAGCCGCCGCGGGGCCGCAGGAGCGGGGAATCCTGGCCGAGGCCTTTTCGCGTGCCGTCGCGGGAGACCCGCGCTCCGCCATGAGTCTGGCCGAGGAGCTACCCGCCGGATCGATCACCGCGCGCGAGCAGGGGCTTCTCCAGGCGGCTCTAGAGGGCCTTGCCAACACGACGCGCCCCGCCTCCGCGATGGGGGAGGGGCCGATGGTTCTCGCCATGGAGATGGGTCTTCTCAGGCAACACGCTTGGGTGCTCCTCGAGGGGCGTTCCTATCGCCCGGCAGCCATTGGCTTCTCCGAGTTGATTCTGGCCGAGCTCGATGCTCCCTGGCCGGCCGACCCCGCGACCCTGGCTCGCTTTACCAAGGGCCTGGAAAAGGCCCAGAAGCAACACCGTTGGTCGAGCAAGGGCGAGTGGAATTCCGTCGACATGGAGGTCATGGACGGAGACAGCTTGGTGGCCATTCGCAAGCGCTACCTGGCGAATTACCCCGAACGCAGCATCTGCACGGGTTTGATCCAGGCGGCGAACCAGATCCCGAAGAACGCGGTGATCCACAAGGGCCAAACCCTGCGAATCCCGACGGACGCCGTGCGGGTCCTCGTCGATCTGGCGGCGCGCTGGTGCGTGTATCTGCTCGGCAACGAAGTCGTGGGCTCCTGGCCGGTCGGCGTCGGCCGTGCCGGCGAGGAGACGCCCCCGGGCGAATACACGATCGGCGACAAGATCGAGAACCCCCCCTGGGCCCGGATCGGGCAGCCAATCATCCCCTTCGGGGATTCGCGCAACCCCCTGGGCACGCGTTGGATGGGCTGGTTCAGAGCCGGTGTAAAGACGTCCTATGGCTTCCACGGCACTTCCGAGCCAGAGAGCATTGGATTGGCGTCCTCCGACGGCTGCATTCGCCTGTTGAAAGACGATGTGGAACGCCTGTTCGGCATCCTGCCAAAGGACGCACAGGTGATCGTCCGAGAGTGAGGCGAGCCGCAGGCTGCGCAGCCGCTTTCGGGCCCTGAAGTCGAGGAAGACGTTCTCTCTAAGTTACGTCGCCACAGGGCGTTGAGTCTTCTTGCTGGCAAATGAAGAGAAAAGCGAGGGCAGCCTTGACCGCCCGAGGAAAAAACCTATCCTCTTCGCTCCCTGTCGCGGAGCGGACGGCCGTTCACGATGGGGAAGCCGCGCCTCGGCCGGCAATTTAGTTCAGCCTGTGACGCCCCCCCGTGTCTCCGGACTCCCTCGCGGGAAGTTCCGACGGTGCGGAGCGCGTTGCGGTGGCTCTTTGACAATCAGGGTGGTCCTTGAGACTCGTGCGAGCGCTGGAGACGCGCTTCAGGTAACCAATACCTCCTGGAGTGCTCTTCAATCAACAAATCAGAATCAGACAACTCTTAATTGAAGGGTTTGATCCTGGCTCAGAACGAACGTTGGCGGTGTGGATTAGGCATGCAAGTCGTGCGCGAAAGCCTTCGGGTTAGTAAAGCGGCGAACGGGTGAGTAACACGTAACCAACCTACCCTCGAGATCGGAATAACCATTGGAAACGATGGGTAATGCCGAATGGTCCCCCCGAAGGGCATCTTTCAGGGGGTAAACGGCGGTTTACGCTGTTCGGGGAGGGGGTTGCGGCCTATCAGCTTGTTGGTGGGGTAACGGCCTACCAAGGCAATGACGGGTAGCCGGTCTGAGAGGACGATCGGTCACACTGGGACTGAGACACTGCCCAGACTCCTACGGGAGGCTGCAGTCGAGAATCTTCCGCAATGGGCGAAAGCCTGACGGAGCGACACCGCGTGTAGGATGAAGGCCCTTGGGTTGTAAACTACTGTCACGCTATAGGAACCCCATGTGTAATGAGCATGGCTGACTAAAGCGAGAGGAAGCACCGGCTAACTCCGTGCCAGCAGCCGCGGTAAGACGGAGGGTGCAAACGTTGTTCGGAATCACTGGGCATAAAGCGCACGTAGGCGGCCAAGTCAGTTTGATGTGAAAGCCCTCGGCTCAACCGGGGAATGGCATTGAATACTGCTTGGCTTGAGGACGGTTGGGGTGAGTGGAACTCCTGGTGGAGCGGTGAAATGCGTAGATATCAGGAGGAACACCAGTGGCGAAAGCGGCTCACTGGACCGTATCTGACGCTGAGGTGCGAAA
>CBFIHP010000009.1:0-227016 GCA_965662355.1 Planctomycetota bacterium | reverse complement strand
CATCTCGAGCGCACCGCGCAGCGAGGCACCCGGCGCGTCCCAATGCCCGTGCCGACCGCTGCCCCCCCGGCGGCAGCTGCAGCGCCCACGAGGCGCCCTCCGGCCCCCAAACCCGTCGCCGCCCCCCAGGGCGACCCCAGGACAGCCTCCCCGACCGCTCCCCTCGCCGCCGCGGCCCCCGATCTCGCCTCCCTGCAGAGCACGGTCGCCGCCTGCGAGGCCTGCGGGCTATGCCGCACCCGCACCCAGACCGTCTTTTCCGATGGAACCGGCTCCGCCCGTGTCCTGTTCATCGGCGAGGCCCCCGGCCAGGACGAGGACGAGCAGGGCGTGCCCTTCGTCGGGCGCTCCGGGGCCCTGCTCACGGACATCATCGAAAAAGGCATGAAGCTACGCCGGGAAGAGGTCTACATCGCCAACGTCCTCAAGTGCCGTCCCCCGGGGAACCGCGATCCCGAGACCGCCGAGAAAGAACTCTGCACCCCCTTTCTCGACCGCCAGATAGAGCTCCTCGACCCCCAATTGCTGATCACGCTCGGGCTCCATGCGAGTCGCCACATCTTGAAGAGCACCTCCTCCTTGGCCCGAATGCGCGGCAGGGTCCACCAGCTGGGCGGACGGAAGGTCATCGCCACGTACCACCCGGCCTTCCTCCTGCGCAGCCCGCATATGAAGAAGGACTGCTGGCAGGACATCCAGATGGCCATGGCCGAGCTGGGCCTCCCGCGCAGCTGAGACCCGAACATCAGGACAAAACCGGCCCGGATGCGGGAAGGCATCGGGTAACTCCCGGTACGTTGCTGGGTAGGTCGTGATTGACCGTTTGGGGGCTCCGGGCTATGCTCCGCGCCCCCCGAAGGGTGCTCTCGAAGCTCCGATTCGAACGCGTTTCGATCCGATCCGCATTTCGATCCGGCCCGAAGGAACACTCGTCGGCGCGGTCGTCATCCACCCGCCCCACCAGCGTGGTGTGTGACGCAACGTTCATCGCGTATTCCGGGCGCGTCTCGGAGAGCGCACGCTCTTTCTCTCAATCCCCATTCGGACCGAAGCGGCCCCAGCGTCGACACGGACCTGCCCGTGCGAATCTCAACGGCCAATTCTCATCGATCCGACCCCCTGCTCCGGCGACATTTCGCGCGACATCCCTGCATGGGATCCCCGCACGAACGTTGCCACGCAAGAAACTTCGGAAAGCCACCCAATCCTCAACATGCGCACTTGCTCTTTGCTCGTCGTGAGTTTGCTCGGGGCATACGCCTGCCAGTTCAACCCGCTGCCCGATGCTGCCTCCAGTGATGGTAGGTCCAACAATTCCGAGGCGGTGACGATCACCAGCGCACCGCAGCCGGAAGCCGTGGCGATCATCTCGAACGCTCCGGTCGTGGAACCGCCTGCGATGACGACCGCCGGCACCGGGATCTCGCAGGAGCAATTCCAGAGCGAGGAGGATCGTCTGCGCGTCATTCGCGAGAAGCAGCGCTACCTCGCCGAACAGTACATCAACCTGGGTAACGAGCGCCTCGAGCGCGCCGACCTCGAAGGCGCCCTGCGCGAATACGCGCAGGCCCTCGAAGTCATGCCCGGCAACGAGCAAGCCCAGTTGGGTCTGCGCCGCGTGCAAGCGCTGCTCGGGGACGACTTCCAGCAAGCCGCCGACGGTATCGAGGACGCCTACCAGCAAGCGGTCGTGCGCCGCACGCAGGCTCGCCTCGAAGCCGAACAGCACATGCTGACCGGTAACGAGCTGCTCAAGGACGGCGCCTACGACGATGCGATCAATTCGTACCGCAAGTCGCTCTCGATCCTGCAGTTTCACCCGCTGATCGCCGACGACTCCCTCGACGAGCAACTCGTCCGCTCACGCCTCCAGCGCGCCGTGCGCGAGGCCGAGGCCGCCGAGACCGCCGCCGCTCAGCACGAGCAGTCGGAAGCCTCGCGCCTGCGCGGCGAGCTCGAAGAACAACAGAAAACACGTCGCGAAGGCACCCTGCGCGGCCTCTACTCGCAGGCTCACAGCGCCTTCCAGCGCGAGGCCTACAGCCTGGCCGAGACCCTGACCGACCAGATCCTGCTCTACGATCCCGGCAACCCGTCCGCCCAAAGGCTGCGCGACGTCGCCCGCGCCGCACGCCACCAGGCCACCGACGCCAACACGCGCGACGCGTATCGGCGCAACTGGATCAAGACGATGGAGGACCTGAACGTGTCCGACATCCCGCAGACGGAAACGATCGTTTTCGACCTCAAGCGCTGGCGCAAGGCCACGCAGCGACAACCCCACGAGTTCATCGGCTCCGACCCGGTCGAGCAGGCGGACAAGCTCGCCGTCACGCAACGCTTGAACGAGCTGCGCGTCCCGGCGCGCTTCGGCATCGATGGCGAGGGCGCACCCCTCGAAGAGGTCGCGAGCTACCTGCAGAACGTCACCGGCGTCAACTTCATCGTCTCCTCAAAGGTCCGCGACGAGCTGGACGAAGAAGAGACCGCCGTGCTTCTCGAGCTGCCCGAGCGCAGCGTCAAGCAGCTGCTCGACATCATCACGGAAGTGCGCGAGAACCTCGCGTACAAGATCGAAGACGGCGTTGTGAAGTTCGTCACGAACGAAGAATTGATCGGCGGGCAGGTCCTGCGCTTCTACGAGGTGCGTGATCTCATCCGCCCGATCACGGACTTCCCCGGCCGCGAGATCAACATCCAGCCCTCCGGTGGTGTGCCCGAGATCGACGAAGAGTTCGACGAGCGCGAGGCCCTGATCATCACCGAGGACAACCTCGAGCCCCTGATCCGCGACAACATCGCCACAGAATCCTGGGACGCCGACCCTAACAACTCACTGACCTTCTCCCAAGGCACGATGGTCGTCTACCAGACGCCCGAAGTGCACGAGCAGATCAGAAAACTACTCGACGACCTGCGCGAAGCGACCGGCATCATGGTCGACATCCAGGCGCGTTTCCTCACCGTCGAGGACAACTTCCTCGAAGACATCGGCGTCGACTTCCGCGGCCTGGGCGCTCCCGGCCTGGGCACGAACGCCTTCTTCAATGACTTCGGTGATTCCACGGCCCAGCAGGTGCTCGGTACCGAAATCGGCTCCGACACCGACGTGGGCGCATTCCTCGACGAGAACGAGAATGGCGATCTCCGCGGCCGTTCGGAAAACCTCTTCGACAGCTTCCTCGGCGACGAAGACGTACTGACCGGCTCCGGTGGCCTCCAGGTCCAGTGGACCTACCTCAGCGACCTCCAGCTCGAGATGATCCTGACCGCGACCGCCAAGTCGGAACGCGTCGAGCTCGTCACCGCTCCGCGCGTCCTGGTCTTCAACACGGCGCGCTCGAACCTCTCGGTCATCAACCAGGTGGCCTACGTCCAGGACTTCGACGTCGAGATCGCCCAGGCGGCTTCGATCGCCGATCCGATCATCAACATCGTCGAGGACGGTGTGATCCTCGACGTGCGCCCGGTCGTCTCCGCCGACCGTCGCTTCCTCACGATCGAGCTGCGTCCGACGGTTGCCGAGCTGCAGCGCCCGATCCGCAACTTCACGACCTCCCTGGGTGTCTCCGGTAACTCGGTCACGATCCAGCTGCCCGAACTGGACATCTCCCGCGTGCGGACATCGATCCCGATGCCCGACGGTGGAACGGTGCTCCTCGGTGGCATGAAGGTCCACGAGTCGCAGGATCTGCGCTCCGGCATCCCGATCCTGAACAAACTGCCCATCTTCTCGTTCTTCTTCGAGCGCCAGGGCACCTATGTCAGCAACAGAAAGCTTCTGATCCTGCTCAAGGCGAAGATCGTCATCCCGCAGGAGCACGAGCCGACGGAATCCCAGCTGGGCTCCGATTCGACCCTGTCTCTCGATCCCCAGTAGACCCCGCGGACGAAGCCCCTCCGCTCCGCTTCGCGGGCGCGGGCCCCTCGGGGTCCGCCCCGATTCGGCACCCGGATCCTTATCGAGAACGATTGGATCCACAAGTTCCGGTTCGCATCCGGAAACCGGGAGCGGGTCGGGGGGTAACCGAGAAGGGTCGGGACGGTCTTATTCCTGACCCCACAATCAAAAGAGCACCCCACCCCTGCCTATCCTTCGGGAGTGCGCGCCTCTTCGGGCGACGCGGCCCCTTTTGTGTACCCGGTGCGACTATGACCAACAGCCTGTTCCCCTACCTTCTGGCCGCCCCTCTGGCCCTCCTGTCCGCCTCTCCGCTCGTCGCCCAGAGTTCCGAAACGACCATCCGTCGCGACATGGAGTTCGCACGCCAGCTGGCGAAGCGTTTTCGTTACATCGACTACGCCGAGGAGGTCATCGCCGAGCTCGAATCCCAGGGACTCCGGGGCGAGAACCTCGAGGGTCTCGGACTCGTCAAGTGTGACGTCTACGCCGCCGGCGCCAGTCGCGAGGGCAACATCGAGAAGCGCCTCGAGCTGTATGACAAGGCCGTCGTTTCCTACAAGACCTTCCTGACCGAGAACCCGACCTCGACCCTGCTCGACAAGGCCCAGAGCTCGTATATCGATCTGGTCAATCAGTACGGCCGCTCGCTCGAGGAGGCCCTGGAAACGGCCCTCGGGGCCAAGGCCAAGGAGCTGCGGGAAAAGACGAAGGACGTGCTGGAGGGAGGGCTCGTGCTCGCCGGCGAGCTCGCGGGCGATATCACTTCGGATCTCTCCCAGTCGGAGAAGAACGCGCTCTATCGTCTGTTCCTGAATCAGGCTCAGATGCACCTGACCTCCGCCAAGGTGAAAGGCGACGAGGGAACCTACAACTACGGTCGGGCCGAACAGATCCTCGAGAGTGTAGCCATCGAATCTGGCGAGAATTCGGGCCCCGGGCTGAACGCCTTCACGCTCCTCGGCAAGGTCAAGCGCGCCCAGGGCCAGAACGAGGACGCGAGCGACTACCTCAGCTTCGTGGCGGAAACCGCCATGCCCCAGGACCCTAACGACGACACGCGAGTCTGGAAGAATCAGTCCTTCGACGTGCGCCAGGGACGCTTTCGCTTGGTCGAGCTAGCGACCGCCGACCTCGTCGAGGCCTTGGCCGACGCGGGTGACATCGAGTCGGCCTGCATGTGGGCCCTGCACATGTACAACGGCTGGAAGCGCGAGGGTTTCGACCTCACCCCTCTCGGCTATTCCGCACTACTTTCCGTGGCCGGCGCCCTCTCCGCCAGCAACGGCTGGGTCGGGGGCATCTCCGGCGCCCAGGAGTGGTTCGCGTCCGAAGAGGATGCCAAGGCCGAGGGATTCTCCGGTCGCTCCCTGCGCAGTGCCATCAACATGGCCCTGAGCACGGCCCAGGAGATCAACGAGAAAAACCGCGGCAACACGCTCCAGCTGCGGGCGCAGAAGCTGATCTCCGACATCATCTCCCTGCCCGGCGTCGAGGTCTCCCCCGACATCCTGTACGAGGCCGCCGAGGGTGAATTCCTCGCCCGGGACTACCCGCGCGCGATCGAGGCCTACAAGACCCTCTTGCGCGCGATCGACTCCCAGGACGAGGCGACCCAGCGCGAGTTCACGCCGAAGGTGCTCTTCCGCATCGGTGGCTCCCTGGCGCGTCTCGACCGCGACCTCGAAGCCGCCATGGCCTATCGCGAAGCGGCGACCACCTGGGGCGGCGATCCGGAATACCAGCGCAGGATCGCGGACGGTTACTTCAACACGATCGGAGCCGTGCGGCGCGGCGCCAACAATGACCCCGTGATCGAACGCATGTACCTCGAGGCCGAAGGCCTGGTAGAGGATGCGGCCAAGGACACCGGCGGGGCGGACGAGGTTCGCTGGCGCAAGGCCGAACGCTTCTACGCGAAGAAGGACTACGCCAGTGCGCGCAGTGGATACCAGGAGGTTTCGGTCGCCTATGACGACCACGAACCCGCGGTGACCAAGGCAGCGCTTTGTCTTTACAAGATGAAGGACTACGCCCGCGCCAAGGCGGAGTTCGAGCGCTACGAAGACGAGTTCGTGAAAAAGGCCGACAACGCCATCACGGGCGCCGCCAAGCGCACCGCGCGACACAAGGCCCGCGCCCAGGCGATCTACTACATCGGCGCCATGGCCTTCACACAGAGCAAGTTCGACGAGGCCTTGAAACGGCTCGTGGACTACGAGAAGGAGTTCCAGGACCAGGAGTCGTATGCCGCGAACGCCCTCTTCGTCGTCACGCGTGCCTACCTGGGCAAGGGCGACCTGGAAAAGGCCCAGGCAGCCCAGGCGACATTGCAGGAGATCTTCCCGACCCATACGCGTACGGGCTTCGCGGCGAAGTACATCGCCGATGCCTGCGAGGCAGAGGTCGCACGGCTCGAGCAGGCCAAGGACGCCGAGGGCGCCAAGGCCATGAAGGCCATACAAGCCAGGTACACGGGCATCCAGAACCAGCTCGCCGCAAAACCGGCCTTCCCGAACCTGCGGGAAGAATCACGTCTGTGGCTAGATGTCGGCGAATGGAAAGCGGCCGAGGACGTTCTGAAGCGCATTTCCCAGGTCTTCGGAGAGCAAGACGAACGCACCGACGACATGACGAACTTCATCCTGCCCGATCTCGGGTGGGCGCTCCTCGAGCAAAAGCGCGTCCCCGAGGCCTTCGAGATCCTGGATGCCCTGATCCCCAAGGACACGTCGGATACACGCAAGCCCCGCTCGGACGTGGTTCGACGCTGGTGCCGGGCGATCACGGGCTGGGTCGAGGGTGACGCCAAGAGCCAGGTCGAGCGGCCCGGGGTCGGCGGCGCCGAGAACTTCAAGATCGCCGCGGACTACCTGCAGAAGCTCACCGAATCCCAGAAGAACCGTTCCGGCGGTTGGGACTGCCCCTGGTACGAGCTCAAATTCGAGATGGCCTACGCCTACTACCAGTGGGGCGAGGAAGACTCGTCCAAGGCCAAGACGGCCAAAGGCATCCTGCAGGACCTCATCAACAACTTCGATGACGTCCGCATGGGCCCGATCGCCGAGTCCTGTGGCGAGCCCGTCCTGCAGAAGCGCTTCCTGTGGCTCTGGAACAAGGTGAAATGAGCTCCCGAACGAGCCCGCTCCACCCTGAGGGCCCCCAGACAGGCACCCCCGCAACGACGCCGAATCGGGCCCCGCAACACGCCTTCGAATCGAAGGTTGTCGGTTTGGCTCGCGACACTAGAATGGTCGCCCCTTCCATGCTCACCACCCCTCGACGCACCACCGTTTCTCGAGCCTGGCGTTCGCTCTTGGCACCGGGGGCCGTAGCCGTGCTGGCGGCCCTGGCCCCCACGCTGGCTGCGGCAACGTCCCAGGCTGCGCGCCCCGACCAGGTCCACTGGAGCAACCCGCGCGGACGCACCACGACGGATACGGGTGAGATCATCGAGAACAGCCTGAGGAGGGTGGTGATCGATATCGGCCTCAGCAAGAAGTCGATCGACGTCGCAAGAGTACAGCGCATCGTCTTCGGCAACGTGCCGCCGGCCTTCACCGAGGGCAACGCGTACTTCGACCGTCGCCAGTACGAAAACGCGGCCAAGGCGTTCCAAATCGCGGCCGGCGATGCCAGTGCGCGCGACTTCGTGAAAGCACGTGCACGGCTTTCCGGTGCCAAGGCCTACCTGCTACATGGCGCACTGGATCCGGCGGCCTTCGCCCTCGCCAAGGCGGAGGTCGAAACGTTCATCGCTGACTATGGCGACAACCGCGAGCTCCCCGACGCACGCCTGCTCCTCGGCCGGGCCCAGCGCCTCTCCGGACAGGCCGCTGCCGCTGCCAAGACCTACGACGATCTCTACGGCGAGGCAACGGCGAGCACCGAGGGTTACCCCTTGAAGACGTGCTTCAAGGCGGGCATCGGCGCGGCCGAGGCGTACATCGCATCCGATGACGCGGACAAGGCACGCGAGATCTACCTTGGCCTGGAGCGGGCCGTGACGGCCGGGCTCGCCGACCTCGACGAACGCTCGCCGGATCGGCGCCAGTTCGTCCTCTTGCAAAACCAGGCGCGCCTGGGCGACGGCTTCTGCCTGCTCGCCAAGGGCAGCGTCTCCCAGGCGAAAACCTTCTTCACGGGGCACCTCAGCGGTGCCAACGGCAATGCGCCGCTACGCCACGGTGCCCGCCTGGGCCTCGCGGAAACGCTGCTCGCCGAAGGGAAGTTGCGCGAAGCTCAAGTCCAGTTCGCCCAGGTTTCCGCTATCGATCACACGGACCGCGACCGCGTGGCCCGTGCTCTTGTAGGTTTGGCCCAGTGTTCCTTGAAGCTCTCGGACAAGAACGCAAACGCCTCGGCCAAGCGTTCGCTCGAGACGGTGCGCGACAACTACGGTGACACGCCGTCGGTGTTGCGGGCCCAGGAGCTCCTCCAAACCCTCTGACCGCCAAATCCCCTGCCCACTCTGCGGGAACGCTCGAGGCCCTACGTGGGCGAGCGATGTTCCCCCGGATTCAGCCACCTGAAGGAGACTGTCCCAGAATGGATTCACAATCGATCCGTTCCCGGGTGATCGCTTTTGCGAAGACCGCCTTTCCCCTCGCCTTGGTCTGCATGTTCGTCTTTGCCCTCCCGGGCTTCGGCATGCAAGAAGAGGCAGCCGCCGCCGCCCCGTCGGACGACGACCTCACCGTTGGAATGCTGATCCGTCAGTCCGGTCCTTTTGGATGGGCGATCATCCTGCTCTCGGTCGTCGCTCTTGCGGTCATGATCGAGAACTTCGTCTCGCTGAAGCGCGACAAGCTGGCTCCGCCCGAGCTCATCGACGAGATCCAGGCCCTCTTCGACGAAGGCCAGTACCAGGAAGCCATGGAGCTCTGCGAGAACGAGCCCACCTTCCTGACCCGCATCTGCGGGGCTGGAATCGCGAAGATCGGCCACCCATTCGAAGTGATCGAAAAATCGATCGAGGAGATGGGTGACGAGGAGTCCATCAAGCTGCACCAGAAGGTCGGCTGGCTCTCCCTGATCGCCAACGTGGCGCCCATGATGGGCCTGCTCGGAACGGTGTCCGGCATGGTTCTGGCGTTCAACAAGATCGCCTCGACGGGGGGCAACGCCAACCCGGCCGAGCTGGCCGACGGTATCTCCCAGGCCCTTCTAACGACACTGTTCGGTCTCGTTGTCGCCATTCCGGTGACCGGGTCCTTCGCCTACCTGCGGAACAACCTGATCCGTTCCGTCATCGAGGTGGGCGCCATCGTCGAAGACATGTTCGAGCGCTTCCGCCCGGAGGGATAGTCGGCCCTACCCCCGGCCCGGGCCTCTTCCCAGGGGTCCCAGGACCCGGTGGCGACAATTTTCGTCACCCAGTGCCCGCGGCCGGATAGCCCCAACAGCAAAGGGAACGTTCACCATGAACATGAACAAACACGATGCGAAGACCGAGATGGAGATGAATATGACGCCGATGATCGACGTCGTGTTTCTCCTGATCATCTTCTTCATGATCATCACGGACCTGACCCAACAGGACCTGGAAGAGCTCAAGATGCCCGCGGCACGCTCGGCTCAGGAAGATGTTCCCGACCCCAAGATCGTGCGTCCGATCATCAACATTCCCCAGTCGGGAAAAATGATCCACAAGCGCAACTCGCTCTACGATCCGGAGGTGGACGGAGACAGCATGATCGGTCTCGAGCGCTTTCTCGCCGACCAGGCCAACCGCATGATCGCGGGCGGCGCTGTCGAGGACGGTTTGCCTGACAACCCGCTGATGATTCGCGCCGACCGCGGCACGGAGTTCAAGTACATCCAGCGGGTGATGGAAATCTGTGGCAAGGAAGGCATCCGCATCTGGAAGCTCGAGCTCGGCGCTGCCCAGGTCGAGGAAGACAAGAAGAAATAAGGAGCATCCATTGTCGACACTCAGAGATATCGCGGAGGAAGAGTTCAAGATGGAGATGACGCCGATGATCGACGTCACCTTCCTGCTCCTGATCTTCTTTCTCTGCACGATCAAGTTCAAAGTCCTCGAGGGCAAGCTCTCCGCCTACCTCCCCAAGGACGTGGGCGTGAACCAATCGGAAGCCGAGCCCAAGGAAAAAATCGAGATCACGATCAAGATCAAGAAAGAAGGCCAGCGCGTCTTCGCCTCGGGAACGGAAAAGGGCCAGCTCTACGATGGCTCGGAAGGCCGACGCTTCGAGTTCGTCGGGCGCCAGCTGAGCTATAGCATCGGCCCGCGCAAGACCGAAAAAATCAGCGACATCGGCAAGTGGCTCGAGGACTTCTTTCGGAAGGACCCCGAGCGCCCCTCGACCATCGATTGCCGTCCCGGAACCGTGTATGGCGACATGGTCCCGGTTCTGGACGCCGCGGTGGAGGCTGGCTTCACGGACATCACCTTCATCGGCGAGTACAAACAGGCCGCGAAGAAGAAGAAGTAGTAGTAACCGGGAGAGAATCTTCGGGTATTCGAGGTCGGTGTAGACTTCGCGCGGACCTCGAAGAGCTCTCCAGGATTTGAGTCCAGCGGTGAGACCAAGCGGGCTGCACCGGTCGTTTCGACCGGCGCAGCCCGTCTTCGTTCCCCAGCGACCCTCCCTTGCGTACTCCCGAATCGCGCGTCTTCGAACGCTTCCGGACGGTGTCGTAGAGGCGCAGGTGCGTTTCCGCGCGACGTCTGCCCGAACCCTCTCCCAGCCGGGCCTCTCGCTACCAAACGAAGGCCTTCATCGTTGACCCAAAGCGCCGCCAGATTCCCCTCCGTAGATTGCCCGAGACCCGAAAAACTGATATCTTGCCGCCGCTTCGGGGGACGGTTTGGATGCCCCAAACAGACCGCCTGAAGCTCCCTGCACGGCAACCACCCACGTCTCGGAAGCCACAACGTTCGAAAAAGCTCTCGCGAGCCACTTTTTGAGCTGGGGGGATGCCACCTACTGTGAACCAAAAGAAATGAACAAGAGGATCGTCGCCACCGCGCTCGGCCTGTCGTTTGTCGCCGCATGCGCCTGGGAGAAGAACAGGATCGATGAGCCCGGCTCATCGGCCACTCCGGACTCGGCTACCACCGACTCCGGTGGCTCCCAGGACACCGCCGGATCCCTGGACGACCAGGGCAACCGAATGGATCAGGAAGTGCGCGCGTACACACTCGCTGAGGAGAAGAGGAACTTCCTCGTTCAGCAGCACCTTGATAAGGCGCGCACCTTCAAGGACGAGCTTCGCTTCGAGCAGGCGCAGGTCGAGGTCGCACGAGCACTCGAGCTCGCGCCCCACAGCCTGCCCGCGAAAGAGCTCGCGGCTGAGCTCGGCTCGATCCTCGGCACGCCGTCCGGCGAGGCGCAGACGGTCATCCAATCGCTCGAAGACCTCTACACGCTCAAGCGCGAGCAAGCCGAGGCCGACGCACGCGAGAAGATCAAGCGCGCCGATCTGCTGATCAGCCGCGAGGAATTCGACGAGGCCATCGTCGAACTCAACCTCGCCCTCGATCAGATCCGGCTCTACCCCTACTCGGGTGACTGGGGGGATCTCGAGCAGAGTGTCGAGTCCAAGCTCGAGCAGGTAAAGGCGACGAAGTACGCCTCCGAGCGCATGGCAGCCGAGGTCTTCGAACAGCGAGCACGCGAGGACCTGCAGAATCGCGAGCGCGCCGATAACGAGCGCCGCGAAAGCGTCGTCGCCGGACTCCTCGACAAGGCGATCCAGTCCTTCAAGACCCAGGACTACGAAGAGGCCATCAAGCTCTCGGATCGCGTCCTGCGTTTCGACCCGCGCAACTCGAAGGCCCTGGACCTGCGCGACACGGCCTTCCGCAAGGAACGTCAGCTTGTCAGCGACAACCACCTACAGAACAAGCTCGAGCAATACGCACGCTGGCGCGAAGAGCTCGAGGAGCTGCGCATCCCCTACCTGGGTGTCGTCACGCTGCCCGACGAAGACGAGTGGCGTCGCATCACGAAGCTGCGTGAAAACCGTCCGGGCTTTGGCCTTCGGCGCACGGTCTCACCGGGCGAGCTCGAGCTTCGTTCGCAGATCGCCGACACCCTGATCCCCGGCCTCCAGGTCAACGACGAGGAAAGCCTCATGACCGTGATCGAGGCCATCCAGACGATCACCGGCCTGCCTATCGTCACCGACCCCCTGGCTGACGAAGCCGCGGTCAACGCCGGCGTCATCTTCCAGGTCAACCTGACCAACCCGCTCTCGGTCGAGAAGTGCCTCAACCTCGTCACGGAGATGGCGGGCGAGGAAGTCACGTGGACCATCCGCTACGAGGCCATCCTCATCACCACCGTCGAGAAGGCCCGCGGCGAGCTTGTCATCGTCAACCACGACGTCCAGGACCTGATCTTCCCGCTGTCGAACTTCATCGGCCCGCGGATCGGTCGCCTGCGCCTGATCGACCAGCTCGAGGACGACGACGGCGGCAGCCCCTTCGGCTCACTGGCCGAGCGGACCGTGGTCAACGATCCCGACAACCTGCAGGAACTCGTCACCCAAAACGTCGAGCCCGGCACGTGGGATGCCCCGATCTCCCTGTCGCTCGAAGGCGGCAACATGGTCGTGGTCCACACCCCCGCAGTGCAGGAAAAGGTGCGCCACTTCCTCGAGGAACTGCGCCGCTTCAGCTCTTCCCTGGTGACGATCGAATCGAAGTTCCTCGCCATCCGCGAAGGCTTCCTGCAGGAGATCGGCGTCGACTGGCGCGGTATCGACAACCCCGGATCGCCGTTCTCGGATCTCGACGACGTCAACCTCGACCTCGACCCGACCCGGGGCCTCGACAACTCCGGCGACGGCGCGACCCTGATCCCGCCCTCCTCCGGTGCTTTCCTCGATGAAGGCGCCGACGGCGACCTGAAGGCGCGTACGGAGAACTTCTTCGGCAGTGCCCTCGGTTCCTCGCTCTCCACCATCGGTGGCCTCACGGCCCAGTGGCAGTTCATCGACGACATCGCGGCCTCGATGATCCTGACCCTGGTCGAGAAGTCCGAGAACGTCGAGCTGATCAACGACCAGATGCTGTCGGTGCACAACACCCAGCGCGCCCACGTCACGGTCATCAACCAGCGGGCCTACATCCAGGACTTCGACGTCGAGGTAGCCCAGTTCCAGGCGGTCGCAGACCCCGTGGTCAACGTACTGACCGAAGGCATCGTCCTCGACGTTCGCCCCACCATCCAACACAACCGCCGCTACCTGACCCTCGAGATTCAACCGACGGTCGCCCAGGTCGTGGCACTCACCGACTTCTCCACCACGCTGGCCGGTCAGACGGCTGCGGTCACGTTCCAGCTCCCGGAGCTCCAAGTACAAAGCGTGTTCACCACCGCCGTCGTTCCGGATGGTGGCTCGATCCTCCTCGGTGGCCTCTCGCGGATTCGCAACATCGAACGCCGCGCCGAAGTCCCGTGGTTGGCCAACATCCCGCTCCTCGGCTTCTTCTTCAAGGAAGAGGGCTACAGCGACGAGCGCGAGAGTCTGATGATCCTGCTAAAGGCATGGATCACCCACGTGAAGGAAGAGCTGGCCCGCCTCGAGAGGTAAGAGCGCCCATGGGTAAGAGAGTGTATGAAAGCTAGGGTCATGCAATGACCCGACTTTGTGCCGTCCTGTTCGACATCGACGACACACTCTTCTCTACGACCCAATTCGCCCGGGTCGCGCGTCGCAACGCGGTCCGGGCCATGTGCCGCGCCGGCCTCGACGTCCCGGAGGACGAAGCCCTGCGCGAGCTCGAAGAGGTGATCTCTGAGTTCTCCTCGAACTACGACCACCATTTCGACCAGCTCCTACGCCGCCTGCGCCCGCCCTCCATGTCGGATCGCAACCCGGCCTTGATCGTGGCCGCCGGTGTCGCGGCCTACCACGACACCAAGTTTCGCCAGCTGGAGCCCTTTCCGGATGTATACACGCTCTTCCAGGCCCTCGAGGGAGCGGGTGTTCGAGTCGGCATCCTCACCCACGGCTGGACGACCAAGCAGGCCGAGAAGATCGTCCGCCTCGGGCTGCTGGACTTCGTCCACCCCAAGGCCGTCTTCATCTCGGACCAGATCGGGATCGCCAAGCCGAACCCGAAGCTGTACGCCCAGGCCCTGACCGACCTGGCCCTCGCCCCCGAAGAGGTAATGTACGTCGGCGACAGCCCCACCCACGACATCGCCCCCCCCCAGGCGTTGGGCATGGTGGCAGTGTGGTCGAAGCGGGCCGCGAAGAGGGGCCTGGAGGGAACCGGGATCACGCCGGATCACACGGTGGAGAACTTCGAGGAGTTGCGGACGATCCTGCGCGAGACGTATGGGCTCGCGGTGTAGCACGGCTCCCCGATGTACGGCGTTCGACACCTTTCGACGAGCACAGCGGGGAGGCCCCCTAGCGTTGCCCAAAGGCAAACAAAGACTCCTCCGCCCGCACGTACACCTTCCCATCCACGATCGCCGGCGTCGCCATGACACGCTCTCCCAGTTTCGTCTGCGAAAGCACCTTCAACTCCTGGCCCGCCTGCACCACCGTCACGACTCCCCTGGCCGAACTGATGTAGACCTTTCCGTCCCCCCCCACAGGGGACGCGTAGTGTGGCCCGCGAGAGTCGATGCGTTCGCGGTAGTGGACGATGCCCTTCTCCGCATCGAGGCAAGAGAGCATGCCACCGTTCTTGATGATGTAGAGCTCTCTCCCGTAGAGCAGGGGTGAGGGGCACTCGGGAACGCCTTGTGGTTCCTGCCAGACGATCTCGGGGTCCTCCTCACCCTGGGGCCGAATGGCCATGAGAGCATTGGCGTGTTCCATGCCCTCCAACCAGGCCACGATCTTCTTCCACTCGACGGCGGTGATCTTGCCGTCCCTGTCCTCGTCGAGGAAGCGAAAGAAGATACGCAGGGGGTGGTCGCCTTCCCCATCCGCGTCGAAGCGCGAGAGGATGCTCTTGTTCTCCCCGGCTTCGCTACTGTCGAGCATGCCGTCCCCGTCGCGGTCATGCTCCGCGACCAGCTCCTCGAAGGGGGGAAGCCCGATCACCTCGGGGTTCGAGCGCATGTTGTAGGAGGTGACATACACGAGCCCGTTCGCCTGGGCGGGCATGGTGATGGGCTCGTCGGTTAGGCCGGGCACGGCCCAGCGCTCCGAGCCGTCTTCGAGGTTGTAAGCGGTCAGCCACCACACGCCGTAGATAAGGAGCTCCTTGACGCCGTCGCGTTCCCAGACAGTGGGGGTCGCCCAACCGGAGCGGAACGAATCGCGTTCGACCTTCCAGATCGTGTCCCCCATTTCGGGGTCTATGGCTTCGAGGAACGAGCCCTCGTTCGCGTCGCTGATGAAGATCAACTTGCCGTCGGCCAGGATGGGTGAGGCCGCGGTACCGAAGGTATTGCGCGGGATCGGGAAGAGTCGCTCCCACTGCACTTCGCCACCGCTTGCGGAATAGCACAGAAGCCCTATCGATCCAAAGTAGACGTAGACGCGCTCGCCATCGCTGACCGGCGTCGGCGTGGCGGCGGAATTGACGCGGTGTACGCGCTCGATGCCTTTTGCTTCCACGCTCTCTTGCCAGATCAACTCACCGCTTGTGCGATCGATGCAGAGGGTGTGCAATTCGCCCTCCGTGGCACCGCTCAAGAAGATGCGCTCGCCGTAGATGCAAGGCGAGGAATGCCCGGCGGGTACAGCTGCCTTCCACAGAAGGTTCCGCTCGGGATCCAGGTGCGGGGGTAGAGCTGCCGTGTTTTCGGCAACCCCTCGCCCGCCCGGTCCGCGGAACTGGGCCCAGGTCGTGGGCTCGTCGCCATCGTTCGAAGTTGCGAGTGCGGAAAGGCAGAGGACGGTGGAAATCGAAAGGAGCAGCATGGCGCACTATCTTCGTGCACCGCCCAGAGCTCTGTCGCTACGAGCTCGCGGGAATCTCGTCAGGGACGAGTAAATGGCAGGCTGCAGCGTGGGATTCACCTAGCACGCGCTCCTCGGGATACGCGTTTCGACAACGATCCTCCGCCACCGGACAACGCGGGTGAAAGTAACATCCCTGCGGCGGATCGAACGAACTTGGGACTTCACCACTCAACACGCGAGCCTCCTCGCGCTGCGTATCATCTTCGAAAGCTCGCTGGGTCGTTGGAATCGCTTGCAAGAGCGCACGCGTGTACGGATGCGCCGGCCGCTCGAAGATATCCTCCGGCGTACCGCGTTCGACAATACGGCCGAGATACATGACATGGATGCGATCGGCGATGTGACGCACGACCGCCAGGTCATGGGCGATGAAGAGATAGGCGAGGTTCAGCTCGCGCTTCAGGTCCGCGAACAGGTTCAGGATCTGGGCCTGCACGGAAACATCGAGCGCGCTCAGCGCTTCATCGCAGATCAGCAGCCTGGGCTCGAGTGCCAAGGCCCGGGCGATGCCGATGCGTTGGCGCTGGCCACCGGAGAATTCGTGGGGGAAGCGCGTGCGCACCTCCGGTTGCAAACCGACCCTCGACAAGAGCTCGCCAACACGCCGCTCGACCTCCGCCGGGGGCAGGCCGAAGTGCACGCGCAGGGGTTCGCCGATGGCCTCGCCCACGGACATGCGCGGATTGAGGCTATCGTGGGGATCCTGGAAGACCATTTGCATGGTCTTGCGCATGGCACGCGTGCGTCTGGCGATGTCCAGGGCCTCCCACAGGACCAACCCCGACCAGACGATGAAAACGAGTGCCCCCGCGGCGTTCACCGCTCGGGTTCCGGGGAAGTCCAGGGCCCGCGCGGCGAGCGTGTGCAGTAGCAGGAACAGAATCAGGTAGAGCGGTCCACGCAGGGCATGTGGCCGAAGCCGCAGGCGAAAGAAGTCCTCGGCCACGTCACCACCGATCGCTCCGCCGATCCCCGCTCCGATCCCTCCTGGGCGCACCCACATTTCACCGGAGCTGGGCTCGACCAGGCGCAACATCGCGCGCGCGGTGGTGCTCTTGCCGGAACCCGACTCCCCCACCAGGCACAGGGTTTCCCCGGAGTGGACATGAAACGAGATGTCATCGACCGCCTTCACATCCCCCGAATGGCGACCGAAGAAGCCCTGCTTGCGTGGAAACCACTTCCGCAGACGGCGTACGTCGACGAGCGGCTTGTGGATTTCGATACTCACAGGCTCTGCGCCTCCTCGGTGAAGAGGCACGCGGCCTTGTGAGCGATCTGGCCGGGGCTCCTGGCCGCGGCCACACTCAGCGGCGGCTCGCTTCGTTCGCAGTCCACCCGCGCTAGCGGGCACCGCGGTCGAAAACGACAGCCGCTGGGATAACGCGTGGGGTCGGGCACGCTGCCCTGGATCGTCTCGAGCGCACGCCCGCGTTGTGCGAGTTCCGGCAGGGAACGGAGCAGACCGATCGTGTATGGATGCTTGGGGTTCTGAAAGAGCTCGCGCACGGGAGCCTCTTCGACGATACGACCGGCGTACATGACGCAGACGCGATCGGCAAACTCGGCCACGATCGCGAGATCGTGCGTGATCAGCAGCATGCCCATCCCCGAACGCGTCTGCAGGCGCCTGAAGAGCTCGAGGATCTGCGCCTGAACGGTGACATCCAAGGCGGTGGTCGGCTCGTCCGCGATCAGGAGTGCGGGGTCGCAGCACATGGCGATGGCGATGACGACGCGTTGGCGCATGCCGCCTGAGAGTTCGTGCGGATACACATCCAAACGCTCGCGTGGACTGGGAATGCCCACGATCTCGAGCATCTCGAAGGCCGCCTCCCGCGCCGCTCGCTTGTCCAATCCACGATGCAGTCGAACGGTTTCGGCAATCTGCTCGCCCACCGTGAACACGGGGTTCAGGGAGGTCATCGGCTCTTGAAAGACCATGCCGATCGCGTTGCCTCGCAGATGGCGCAGGTCCTCGGGCGCGAGCTTGCGCAGGTCCTGGCCGCGGAACAACACCTCGCCAGTGCGCACTTCCCCTGGCGGCGGCACGAGATCCAAGATCGAAAGCGCCGTCGCCGTCTTCCCGCAGCCCGATTCGCCCACGAGCGCCACGGTTTCACCCGCCTGGACGACGAGGTCGACCCCGTCGACCGCCTGTGCGAATCCCGTGGGCGTCGGGAAGTAGGTACGCAGGTCACGCAGCTCGAGCAGGGGCTCCTCGCTCCCTTGTGTATCTCCAACCAAGTCGAAGGGAGAAGCCATCAGTTCAGCTTGGGATCCAGGGCGTCGCGCACGGCATCCCCAATGAGGTTGTAACAAAGCACCGTCAGGAAAATGAGTGCTCCGGGAAAGGCATGAATCCACCAGTGAGCCGGGTTCTTCGATGTTCGCACGAGCGCACCCCACGAGGGGATCGGTTCACTGATCCCGAGACCGAGGAAGGCGAGGCTCGACTCGATCAACAAACCAGCGGCGATGGAGAAGGTCGCAGCCACGAGAATCGGACCGATCGCATTGGGCAAGATATGACGCACGAGGATGCGCGGCGTCGACAACCCGAGCGAACGTGCCGCGTCGACAAACTCCAGTTCGCGTAGCCGCAGGAACTCCCCGCGGGTCAAGCGCGCGATGCTCGTCCAGCGTACGAGCCCGATCACCAGCATGATCGTGATCAACCCCGGCCCGAGAAAGACAACCACGGCCAGGATCAGAAAGAGCGAGGGAAAGCAGATCACGACCTCGATCAGACGCGAGATCAGGAGATCCACGCGCCCGCCGAAGTAGCCGGCCACGGCCCCGAGGAAGATTCCGATCAGTGCCAAGACGATGGTGGAAACGAGTCCGACCGACAGACTGATGCGCCCTCCATAGATAGCCCGCACGAAGAGATCGCGCCCCAACCCATCGGTCCCCAGGGGATGTCGCCAGGCCGAATTGCGTTCCGGTTCCGCGAATCGCACTTCGACCGGATTGGCCGGTGCGGCGATTCCGAATTCGTCGGCCTCGCCGGAACGATGGCCGTACGCATAGAAGCCCTCCGCGTCGATTTCCGAGCTCCTGTGCCAGGTCGGCGGACGATGACTCTCGGAACCCGCTTCGGCAAAACCAAACGCTAGCGGCGGAAACACGGCACGCACCGCCTGGATCTTGCCACTGGTGAGCCCATCCTTGTACGCCGGGTAGTAGCTGTTCTCGCCGCCCTTCTGCACCGACCAGGTGAGCACCGCGGCCAGGGAACAAAGCGCCAGAAGACCCCCGAAACGGCGGAAACTCGTGCGCCGGGTGAGATGCAGCCCCACCGCACCGACCCAGAGCACCATGAAGAAGACCTCGAAGGCACTCAACGAGGCGAAGAGAGGGTAGGAGCGATGCGCCTTCAAGCTCACGCCCACGACGCTGTGGCCCTCGCCCGCAGTTTCGGATGCACGATAGTCCTCGCGCACCTGCATCGCCCGCTGCTTCAGCTCGAGAACCAAGCGTCCGGCTTCCTGTCGACGCTCTTCGAGTCCAAAGCGGATCACGCGCTCGAATTCGCTCTGGAAGACCCCCAGCCCCGAGGCCGTCTCTTCGTCCAGGTAGCACCCCATCGTCGCAATCGCGTGGGAGAGCGCTTGCCCTTCAGCGCGCAAGGCATCCGCGTAGGTTTGCACCGACCCGCCGGTGCGCGTTTTTTCATACTCGCTCGCTGTCTTCTCCAGCAAGCCATCGAGCCCGAGCACCGAAAAGTAGAGCCGTTTGCGAGCTGCTTCGTAGCTCTTGTAGTCGATGGCCTCGAGCACGTACGGCCGATCGTTGGCGATCAACGGCGCGAAGATCGCGGCGCCATACAAGACGCTCAACGTGAACAACGCGAAGGCGAATAGACGGCGCCGCCCGAGGCGCACCCGCACTCGACCCCAGTGACCCTCCGTCACGGGTCCATGCGCTAGGGCGCCGACATCAGTCATAGCGGATCCGTGGATCCAACCAGGCGTAGGCCAGGTCTGTGACGAGAATGCAGACCAGTGTCACGACCGCGGAGAAGGTCGTGACGCCCATCACGATGAAGTAATCGCGGTTGGAGACCGCATCGAAGGCATAGCTGCCCACGCCCGGCAGATCGAAGATGAATTCGACGATCACGGAACCACCGATCAAGGCCGGCAGAATCGTTGCGAAGAGCGTCAGCAACGGGCCCAGGGAGTTGCGCAGGGCATGCTTCAGGATCACGGTGCGCTCCGAGAGCCCCTTGGCCCGCGCCGTGCGAATGTAGTTCTCGCGGATGACATCCAGGAGCCCCGAGCGCATGTGCCGCGACAGGTACGCAAACCCGCCGTACGTCAGAACAACGATCGGCAGGATCAGGTGCTTCAGCACGTCCCACCCGCGCTCCATCTGACCGAAGTCCGCCGCATTCTTGTCGGCCAATCCGACGATCGGCAAGAGATCCAGCCAGTGTGCCCCGAAGATCAATTGCAACATCAGCGCCGCCCAAAAGGCTGGCACGGAGTAGAGGAGAAACACCAAGACCCCCGCCCCCGTGTCAAAGGGACCTCCACGCCGCATGACCGAGACGATTCCCAGAGGAAGGGCCAGGGCATACGAGAGAAACAACGCCGTGAAAGCCAACGGGACGGTCACCTTCATGCGCCGCAGAAGCTCGTCACGGATCTGCACATGGGGCCGTCCGAACTCTCGTCCCAGATCTCCAAGCAGCAATCCCCCGTAGGAGTTCTCTCCCGTGCCCCCGAACCAACGGTGCCCCGACGCCGAAAGGTCGAAGGGCCCGAGGTAGTGCAAGTACTGACGCCAGATCGGTTGATCCAGAAGGTACTCGCGACGGAACTGGGCCAACCCTTGCTGGATGTTACCCATATCCGGAGTCGCTTCCCCACCCTCCGCAGCCATGTGAATATCCGCCGGATCCCCGGGGACGAGCTGCATGACGCAAAAGGTCAAGACCGTGATCCCGAGCAAGGTCGGGATCATCCACAAGAGCCTCCTCAGGAGATAGGAGCGCACCTCAGTCCGCGAAGTACCAGCGGCGGATCGAGTATCCCGGAATGATCCCGAAGCTCTGGAAGCCACGGATCTTCTTGCTCATGGCGTAACGCCTGGGCGGCGTGTTGCGGAAGAAGTAGGGCTGAACTTCTTCGTAGAGATAGCGCTGTAGCTCGCGCCAGATCTCGTAGCGCTTCTCGCGATCGATTTCACGATCCGCCGCCTCGAGCATCGCGTCAACCTTGGGATCGCGAACACCCGAGTAGTTGCCCCGGCCCGGCTCGTCGTTCTTCGAGTGCCACAACTGCTCTTGGTTGCTCTCTAGGGGCATGCTCCAGGAAGCGCTACATGCATCGTAGTCGCGCTCTTTCAAGCGCTGCATGATCGTCGGGTAGTCGAGCTCGGTCACCTTCAGGTCGACTCCGACTTCGTCGTAGCTCTTCTTCAGGAGCTCGGTGAACTCCTGATCGCCCTTGTGTCCGGCGATGGCCAGGTACTCGACCTGCAGTGGCACCCCGTCCTTGTCCACGACCCCGTCGTCGTCGCGGTCGTACCAACCGGCCTCCGCCAGCAATTCGACCGCCTGGTTGGGATCGTATGCCAAGGGCTCGAGATCGTTGTTGTAGGCGGGACTGAAGTGCGCTTGCGTTCCGGTTGAAATCGTACCCAGCCCGCCACTTTGGTTGCGGCGATACGCCTCCATGTCGAAAGCGTGGACAAGCGCCTTGCGCACGCGGACGTCGGAGAGATGCGAACGACGCATGTTCCAGGGAGCGAAGCCGACAGACCCAACGGGATACTTACCCTTGTAGTAGTTGTCGGTGAAGTTCGCTTCGCTGGTACCGTCGCCGAGATACATGTCGGTCGACAACCAGGCCGAGAAATCCAGCTCGCCGTTCTTGAGTGCCTCGAGCGCCGTGTCGAAGCCGCGGATGTGGCGCCAACGAATGCGCTCGACATAGCCGGCGTTCTCCTTGTCGAAGTAATCCTCGAAACGCTCGGCCTCGTAGAGCATCGGCTCCGCACTGGTGATGCGATACGGACCGAGGCCAACCCAATTTGCGTTGTGCGGGTTTTCGTTGACCGCCTTGGCTCGCTTCGCCTGATCCGCGTCGGGGTCATGCCGGGCATGATCGGGATCCAGGAGGTCGTACAGGTGCCTGGGCATGGGCACCAGGTTGCGAAAGTTGTCCAGGGACTTGAAGAACTGCTGACCGTAGTGGAAGCGCACCGTGTAGTCATCGATGCGTTCGGCTCGAACGATCTTCTGGAACGACGAGCGGAAGCTGTTGCACAGAATCTCGGGGTTCGCGTAGATCTCGTAGCCGAAGAGCACGTCGTCGACGTCGAAAGCGTGGCCGTCATGCCACTTGACACCCTTGCGCAAGTAGAAGGTGAAGACGGTACCCAGCTCGACGGAGGCCGTATCGTCCTTCGCAATCTTGGTAGGTTCAGCGAGGGGATGGCTCTTCGAGAGCGGAGTGACCAACCAGTGATCCCCCCCGTCGCTGAGCTTGCCGAAGAGACGTTGTCCATCGTTCTTGACGAGCGTGTCTTCGAGGTCCCAGTGGGTGGCCAGGACGCCCTCGAATTCCCAGCTCTCCCAGTCGAGCCGCACGAGCATCTCGTGTACCTCGTTCAGCACATTGCGCGCGTAGGTGCTGTTGCTGAGCGGCAAGGCCAACATGCGCACGCTGGTCGGAACGTAGACGGTCACCGTACCGCCACGCTTGGGTTCGACCTTCCGCGCGCGGTCGGGGTGGTAGAGGTCCGGCGCCACGGGACCGGGGCGCAGTTCATCGAGCGCCTTCTCGTCCGTCCCGGACAAATCGGCATCCGAGCCCTCGGGAACGACGGCCGGGAACATACGGGCCGCGGCCAGCTGGAACGCGGCGGCAAGGACACCGAGGGTAAGGAGCGCGAAAAGGGAGGTCCGGAGCGACTTCGCCATGACGAGCATTCTACCCGCGCGAGCAACCCGGGTTTCCATTTCAGGACTCCTTCAAAACCGATTTCGTTATCACCGGGCCCCAGGCGGGGATAGCATCCATTTCCCATGCTCCAAGGCCTACGGAGAGCGATTTCGAGGGAATTCCGATGAGAGGCGCCATCCTCGTCAGCATGGTTTTCGGCCTCGCAGCTGCCGCGATCTGGGGCGCGAGTCGCACCCGCATCGAACGGGCTGACTTCGTCTTCAACAACGGTGCGGAGATCGCGACCCTCGATCCCGCAGCCACGAGTGGCGTGCCCGAGGGGCGCATGATGTATGCGCTCTACGAGGGACTGACGGTGAAGCACCCCGAAACCCTGGAGCCGATGCCAGGCGTCGCAGAGTCCTGGAGTATCTCGCAGAAAGGAAGGCTCTACCGCTTCCGCCTACGTCCCGATGCTCGCTGGAGCAACGGCGATCTGGTCACTGCCGCGGACTTCGAGTGGTCCTGGAGACGCCTTCTGGAAGCCGAGACGGCGGCCGAGTACGCCTACCAGTTGTGGTGCGTCGATGGCGCCCGAGAGTACACCTTGCTGCCCGGCGATCGCGACTACGACGCCGCGGGGCACATGTGGCTCAAGAAGCTGGACAACGGCCTGCTACGCATAGGAGGCAGCGGCTTCTCTCCGTGCATACCCAGCGTGAAGCCCCGCCTCGGTGAGCGGACCGAGGACACGCCACTCTGCAACGCACGGACTCGTCATCCCGTGGGAAGCCCTGTCGCAGGTCGCATCGTCTCGGTGAACCCCGACATTTTCCATCCGCAGAACCACACCGATCCTTATGAGCGCTTCTGGTGGATCGAGATCGAGCCGGATCCGAAGGCCCTGGAAGAGGCCCTGGAGAGAGGCGCGCTCCTGTCGGCGGAACGCGCGCGCGATGAGATCTTCTGGCCCCAGGTCGGCATCCGGGCCGTCGATTGGAGGACGCTCGAGGTGTCCCTGGAATCGCCGACCCCCTACTTCCTGGCGCTGACGAGCTTCTTCGCGACGATGCCCGTGCATCGGAAATCGATCGAAAAGGCGAGGAAGAGCTTCCCGGAAAGCTGGCAAGTCGAATGGCTGCGCCCGGAGCGCCTCGTCACGAACGGCCCGTTTCTCCTGAAGGAAAGGCGTCTTCACGATCGCATCCGGCTCGCGAAGAACCCGCGTTACTGGGATGCTCTGAACGTCGCTTTCAACACGATCGACGTGCTCGCCGTCGAGAGCTATAGCACGATGCTGAATCTGTACCTCACCGGCGAGGTCGACTGGATCGAGCGCTGCGCACCCAACCTGGTGCCGCGCATGATGGACCGTGAGGACTACAACCCCGTGCCCTATCTGGGCAGCTACTTCTACCGCGTCAACGTTCAGAAAAAGCCCTTTGACGACAAGCGCGTGCGCCGCGCCTTGGCCCTGGCCATAGATCGCCAGGCGATCGTCTCGAAGGTGACCAAGAAGGGCGAGACGCCCAGCTGGTCCCTGTGCCCACCGGGACTCTCCGGGTACGAGCGTGCCGAGATGAGCCACGCCGCAGGCGACGACGGCAAAGCCTACGCACGCGATTGCGCGGAAGCGCTGGCCCTCATGGACGCGGCCGGTTTCGGCCCCGGCAAGGAACGCTTCCCCACCTTCGAGATCCACTACAACAAGTCGGAATCCCATCGCGACATCGCGGAGGTCGTGGCCGACACCTGGCGGCGCGTGCTCGGCGTGGACGTACAGCTCCTGAACCAGGAATGGAAGACCTACCTCGACACCCAGCGCACGTTCAACTACGACGTGTCGCGCTCGGCTTGGATCCAGGACTACCCTGATCCAAACACCTTCATCGAGATCTTCGTCAGCGGTGGCAAGAACAACCGCACGCGCTGGAGCCATGAAGGCTACGACGCACTCGTGCGCGAAGCCGGGCTGGAAGCTGACATCGAGCGCCGCCTGGACTTGCTGCAACGGGCCGAGGCGATCCTTCTGGAAGAGTTGCCGATCCTGCCGATCTTCGCATACACGACCAACAATGCCGTACACCCCCGGCTGGGCGGCTTCTTCGAGAATTCCCAGGACGACCACTACCCGAAGTTCTGGTACTGGATGGACGATGCCGAACTCGCGGCCAAACGCGCCGGGCTTCCCCGTACGAAACGCCGCATCGAGGCCTCGGGACCGTCGGCGGGCTTGTATCCGCCGGCTGGCAGGGACGCGGTCATTCGATGATGCGTTTTCTCTTGCGACGCGCGTTCTGGTTCGCGGTCACCCTGTGGGCCGTCGTGACCGTGTCCTTCTTCCTCATGCGCGCGGTGCGCGGAGGGCCATTCTCGGCCGAGCGCTCGCTGCATCCGGTGATCGAGCGCAACATCGAAGCGCGCTATCACCTGGATTGGCCGCTCTGGAAGCAGTATCTGCAATACGTCGGGCCATTGAACCTCGACCCGCACGGACCCGACTTCGTCGGCGGCGATGGGTCACAGATCCTCGGCGGTGTGCTGACCGGCGACCTCGGACCGTCGTTCAAGTACCGCGACTTCACGGTCAACGACATCCTCGGGCAATCCCTGCCGATCTCGATGACGCTCGGCATCCTGGCTCTCCTGTGGGCCATCGTGCTCGGGGTGGGGAGCGGGCTCTTCTCGGCCGTTTGTCGCGGGGGCAGGCTGGATCTGTCGATGCGCCTGGTAGCGACCGCCGGCATCGCCCTGCCGAACTTTGTGATCGCTGGCTTTCTCGTACTGCTGCTGGTCTTCGGTGTGCCGCTCTTTCCCGTCGCGGGCTGGGGAACGCCCGCTCACTTCGCACTTCCAGCCCTGGCGCTGGGCGCGCCGTTCGCCGCCTACATCTCGCGCCTGACGCGCACCGGAATGCTGGAGGTACTCTCGCAAGACTTCATTCGCACGGCCCACGCGAAGGGCTTGCCGCAAAAGACGATCCTGCTGCGCCACGCCCTGAAGGGCGGCATCCTGCCGGTCATCTCTTACCTGGGTCCCGCTGTGGCCGGCATCCTCACGGGCTCGCTCGTGATCGAGAAGATCTTTGCCATCCCAGGAACCGGCACGCACTTCGTGAACAGCGCCTTGAATCGCGACTACACCCTCGCGATGGGTGTGACCATCTTGTACACGGCACTGGTCTACTCACTGAACACGCTGGTGGATCTCGCGTACACCTTCCTCGACCCGCGCATTCGACTGGACGAGAGCTAGCCCGAACTCGATGAACGCAAAACGCAAGCCGTGGGAGCTCGGTGCTCGTAGGTTCGAGGCGTTGCTTCGGGAGTCGCGAACGTTCAAGGGTGAAAGCCTGTGGAACGACGCCTGGCGCCGGCTACGGGGAAATCGCGCGGCGTTTCTCAGTCTCTTGTTTCTTGGGCTCGTGGGTGCAACGGCACTCTTTGCGCCACTCTTTCCGTTGCCCTCGCCGATGGCACTCGACCTTCAGGTCGAGCCCCAGCCGCCGAGCTTTCTCAGGCTCGGAAACCGCGACTGGGAGCACCGCATCACGCTGCTCTTCCAGCATCGCAACGGCGCACCGGCTTCATCGGAGGCGGACGACCAGCTCGCCAGTGACACCGCGCGGACCATCGCGTCCCGGGCTGGCGTCCCTCCCCACAGAGTTCCCTCGGTCAACCCGGAACGTCTCAGCTTCGCACTCCCCTATCGGGCCAACCTCGATCCCAAAGGCGCCAAGAACGAACGGAACCCCATCGATGTGACGCTGCGGGAGGCCTTTCTGGACCACCCACAACTCGAGTTCGTGTCGGCCTCGGCGCGCCCCGGCTACTGGGAGCTGTCCTCCTTCGACGAAACGCTGCTCGGATTGCGTTATCGCCTCTTCGGCTTCTGGCAAACGGGCCCCTTCCTCGGAACCGACGCCAAGGGCCGCGATCTCCTGTCGCGCATCGTCTGGGGCAGCCGCATATCGCTGCAAGTAGCCCTGGCGGCGACCCTGTGCAGTCTCTTGATCGGTGTGACGTACGGAGCATTCGCGGGTTATCTGGGCGGCCGTATCGACAATCTGATGATGCGCCTGGTCGACGCGTTGTACGCGATCCCCTTCATCTTCATCGTCATCTTCCTGATCGCTCTCCTGAACGAGTACCGCAGCGATCTGAAGAACATCGGTATCGATTACATCACCATCTTCTACGTGGTGATCGGGCTCGTGTACTGGTTGACGATGGCACGCGTCGTGCGCGGGCAGGTCCTGTCGCTTCGAAACCAGGAGTTCATCGAGGCCGCGCGCGTGCTCGGCGCATCGACGACGCGCATCGTGTTCGCGCATCTCGTGCCCAACGTGCTTTCGGTCGTCATCGTCTATCTGACCTTGACCATCCCCGCGGTGATGCTATTCGAGGCCTTCCTGAGCTTCCTTGGCCTGGGCGTCGAGCCCCCCAAGGTCAGCTGGGGCCTCTTGGCCCTCGACAGTTCCGAGGCGATCTTCCCGATCAAGACCTTCTGGTGGCTCGTCCTCGGACCCGCCGTGGCCATGGGTTCGACGCTCCTGGCGCTGAACATCCTGGGCGACGGGTTGCGCGATGCACTGGATCCCAAGTTACGGGGGCGCGGATGAGTGCGCAGCTCCCCTTGCTGTCCGTGCGTGATCTCTCCGTATCGTTCGAGACACGCGCTGGCCGGGTACGAGCGGTCAACAAGGCCTCCTTCGACGTGGAAGAGAACCAGACCGTCGCTCTCGTCGGCGAGTCGGGTTCGGGCAAGTCCGTCACCGGCCTGGCCCTCATGGGCCTCGTCCCTTCGCCTCCAGGAGTCGTCGAGGGCGGACGCGTTTTCTTCGAAGAAGAGAACCTGCTGCTCTTCGACGAGGCACGCATGCGACGCTTGCGGGGCGCGCAAGTTTCCTTGGTCTTCCAGGACCCCATGACGTCTCTCAATCCGTTTCTCAGCATCGGGGAACAACTGCGCGAGGTGCTCCAACACAAGAAAGGGCTCACGCGAAGGGAGGCGTCGACCGCCTCGGCCATCGGTCTGGGCGACGTCGGGATCCCGAATCCCGAAGCAATGTTGCACGCCCACCCCCACGAGCTCTCGGGCGGCATGCGCCAGCGCGTCATGATCGCCATGGCACTTCTCTGTCGTCCAAAACTCCTGATCGCGGACGAGCCGACGACCGCCCTGGATGTCACCATCCAGGCCCAGATCCTCGAACTCCTGCGTGACCTTCAAGAGCGCCACGGAATGTCGATTCTTTTGATCACTCATGACCTCGGCGTCGTGGCTGGGATGGCGGACCGTTTGCTCGTCATGTACGCGGGCAGCATCGTCGAAATGGGATCACCCCACGACTTGTTCGCTCGCCCTGGACATCCCTACACCAAGGGGCTCCTGGGAGCGGTTCCGCGTCTGGACCAGGATCCGACGAAGCCCTTAGCGACGATTGATGGTCAACCGCCGGACCTCGCGCTGCTGAGCGCTGGTTGCGCCTTCACACCGCGCTGCCCCTACCGCGAAGTGCGCTGCGAACGCGAGCGCCCAATCCTGGCGACCATCGCTCATGAACGTGGGCGCGCCGCCGCCTGCTTCGCGCGTGTTCGCGTACGCGATGGCATCGCGCCGCCCTACGCCACCCTGACCGACACAAACGACCGGGCCGATTGATGCTCCTGCGCGTACGCCAGCTCCAAAAACACTTTCACGGCAAGGCGGGCCGCAAACTCGTGCGTGCCGTGGACGGCGTTTCGTTCGATCTCGAGCGCGGTCAGAGCCTCGGCCTGGTCGGCGAATCCGGTTGCGGCAAGTCGACCACGGCACGCACGATCATCGGGCTTCACGCAGCGACAGGGGGTTCGGTCGAGCTCGACGAGGTCGATCTTCTCAAGCTCTCGCGGTCCGCGTGGCGGCCGTATCGACGCCGGATGCAGATGGTCTTCCAGGACCCCTACGCGTCGCTCGATCCGCGCATGACCGTCTCTTCCATCCTTGAAGAGCCGCTTGCCATCCACAAGCTCGCGAAGCCCCACGAGCGCAAGCTCCGCGCCCTGGCCCTGCTCGACGCCGTGGGGCTGGATCCGCGTCACGTGAATCGCTACCCCCACGAGTTTTCGGGTGGTCAACGTCAACGCATCGGCATCGCACGAGCGCTCGCCTTGGAACCCGAAATCCTGCTGCTGGACGAACCGGTCAGCGCACTGGATGT
This sequence comes from Planctomycetota bacterium, assembly GCA_965662355.1. Lineage (GTDB taxonomy): Bacteria > Planctomycetota > UBA1135 > UBA1135. The sequence continues at coordinate 198,116 of CBFIHP010000009.1, read as the reverse complement.
CTCGATCCAATCCCAGATTCTGAACCTACTGAAAGATCTGCAAGAGCGTTTCGCACTGACGTACCTCTTCATCGCCCACGACCTCGCAGTCGTCCGCGCCCTGTGTCCGCGGATCTGCGTGATGTATCTGGGCCGCATCGTCGAAGAAGCCTCCCGCGAGGATTTGTTCACAGCTCCCAAGCACCCCTACACGCAGGCGCTGCTCAGCGCGATCCCGGTGCCGGACCCCGTGCTGGAGTCCACGCGTCAACGCATCGTTCTGGAAGGCGACGTCCCGAGCCCTGCCAATCCGCCCACGGGTTGCAGTTTCCACCCGCGTTGCTTCGCCAAGGGGAACGTCGTCGGCACACGCTGCGAAACGGATTCTCCAGAGCTCGAACGCCGCGGACCGCAGCGCCGCGTCGCTTGCCACTTGCCTTAGGCGAATGGGAAGCGACGCATTCTGGCTAGCGGTTGTTTTCAGTCACTCGGGCCACCGCGTCTCTCCCACCTCCAGACAAGCCCATCTTCAGGGTCGATGACCTCGCCCTTGTGGGAACCTGCTCCAGCCAATCCCGAGACAGCTGCGCTCTGTCGTCAGGCCCCATGGATGCAATCCCTTGGGGGTCAGCGTCAGATTCGTGGTCTGGAGAGGGGTCGTGTTCATCCCAGCCTGTTCAAGCGTCTAGCGAAACAGACGTGCTTTTTGCGCATCGAGTCTCTCGGTAACTTGCTCGAAGTCGAAGCGCACCTCGTCCTCACGCACGACACCGCATTCGATCAAAAGGTCCAGGGACAACAGGGCCAGGGCCGCCTGGCCCTCGATGCTGGGGTGCAGTTGATCCCCCAGGAGAAGCTCCGCGTCCTCGGGGATGGAAACGCGGCCGGCGCGGATGCCGCCTTCGGGGACGGCGCGCAGGGACTCGCGGTGATCGCGCATGGAAAGCACATAGACATTCCTGCGCTTCTCGGCCCAGTCGTATAGACGCGCATTGAGGGCGAGCAGAGCTCGTTTCGAGGGGACCTGGGACGCGCGCAGCATCTGACCGATGGCGCTCTTCATGTCGGGAAAGTCACCGACGACGAGCGTGCACTTCATGCGATCCAGGAGGGCCAGGCCGTGCTCGAGTCGCACGAGCCGCAACTCTGTCTCGTTTCCACGGCCGGCCACATTCCCGTAGCCGAACCAGAACGGGAAGTCGAGCCCGAAGACCAGGGTCGGATTCTGGGTGAGGGTGTCCGTGACCAGCTTCTCTCCGATGCGCTCGGGGTCGCGAAAGAAAAAGAGCTCGCCGGCGGTGGCGATCTCTTGCGTCGATACGAGGGCCGACTCGAGGGCGTGGGCGAAGGTGGTGCCAACACCGAAACCGGCACTCATGCTGGCCCCGGTCGAGACGATCCGTTCGAGAACAACCGAGGACTCCGGCGGCTCATGCTCTCTCTCCCGCATCCCCTGACACGCACAGAGGGCACACGCGCAGAAGAGTGCGAGAAACAGCCAGCAACGAGCAAGCACGGTGTTCAAGGAATGTCGAGCACGAAGCTCGAGGCGGGCAGTCCGGCGGCGTTCCAGAGACTCGTTTCGTCGCCCGCCCCCCCACCGAAACGAACGCTCTTCGGTTCAGAAACTGCATTGCTCTGCACAACGATGGTATCGCCGTCGATCTTCGCCATGGCCGGGTGGTACCGGCCATCGCTACCGGCGAGCGTGAACAACTCAAGCGGCGCGCCACGCGTGGTCAGACCATCCGCATGGGTAAAACGGACACGCACGCTAGCGCCGCTGCGCTTGACGCTCGCGGCGAGGGGTCCGGAGTATTCGAGCTCGGCCTTCCCATAGTCCTTGGCGAGCGCCCACAGGGCGAGGCGACGACCGACATCTTGCTTGTTCGCCGGATGGATGTTGCGCGGATCGCCAATGTCCATCGTCACGGCCATACCCGTGTTCGGAAGCGCCAGCGTACGACGTTGCGCATCTCGCAAGAGCGCAGCCTCGCCTGTGTCGCCACCATAGTTGAAGGGAGCGATCTGCACGAAGTAGAAGGGCATGTCGGCGTTTTGGAATTGCTGGCGCCAGTCGACGATCATGGCCGGAAAGAGCCTTCGATACTGCTCCCAGCGCGGTCGGTTCGATTCGCCCTGATACCAGATGACGCCGCGCACACTCAGCGGGATCAGCGGGCTCAGCATGCCGTTGAAGAGGGCCGTCGCTCGGTTCTGATGCAACCACGCTCTGGACGGCGGGCGGCCGACCGTGCGGATGTCGGCTCCGGCCTGGTAGCGCCAGCTCCCCGCCAAGGATAACTCCGTTCCGTCGCTGGCCTTCAGGGCCAGGCTGTCGCTTTCGCCGTGGATGCCTCCAGCGCCGCCGGTGTCGAGTACCCGTACGGCGATCACGTTGCGCCCTTTCTTCAACACACCGGCGGGAATCGCATAGCTGCGCTTCTTGTTCCAGCTGCCGTAGGTCTCGAGCCCTCCTACCTTTTGCCCGTTGACCCAGGTCGTGTCCATGTCATCGATCGTGCCCAGCTCGAGGGTGTATTCGTGATCGAGTTCGTTGCCGGAGAGCTCGAAGCTGCGTCGGAACCAGACGATGCCATCGAACCTGGCCAGGCTCTCGACGGCCCCCTCCCAGCCTCCGGGCACCGGCATGGCACCCCAGCCCTTGTCGCTGAAACTGGCGTTCATGAAGCGCGCTTCGCCGCTACCCGGGTCCTTCTCGCCAAGTCCCTTCCACCAGGCCTCCGTGGCGCGGGCGAGCTCCTGCTCGACCTTCCAGGGGTTCATCCCGAACTTGGCCACCGTTTTCAGGTCGTCCTTGAACTCGGGGAATGCAGCCAGAGCTTCGTGTGAAGTCCAGGCTTCGCAGACCGTGCCGCCCCAGTCTGTTTCGACGAGTGCAATGGGACAGTCCAGATTGCGTGCGAGCTCGCGTCCGAAGAAGTAGGCGGTTGCACTGAACGTCGTGGCCGTTTCCGGCGTGCAGCGCATCCAGCGTGCTTCGCAATCGTCCGCGGGTGAGGCCGCGAAATGGTTCGGCACGTTGAAGAGCCGCAACTCGGGGTAGTCCGCGGACAGCACCTCGCGCTTCCAGTCCTGGATACCGGGTCCGACCCCGGGGCCCAGGGTCCATTCCATGTTGGACTGTCCCGAACAGATCCAGACCTCGCCTAACCACACATCGTCGATGACATGTTCGGGATTCGAACCCGCCCGAACCGTCAGCTCGAACGGGCCACCGGCCTGTTGTGTATCGAAGGCGACCTCGAAGCGTCCCTCTCGATCGGCCTCGGCGCGCCATGTCGAACCCCCGGGCCAGCTGGCCGTGACGGCAACGGGCTCCCCGGGATCACACCAGCCCCACACGCGCACCTGGGCTTCGCGCTGCAGAACCATGCCATCCGAGAAGATGGCGGGCATCCGCGTCTGGGCAGCAGCAGACGCGCAAAGAAGGAAGGCCAGGAAAACGCAAGTGAGGATCGAATACGCTCTGAGGATCATCTCCACAGGGTAAGAGATCCGGGCCACGAAGGGTCAGTCGCCTTCGCCTTCTACATCTCCGGGCGCTGCTTTCGCCGCGCTGCCTTCCGGAAGCGGGAAATGTTCCTCCAGGAACGTCGTCAGGGCCCCCCAGTACTCGACGTGGCGCGGCTCCTTGGGCCACAACGCCTTGGCCCCGTGTACCCCGGGTCCGCCCGGCTCGAAGAACATCTTCTGTTTCGTGCCAAGGCCATCGAAGACAGCCTGCAGTTCCTTCTTCGAGGAGCGCAACCCCGTCAAGAACGTCGGGCACTTGACCTTCTTTGACAGGCGCCGGGCCCAGTCCGCGGGCTTCTCGAACTGCTCGAAGTAACCGACAGGCGGAGAGAAGAGAAACAGCCCGTCCAGAAGTTCAGGGTGTTCGTTCGCCACGAGCATGCACAGGGTTGCCGATGCGGCGCTGCCTACACAGAGCAGTGGCCCTTCGGCGTAGTTTTCACGGGCGAACTTCAGTGAGTTGATGATATCGGGAACGACATCGAGCACTGTGGCTTGCACGCCATGTTGGAAGAGCTGGGGACGCGTCAGGTTGCGCACGAAATCACTTCGCCCGCCGACACGCATGTCGACCGCAAGGCAGTTGTAGCCCATGTCGCTCAACGTGATTCCGGCCTTGCGATACTCGCCACGGCTGCCACCGGTCGAATGGAACAGCACCAGAAACGGCGCGTCCTGCGCATGCTTCATGTAGAGATCCGCCACGATCGTGAGCCGTCCGGCAGGCGTCTCTAGCGGGCCCCCCGGAATCGTGACGCGTTCGAGCTTGGCGTCCGCACGACGCTTTGGCTGGCCGCCGCGGCGTTGCGCATCGAGAACGGAGGGGATCGAAAGGGCGGCGAGAAGAAGCGCCAGGAGGACCCCACGTAAGGTCGGGAATCCTTCGAACATCGTTAGATCTCGTGAACGTGTACGGAGCCGTTGGCCAGAGCGTTGGCGACCCAGCGCCCCGACGGGGAAACCGCGACATCGTGGACCTCGGCGTGGGCAGGGATTTCCTTTTGCAACACGCCGTCAGGGGCGGTGTAGATGCGCACGCTGTTCCCGCACCCCACGGCGACCTTGCGCCCGTCGGGTCCGAACGAAAGCGGGAATCCCCCGGGACCGGGCGAGGTTGCGAGGGAGATGCTGTTCACCTCGTCCCCACCGACGACCGTCCAGAAAAAAAGCGTCCCATCCATCCCGGTCGAGCCGAAGACAGCTTCGTTGGGCGAGGGCCTGATGTGGGAAACCGCTATCTGGTGGCCACTCTGGACGCCCTCCGAAGTTCCGTCGGGGAGGGCGATGCGATGGATCCTACCGCTGCCACCGACGAAGAGCAGGGATCCGTTCGGAGCGAAGCACAGGGCCGTGTGGCGGCGATCCAAGGGATCGATATGGCGCAGCACCGAGAGTTCGCGGGCGTCCCAGAGCGTGACCCGAGCCCCTGGGACCGGATCGCCGGGTGCGGCGGGTTTCGAAGCGATCGACAGCGAGGCGATCGTCGCCAGGTGGTGGCCCGCCGGGCCGAAGGCGACCAGGCTCTCGCCCTTGAATTCATGCGCCAGCTTGTTCGTCCGCGAATCCCACAGACGGACCTCGTCCTGCGATCCGCTGGCCAGGCGCTCTCCAGCGGTATCGTAGGCGAGTGTCGCCACGGGAGCGGTGTGCCCCGTGAGCTTGGCGATCCGCTCGCCCTTGCCGGATGCTCCGACCTCGAAAGCACATACGAGCTTGTCGTCGCCGCCCGTGTAGAGCGTCTTCTCATCGGGAGAAAAGGCCACGGCGAGGGCCGGACCACGATGGGCCTCCAGAACCAGAGCCACCTTCGCCATTTCCTTCGCCATGACCGGAGATGCTACCACCGAGGCCCTTTCGTGCTCTACAGAAAGGACGGAGAGCGAATGCGCCTTTTACAGGGGCCTCGGGTTTCCTAATCTCCCCGGCTCCCCACCACACCTAGCCCTTCATAAATGAAACGCATCTCCGTAGAAATCAGCTCGATCCACGGCAAAGGGGTCTTCGCGGCCGAGGTCCTCAAACGGGACGAATGCATCGGTCAATACCAGGGGTATCGCACCGACGAGGACACCATGTACACCCTCTGGGTCGAGCACGACGTCGATGGCGAACGGGGCTACTTCGGCACCGGTCGCTTGCGCTTCGTCAATCACTCGCAAAGGCCCAACGCCGAATTCGATGGGCGCGACCTCTATGCGATTCGCACCATCAAGCCCCTCGAGGAAATCCTGGTTAACTATGGCGACGAATGGCACGACATCGACTAGCCAGATGATCGAAGTCGACCAGGTCACGAAGCGGTACGGCCCGACCCTCGCGGTCGACAACGTCTCCTTCCAGGTGCAAGCCGGCGAGGTCGTCGGCTTCCTGGGTCCTAACGGTGCGGGGAAGAGCACGCTGCTCAAGATGATGTGCACGTGGCTCCCTCCGACCGACGGGACGATACGCATTGCCGGACACGATGTGATCACTCAGCCTTTGGCGGTGCGTCGTTCGATCGGATACTTGCCCGAGCACAACCCGCTGTATGAAAACATGCGGGTCGATCGCTTCCTCGCGTTCGTGGCCGAGTTGCGCGGACTCTCCGCTCAACGCTTCGCCACGCGTCGCGATTGGGTCGTGGAGAAGTGCCACATCCAGGAGATCCTCGGCAAACGCGTGCAACAGTGTTCCAAAGGCTTCCGCCAGCGCCTGGGGTTGGCCGCCGCCATCCTCCACGATCCGCCGGTCGTGCTTCTCGACGAACCCACCCACGGGCTCGACCCGCTACAGGTGGCGGCCTTCCTGGACTTCGTCCGTGGTCTGGCGAAGGACCGTGCCGTGCTCTTTTCGAGCCACGTCCTGGCCGAGGTCGTGCAGGTCTCCGATCGCTTGATCGTGATCCACCGTGGCCGGCTCTTGATCGACGACACGGTCGAGACGCTTCGCGCGCGCGCGAAAGAACGCGGCGCGGCGATCGAGGAGCTGATCCTGAACGAGGTTCGAGGAGCGAAGGCATGAGCACCGAATCCACAGGCGCTTTGCAATCGGTTTCGAACCGTATGAGCTTCGGCGAAGGACGCCGGACCATGCGCGTCATCGCTGCGCGCGAAATCGGCGCCAACTTCGATTCGGGCATCGCCTACATCACGACCATTGCCTTCGCCCTGCTCGCGAACTCGATCTTCATGAACGAGTTCTTCCTCACGGGCACGGTCGACATGACGGGCTTCTTCGATCTCTTGCCCTTGCTCTTGACCTTCTTTCTTCCGGCCATTTCGATGCGGCTATGGTCGGAAGAGCGCAAGCAGCGCACGGTCGAGCTGCTCTTGACCTTCCCGATTCGGCCCTTCCAGGCGGTCCTCGGCAAGTACGCGGCGGCGCTCACGTTGTACGTGTTGATGCTCGCGTGCTCCTTGCCGATTCCGGTGATGCTCTTCGCCCTCGGCGATCCGGACCTGGGATTGATCGCCTCGGGCTACGTAGGGCTGTTTCTGTTCGGAGCGCTCTTTCTGTCCTTCGGCAGCCTGCTCTCGGCGCTCAGCAGCGATCAAATCGTCTCGTTCGTCACCAGCACGCTCGTGGGCTTCGTATTCGTGCTCACGGGCGACGAACGCGTCGTGGCCATCGTCGATGGCTTGTTCCCGGCCCTCGGCATCGGCTCGTTCCTGTACGAGAACGTCTCCGCCCTGCCGCCCCTCGGCGAATTCGTGCGCGGCGTCGTCGAGCTCTCCTCCGTTCTATACTTCGGACTGCTCTCGGTGCTCTTTCTCTGGACGACCGGGCTCGTGCTCGAGAAGAACCGCGGCTGAGGAGCGAAACCCATGCGCCAGCGAGACAAGCTCGGGATCCTCTGCTTTCTGCTTCTGGGCCTCCTCTCGCTCGGCATGCTCGGACGGGTGGCATTGCACTACCAGCGTGGCGGTGCGCTGCGCCTCGAGCTGGGTCGCTTGCGGCTGACGACGCTCACCCAGGAGACGCGCGAGCGCATCGATTCGCTCGAGAACAAGGTGCTCGTGACCTACTACGTGTCGCCCCCCCAGCGCATGCCGTCCTCGATGCGACGCATGGAACGCCACGTGTCGGATCTCTTGGACGCGATGCGCGCGCGTTCGCCCGAACGCTTCGACTTCCAGATCGTCGACCCCGAAGCCGATAGGGACGAAAACCTCACTAGCTTCGCGGCCCAACGTCACATCTCGCCCATGCAGGTGCGCGAGGTGGCGCACGATTCATGGGATGAACGCAAGGTCTGGTCGTCGCTCTCGATCTCCTACGGCGCCTACCCGGAAGCCATCCTGCACGGCATCGGGCCCGAGCACCTGCCGCTCTTGCAGGCCACGCTCGTGGCCTGGCTGAATCAACTCGAGCGCCCCCGGGCCGCGCGGATCGCGTTGGCGGCGCCGCCGGGGTTTCAGGAACTCGAGGAGGCCCTTTCGGAACGCGGGATCGTACAGCGCGTCGACCTCGACAACGGTGTGGCGATTCCCGATGCGGACCTGCTCGTATGGATGCGTCCGCGCAGCGTCACGGCGGAACAAAGGCGCGGCCTGGATCGGCTCCTGGAGGCGGGTGGCAGCGTGATGATCGCCGGCGGGCTCTACATCGCTGATGACACGAGCCTCGTGGAGCTCGACGGCGAGCCCGCACTGACCCTGCGGCGAAGCGGCTTCCCGGCGGCCGAGCTTCTGAGCCACTACGGTCTCATCGCCCAGCCCGAACTGGTTCTGGATGGACGCAACGACTCCCTGTCCTTCGGTGGCGAGCCGCTGCCGGCGCCCTTCTTGGTGCGCGGCATCGCGCCCCACCAGGACTTCCGGGGTTGGGGCGGACAGGCCAACGGCACGCTGCTCTTCGCGGCCCCGACCGGCTTCGGGTTCGACACACAGCGGCACCGCGAGCTGGGCTACACGGCCCAGGCCCTGGCATCGAGTTCCGACCTGACGTGGCTTCAAGAGGCACCGCTGCCCCCGCGGAAACCCCTGAAGCTCTCGGACATGAAACCCGAGAACGGGATGGCTGCGGCGAAGCAGGCCTTGATCGTCGGGTTGCGACACAACGACGACTGGCGCGGGCGCCTGGTCGTGTGCGGTACGGACTCCACTTTCGCCGATGGGCTCTACTCGCGCGAACACGTGGCCCACCGACGGCTCTTGCGCGTGCTGCTGGACGAGATGATCAGCGACAAGCGGCTCGTCATCGCCGGCGCGAAGATCGATCGCCCCGAACCGATTCCGCCCTTGAGCGCGGGGTCGCGACTCTTCTGGCGCGCGATCTGCGTGGGGCTCATGCCGCTGGCCCTGCTTCTCTTCGCCCTCTCGCGCAAGGCCTTCGGGGCGAGCGCGTTGATCGCGTCGCCCGGAGCCTCGGCGCTCATACTCCGCCCCACCCTGAAGTTCATGGCTGCCCTCGCGGCCCTCTTGTTCGTCGCCGCTGCCGGACGGGTTCTCGGATTCTCCGTCGATGCAACGGGCAACGGGCGCAACGCACTCTCGGACGAAGCACGTGCCATCGCCGAGCAATCCGGCGAATCGGGTCCCGTGCGGGTCGAGCTCTTGATCTCGGACGCTGCGAAACTGCCGCCCCTGCTGCGCCCCCGTGTACGCAAGCTCGAACGCATGCTGCGGGACTTCCGGGGCGCGGGCGCGGATCTCGACGTCGAGCGGCGCGTTCCCGAAGACCTGGACGAAAGCGAACTGGCTGCGCTACGCAAGCAGGGCCTGTTGCGCCACCAGGGAACGACCAGCTCGGAGGAAGTCACGACCTTCCGGCGCTACGACGCGAGCTTGCGTTTCTCGCGCGGCAGCGAGGCACTGATGGTTCCCCTCCCGGATGTCGATGCGTTCGAGTTGCTCGAATTCCACATCGCCTTCGCCCTCTGGCGACTGCAGGGGAATGCAGCCCCCAAGGTCGTCTTCGCCACCGACGCACCACGTCTATCGGCCGCGGAGGACTACCAGAACTTCCAGCAGAAGGGCCTCTTCTCCCCCAAGGGAACGGATGTCTACAAGGTCGCCCTGGAACGCATGGCCCGCAGCGGTCTCGACGTCAGCTACATCAATCCGCGCCACACGGGGCTTCTCGGCGACGAGGTCGACGAGAATGTCGCCTGCCTCGTTTGGCTGCAACCAAGGCGCTCGATCAAGAAGATGGCCGGGGTCGCGCTACGCTACCTCGTAGGAGGAGGCAACTTCATCCTCGCCACCCAGCATTTCAACATCGTTCAGCAACAGTATCGCGGCAACAAGTCGAGTGGCTTCTTGCCGGAATACTGGCCCCGTCCCCAGGTGACGGACGTCCACTTGGTCTACTTCCCCGAGCTCTCGATCGAGCTCGTGCGGGAGGTTTTGTTCGACGAGCTGTCCTTGACGACCGACACGATTTCGGAAGTGGTAGGCCGTGGCGCGCAGCGCATCTACGAGCGCCAGGAGGTGTCGCTACCCTTCCAGGTGCGCGCCTCGGCCAGCCACTTCAACGGCGACTCGCCCTTGATGCGCAACCTGGGAGATCAGGCCTTCATCTGGACAAACCACCTGCGCTGGGACGAGGAACGCCTGGAAGAGCTCGGGTTGCGGGCGCAGGTCTTGATGACCAGCTCGCCACGCACGTACACGTTTCCCTGGAAAGGCGGCACGTTGCCGGGCGAATACCTCGGCCAGGAGTTTCTGGAGTCGTATCGCAAGCAAGGCGAGGCGGAGGGCGATACTCCCATCAGCGAGGAGCAAGCCCGCAAAGCACTGGCCTCGATCGAATTCGTCGGCTCGCTGCCCCTGGGTGTGTTGTTCGAGGGCACCTTCCCCGTCCCCGAAGGCAGCCTCGACTACTACGTGCGCGAGCCTTCGGAGGAGGAGGAAAAGGAAGCGCAGGACGCGCTCCCCTGGCCCGATCCGAAACCCGCGCGGCTGGTGTTCCTCGGATGCTCCGAGTTCCTGAAGAACCAGCGCATTCTCGAGGAGGAGTTCCGCGGCGACCAGCTCTTGTGGAACCTCGTCGCCAACATGGCCTTGCCCACCGACCTGGCAGAGATCGCGACGCGCCGCACGGTGGCACCGGGCTTCGGCTTTCTCACGGCCGAACAAAAGCTCGAATGGCGCTCGATCGTCGTGGGCACGCCCATCGCAGCGATCCTCGTGCTGGGCCTCGCTTGGTTTGCCGTGCGCCGGTCCGGGTTGCCCCAGGCTCCATCAAAGGCAAGAGCCGCGTGAAACGCTCGCTCATGTTCATGTTGGTCGTCACAGTAGCCCTGGGGGTCTGGACACGCGTGATCGCTCGCCAGGAGGAGGCTCTGCGTGCTTCGCGCAGTCGTGTCGGACACCTGCTCAAGAAGGCGGAACGCAGCGCCATCCCCCTGGCCGCGATCCGCGTGGACATCGCCGGGACCAGCCTGCTCTACGGTCGTATCCAGGGAACCTGGCGTTGCCGCGAATATCACCTGGCCCCGGCCGATACGCAGGCCATCGAGAGCCTGTTCAAGAAACTCGCCGAAGCCGAAGGCATGGTCCATACCGACGTGGTGGCCCAGTCCAAAACCTATGGCATCAACACCCCCGAGACGATCCGGGTCTCGTTCTGTGGGCCCAAGGTGCTGGAAGACCCCGGGGGCGACGTGCTCTTCGCTTTCGACATCGGCAAGGCCATCCCGGGCCGCGACGGTGCTTTCGTTCGTCGGCGCGGAACGAAGGAAATCTGGGGAATCGATTCGAACCCGCGCATCGAGCTGACCCAGGCCGTGGCTCCCGGCCTGCCACCAATGCTCGAAAAGGGCTGCCTGCCCAAGAGCTGGTCCGGCTGGAGCAAAGAGCCCAATCAGATCTTCGTCGACCATGCGGCCTCTGGCTACGAGCTCCACAAACGCGCGGTCGACATCGACCCCGCGGCGATGAGAGCCGGAGAGGTGCCGTGGACCTGGATCATGAATCCCGGACCCACGGAATTCGAAACCGCCTCGGGCCCTTCGCACGCGTATTCCTACTTCCTGCAGCAGGTGCCCTACGTCGCCGTCCTGCCGCGCGAAGAACGCGAGCGCAGCGGTGTCGACTCCCCGGTAGCACGCGTGACGGTGGCCGCCCACGAAGGCGATCCGCTCGAAGTCCACATCGGCAAGTCCCTGGGCGACGGCACCAGCACGATCTGGGTCCCCCTCACGCAAACCCTCTACCTGGTGCAAGACGAAATTGCCCAGCTCCTTGCGCCAGAGGCATCTCTCTTCGCTTCCGGAAGCGACCAGAATCCCTGGGACGAATACCTACGCAAAGCCTCCGGAACCGAACCCCACCTCGCCCCCGGACTCGATCCGAGTTCACCGCGATGATGAAACACCCCAAAATGATCGTCGTTCTGATCCTCGTGATCCTCGCAGCGGTGATCTTCTATCAGAACCGCGAAACCATCGACACGCGCATCCTCTTCTTCACCGTCAGCATGTCCCGCGCCGCCGCCCTGAGCCTATCCTTCCTCGCAGGCTTGATCACTGGCGGGACCGCGATGGGGCTCATGCGCAAGAAGGGCAACGGCGTTTGACACGGAGCCGCACACCACCCACAGTTCGTTACGTCGCTACGAAACCAACCACACAGCGGCCTCGGATGTGGTGAGACGTGCAATACGCCCTATCGGTTGACGAGGAAGTGACAGATATCACTCTCCCGCATCGCATAGTCACGCCCCTCGACGCGGAGCTTGCCGGCGGCCTTGATCGCGGTTTCGGTCTCGTGTTCCACGAGATCGTCCACGCTGTAGACCTCGACGCGGACGTAGCCCTTTTCGAAGTCGGTGTGGATCTTGCCGGCGGCGACGGGGCCCGTATCTCCGGCGGAGATCGTCCAGGCCTTGATTTCTTTCTCCCCGGCCGTGAAGAAGGTCTGCAGGCCCAGGAGCCTGTAGGTCGCCTGTAGGAGCCGTGGAAGGGCCAGTTCCTTGATGCCTAGCTCCTCCATGAACATGCCGCGGTCGTCGTCGTCCATCGAACCGAGTTCGCACTCGATATCGCAACAGACGGCGATCCAGGGCGAACCGACGCTTTCGGCGTGGGTCGCGACGGCCTGGGCGTGCGCGCCTTGGCCGATACTGTCGTCGTCGCCGACGTTGGCCACGTAGAGAACCGGCTTGGTCGTCAGGAGAAACAAGGGACGCAGCGCGACCCGTTCCTCGGGCTTCCATTCCTGGGAGCGAAGCTGGGTGCCTTCCTCGAGTAGCGCCTTGGCCTTGGCGAACAGCTCGCCCTGGAAGATGGCTTCCTTGTCTCCGGTGCGAGCCTTCTTGGCAACGCGCTCGGCGTTGCGCGAGACGGTCTCGAGATCCGCCATGGCCAGCTCGAGCTCGAGCACTTCGATGTCGCCCTTGGGGTCGACCGGCTTCTCACGAGCGACGTCGCCCTTCTCGAAGCACTGCACGACGTGCATCAGGGCGTCGGTCTCCTTGATGTGGCCGAGGAACTTGTTGCCGATGCCTTCGCCCTGGGACGCGCCTTCGGCCAGACCGGCGATGTCGACGAGGCGCACGCGTGCGGCGACGACCTTGTCGGTCTCGACGAAGCCGTGGATGATCTCCAACCGCTCGTCCGGTACGGCGACCTCGGCCACGTTCGGCTCGACGGTACTGAAGGCGTAATTGGCCCGCTCGGCACCGGCTCCGGTGGCGGCGTTGAACAGCGTGGTCTTGCCGATGTTGGGCAGACCGACGATCCCACAGGCGACACTCATCGGACGAGGGCGATGCAGTCGATCTCGACCATCGCGTCCTTGGGCAAGCGAGTGACCTCGACGGTCGCGCGGGAGGGCTTCGTCTCCTGGAAGAAGCTCGCGTAAACCTCGTTCATCCTGGGAAAGTCCTCCATGTCCTTCAGGAACACGGTCAGGCGCACCGCCCGATCCAGTCCCGAGCCGGCCTCCGCCAGCACGTTCTGGAGGTTTTGAAGGCAGCGTCGAGTCTGCTCCTGGATGCCGCCCTCGACGAAGGCACCGGTGGCGGGGTCGGTCGGGATCTGACCCGAACAAAAGACCATGTCTCCGGCCAAAATGGCCTGGCTGTAGGGTCCGATGGCCGCGGGGGCCTCGCTCGTGGCGACGGGTGTGAGCTTGCTCATGGGATCGATAGAAGGCGTGGCTTGCAATTTTGGGAGGAGGATTATGCGAGCCTTGCTCCCGAGCGCCAAGAGAAGCTGGATCCCAAGTGGACGTTGCCCACAATCTGCACCCATGCACCGCCCAGAAGAACACCGCCCCCAGGATTCGACGGGAGAATCCGGAGGAACGTCCATCCGGGCGCCGGGGAGAAAATCCATCGCTGCCCTGAGGCTCGCGTGCCTCCTCTGCGCGCCCCTCTTCGGTGCGTGCAAGGGCACCAACGCCCCTGTGAAGATGATCATCGAGTACACCGATCTTCTGGAGGAGCGCTTCCGGTCCGGGGACATGCTGGGCGTCGCCGACTTCTACTCGGACGAGGCCGTGCTCTTCGCGCCCGGTGGGCAGCGCTATCGCGGCCGCGAGCAAATCGATGCCTACTGGTCCAATATCACCGAGCCCGTCGATTGGGAGCTGAAGATCCACAGCATCGAGGGCAACGACGACATCGTCTTCGAGCGCGGAACCTCCAGGCTGCAAGCGCGCTATGCGGGCGAGCTCCAGACCTCGGTCGTCGAGTTCGCTTTCCTGTGGCGCAAGGACCCGAAGACGGGCTGGCAGATCGTATTGGATGCCTTCTGGCGCCCCTAGTCTCGTCGGCCCCTGGGAGCGCTGGCTAGGGGAAACGCCTCTTCAAAAGCGCGAGAACAGGTTCCGGAACGAGCTTGGAAGCATCCCCGCCCATCTGCGCGATCTGACGTACGAGGGTCGAGGTGATGTGCGCGACCGCCGGTGAGGCGGGCAGGAGCACGGTATCGATGCGCTCGAGCAACGAGCGATTCGTCCAGGCCATGAGTGCTTCGTAGTCGAAGTCCGTGCCCGAGCGCACGCCGCGCACGATCGCGTCGCATCCAAAGGCTTCGCAGGCATCGATCACGAGCCCCTCGAGGTGCACGACCGCGACGCCGTCGTGGTCCCGGGTGCTCTCGCGCAGGAGCTGGATGCGCTCGGGAACCGTGAAGAGCGACTGCTTCGTCGGGTGCTCGGCCAGGGCGACGGTCACGCGGCCGAAGAGCGCCACCGAACGCCGCACGAGATCGAGGTGCCCGAGTGTCGGGGGATCGAAGGTTCCGGGAAAGAGGACGTGGGTCACGGGGCCATCTTAGTGCAATGAGTGCCGCCTGGCAGGCCTGGCGCGACCCGCGGGCGAGGATGGCGGTGATTTCCAGCACTCCACGCAACCGCGCCCGGCGCCACGGGGTCCTTTGCGAATGGAGCGGACCGAAAGGGCACGGCTGAGGGAGACACCGACGAGGCGCGTCCTGCTCTACCCGGCCTTGATCCTCGCCCTCGGAACGCTGGCCGGTTTGGCCCTCGGCCGCCACGAGCTGCAGCGCGGGCTCGCGTTTCTGGGCGCGGCCTTGCTGGTCGTGCGTGCTGCCAATCGGATGCGCCCCGGATTCCTGATGCTCTTCGTGCTCCTGTCCGTGGGTCGAGGGTTCCTCGAGGTCCGGGGCCCCCTGCCCGAGCACGCCTCCGTTTCGGTCCGTCGAATACCAAGTGAGCGTGGGCAGGCCCTGGTCGGAAACTGGCAAGCGCTCGGGGCGCGCCGTGGGTATCTCAAGCCCGTCGGCTCCACTGAGAGCGCCCACCCCATTCTCTACACGTGCGACGCAGCTCCCCCCGACGGTGCACTCGTGGTCGCTCTCGCCGGAGGCGTGCTCGTGCCCTTTCCCCGCAGCGAGCACCCCGGACGCCTCGGAAAGGCCGGATGGCTGGCCACCTCCCACTTGCAACCCGACGAGTTCCTGGTGCTCGGGAACGCAAAGGGCACACTGCCGACTGCGTCCTTTGGATGGATCCGCAGGCTACGCGGGTGTATTCGAAGCCGCTCGCAGCGCCTCGAGGGGAAAAGCGGACAGGGGCTCGTGCAGGCCCTGTTGGTCGGCGAGCGCGACGGGCTGCCCGCCGGTCGCGCGGATCTCTTCACGCGCACGGGAACACGACACTTGCTGGCGCTCTCGGGTTTGCACGTGGCGCTCTTCGCCTCGCTCGTTCTGTTTCCCTTGACGCGTCTCGTGGGGTGGCTGGTGGCACAGCGTTGGCCGCGCTGCGAGGATCCCCTGGTCGCAGTGGTCCGCGCAGCAGCACTGTTGTTCTACGCCACGGTCGCGGGTGGTGGGCCGGCGGTCGTGCGTGCAGCGTTGACCACCAGCCTGGCCCTGTTCGCCACGTGGGTGCCGCGCAGTGGCCCGTTCTTCTCGCGAGCCGATCGCGGCTCGGGACGCATACCCGATGGACTCTCCGTTTGGTCATGCGCGTTGCTCGTCGAGGTACTCAGCGACCCCGTGGGGCTGGACGGGCTCTCGTTGCAGCTCTCCTACCTGGCGACGCTGGGCATTTTGGTCGGAACACGGCCGCTGCTCGCTTGCCTGTGGGGCAGGCGTGCGAGGCTCAGCCCGGATTCCGAGCTGGCCCCCTGGCCGCTTCGGCTGGGACGAATCGTCGCCGCAAAGCTTGGACGGATCGTGGCCGTCGGGCTGGCCGTTTCCCTGGCGGCCAGCTTCGCGACCTTGCCACTCGTCTGGAACGTGTTCGGCGAGATCGCCCCCATCGGTTGGCTCTTGAGTCTGCCCTGTGGGTTTCTGGTAGCGGGCATCACCGCCCTCGGATGGGCGGGGGTCGCCTGCCCCTCGGCGTTGCTGGAGCCGCTCCTGGCGAGCGCTATCGAAGTGCTCTCCAGCGGGCTCGTGGGCCTGATCCAGCTCGCGGACCGACTGCCCGCCACGCCGCTGTCTCTGCCCGTGCGGCCCTTCCCGCTGCTCGCCCTCGGATCCGCGATGTGGTTCTACACCTGCTGCGGATCGCCGCCCTGGGCGCGTCGGGCAGCCTGGCTCCTGTGGGGGATGCTCCTGCTTCCATGTGCGGCTGCGCCGAGCGGATTCGAACTCGTTGTCCTCGACGTAGGTCACGGGACCGCGGTCCTCGTACGTGCCCCGGGCTTGCCCGCTCTGGTTTTTGATGCGGGTTCCCGGGACCGAAAACGGGTCTTTTCCGAGGCCCTGCGGCCCCAGCTGGCTGCCTGGGATGTGGGCCGGCCCGATGTCCTCGTCACCCATGGCGATCACGACCACATTTCGGCACTCGCCCAGCTCGCGCTGCGCTATCCCCCACGGCGCTGGTTTGGGCCTCTTCCGGCCGCCATCCGTCGAGATTCGCCAGCCGACCTCCTGCACCTGAGCCTCGATCGGGGCCGGATGGAGCTTTCCTCCCTTTATGGGGGAACCCTGCGGCTGGACTGGGTGCGTGGCCTCGAACAGGCCGGAAATGAGGGTTCCAGCGCCCTGGAATTGGTTTTTTGCGGGTCGGCAATCGTGCTCTTCGGAGACGCGGAGGGGCCCGGCTTGCGGGCCACCCTCGAGCTACTCGAGCCCGGGAGCCGGCGACTGGTGCTCTTCCCACACCACGGATCGGAAACAGCGCTCCTCGGAGAGTTGCTCGAGACACTCGAACCGGAGGAAATCTGGATCAGCGCCGCGACCCCGCCTTCGGTGGCTGGCGAGCTGCAACGACGACGAGAACACTGGGGCTGGACCGGGAACGGCCCCCTGGCACTGCGATTGCATGCCAGGACACGGGCCGCAGGCGACGCAGACCGCCAAATCTCGGCCCCTGACTCCTCTCTCAACACCTACGGACGCAGCAACTGAGCAATCTCACCTGAGTTGAACCGGAAGATCAGTCTTTTCCGGCAACCGCCCGTCCCAGCAGGCGTATTGGAAAGTACGCAGAGGCCACCCGATGCGAGATAGAACCCTCACTCCTCCCTACTTTGCCAGCCCAGGCTCCGTGCTCCCCGCATTGTTGCCTGCGTTGCTCCTCGCCTTCGCCGCCGGACCGGCCGGCGCGCGTCAAGAAGCCCCGGAGCAGGCCAAGGCGGAAGTGACAGAGGCGGTTTCCAAGACCAGGAAGATGCTCCTGCATCTCAATTCGGGACTCGTCTATCGCGGGAAGGCTCGCGAGAAAACCGGGGGGTCCTGGGAAATCCAGCAACGCGGCGATTGGGTTTCGATCCCGGGCGCGATGGTGATCCGGGCGAAACTGGAAAAGGACGTGCTCGCACAATCGCGCAAGCTCGAGCGACAGTCGCGCAAAGATCATCTACGCCGAGCCGCCTACGGGGACTGGCTCCTCCAAGAGGGCCTGTATGTCGAGGGTCTCCAGGCCATCGACGCCATCCTGAGGAAAGAGCCCGACCACGAACAAGCGTGCGCCGTTCTCGAACGGCGCGACCCGCCGGTCGGACTTCCTCGTTCCGAACAACTCGACGCTTCGCACCTCGACGCGTTGCTGTCGGTGTGTGCGCAGGGCAGTCCCGCGATTCAGGAAATCGCGGCGCAGCGCTTGAAGATGGCCGACGAGATCGACGGACTCGAGAAACGCCTGCTCGCCGAACTTCACTCCAAGACGACCAACCGCCGTACCTTCGCGACCCTTGGGCTGCGACGCGTCTTCCCCGGTCGCCACGTGCGTCCGTTGCTCTCGCGCGCCGTGCTCGACGTCTCCGGCGATGTGCGCACCGGCGCGGCTCTCGCCCTGCGCGAAGTCGGTGATCCGGCGGTTGCCGTTCCCGCAATTCGCGCTCTCGGCTCGAAACAAGGAACGGTTCGCAAGAATGCAGCAGTTGCCCTCGGCACCATGAACTACAAGGCGGCCGTCGCACCGCTGATGAGCCACCTCACCTCACTCAAGAAACAAAGCGCTACGAATAACGGCGCCCCTCGCTCGCACATCTACATCGGGCGACAGTTCGCCTACGTTCAAGACTTCGACGTCGAGGTAGCTCAGAGTTCCGCCATCGCGGATCCGGTCATCAATGTCCTTACCGAAGGCATCGTCCTCGAGGCAGCCGCCATCGGTATTCACGAAACATCGATCGCCACGGAACGCTCCGCGGTCCGTCGATCACTGGCAGGGCTCACCGGTGCCGAACCGGGAAATACGACCGCTTCTTGGGAGCGGTGGTGGAAAGAACACGGAGACGAATGGAAGGCGGTTTTATCACCGCCAGGACCCCCTTCGACTCCGGTAGGCCGGGGGAATTGAGGCAGGACCTCTCCCAACCCGGTCTAGGGGGCGAGCCAACACAGGGGTGATGGGGGCTCGCCTCCGTCCTTTTAACCCCTCCGTCCTTTCTCGCCTCGGTCGTCTACCCGAAGGCCTTCTCCACCAAGCCCTGGAAGCCCTGCACCGATACGCGCTGCAGGTACGGGTCCAATCCGCGCAATCCACCGAGCTCGCTGCCCCCTCCAGCCCGCCCCGGGCCACCGTGATTGCACGCGGGTAGAACCATTCCGGGCGGCGTCGCCTGATCCGCGAGCTTGTCGGAGCCGATCCAAACCCGACCGTGCCAGGGCGAGATGCCTCGACAAACGGCCTCGCCAAAGGTGCGATCGTTCGAGTACAGGCTGGCGACCAATCCGCCGCCACCCTGGTTCGTCAAAGCGATAGCATCCTCGGCGCTGCCTGAGTAGGGCAGCACCGTAGCGCAGGGGCCAAAGACCTCGAGCTCGTGGAAGATGCCAGTCGCCGCGTCCTTGGCCTTCAACAAGGTGGGCGCGACGAAGTAGCCCTTGTCCGTTGTTCGTTCCGCTCCACCGGTGAGCACGTCCGCGTGGGCCGCGAGCTGGCCCATTCCGTTGGTGACGTCGGTGAGCTGAGCCGCCGAGGCCAAGGGGCCCATGCGGGTTTCGCGCTCGGCAGGGTCGCCGACCTTGATACGGGCGAGGCTCGCACAGAGATCCTCGCAGACGGCGTCGACCCGCTCCGTGGGGACGAGGATGCGGCGCACGGCGGTGCACTTCTGTCCGGTCTTCTGAGTCATGTCCACCTGGACGTTCGACAGAAAGAGTCCGTAGGCCTCGGCGTCGGTATCGATGTCAGGCCCGAGAACGGCAGCGTTCAGCGAGTCAGCCTCGATGTTGACGTGGACGTTGTGCTTCACGGCGTTCGGGTTGCCGCGCAGCAGTGCCCCCGTTTGGGAAGAGCCCGTGAAGGCCACGCAGTCCTGCGGCCCGGTGTGGTCCAGGAGCTCGCGGGCACTGCCGCAGACGAACTGGAACGCACCGGGCGGGAGTACGCCCGAATCGATGATGATCCGTGCCAAACGCCAGGCGAGCATGGCGGTCGGAGTGCCGGGCTTCTCGATGACGGGCATGCCAGCCAGAAGCGAGCACGCCATCTTCTCGGCCATGTTCCAAGCCGGGAAATTGAAGGCGTTGATGTGGACGGCGATACCGTGTTTGGGAACGAGGATGTGTTGGCCCCAGAAACGTCGCGTTCGTCCGAGTTGACCGCCTTCCCCGTCGGGTAGGTGCTCCGTGTGTTCGATCTCCTTGGCGAAGTACGCGTAGGCCGCCAGCGTCCCGGTGGCGCCGTCGATGTCGAACTTGGCGTCGGAGCGCGTCGTCCCGGCGCTCTGGATCGAGAGGTCGAGAAGCTCGTCGCGATGCTCGTGGATGGCCCCCGAGAGGGCCTTCAGCATCTCACCGCGCTTCGGAAAACCGAGCTCGCGGAGGGCGGGTCCGCCAACGTCGCGCCCCCAGGCGAGGGCCGCCTTCAAATCGACGCCGCCCGAGCTCGCCTCGGCCAGGGCCTCTTCGGTGGTCGGGTTGAACAGCGTTGCGGCCTTGCCGGATCCGGCCTGCCACTTGCCTTGCGTGTAGCTCTCGAGCGTGATCATCGCTTCTGGATAGGTTCGGGACCTTTGTTTCGGGGCGACATTCTGCCAGTCTTTACTACATGAGCGCCCCCCTGAGTCCCCCTTCTCGTGAGCGAATCGAACGGTTTTTGCCCGGCGACACCTTCGCCGACCAGGTAGCGGTGATCACGGGCGGAGGAACGGGCCTCGGGCTCGAGCTGAGCCGAGGCCTCGCGGAGCGCGGAGCCCGGGTCTGCGTGCTCTCGCGCAACCCCGAGCACCACACGCCGCTCCTGGAGGAGGCCCGGGAGAAGGGCTGGGACATCACGGCCCGGGCCATGGACGTGCGCGAGTCGGACATTGTCCACGAGACGGCCATGGAGATCGTGAAGACCCATGGCAAGGTCGACATTCTGGTCAACAACGCCGCCGGGAACTTCGTCTGCCCCGCCGAGCGCATGTCGGCCAACGCCTGGCGTTCCGTGCTCGGCATCGTCCTCGACGGCACGTTCTACTGCAGCCGCTCGTTCGGGCGCACGATGATCAAGAACGGCGGGGGCCAGATCCTCAACATCGTCGCGACCTACGCCTGGAGCGGCATGCCCGGTGTCGTGCATTCGGCCTCGGCCAAGGCCGGCGTCCTGACCATGACGAAGACCCTGGCGTCGGAGTGGGCGCGTCACGGCATCCGCGTCAACGCCATCGCACCCGGCCCCTTCGAAAGCGATGGAGCCGGAGCCAACCTCTGGCCGGACGACGACCAACAACGCAATATGGAGCGCATGGTGCCACTGAAGCGTTTCGGCACGTCCCTGGAGATGGCGGCCCATTGCCTCTACCTTTTGTCTCCGTTGAACAGCTGGATGACCGGCGCCTGCACGACGGTCGATGGAGGCTCATCGTTGCAACAACCGATGTGGGAACCCGGCACGCGACTCAAGCACAAGCCAGAACGCAAGTAGAGCCGGAACAGAAGCAAGGCCCGACACGAGACACACAACTGTGATCCCCACCCAAGAAAAAGTCTGCAGATCCCACTTCCCCACCGAAGCCTCACTGACCGAAGCCGAGGGGCTCGATCGTATGGACGCCGGTGCTGCCTTCGATGTCTTCGATCGTGAAGATCGCCGGCTGTGCGAGGTCATCGCAAAGGCCAAGGACGAAATCGTAGACGCCATCGAGCTGGTCGTGCACGCACTCTCCAATGGCGGGCGATTGATCTACATCGGAGCGGGAACCAGCGGTCGACTCGGGGTCCTCGACGCCGTCGAATGCCCCCCCACGTTTCGCAGCCACCCGCGCCAGGTACAAGGACGGATCGCGGGAGGCCACGATGCGCTCCTACGCGCCGTCGAGGGGGCGGAGGACAATGCGGAAGCGGGGGCGGCCGCGGTGCTCGATGTCGACGAGAAGGATGTGGTTTTCGGCATCGCCGCCGGAGGAACGACGCCCTTCGTGCATGGCGCCCTGCGCGCGGCGAAGGCTCGCGGGGCCTCGACCTGCTTTCTCGCCTGCGTGCCCCGCACACTCGCGGGGGACGAGGCCGACTGCTCGATTCGACTGGATACCGGGCCCGAGGTTCTCGCCGGCAGCACGCGCCTGAAGGCCGCGACCGCGACCAAGCTGGTCCTCAACCGAGTGACGACCATCGCCTTTGCGAGGCTTGGAAAGGTCTATGACAACCTGATGGTCGATGTGGCCACCGAGGGCAACAAGAAGCTCGAGGACCGCGGTCGGCGTCTGGTGTCGCGCATCTCCAAGGTGGACGAGGAAGCCGCCGGCCTGGCCCTCGCACACGCGGGCGGACGCGTGAAGGTGGCCTGTGTCATGCAGCGCTTCGGTGTGGGCGCCGAGGAAGCCGAACGACGGCTCGAGACCCATGGCGGTTTTCTGCGCGCGGCACTGGCACCGTAGAAGCCGGTCGTCGTCGATGAGGCTGACCCGTCGAGGTCTTTGCAGTTGCCAGCAGGACTCGCCGCATGGACCGAGCCCAGGGGAGTGTTTGATTCTCCATGGTTCTCATTGTTTTCATGGTTCTTTCGACTCGTGGAAATGCCTCGGAGTGCTTTCCGAATCATTCACTCGAGCTGAATTCGCTCCTTCTCCCAGTCCAATCCACCCGGCTCGGAGACTCCTCGGAGAATCTGATAACCATGCAGAAACCGCTAGTCCTGCTCCTCGTCGCACTCCTCACGACTCCGGCTCCCCGCTGGACCCAAGAGGCGCTCGGGCACCGGGAAGTCCGCGTGCTGGACCTCTCGGGCCCCCCCCACGAACGCGGACTCGCCCATGGCCGGACACTGAAGAAGGAGATCCGCGAGCTGGTCAGTGACTTCCTGCTCGATATCGAACGGACCTACCGGGTCGACCGAGCGACCTTCGTCGAGCGCTTTCTCGCCGAGACGAACTTCATGCCCGCCATCGAGGAGTGGACGCCCGCCCTGCTCGATGAAGTGCGCGGTATCGCCGAGGGGGCGGAGCTTCCCTTCGAGGAAGTCTACCTCTGGCAACTCGCCGATGAAATTTGGTCCATGGGACGCTGGGCCATGCACGAGAAATGCACGGCCATCGCCGTCGACCGGCGCGGTGAACAGCCCACGATCGTGGCCCAGAACATGGACATCCCGGGCTTCTATCAGAAGTACCCGACGCTGTTACGAATCAAGAATGAAGCGAAGCCGGACACGCTCGTCCTCACCTGCCCCGGTCTGATCGGAGTGAACGGTATGAACTCGGCCTCGGTAGCCGTCGCTTGCAACACATTGTTGCAACTGCGACCATCGCGCAGCGGAGTTCCGTGCCTGTTCGTCGTGCGTGGCGTTCTCGAACGAGCCAATCTGAGAGACGCCGAAGCATGGCTGAAACAGATCCCCCACGCGGTGGGACAGAACTACACGCTCGGCGATCCGACGGGCGCACGCGCCTTCGAATGTTCGGCCGGGGAAAAGGTGCGCTTCCGTCCCGGCCCCGAGGCGGACTTCACATACCATACGAACCACCCGCTGGTGAACGAGGATTGGCATCCCGACTATCTCGCACGTTGCGAGCAACGCGGCGTCGCACCGAAAACGGGTCTGCGCAAGTGCTGGCGCTTCCAGGCCCTCGAGAAGCGATTCGAGCACGGCATGCCGATCACCGTTGGGGCGATCCGCGACGCGCTTGCCTCGCAGGACCACGCGTCCGGGCCGATCTGCGGCGACTGGACCTACGGCTGCACGCTCTTTCTGTTGAACGAAGGCGAACCCGAACTGCTCTTTTCACCGGGACGCCCGGATCGCTACGAGCTGCAGTCCTTCGGATTCTGAGCCGCGCACGGTCGGGGCAGGATAGCCGGGGCCCCCGGGATGGACGCCGAGGAGTTCGAACGACGGCTCGAGACCCAGAGTGGTTTTCTGTGCGCGGCCCTGGCGTCGTAGAATCAGGATTCCCCTGCCCCGGTTTCTCCGCGGGGGTCTCCCCGAACCATGCCTCTTCGCCAACCGCGCGCTTCGTTTCTCCTCGTTTCTGGTCTCCTCGTCACGGGAGCCGTGTGGGCAGGGGCCTGTGGCCCGGCCGAGCCAGAGGCCGATCCCGGCGTGGAGTGGTTTCGCGAAATCACCGGCCCCGCCGGACTCGATTTCGTGCAGTTCGCTGGTTCGACGGGAAAGAAGTATCTGCCCGAGATGAGCGCCGCCGGGGTGTGTCTGTTCGATGCGGAAAACGACGGTGATCTGGATCTGTATCTCCTGAACGGCTGTGAGCTGGCGCCGGACCCCGTCGAGCACGAGAGCCGCCAGAACGGCTTCTACCGACAGGTCGGTCCATTGCGCTTCGAGGATCACACCGCCGCCTCGGGCCTCGGAGATCGGGGCTATGGCATGGGGGCCACGGTCGGCGACATCGACAACGACGGTGATCGGGATCTCCTCGTGACGAACTACGGCCCCGATCGGTTGTACGTGAACGATGGCGCCGGGGTCTTTTCCAGGCTATCGGCGGGTCTATCGACCACGGGCTTCTCCAGCTCGGCCGCGTTCTTCGACTACGACCGCGACGGTTACCTCGATCTCTACGTTGGCGTGTACGTGGATTTCGATCCGACGAAGCCCTGTTTCGACTCCGCCGGGAACTCCGAGTACTGCGGGCCGAGCGGTTTTCCAGCGCTTTCAGACGCTCTCTTTCATAACCGCGGGGGGAACCCCAAGCCTCCGGGCAAGAGTGTTACCTTCGAAGATGTGAGCGAGCGAGCGGGAATCAAGGCGGCGAAAGGAGCCGCCCTGGGCGTCGTCTGCGCCGACTTCGACGAGGACGGTTGGCAGGACGTGTACGTCGCCAACGACGGCGACGCCAACCAGCTCTGGAAGAATCGCCGCGATGGGACCTTCATCGACGAGGCCATCTTCCAGGGCGTCGCGCTGAACATGAACGGCCAACCCGAGGCCGGGATGGGGGTCGTTGCCGCGGACTTCGACGGCGACCTGCACCTGGATCTGTTCGTGACCCACCTGCGCGAGGAGACGAACACCTTGTACCTCAACCAAGGTGGTGGAGCCGGCTTCGTCGATGCCACGGGCCGTTTGGGGGTCGGTGGGCCTTCCATTCCGTACACGGGCTTCGGTACCGCGGCCTTCGACATCGATCACGACCGCGATCTCGACCTGGTGATCGCCAACGGCTCGGTGTTGCGCGGCAAGCGTCGCGCAGGGGTCGAACTTCCCGACCCCTGGGCGCTCTATGCGGAACCGAACTTGATCTTCGTCAACGAAGGCGGTGGCCAGCTGCGCGATGCCAGCCAGCGCGCGCCCGAGTTCTCAGGAGCACTCGAGATCTCCCGTGGGCTCGCGGCCGGAGATCTCGACGGTGATGGGGATCTGGACCTCTTGCTGGGCAACATCGAAGGTCCCGCGCGCCTGTTCGAGAAGATCGGTGCCACGGGCAACTGGCTGATGGTGCGCTGCTTGCATCCGGAGTGGAAGCGCGATGCCATCGGTGCGCGCGTCGTCATCCGGACGGGAGAGACGAGCGCAGTGCGCACAATCGGGGGAGGATCCAGCTTTCTGTCGTACCAACCGAGCGTCGCCCACTTCGGACTCGGCGATACGCAACGCGTGGATGAGATACGGGTCCATTGGCCCGAC
Source organism: Planctomycetota bacterium (assembly GCA_965662355.1). GTDB lineage: Bacteria > Planctomycetota > UBA1135 > UBA1135. Next base: position 172,743 of record CBFIHP010000009.1, on the reverse strand, counting down.
GGTACGCAGGAGCACTTCGAGGGCGTGGAAGCCAACCGCACACTGGAGCTCGTGAAAGGAAAGGGACGCTAGTCGATGGCGAGCTCACGCAAGGAAGCCCGACACCAGGAACGCAAGCAGCGGCGCAAGCTCAGAAAGGCCGAGGCCAAGGGCAAGTCGCGACCGAGCTCGGCCCAGCCGGAAGCAATGAGCGAAACGAAACCGTCCAGGTTCGGCTTCCTCTTCGTGCTCGCCGGCGCATTGGCCATCGGTGCCTGGATGTTCTTTCCCAACGCATCGCAGGACTCGGGCGACGCTGCGCGCGCAGTTTCCAGCATGGACGCCCCTGCGATCCCCGATCCCCCCACCGCGGACATGACGCTCCCGGTCAGGCGCATGATCGAGGAAGCCCGTGCCGACGTGGGGCGCGAGCCCTCTGCGGCGCGCACATGGGGCGAGCTGGGGGAGGTCCTCGATGCACACCACCTCTTCGAGGACGCGGCCACCTGTTACCGATATGCGGTCGCGATCTCGGTCGACTCGCGTCCGGATCAGTTTCGCTGGAACTACCTCCTGGCCACGGTGCTGAACTCCGCCGGCGGTGCAGACGAGGAGATTCTCGAGGCTTTCGCCCGGGCCATGGCGGTCGAGCCCGACTACCCGCCGGGCCACGTGCGCCACGGGGACGCGCTCGTGCGCATGGGTCGAAACGCACCGGCGCAGGCCGCTTTCGAGCGCGCGATTGGGCTCGACGAGGACTTCGCCATGGCCCATCGAAACCTCGGGCAGGTTCTCCTGGCCGAAGGTGAGATCGCGTCCGCCATCACCCACCTGGAGGCCGCCGCTCGATACGACGCGAGTGACTCGGTCGTCTACACCTCCTTGGCCCGGGCCTATCGACAGAAGGGCCAGGAGTCGCAAGCCCAGGAAGCCCTGACGCGTTCGAACACGTTGCAGCCGGTCTTCGGCGTTCCGGATCCGATTCGCTTCGGGGTCGAGGAACGCGCCGTCGATCCGCTCTCCCTGGAGGATCGCATCGATCAAACCCTCGCCAATGGCGACGTCGATGGAGCCATGGAAGCCATGGACCTGCTCGAGGAGAGCTTCTCCGACGACGCCCAGGTCCTCGAGAAGATCGGCGTGCGGCGCTTCAAGGCCGGCCGCAAGGAAGCTGCCGCGAAGACCCTGGAACGAGCCATTGCCCTCGACGAACACCGCCACGAAGCGCGCTTGCACCTGGGCGCGGTGTACGACGAGAAAAAGGACTTCGACAAGGCCCTCGAACACTACGAGCACGTCGGCCAGGAAGACCCCACGAACGCCGGCTTGCAGCAACGCATCGGCTACCTGTACCTGGCGAAGAACGACCTCGAACACGCGGTCGAGTCCATGCTGCGCGCCGCCGAGCTCGGCCAGGACGAACCCGGCCTGAACCACAACCTGGGGGCCGCCCTCGACCGCCTCGACCGCACCGCGGAAGCCGTCATTTACTTCGAGCGCGTGATCGCGGTCGAACCCGAGAACGGTGGCACGCACTACAACCTGGGAATGGCCCTCGAGCGGCTCGGCTTGACCGCACGCGCGATCGAACACTACGACCAGGCCGCCACCTTCGCTCCGAAGCTCCCGGCCAAGGTCCGTGCAGAGGCCCTACGCGCCGCCGCCAAGGCAGGCTCGGGGGGATAGGGCGCTCTACAGATAACTCCAGAGCCTGGAGCGCCCGCGTCGTTTCAGACGCCCGTACCAGGCGCACAGTGGATAGAGAGCCAACACGGTCGCGATCCAGGCCACATACACGACCTCTAGACCGTTGCCGTACCACTCGGGAAGGGGCTTTGGAGGTTGGAGCATGAAGGTGTCGAAGATTCCCTGCATGGGTGAAATGGCCTCGCCGTGCAGCACGAGGTAGTACGCCGTGGATCCCAGGTGGATCAGGAACAGGTGGGCCACGTAGTAGAACAAGGGCACGCGCCCAAAGTTCACACACGCCCGGCCAAGGCGTCCGGGGCTCTCCGTGCACAACCCAAGGAAGATCAGCGCCGGCCCCAGGGTCATCAACAGATAGAGCAGAGAGGGTGGATACTTCGTCGTGTTCAGAAACGCCACGACCGACATCGCGAACGAGCTCGCTCCTGCCTCCTCCAACCCGGCCAGGTGGCTGGCGAAACTGATCGGGTCACCGTACACATCGCTCCAGCGCAGAAGCAGAAATCCGATCGTCGCCGCGCAGCCCAGGCGTAGCAGGATACGGCGCTGATCCTGCTTCGGCTTCGCGAAGATCCCGCCGGCACAATAGCCGATCAACATGACCGCCGCCCAGGGAACGAGTGCATAGATCACGATGAAGCGCGGCACGCCGCCGATGTTCGCGAAGGTGAAGGGTCCACCATAGGCAAAGGCGCCCACCAGACCGCTTTCCGTCACCTGGGCTCCCTCGACGAGGTTGTGCCCGAGGAGAATGCCCAGTCCGATGGCGAGCTGTGCCCAGCGTGGCAAATGGATCAGCCCCGCCAGACACACCATCCCAAAGCCGATGGCAGCGATGACCTGTACGAAGACCCATCCATAGCGGAAGGTCAGCATCCAGGCAAAGTAGATCAGCGTGAACTCGAGCAGGATCAACCACACTCCGCGGCTGAGAAGAAAGCGCGACAGCTCGCCCTTCTCGCGACGGGATCCATAGATCGCCGCGGAGACCCCGGCGAGAAAAACAAACACAGGAGCACAGAAGTGCGTGACCCAACGCGTGGCGAAGAAGATCGGCGTGGTCGTCGCCATGTTCTGAGGTGACTGGCGCATGTCCCCGTAGTAGTCGCGCACGTGGTCCAGGGCCATCAGGACCATCACGAGCCCGCGCAGAAGATCGATCGCGACGTTGCGCTGACTCCCGTCACGAGGTGTTGTTTTTTCCATCATCCCGCCGAGCCTCTCCTCACGGGCCTTCCGGAGTAGAATCCCAAAAGGGGTACGTATGAACGAAGGCGGGTCTACCAAAAAGGCTGCAAGTGCTGGGTTGTTGATGTTCCGTGGGCGTGGAGCCGAGCTCGAGGTGCTCTTGGTTCACCCCGGGGGACCGTTCTTCGCCAGGAAGGACGCGGGCATCTGGACGCTCCCGAAAGGGCTCCTCGAGGCGAACGAAAATGCGCTGACGGCTGCACGCCGCGAGTTCACCGAGGAAACGTCCTTCCCCACTCCGGCTACAGCAGGCGCTCTGGACAGTGCCTACATCGCCCTCGGCAACATCACCCAGAAAGGCGGCAAACTCGTTCACGCTTGGGCCTTCGAGGGTGACTGCGATCCCGCGCAGCTGGTCTCGAACGAATTCGAGATGGACTGGCCTCCGCGCTCGGGTCGCAAGCAACGCTTCCCGGAGGTGGACCGCGGAGCATGGTTCGATCCGCCCCAGGCCTCAACCAAGATCAACCCGGCCCAGGTTCCTTTCCTGGAGCGCTTGATCGAGTCGCTACTCGCTCCCTGAATCGGGCTGCACTACTGTGCTATAGCAGCCGCAGTACCAGAGCACGACCGATCGCGACCGCACAGAGCCCCAACGCGAGGTTGAGCCCTATATTCAAGAGCGCCTGGAAGAAGTGGTCGCCCCGCAAGAGCTCGACGGTCTCGCCACCGAAGGTCGAGAACGTGGTCAGCGAACCGAGAAACCCGAACGTGAGAAACGACTGCGCGTTCGTCGACAGCCAATCGCGCTCTCGGGAAACGCTCCACAGAGCGCCGAGGCAAAAGCAACCCAGCACGTTGACCAGCAATGTGCCGTAGGGAAACGCGCCGAAGCGCTGGGCCCAGGTGTGCAGGGAGTAGCGAGCGATGGCACCGATGAAGCCGCCGAGGCCGATAGCGAGAAACTGGGTCATGGTCGAGGGCCCGACCGTAGCGCCCGCGGGGCCCCTACTCCACCACGCTGTCGAGGAACTCCAGTACCTCCTCCAGGTAGCCCTCGAAGTCCCGCGCTTCGCGCCCCTCGTGGCCCACGCCAGGGTAGACGATCAGGCGACTCTCGCCCGCACACCCCGTCGCCAGCGCGCGGACGTCCTCCGGCGGGGACTCTTCGTCGAACTCCCCCACCGTGAAGACCACGGTGGCCTTGCTCGACATCCGCCCGACATGATCGATCGGTCGGATCCCCCCGATGTCGGTGCCCAGCCATAGAGGCGTCCACAGCCGCAACCCCGCGTATGCCAGGGAATCGAGAAGCGGTGGGAACGACCGCACGCAGCGATCCCAGGCAGCACTCTTCAGATCGTGATAGGGGGCGTTCAGCCAGTACGCGCGGACCCTGTCTCCGAGCTCCGGGGCCGCGAAGATCGCTGCCGCGGCCCCCATCGAGGTGGCCACGATGACGATCGGCAACCCCGGCGCGCGCTGCTCGATGAACTCGACCGCCGCCAGTACATCCTGTTTGGCACTCCACCCGAGATCGTTCCAGTCACCCGTCGAATCTCCGTGGGCTCGAAACGAGAGGTTCATCCCGTGAAAGCCCTCTTGTGACGCCTTCGCCGCGTGAGCGTTCATCGAGGTGCGTCGGGCGGAATAACCGTGGAGAAAGAGCGCGACAGCGCGTATCGCCTTTCCGGGTGTGGCCTGCTCCCCTCGCGCCGGCACGAACCATGCGCCCAGCTCTTCGCCATCCGCAGTGTGCAAGCGGACGTCCTCGAACCAGTCCTTGCCCTGCGCCCAGACGGGTAGGGTCTCCGTGTCGTCCGAGCCGCGTCGTGAGACGAGGAAGTAGGAAGCCACGACTCCCGCGACCAGCCAGCCGACGAGAGTCACTCCAACGAGAGCCAGCAGGGTCTTACGCCGGAGCCGCATGCCGCTCAGTAGCGTGCAGAAGCGCGCTGGGCATCGCTCAGAAAGCGCTCCCAGTCGAATGCCGGTCCGGGGTCGCGCTTTGCCTCCGTCAGGTGTTGATGACCGATGATGCCGCGATAGCGCTCGAACTCGGATGCGCTGAGCGCATCGCTGCGAATCGCACCACGCCCGTCGCGCGGGATCTGCAGTTCGATGTTCGGGAAGGCCTCGTTCAGGGCCGCGGTCAAGGCGACCAGGGACCGATACTGCTGTGGCGTGAAGTCGTATTGCTCGTAGGTGACGCCGTGGACCGTTCCGCGCACGCGTCGATGCCGGGCCGGCCGCGCGATGAAACCCTTCGAGCGCACGCCCCCATCGCCCAGTGTCTCCGGCAAACGCAACGAAACGCCGCCCCGGTCGCGTACGTACCACTTATCGAGGGCACTCTTCTTCCCAGGTTCGTACGCCCCGATGTTCGCGATCTCGATTCCGACCGACCGCGGATTGGCCTGTCGCGCATGCCAGGCTTGCTCGCGCAGATCGAGGGTCTGATAGATCGTCCCATCGACGTCCAGGAGGAAATGCACCGAGAGTTCGCGGCGGTCCTGGAGGATCTTGAAGCAACTCTCGGATGTGCCGGCCACGTCGTAGTGCAGGACGAAGAGATCGACTTGCTCACGCAGGTTGCGCAGCGTCCAGCCCTCACGGGCCACACGCCCGGCCAATTCGGGCGAGCGCGCTTTGCGGCCGGGGTGATAGCGCAACCCATCCGGCCCTTCGCTGGAGAAGCGCGGGACCGTGGAGTACGCGTCGTAGAACGGATCCTCGGTCCACAGTCGCACCGGAGCGTCGACGGCATAGCGCCGCCCGCACACGACGATGGCGTCCTCCCGGGCCCGCGCAACGGATGCTCGCAGGGCGCCGGCTTCGATGGGGTTCGGAGCGGCTGGGGGTGTATGACAGGCGGCCAGTAGCCATCCGAGAAGAATCGAACGCAGCATGCTCACGCTCCCTCGAGGCTCCCGCCGCACGACGAGCCCGAACCGGCGGTGCAGCCGAAACAATGCCGCCCGGTCACGATGCGGCGCGTCGCAAGTTTGTCGAAGTCGAAGTCCGAGACATGCCGCGGAGCCTCGAAGCCCAGTTTGAGTTCGAGCATCTGATTGAAATCGCAGTCGTACAGATCGCCCTGCCAGGAAATCGAAAGCGTGTTGCGACACATCACCCCTGCGGCCGCCTGCGGATTGAAAGCACTGACGAGCTCTTGCATGTAGCGCTCGAGGTTACCCGAATCCGTTAACCAATCCAGGTAGCGGCTAATGGGCATGTTCGTGATCGTGAAGAGCGCATCGAAGTCGATGTCGTGGAGTCGCTTCATCTCTCGCTTCCACTCTTCCTCCAGCGAAGCCTGCCCCGTGGGCAAGTACGCTCCGACGGGATTCGTCACCAGCACGAGGCGCAACTTCGGATCACGTCCATAGCCCTTTTCGTTGAGGCGCCGCAAGCCCTCGATCGAACGTTCGAAGACACCAGCGCCTCGTTGGCGGTCGGTGTTGAACTGACGGTAATGTGGCAAGGAGGCGACGACCTCGACCTGGTTTCGTGCCAGAAAGTCCGGTAGGTCCTCGTAGCGCTTGGCCAGGAGGATCGTCAGATTGCAACGATCCATCACGTGGCGTCCGAGGCGGCGGGATTCCTCGACCAGGTACCGGAACGACACGGACATCTCCGGCGCGCCACCGGTGATGTCGACCGTTGGAATGTCGGTGCTTGCCAGGACTCGCATGCATTGCTGGGCCGTTTCGAGCGTCATGTCCTCGGTGCGATCGGGCCCGGCGTCGACGTGGCAATGGGCACAGGTCTGGTTGCATACGCGGCCCAGGTTCACCTGGAAGATCTCGATGCCCGTGGCGTGCAGAGGAAAGAGTCCAGCGCCGTCGAGGTGGCGGTCGAAGTCACCCTCGAGCGGATCCTCTACGGCGAGCCCGTCGAGGCGCGCGAGCTGGGCCCCGGAGGAGGCCAGATCCGCTCCGCGCCGATTGAGGGTGGGTACGATCTTGAGAGCCTTGGAGCTCTCCTGGAGGCGTTCCGTCATGATGTCAACCGTACGGCGTCGTGGGCCTTTTTGCGACCCGGTGACGGTCGCAAATGAGCGCTCGGGGGCGTACTCTCGTCGCTACCTTGAAACAGGGCCGAAAGGCTTCACTTTCGCCTCAACGAATTCCACGAGGGTCAACGAATGGTCAACCCGATTCCGCCCGGTTATCACACGGTCACGCCCTACCTCGTCAGCTCTGACGTCGAAAGCCTCATGTCCTTTTGCGAGCAAGCCTTCCGCGGAATGCCTGCGCGGCGGCGACGGCAAGATCGTGCACGCCGAGGTGATGATCGGTGACTCCATCGTGATGATGGGCCAGGCCAATCCCGGACAGGAAGTGCCCTACGACGCCAAGCTGTACCTCTACGTCCCGGATGTCGACGCCGTCTACAAGAAGGCGCTCGAGGCAGGTGCGTCTAGCGTGCGCGAACCGGAGGACCAGTTCTACGGCGATCGCTCGGGCGGTGTACGCGACCCGCTGGGTAACGAGTGGTGGATGGCCACGCACGTCGAGGATGTCTCGCTGGAAGAGCTGAAGAAGCGCGCGGCCGAGTTGAAGTAGCGCGCTACATTCCGCGCTCTGCGATCACGTTCTTCATCTGCACACCGTGCACGAGCGCGCTTCCGCCCTTGATAGCAGCGGCGACGTGGACCACTTCGGTCAATTGCTCAGGGTCGCAGCCCTTGGCCAAACCGTCGCGCGTGTAGGCGTCGATGCAATAGGGGCACTGCACGGCGTGGGCGACACCGAGGGCGATCAATGACTTCTCGCGCGCGGTCAAGGCGCCGTCCTGAAAGATGCTGCCGTACCAGTCGAAGAACTTCTGGCCTAGCTCGGGTGCGTGCTCGGCGATCTGGGGGAACTTGTCGAGGTCCTTCGGGTCGTAATAAGTGTCCATGATGGCCAGAGAATATCCCCTCTGGGGTGCAACCTGCGAGGGATACGCGGGGTCTCTTTGGCGTGCGCAGCGTTCGAGTCTATGGCGTCTCCTTGGTCGGGACCGAAGCCGACCTCGTCGCGGTCGAGGCCCGCTTCGAAGCCGAGGAAAAAATGCGCACGCAGCTCTCGCTCTCGGGATTGCCGGACGCGGTCATCCGTGAGAGTCGGGGACGGCTCCTGGCCGCCCTCACCGAGAACCGACTGCATATTCCCAATGGACGGCTGTTTCTGAATCTCGCACCGGCGGGTCTCCGCAAGGGAGGCGAGGGCCTCGATCTGCCCCTGGCCCTGGGTGCAGCCGCTGCCTGTGGACATCTCAATCCTTCGATGCTGCGCGGCACCTTGTTCCTCGGAGAACTCGGGATCGACGGCACGATTCACGCTGTTCCCGGGGGTTTCGCCGCGGCCGAAGCCGCGCAAAGAGCGGGGATCAAACGCGTCGTCTGCGCACCCCGGACCGCCAGCGAAGCCGCGTGTCTCCCCGGCATGGAAGTCCTCGCAGGTTCCAGCCTGCGGGCCATCGTGGGCTGGGCCGTGACCAAGGAAGGCCTCGCACGGGCCCGACCACCCGAGCCGCTCGAACAAGAGCCAGGCCCCCGCGTCGCCACGGGGCTCGCCCAGATTCGTGGTCAGGCGACGGGCAAACATGCCTTGAGTGTCGCCGCAGCGGGAGGCCATGCTCTCTTTCTGATCGGAACACCGGGGATAGGCAAGTCGCTCCTGGCGCGCTCCTTGATCGAACTCCTGCCCCCACCCGAGCTCAGCGAACGCCTGGAGATCACGCGCGTCCTTTCCGCCATGGGTCAGTGGCCCGGCGGGCTCGCACGCGAACGCCCGTTCCGAGCCCCCCACCACACGACGAGCTTCGCCGGATTGATCGGAGGTGGCTCACCACCCCATGCGGGCGAAATCACCCTCGCCCACCGCGGCGTGCTCTTCCTCGACGAACTCCCCGAGTTCCGCCGCGAAGCCCTCGAAGCCCTACGCCAACCCCTGGAATCCGGATCCGTCCTGATCGCCCGCGCATCCCGTGCGATCGAATTCCCATCCAACGTCCATCTCGTCTGCGCGGCCAACCCATGTCCGTGCGGATACCGTGGCCACCCCAGGCTCACCTGCAAGTGCTCCCAAGCAGAGGTCTCTCGCTATCGCCGTCGCATCTCCGGACCTCTCCTGGATCGCATTGATCTACGCGTCGAGCTGACACCTCCCACCCTCGAAGAACTCGCCAGTCCCTCCCTCAATCGACATGGCCGCAATGGAACGACGATCGAATCCCGCGTCGAGAGGGCTCGAGCGCGCATGAGGACACGACAGGGGAACGTGCACAATGCCCGGCTCAACACCGAAGGCCTCGACCAACATGTACCCCTGAACCAAGCCACCCAGGAACTCCTGACACGCATCTGCGAAACCCGTGAACTATCGGCCCGTGCCATTCAAAGCCTACGACGCGTGGCCCGCACACTGGCGGACCTTCGCGGGCAGGTGAGGGTGAATCACGAGCACTTGGCCGAGGCTTTGGCATTGCGGGCGCCTCTTTATGGGTGATCGTGATTGGTGATCGTGCTCGGGAGAGAGTGCCCTCCGGGTGTGAAAGGATCCGGTTGTTCAGGGGTCCCCTACTCCCTACTCCCTACTCATGCCTCAACGCCTCCACCGGATCCATATCCGCCGCCCTCCAAGCCGGATACACCCCAAACAAAACACCCACGCCCGCCGAGATCCCAAACGCCATCACCGGCGCCGACAACGTCACGATCGTTTTCATCGAGGCGAAAATCTCGATCCCCTCCGCCGCCAGGAACCCAGCCGCCACGCCGAAAAGCCCGCCGCCGACGGCCAGGCACACCGTCTCGACGACGAATTGCATGACGATGTGGCGGCGCTTGGCGCCCAGGGCTCGGCGAATGCCAATCTCGCGCGTGCGCTCGGTCACGGTGGCCAGCATGACATTCATGATGCCGATGCCACCGACGATGAGGCTGATGCCGGCGATGGAGCCCAGGACGATGTTCCAACGCCTCTTCGTCTCTTCGACGTTCAGGAGCAGCTCGAGCGGCACTTCGACTTCGTAGTCGGTCTTCTCGTGAAAGCGTGCGAGCATCTCGCGCGCGGCCTCGGCGACCATGGGGACGTTCTCGGCATGGTCAACTTCGAGGATCAACTCGTGCAGGTCGACTTCCTCGGTTTCCCGGCTTCCGGCGGTGCGCTTGACCTGCATCTTGCCGTACCACTTCCGAGCCGTTTCATAGGGTAGAAACACCTCGCCGGTGTTGCCTTCCCCGGGCACGTTGGCGTCTCCGGAGGTCCGCGCACGCGGAGCCAGGGTTCCGACGACGGTGAAGTAGTCCATTCCAACCTTCACGCGCTTTCCAAGGGAGGTCTCGAGTGGGAAGAGGTAGCGCGCGACCTCGGTTCCAAGGACGCAGACGTTGTTCAGCACACGCTCGTCCTCGGATGTGATGAAGCGACCTTCCCAGACCACACGCCCCGTTACCTCTTGAAAGAGCGCTCGGGTCGCCTTGATCTCGGCGGGCTGGCTTCGACCGCGGAAGCGCACCTCCTTGTAGAGCTTGCGAATCGGCACGACTCGCTTGACCGCCGGGAAGCTCTCCTCGATCCGCGCCATGTCCATGTTCTTGATGCCGTAGACCACAACGCGGGCCTGGCTGCTTTGGTTGTTTCCCTCCGGCGGCTTGATGCTGCGGATGATCACGTTCTGGCTACCAAGCCGTTTGATCTGTTCCTGGGCTTCGTAGCTCGCCCCTTCGCCGACGGCCAGCATGGCGATCACGCTCGATGTCCCGCAGAGCACGCCCAGAGTCGTCAAGAAACTGCGAAGCTTGTGTAGGAGCAGACTGTTGACGCCGGTCCGGAAGGCGCGCCAGAAGGGGTTTGTCCTCACCGAGAACTCCCCTGGATTCCGTGGTCCTGAATCTCCTTGGCGCGATCCCGTACGTCGATCTCCTCGATGTTGCCATCGCGCATCTGCAACACGTGGCTCGCGCGGGCGGCGACGTGGGCTTCGTGGGTGACGAACAGGAGCGTCTTGCCCTCGCGCCAGAGTTCGTCGAAGAGCTCGAGGATCTCCTCGGCCGTCTGGCTATCGAGGTTGCCGGTCGCCTCATCCGCGAGGATCAGCTCCGGATCGTTGACAAGTGCGCGTGCGATCGCCACGCGTTGTTGTTGTCCGCCCGAGAGCTCGGTGGGCTTGTGATCCATGCGATCTCCCAACCCCACGCGCCCCGCCAGATGGCGGGCACGCTCCAGACCGTCCTCGGGAGGGTGGTCCTGATAGAAAAGCGGGACCATGATGTTCTCGAGCACGTTGAGCTGGGGGATCAGGTTGTACGACTGAAAGATGAAACCCAGCTTGCGCGAACGAAGCTCGGAGAGCTCGTCGTCATCCATTCCGCCTGTATCGCGATCGGCCAACCGATACTCGCCGGATGTCGGACGGTCCAGACAGCCCATGACGTTCAGGAGCGTCGACTTGCCGCTGCCCGAAGCACCCATGATCGACCAGTACTCGCCCCGGGCGACCCGGAACGAGACTCCATCGAGGGCATGCACCTCTTCGTTGCCCATGAGGTACGTGCGCTCGACATCGACGAGCTCGGCAACAGCTTCCCTCACGCTATTGACCGCCGGTGCCCCGCGGGCGACCTCCCGAGGGCTTGCCATCGCCGGAGCGCATCTGGCCGCGTCCCATTGAAGCCCGGCCACCGCCAGCTTCCCTGCCAGCGGGCCGTCCCCCAGCTGCGCCGGAGCGACCGCCCGGCGATAGCCCCTCGACGACCGGGGGAGGGCCTTCCCACATGCGGCTGCTCTCCTTCTGCTTGGCGGGAGCAAGCGCAATACCGGCGGGCTGCGCCATGCAGACGATCTCGTCCTCGCGCAAGCCCGATTCGATCGCGACGAAACGGCCGTTGTTTCTGCCGACCTCGACAGCGCGCTTCTCGGTCCCCTTCGCCTTGGAGACGAAACATACCGGTTCACCACCATCGAGAAACACCGACTGCACAGGGATGTGCAACGTGTCCTCGAGCTGATCGACGAGGATCTCCACGCTGCAGGACATTCCCGGCCGCAGGCGGGCGTCGGTGGTGAGCAGCTGCACTTCGGTGCGATAGACACGCAGGTCCGGATTCGCGTACCAGGACTGCTGATCCGGCAGGATGGCCTTGAACTTCACACGCCCGGAGAAGCTCAACTCCGAAAGGGCATCGACGGTGATGATACACGGCTGCGAAACATTCACCATCTCCAGCACGCTCTCGTGCAAGCTCGTCTCGGCGATGAACCCCCCGGATGAGGGGATCGTGATGATCTTCTGGCGTTCGCGAACCGAGGCTCCCTCCTGCATGGGCTCGCCGCCGCCCCAACGACCACGTTCCTCGATCGCGTAGACCACCATCCCCGCGACCGGCGCATGCAGAATGGCTTTCTCTATTTGCGAGTCCAGCTTGGCGAGCTTCTCGGTCTCCAGATCGAAGCGCGCCTTCGTCGTGCGCTCGTTGGCTTCGTAATCGACCAGGCGCGCTCGGGCCTGCAGCTTGATGCGCACGAGTTCGCGTTCTCGTTCATCGACGTCCGCATCGAATTCGTCTCTCTTGCGCGGGAAGTCGTATTCCTCGAGCAATTGCAGGGCACGGGTAACCTGCTTCAGGCGGATCTCCGAACGCGTCTCGGACAAGGAGTCGGCATCCAGCTGGGTTTGCTCGAGAAAACCCTTCTTGAAGAGCTTGCGCGACCACTCGAGTTCGGTGCGAGCACGGGTCAGCTCTTCGGTAGCGATGATGATCTCTTCCTCAGCCGCCTGCTTTTCCTGGGGCCAGTCGCCATTGAGGTACTTCGCCAGATCCGCCTTCGCGAAAAGCAAGTCGCGTTCTCCGCGCTTGATGTCCGATTCGTTCTGGCTCTCTTGGATGGCGAGATTCTGTTGCCCTTTGACGTAGGCGGCTTCGGTGTTCTGTACCGATATCTCCTGGCTGACGCGGCGCTCGACGAGACCGGAGGTGTCCAGCTCGCAAACCCTGTCGCCCGTCTCGACCATCACGCCCTCGTCGATCAACCAGAGAACGGTGGTCGAACCCTCGATCTCGCTCGCGAGATCGACACTGTCGATGGCCTTCAGGTCGCCGCGTTCGACGACGCTGATCTTCAATGGCCCACGCTTGACGGCGACCCCCTCGATACCGGTGACGCTTTCCGCGCCGAAACCCGAACGGGAAAGCAGCCACCCTCCCAGTACCAGGACACCGACGCCCATGACGAGATAACCGAACTTGCTTTGTTTCTTCTTCATGGTTGCTCCACTGGCTCCAGCTTATCGACTGACTCCACGGGAACCTCGTCCTCGAGCCGGATACCGTCCTCGTCGATCGAGAGACACTCCATCGTGCGATAGAGCGCCAGGATCGCGAGCACGAAGTCGGTAGACGCGAGCGAGGCCTGGTTCTGGGCCTGAATAAGTGCGTTCTGGGACTCGAGGACGTCTCGAGTCTCGGCCCGACCCGCTTCGAGCGAGAGTTCACTGGATTCGACGCGACGCTCGGCCAGGGTTACGGCGTTGTTCTGGATCTCGAAAGTGGCTCGTGCCGCATCGAGGTCGCGGATGGCGCTACGGACTTGCGAGCGCAGAAGATCGGCCTCTTCTTCCGCTCTTCGCTGCGAGGACTGGAGCGCGATCATGGCCTGGCGGTAGAGGTTGCGCTCGGGAAGCCGATCCAGCGGAGCGTCGAAGTCGAGGCTGAGCGTCCAGTCGAAATCGCTACCGCGATAGCTGAGGGGTTTGTCTGCCTCGCTGGTCGCTGCACCATCGATTCTGGCGTCCAATCCCGCACGTAGTCCGTCCGCAGCGACCTTCACACCACGCTCGGCATCGACGACTCGATCCAAGGTCGTCTGATAGTCGTAACGACGCTCGAGCGCCAGTAGCGTACCGCGCTCCTCGGTCACATCGACGCCACGCCCCTTCCACTTCTCGATCTCACCGCGGCTCTCCAGATCGAGCTCGATCTGGACGTCGATCGGGAGTCCTAGGAAGAACTTGAAATTATCGAGCGACGCTTCGAGGCCACGCCTCGCCTCGACGAGGCGATCGTTCGCGTCCAACTCGTCCTGGCGCGCCTGATCGACATCGATGTCGTTCAACTTCCCGGCCTGGGAGAAGGCTTCGTTGCGCTCTCGCAAGGCCGTGCGCCGCTTGGTGTTCGCTTCCTCGTTCTTCAGTCGATCGTAGAGCGACAACGTGAGGAAATAGCGGCTGGCCACGTCGACCGCGAGGTCGCGCCGGAAGGACTCGTAGCTGCGCGCTTCATAGAGCACGTCGCGCTCGGCCTGGGTCAGAGGCTCTTCGACGATGCTGCGACCGAAGCCGCGCAGGATCGGCTGGGTAATGTTCAGCGAAAGGTTCGAGGTCGCTTCCCAGGCGTTGCCGCTGCTGAGATCGCGCGCCAGGTCGAAGCCGATGTCGGAGATGATGCGCAGTCCCGAACCGAAGAGCTTGGTGAAGCCCAGGGAACCGAAACCTCCCGTTTGCCCGGCGTCACCGCCGGTGCCCAGCAAGAAGGCACCCAGGGTTCCGGTCTCTTGCACCGAGAAGTCCCAGCGCTCGAGCGTCAGGTCCAGCGCTTCGAGATAGAGCGACTCACGCGCCGATTGATAATCGCGGTTGCCCTCGGCCGCAATTTGCAGCGCATCGACCAGACGCAGGGGCGGGATCTCACGCGTCTCGCCGGAGAGAACCCGCTCACGCAATGTCCCCGCGGGCGGCTCGACCGTGAAGGCCCCCTCAACATCCAGCTCGGCACGACGCGCCTGGATGATGTCGTAGACCTCGCGGTCGGCATCCGCGGCCATGCTCTCGGCTCCTTGGCAGGCCTGGTGCGACCAGGCCAAGAGGAATAGCAGCAGGGCACGCGAAGCGGAAAGGGGGTGAAGCTTCGCCATCGTCGGGCCCGATAGCATATCCGCATGTGAGATGTCCCAGGCTTCGGGAGCGGTGTGAGCTTCGTCAAAATGGCCCACTTTGCCCTCCGTCTCCCGTTTCTCGCCGGGTCAGCGCTTGGGATGGGGGCCGTCGAGGATCGGCGCCTCCACCTGACCGCGCGGTGTGGGCTCGGGCACCCCTCGCGCTGGAACGGGAGCCTGGACCTGCATCCAACGAGCGAATTCCTCTTCGCTGACGCGACGCGCCCGCGGGCCATCTTGTCGCCAGCCGAATTCGAACAACTCTCCGCGGCGAAAACGATAGCTCGCGCGCTGCGTTCCATCCGGCTCCGTGATCAGAAGGTCGCGCAGCCCATAACCGTGCGCATCGCGACTGCGCCTCGTCCGCAACTGCAGGGTCTCGAAACCTCCGGCCAGGGGCTGGAAGATAGAAAACGAGCCCATGTAGACCTGACCCTTCCGGGCGGCTTCGACGATCTCGAGCGGGAGGAGGCCGCGTTCGGCGTCGATCTCCGAGCGACGCACCTCGCCACCATTCGTGTCGACGATGCTGAAACCAGCGGAAGAGGCACCGTCCAGGAGCAACGTACGCCCACCCTGCGGTCGCACTTCCCGCCACAACAGTCGGCGTTCGCCAGGCAGCATCGTTTCGATGTGGCTCAACCGCGTGCGACTGTCGAAGAAGTAGATCTCGAGCTCCGAGCGGTGCTCGCCAAAGCCACGCCCCGGCGTGCGCATCCAGCGCGCGACGCCCAGCGGTGTTTCCTTGCGCCGAGCCTCATCGAGCTGGGCACGATCGAGGCGGAAGTAGAGCACGCGCGATCCTGGAGCTCGACCGATGGAAAGCTCGCTGACCGCGCCACTGGCGAAGGCATCGGGCTTGGCCCGAGACGACTCTTCCTGTCCCGAGACGAGAGCAAGAATGAGAATCGGTATCGGACTCGCGGACATCATGACCTTCCCTACCCCCTTGCGACGGCCGGAAAACGGCCGTCAGGGATCCTGAACTGGCTATCGGTCGACTGCCGGGATCCCTTGAGTGGCCCAGTCCTCGAGCCCCGCCCCGATCCCCAGATAGGGCCGCACCCAGAGCTGGAACACGAGACTCACGAGCAGGATCAAAAGCAGATTCATCCACAACCCAACTCGAGCCATGCTCGAGGCCGGGACCAGTCGCGAAGAGAACACGACGGCGTTCGGCGGGGTTGCCACCGGCAGCATGAAGGCCACCGAGGCGGCGATGGTCGCCGGCAACATGGTAAAGAGCGGTGAGATCCCGGCCGAAACAGCGGCCTCGCCAAGAACGGGCAAGAGCACCGCCGTGGTCGCCGTGTTCGAGGTGATCTCGGTCAGTGCCGCCATGAGGGCCACGACCAGGAACACGATGGCCCACTCCGGGAGGCTCGCGAGGTGCGGTCCGAGTGCCTCCCCCACGCGCTGGTCGAGCCCCGATGCCTTGAACGCACCGGCGATACAAAAACCCCCGCCGATCAAGAGCAGAATCTCCCACGGCATCCGCCGCGCGGTTTCCCAGTCCATCAGCCGCTGGCCCTTCCCGGCGGGTATCAGAAAACACACGATCGCCATCCCCACGGCGACCGTGGCATCCGAAACCAGGCTTCTTCCATTCAGCGTTCCGAACAGCTCGCCCCAACCGGGCAGCACGAAGAAACCCAGATCGAGGTTGGCGCGCGTCACCCACAGAAGGGCCGTCAGGCCGAAGACACAGGCCATGGCTTTCTCGGGGCGCGACATCGCCCCCAACGCCTCGCGCTGCTGATGGATCGTGTCGGAACCCGTCGCCGATCCGGCGGGAACGCGCAGCGCGAGGCGCGTGAGAACCAACCAACCGAGGGGCAGGTAGATCGCGACGAGGGGCACGAAGGAGATCGCCCATTGGCTGAACGAGATTTCCGGCGCGTCGGGATACTTCGTCTGGAACTGCCCCAGAAAAACCTGGTTCGGCGTGGTTCCCACAGGTGTGCCGACGCCCCCCACCGAGGCTGAATACGCCATGCCGAGCAGCAAGGCCATGGCGAACGCATTCCCGCCCGCACTCGACTCGCCATCCTGCTGCTTACCAGCACCGAGAGACAGGCTCGCGATGCACGCGGTACCGATGGGCAACATCAGAAGCGTCGTCGAGGTGTTGTTGATGAAGAACGACAGCACCGCCGAAGCCACCATGAACCCCAAGACCAACTGCCGGGGTCGGGTGCCGACGCGCGCGATGATCGCAAGGGCCATGCGCTTGTGAACGCCCCAGCGCTCGAGCCCCAGGGCGACCACGAAGGCTCCGAGGAACAGCAGCACGAGATCGTGCATGTAGAGCGGTGCCACCGCCCGCGCATCCATGACTCCGAGCAGCGGCAGAAGAACCGCCGGCAGAAGGGACGTCATGCCGATCGGCAGGGCGGCGGTGGTCCACCAGATCGCGGTCCACGCGGTCACGGCCGCGACGCGCCGCTGCGCGGCGTCGAGCGGCATGCCCGGCCACAAGAGCAGAAGGCAGAAGAGCAGCGGGCCGAGGACGAAGCCGATCCGTCGGATCCGCAGACTCGTGGCCTCGTCGCCTCCTCCAGCGGACCCGTGAGCTCTTGCGCGGGGGCTCACGGAGAGACTTCGCCCTCGAGCCAGGCTAGATATGCGGGCGCTACGTGGGCCGGCTGGAGGGCCACGAACTCCGGCACGTCGTAGGGGTGATGCTCCTCGAGCAGGGCCTCCAGCCCGGCCAGGGCGGCTCGGGTCGTCTTCACGGTCAGCAACACCTCACGCTCCTCTTCGATCGAACCCTGCCAGCGATACACGCTGGTCACGGAGCTCAGGTTGCAACACGCGGCGAGCCGCTTCGAGACCAGGAGCCGGGCAAACTCCCGAGCCCCTTTCTCAGGGTGGGTGATCCATACGATTCTCGCGTCCAAGGGTCTCAATGGTATAGCGAAGCCGCGTTAGAATCCCTCGCTCGATGGGCGCCCTCGATCGCATTGCAATCTCCACCCTCTCGCTCATGCCGAATGGCCTGATGCGCAAGCTCTCCTCGCGCTACATTGCGGGCGAGACCCTCGATCAGGCTCTGGAGCGGCTCGAAACGCTCACCCGGCAGGGCTTTCGGGGTGCCCTGGACATCCTGGGCGAGGATGTGACCAGCGAGGCCGAGGCCCGCGCTGTGGCCGCCGACTATGCCGAGGCAGCAAAGAGCCTGGGGGAACGCGGCATCGACGTCTACATCTCGGTCAAGCCCACGCACCTGGGCCTGCGCCTTTCGGAGGAACTCACTTTCGAGCTCTACGGCAAACTCGTTCGCCAGGCAGAAGCCCTCGGGCTCTTCTGTCGCGTCGAGATGGAAGACCACTCGACGACCGACGCGACCCTACGCATCTTCGAGCGTCTACGCTCCCTCGCCCCGGATCACGTCGGCCTGGTCTTGCAGGCACGGCTGTTCCGAACGAACGCGGACATCGGCGCCCTCGGCCCGGGCCGGGTCAACGTGCGCATGGTCAAGGGCATCTACCTCGAACCCGAAGAGATCGCCCACAAGACACCGGATTCGATCCGTGATGCGTACATCGAGGGTGCACGTCGGGTGTGGGAGCGCGACGGCTTCGTGGCCCTTGCCACGCACGACGAGCAGATGGCGGAACGACTGTTCCAGCTGGCCAGGGACATGGAGATCGGCAAAGAGCGCTACGAGCTGCAGGTCCTTCTCGGCGTGCGCACGCCCCTTTGGGAATCCTGGCGCGAAGCCGGACACCCGGTGCGTGTCTATGTCCCGTATGGGCCGAACTGGCGCGCCTACAGCACCCGACGCTTGAAGAAGAACCCGGAGATCTTCCGCCACGTATTGCGCGACCTCGTTCGGCGCTGAGCGCTGGCTCTACTTCCCGACCGCCAGACGACGCGCGAGGATGTCGCTCAACACTCCGGTCTTCAGGATCTTCTCCTGCGTGATACGGAAGTCGTAGGGCACTCGATACCAGCTGACGCGGTCTTCCTCGAGCACCGCATAGCAAGCCCGCGCATCGCCATCTCGCGGTTGGCCCGTCGAACCGACGTTGATGTAGTACTTCTTGCCAGGCTCGAGCTCGATCGTGACCTCCTGGGCTCCGTTGAGAGCCTGGAAGCGCATCGACTCGTCGTGAATGCCCGGCTGATGGGTATGGCCCGCCACGGCGACGTGTTCGAAGGAATCGAAGATCGAGCGCAGCTTGTCCGGGTTCAGAATTCCGTCGGTCGAAAGCACGTATTCGCGTACCGGATCGCGCGGCGAGCCGTGGACGAACAGGAAGCGGCCTTCGGCCATGCGCAGGGGTAGCGACTTCAACCAGCTCCAGCGCATGCGCTTCTCGTTCGAGCTCCACCAATGGGGATGCAGGCGTCGTCGGGTGAATTCGACCGCGCCACGGGCGTGGGGATTGAAGTCGGAAGCATCTCGAAAGAGCGCGTCATCGTGGTTGCCCATCAGGCACCAGCGCGCGTTCTTGCGGACGACATCCACGCAGTATTCGGGCTCCGGTCCATAGCCAACGACGTCACCGAGACAGACAAGGTCATCGACACCACGCTTTCCA
Organism: Planctomycetota bacterium; assembly: GCA_965662355.1. Lineage (GTDB taxonomy): Bacteria > Planctomycetota > UBA1135 > UBA1135. The sequence continues at coordinate 153,398 of CBFIHP010000009.1, read as the reverse complement.
ATGTCCACGAACACGGCCTCGAGGGCTTCGCGGTTGGAATGCAGGTCAGAGATTATCGCCGTCTTCAAGGGATTATCCCAACATCTCCAAAGCAGCCTTGACGAGCTCGCCCTTCACCGATGCCAGGTCTCCGGAAATTGTCGCGCCCGATGCTTTGACGTGACCACCTCCGCCGAACTTGCGGGCGAGGTGATTCACATCGAAAGTCGTCTTGCTTCGCGCTGACAGCTTGCACTTGCCTGGTTCGAGCAAGCGCAGGTAGAGCACGACCTCGACGGACTCCACGGAACGCAAGAGATCGAGCACGGGGTCTCCGTCCTGGAGAGCCGTCTTCGGATCCTTCGCGAGCGGTTGATCGACCACGGCGACGCGGCCATCGGCAAAGTACTCGACGCGCTCCAGTAGGCGGCCCATGGCCAACGGCTCCATCGCGTCGTTGCGCTGGAAGAGAAGCTGGAAGAGCGCCGCAGGCTCGACCCCATGGGCGACCAGCTCGCTGGCTGCACCCATCGTCTCCGCATCGGTGTTGCTGTACCGGAACCAGCCCGTGTCGGTGACCAGCGCGGTGAAGATGGCCTGGGACGAGTAACGGTCCAGAGAAACGCCGAGCTGCTTCAGAATGCGCCACACGAGAAGCCCCGTCGCCGAGGCGCTGGTGTCCATGTAGGCCACATCCCACCAGGGATCACCATCGTGGGGATGGTGATCGATGACCAGCTTCTTCGCATCCGCGCTGCGCAGGTGTTCGGCAAGTGCTCCGCAACGGGAGAGGTCGTTGATGTCGAGCAGGCAGCAAACGTCGTGTTCGGGCACCGGAGCCTTGGAAAAGACCTGGAAGTTCGCACCGGCATAGAGGAAATCGAAGCGGCGCCCCGGATCGTCGGGGTTCAGGATGACGACCTCTTTCCCGAGCTTCTCGAGCCCATAGGCCAGTGCGGCCTGACTCCCGAGACAATCCCCATCGGGCCGTACGTGCCCCACGAGGAGAAAACGATTGCCCGAGCGCAGAAGGTCGAGGGCTCTTTCTTGGGTGCCGTCAGGGACGTGAGGGGAAACGCTCATCGAGGATGGGACCGCTGGTGAGATCGCTGTGAATGCGCACCGGAACTCCAGGCCGGAAAGTTCGGGTCGGACAGTCTAACGCCCGCACCCCACTCTCAAACGTTTTGCTTGCTCCATGCCTCACGGCCTCGGACCCAGGTACGGAAGACCTGGGCCGGCGACGCCAGCATGAGCGCTGCCTCCTCGGCATCCCCCGGTTCGTGAGCGTGGTGCACGAAATCCGCGTCCAGACCGGCTTCCAGCCGGCCAACGCGGTCTCCGAGGCCCAGGGCCAGAGCTCCTCCCTCGGTCGCCCAGCGCAGTGTCTCGCTGGCGGGAAGCGCCCCGAGGGACGCACGAGCCAGCTGCATCTCGCGCCCCATATCGAGATCCTCGTTGCTCGCCAGGGAGTCCGTCCCGAGGGCGATGGGAATCCCCGCCCGGAGGTAGGCCTCGAGGGGAAAGGACGCGCGCCCGAAGAAACGGTGGGTCCCGGGACAGTGAACGACGATCGCCCCGGAACGGCGAATCCTCTCCACATCGGCGGGCTCCGGATGATTGGCGTGGATCAAGGCGGTACGTCCGTCGAGGAGACCGTTCCGCTCCAACAGCTCGAGCGAGCCCTCCGGCGACGGTGTACGGCGTTCCAAGAGCTCGCCGAGGGGGCCTCCTCCACGACGGACCCAGGCCTCCTCTTCGGGGATCTCTGCCCAGTGCACCGCGAGAGGCATCGAGCGACGGGCCTGCAGCTTCCCGCAGCTTGCGAGCAGCTCGGGGCTGGTCGTGTAGGGCGCGTGGGGCGACAGGCCTTCGAGAAACCCCCGCCGTGGCGAGAGGGAGCGCTGGACCCGACGCATCGCGGATGGCACCCGCGACGGATCACCGGCATCGAGAACTTCGCGGTAGCAGACGACGCCCACGGCCGCTTCGGGCCCTTCGGCTTCACAGGCACCGCTCGCATCGATATCGCCGACGCTCGTCGTCCCCGTGGCCAGCAAACGCTCCGAACCCGCGCGCCATGCGCGCACGTAGTCCTCGGTTCTCCGCTCGCGACGAGCCTCGATCATCCCGCGAATCCAGGCCACCATGCTCGAGCCCTCGAGGGCTCCATCGGCAAAGGCCGCTCCACCGAGTTCGAGGTGAGCGTGGGCGTTGACGAAGCCGGGCGCAACCAGGCCTTCATCGAGATCAACGCTTTTGGCACTCGAGCGACCGGGGTTCTCCAGGATCTCGGCGATCCGACCATGCTCAACACGAAAAGCGGCGTCCTCGAGGAGGACGCCGGCTTTCAGTAAGAGTCTTCGAGCTCGAAAGAGCACGAGGGTGCGATCAATCGGGGATCAGCAGGACCGTGAGATTGTCCAGGCTGACGATGCCCCCCGCGAGGCCGTCAAAGTTCGCGTCACCGCGGTTGAAGAGCACCACGAAGCGGAAGATGTTGGGCGATTCGGTCGGGTTGCCCGAGGTCGCGTTCAACAGCGCGGGGTGTTCGACCCACTCGGTGATCGAACCCGGGATGACCGGGCTGTTCAAACCGGTCTCGGGAACGTTGCACGGATCCAGCAGGGAACCGATAACTCGCGCGCCCTGGAAGCGAACGATCATCGCACCGCTGTCGAAGTCGTTGCCCATGAACGACTCGAGGTTGCCAGCAACCCCGTCGACGTCGTGCTCACCGCGATAGGACTGGGAAACCGGCTCGCCGGCGAAATTGATTTTCATGTCCCACCCGAGCTCACCCTCGGCCAGGTCGTCCTCGCCGAATTGCAGGCGAAAGAAGTTGCCCTCCGGCTGAATCCAGCAGGACTGAGCCCCGGTGAATCCCGAAGGCCCCTCAGCGACGGGCGTCCATGTGCTCGTCGTGAGGATGCTGGCGAAGAGCGCATCGCCGTCACCGCCGTATTGAGCGCGAAGCTGGGCCGGCGTGGGGACGATCTTGACCTTCTCCGCCTCGAAGTTTGGCTCTTTCGCCGACTCGAGACGCACGAGGCCGGGGCCGCCGTCGCCACCGACCGAATCGAACGGGCCGATACCGCCGAGGCCGCCGCCGACGTCGATGCGATTCGGGATGGCCTGGATCTGCAGGTTCTCGGATTGAAGCAGGATGCCACCTCCGGAACCGGCGCCACCCGCCTGGGCGAGAGCGGGGGGATCGAGAAGCAGCCCCGCGGGATCGAAGCCACCGCCATCACCACCGTTCGCGAGGATCGTTCCGTTCAGCACGGTGCGACGCCCCGAGGTCAGTTGCAGACCGCCACCGCCACCGCCACCGCCGGCACCGGAGTGCGAGCGATAGATCTGCAGCGCCGTAGGATCGCCGTTGATGTCCTCTTCGCAGTTCGTCGCCGGGTCCAGCGGAATGCCGTTCACCTTCGAGAGCTGAATGTGGCTACCCGCGCCACCACCGCCGGAACCTCCGCGAAGCAGACCGGTTTCGGGGTCGAGCGAACGCTCGGCGTCGGTGAGCATCAGCTCCGCCGTGTCGCCACCTGGGGCGGCGGGCGGCTCGGTCGTTTCCTGGGAACCGGGGATGACCTCAGCCACGCCGGCGGAGCCGGAGATCGCGTAGCCACCACCGCCACCGGGGGAACTCGGCGTGGCGACGATGCAGTTGTAGAGGTACTCGACCTCGAGCCCCGTGACATTGTCAGAGCTGCGGGGCATGTTCAGTTCGGGGTTTTCGGATGTCGGCTGGGGCCAGGCCATGCCTCCCCCACCACCGGCGACGCGATCACCGCCATCGCCAACGGTCGTATCCGGAAAGAGAATCCCCGAACCAGGCTCGCCGTTGAGCTGCGAGTAGTCGGCTGCCATCGAGGGCTGATCGGGGTCATAGGGTCCGGCGCCTTCGTTGGGCACGCCCCCCTCTGCGACGAAGGCGGTACCGTCCGGTCGTGCGCCACCGGCACCTCCGCTGCCTCCACCGGGGCCGCCGCGTCCTCCCACACCGCCGAGCCCACTGGCTTCGGTTCCCGCGTGGATCAAACCCGGAGTACCGGCGAGGTCGATCAGTCCCTGAATCACGGCCTCGCCGCGGACATAGAGACGGACGGGGTTCGAACCGACGAAGCGCAGAATGCCGCCGGAGTCGACTCGCATTCGCGCGAACTCGAAGACACCGTCTTCGACGACGAAGCCGGCCCCGCCATCGATGATGTTCTGGGGATTGAAGATGCCCAACGACTCGATGCCGGAGAAATCCTCGATGTCGGTATTCAAGATCACGGTCTCCCCCGAGGGAACCGACAGGTCGCCCAGGCGACCGGAACCGCCACCGAGACCGGGCAGCAGGGCGCCGTCGGCCCAGGTACCACCGGTCCGCACGGGATCCTCGCGAAGGTTGGAAACGAAGGACTCGTCCACGACAACCGGCTCGAAGATGATCACCTGGGGCGAGAAGGAGATGCGTTCGCCGTTGATGAGATCGTTGCCACCCAGGTCGGCGATCTGGTCAGAGAATTCGATGACGATGCGCCGACCGCTCGTGCCCGAGGGATATCCGGTGGTCGGAACGAAGGTCACCGTGGTTCGCAAAGAGTCCTGGTCGAGGACCAGCTGGAACGTACCGGCGATCGGCGTCTGATCGGAGGCATCGTTCAAGTTGCCATCCGCATCGACCTTGACCGTGATGAAATCCGACGTCTGGGTCACCGGGTTGGCAAGGACCCCGGGGTTCATGATGTCGTCGAAGACGAAGGTGATCGGGCTGGTCGAACCCACGTCGACCGCGTTCGCCGCGTTGACGCTGAGGAATACGTCGTCGGCCGTATTGGGAATTCCGTCGGGGCCAGGAAACACCTGCAGCACCGTATAGGTGACGAGCGGCGGACCCGGGTTCGTATCGAAGATGCCGCGCGAAGCGACCAGGGTGCACTGCAAACGCGAGGAGTTGGAATCCCCGTTTTCACCCGTGACCCAGGGCCCCAGGGAATCGAGGATGGTGCCCGGTATTTGCAGCGTGTAGGTCTGATCGTCGTTCAGCCCGAAGATCGGGTTACCCGAGGAATCAAACGTGATCATCGGGCGATAGATCAGGACGTTCGCGTCGTTGGGGTCGAGGGAGAACTCACCGGGAGGTGTCATACCCGACTGGAGTTCCGTCACCCGGAACGTGTTGTTCGTGACCGAGAGCAGATCGATCGGCGAGGTGAACGTGACCCGGATGTCCTGGTTCACGAACACGTCGGTCACGTTGCAACTGAACTGAGCCCCCGGGTTCCCGGCGGAGTTCGAACAGCCGAGCGAGCAGGAGACGATCGAAAGACCGGCACTCCCGCTTCCGCCGCCGCTGCTACAGGAGGCCGTGAACAGGGCGCCCGTCATGAGTACGGGCAGAGCGGCCTGGGCGATGGAAGTGGACCAGAGGGTGCGACGGGATTGGTTTCGCGTGGTCATCGACGAGAAAGGGCGATGCAGGGGAATTGAGGGATGTCGCGGACTTGGGCTCGCCTCCCCCGAATCACTGCCAAGCAGGATCCGGCGGCCGACCGAATTCGGCCTTCTTTCGGCCAAGAAGGCCGAAAACAGGCGAGTCGCGACGAACAGCGAGGAGCGGCGGATCACTATAGGAGCCACTCTGGCGCGCGCGCCAGTGCTTTTCCCGAGGGAACCCGTCACCCCTAACTATACAAACGACGTTCCCTGGCAACGCGAAGATCCACTCGGGAGCTCAGAACAACGGTGTTTCATGGTTTCGGGCCCTTGCAGCACGGAAGAAACGTGCGGTCTCGCACAAATTTCTTTCCGGGGTGCCCGGATCCGCGCACGGAAAGCCGTTCGGGTTGGCACACTGATCGCGGGGCAGGGCATCACGAGCCCCCCGGCCACAGGAGGTCGGGGCCGTCCCTACCTGGAGATTTCAAAGCACCGATGAGCCCGATCACCCAAATGCAAAGTCCTGGCCCGCAGCCCCAGGCGTCCAACCCCCCGGTATCCGAATGGAGGGTCGCCCTGGTCGCCGCCCCCCTGCTCCTTGCAGCACACCTCATGGGTTGTGCGGGAGAGGCCGGTGCCGGCTCCGTAGCCGAGACGCCCTCGAAGCCGAGCAACGCGACCGTCGGCAAGGACATTCGTGACCTCGTCGCGTCCCTGACTCCGCTCGCCGCCGACGCTCCTCCGGTCGAGGGAAACAACTGGTTCATGCGCCGACAGGACCAGCTCGAGCGCGTGCGTGAGATGGGCCCGGCCTGGGGCGAGGAAGCGCTACGCGTCTATCACGACCGTCCGAATACCTTCTCCGAAGTCCGTTCCGGGCTGCTCGACGTGGCCGCCCACACGAACCCGGAGTTGTCGCGGGACTTGCTCGTCGAGCTGATCACCGAGTTCGGTGCCGACATGCACCTGCGTACGAAGGCCTGCGGCTTTCTCGCCGCGGCGGATCCCGAGCAGGCGCTCGAGGTGCTCGGCCCCCTCATCCTCAATCCCCCGAGCGGTCGAACCTATCCCCCGCGCGAGCGCATGCTGAGCGCCTGGGACGCCGCGGCGGTCGCCAGCGACTTCGATCGCGCGGAGCTTCTGTGTCAAATCGTCACCGATAGCTCGAACGAAATGGACCTGCGACACCTCGCCACGCGTTGTCTCGGATCCTTCAAGAGCGCCCAGGGTCGCCAAGCACTGGAGCTTCTCATGGTGGAGTCCGGCGGGAACACCTACGTTCGCAGGCTCGCCGTTCAGTCGCTGATCCAGACGGTCGAGAAGGACGAGCTCTGCACCCTTGTGCGTCAGGTCCTCGAACGGGAAGCCGAGGTCACGTTCCAGATCTTCCTGGACAACGTGCTCCAAGAAAACTGTCGATGATCACAGACAGTCACGCGCATCTGTACTGGAAGAGCTTCGACAGTGATCGCACGGAGGCCCTTCAACGCGCGCGCGAAGCCGGTGTCGAGCGCATGATCATCGTCGGAACCGATTTGGTCTCGTCACGGGCGGCCTTCGAGCTATGTGATGGCCAGCTGAATCTCTTCCCCACCGCAGGCATCCACCCCCACGATGCCGAAGGCGTGTCCGACGACGATCGCGCGGCCATCGAGGAAATGTGCCGTCGCCCCGAGTGCGTGGCCGTGGGCGAGACGGGGCTCGACTGGTTCAAGGAATACTCCCCCAGGACCGAGCAGATCGAGAACTTCTACTGGCACCTCGATCTCGCCCGCAAGCTCGACAAGCCAGTCGTCGTGCACTGCCGCGACGCCCACGAAGACACATCCAAGATCATCGGCGAATTTCCGGGCCTGCGGGGAGTGATGCACTGCTACAGCTTCGGTGCGAGCGAGCTCGAACCGTACCTGGAGGCAGGCTTCTACATCTCCTTCTCTGGCGTCGTGACCTACCCGAAGAACGACGACAACCGCGCGGCCGCCCGATGCGTCCCACGCGAGAGGCTTCTCGTGGAGACGGACTGTCCCTACCTGGCACCCCAGGGCTTCCGCGGGAAGCGGAACGAGCCGGCTTACGTGGCCGAGGTCTTGCGCTGCGTCAGCGAGGTGCGGGGAGAGGACTTCGAGGAGTTGGCGCGCCAGACGAGTGCGAATGCGGCGGAGTTGTTCGGGTTGCCGGAGGCCTGAATGCGAACGAAAAAGGCGCCGCCAGCTCGCGAGAGCCAGCGACGCCTTCAAGCGTTCGCTATCAAGCGCTCAGGCGCTAGTTGCCGACCACCGTCCAGACGCCAGCGTCCGTCGCGAGTTCACCCTGAGCGGTGATGCCGAGACGTGCGCCCATACCGGTCAGCGAGCCGGCCGGAGCACCGGCCATGGTGCTGTAGGCAGCACCGAACGCCGGGGCATTTATGATGCCGTCGTAGGTTTGCGCTGCCGTCGTCGGGTTGAGCGTTTGGAGCAGGTCGCCTTCTTGGTTGATGAAGAAGGCGCGGTTGCCGGTCGCGGTCCGCGTGGACGGCCAGGCGTAGCAGCACCAGAGCACTTCGCTGTTGTCAGAGTCCGGGAAGGTCCCGCCAACACCGCCACCGGCGGCTTCCGCGAGGCCGGGCACGTTGAAGCCGTTGAGGGCAGCGGGCAGGAAGATCTGGAAGGTATAGCCAGCGCGTTCGACGGTGCTGACCTGTACGTTGCCGAAAGCGGTCGGCAAGATGGCCGGAACGAGTTCGTTGCCAGCGACGCCAGCGACGGGGCCGCCGGCGCTCCACTGACGAAGCGGGTCGGTTCCGGCGAGCTCGCCGAAGTAGCCGTACTCACCGCCGCCGTCGGCGTCGGTGTCGATGGCCGAAGAGGCCTCGAGCTGAGCTTGTGCCGATGCGATCGAACGCAGGGTCGCGATCGCGGCGTTCTCGTTAGCGGAGATACGCGCACTGAGGAGCTTCGGAATGGCGATAGATGCAATGATCGCAATGATGGCCACGACGATCATGAGTTCGATCAGCGTGAAGCCAGAGTTTTTTTTGGTGTTCATCCTTACCTCGGTTGTCTAGTCCTTCGATTCCCTCCGACCCATCCGCATAGCAATCAGGGTTTGGACGGATCCAGAAATTCAGGGACCGGGTTGGGCGGAGCCGGATCCCGGTTGATCGAGACAGCTGACATCAGCCGCCCGGCTCCGCTCGCCGGAGGGGTTTCCCCGTCCCCTGCGACCGCAGCAAGACACCTATCGACGTGCGTGTTTTCGCATCTTGAGGTACGGGGTTGGATTTCTTGACGCTTTGGAAACATGACCTTCCCGGCTTGTTCGCGAGAAGAGTTTTCGACTGACGATGCCCTGGAGAGAGATCCCTTGGAGTACAGGTGGTGCATGATCCAAGAGGCGAAAGCTGTTCATCTCCTGAACGAAAAGAACGCGGCCTCGCCCTACAGCGAGACCGCGTCCCGACTCAAAGCAGTTTGTATCTAGCTCAGGTCCCCGATGATGTTCAGGATCGGAAGGAACACGGAGAGAATCACCAAGCCGACGATGCCACCCATGAAGCAGATCAGCAGCGGTTCGATGAGGCTCGTGAGCGCCTTGATCATCGCCTTGACCTGGGAATCGTAGAATTCGGCGATCTTCTCGAGCAGCGTTTCCAGAGCACCGGAACGCTCACCGATCGCGATCATGCGCGTCACCATGGGCGGGAAGACCTTCGACCCACTCAGAGGTTCCGAAAGCATGTTGCCATTGCGCACGCTCTCGCGCGCAGCGCGCACGACGTTGGATATAACCTGGTTTCCCGCCGTATCCGCGACGATGTCGAGCGTCCCCATGATCGGCACACCCGAACGAATCAAGGTGGCAAAGGTGCGCGAGAAGCGGGCCAGCGCGACCTTCCTCGTCAGCGGCCCGAAGACGGGAAGTCGCAAGGTGATGTGATCGAGCAACAGGCGGCCCTGGGCCGTCTTCTTGAAGGTAGAGAATCCGAAGAAGCCCGCGATTCCAAGGACGAAGAGCCAGTACCACTTCGCCAGCAGCCAATCGGAGATGGCGAGCACAGCCGTCGTCAAGGCGGGCAGCTCCGCTCCCAGACCATCGAACACGTCCTTGAAGCCCGGGACGACCCCGATCATCAAGAAAGCAGTGATGGAGAGCACGAGCACGAGCGAGATGACCGGATAGGTCATGGCCGAGCGGATCTCGCGCTTCAATTCTTCGGTCGATTCGACGTAGTCGGCAAGCCGGCTGAGAATGACGTCCATCTGACCGGAGGCCTCGCCCGCGGTCACCATGCTGATGTACAGCTCGTTGAAGACCCTAGGGCACGTCCCCAGTGCAGAGGAAAAATCGGAACCCGCACGCAGGTCGGCCGCGAGCCGAGAAATAGCGAGCTTCATGCCCGGCGTTTCGGCCTGTTCGGCCAGAACCTCGATCGACTCCAGGAGCGAGATACCCGCGGAGATCATCGTGGCCAGCTGGCGCGTGAAGACGACGAGCTCTTGCGTCTTGCAGGTAGCCTTGGGGCCGAAGAAGCTCTCCTTCGTCTTCCCACCGGCGGCGGCCTTCTGCTCCTTCTTGCTCTTGCCACCGGGCTCCACGCTGAGCACGATCAGTGACTTACCGCGCAATTGAGCAACGGCTTCCGCCTTGTCGTTCGCCTGAATCGATCCTTGTACGTTTTTACCCGCCGGATCCTTGGCTGCATACTGAAACATCGCCACGTTGGTAACTCTCCCGAATGTGTCTCTCTAGGTGTGCTATTCAGCGTCAGCCATGGTCACTCGGAGAACTTCCTCGAGTGATGTCTTGCCGCGCATCGCGTTGAGAATGCCGACGCGCCGCAGGGTCAACATGCCGTCCTTCATGGCCTGTGCCTTCAAGTCCTGTACGGATCGTCCCTCGACGACCATGCGCTTGAGGTCTGTAGACAGGGCCAAGGTCTCGAGCAAAGCCAGTCGACCGCGGTAACCGCTCTTGCAGCGCGGACAGCCACGCTTGTTCGCTCCATAGAGCTGCAAGTCGTCGAGTTCGGTTTCGATAAAACCGACCGACAGAAGTTCTTTCCTGGGGAGCTCCAAGGGTTCGCGGCAATGCGAACACAGTTGACGCACGAGTCGTTGGGCCGCAACGCAGAGCAACGAGCTCGAAACCAAGAACGGATCGATGCCCATGTCAATGAGTCGCGTGACCGCCTGCACGGCATCGTTCGTGTGCAGGGTCGAGAGCACCAAGTGCCCGGTCAGGGCGGCCTTCACGGCGATCTCGGCCGTCTCGCGATCTCGAATCTCGCCGATCAAAACCACGTCCGGGTCCTGACGCAGGATCGAACGCAACGCACCGGCAAAGGTCAGGCCCCGCTTGGGAGACACCGGCACCTGGTTGATGCCGTCCATCCGATACTCAACGGGATCCTCGACCGTGACCACGTTGATCTCCGGTGTATCGATCTCCTTGACGGCAGCGTACAGCGTCGTCGACTTACCCGAACCCGTCGGTCCGGTGACGAGTACCATGCCGTAGGCCGCTTCGGCTGCGGATGTGAAGTCGTCGAGGCACTTGGGCTCGAAACCCAGACCCTCGAGCCGGGGGCTGACGTTGCCGCCGTCGAGAATACGCATGACGGCCTTCTCCCCACCCACGACCGGTAGCGTCGAGAGTCGGAAGTCGATGTTGCGGCCCTCATACTTGATCTGGAACTTGCCGTCCTGCGGTTCGAAGCGGAGGGCGATGTCCAGGTTCGCCAGGATCTTCAAGCGCGAGATGAGCGCTCCAAGAATCCCCTTGGGCGGCGTCATCGCCTCGGTCAGCCGACCATCGATCCGGTAGCGAATCCGGATCTTCTTGTTCATCGGCTCGACGTGAATGTCGCTGGCCTTTTCGCGCAGTGCGCGGAGGATCATCAGGTTGACCAGCTTGACGGCCGGAACCTGGTCACCGCTGTTGCCCAGTGACAGATCGTCGCTCTCGGTTTCCTCGGAAACCGTGAGGTCCGCAGTACCTACCTCGTCCAGGAGCTCCTCGACCTCACGCTTGTCGCGCTCGTAGATCGTCGCGATGGACTGACGAATCGCTCCGGGATGGGCGACGACGGGCCGCACCTTGCACGACGAGAGGATGTTCAGGTCATCCAGGAGAAGCACGTCAAAGGGATCGGAAATCGCCACGGTGAGGTTGTCACCGTTACGCGCGATCGGGATCACGCCGTGCTCCTGACAGATCTCCTGGGGCAAGGCCTCGACCGCCAATGGGTCGGGCTTCACTCGGTTGAGATCGACCGGCGGCATCCCCGCCGAACGACCCAGGAGTTCCAGGAGACGTTCCTCGACCAGCACACCGCGCTCGAGAAGCACTTCGACCACGGGCTGACCCGTTTGCCTTGCCTCCGCCCACTCCTCGGCCGAGACGAGTTCGGCTTCGATGAGCAAGCGACGGATTTTTCCGGATACCTTGACCATTAGCCTGCCGAGCGCAAGAGGATTTGAAGCTCATTGGGATCGGACATCGTGCGCTGAGCGTCTTCCGAGCGCACCTTACCGCTCTTGACGAGATCGGAGAGCCACGACGCCATGGTCCTCATGCCGACGCGCGAGCCGGTCTGGATTTGCGAGTAGATCTGGTGTCCCTTGCCTTCGCGAATCAGCGCGCGAATGGCGGGATTGGCCAGCATGACCTCGGCGCCAAGGCAACGTCCGCGACCGGACGCAGAGGGCAGCAGCTGCTGACAGAAGACAGCCTCCAGAGTGAACGACAGCTGCGTGCGGACCTGCTGCTGCGCGTGTGCCGGAAAGACGTCGATGACACGGTTGATCGTCTGAACCGCATCGGAGGTGTGCAGCGTGCCGAAGGTCAGGTGTCCCGTCTCGGCCAGCGTCAGGGCGGCCTCGATCGTCTCGAGGTCACGCAACTCGCCGACCAGCACGATGTCCGGATCCTGTCGCAGCACACTGCGCAGCGAGTTCTTGAACATGTGGGAGTCCGAGCCAATCTCCCGTTGGGTCACCATGCACCCCTGGCTTCGGTGCGTGAATTCGATCGGGTCCTCGATCGTGACGATGTGTCCCTGCCGTGTACGGTTGATGAAATCGATCATCGACGCCAGCGTGGTCGACTTGCCGGAACCGGTCGCTCCGGTGACGAGCACCAGGCCGGAGCGCAGGTTGCAGAGACGCTCGCAAACCCCGCGCGGAAGCCCGAGTCCTTCGAAATCGGAAATCTCGTGGGGCACCAGCCGCAGCACACAGGCTACGTGGCCCCGTTGATAGAAAACGTTGGCCCGAAACCGTCCCTGCCCTTCGAGCTCAAAGGAACAGTCGAGCTCGAGGTCCTTGTCCATCCGCGCGATCTGGTCTGAGGTCAGCACGCTGGTCGCCAATCGACGCGTGTCGTCTCCCGTCAACGGAGGACACTCGACCGGAACGAGCAGGCCGTCGATCCTCAAACGAGGGGGGGAGTTCGTCGAGATGTGAAGGTCGGAGCCGCCCTTGCGAACCAAAAGGGCGAGCAGGTCTTCCATCGTGATCATTAGATCACCGTTCCTTGGCGTGTCGGGATTGGAGTGGACCCGCCGGAGGGCGAGACCATGGGACTCGCTGCCTTTCGGAGTGCCGGAATGGCGAACTGGAGATGGATGGGCGGGAGTTTCGTCCCGCCGCTGTTCGAGCTGGAAGAGGTTTCCACCCTGGCCTGATACAGCAGTACGGAACCAGGCGCTGTGCGCTGCCTGATTCCGTACTGTCGCCGTAATGGCCCCGACTCTGTTCCTTCGAGAGCGCCCCGGATGGGAAGGGCTTACTCTTCCTCTGCCTTCTTGCCCATGTCCTTGATGATCTTGTGCTGCTCGCCTCCGGGGACCTGGGCGTAGTGGTCCAGGCTCATCGAGTACATCCCCTCACCGGCGGTCTGGGACTTCAAGTCCCGGTGGTAGGTCTGCATGGTCGACAGCGGCACGTGGGCCTTGATGACGGTCACGGCACCGCCTTCTCCCGAGGTCTGATCCCGTACCGTCCCGCGCCGCTGCGAGGTGATGTCCGAGAAGATAGTTCCTGCATCACCGGAGGGGACACTGATCTCCACATCCATGACCGGCTCCTGCAGCACGGGCCCCGCCTTGGCGAAGCCGTCCTTGAAAGCGAAGGCGCCGGCCCTCTTGAAGCTGGCCTCGTCGGAGTCGACCGCGTGGAACTTGCCGTCGTACAGCTCGATCTCGACGTCGACGACCGCGGAGTGGGTCAAGATGCCCTCGTTGGTGATCTCGCGAATGCCCTTCTCGACGGCGGGGATGAGGTTGCGGGGGATGGAACCGCCCACGACCTTGTCCTTGAAGATGATGCCGCCGTCCTTTTCACCGGGCCGGACACGGAGATAGCACTCACCGAACTGGCCTCGGCCACCGGATTGCTTCTTGTGACGGTGATGACCATCGGCCGGCTTGGTGATGGTCTCGCGGTAGGCAATCCGCGGGAGTGATGTCTCGATCTCAACGCCGTAGCGTCGCTTGAGACGTGCCTCGACGACCTGCAGGTGGAGATCGCTCATGCCGGACATGACGAGCTCGTGGGTCGTTGCATCGGGGGTAACGCTGAACGTCGGATCCTCGGCCTCGAGCTTGTGCAAGGCCTGCCCGATCTTCTGCTCGTCGCTACGACTCTTCGGGCGCACGGCGAGGGCAACCGTCGGTGAGGGTAGTTCGGGCTTGTCGACGTCTCGCGCTTCGGTTCCGGCGACGGAGAAAGACTGACCCCAGGAGAGTTCCTCGACCTTGGAGAAAGCCACGATTTCGCCTGCGGATGCCGATTCGATGGCGGTGCGGTTCTTGCCACCAACCGAATGGAAGAGACCACCGAGTTTTTCGCCCTTGTTCTCCCCCACGATATCGGAGGCCTTCATCGACCCCTGGAGGATGCGCGCCAGGCTGACCTTGCCAACGTGGGGATCGGCCTTGATGTTGAAGACCACGGCGAGAAGCGGGCCGTCCTCGGTGCACGCGATGTCCTCGCCGCCCGACATGAATGACGCCTGCGTCGTGGGATTGGAAGCGAAGTGTCCCATCCATGTCGCGACCTCTTCGACACCGAGTCCGCTATCGGGATTGCAAACGAGCACCGGGATCAAGGCACCGGTGGAAACCGCGTGGGGCATGTGGGCTTCCAGTTGCTCGTCGCTGAGCTCGTCACTCTCGAGGTAGTTCATGACCACCTCTTCGTCCTCGCAAGCATCCATCACACGATCGCAAAGGCGCTTGCGCCAGTCGCCGTCCTTCACGACAGACACGGCCGAGAAACCCGGGCCGCTCTGATCAGGGAGCATGACGGGCACGCAGATTTTGCCGATGGAACTACGCAGGTCCAGAATCAGCTTGTCGAAGTCAGCGTTATCGCCGTCGACGTGGGTCGCCACGATCAGCCGACCGCGGCCGAGCTCGGCGGCTTGCTTGAGCTTCTGGCGCAGGTTGAAGCTGATGGCACCGGTGCAACTGACAACGCCGACCGCGTTCTCACAGGCCCACATGGCTGACAACGCATCCGCACCAAACTCCGGATAGCCCGGAGTGTCGATCATGTTCCAGAGGTAGCCCTCGTTCTCCGCGTGAACCGCAGCGAGCTGCAGCGTGTGTTGCTTGTCGTGCTCCTCCGGCTCGGTGTCGCAGATTGACGTTTTGTCACCGACCGACCCTTTTCGATCGGAGGCCCCCATGCGGTGGGCCAGGGCATCGATGAGAGTGGTCTTTCCAGAAGAGGGGTGACCGACGAAGGCGAAGTTACGAACGGAGGCGGTTTTGCTCATCAGGCGAACGTGTGAAGGCGTCCTCAGGACAAAAGGAGGCGCATCTTAGCGTCCAGGCGCCAGAAGCTCCACACGCCCCAGGCCGTCCGAGGGCACTTGGGGGCCTTCGGAGGCTCCTTGGACGAGCGATCCTCTCGAATCCGCTCCCCGCGGGAGGGAGGGGTGGTCCGAGGATGCCTACTCCGCGCTGTGGACGACGATCTCGACCCGACGGTTGCGGGCCTTTTCGCTCGCATCCGCGTTGGAAGCTACGGGCGCGTACTGCCCGTGGCCGGCGACCACGCAGCGATCGTCGGGAACGTCACATTGCTCGACCAGGTAGTGGAGCACGGCCATGGCCCGGGCGACGCTCAGATCGCGATTCGAGCCCCATTTCGACTTCTTGATCGGGTCCGCGTCGGTGTGGCCCTCGATCCAGTAGTTCCGAGCCGCGTGGTCCGAGCGCAGGACACTGGCGACCTTGCGCACGGTCTCCTGGCCCTTGTTGGTCAGCGTGGCCTTCCCGGAGGGGAAGCTGACCGACGATTCGATCGAAATCACCAGGTTGCCCCCCTGGCGGAAGACGTCGACGCCACCGAGAGCATCCAGCTCGGGGTATTCCTGCTGGGGCGCGCTCGCGGCGGGAGTTGCAGCGTTGGCCTCGGCGAGGCTCGTCTGCCAGGAGTCCTTTTCTCGAACGAGCCGGGAGCGATCGGCCTTGAGGTCGCTGACCTCCTCGCGCAACCCGCGCAGCTCGTCCTGATACTTCTTGATCGTCGTCGGGGAGGCACAGGCACTGAGAAGGGCGAGAAGAGCGACGGCGGGAATAGCGATCTTGTGCGCGTTCATGGTCGTTTCCGAACTAACGTTTTCGTCGGTGCAGGTCAGTGGGTTGCCGAATCAGAGGGCGAATCCCTCGAGCAGTAGTACGACATCTTTCCAATCGACGAGCACGATTCCAACGCCGAGGGAGAGATACGGACCAAAGGGCAGATAGCGGCCCACGATGCGGGCGGTTTGAAGGGCCTGTAGGCCACTTTTTGCGCTCCTGCGACGCCGCGCCCGGGAGCGGATGAGGCAAAAAAAACGGGCGATGTTGAGGGCCCCGACCACCGAGGCCAGAAGCGAGCCGATGAAGAGCGCCATCAGCACCGCCCCCGGGCCCACGAAGCCCCCCGCGGCGGCCAGGAGCTTGACGTCCCCGAGCCCCATGGCGTCACGCCCGAAGAGCTTCTTCCCGAGCCAGCCGATCCACAGGAGGATCCCGCCTCCCACGGCCATTCCCACCAGCGAGGCGATCAGAGCCCCCCCACCATCGACGATCCCAGGTGCTGCGGAGAACTCCTTGGCAAGGTACGTCTGCGCATGCAGCTCCGGCAGGAGGAACGAGACGATAGGCGCCAGCACCATCCCCCCGAGCGAAACCTCGTCGGGGATCTCGAAGCAGTCGAAATCCACAAAGGTGGCCACGATCAACCCCGAGAGCACGAGCACCTGCACGAGGGCAATGGCGATGCTCGGTGCCATGAAACCCGCCACGGCCCACAGAGCGCCGGTGAGGAGCTCGACCAGGGGATATCGAAACGGAATCCAACAGCTGCAGGATCGGCACCGCGCGCCCTGGATCACCCAGGAGACGACTGGCACGTTCTCGTACCACGCCAGCTCGTGGGCGCACTTCGGACAGCGCGAGCGCAACGGGCGCCACACGCTCATCCCCTCCTTGGGGAGGCGGTAGATGGCGACGTTCAGAAACGAACCGACGACGAGCCCAAAGATCCCGAAGTAGAGCGCGACGGCCCCGGGCGTGAACTCGAGCCCGCTTTGGAGAAGGGCGATCACGAGCGCCTGATTTCGATGTCTTCGGGGCCCGAAGTAAAGGACCGAGTCAGGCCCTCGGTGGATCCCTACGCCGAATCATCCAGAGGACGAATCACGGACCCGTGCTACCGCGCGGTCGCTGGGACCAGGAAAGCTCGAGGCTATCGAGCCGCGGGGGCTGCCAGGGCTCACCCTCCGCAGGGCCGATTTCGAGGTCCACCCGAAAACCTATTTCCTGGCAATCCTGGAGGGACGTCAGGCTGTTCACCAGCCCGATTCGCTCCAGCACCCCGCCCCGAAGACGCTGCCCAAAGAAGGACACGCGCCGAGCCCCCGTGCCTACACTTCCATCGGTATTGGCCGACCCCCATGCGCTCACGCCACCGGGGGGGCCGAAGATCCGCGACTGAACGCTATAGATCAACGGAGCCTTCAACGGATTCGTCTCGGGCGGGTCGAGGGCGAGCGGCAAAATGCGCAGCCCCTCCTTCATCGGCACATGGGTGCTGTTCTTGGTCTGCCAGCACAAGGGCGAAATGATGCTGCCCGGCAAGCGCACTTCCCCGCCGGCGATCAGGATCAGGGTGCCCTCGACATCGATCTGCCCGTAGACCTCGAGCTCGCACCCTGCGATCAGAATCGTCAGGTCCTCGTCCGCTGCCTTCGCGCGCTCCAGCCAGCCGCTGAGGGCCGCATGGTCCGCGGGGTCGAGATCCATGGACTCCTCGAGCTCCAGGCTCGGACGCACTCGATTTCGACCGGAGGTCTCCGGCAGGCGGCCCGCCCCGGTCGTGCGCTTGAGCTCTCCACGGATGACGATGGGCCCTTGCGAGCGAAGGATGCAAACCCCGCCCTCGTCCTCCAGGTGGACGGTGGTGCCATCGCTGATCGAGAGCCGCTCGGCGTGGATGTCGAGCCCCCGTGAATCGATGTGGATGGTTCCCGACTCCTCGTTGTGCGCGAGGCCTCCGCTCGTGGACTGTCGAATCCTCCATTCGGGATGATCGTCGTGCACGGGATCCCTCGTACCGAAGGCAAGGTTGCCCATGCGTCCGTCCCCGGCCGAGCGAGGAAAGCGGATCGAGACCCCGCTATCAGGCCCCCCCCAACGAGCCGTGGCGTCGCTCCCCTCGGGACGCCCGGAGAAGAGCCGGTCCGTCTCCGAGAAGTCGATGAACAGCTTGCCCAGCCTTTCGCGTACGCGCAGCTCCCAGCTGGCCTCGAGCACCAGGCCGCCCCCCAGGGTTCGCAGGCTCATCCGGTTGCTTCGAACCAGGCCGCATATCAGGAAGTACTGTCCCGCCTCCAGCGGCGCCCAGACCCCCGGAGCATCGGTGCGTGGCAGGAGCTCGATCACAGCCCGGTCACGCTGGTTCTCGACGATCTGCACGTCGACGTCGATCCTCCTCCTCTGTATCGACTCTGAGTCTTGATAGGCGCCCCTGGGAAGCAGGTGCCAGAGCTCGAAGTCCGAAGCAACCAGGGTCGAGGGATCCACACCAGCCTCGACCACGAGTCGTACGGGATCGAGGGTCCCCATCTCTCGCAACAGTCCGTGAGCCTTCGGGTCGAGCTCCAGGCGTGCATGGCTACCCGCGAAACCAAAGAAGAGGGTCTCATCTTCCTCTTCCGACGCTGTCTCGAACCAGAAGACCAGGCTCTGGGAGAGGATCTCACCGCCGGTCGCCCGAATTCCATCGACGCGTGGAAAACCGGCGAGGGTCACCTGGTAGTGGGTCGCGGGGCGAAAGCCGCCGTTGCGTAGATCCGACGCCGTGGGAAGCTCGGGCACGAAAACCACCATGCGTGGATCCCGGGTCAAGAACTCGCCACGCACCGCGTGCCCCCCAAGATCGGTGATCTGCACCGTCCCATCGTTGATCGAAGCGCGATCCAGGGGATCGGAGAAGTGGAAGTACAGCTCTTCGTTGAGAGCAACGTCGCGGCGCTGCGCCTGGGGGAACTCCAAAAGCAAGAGGGGGGCCCCTTCTCCGACGCCGGGTCCACAGGAACCCAGCGCCAGGAGGAGGAGCCCCCCGCTAATGCTCGTCCGAGACGCCCGAAACCAACTGGGGTTGGGGCTCTGGTATCGGAGCAATGGGCTGCGCTAGAACAGGTACGGGATCCGCAGGAAGTCCAGCGACACCGGCTTGGTGTCGCCCGTGAGCATCCCGCCCCCGCCGGTTAGATCGAATTCCACTTCGAAGCGGAAGAATTGGATGTCTCCGGGCGTGGCCGTGTTCGCCAGGTTGAAGTCATCGATGTCGCCGGTGAAATCGACCACCGGGTTCGCCACATCCGGGTTCCCCATGCCATCGGCACCGGCAGCCTGGAAGCGGATGTTGACAAAGGCCGTCGTCGGCAACACGTCTGCCTGGCCGTCGGTGACGAGGCGATAGAAGCGCGGAATCAGAAGCACCTGAACGGTGCCGCCCATGCTCGGCGTGAAGTCATTCATCGTCGACATCCCGTCGGGCTGGACCCCGACGTTGATGGTCAAGATCTCGTCGCCGATGCCCGTCGCACCCTCGTCGTAGGTGGCGGAAGCAATGACCGAGTCCTGGGAATTGGCCGTGTTGCCGTTCTCCTCGAGACGCAGGATGAAGTTCTCGAGCAAGGTGGGCGTGCGCAGGTACATGTCGTTCGGAACCCCGGCGCCGACACCGTTCGGCTGCGTCGTTCCCGAAACCAGGTTCGTCAGAGCACTTTCCGTGAAGGTCATGGAGAGACCCGAGGGCAGCAGTGTCACGGTATCGGAAAGCGTCAGCGTCTCGCTGACGAGGCTCGGTAGCTCGTCCACGAAGCCATCGGCGTTCATGTCCGGCACGCGTCCGGTCGTATCGGCACTGATCCCATCGAAGAGAAAGCGCACGATGTCCGGGGTCCCGGGATTCGCGGGATTCACCGCAGCGCCACCGAGGGAGATCCACTTCGAACGCGCCCTGGAGCGCGCGCCGTAGGTCGGAATCAGGATGTAGGCCACCGGCGACATGAAGCCGTCGAAGGTCTCCTCGACGGTCGATTGGATGGACAGGGTCGGGACCTGGATGTCATCCGAAGTCGTGTTGCCCACCGGATCCAGAGGGTTCGGAACGTGGAGCTGGATGACACCCCCACCGCCGGAACCGCCGTGACTGATGCCCTGGGGGATGTCCGCCGGCGGGCCGATGACCGTCGGGCCGCCCCTGGCATCGATGCGATCGCCGGTGACAGCGCCGCTGAAGATGATGCGACCAGCGGCTTCGAGGATGACGTGACCGCCGGAGGCCGAGCCTCCCGTGCCGCCGACGTGGTCCAGGAACAGGGTGTTCTCGCCGGTAGCACCACGGCCACCCTTGGCGAAGAGCTCACCGTTCGCTCCGATCGTGATGTCCATCAGGGAGCGGATGTGCACCGCTCCGCCGCCACCACCACCGGGGCCCCCTTTCTCGTCGGAACCGGGGTTCCAGTTCGGAGCAGGGAAGGTAGGGAACGGGACGGCCTCGCCGGCACCGCCACCCCCGTACCCAGCGAGAATGCGTGTCATCTCACCGCGCACGAGCGAGGCGACACCACCCATGCCGTCGGAAACGGCCAGGACGCCGAAGAAATCGTTGCTGTTATCGGTATCCGCGAACGGTCCGTTGCCCGGCTGCCCGCCCCGGGAGGGCGAGACCATGGTCAACGCGCCTCGTGAGCAGGGGTGCCCGTCGACGCCCGCCATGGCCGGCTCCATGGGGTTGTCCGGCATGTTGTCTCCGTCGTAGTCGGAGTTCAAACGCGCGTCGGAGGCGAAGCGACCGCCGCCACCGCCACCGGGACGCCGGGCGTCCTTGCCGAGCGACTTGGCAGCGAAACCACTCTCGCCACCGAAGCCACCGGCATTCAGGATCCCGAAGGGGCCCTGGCCCGTACCGCCACGGGGCGTCGAGTTGGTGATGACCTGGCTGGCATTTCCGCCGCGACCGCCACCGGCCACGCCGGCACCGCCGACCTCGACCTGGTTGCCGGTGTTGAGCGTCGCCACATCGCGGGCGTTGAAGCCAGAAGCCTCGAGGCGCCCGTCGATGACCACGCTCCCCGTGGCGTTGACCCGGAATGCGTTGGGTCCTTGGACCCGAATCTCACCACCGTCCATGATCGTCAAGTTGCGCACGTTGACGACGCCGTTGACGGCGTTCTGGCTCGTGGTCGGGTTTCCACCGGGACCACCGACGATGACCGTTGACGTGGTGTCGAAGAAAAGAATCTGACCGTTGCCGACGACCCAGTCGAAATCGCCGCCGGGGCCACCGTCGCCATCGAAGTCGAAGGCCGCGGTCAAGCGACCACCTTCCCAGGTCGCTGCCGGCACGTCGAAGGCCGCATCGAAGTCCTGCAGAGAGCCAACATCCGTGCCACCGACGGAGAAACCTTCGAAGAGCTCGTCGCCCACATCGTCAGGCGGACCGAGACTCGTGTATGTCACCTCCGTGGTCGTGGCCTGCCCGAAGTTGTCGATGTTCAAGAGGTTCGTCTGACCGACGAGGTCCTGGAACCCGGGGCGCACGACGGCCCGTACGGCCGAGTTCGCCGGCAGCACACCGACCGGCTCGAGACGCACCCGCGCACCGGCGGAGGTGCAGTTTTGAACGAGGATCACGCGCGTGTCGAGCGGGATCCAGTCCATGTCCATCGATTGTTCCTGATACTCGAGACGCAGCTGGTCGGAGGTCAGGTTGGAAGCGTTCGGATTCACCGGCTGGTTGAACTCGATGACGAAGGCGATCTCGGTCGCGACATCGCTATACAGGTTCAGGGGCATCAGGAAGGAGGGATCCGAGAGCAACAGGTTCTGGTTGGAGTCGCGCTCGAAGTAAACGCGGTTGTTGCTGTCTCCGCCAAACTCGATGTAGCTCGCGTCCATGTCGGGCGAGCCTTCGTCCCGGACGATGGGAACCGGCGGGCCGAGGGTCGTGTCGAGGAACGCCGCAGAGGGATCGAGCGACGCGGGCGTCGTGAAGTGTCGGATCTGCGTGATCCCAAGCCTCTCGTCCGAGGTCGAGCGCACGGTGTTGGAGGCCTGGCTGCTGTTCCCGGGAACCGTGATGACGTACTGGAATCCACCCGCCTTCAGGCCAGCGTCCGAGAGGTCGGTCAGGGTCGGACAGTTCGGCTGGAAAACGACCGTATCGGTCGCGTTCACCCGCATGAAGAAAGAACCCGTCGCCGGTTCACCGGTGGTCGTCTTGATGTTGATGGTGTTGTTGCTGACCGTCGAGAAGTCCACGTCGTCACTGAACGTAAACTCGATCTCGCGGTTGACTTCCCAGATCGCTCCTTCGAGGACGGAGATGCGCAACAGTTGGAAGCCGATGCCTCCGCCTGTCGAGATGCCGGATCCAGAAGAGCAGGAAACCAGCGCGCCGGCGAGGAGTGCGCCGAGGATGGGGGCCGGTGTAAATCGCATTATTCGTGGGGACGGTTGAGCCGGGTGAGCTGAAGGTGAAGGGTGGGGACGATCGAAACCAACCGGAGAGCAACAAGTCTCACGGTTTCTTGCTGCGAGTCAGGGCAGGGGCTCGAAGGCGATTCCAATGCCGGACAGTTCAGGGCTCAGTCCGGTTTGGATGTTGTTGAAGAAACTGATCCGCATCTGCAAGAAACGCGAAGCGTCGATGACGTTGATGTCATCGGTCCAGGTGCCATCCGTGCCGACGAAATCGACCTCGCCGACCGAGCTGATGACCCCGGCGTTCTGGGCGAACATCTCGCCGTAGGCGTTAATCTGACGGGCATCGAACGGAGCAAATTCGTCGTCACCGTCGTTCAGGAAGAAGGTGTTTGCCCCGCGGTACTCGATGACGATCTCGGTGCCGAGGGGTTGACTCGAGCCCTCGGGCAGGATGACGGGCGGGTAGAACTCCG
This sequence comes from Planctomycetota bacterium, assembly GCA_965662355.1. Taxonomy (GTDB): domain Bacteria; phylum Planctomycetota; class UBA1135; order UBA1135. The sequence goes on along the minus strand of CBFIHP010000009.1, from coordinate 130,535 downwards.
CCTTTTGGAATTGGGTATCGATCCACGCAGAGTGGACGCGACTGATACGCGTGATGATGTCCAGCTGACCGATGTAGAACGAGTTGTCGTCCGCGCGCCGGGTGCGACGACCCGGGGGATTCGAACCGGGATTGAAGCCACCCTTGGGTTGGTCCTCCAGGTCGGGCTCGACCCGGATGATGGTGGAGTTCACGTCGAAGCCGCCCGTCGAGTAGGCGCGGAACGCGGGGATGGCCGAGGAGTTGATGGCCAGCGAGATATCGAGAGCGTTGAGCCCGAAGCCTTGATTCGAGGGGAAGGTCCGGTACTCGATCAGCAATGGCAAACCGAAGGAAGGTACATTGTTCGCACCGGCCACCCGCCCGGGAGGAGCGTCTTCGAGAGAGAGGGGCGGGCCGACTTCACGTGCCAAGGGGATACCGACACCGCTGGGCGCAGCCTTGGACAACACCGCGGTGTCGCGCCAGGTATACGTGACCGGATCGAGCGCCGGATCCTGGTTCAACGGGAAGGGCAGCATGGTCACCCCGGTGTTCGACAGGAACAAGTTGATCGGGTCAACGCGATAGCCGAAGTCGCGCGGATGCACGACGACCTGCGGCGACAGCGGATCGTTGAGGATGTTGTCCGTGAAGAAGTTGTTCTTCCCCCTGAGCCCCGAGTTCTGGTAACGCGGCAGGAGGTTCGTGTCGACCTCCTCGTCCGGTTGGCGCCGTGAGTGGCATAGGGCGATCTCGAATTGCTCGAAGAAGTCGGCCACGATCTGCCCGCCGATCGGTGCCCAGTTGATCCCGAGCACGTCCACGTTGAAGCGGGTCTCATCCTGAACCTGCCAACCGAGATCGCAGTAGCGCCACAATGCTTGCAGCTTGCTTCCCAAAGGCGACAGCGGAGTCTGCACGCCGGGGGGAAAGGGCACCATGATCGAGGGGATCGGGTTCGAACGATCCGCGGGTACGTTCGTGATGGCCACCGGACGGGGCGTGATGACGCCTTTGGTCAGGTTGTAGAAGAGCTGTCCGCGCAGGTCCTGTAGCTTGAACGGAGCGACTTCGTCGGTCGAGTTGAAGCGCATCACGACACTGCTGTTGACCACCGGGGGCAGTTCCGCGTTCAGGCGGAAATCGACCCGGGGCAGCTCCACGAGCAGCGGGTTGCCCGACAGGTCGGTCGCCCCCTGGATGCGCACGGAGTAGCTGTCGTCGGTGTCCGGCTGGTGGCGATAACGGAGCAGGGGGTTGTTCGTGAAGATGCGCAGGTCGTCGGAAGCGCTGACGCTGCCCACGACGATGTTCGAGGAGTTCGCGGGGACACTGACGTCGCCGCTGACGATCTGGAAGGTCTCGAAGGGCGTCAGGGTCTCGGGATCCATCGGCTCGCTGAAGCGAATCTGGACCTGGGCGTCGGTGGAGACCCGTGTCGAGGGGTACGAGAGCGGCTGGGGCGAGAAGTTCACCCAGCAACCACGGGGGATCGGCACGGACGACGAAAAGGTCGATAGGAAGAGCCCGGAAGCGAGTAGCTCGTTCTCGGAGGCGAGGGGCCTCTCGCCGATGAACCGGGCGCGCACGCCAGCGATGTCCCCCAACCCGTTGGGCGGAGGCGAAATGGACTGCACCTCGAGGAAGATCTCGTCCCCCGTCTGGATGACGTCACCCGGCTGAGCCGCGGACTGACAAACCGTCAGGAAGTGCACGTCGAGGACGAAGTCGAAGCCTTCGAGGCCCGTGTCGTCCTTTTCCGCGCCGACGACCTGCAAGGGCCAGGAACCGACGACCTGGGGTTGGTTCAGGTCGAGGACGAAGCCTCCGTTGACGTCCTGAGCATTGCCGGAGCGCATGGCGCGCACCACGTCCATGGTCGAGCTGAGGGGGTCGGTCGGCTCGCCGACATCCGCGGTGAGCGGGGCGCCGGAAAGGGCCTGAAGGATGTGGAACTGTCCACTGCCGAAATCCGTGAGGGTCGGAATCCGAATCGACACGTTGGGCAAGGCCGAGTTCTCGAGGCTGGAGGGAAGGCCGATCGAGTTGAGCGGGATCGAGAGTTGCGAGCCGGCGGCTTCCGCTTCGGAAACCGTGAGATCGATGAGGACGCGTGTCGAGTGGAAGACTCCAGCTATGGCCGCGCCGTGGTTGCGATCGAAGAATACGCGCCCGCTGAACGGCGTCACGGGCGGATAGCCGGTCTTGATCCGGACGGTCTGCGACAGGTTGCGCAGCGCCTCGAAGTCGTCGTTCAACACATCGTTGAAGCGTAGAACCAGCGTGGAGTTGCGCGCGATGAACGAAAAGGGAGGGGCCGAGGTTCCGTTGTCGTTGCGCGGGGTGATCGGAGAAAGAGGTTCCGAGGCCGAGCGCACGAGGCTGTTGAAAGCTTCGGTGTCATCGGCGCGCGAGCGTCTGACGATCAGGCGCGTCTGCTGCGTGACAGGGTTCGTCTCGAGGTCGTAGTTCGCTCCGTCGGGAAACAGGTTTTCGCGAATCACGAAGTCCCGGTAAACGGGAAGCGGACTCACGTTGCCGTCGGAGTCGAGGTCGTAGATGTCGACGAGCGAACCCCAGAAGGACTCGATGAGTCGCAAGTCGGTCGTCTGGCCGCTCTCGTTCGGATCGACGATGAACGGCGAACTCCCTCCACCGGGCTGTCCGGGAATGCCCGTCGAATTCGAACCGCCTGCCCCACCGCAAGCGGAGAACAGGGAAGACCCGACCAGAATGGCGACGAAACTCGTCCTGAAGAAACGGCGGCTAGAAAGGCGACGGGGTTGTGCGTTCATCAGTGCTGTCAGGGGCTGTGCAGGCAGGGCGCGCGCGGGCAGGGAGCCGGCGAGATTTTTGACTGAATCGGCCGGCGGGTCAAGCGCACCAGTCGAAGGACGGCCGAGAGAGGGCCGGTAGGGGTTACCCTGTCTATTTCGTAAGTTACGAGCATTCTCTTGGGGAGCAGTCTCCCATTACAAATGGCGTGCCCAGCATTGGGCCCTGGAAACCCTGAATCCCGGGCACGAAAACCCCATCCGTGCGAAATCGCCCCTGTCGGGGCCGTCCCCGGAGCGGGAAATCGGGCGGCCTTCACCGGCCTCCCCGAGCGAGACCGCACGGGTGAGCGAATCTCCACGCAAGCCTACCCCGCTCCGGGCAGAAAAGCGTTCTCGCGCGGAAGGCGAATCGCCAGGTCAGGCGGAGGTAGGATCTAGAACGAGAAGGGGATTCCGATCGCGTCGAGCGAGGCGGACTGCCCGGTCTCGATGTTGTTTACGAATGTGAGACGGGTCTGGATCATCGCCGCGCCGTCGACCTGGCTGATCGAGCTCTTCCAGGCGTTGTCACCGTTCAGGAACATGATCTGGGCCATGCCCGGGGTGATGTCTCCATAGGCGTCCAGGTTTGCTGCGTTCTGGGCAGCGCTCAACTGGCCACCATTGGTGAGCAGCTCGGCCCCGCGGAACTCGGTCAGGACCCGGGTACCGCCCGGGAAGGTGTCCGGATTCGGCGCGAGGATCGGGAGAAGCCAGGTCGCGGGATTACCGGCATTCAACCAGATCGTATGGGCTCGGCTGACCTTGATCACCGTGTCGATCGCCCCGAGGTACCACTGGTTGTCAGCGGTGAATAGCGAGGGCTGGTTCGGTGGAGTGGATAAGGGGTTGAAGCCGCCGGTGGGAACCAGCTGGTCCTGCCCGTTGGGGTTCTTGTTGACCAGGCCTCCGCTGTTGTCCACCCCGCCCGAGCTGTAGGCACGCATCGCCGTTCCGGCTTGAATGCCCGAGAGTGTCAGGCCCAGGAAGTCCGCCAGGGAAACGTCGAGGGTATTCAGCCCCAGGCCCTGGTTCGAGGGGAAGCAGCGTACCTCGACGAGCAGCGGAAGCCCGTAGGAGGGAATCGAACCGCCGGGGGCGATCGTACCCGCCGCGAGGAACATGCCCGGCATGGCCGGATCGGGGTACACGATGCCCGCCGCACCCTCGATCCCCATGGGGATACCGACCTCGTTCAAGCCCCCGAGGGCCTGAACCGCGGTGTCGCGCCAAGTGAACGTGTCGGGCACGCCACCGACCCCGACGTTGGCCAGGGGATCGTAAGGGTAGGGCATCATCGTGGTGCCCGAGGGCGTCACGAAAAGCTCGGTCGGGTCGACCCGATAACCGAGCGAACTCGGGTGCACGGTCAATTGCGGACTGGCCGGGTCCTCGAGGATGTTGTTCGTGAAGGGACTCGGCGCCCCCAGGATGCCGGTGATGAAGGCGTTCGGGTTGACCGGCGCGCACAGATCATCGGGCAGGAAGCGTGCGTGCGAGAGGCGCATCTCGAAGGCTTCGTAATTGTCCATCTGGACCGAGCCGGCCAGCGGGGCCCAGCTCATCCCGACGATGTCGAGGTCGTACTTCGTCTCGTCGGTTGCCAGGAAGTTGAAGTCGCAGTAGCGCCAGACCCATTGCAACTTGCTGCCACGGGGCGTCAACGGATCCTTCACACCGATCGGATTAGGCGTCTGCAAAGCGGGCACCGGCTGGGCCCGGTCGGCGATGTAGGGGGCGAAGATCGGCTGGCGCGGAATGATGCGCCCGCCGTCCGGCCCTATCTGGTAGAGCACCTGCCCACGAATGTCGGGGCCGGTCGATCCGATCTCGTCGGTGGCGTCGAAGCGCAGCGAGATGCCGCCGGTCTGCGAGTTGGTCGCCGCGGGATCCAGCGTGAAGTTCACGAAGGGCAGGGTGAAGTCCAGCGCATTGCCCGCCAGGTCGGTCGCCCCACGTAAGCGGACGTGGAAGGTCTCCCCCACCCCCAGGGCGTGGTTCATGGGCAGGGTCGAATCGAAGTTGAACTGGTCGAGACCAGGCTCTTGCAGGGCCGGCCCAATGACGAGCGCGTCGCCCGCGGGCGGAAGCTCGTTGCCCGGAGCCGCACCCTCGACGACCGTGAACCCCCCGAAGGGTGAAACGGTGTCCGGGTCTATGGCCTCGGAAAAGCGCAGGATGACCTGGGCGCTGGGGTTCACGCCGGCCACCGGCAGAACCAGGGGCGCCGGAGCGAAACCGACCCAGCAGCCGTCGATCGTCCCGGCCATGACCTTCGCGGGGTCGTACTTGGTCAGGAACTCGGCCGTGCCGATCAGGGAAACGCCGGTCGGGACCGGGGCTGAGGCCCGTAGGTTCACGTTCAGCACACTCCCCCCCATCGGCGCCGTGGCGTCGGCCGTCACCTCGAGCACGACCCCGTTCACCCGGATGGCATCGCCCGCCAGAGGCGTGTCCTCACAGGTCGAGGTGAACGTGAGGTCGCAGACGAAGTCGAGCTGGGCCACCCCCATGGGATCCGCCACGGCCGTGTCCACGTTAAGGGCAAAGGCACCGACGATGCTGGGCAAGACTTCGTCCGTCAGGAAGCCGTTGTTCAGGTCCTGGCGGTTGCCGGCGCGCATGGCGCGCACGACGTCGCGTGTCGGCGAGTTGATGTCCCGCGGACCGTTCGTGTTGAAGTCCAGGCCGACACCGCGCAGGTTGGTCAGGATCACGAACTGGGTCGAGCCGAAGTCGATCTTCGTGGGGATCCGCACCGAGATGTTCGGCTGTCCCGAGCCGAGCTGGCTGGAAGGGAAGCCCAGGGCGTTGGCCGGTGCATCGGGCGTGACTGCGGCTTCCGCGGGAGTGACGATCGTGTCGACGAGAATCCGTGTCGAATGGTACGTACCGCTGACGAGCGCGCCGTGGTTGGGGTCGAAGATCACGCGCGGAAAGAAGGGCGTGTTGGGCGGCGAGCCCGCCAGGACCTTGATGCGATCGGTGATCCCGGCCACCACGTCGGGGCCATCGTCCAGGCAGTCGTTGAAACGGATGACCATGCACGAGTTGCGAGCGATGAACGAGAAGGGCTCGGGCGAGCTGCCGTCGTCGTTCTTCGGCAACACGAAGGGGTAGTTGTTCTGCGTCCGGTCGAGCAACAGACGAAAACGTGCTTTCTCGGCGATGTCCGCGCTGTCGCCCGTGTCCGCGAGAATGATCAAGCGCGTGACCTTAGTCACCGCGTTCTCGTCGAGGATGTACGTGACGTTGTCGGTGATCGGCATTAGAGCACTACCGGTCCACGCGATGTTCGTCTGGATGTGCTGGTTGATCACCCAGTCCACGAAGATCGGATTCGGATCCGTATGGTTCTTCAGAATACTCTCAATCTTGGCGACAGCCTCCGCCGGCGTATCGTTTGCCTCGTCGATTATGGGCTGGCCTGCCATTGGGTGGCCGGGCGGGTGGGTATAAAGCACGTCGTCGAAATCGACCGCCAGGGCGTGAACTTCGACGAGCCGCCCCCAAGAGATCTCGGCAATCTGGAGGTTGGTGGCACCTCCGCTCTGGTTCTCATCGACGATGAACGGCATCCCCGTCATCGGGTTCATCAGCTCTGAACCAACGACACCGGACTGGCCCCCCGGTAGGTCGGAACCTCCACAACCCGCGAGGGTCAGGCTGGCGACGAGGGCTGCAGTGAGAAGGCGCGGGGCGAGAAGGGCAGGCTGGGAGAAACGGAGCATGAAGAAGGGACGCATCGGTCAGGACGCTTCGAGTAGCAGTCAGGGGATCTTGCGGAGCGGGGGTCTGCAGAGCGGGTCAGCCCGAAGGGGCGGACAAGATACAAAGAGCATGCCGATCAGGCTCGTACGAGCTGGCACCTTCCTCGTGGAGGAGAGCTGGATCGGCCTGCCTCGGAAGCTGGTTCGAGGGGGTTTCGTGGCGATTTCGCTCCATTATGGCATGGAAAACGTGCGAAATTGCTCAATCGCCGCCCCGGAGAAGCGGGTGGGGTCAGCGGGTGGCGGAGAAACCGAGGGCGGCCGCCTGGGCCTCATCGCGGAAAAACACCAGGTGGTCGGGGCGAATGCGACGGGCCGAGGCCGAGTCACGCTCGTGGTAGTGGCGCGTGGTCGAGCAACCTACGAGGCGAACCGGAATTTCCTGCGAGCAATAGCCACAGGCGGCCCGCAGGGGATCCCTCGAGGTCAGCTTGAAGGCGAGCCTCTGGTGGCGCTTCTCGGTGCGCGTGATGCAGCTCGTGTTGAGGCAGGGATTGTGTCCGATCTCGATCGGGATCAAGCGCGACGCGCCGGCGGGCGGCGCGGCCTCCAGCTCGAGGCAACCGAGGAGGTAGGCGAGAATCGCCATCCGAATCGGGACCCCGCGGGCGGCCTGCTTGAAGTAGATGCTGCGCGGATCGTCGTCGAGATCGGGCGAGATTTCATCGCGCCTCGGAAGCGGATGCATCACGATCGCCTCGCGCAGTGGCTTCGCCGACATCGCGCTCTGGCCCAGCTGGAAGTAGCTGTCGGTCTCCTCCTCGCCATGCCGTTCGGTCTGCGGGCGGGTCATGTAGACCGCATCGACCCGATCGACGCGCAGGGTGCTCGAATCGGTGAACAGCGAGAGCTGGTGGGGCTTGGCCGGCGTCAGGTACACGGCGTCCGACTCGCGCGAGATGTCACCGAGCTCGCTCGCGTCGGCGCGCACCGGCTCGGAGCCGTACTCCTCGCGCAGGCGACGCACGACGTAGTCGGGCAGCTCCAGGCCGCGGTGCGGAACGCAGACGATGTTGGCGCAGAAGCGTGCGAGGGCATAGACGAACGAGTGGATCGTCCGGCTGTAGCGCAGGTCTCCGGCGAGCACGACGTCGAGACCTTCGAGCCGCCCCTTCTCGATCCACAGCGTGTAGAGATCGCACAGGGTCTGGGTCGGGTGTTCGTGGCTCCCGTCCCCGGCGTTGATCACCGGCACGGCCGAGAATTCCGTGGCGAGCCGCGCAGCACCTTCGCTGGGGTGGCGCAGAACGATCAGGTCCGCGTATGCACCGCTGACAACCCGCAACGTATCGGCCAGGGACTCCCCTTTGGAAGCGCTCGAGGTGCGCATCTCCGAGGCGGTCAGCACACCGCCGCCCAGTCGCTGCATCGATGACTCGAACGAGAGCCGCGTACGCGTGGAAGGCTCGTAGAAGAGGCTCGCCGAAATGCGCCCCGGACAAAGATGGGACCAGGAACGAAGGTCCGAGGAGAACTCCTTGGCTTTGCTGAAAAGCTCCTGGATCTCCGGGATCGAAAGGTCGTCGACCGAGACGAGATGACGGATCCGGTCGGAGGGCATGCGTGGCGCCTTGGACTCGGGGCCCTGGGCAGAGCCCACTCACTATATCCAGAAGGCCTCTCCCATCAAGTGGCAAACAGCGGACCTGGGACAAGCAAGCGGCGCAGCGAGGTTCGCGCGCGAGCCTCGTCGCCACCGTCGAGGGCCGCTTGCACGTCGCCGAGGGCTGTTCCATGACGATCGTGGAAGGGAACGGGACAGCCAGCGCTCCAGGGCGCGAGGGGCAAGCCGAGGGCCTTTCGGAGAGCCTCGGCGATGGTGCGACACGCTGCCTGTCCATCGGCGAGGGTGGCCAGGCTCCGCGTACCGGACGGCCTGCCGGGTCGCTCATCGGGTTGCACCTGGATCTCCCCCCGAAGCTCGTCCGCTCGCGAAGTGAAACGAGTCCAGGGCACCTCGCTTTCCTCGAGCGCAGGCGAGGGTGCCTTTGGATCGGGCTCGAGCCAGACGATCCAGTCGGCCGTGCTCCGCAGGCGGCGCCCGAAGTCCTGGCCGGCGCGCTCGATGGCGAGGGCTCCGCTGGGGCCTTCCGCTGCCAGCTCGCGCTCGCCCGCGGTATCGATCAACTCGACCATCCACTCTCCGAGCAGGGCCGGGGCTTGCAAGGCATCGCGGGTCGTTCCCCCACGCTCGTCCACGAGGGCTCGCTCGACACCGAGCAGGCGATTGAAGAGCGTCGACTTGCCGGCATTCGAGGGCCCCGCGAGGACGACCCTGGGTGGACGCTGCAGGTACCCGGCCAGCCGAGCCTGTTCGCTGAGCCGAGCCACGCGCCTGGCGAACTCCGCACCGGAGACACCCTCGAGTGCAACGACCTCGCGCCGGAGCGCCCCTTCGGCTTGGTCGAGGAGCATTCGCGCCTGGCCCTCCGACGAAGCCTCGGCGAGCTCGGCAAAGGCCTCTTCCTCGAGACTCTCGCCGGCCTTCGGTGTCGCTCCCCCGAGCTCTTCGAGAAGCCGCGCCACCAGCGGAGGTGAGCCGTGCAGGTGCAATTCAAGGGATTCCGGACCGCCCACGTACACCAGGGCCTCGTCGAGCAGCTCTCCATCGCGGGCCCGGAGCTCGGTGAGCACGAGGCGTCCTGGGACCAGACGTTGCGCTCGCGGGACGAGACGCGCGAGCGCTTCCAGGGCCCGCTCGCCCTCGATCGAAATCACGCTGACGCCCCCCGCGGCACGCGCCGTCAGCTCGCGGATTCGAAGACTCTGGATACTCACCGACCGAGGACGACCAGGGCCGCCTCCAGCAATCCACGGTGAACGAGCTCGCCCGAGGCCAAGACCACACGTTCCGTGAAGGGCTCGGGCTCCATGAGAAACGCCCGGGCGCCGCCGGTGACACACACGGGTGCACCGGGAAGACCTGCCTCGCGGCTGATCTCCTCGACGAGCGCCCGCGCGGCGCCGCGGATGCCGACGACACAGCCGGCGCGAATCGCCTCTTGGGTGTCGCGGCCGAGAGCGGGCGCCCCCGGGACGAGCTCGACCGCGGGCAAACGGGCGGTGTGCTCGGCCAGGGCCATGGCGGCCAGCTGGGGCCCGACGGCGATGGCGCCACCCGCGAAGGTACCGACGAAGGAGCCGACATCTCCGGCTGCGGGTGCCAGGCACAGATCGACCGTCAGGGCCGTTCCGAGATCGCAGATGAGGGTCGATTCACCGAGTTCCGTCAGCGCCCCGCGGGCCGCATAGAGCCGATCTACGCCCACGGTCTCGGGGCTCCGGGTTTGGTTCTCGAGCCCCGCATGCGGCTCGATCACACAATTCCAACGTCGCTCGGCGAAGAGCTTCACGACGCGCCGTGTGTACGCCGAATCCGCCACGCTGGAAAGGGCCAGGCACCTCGCATCCTCGGGGACGGTGGAGGCGATCTCGTCCGCGAAGCTCGCGAGCCCCAAGTCGTCATCAAGGGCGAACTCGGCCGTGCGCAGCACGAGCCGTCGCTGCCACAAACAGGCCTTGGTACGGGAATTCCCTAGATCGAGGGTCAGCACGAAGCCAAGCATGCCCCACCACGGGGAGACCGGTCAAACGCTTCCGCGAAGAGCGTCAGTTCGCAGGGGAATTGTAGGTGACCGTCACGTCGCGCCCCTGGCGCTCGATGATCGCGATCCACTTCGTGGTGGTGTCGGCGTTGGCCTTCACGTAGTTGATGGCACCGTTGACGCTGGTGACCCTGTGACCATTGATGCTCTTGATCACATCGCCCTTGGAGAGACCGTGGGATGACGGCAGCGATCCAGCGGAAACATGGGTCACCTGCACACCATCGATCTCGCCGGTTCTCGGGTTCCGGTGCTGGCGAGTCTTCACATCACGCGAAAGGATCTCGCCGTAGTTCTTGTTGAACTCCTGCAGCGATTCCGTGCCGAGCTGGTATTCGTGCTTGCCGGTCTTGCTGGTCTCCGGCTGACGCCAGGCCGGGCCGCCAGTGCGCCGCTGGATTCGTGCCTTGCGAATCGGATGTGCGGCCTCCTGGCCCTCGGCTACCTGGACGATTCCGGGCCTGCCTTCCGGGTCATACTTGAGGGAGGCGAGCGTCTCGTCGGCGCGCTTGCCATCCGCGAAGGAGAAAACCACGCTGTCGGGGCCGATCTCCTTGACCTTGATGTCGTTCTGGGGGTTGGGAAGCGAGCCCCCCACCCGCAGGGTGCGACTGTCGCCCTTGTCGTTCAGGCCACTGAGCACACCGGTGTAGCTGACGAAGGCCACCGCAAACCTGTCGGTGGGGTCGGTGTCGTGGGCCCAGGTGTAGAGCACGCGCACCATGTCCGCGACCGGGATCTTTGGCTTCTCGGAGGGTATGTTCGAGCTCGTGCGCGGCGGCGGGGGCGGCGGGGGCGGCTTGCCGGTCCAGTCGAAGTCCTTGCCGAAGACCTCCTTCACCCGGCCGACAGCGACCAGGTCGCGCTCGTCCTCCCGCGGCGGCGGAACGTCGTCGAGAATCTCCTTCTGGCGTTCGCGGGAGAGGGGCTTTTCCAGGACCGGCTTCTGCTCCCAGAAGTCGAAAATGAAGTAGCCCAGGTACCCGGCGACCCCGAGGGCCGCGATCCAGGTCATTCCCTTGATAGCGTTGACGTTCATCGTGAAGGCTCTTACGCGCGATGCGGCCCATATGCTAGCCGCTGAGTCGCTCTGACGCCCTCCGCGGAGCCTTCTTCCTGCTCATTCCTCATTCCCTGCCAGCCGCAGCCGACCCGGGGCGGAGGTTTTGCGGTCTTTCGGACGGCCCTTGCTGTACCCGCGCAGGGCCAGCAGGAGCTCCTCCGGCCTGTCGCTGGCCTGCAAGGCAACCTCGAGCTCGACGAGGTCCTTCTGGATCAGCTGGCGCAAGGAGGTGTTGAAGGAGACGAGCCCCTCTTCCTGGCCCAGCTCGACGATCCGAGACAGCTCGGAGACATGGCCCTCGTAGAGCAACTCCCGGGTCCGAGGCGTCGAGAGCAAGAGCTCGACGGCGGGCACCATCCCGCGCCCCGATTTGCGCGGTAGGAGTCGCAGCGACATGACCGCGGCCAGGTTTTCCGCCAGGCGCTGGCGAATCTGGGCGTGGCGACGCGAGGGGAAGAAAGAAAGGATCCGATCCACGGTCTGCGGAGCGTTGACCGTGTGCAACGTGCTCATGACCAGGTGGCCGGTCTCGGTCGCATCGAGAGCCGCACCGACGGTTTCGGCATCGCGCATCTCACCGATCAGGATCGTGTCGGGACTCTGCCGCAGGGCGTGCCGCAGGCCCTCGGCGAAATCGGGTGTGTCGGTTCCGACCTCGCGCTGCGAAATCACGCAGCGATCCTCCTTGAAGAGCACCTCCACGGGATCCTCGAGCGTGATGATGTGACGCTCGGCGTTCATGTTCATGTGCTGGATAATGCCCGCCAGCGCCGTCGTCTTGCCGGAACCCGCGACACCGGTAACGAGCACGATTCCGCGCTTGCGCATCGCCAGGCGTTCGAGCTGAATGGTCGGCAGGCCCAGATTCGTGAGCAGAGGCGCCTGGTTCGAAACCCGCCGTAGCACCACCGCCGGCTCGCCCATCTGCTTGTACGCGTTCAGACGGAAACGCCCCAGTCCGTCGAGATGAAGCGCCGTGTCCACCGAACCGTGGCTCGACCACCGCTTCATCTTGTCCGCGCCGCAAACCCCGTGCAGCACATCCAACAAGGCCCCAGCCGCGGGCACCCGGCCGGGGAGGAACTGAATACGCCCGTCGATCCGACAGGAAGGCCGTCCACCGGCCCGCAGGATCAAGTCACTCGCATTTCGTCGCACCATTTCACCGAGCCACGCCTCGACTTTGTGGCGGGGCGAGACGGAGTTCGCAACGACGGGGGGCGCATCACCTGACCGACGGACAGCTTCTTCCGCAGGGTTGTGGTTGGCCGGGTTGGAGTTGGGGTTCGGTTGACTCACGGAGGCTCCCAGGCAATTGGAGAGACGGAACCTGGCAGGCATCGGTAGGAAAAAGCTCCGACCTTGAGCCCGCTCAGGAGACTGCCTGTATTTCGACGGAAATCCCTTCCCGGGATCCTCCGCGCCAGGCCCCGGACCTACGATTCGCGCGCGGTCTTCACCCGTTCGAAGGCCGCGAGGAGCAGCTCGTCGAGCCCCTCGCCCATCACCGAGGAGATCCGATAAACGCGCTCGTCCAGGGCCTCGGCGAGGCGGGCGGCGCGCTCCTGCGAGGCCTCGTCCTCGACCTTCGAGGCCACGTACAGGGTCGGACGCTCGGCGAGCTCCGAGGAGTACTCGCGGATCTCGGAACGGATGACCTCGACCTCCTTGAGGGAGTCTTCCGCAGCGGTGGCCGAGCAGTCGACGAGGTGCATGAGCACACGGCAACGCTCGACGTGGCGCAGGAACTGGTGCCCCAATCCGGCGCCGGATGCAGCCCCCTCGATCAGGCCCGGCAGATCGGCCATGACCAGCGTATCGAGATGGCCGATCTTCGCGATCCCGACCTGGGGATGCAGAGTCGTGAAGGGGTAGTCGGCAATTTTGGGTTCCGCTGCGCTGACGACCGAGAGCAGAGTCGACTTGCCGGCGTTCGGAAGACCGACCAGGCCGACCTCGGCGAACAGCTTCAACTCGAGCTTCAAGCGCCGGGCCTCGCCCGGCCGTCCGCGCTCCGCCTGGCGCGGCGCCTGTCGAACCGAGCTGGCGAAGACCGCGTTGCCACGTCCGCCCCGCCCACCCTGGGCCACGACGACCCGGTCGCCTTCATGGAGTAGGTCGCGCAGCAGATGGCCGCGTTCCGCGTCCTTGACCTGGGTGCCCAGGGGCACACTGAGGACCTGGTCCTCGCCGTTTCCACCGCTGCAATTGCGGGGGCCCCCAGGGCCACCGTCACGGGCTCGATAGAACGGCTTGCGACCGATGCTCAGGAGCGAGCTGATGTCACCCGCCGCGACGAGCACGACGCTGCCCCCGTCACCGCCGTTGCCACCATCGGGGCCGCCCTTGGGTGCGTATTTCTCCCGCCGAAAGGAAGCGAGTCCGTCCCCCCCCTTGCCGGCGAACACTTCGATCTCGCACTCGTCGCGAAACAAGAGACGATCCTCGTTGTGGTGGAAAGCCGCAGGTTGGCTGTGCAGAAGCCCTGCGAACTAGGCGACGGGATCGATGTGCACGCGCCGGTTCTCCTGGAACCGCACGTCGCCCTCGACCTTCGCGAAGAGCGTGTAATCGTTACCCATGCCCACGTTGAGACCCGGGTGGAAGCGCGTACCGCACTGTCGAACGATGATCGTGCCGGGCGTGACGCGCTGGCCACCGAAGCGCTTGACGCCACGGAACTGGGGGTTGGAGTCGCGACCGTTGCGGCTGGAGCCTTGTCCTTTTTTGTGTGCCATGGGACCTACGCTCCTTCGATGCCGGTGATGCGTACGCGGGTGAGATTTTGACGGTGTCCACGCTTCACGCGCACGTTCTTGCGACGCTTGAAACGGAAGACGACCTCTTTCGGCCCCTTGCAGTGATTGACGACCTCGCCGGTCACCTTGGCGCCCTCGACCGTGGGCTTTCCCACCGAGACCTCGCCTTCGTCCCCCATCAGGAGCACTTTGTCGAAGGTAACGGGGTCACCGGGGTTCCAGCCGGACTGAAAGTCGCACGTGACGACGTCGCCCACGCGAACGGTGGCTTGGTTTCCGCGGTCGGAGATGACGGCAAACATCTTGGGATTGCTGGGAAGGGGATTGCTGGGAAGGGGATTGCTGGAAGGGGAACTGCTGAGAAGGTGGCCCGACTCGGTCTCGCGAACAGAGCTCTATCAACGGATAGGGAGGCCCTGGGGCGGGAAAAGGGGCGAGGAGTCTATCGACGCCTCCCCCCCGGGTCAATCCGGCATCGGGGTCAATCCCGGCTCCATTCGAGTTTTCGAGGGGCGTTCCGGCCCTACTTCTTGCGGCGACCGCCGGGACGGACTTCCCGGCCGTCGGCACGCAGATAGTGCAGGACACTGTCCTCGACCTGCTCGGGAGCCGCCATGAGGACCAGCTTGCGCCCGCTCTTCTCCTCGAGCCGGGTCATTTCGTGGTTCAGCTCGGTGTCGAGATAGTCCACGACCTCCGGGTGGGCCCGCACCTCGACGGTGGAAAAGCCCTTCAGCGTCAAAGAGGCGCCGAGGCGCCGTAGGATGGCCTGGGCCCGCGAGGCCGAGTTGCGGCGACGTCCCGATCCACGACAGCGGATGCAGGTGTCGTAAACGAGCTTGTTCAGGCCTGGGCCCAGGCGCTGGCGCGTGAGCTCGAGGAGACCGAACTGGGAGATGCGCCCGATCTTGCTCCGCGCACGATCGTCGCGCAGGGAGTCCCGCGTGAGGCGCTCGACGGCTCGGCGCGAGCCGGAGCGCATCATGTCGATGTAGTCGAGCACGATGATGCCCCCGAGGTCCCGCAAGCGAATCTGGAGTGCGATCTCGGGCACCGCCTCCAGGTTGGTCTTGAGCGCGATGTCCTCGAACTCCGCGCCGGCCTCCCGGGTTCGGCCCGAATTGACGTCGATCGCGACCAGGGCCTCTGTCTGCTCGATCACGATCGAACCCCCTGAGGGCAGCTCGACGCGGCGGGCGAAGATCTTCTCGAAGTCCTGCTCGACACCATAGGTGTGGAAGATCGGTCGTGGACCTTCGTGGCGCAGAATCCGATCGACGTGCTCGGGCATGAGCTTCTGGGTGAATTCGACCATGCGCTGGAAGACCACCTCGTCGTCGACATTGACCGATTCGGTCGTCTCGGCCGAGAAGAGATCGCGCATGGTGCGGATGGCGACGTCCGACTCCTGGTAGAGCGGCATCGGATTGCGCCCCGAAACGAGTCGCTTCGAGAAGTCATCCCAGGCGAGGAGCAGGTATTCGAGATCGCGGCGCAGCTCGGTCTTCGTGCGACCGACCCCCGCCGTGCGCACGATCACGCCCATCCCCTCGGGGATCTTCAGCGACGAGAGGATGCGCTTGAGCCTGCGGCGCTCGCGCTCGTCCTCGATCTTGCGGCTGACGCCGGTGCGCTCGAGCGAGGGCATCAGGACCAGGTAGCGGCCGGGGATCGAGATGTAGGTCGTCAGGGTCGGGCCCTTGTCGCCGATGGCGTCCTTCGTGATCTGGACGCAGACCATCTGCCCCTTCTTGAGAAGCTTCTCGACGGGTAGGCGCACGCGCTTGGAGCGACCCTTGTGCGAGTGACCTCGCTTGGAGCGTTTCGTTCGCCGTCCCTTCGGAGCCGGAGCTTCCTCGTCATCCGAGGATTCCTCGCTGCTCGCGGACTTGCCCTCGTCGAAATGCTCGTCTACCCCATCGGTCGGGGTAGAAAGCAGCTTCTCGAGGCTCCAGTCCGGATCGCCGTAGCTCGTGAGCACATCGGAGGCGTGCAGGAAACCGTTGCGACCCTGGCCGAAGTCCACGAAGGCGGCACCGATGGCCGATTCGAGATTCACGACACGCCCGCGATAGATATCGCTGACGTAGGAGACGTGCTTCTTGACCGACATCTGCAGGTCGGTGATGCGCCCGTCCTCGACCACCGCGACCCGGGTTTCCTCCGGATCGGCAGCGTTGACGATGATCTTGCGCGTCTTGGGAACGACCTCCTCGGCCTCGTGCTCGGCTCTCCGTTCCGCAGCGGACTTGGACTTGGTCTTGGTCTTTTTGGCCTTGCGACGGCGGCTCTCGCGCCCACCGCGTCCAGCCTCAGAATCGACGACCTCGGTCTGGGGCGGCAGTTCCTGGAGCGGGGGGAAGTCGTCGAACTCCCCGGGGATCGCCTCGATCTCGACCGCGACCTCCGTGGAATCGCCAGTGGATTCGCGTCGGCGACGACGCCCCCCACGGGAACCGCGCTTGCGGCGCTTCGGCTTCGAGCGGGCGTCTCCATCCGCCTCGTGGCCAAGCTCAACGGAACCGTCCTCCCGCTCTTTCGCCTCCCGCCCATCTCCGTCGGGGGCGCGCTCGGAATTCTTGGCACGGGTCTTCTTCGACAGCTTGGCCGCGGTCTTCCGCGAAGCTCGCTTCGCAGCTTTCTTGCGCGGGCGCCGGCTTCCGGTTTTGGTGGACGTTCCCGGTGAGGCTTCGCCATCGCTCTCGGCCCCGACCGTCTCCGACTCGGCAGCGCCAGCACCTGCTTCGGGCGGGCGCCCCTCGCCTTCACGGCGTGAGCGACCGCGGCGCGATCGTCCGCGGGAACGGGAGCTGGGAGCGGTCTCGGTCGTACCCTCGGACGCTTGCAGCGTGGTCTCCTTCGAGGGAGCCGAGGAATCCGGCTCGGCGCCTTCCGCCCGCGAAGCTCGCGACCGTGAGGAGGTGCGTTTACGACGCGTTCCGGACTTCGCTCGCTTGGAGCCGGAGCTCTTGTTCGAAGTCCCGGGCTCGGGGCTCTCGGAGGCAGAGGAGGACGTAGAGGTCCCCTTGCGAGCCAAGCTCGTGGGCTCGTCGCTCTGCTTCTTGGCGGTCGATCTCGGGGACCGCCTTCGTGTTCGGTTTCTAGGGGGAGGTTCGTCGTCGGCGGAAGCCGGCTTATCGCCGACGGCCTTTTGCCGCTTCGAACGGTTGGAGGCGCGATTGGTTCGGGGTTCGAGGCTCTTTTGCGGCCTGGAATCACTGCCCGAACTCGTGCTCGAAAGGGGTTTCCCTTCCGAGAGCGGATGTTCGCTCATCAGGTCTCGATTCGTGTTTTAAAAAGAACTGTGGCGGCGCTCCGCCCGCGCATGCCGTCGATCTCGGGCATTCCTGGTGAATGCGTGACGAGAATCGATCGGGCGCCTATCGGGGGGCAGCCGTCCCGTGGCACACCGTCGCGCCGACTCGAAGAACGAGGGGCGAAGGGGCGGGCCTGTTCGATGTTGTCAGAGAGGATGCGCGGAAACCCGTGGCTCCGCCGCATCGAGAGGGATCCATCGTCGGGAATCGGACCCCGGGTGTCACGGAAAGGACTCCGGAAATGCAGAAGGATCCGAAATCCAACGCTTCCGCCGCCCAGGCCAGGCTCCCCCTGGCTGGAGACAGGAAAGATAGAAGAAGGGCCGCCGGGGTCGTTGGCCGACCCCGGCGGTCTCGGAACCGGGGAGGCTCAGAGGGGGTTTTGGGGCGATTGTTCGATCGTGTCGATGACCGCTTGATCCGCCGGATCGGTGCTCTGGACGAAGCTCGCCCAGGACCCGATATCCCCCATCGCGGGGTCGACGACGACCGCGGGGGTCGAGCTCGTCCCCGGGGCAGAGGAGGTTCCGGTCGCAGCGCTACCAGCGGCGGCGTTGGTCGCATCCACCGTCGTGTGGCCCAAGGAGGCAGAGGGGTCGTCACCGTAGAGGATCTGGTGCAGACGCTCGCCGTAGGCGCCGTGGCGCAGACGGAGTTCGCGCTCGAGCAGGCGCTGGTGGTCGCTCGAGGTACGCACGATGCTCGGGGTCACGAAGATCCAGAGCGAATCCTTGTCGACGGAACGCTCCTCGTGCTCGAAGAACCAACCGAGCAGCGGGATGTGAGAGAAGAACGGCACCTGGGAGATCGTCTCCGTGTCGGACTCGGTGGTCAGACCGCCGATGACGGCCGTCTGGCCGCTCTCGATCAGCATGGTGGTGACGATGGTCGAGGAGCGCTCACGCGGCAGGGCGATGGTGCCCTCCATGCCGGCGGAACCGACGGTGAAGACATCGAAGCCAGCCGGAGCCAGGGTCGGGTCGCCCGTACCGGTCAGGCTCGTCTCGTTCGGGATGACGTCCATCTCGACCTTGTTCGTGCCCGGAATGACGTGCGGGATCACGAGCAGCTGAAAGCCGGTCGAAACGGGCGAGTTGCTCGCTTCCTTGACGGAGAGCGAGAGGCCGCCGGCTTGACCCTGTTCGGTCTCGGCCTCGGCATAGCGAATCGTCTCGCCGACGAAGATGGTGGCCTCGTGGCCGTCGAGGGCAAGCAGCTTGGGCGCCTGAATGACCTCGGCGGTCGTGTCGCGCTGCAGCATGCGCAGCGTGCCGAGCCACTGGGTGAACGAAAGCGCACCGAAGATCGTGTCGGGGATCTGGATGGCCGAGGAACCGCCCGCAGCGTAAGGACCGACCCCGGAGGCGTCGGCGATGATCGTGTCCTCGAAACCGCCCGCACCCAGGTTGAAGGGCAGGGTAATCGGAATCTGGCCACCACCGATGGAAGCGGTCGGACCGAGATCACCGTAATCGACCCCCAGACTGAACAGGTCGGCGTTCGACGTGCTGACGAACTTCACGTCGATGAAGATCTGGGCCGGCTCGGTGTCGAGGCGCTCCAGAATGGAGTCGATCTGGTCGTGCACCTGGGCGGTGTCACGCACGATGATCGTGTTCCGCGAGGGAATGTAGTCGAGGTCTCCGTTGCCCGAGAGCGCCTTGCGCAGGGCGGGGAGGATCGGGAAGACCGCGTCGAAGTCCGTACCGGAGGTCGTCTGCTGCTGAGCCGCCTGCAGGTACTCGGAGTCGATTTTCGGCAGATACTTGCCGGGCGGACGGACGTAGCGCAGTTGGTAGCTGCGTGTCTCCAGCTGGCTCTCGAGCGACAGCGGGTCGACGATACGCAGGATGCCGCGATTCTCCTCGACGACCACGTAACCCAGGGTCTTCGTGGCCACATCCAGGGCGTCTCGCCAGGGTACGTCCGTGAGGCGCAGGCTCAACGTCCCGGCAACCTCGGGAGCGATGACGATGTTGGCACCCGAAAGCTTGGCGATCGTATCGATGATCTCCGTGATCTCGGCGTTGTCGAAGGAGAAGGTGGTACGAACGGGCCGATCGACAGCGAGCACGCCGGCGGTCTGCTCCTGCACGACACAGCCGGCCAGCTCGGCGGCAAGATCGAGAGCGTCGCGCCAGTGGACGTTCGTGAGATCCAGAGAGATCAACGAGTCGGCACCCTGCAGAACAACGATGTTGAAGCCCGACTGTTCGCGCAGGTACTGAACGACCTCGGCGAGCTGTCGGCCCTCCACGCGCAGCGACACACGCGCTTCGGGGCTCGTGACTTGAGCATGGGCGGGCGCGACTGCGAAGCAGAGTCCGAGCGCGACCAGGATGCGGACGAAAGTTTTCATTTGGAAACCTGAGTGGGGGCTCTAGGGGCTTGGACTATTTCTGAGGGTTTTCTTGAGGATCGGGATCCAGGATGCGGCCGAGAATCATGCCCCGAAAGGCGAACTCGACGAGATCCATGGCGATCCTATGAATGATGAGGTCGGGTCCGACCAGTTCGCCTTCGGAGTAGGAGCGACCGTTGATCAGAACGACCGGTCGCATCTCTGCCTGAATGGCGACGCCTTCGATTTCCAGCTTGACGTTTTCGAAGTCGATCACGTTCCTGGCCACGCTTCGGAGGAAACGCAGGTTCTTGACGAGCTCGACTTTCCTTTGATCGTTCTCGGCGATTGCAAGCTTGCCCTCGATCGTCTTGAAGGCCTGCAGCGCCAGTTCGTATTCGAAGGCTTCGATATGACGATCCATGGCTTCCGCGGTCTCGCGCAGCTGCGCGATTCCGGGACCGAGACCACCTCCGTCACCTTCCATTTCCTCGCGCACGAGGGCGACGGCCTCGACCACTTCTTTGTTGAAGCGCCGGGCGGCATTGATGTAGCTCAGCTGGTTTTCCAACTGGATCCGTCGAACCTCCTCCTCGATGAGAGCGAGCTTCTCTTCGAGCACGGTACGCGAACGCATGGCTTCGATGACGTTGTCCGCCTCCCGCGCGACTTCCCAGGCATCGCGCACATCAAGGGCCTGCTCGGCCAAGCGCTCGACGATCGCCAGCTGTTCCTGGATCGTGAGACCCGGTCCGTCTTCCTCGGCGGGAACGCGCGGGTCGATCCAGGGGTCACGACGACCGCGGCGACCGCGATAGGTGTAGTCGGAAACCCGCAACGCACTGGTCTTCTTGGAGATCTGTCCGATCAAGAGGTCGCGCTTGTGATCGTAGCGATCGATGCGGGCCTCCTTGGCGACAGAACGCGGTACATAGACGTAGGTCTCGAGGTCCAGCGTGATGCTGTGCTGCGGAACGTCCTCCTCGGTCAGGCTCATGCGTCCCGCGGTACGGAGCTTGAGGCTGGTCACGCTGATGAAACGGGCGAAGCTCTCGAGCCTGTGCAGGAAGGCCAGGAACTGGAACGCGTCGGCTTCGAAATTCAGGCGGTAACCGACCCGTTCGAACTCTTCCTTCGTGCTGCCGCGGCGGTTGTTCTGATTCTGCTTGGCCGATTCCAGGTTGAAACCCGATTCCTCGGCGAACTTGTCGAGGGTCCGCACGAAGTTCTCGATGTCGGTGGTGTCGGAGAGGATCTCCTTGATCACCGTGTCCGTTTCGCGCTGGACGATGACCGTCTTCACGAGTTCCGGCGTGCCCTTGATGAGTTTGCGCTCCTGAGCGATCGCAACGCTGAGCTGGTCCGCCTCGGCACGCTTCTTGTCGAGCTCTTCGTGCTGGTGGTAGATCATGTATCCGAAGGTGGCCGCCAGAACGACGGTGACCGTCCCTAGAACGATCCAGCGCTTCTTGTCGTCGGTCTGTTCCATCAGGAGGTGCCCTTCCTGAGCTCCTTGCGCTCTTCAGGTGACTTCAGGTCGAGATGCAACGGGAAGGTCCAGATCTTCGCGGGAACCAGGCCCTCGTCCGTCTCGCTGGCGGACCCCTCGGGAGCGTGGGGCGGACCGAAGACATCTCTCAGCTTCGACTGGGACACGTCCTCCAGGAAGTTGGCGACGTGCGAGAGGCTCTCGGCGGTGTGCCCTTCAGCCTTCAAGCGACCGTAGACCTTGCTCCTGGCGTTGTCCTGAACCTGGGCCTCCAGGTCCTTGAACCACACGAGGTAGTTCTCCTCGCCCTGGCGATTCACAAGCTCGATCAACTCGTCCAGCTTGCGGGTCCAACCCACGCGCGACGAGGTGATGCGATCGAGCAGCTGCTCGCGGGCCTGGAAGATCTTCGACTCGGCTTCGAGCTCGCGGTGGTAGTTCACCTGGGGCTCCAATCCGGCCTTCGTGTCACTCAGGACGGTCAGCTGGGACCTGACCTCGGCGGCGACCCCAAAAGCGGTCCAGGCCCAAAAAGCCAGGAGCGAACCGCAGATGGACACCGATGCGGCCACGCCGGCCATGTACTTGACCGGAGTCTTGCTCTTCTCCCGATACGCTTCGGGAAGCAGGTTGATGAGAATCATGCTGCGCACACTCGGGCTGCGAGACCAATGGCGACTGCCAGGGACGGGGCACACGCTTCAAGCTGTTCGACATCCACCCGGTCGGACGCGACGCGCAGCCCCTCGAGGGGATTCCACGTGCGTGCCGGGCGACCGGTGGCCTGCTCGATGAACGAGACGGCGCCGGGAGCCATGACCCCGCCACCGGAGAGGAGCACCTCTTCGACGCGCAGGCCCTCGCGGTTCTCGACGTAGTCGAGACTCAGCGAAAGCTCGCTGACCAGGTCCTCGAGCACCGGGGAAATCGCGCGACCGACCTCGGCCTCGCGTCCCTCGGATTCCCGCTTGATCAGCTCTGCCTGGGCGATATCGACGCCGAGACGACGAGCCATCGCCTGGGTCATGTCTTGACCGCCAATGCCGATTTCACGGCTGAAGCAGGTTTCGCCTTCGCAGAGGACGTTGATCGAGGTGCAGGAAGCACCCACATCCGCGAGCGCGATGGCGTTGTTTTCGTTGTCGGCGAAGTCCGCCTCCGCGAGGCCGCACAGCTCCCAGGCGTTGGCCAGGGCGAAGACATCGACATCGACGGCGATGGGACTCAGCCCGTGGCGCGTGATCTCACCGATCTGCTCTTCGACCACCGCTTGGCGACACGCGGCGAGCACGACGCCCATCTGCTCTTCGGCGCCTCCCCCATCGTTCTGCATCGGTGGGGTGCGCATGAGCCTCTGACAGTCGATCTGCACCTCGTCGTTGTCGAAGGGCAGATACTTGTCCGACTCGAAGCGAATCGCCTGGGAGAGCTCCTGGTCGCTCATCTGCGGCATCGTGATATAGCGCACGACAACCGCCTGCCCAGAGACGGAGGTGACCACGTTCTTGCCGCGGAAATGTCCCTTGCTGAAGATCTGCGCGATAGCGTCAGCGCGATCCCCACCAGACGTGACCTCAGCCAGAGCGAAACCGGTGATGACGGGCTCTGATCCCTCGAGTGAGATTTCGACAGCCTTGACGACCTGCGAACCGAGGTCGAGACCGACGATGCTCTTGGTTTTTCCGAACACCTGCTACCTCTTCTTGAATACCGGGGAGGCCGAACACCCATGGCCTATTGCCGGGGGTGAGCCTTGTGGGGCCTTGTCGGCCCGATCCCGGAAAAAGCTGGAGGGGGCAGTCGCGGTTTTCTCTCCCGAAACCTGGAATCCGGCTGCGGGGACCGACACTTCGAGTCAGAGGCCCTGGACCGCGGGGGGATTGGCTATTTCGCCAGCTCTCCGAAGCCTTCGGAGAAGAGCACCTCGATCGCCTCGACCAAGCCCTGGGCATCCCCTCCAAGGGCGCGAACCTCGAGCTCGGTTCCTTCGCCCGCATTGAGCGTCATCAGCTCGAGGATGCTCTTGCCGTTCACCTCGCGCCCGCCCGACTTGATGAACAGGTCGCTCGAGTAGGCCTGCGCTGCGGACACGATCGAGTGGCAGGGGCGAGCATGCAGCCCCTGGGAGTTGACGACACGAACGGTCCTTCGAATCTCTTCGATGCTCAACGCTCGGGCTAGATCAGGACATCTCCTTGAGGAGATCGACCAGGGCCTTTTTCGTAGGACAGTTCAATGCGAAACTTCGGAAGTCGCCTGCGCGACCGAGGCTGGAAATCCAGCGCATCATGTCGAGGTGTCGCTCGGGGTCGTAGCGCTCGCTCTCCCTCTCGGGTCGCAGCACGGTGAAGAGAATCTTCACGGCCGAGCCGTCCAGGGAGCTCCACTCGACGCCTTCGGGGTGAATCGCAAGGCCCACGACAGCCTCTTCGAGGCCAGCCAACTTGACGTGTGGAATGGCGACGTTTTTGCCGACGCCGGTGGAGGCCAGCTCTTCCCGCTCGACCAAGGCCTGCAGGGCCGCGGCTCGCAGCCCCTCGTCCAGCACCTTGGCCTTGATGAAGTTGGAGATGATCTCTTCGAAAACCTGGCTCCTCTCCTGGCCTTTCAGCTGCAGAACGCAAGCGGAGGGACGGAAGAGCTTCCAGTAGTCTTTTGCCTCGGTACGCATAGGGGCAGTCGTCTGGTTTCCCCCGGGGAGAGGGGTCGCGCCAGAGAGGCGTGACCTCGGGGAGAGTGCGCCGTCAAGGATAGCAGATATCGGCTCCCGGGGCTTGGCGGGAACGCTCCGTACAGGCGCGAAATTCGGGTTTCCGCCCGTTGGCCAAGAAACCGAGAGCCGAGATGGGGTACCGCCTATCTAGGCCCGCGCGCGAACCTTCTTTTTCAGCTTGTCCTTGTGGCGAACCAAAACCCGCCCCATCCGCTCGAGGGCACTGTCGAGGGAGCCTGACATGGTGTCGGCCGTGGCATCGATCACGAGCACGACGCCAGGACGCACGTTGGCGACGAGTTCGACTCGGTGCTCGGTGTGTTGGCGCTCGAGGACGGCGCGCACCGAGACCGTTCCCTCGAAAAAGCGCTCCAACGTCCCGAGCTTGTTGACCACATGGTCGCGTACGTGTGCCGGATATTCGTTGTGGGGGATGACCACTTCCGTCTTCATAGGCATTGCCTCCTGGGCGCAAAAAAGCACGACTCGTAAGGGGAACTCCCACCTCGAATGACATGGAGCGGCACGCTGGCGAGGCGCAAGGGTGTCGCCACGCGCGCTCGGGGCGTACCCGGTTCGGGACCGAAAATCGTCCAACATCCGAATCCGCGGATCCCGATGCTCGATTTCGTTGTCGTCACGACATGAACCGGGGAAGCAACTCGCTCTTTCATAGGTGAGCAGCGAGTTCTAATTTCGCTCGCCCCAGGCCATTGGTCAATACCCCATCAGGCGACCCCCCCCGGACGACCCCGTGGGCCGTGGGTCTGCTTCCCGAAACAGGGATCGGGGTAGAAAACACGCAAGAGATAGAGCCCCGCGGCGGGCGCGGTGGGCCCCGCCAGGGCCCGATCCCCCGACCGCAAGAGCTCGGGAACGAAGTCCGCCGACATACGCCCCCGCCCCACCTCGAAAATCGTTCCGGCGATGGTACGCACCATGTTGTAGAGAAAGCCGTTACCCGTCACGAGCAGGGCCAGATGCTCGCGGCGGGCCACGATGCGCAGCGCGCGAACGTGGCGGACATTGGACTTCCTCGGCGACCCGGCATTGGCCAGCGCGGAGAAGTCACGCTCGCCGACGATGTGCGCGGCCGCCTTGCGCATCGCCTCGACGTCCAGGGTCTCCCGCACCCAGTGATGGTGCTGGCGCCCAAAGGCGGCTCGAAAGCGGGTGGTCCGCGCCACGTACAGATAGCGCTTTCCTAGCGCGCTGGCCTGGGCGTGAAAGTCATCGGCACAGGTCTCGAGCGCCGAAAGGCACACCGATTCGGGCAAGTGCGCATTCAGGGCGTACAGCATGCGGTTGTCGCTCAGCTTCGTCTCCACATGGAAGTTCGCCACCTGGGCCAAGGCGTGGACCCCCGTATCGGTGCGCCCGGAGCCGTACACCGTCAGGTGTTCGCCCGTCAGGTCCGCGAGAGCCTGCTCGATCGCCCCCTGAACACTCTCGAAGCCTTCCTGACGTTGCCAGCCATAGAACTGGGAGCCGTCATAGGCGACCTGGATCCGTACGTTCCGCACGGGGCGTAACCTAACGTCTGACGCGGCAAGAGTTCCAGGGCTCAGGCGGCGTCGTAGCGGCGCCGGCGGTAGGAGCTTGGAATGTCGAGCTCCTTTCGATACTTGGCGACCGTCCGCCGAGCGATCTTGAAGCCATCCTTGGTCATGGCCTTCACGATCTCGTCATCCGCTAGCGGATGGGCCGTGTCCTCGGCGGCGACGATGGCGCGCACCGCCTCGCGGGCATCGTCGCGAACGGCTCCCTCGACGTTGCCCCCGGCCGCCGCGGGGAAGAGCTCGCGCATGGCAATGATGCCCTCGGGGGTCTCGGCGTACTTGCCGGCAACCGCGCGACTGACCGTCGAGGTGTGGATGTTCAAGGCGTCCGCCACTTGCCCCATCGAGAGCGGAACCAGGGCCCGCGGGCCCGAGTCGAGGAACTTCTGCTGCAGATGGAAAACGTGGTTTGCGATGCGCAGGAGGGTGCGCTTGCGCTGTTCCAGGGCCTCGACGATCCAGCGCGCGCGGTCGAGCTTCTCGCGCATGTAGCGCCGTATCTCGTCGCGCTCGGGCCCCTTCTCCTTGGGGCCCTGATTTGCGAGCGCCCGGAATTCGGGATCGATCGAGACCGTCGGCAGACCCGAGTTGTCGATGCGGATCTGGAAGCCCTCCTCGCAACGCTCGACGATGACCTCCGGGTAAATCGGAGGCGGAGTGCCGCCGCCCATTCCGGCCGCGGGTACCGGGCTGAGGTAACGCAGACGAGCGAGCAGTTCGTTCAGGCGCTCGAGATCGACTCCGAGGGCCTTGGCCACGGCGGGAAGTTTGTTGCGCGCCAAATCGTCGAGAAATTCCTCGAGCAGGCGGCACAGAAGCTCGTAGTCGGGGTCCGTCGGCTCCAGCTGGAGCAGAAGCGCCTCGACCAGGTCGCGACCGCCGATGCCACGCGGCTCGAGCCGTTGCTGGACGAAGGCGATGGCCCGGCCAAGATCCACAACACCGCCCTCGAGGGCCCGCTCCTTGGCCTGGGCGAGCAGGGCTTCGTCCGACATCGACAGGTACCCGCGATCGTCGAGACACTCGACGACGAGCCGCACCCAGGGGGCCTCCGCCTCGGACATGTCGAGCCAGGAGAGCTGCTCTTCCAGGGCCTGGAGCATGCCTCCCAACGGCGCTTCGTGATTCTCGAGCCAGGCGCTCTTGCGATCGCTCGCCTCGGAAGCCCCGCCCGCGCCCTGGAACCGGCGGCCATCGGGGAAATGGCCCGGATCCGGTGCGCGCTCGACGCGCAGAGCCCCGTTCTCCTGGGCTTGCTGCATCAGGAACGTCTCTAGCTCGGTGGCCGGCAGCTGCAGGATCTCGATGGATTGCAGCATGCGGGGAAGCAGCTGCATTTCCTGCCGCACCGTTTGGCGCAACGATTGTCCATGACCGGGTCGCACGGCTCCAACATCGACCCGCGCTCGACAGGAATGAACACGTCTCTACGGATTGGACGTTTCTTTCCGCAAGGCGACCCGGCCCGCCAGCGCATCTTCGATCACGCCCCGGTGCAGATATTCGAGTGCGCTGCCCGCCGGAACGCCCCGGGCCAGGCGCGAAACCCGCACACCGAGCTTGGCCGCGTCAAAGGCCTCGAGCACGCACAGGGATGTCGCCTCGCCTTCGGTGTCGGGATCGGTCCCGAGAATGACCTCGCGAATCGTTCCCCCCTGGACGCGTCTGACGAGCCCGGCGATCGAGAGGTGATGGGCCTCGGTCCCCTCCGCGGGGTTCAGCGAGCCCATGAGCACGTGGTAGCCGCCGTAAAAGGCGCCGGTGCGCTCGACGGCCTCGACGTCCCGCGGCTCCTCGACCACCAGGAGCTCCGCCTGGTCGCGGGAGCCGTCGGAACAAATTCCACAGGGGTCGCTGTCGGCGACGTTGCAGCATTGCCCGCAACGACGGGTGCGCTTGAGCGCGTCCTCGATCGCCGGGGCCAGGGCCCGCGCCTCGGGATCGCGCAACAGGTGAAAGGCCAGGCGCTCGGCACTTCGTCGTCCGATGCCTGGGAAGCGCTCGAAGACCTCGATCAGTCTCTCGAGAGGAGCGGGGTACGCCATCCTCCTCGGCCGCTCCTAGAAAAGCCCCGGCAGCTGCATGCCGCCCGTGACGCGCCCGACTTCTTCGCGCTCGACATCCTCCGCGCGACGCAGGGCATCGGCGACCGCCGAGCGAATGCGCTCGGCGAGCTCTTCGGCATTCGTTGTGCTGAGGAAGTCGGGCGAGACGTGGACCGACTTGACCTCGTGGCGGTCGGCGGTCATGTCGACGCGCACATCCCCCGCCGACGAACTGCCGGTAACGACGCGCGTGCGCAAACCGCTGCGCACCTTGTCGACCTGTCTCTGCATCTCCTGAGCTTGCTTCAGGAGGTTGCCCATGTCGCCCAAACCGCTCATGAAAGCTCCTCGATGGTCCCGCCGAACAGGTCGGAAACCTGGTGAGTGAATTCGTCCTTCTCCCGCTTCCTAGAAGCCGCGGCTTCCTCGGTTGCAGGGGAAGTCCCGTCTTGGCCCGGGGCCGAAGTGGCCTCGGAGGTATCCCCGGTCATGGACGGGCCGCCCTTGGATGGCGCGGGAGAGCCCATCCGAAGCTCGAACGCACGACCTACGAGCTTCGAGATTACCCGAGCCGTGGCCCTCTGGTTGCGCCTGTCGGAGATCAGTTTCTCCTCGTCCCCCGTGACCCCCTTCAGCTGGATGTTCAGAACGCCGGGCTCGGGCTCGGAAAGGACCTCGGGACCGCCCCGGGTGCGGAAGACGTTGGCGAGGGCTCCGTGCTTGCGCGAGAGCTCGGCCAGGAAAGGACTCCAAAAGGAAGCGAAGGGGTTTTCCGCCGTCGAGGCCTGATCCAGAAGCGCTGTCGGAACCGGAGCGGGCGGCGGCTGGGGCTGGAGCAATCCGGCCGAGCCGGGGTTGTCCGCAGCTTGCGGAGCACCTCCGTCGGCGGAAGTCTCCGGAACGTCGGGGATCTCGGAGACGCTCGTCCGGCTGGGCTCTGGAGCCGCCGACGGAGCCGGGGCGGGCGTCGGCACAGGCGGTGGCGCAGGCGCCGGATCGGGTACAGCGGGGCGGAAACCTCCCCCATCGGGACGACCCGCGAAGTTCTCCAGGGCTCGTAGACGCTCGACGAGCTCGGCCAGGGGCATCGTGTTCTCGGCCCGGGAGAGTTCGAGCAGACACAACTCGAGGAGGGTGCGCTCTTGCGCGGGTAGGAGCCGCATGCGTTCGCGGGCACGTACCAGATCGCTCATCCACAGCTCGAGACGTGCCGCCCCGAGGCGTTCACCGCGGGAATGGGCCAGTTGACGCTCTTCTCCGGCCAAGGAGATCAGGGGCGTTTCGGCTCCACAGTGGGCCAGGACCGCCGACGCACGCAGTTCCTCCAGTAGCCGATCGATCAGCTCGCCCTCGTCCCCTTGGAACGCCGCGAGTTTCGTCAAGAGCGCAGATCGATCGGCGCGTTCGACGTGACCGAGAATCTCCTCCGCCTCGCGCGCTCCCCCCTCGCCACCGAGTCGGTGGAGATCCTCCAGGGTGGGATTGTCACCCGCCAAGGCCAGGAGCTTGTCGGCCTGCGAGAGCGCATCGCGCATGCCTCCACGCGCCGTTCGCGCCAACTCGAGAGTGACGCCGGCTTCGGCGTTGACGCCCTCGGCCGCGAAGACCTCCTCGAGACGCGAGACGATCCGTTCCCGGGAGATCGCGGAGAGCCGCAGGATCTGACAGCGCGAGAGGATCGTGTCGAGCACCTTGTGGGGCTCGGTCGTCGCGAAGAGGAAGCAGACGTGACCAGGCGGCTCCTCCAGGATCTTCAAGAGCGCGTTGAAGGCGCCCTTCGAGAGCATGTGCACCTCGTCGATGATGTAGACCTTGCGCCGCGCCCGCATCGGCGCGTAGTAGGCCTCTTCGCGGAGTTCACGAATCGTGTCGACGCCGGTGTGGGAGGCGGCGTCGAGCTCGATCACGTCCGGTTCGGTCCCGGACTCTGCCCCCTGGCAACGATCGCACTGGCCACAGGGCGCCGCTGTCGGGCCCTTCTCGCAGTTCAGGCACTTGGCGAAGATGCGCGCGAGGGTCGTCTTTCCCGTCCCGCGCGGTCCGGAGAACAGATAGGCATGGCCGATACGGCCTTCCCTGAGTGCTCCCTCGAGAACGCCGGTGACGACGTCCTGGCCGATGACCTCCTCGAAGGTCTGCGGGCGGTACTTGCGGGCGAGAACGAGGTAGCTCGACATGGTGCGGAGGATAGCAGACAAACGAGCGCGTCAGTGGGCCCGGGTACAGCACAGGGTCGCATGGTCTTAGGGCTGCTCCGTTTCCGGCCTGACCCGGTTCGAAAAGCTTCCCTTGCCGCAACCGAACCCACTGTCGCGTTCGTTAGGTGCCAGAAAATGACGGGGATCGCCCATTCTGGAGGATGGCGGAGAGGGCGGGATTCGAACCCGCGGTGCCGTTGCCGACACACACGCTTTCCAAGCGTGCTCCTTCAGCCACTCGGACACCTCTCCTTTGGGACGGAAAACTGAATTGTGAAATGGCGGAGAGGGTGGGATTCGAACCCACGGTGCCCGTGAGAGCACACTGGTTTTCGAAACCAGCCCATTCAGCCGCTCTGGCACCTCTCCTCAAACCGAAGGCCCGTTCTTCGCCCTCCGCTTGTTTCGAAAGAACTCAACCATGAGTTCCCCGGCCTCCTCCGCGCACACGCCCTCGGTCAGGGAGACGCGGTGATTGAGACCGGGATGATCTAGGACCGAGCCCAGCGAACAGGCTCCGCCGAACTTGGGGTCGCGAACGCCGAAGCACACTCGCTCGACCCGGGCGAGTACGAGCGCTCCAGAGCACATGAAACACGGCTCGACCGTCGTGTAGACGGTGCAACCATCGAGCCTCTCGTAATCCAGCCCTCGCGCAGCTCTGCGCAGGACGAGGATTTCGGCATGGGCGGTGGGGTCTTTGAGGCTGCGCGTCTGGTTATGCGCGCGGGCGAGGATTCGCCGTTCGCTGTTCGGGTTCTCGTGCCCGGCCTCCTCATCAAAAGGAGCGACGACCACCGCACCGATCGGCACCTCGTCAGCACGGTACGCGGCGCGCGCCTCTTCCAGGGCGAGCTGCATGAACCCGACGTCTTCGTCATTCACGATCGGCATGACCGGATCGGGCGCGGCACTCGCCGCCTCCGCTCGAGGTTGCATTTTAAAGGAGCACACAGGTCCCCCACTCCCCTCGGGTTCCCGTGGGAAGAGAAAGGGGGATGGTACACCCAACAGGATTCGAACCTGTAACCTCCTGATCCGTAGTCAGGTGCTCTATCCAGTTGAGCCATGGGTGCACACCCTCGCGAACGAGGCCCCTCCGAGGGCGAGGGGTGGAGGTTGTAGCGACGAGGCGCCCACCCTGTCAAGCCACAGATCGGCCCCTATCAGGGGATTCGCTAACTCCAGAGGGCATGGCCCGCAAAGCCCGTGGAATCAGCCGCCCGGGGAGGTAGGCTGGCGCCACGATGGCCGACTCCGCACCGCAACACGTATCTCGACTCCGGGATCTCACCGACGATGCGCTGAATCAGGTGCTCGAGCTCTCGGCGCGCCTCAAGGGTCGCCAGAGCCGGAGCGAACTGGTCGGACGAACCGTTGGAATGCTGTTCTTTCGAGGCTCCCTTCGCACGCGAGCATCGTTCGAAACCGCTGTCCATCAGCTGGGCGGCCATGCCCTCAACCTGACGGCGATGAGCGACTTCTGGGAGCTCGAGGAACGCGAGGGCACCGTGATGGACGGCCGCGCGCCGGAGCACATCAAGGATGCCGCCGCCGTCCTATCCCAGTACTGCCACGCGCTGGCGATCCGCCCCTCGCTGGCCGGTGCGAACTGGAACTCGGATCGCGACGACCGACATATCAAAAGTTGGGCGCGGCATGCGAGTGTGCCGGTCATCAACATGGAGAGCGCCTTGTGGCATCCGTTGCAGGCGCTCGCCGATCTCATGACCATGCGCGATCATCTTTCGCGGCTTCGGAAGAAGCGCGTGGCGATCGTCTGGGTTCATGCGACCGAACCGGCCTCGCCCTCAGTGGTGCACTCGCTTCTGCACGCGGTCTTGCGTTCGGGTATGGACGTGCGCATTTCGCACCCGGCCGGCTACGAGCTGGACGGCGAGGTAATGGACGAGGCGTATTCGCTCGCGAAGGACCGCGGTGGTGAGATCCAACTGGACCTGCTTCCCGAAGAAGCGGTGCGTGGCTCGAATATCGTCTACGCCCGCTCGTGGCAGTCGATCGAGTCCTACGGCAACCCTACGCTGCAAGCGAGCCAGCGCTCGAAGCACACGAATTGGCGCATCGACGAGAAACTCCTCGAGTCTTCACCGGACGCGCTCCTGATGCACGCCATGCCGGTGCGACGCAATGTGGAAATCACCGATTCGGTGCTCGATGGTTCGCGCAGCCTGCTCTACGAGCAAGCCGCGAATCGTCTCTGGTCACAGATGGCGCTTCTGATTCACCTATTGCGCTAAAGCCCCTGCCCCCGTGGGAAGCGCGGGGAAGCGGGCATCCCAACGGATTCCAGCCTGATGTCACACCCGGATTTCGCGCACCTTCACGTTCATTCCGAATACAGCTTGCTCGACGGTGCCAATCGCATCAGCGAACTGGTCGAAGCCTGTCAGCGCGACGGGCAACGCCACCTGGCGTTGACGGACCACGGCAACATGTTCGGAGCGATAGAGCTGTATCGCAAATGCAAGGCAGGGGACATCACCCCCATCATCGGGTGCGAGGTCTACATCGCACGCGAAAGCCGGTTGAAGCCCCATAGCAGGACGCGCAACCCCTACAGCCATCTGACGCTCCTGGCCAAGGATCAGAAGGGCTTTCAGAACCTCCTGCAGCTGGCTTCGATCGCGTATGTCGATGGCTATCACTTTCGTCCGCGAATCGACCGCGAGATTCTGGCGCAGCACGGTGAGGGCATCCTTTGCCTGTCGGGTTGTCTTTCCGGTGAAATCAACCAGTACTTCCGTGCGGACAAACAGGCCGAAGCGGAACGGGTTGCCGGCGAGTTGCGCGACATCTTCGGGCCGGAAGGCTTCTGGCTCGAATTGCAACGCAACGGGCTCACGATCCAGGACGACGTCAATACGAACCTGGTCGACCTGCACAAGCGCACGGGCATACCCCTGGTCGCGACGAACGACATCCACTACCTGCGCCACGAGGACTGCCAGACCCAGGACGTGCTTCTGTGTATCAACACCGGCGCGAAGCGCGACGACGAGAAGCGCTTCAAGATGGACACGGACTCGCTCTTCTTCCGCACCCGGGAGGAGATGGCCCACATGTTCCGCGACTTGCCCGAGGCCGTCACCGCGACGATGGACGTTGCCGAGCAGGTCGACCTGACCCTCGAGTTCGGCAAGTACCACCTGCCGGTCTTCACTCCGGACGACGGCTCGGCACCGGACGATCTGTTCGACCGATTGTGCGAGGAGGGACTCGTCACACGCTTCGGCTCGAGCCCCGGGCAGTTGACGAAGGCCCGCGAGCGCCTCGCGTACGAAAAGGGCGTCATCCGCGAGATGGGCTTTGTTTCGTACTTCTTGATCGTCTGGGATCTGATCAAGTGGGCCCGCGATCACGACATCCCGGTCGGACCGGGACGGGGTTCGGCGGCGGGTTCGATCGTCGCCTACGTGCTCGACATCACGCGTATCGATCCCCTGAAGTACGACCTCCTGTTCGAACGCTTTCTCAACAGCGCACGGATCTCGATGCCGGATATCGACATCGACTTCTGCAAAGAGGGGCGCGAACGCGTGCTGGAGTACACGCGCGAACGTTACGGCACCGAGTACACGGCCCAGATCGGCACGTTTGCAACGATGGCTTCGCGTTCCGTCGTCCGCGACGTAGGCCGCGTGCTGGACCTGCCCCTGGCCGACATCGACAAGCTGGCGAAGATGATTCCCCAGGGCCCCGGTGCACCGCCGCTGGCAAAAGCGCTCGAGAAGGACAAGGACCTGAAGGAGATGCGGGACGACGAACGCTTCAAGGAGCTGTTCGACTTCTCGGTCCGGCTGGACGGCATGACGCGTCACATCTCGACCCACGCAGCCGGGGTGGTCATCGCGGACAAGCCGATCACCGAGTATGCCCCCTTGTGCAAGCACGGCGATGACATCGTGACGCAGTGGCCGGGGCCGACGCTCGAAGAGCTCGGGCTCTTGAAGATGGATTATCTCGGCCTGCGGACGCTGACCATCCTCGACAAGGCGCTGAAGAACATCAGACGTACGGGCGGAACAGCACCGGACCTCGAGACCCTGGCCCTCGAAGACGCGGCGGCCTTCCGGCTCTTGAACCGCGGTGACACGCTGGGGGTTTTCCAGCTGGAATCCGAGGGCATGCGCAAGCTGCTCGCGCGCCTACGCCCCGACTGCTTCGAGGACATCGTCGCCGTCCTTGCTCTGTACCGACCGGGCCCCCTGGAGTCAGGCATGGACGACATGTTCATCCGCCGAAAGCACGGGCTCGAGGAAATCGACTACCCCCACGACAGTATCGAGCCCATCCTCTCGGACACGTATGGGTGCATCGTGTACCAAGAGCAGGTGATGCTCATCTCGAACACGCTCGGCAACTTCTCGCTGAACGAAGCCGACAACCTGCGCAAGGCGATGGGCAAGAAGAAGCCCGAGATCATGGCGCAGTTCTCGGAACAGTTCGTTCAGGGGGCGGTCACGAACGGCTGCGCCAGTGAAGTCGCGACCGAAGTGTGGGAGAACATCGTCAAGTTCGGGGGCTACGGCTTCAACAAGTCCCACTCGACGGCCTACGCTCTGATCACGTGGCACACGGCTTACATGAAGGCCCACCACCGAATCGAGTTCGTTGCCGCCAACATGTCGTGTGAGATGAGCACGTCCGACAAGATCAAGGAATTCGTCGACGACGCGCGTCAGACGAACATCCCCGTGCTCCCGCCGGACATCGAGTATTCGGAGTGGGAGTTCCTCCCCGAGGACCAGGCCATCCGCTTTGGATTCGGAGCGATCAAGGGCACCGGCAAGAAAGCCATCGAAGCGCTCGTCGAAGGACGCAACAGACTCCTCCAGGAGAAGAAGCGCATCGACCTGCATACGTTGTGCTCGGAGGTCGATCCGCAGCAGGTGACAAAGCTCGCCTGGGAAGCGGTGATCAAGGCCGGCAGCTTCGACTCCGGTGGACACAACCGCGGTTCTGTCCTTTACGTCCTCGAAGGCGCCATGGTCGAGGGAACGCGGGCGGCAGAGGATCGCAGGTCGGGGCAGGGCTCCTTGTTCGGCACGGACAATGGCCCCTCGGCCGCAGGCGATGCGGAGGATTCGAAGAGTGAATCCGACACTGGATTCGATCCTGCGAAGGCCCTCTCCCGGCAGGACACGCTCAGCGCCGAGTACGACGTCTTGGGTTTCTATCTATCGGGACACCCGCTGGAGGATCGCGCCGGCCTTTTCAGCATGCTTTCGACGACCGATACGCGCCAGATTCAAGAGCTGGCGGGTGGCGCCCAGGTCACCCTGGGCGGACTGGTCGTCGGCTTGGCGGAACGAATGACGCGCGCCGGCAAGAAGATGGCCCGCTTCCGCCTCGAAGACCTCCTGGGTGGCGTGGGTGTAACCTGCTTTCCGCGAGCGTTCGAGCAATTCAAGGAGCTCCTCGTCGATGACGAGGTCATCATCTGTCGCGCGAAGGTCGAAGAACGCTCCGATGACGATGCGACCTCGAAGGTCGGTCTGCTGCTCGAGGAGGTGCTGGGCTTCGAAGAGGCCCTGGCGAAATTCTCGGGTGGCCTCATCGTCCGACTCCTGAACGAGGATCGCGACAAGCTGCAGCCCCTGGCGAGGGTCATGGGTGAACACCGCGGGGGCAACCGACTCTTCCTCGAAGTCGAGGGGCGGGACGGACGCATGCGACGCATCCGCGCGGACGATCGCTTCAGCGTCAAGATCAGCACCCCCTTGGCTCAGGACATCGAGAAAATCCTGGGCAAGGATCGGGCGAAGCTGACGAAGATCTAGGGCTGCGCATGTAACCGTGGAGGCGGGAATACGGTCAGGGGCGGACCAAGGAGTCCGCCTTCATGATTCATGCACTCGTTTCCCTTTGTCTTCTCGCCGCAACCCCTGCTCAGGAGACCTTGCAACCCAGGGTTCTCCACGAATTATCCTCCCCCGCCGCGGGCGACCGTTTCGGAGCCGCTCTTGCCGACGCCGGTGATCTCGACCAGGACGGCCTCTCCGATCTCATCGTCGGCTCGCCGCGCTCGGCTGTCTATGGCGATAACGCCGGCAACGTGCGTATCTACTCCGGAAGCGATGGAAGGCTCTTGCGAGAGATCCAAGGGCAGCCGGGATCCCACTTCGGCTCCGCCGTCGCCAACCCGGGCGACATCGACCGAGATGGCTTTCCCGACTTATTGATCGCTGCGCCCTTCGGGGATGCCTTCGTGCAACTGCTCTCGGGGAAAGACGGCTCGTTGCTCTTCACCTTCCGCGGCAACAGCGGGTCGCGCTTCGGGCAATCCGTTGCCGGCGCGGGTGACGTCGATGGTGATGGAGTCCTCGACGTCGTCATCGGCGAACCGCAATACGACACGATCGCGAACAACACGGGGCGTGTGCGGGTCTACTCCGGAGCCGACGGAAGCGTTCTGCACGAGTTGACCGGAACAGCCCCCTTCGACCTCTTCGGCACCCAGGTCGCTGGCGCGGGAGATGTCGATCGGGACGGGCGCGCGGACTTCCTGGTGGGCGCTCCCTTCACGGACGCGAAGGCCTTCAACGCCGGTGGCGTGGCCATCTTCTCCGGGGTCACCGGGGCTCCGCTCCTCGCGGTCTATGGCTCCCAGATGGGAGACCAGCTGGGAACCTGGTTGCGTGGCGGCTCCCCCGCTGTGGATGTCGACGGCGACGACGTTCCCGACTTCGCCTGCGGCATCCCCGGTGCCGACATCCCTGGGGGCCCCTTCGATGCGGGTGCCGCGCAAATTCGCTCGGGGACCGACGGCAGGCTGCTCGTCCAGGCCTACGGCCCCGAAGCCGGTGGCTTCGCCGGGGTCGTCTCCTCCCCCATGGACTGCAATGGCGACGGCACCGGCGATCTCGTTCTGGGGGCCCCGTCAGCCCTGGGCAACCTCGGGATGGTGAGTCTCAACTCTGGCCACGATGGTTCCCTCATCCTGCAGTTGAACGGCAGTCAACCCAGCGGCTGGTACGGAGCTGCTCTCACGACCCTGAGCGATGTCGACGGCGACGGAGCCCCCGACCTCGCCATCGGGGCCCCCGGGTATGAGGACGACACCACGCTCGTGGGGAGGGTGTACATCGTGTCGTTCGGAAATGGAGTTCCGGGGAGGCGTCAGCGGGGGAGTTCTCCTTCGGTCCGCTAGTGCGGTAGTCCCCACCTCGAAAAAAAAAAAACGAGCGAGCCTCCCGTTCAGGGAGACTCGCTCGTGTTCACTTGCGAAAGAGCCCGCTATTCAGCGGCAGCTTCCACCGTCTCCTGCTCTTGAACCTCCTCGGGAGTCCGTTCCACGAACTCGAGGATCACCCGCTCACCGTTGTCGCCCAGTCGGGGCTTCGACAGCTTGAGAATGCGGCAATAGCCACCGGGACGCTCCTTGAAGCGCGGCCCCAAGACGTCGAACAGCTTCTGCACGGCCACCTTGCTGCGGACCTTCGCAAAGGCGCGGCGGCGGTTGTGCATCGTGGGCTCCTTGCAGAGCGTCACGAGCTTTTCGAGAGTGGGCTTGACGGCCTTGGCCTTCTGGATCGTGGTGATGATCCGTTCGTGCTCGATCAAGGAAACCATCATGTTCCTCGTCATCGCCTGGCGATGGGAGGTGGTACGGCCGAGCTTCTTTCCGGCTACGCGATGTCGCATCGGGTTATCTCTGGTTCGTTGCAGGCTGCGGGATCAGATCATCATCCCGAGAGAAAGACCCTTCTCGGTAAGGCGGGTCTTGATCTCGGTCAGGGAGGTCTTGCCGAGGTTCTTGAGTTTCATGACCTCGGGCTCGGAGAGCGATACGAGGTCGCGCAGCGTCGTGAGATTGGCGCTGTCGAGACAGTTACGGGCGCGCACCGAAAGCTCGAGGTCCGAGATCGGGCGGTCCAGAAGACGACGCATTTCGTCGTCTTCGCGGTTCTTCTGGTTGAACTCCGAACGGGTCGGATCGCCGGCGACCGGCATCTCTCCCGAATCGGGGTCGAACAGAACAAACGGGTTCAGGTGCTTGCGGTAGATCTTCGCAGCCTCGGTCAGCGCCATCTGCGGGCTGATCGTGCCGTCCGTCCAGATCTCGAGAATGAGGCGGTCGTAGTCGGTCAACTTACCGACGCGGGTCGCCTCGACCGAGTAACGGACGCGATGTACCGGCGAGTAGATCGAATCGATCGGGATGGTACCCAGCTGCTGGGTTTCCGAACGGTTCTCCTCGGACGGGACGTAACCACGTCCCTTGGCAACTTCCATTTCGACTTGGAAGTCCCGATCCAAAGTCAGGTTGGCAAGGACTAGGTCCTTGGTAACAACCTCGGCGTCGCCTTCGCACTCCACGTCCGCGCCGGTTACCGGTCCCTTGCCGTTCTTCTTGATACGGCAGGTGATCGGCTTCTGGCCGGGGTGGTGAATACGCAGGCGTTTGATATTCAGGATGATGTCGGTAACGTCCTCGTACGCACCTTCGATCGAAGCGAACTCATGGTCCGCACCTTCGATCCGGACGGCTGTAACAGCCGTACCTTCGATCGAGGACAAAAGCACTCGGCGGAGGCCGTTTCCGATTGTGTGCCCGAATCCGCGTTGGAAGGGCTCGACTAGAAAGCGGCCGTACTCCTCCGTTAGAGACTCGGCGTCGGGAACGACCTTGCTCGGAAGCTCGAACTTGCGCCAACGAATCCTCATGGATGTCTCCCTTAGGGGGTCTGGGGTCGTGTTGGAGTTTTCTTGGACTTGGAAAATCCCCGGCGGGATTACTTGGAGCAGAGCTCAATGATGAGCTGTTCTTGAATCGGGTGGGGCACGTGCTCGCGGCGCGGCAGCGCGATGACTTCGGATTCGATGCCTTCGCCCTTGACGCTGAGCCAGTCGGGAACGACCTGTGCTTTGTTCACCTCGACGGCTTCGGAGATCATTTTCTTGGTCTTCTCATTCGTTCGAACCGTCAATTTGTCACCGGCCCGAACACGGAAGGACGCGATGTCCACCCGACGCTCGTTCACCTGGAAGTGACCGTGGTTGATCATCTGGCGCGCGTGGTTGCGCGAAAGCGCGAACCCACAGGCCAGGACAACGTTGTCGAGGCGACGCTCGAGGAGCGACAGCAGGTTCTCACCCGTGTTGCCCTTGAGACGCTCCGCCTCCTGGAAATAAAGGCGGAACTGACGCTCAAGAACGCCATAGATCCGCTTGAGCTTCTGCTTCTCACGCAGGTGAAGTCCGTAGTCCGTAACTTTGGACCGGCGCTGGGCGTGCACTCCGGGGGGATAGTCCCGCCGGGAGAGCGCACACTTGTCAGAGAAGCACCGTTGCCCCTTGAGGAAGAGCTTCATCCCCTCGCGGCGGCAGAGCTTGCACTTGTTGTCGACGTAACGTGCCATTGGATACTCGGGATACTTGTAGTTCTCTGGGTTGGATCAGACACGCCGACGCTTGCGCGCGCGACAACCGTTGTGCGGGAGGGGGGTCACATCCGTGATCATGGTCACCTTCAATCCTGAAGATGCCAGAGCACGAACGGCGGACTCACGGCCCGAGCCGACGCCTTTTACGCGCACCTCGACCTCTTTCATGCCGTGGCGAATCGCACCGTTGGCAGCGCGCTCGGAGGCGCGCTGGGCTGCGTAGGGCGTGCTCTTGCGAGTGCCCTTGAATCCGACACAACCCGCCGCTCCCCAGGAGATGGTGTCTCCGTTGGGTCCGGTGATGGTGATGTGCGTGTTGTTGAACGTCGCCTTGATGTGAACGATGCCCTTGGCAATGTTCTTCTTCGGCTTGCGCTTGGTCGACTTTCCCATGATCTTCTGTTGGTTGGGTGGGCCCTCGGAGAGGGGACTCCTACTTCATTCCCTTCACAGACTTCTTGCCCGCGACCGTCTTCTTGGGGCCCTTGCGTGAACGGGCGTTGGTTCTGGTGCGCTGACCGCGGACAGGAAGTCCACGGCGGTGACGCATCCCGCGGTAGCACCCGATATCGCGCAGACGGCTGATGTTGCCGGCAATAACCCTGCGCAGGGCACCCTCCACGGGGTAGTTCTTCTGGACAAACGTGGCCAGGTTCGCGACCTGCTCTTCCGTCAGATCGCCGGCCTTCATGCCGCGATCAAATTTCAGGGCGTCGCAGATCTTGTGCGACGTCGATAGACCGACCCCGAAGATGTAGGTCAGCGAGATCTCCAGACGTTTCTGGTTAGGGATGTCGACTCCGATTACACGCGGCATGGTTTGTCTCTTACTTGCCCTGGCGTTGCTTGTGGGTGGGGTCCGCTTTGCAGATCACACGGACGACTCCACGCCGTTTGACGATCTTGCACTGCATGCACATGCGGCGGACGCTGCTTCGAACTTTCATCTGTCTCTTCGTTTCCGGTCGCCTCGATACACGATGCGACCCTTCGTGAGGTCGTAGGGGGACATTTCGACGGTGATCTTGTCCCCGGGCAGAATCCGGATGTAGTGCATCCGCATCTTGCCGCTTACGTGGGCGAGGATCTGGTGACCGGATTCCAACTTCGCCCGGAAACGGGCGTTGGGAAGCGATTCGGTCACGATGGCCTCGACGGTGATCGGTTCTTCCTTAGCCAAGCTCGACTCCCCTCTCGGCGATAATGGACTGCAGTGCGTCGAACACAGCGTCGGGAGCTGCTTCCCCGTCGACCCGTGTCAAGACGCCCTGGTTGTCGTAGAAGTCGACTAGAGGAGCGGTCTGGTTCTGATAGACGTTGAGACGCTCACGAACGACTGCCGGAGCATCGTCGGGCCGCTGATGGAGCTCGCCTCCGCAGTTGCTGCACATGCCCTCACTCGTTGGCTGCTTGAACTCCAGGTGGTGGATGTTTCCACAGGAACGACAGAGGAGCCGGCCGGAAGCACGGCGGATAATGGTCTCGTCGGCAACCTCGAGGGCGATGACGAGGATTTGATCCTCGGGACGGACGCGCCGGTCGAGGGCCTCTGCCTGGGGCAGGGTGCGGGGGAATCCGTCGAGCAGGTATCCGACGTCACAGTCGGGCTGGGCGACGCGTTCGGCCAGCATGTCCAGGACGATGTCGTCGGGAACGAGCTGGCCCGAATCCATGTACTGCTTGGCCTTCAGGCCAAAGGTCGATCCGCGGCTCATGTGGTCGCGGAATAGATCCCCCGTGGACACATGCGGGAGTGCATGCGCCACAGCAAGGCGAGCCGCTTGGGTGCCTTTGCCGGCGCCAGGTGCGCCGAGGAGAATCAAGATGCATGCCATCAGCTTCAACCTTTGTTGGCCCATCCTGTGCCTCCCATACCGCCACCACCACCCTTGCCCTTCATGAACCCCTCGTAGTTGCGCATGACCAGCTGGGCGTTCATGCGATCGACGACGTCGAGTGCGACACCGACGACGATCAGCACCGAAGTGCCGCCGAGGAAGTAGGCCAGGTTGCCGGAGAGACCGGGAATGTTGCCCGTGATGAAGTTGGGGAGGACGGCGATCATCGCAAGGAACACCGCTCCCGCCAGGGTGATCCGGGTCAGAATGTCCTTGAGGTACGCTGCGGTCTTGGCGCCCGGACGAATGCCGGGGATGAACGATCCGTGCTCGCGCAGGTTGTCGGCGATCTCCTCCGGGCGGAACATCAGGTTGTTCCAGAAGAAGCTGAAGCCCATGACCATGGCGAGCGACAGAGTCACGTAGACAAAGCCGTCGGTGTCACTGAAGGTCGACGCCAACCGGTTCCAGATCCCCCATTCGGTTTGGGCCGCGAGGAAGCTGAACAGGACGCCGGGGATGATGAAGACCGCCGAAGCGAAGATGATGGGCATGACGCCCGCCATGTTGATCTTCAGGGGCAGGTAGTGACGCTGCCCACCGTAGACCCGCCGTCCGCGGGTCAACTTGGCGTACTGAATTGGAATCCGGCGTTCTGCCTTTTGAATCGCAACGATGACCAGCACGATCGCGATCCAGATCCCGATCAAGGTCAGGATGGTGTTGTACGCATCGTCCTGCTGCTGCAGGACGTTCGTGATGCTACCCGGCATCGTGGCGATGATGCCCGCCATGATGATCAGGGAAGCCCCGTTTCCGATTCCGTGTTCGGTAATGAGCTCGCCGACCCACATGACGAAGAGCGATCCGGCCATGAGAGCAACCACGACGGTCGCCATCAGCCCCAACGTCGGGGCGCGACCCTCGAGGTACACCGGGTTCTTGGCGAAGAACCCGAACCAGATGAGGATGGCCTGCAGGAAACTGATCGGGACGACGGCAAGCCTCGTCCACTGGTTGATCTTCTTCTGACCGCTGGCGCCTTCCTTCTGGATGGCCTC
Source organism: Planctomycetota bacterium (assembly GCA_965662355.1). Lineage (GTDB taxonomy): Bacteria > Planctomycetota > UBA1135 > UBA1135. The sequence continues at coordinate 88,573 of CBFIHP010000009.1, read as the reverse complement.
GACCTGGGGAGAGACCTTGCTCAGGATCGAGAAAATGATCGAAGCCGAGATGTAGGGCATGATGCCCAAGGAGAACAGCACGGTCTGTCCGAGCTGGCCTCCGGAGAACGCCGAAAGAAGTCCGAACGCAGTACCGCCGCCCGCATGTTCGCGCAGAACTTCCGCGGACAGTCCGGGAATCGGGACATGGAACCCGATCCGATACGCGACCAGAAGCCACATGGTGGCGAGGATCTTCTTCCGCGTCTCGGGGATCTTCAGGAGCTGTAGTGCGACGTGACTCACGATTGGCCTTCCAGTTAGGAGGACTTGGGCGTTTTGCGCCCGTAGTTCTTCTCTGCGGAGCCCTTCTCGATGTCTAGCGCCACGACCTCGCCGCCGGCGGCGAGGATCTTCTCCTCGGCCGACTTGGAGAACTTGTGGGCGTGGACGGTCAGCTTGCGACTCAGGTCGCCGTTGCCGAGCACCTTCAGGAACTCGGTGTTCATGCTGGTGAGGCCGTGTGCGAGCACGGCATTCAGATCGACGGTCTCGCCATCGGCGAACGCGCTGAGCGTCTCGACGTTGATGATCGTGTAGTCGGTACGGAAGCGCGCGTTGGTGAAACCACGCTTCGGAACGCGACGATAGATCGGCATCTGGCCGCCTTCATAGCCCGGGCGACGGGACGAACCCGAACGGGCACCCCAGCCCTTGTGACCGCGACCACAGGTCTTGCCCTTGCCGCTGCCGATGCCGCGACCGACGCGCGTGCGCGTCTTGTAGGGAGTGCCCTTGCTCGTGACGGTTTTGAGATCCATTTTCCTCTGCTTCTCTCTTAGGAAAGGTCCACTTCCCTTTTAGGAAAGGTCCACACCGCGCAGCTGGGCCGTTTGCTCGGCCGTGCGCAACAGGGAAAGGGCGTGGAAGGTGGCCTTGATCAGGTTGATCGGGTTCGTCGAACCATAGGCCTTGGTCAGGATGTTCTTGATGCCGGCCATCTCACAGACGGAGCGGACGGACGCACCGGCAATGATGCCGGTACCGGCGGAGGCGGGCAGAAGCCGGATAGTCGAGCCGCAGAAGCGACCGGTCACCTCATGCGGGATCGATCCGGCGGCGTTCAGGGGCACGCGGATCATGTGCTTGCGGGCGTCCTTGGCCGCCTTCTCGATGGCCGGCGGAACTTGACGGGCCTTGCCGAAGCCGTGCCCGACGAGGCCGGCACGGTTACCAGCGACCGACAGGGCCGAGAAGGAGAAGCGACGCCCCCCCTTCACGACAGCTGCCGAGCGGTTGATCTTGACCAGGATCTCGGTGATGCCCTCGAGCTGAGCCGATTCGCTGGTGTCGAGGTATATGAGCTTGGTTTTCATCTTTTGGTGAATCCTAGAACTTCAAACCGCCTTCGCGGGCAGCATCGGCCAGCGCCTTGACGCGCCCGTGATAACGACAGCTGCCCCGATCGAAAACGACGCTTGCGACGCCTTTCTCCTGGGCCAGGCGTGCGATCTCCTTGCCGACGATCGAAGCCTTTTCGGACTTCGTCTTGCCGGTCAAGTCGGTCCCGATCTTCTTGCCGGAGGAACCGGCGCCGGCCACGGTCTTGCCGGTGTTCTCGTCGACGATCTGGGCGTAAATGTGCTTGGACGAGCGGTGAACCGAAAGGCGCACCACGGGGCCGGAGCGAGACAGACGGTTGCGCACGGAGAACTTTCTCCGCTTGCGGCGCACTTCGATCAGGCTGGACTGTTTCATCGGATGGGACCTATGGCTATCGAAGGCTAGCTACCGAAGCTCTTGCCCTGCTTGCGGCGGACGTGTTCGCCGTCGTAACGAATGCCCTTGCCCTTGTAAGGCTCGGGCGGACGGATGGCGCGTACGGTCGCGGCGAACTGACCGACGGCGTGCTTGTCCGCGCCTTTGATAATGATGCGGACCGGCTTGGGGGTCTCGACCTCCAGGCCTTCCGGGATGTCGAAGACGACCGGATGGCAGAAGCCGATGTTCAGCGTCAGTTTCTTACCCTGACCCTGGGCGTTCCAACCGACGCCTATGATCTCGAGCTTCTTCTCGTACCCCGAGTGCACGCCGTGAACCATGTTCGCCAGGAGCGCGCGGGTCATGCCGTGGAAGGCACGGGACTCGCGAGCCGGGCCCGAACCGTTCGGAGCGACACTCACGACCGAACCGTCGATCGAAATATCGATCTCGGGACGTAGGTCGATGCTGAGCTTGCCCTTCGGCCCCTTCACGGTGACCGAACGGCTCTTCTCCTCGACGGAGACGCCCGAGGGAAGCGGGATGGGGAGCTTTCCGATTCGAGACATGGCTTAGTTCACCTTGCAGATGATCTCGCCGCCCAGGTTGTCCTGGCGGGCGGTGCGATCGGAAATAAGGCCTTTGGGCGAGGACAGCACGAGCGCACCCATTCCGCCCAGAACCGTCGGTAGATTCTTGGCGCTGGAGTAGACGCGCTTGCCGGGCTTGCTGACGCGTTGGATATCACGCAGCACGTTCTCGCCGTCGGGGCCGAACTTGAGGTTGACGTGCAGGGTGCTTTGCGGCTTGGCGGGCTCGACTTCGTAACCGTCGATGAATCCTTCCTCCTTGAGCACCTGGGCGATTCCCACCTTGATCCTCGAGGCGGGCATGGAAACCTTCTTCTTGTGCACGGCGTTGCTGTTCCGGATTCGGGTCAGCATGTCGGCGATGGGGTCAGTCATCATGGCTGTGAATCTCCTACCAGGAAGCCTTCCGCATGCCGGGAATCTCGCCAAGCAACGCTTTCGTGCGCAGACAGATGCGGCAGATACCGAACTTGCGATAGACGGCGCGCGAACGTCCGCAGAGGTTGCAACGTCGGACCGTGCGCGAACTGAACTTGGGCTTCGCGTTGGCCTTGTTGATGAGTGCTGTCTTCGCCATATCTAGTCGTTCGACTCCGGGGTCTGGAAGGGCATGCCGAGTTGCTTCAGGAGGTCGTAGGCCTGGTCATCGGTCGAAGCGGTGGTCACGAAAGTGACGTCCATTCCCTGCTGGAACTCGAGCTTGTCGAAGTCGATTTCGGGGAAGACGGATTGTTCGGAGAGGCCGAGGGTGTAGTTACCGCGACCATCTAGCTTGGTCTTCACCCCGCGGAAGTCACGAATACGAGGGAGGACGACCGAGATCAGCCGGTCGGCGAATTCCCACATCCGGTCGCGCCGCAGCGTGACGGCCACGCCGATGGGCATGCCCTCGCGCAACTTGAAACCGGCGATCGACTTGCGAGCCTTGCGCACGGTCGGCTCCTGGCCGGTAATCGTACGCAGGTCGCGCTTGGCGGAATCGACGCGGTTTTTGTTCTCGACGGCGCCCTTGCAGCCCATGTTCACCACGATCTTGGTGAGCCTGGGGGTCGCCATGACGTTCCCGATGGAGAATCTCTCCATCAGGGTGCTCTTGATCTCCGAGTCGTATTTCTCTTTGAGACGGGGTGCCATCTTTAGTTCTCGCTAGGGCGCTTGCGCACTCCCCTCCCGGCGTCGGCATCGAACAACATCACGTTCGACGCATGGATCGAGCACTCTTCCTGGACCCGCTCCCCCTTGGGGGTTTGCTGGGTCGGGCGCTTGTGCTTCCAACGAAGGTTGACGCCACCGACGATGACGCGCCCCTTCTTGCGGATGACCTCGGTGATATCACCGGTACGACCCTTGTCGTTGCCGGAAATCACGATGACGGTGTCGCCTTTCTTGACGTGCATGACGTGCTCCTACACGACCTCTTGGGCGAGGGAGATGATTTTCATGAAGCTGCACTCGCGCAACTCGCGCGCGACCGCACCAAAGATACGGGTGCCACGGGGATTCCCATCGGTATCCACGATGACCATGGCGTTCTTGTCGAAGCGCACGTAAGAGCCGTCTTGGCGACGAGTGCTCTTCGAAGTTCGGACGATCACGCCCCGGACAACCGTGCCGGGCTTGACGTCGGAACCGGGCATGGCCTTCTTGACAGAAGCCACGACGAGATCTCCGAGACCGGCATAGCGACGGTGGGTTCCGCCGAGAACCTTGATGCACTGGGCGCGTTTGGCGCCGGTGTTGTCGGCGACGTCCAGCATCGTTTGCATCTGGATCACGAGTCGCCTCCTTCGGCGGGAGCATCATCTGCTTCGGGCGCGGCAGGCTTGGGGGCGGTCACCTCCAACGTCTCGAGAGCGGTCTTTTCAGCGAGCTCGGCGCTGACCGGGCTGGAGGCACCAAAGGCGCTCGAGGAAAGGACAGTACCGAGGCGCCAGCGCTTGTGCTTCGAAAGCGGACGGGTGGCAATGATCTCGACGAGATCGCCGACCTGCGCGGTCTCTTGCTCGTCGTGGACCATGTACTTCTTCTTGCGGCGCACGAACTTGCCGTAGCGCGCGTGGCGGTAGGTCCGCTCGACGATGACCGTGATCGTCTTTGCCGTGCTGTTCGCGGCGACGAAACCATTCAGCGTCCGTCGTGAGTTTCTTGTGGCGGTCATGGCTAGCGCGGCTCCTGTCCGCGAATGTTCTTGGTCCTCTCATGCAGCACCGTCGTCACGCGCGAGATCCCCCTACGCAGGGTCCGGATCCGCTTGGTGTTCGAGGCTGTTTCCGCAGATTGGCGGAAGCGCAGATCGAACATCTCCTTGCGCATCGTCGCGAGCTCGTAGTCGAGCTCGTTGTCGGTTTTGCTTCTTACCTCTTCGATCTTCATTGCTTGTTCCGTTGCGTTCGCCCTCTAGGTCGTCGGGAGACGGCGAACCATCTTCACTTTGATAGGCATCTTGTGCGCCACGCGCTTGAGGGCGAGCTTGGCCTTCTCCTCCGGGACACCACCGAGCTCGAAGAGCACGGTGCCCGGCTTGACGGCCGCTGCCCAGAATTCGACATCGCCCTTGCCCTTACCCATGCGCGTTTCCGCCGGCTTGGATGAAACGGGCTTGTGAGGGAAGATGCGGATCCAGATCTTCGCGGTGCCACCCGTTGCACGGTTGGCGGCGATACGTCCGGCTTCGATCTGACGGCCGGTGATCCAACCCCAGTCCATCGCCTGGAGGCCATAATCACCGAAAGAGACCCGATTGCCACGCGTGGCGAAGCCTTTCAGCTTGCCGCGGTGTTGCTTCCGGTACTTGGTTCTCTTGGGCATCAACCCCATAGGTATGTCTCCTTAGCTAGCTCTTTAGGCGTTGCGCCGGTCTCCGCGGTTGCCACCACCGCGACGCGGACGGCCGCCTTGCGCCGGAAGGGGCTCCGCCATGCCTTGGTTGAAACGCCAGTCGATCTTCTTGCCGACTTCGATGTCGCCTTTGTAGATCCAGACCTTCACACCGATGATCCCGTAGGTCGTGCGGGCTTCGGCCGTGCCGTAATCCACGTGGGCCCGCAGCGTCGACAGGGGGACACGCCCCTCGCGCTCTTTTGCGGTACGCGCCATCTCCGCGCCGCCGAGACGGCCGTTGATCTCGACCTTGATTCCTTTGGCGCCAGCCTGAACCGTTGTCTGGATCGCCTTCTTCATGGCCCGCCGGAAAGCCATGCGCTTTTCTAGCGCTTCGGCCACGACCTCCGCCACGAGGGCCGACTCGAGCTCCGGACGCTTGATCTCACGCACCGTCAGGTGGCAGGTCATGCCCGTGATCTCTTGAAGGTTCTTCTTCAACTGGTCGACGCGCACGCCCTTGCGACCGACGAGCACGCCGGGACGAGCGGTGTGAACGATGATGTTGACCGCCTCACCCGTACGCTCGATCTCGATCCGCGGCACGCCGGCGGACTTGTACTCGCGGTAGATGTGCTTGCGAATCTTGTGATCCTCGAGCAGAAGACGACCGAAGTTCTTCTTGTTGGCATACCACCGCGACCGCCAGGGTTCGATGACGGCGATGCGATAGCCACAGGGGTGTACCTTTTGACCCATTTGTTTTCTGTTTCCTTATGCCTCGGTCCGCTCGCGGAGGGTGATCGTGAGGTGGCTCATCCGCTTGCGGAACGGCATTGCGCGGCCCTGGGGGCCTGGACGCCATCGAAGACGACCGTTGAGGAGCGGCCCATCGTCGGCGCGTGAGTCGCAGACATAGAGCCGGTTGACGTTGACGCTCTCGTCCTGCGAGGCGTTCGCCACGGCAGACTTGAGAACCTTGAGGTAGAAAGCAGCGGCACGACGCGGCGAGAACTCCAGGGACTCCATCGCCTGGTTCACATCCATGCCTCGGATCGAGTCCGCCACCAGTCGCGCCTTGCGGGCGGTCAGGCGAGCGAAACGATGCTTCGCGCGGTATTCCTTGATTTCGGTTGAGGTAGACATGACGACTTACCGGCCTACTTGCCGGGCTTCTTGCCTTCCTTCTTGTTCGTGTGGCCGCGGAAGTTGCGCGTGACCGCAAACTCTCCGAGCTTGTGACCGACCATGTCCTCGGTGATGAGGACCTTGACGTGCTGGCGTCCGTTGTGAACCGCGAAGGCCCGCCCGATGAAGTCCGGGGGAATCGTCGAGCGACGCGCCCAGGTCTTGATCGGATCCCTTTTGCCTTGCCCTGCCTCGACGCGCTTTGCCAGCTTCTCGTCGACGTAGGGGCCCTTCTTGATACTGCGTCCCATTAGAGATCTACCTTATTCACGGCGGCTACTTCTTCTTCTTGCGGCGGCGCAGAATGAACTTGTCGGTCGGGTGGTTGGTCTTGCGCGTGCGGCCGCCCTTGGCCAGGACGGACGTCGGCGAACAGGGGTGGCGCCCTCCCTTGGTGCGCCCCTCTCCTCCACCGAGCGGGTGGTCGACGGGGTTCATCGCAGTGCCGCGGACCTTCGGGCGTCGCCCCATGTGGCGGCGGCGACCGGCCTTGCCGAGCTTGACGTTCTGGTGGTCGGAGTTTCCGACGCGTCCGATCGTGGCCCGGCAGGAGATGTGAATCCGGCGCAACTCGCCCGAGGGCAGCGAAATGACGGCGTGCTTGCCTTCACGCGCCTGGAGCTGGGCGTAGGAACCGGCCGAGCGGCAGAGCTGACCTCCACGGCCCGGCTGAAGCTCGATGTTGTGGACCATGAGACCGACCGGGATCTCGCCGAGCAGCATCGAGTTGCCCGGGAGCGGATCGGCATCCTGGCCGGAGATAATCGTTTGACCGACCTCGAGGCCGAGGGGCGCCAGAATGTAGCGCTTCTCGCCATCGGCATAGAAGATCAGCGCGATGTTGGCAGAGCGGTTCGGATCGTATTCGATCGAGTTGACCTTGCCGGGCACGCTCTGCTTGTCACGCTTGAAGTCAATGAGGCGGTAGCGGCGCTTGTGCCCACCCCCGCGGTGACGACAGGTAATACGACCGCGGTTGTTACGACCGCCGGTCTTCTTCAACGGACGCAGGAGCGAGCGCTCGGGCTTCTTCGCCGTCAGTTCGGAGAAGTCGAGCACGCTGCCGTGGCGGCGCCCGGGAGAGGTCGGTTTGTATGTCTTGATACCCACTGAATCGTTTCCCTTCGGCCTCTAGAAGGTCTCGATGGTGTTCCCTTGAGCCAAGGTCACCATGGCCTTCTTCCACTCCTGGGTGCGACCGATGGTGCGCCCGCGAATCTTCCATTTGGCCTTCACGTGTAGCGTGTTGACGCTCTTGACCTTGACGTCGAAGAGCGTCTCGACGGCGCTCCGGATCTCGACCTTGTTGGCCGAGCGCGGAACGCGAAACGTGTAGGCATTGCGACCTCCCATGTCGTCCGAGGTCTTCTCGGTGACGATGGGCTTTTGAATGACCTGGTAGTGGCGCTCGAGGGTGCTCACGCGTCACCGTCCTTTTCTTCTTCAGCCTGACCCTCTTGGGCCTGATCTTTGGCGTCGCCCTCTTCGTTGAAGACGGGGTACTCGGGATCGGCTTCGGCCTTGGGGGCTTCCTCCTTGAAGACGGGGTACTCTTCCTCGGTAGCCTCGGGGGTAGCCTCGGGGGTAGCGGCGGGCGGAGCCGACTGGGGCGCCGAAACACTCTTGGCGATGTGACCGAGGCGCGCGGAGAGTTCTTCCATGGCCGCGGCTTCGGCGACGATCAGGCCACCGGTCACCACCTCGTACGCGCACAGCTCGACCGCCGTCGCGACCTCGACTCCGGGGAAGTTGCGGAATGACTTCCACACGTTCTCGTTCGGCTGAGCCAGCACGATGAGGGCGCGACGCGGTTTGCCGAGGTCGGCCAGAATCTTGCGCGCGGCCTTCGCCGAGGGTACGGAAAACTCACCGAGATCGGCGACGATGAGCTCGCCGTCCCTGAGCTTGCCGAACAGCGCCGAACGGGTCGCAACACGTCGGGCCTTCTTCGGCATGTGGTAGGAGAAGTCGCGCGGAAGGGGTCCGAAGACCGCGCCGCCACCGCGCCAGATGGGCGACTTGCGGTCACCGGCACGGGCCCGTCCGGTGTGCTTCTGGCGATACGGCTTGGCGTTCGTGCCGCGGACCTTGGAGCGGCCCTTGGTCGAGGCGTTGCCCTGGCGCTGATTCGCCTGGTGCATGACCACCGCATCCTTCAGGGTGCGATAGAGCACGCGATCGGTGCCCTTCTTGTCCTGGAAGGGCTTTTCGTCGAATTCGACTTCGCCGATGCTGCCGGCGTTGTAGCTCTTCACTTGCATGGCTACTTGGCCCCCTTGGAGCCCTTGGGCGTCCTGATACCGGTCTTCGCCACCTGCACCTGCACCATCCCGCCCCGGGGGCCGGGAACCGCACCCTTGATGAAGAGCAGGTTGCGATCGGTGTCGATGCGGACGATCTCGAGGTTCTTGGTGGTCGAGCGCTTGTCGCCGAAGTGGCCTGCCATGCGCTTACCCTTGAAAACACGCCCCGGATAGGCCGAAGCCCCGATCGAGCCGGGCGCGCGATAGTTCATACAGCCGTGCGTCTTGAGACCGCGGGAGAATCCGTGGCGCTTGATCGTGCCAGCGAAGCCACGGCCCTTCGTCCGTCCGATGACGTCGACGAGCTGGCCTTGCTCGAAGACCTCGACGGTGACCTGGTCACCGACGACAACTTCGGCAGGCATGGCGAGCCGCTCCTCGCGCAGCCAGCGCTTGGGCTGTGTGCCGGCTTTCTTGAAGTGCCCGCTCTGAGGCTTCGCCGTGGCTTTTTCCTTCACATCGAAGAAGCCGAGCTGAACGGCATCGTAGCCGTCCGTCTCTTGCGTGCGCACCTGGGTGACCGTGCACGGACCGGCGGCGACGACGGTCACACCCACGTGGGTGCCGTCTTCGCGAAAGAGCTGGGTCATGCCCTCTTTGCGTCCGAGGATCAGCGTCATGAGTCCCTGAAGGCTGGAAATCGCCCGACCGGTTCGACCCGCTTCGCGCCGTTGATCAGGGTGATCAGGGCCGAAGACGCCGGGCCACGCGGTGTGTGAGCGCGTCTTGTTGTTAGGTGGCCAAACCCCTCCCCCGCTTGAGCTAGAGGAGACACTCGACCGTGATAATGGAGACAGGTTGCAGGCTCGCTTGGCGGGACCCTCCGTCGAAACGGGGCGAGTCCATCCCACGCGCGCCCACCCCGATCAAGGGAAGGGCCCGCGCTCAAAGGCTCAGGCCTTGATGCGGATATCTACGCCGGCGGGCATGTTCAGGCTGCTGAGAGCATCCACCGTTTGCGAGGTGGGCTCGGAAATGAAGATCAGCCGCTTGTGCGTGCGGATTTCGAACTGCTCACGCGACTTCTTGTCGATGAACGGGGAGCGCAGAACCGTGTAGCGTTCGATCTGGGTCGGCAGGGGGATCGGACCAGCCACGCGGGCCCCGGTCCTCTTGGCCGTTTCCACGATGTCCACGGCCGATTGGTCGAGGGCCTCGTGATCGTAGGCCTCCATGCGGATTTGGATCTTGTCGCTCACGTCTTCTTTAATTCGTTCGAATGTGCCGGATACGGCATGCGGCGGCCACGAGCGGGCCGCAAACACGCTCTCCAGAGGGCTGGTCCAGGCTGCTGGGGCCACAAAAAAGTGCGCGAACCGGCTCGTTCGCTTTGACCTCCCCCTCCAGGTGGCGGAAAGGGGCGGAGACAGTAGCAGGGAGGTCTCATCTCTTCAATCTTATGCAAGGGGGTTTTTGGGAAACCTGCGAGCTTTCGAGAATGGCCCCCTGAAGCACAGAGATGGACCCCGGGACGCGACCCCGCGGGCCTTCAGCTCCACACGAGCCCGCGGGCCACGAGCTCGGCCTCGGGAACGCGGGCGAAACCCGCGGGCTCGAGGGAGAAGCTGGCCCGGCCCTGGGAGAGCGAGCGCAGGGTCGTGGCATAGCCGAACATTTGGAAAAGCGGCACGCGCCCGGCGACGCTGCGCATGCCCCCCTCGGCTCCGAGTTCCTGGATGTCGGCTTTCTTGGCGTTCAACTCGCCGATGATGCCGCTCATGAACTCGACCGGTGCTTCGATGGAAAAAGCCATCAGGGGCTCCAGGAGGGCCATTTCGGCGGCTCCGAAGGCTGCCCGCAGGGCCAGAGACGCGGCCTGGGTGAAGCCCGCCTCGGCATCGGAGTCGGGGTGGCTCTCACCGCCCTGGAGCGTGACCCGGACCTCGGTCAGGGGAAAGCCAAAGCGCGGGCCGACCTGGAGCTCGAGGCGTAGGGACTCCTCGACCGCCGCCCGGAAGGCCTCGGGCACCTGGCAGTCGGCGTGCCACTCGAGGCTGCTGGCGGGAGCGTCCTCGACCTCCACCTCACTCGCGATCGGGTTCAGTGGCGCGATGGCTACGCCGACACTTCCGAAGACTTTCGTCCCCCCGAGCACGCGATCGACGCGCCCCTGCCCCGCCGCGGCGGAGACCGCAGCTTCGCGGTAGGCGACCCGGGGCTCGCCGACGCGCACCTCGAGCTTGAAGTCGGAGGCCAGACGGTGCTCGATGATCTCGAGGTGCAACTCCCCCATCCCCTCGATCAACCACTGACCGGTTTCCTCGTCCTCGCGCACGCGGAAGCTCGGATCCTCGAGTTCGAGCCGATCCAGCCCCGCTCGCAGCTTGTCCCGATCCGCGGTGGATTCGGGCTCGACCGTGCGCGTGATCACGGGCTCGGGGAAGACCAGGGGTTCGAGCACGATCGAATGGGCCCGATCGCACAGGGTGTCGCCGGTCGCCGTCAGCTTGAATCCCGAGAGCGCGACGATCTCGCCTGCCCCCGCCACCTCTAGAGGGTACTTCGTATCTGCGTGCATCTGCAAAACGCGCGAAACCCGCTCCATCCGTCCGACGCGTGGGTTGTACACCTTCATACCGGGGCGCAGCTTGCCCGAGTAGATACGTGCGAAGAGCAAGTCCTCGTTGGGGTCGACGGCTAGCTTGAAGGCCAGGGCACACAGCGGTCCCTCGGGATCGTGGGCGCGCTCCAGCTCAGCGCCGGTCTTGGGATCGCAGCCCTGGATCGGCGGAGCTTCCAGCGGTGAGGGCAGGTAGTCGATGACCGCCTCGAGCAAGGGCTGCACGCCCACGTTGCGCAGGGCCGAGCCTGCGAGCACCGGGACGAGAGTCCCCGCCAGGGTCCGGCGGCGCAGTTCCTTCTTCAGCACATCGAGGGGGATTTCCTCGTCCTCGAGGAACGCGTCCAGGATCTCTTCGTTCTCCTCGGCCAGCGCCTCGACCAGCTCGTAGCGCAGCACCGCTACCTCGTCGGCGACCTCCTCGGGGACAGGCCGCTCCTCGGGGTCGCGACCGAGGCCCTGCTCGGAAAACACCAGGGTCTTCGAGCTCAGAAGATCGACCACGCTGCGGAACTCGCGCCTCTCACCGATCGGATACTGGATCGGAACGGCAGGCACCGAGAGCTTCTTCTTGATGTCCGCGATGCATCGAAAGTAGTCGGCTCCCGCTCGATCGAGCTGGTTGACGAAGCTGACGCAACACACCCGGTGGCGCGCCATCTGGCGCCAGACGGTCTCGGATTGGGCCTGGACGCCGGCAACGCCATTCACGACGAGGACCGCACCATCGAGCACGCGCATCGAGCGTTCGACCTCGACGGTGAAATCGACGTGGCCGGGTGTGTCGATCAGGTTGATCTTGTGATCGCGCCAGGGGATGACGGTGGCTGCGGCCGTGATGGTGATGCCGCGCTTTCGCTCCTCCTCCATCCAGTCCATCGTGGCGCTGCCCTCGTGAACCTCTCCCATGCGCCGCTCTACTCCCGAGTAGAAGAGGATGCGCTCGGAGACCGTGGTCTTGCCCGCATCGATGTGGGCCACGATGCCGATGTTGCGAACCTTGTCCAGAGACATGCCGAACGCCATGGTACCCGACCCGCTGGCGGACCCGAGAGCACGGGCCGCTCGCCGTTCAGCGGCGCTGTGCGCCCAGGTTCGAGAAGTCCGCGTTCTGGCGCAGGAACTCCTTTTTCCAGCGGTATTCCTCGAGAAACTCCGCCCGCTCCTCCCCCATCAAAAGACACGCCGCATAGAGCGCCTCGACGGAGGCCAGACCACATGCGGGGTCTTCGAAGACCTTGCTCTTGCGCGGATAGGCCGTCACCAACTCCGGTAGCCTACGGGCATGCAGCGTCCCGTCGACCGTGGCCAGGAGCTTGTCCACGCGGCGCCAGGAACAATCGATCAAGAGCAAATCCAGTCCCCGATCGGCCTCCGAAAACAACTCGCCCTCCGGGTGCAGGAGGATCCGTTCGCCGGCCGCGAGTCGGCGCTCGTGGTGATAGTCGACGAAGCGCACGTCCGAGAGACCGCGTAGCGGCGTCAGGGAACACTTCGCCTTGGACTCGCGCGGGTCGCGCAGGATGAGGATGTTCATGGGCGGCATGCACGAAAAAACGCCGGCACTCCCGCGAGAGTGACGACGCTTGTTCTTGTGGAGTCGGCCTAGCGAGCGTAGTGGGCGTACGCCTTGTTGGCTTCGGCCATCTTGTGGACGTTCTCTTTCCACGAAACCGATGCGCCCTGACCGTTGTAGGCGTCGATCAACTCCTCGGCGAGTCGCTGGCACATGGGCTTGCCCTTCTTCTTGCGCGAGTTATCGATGACCCAGCGGATCGCGAGGCTCTGTTGGCGGGAGCGCTTGACCTCGCGCGGGACCTGGTAGTTGGCACCACCGACTCGCTTGGAGCGAACCTCGACGGAGGGGCGTGCGTTCTCGATGGCCTTGACGAAGATCTCCTCTTGACTCTCGGCGTCGGGGAGCTTCTTGGTGGCCATATCGAGGGCATCGTAGAAGATCTTCTGCGCGGTGGTCTTTTTGCCATCGAGCATGAGCTTGTTGATGATCTTCGTCGCCAGCATCGATCCGAACTTCGGATCGGGGTCCTGGAGATGGGCGGTGGACTTGAAGTTACGCGGCATGGCTTGGCTCTAGAACCTATTTCTTCGGGCGCTTCGCGCCATACTTGGATCGGGCCTGGGACCGTTCGTCCACAGGACCCGTATCGAGGGTGCCGCGCAGGATGTGGTAGCGCACACCGGGAAGGTCACGGACACGACCGCCGCGCACGAGCACGATGGAGTGTTCCTGCAGGTTGTGCCCCTCGCCCGGGATGTAGGCCGTGATCTCCTTGCCGTTGGAAAGGCGAACACGAGCCACCTTGCGCAGCGCCGAGTTCGGCTTCTTCGGGGTCTGGGTCTTCACCTGAAGACACACGCCCCGTTTCTGCGGGCAAGACTCGAGCACGGGCGACTTCGAGCGCTTCTTGGTCTTCTTGCGCCCTTTGCGGACCAGTTGGTTGATCGTCGGCATGGAGGTATCCGGAAAAATTGCTGGGAGAGTCTAAACTCTCCGCGGGGCCCGTCAAGGTGGAGTCGACCTGGCGGATCGAAACCCTTCGGGGCTCTCGTGCTGAGCCGCCGTCAGTCGGGCGGCTCTTCGGGGGTCGAAGGGAGAATGGGAGGCGGGGCAGGAGCTTCCGGTTCCGGAATCACGCTGGACTCCGGAGCTGCGGGCTCGGTTGTCAAATCGGCCGCCGGCTCGGGAGTAGGCACTTCCGGGACGGGAGCAGGATCCATAACCGACGGTTCCGCGATGGACGGCAGGCCCGCCAGGGACGGCTCGGGCGGTGCCGCAGGCGGCAGTACGTCCGCCGTCGCGGCGCTGGCCTCGGCCTTGAAGCCGAGCTTGGTCGACGTCGAGGACTCGGTACCGGTGGCCGCGAGGGTCATCGGGGCATCCGAGGATCCCCCCATCGGATCGAAGTCCCCCGAGAGGAGGGCTTCCATCTGGGCGTCCATCGCTGCAGCGCCGCCGAGGGATCCACCCTTGCCGATCTCGCCGAAGTCGATGTTCTTCTTCACCCGGGTGCGGTAGTGATCGCGGAAGCCGGTTCCCGTCGGAACCATGTGACCGAGGATCACGTTCTCCTTCAAGCCCACAAGGAAGTCGCGACGTCCGGCGATGGCCGCCTCGGTCAGAACCTTGGTCGTCTCCTGGAAGGAGGCCGCCGAGATGAAGGACTCGGAGGAAAGCGACGCCTTCGTGATGCCGAGCAAGAGTGTTTGTCCGGTGGCCGGCTTCTTGCGCTCCTTGCGCAAGCCGTCGTTCTCGCGGCGGAACCGGAACTTGTCAACCACGGCACCGGGCAGGAACTCGGAGTCGCCGGGGTCGACGACCTGAACCTTGCGCATCATCTGCGAGAGGATGATCTCGATGTGCTTGTCGTCGATCGTCACGCCCTGCGAACGGTAGACGTTCTGGACTTCGCGCAGGAGGTACACCTGCACGTCGTCGTCGCCCTTGATGCGCAGGATGTCGTGCGGAACCAGCGGGCCATCGACCAACGGGTCGCCGGCCTTGACGTCATCGCCCTTGTGGACGCGCAAGTGCTTGCCCTGGGGCACGGAGTGCTCTTGCTCTTCGATGACCTCGCCGTTGGCGCCGAGAGCGCGCACGATGATCGTGCGTTTGCCACGCTTCTTGTCCCCCAGCTCGACGAGACCGTCGATCTCGGAGATGACCGAGGGATCCTTCGGACGCCGTGCTTCGAAGAGCTCGGTCACCCGGGGCAAACCGCCGGTGATGTCCTGTGTACCACCGATCTCCCGCGAGCTCTTCGCGAGGAGGTCACCGGCGCGGATATCCTGGCCGTCTTCCACCTCGATGTAGGCGCGCTCGGGAATCGGATACAGAGCCAAGGCCTGGCCGTTCGCATCTTCGAGGACCAGCTGCGGGTGCAGATCTCCCTTGTGCTCGATGACCTGGGTCCGGGCTCCGCCGCGGGAGTCGCGCTCGACCTTGAGCGTCTTGCCCTCGATGAGGTCGTCGAAACGCACCCGACCGTCGAACTCGCCCAGGATCGGCACGTGGTGCGGGTCCCAGCGACAGAGCGTCGTCTTGGCAGCGATCTGCTCGCCATCCGTGACGGCGAGGATCGATCCCATCGGCGCCGCGTAACGATCCAGCTCGCGACCTCGCTCATCGACGAGGATCAGCTCGGCGGTCCGGTTGAGGACGACGACCTGGCTGTCGCGATTGACGACCGAACGTATGTTGCTGAAGCGAATGCTGCCTTCGCGCTTGGTACGAACCTCGGTGTCCTCGACGGAACGACTGGCCGTTCCACCGATGTGGAAGGTCCGCATCGTGAGCTGAGTACCCGGCTCGCCAATCGACTGGGCGGCGATGATGCCGACCGCGAGGCCGCGTTCCGCCAGGTTGCCGCGCGAGAGGTCCATGCCGTAGCACCTGGCGCAAATGCCGAGACCGGCCTCGCACAGAAGCGGACTGCGCACGCGAATCTTCTCGTAGCCGAGAACTTCGATCTTGCGTGCTGCCTGCTCGGTAATCTGCTCGTTCTCGCGCACCATGATCTCGTCGGAGACGACATCCATGATGGTATCGCGAGCGATGCGACCTCGAATCGAACCGGCCAAGGTCAAGACGACCTTCTCACCCTTGTAGACGGCCGTCTTGTAGACGCCGTTGGGCGTACCGCAGTCATCCTGGGTGATGACGACGTTCTGGGCCACGTCCGTGAGCTTGCGTGTCAGGTATCCGGCGTCGGCCGTCTTGAGCGCCGTGTCCGCCAGTCCTTTACGCGCGCCGTGTGTAGACGAGAAGTACTCGAGCACCTTAAGGCCTTCGCGGAAGTTGGCCTTGATCGGTGTCTCGATGATCTCACCCGAGGGCTTGGCCATAAGACCGCGCATGCCGGCCAGCTGCCGAATCTGGTCGATCGAGCCACGAGCACCCGAAGAGACCATGCAGAAAATCGGGTTGACGTAGCTGTCCCCCGCCCGCACGTCCTCGCGCAGCACCTTGATCAGGTCCTGACCGAGAACCTCACGCGCGCGGGTCCAGAGGTCGATGATCTTGAGATAACGCTCGCCCTCGGTGACGACGCCCTTACCGAAGGAGCGTTCGATCTTGTCGATCTCTTTCTGCGTGTCGTCAATGATCTTTTGTTTCGACTCCGGGATCCGCATGTCGTCCTTCGAGAAGGACAAACCGGCGCGGGTCGCCGACTTGAAGCCGAGATCCTTCAGATCGTCGAGCAAGCGCAGGGTCGCGTCGCGACCGAGAAGACGGTGGCAATCGCTGATCAAAGAGGCGATGCCCTTCTTGTCCAACTCGTAGTTGTAGAAGGGCATACCCGGCGGAAGGATGTCATTGAAGATCGTCCGCCCGATGGTCGTCAGAAGGAAGTTACGCTCGCCACCCGGCACTTCGGTGCGGCCGAGGTCGTCGACCTCCGTCGGATCGGCGTCACGGCTGTTCTTGACCAACGTGCTGGCTTCCATGCGCACGCGAACCGGTCGGTGCGTTTCGGTGAAACCGTGGCCGTAGGCGAGGTACAACTCGCTCAGTGAACTGAAGAGCTTGGGCTCTCCCTTGTCCCACGTGCCGAGGTGGTCCTTCGTCAGGTAGAACAACCCGAGGACCATGTCCTGGGACGGGGTAATAATCGGCTGGCCGTTGGCCGGCGAGAAAATGTTGTTCGTCGCCAGCATCAGCGTCGCGGCCTCGATCTGGGCCTCGTAGCTGAGCGGCAAGTGAACCGCCATCTGGTCGCCGTCGAAGTCGGCGTTGAAGCCACCGCACACCAGGGGATGCAGACGAATGGCGTTTCCCTCGATCAGGACCGGCTCGAAGGCCTGGATTCCCATTCGGTGCAGGGTAGGCGCACGGTTCAACATGACCGGGTGGTCGCGGATCACCTCTTCAAGGATGTCCCAGACCTCTTCATCGCGCCGCTCGAGCATGCGCTTGGCCGACTTGATCGTGTCGGCGAGGCCCAGCTCTTTCAGGCGCCGGATGATAAACGGCTGGAACAACTCGAGGGCGATCTTCTTCGGCAAGCCGCACTGGTGCAGACGCAGCTCGGGACCGACGACGATGACCGAACGAGCCGAGTAGTCGACACGCTTGCCGAGCAGGTTTTCGCGGAAGCGCCCCTGCTTGCCCTTGATCATGTCGGTCAAGGACTTCAGCGGGCGATTCGAGGAGCCCAGCACCGGGCGGCGGCAACGGCCGTTGTCGAACAGGGCATCCACCGACTGCTGCAGCATCCGCTTCTCGTTGCGGATGATGACCTCGGGAGCATTGAGGTCGAGCAGCTTCTTCAGGCGGTTGTTCCGGTTGATCAAACGACGGTAGAGGTCGTTCAGGTCGGAAGTCGCGAAGTTGCCCGAATCAAGCAGCACCAGGGGACGCAGGTCCGGCGGAATGACCGGAATGACCTCGAGCACCATCCAGGAGGGCTCGTTGTTCGAGTCGCGCAGCATCTCGATGTTGCGCAAACGCTTGATGATGTCCTTTTGACGCTGCTTCGAACGGGTCGAGAGCAGCTCTTCGCGCAGCTCTTCGGAGACCTTTTGCAGGTCCAGGCGACGAAGCATCTTCTTGACGGCCTCGGCCCCCATGTCGGCTTCGAATTCCGATCCGTACTTGGCGTGGGCCTGGCGGAACTCCTCCTCGGTGAGCAGCTGCTTCTCTTCCAGGGGCGTGTCACCGGGGTCGATGACGATGTAGTCCTGGAAGTAGACGATGCGCTCGATATTCGAGGTCTTGAGATCCAAGAGCGTGCCCAGGCGGGAGGGCATGGCCTTGAAGAACCAGATGTGACAGACCGGGGCGGCCAGGTTGATGTGCCCCATCCGCTTGCGACGCACGCGACTGTGCGTGATCATCACGCCGCACTTGTCGCACACGATGCCCTTGTGCTTGATGCCCTTGTACTTGCCGCAGAAGCACTCCCAGTCCTTTTCGGGACCGAAGATGCGCTCGCAGAAGAGGCCATCGCGCTCGGGGCGATACGTCCGATAGTTAATCGTCTCGGGCTTCTTGACCTCGCCGTAGGACCACGACCGAATGTCTTCGGGCGAGGCCAGGCTGATCTTGACGCTACCGTAGTCGTTGATCCGGTTTTGTTGTTGTTCGGTGACTTCCATCTTTGAGCATCCCCTGCGTTGGATTGCCTAGCCTGTTTGGACTGCTAAAGCGTGGCTTTTTTCTGGAGCTCGATGTTCAGCCCGAGACCTTTGATCTCGTTGCAAAGAACTTCGAAAGAAACCGGCGTCCCCGGTTCGAGGATGTTGAGACCCTTCACCATCGATTCGTAGATCTTGGTGCGGCCGTCGACGTCATCCGACTTGACGGTGAGTTGCTCCTGGAGAATCGCTGCGGCGCCATAGGCTTCGAGCGCCCAGACTTCCATTTCTCCGAAGCGCTGACCGCCGAAACGGGCCTTGCCGCCGAGCGGTTGCTGGGTGATGAGGCTGTAGGGGCCGGTCGCACGTGCGTGCACCTTCTCGTCGACGAGGTGGTGCAGTTTCAGCATGTACATGACCCCGACCGTGACCTCCTGCTCGAAGGATTGGCCGGTACGGCCGTCGTAAAGCGTGAACCTGCCCGTGGAGGGCAGCCCGGCCTCCGTCAGCACATTCTCGATCTCCTCCTCATCCGCTCCGTCGAAGGCCGGCGTGTTGTAACGCCTGCCCAGGTGCCGGGCCGCGAGCCCGAGGTGGGTCTCGAGGATCTGGCCGACGTTCATCCGACTGGGAACACCCAGCGGGTTGAGCACAATGTCGACGGTCTGACCATCGTCCAGGTAGGGCATGTCCTCGATCGGCATGATCTTGGACACGACACCCTTGTTTCCGTGGCGCCCGGCCATCTTGTCACCGACCGAGAGCGAACGCTTCGTGGCGACATAGACCTTGACCATCTCGAGCACACCGGTCGGCAGCTCGTCACCGCGCGACAGGCGGTTGACCACCTTGTTCTTGTCGCTCTCACGGCGCTCTATGCGCAGCTGGTGATCGTTGATCGTCGTCAGCGACTGCTCGCGCCTGGCCTCCGAAGCATCCTCGGATGCGGCCAAGCAAAGAAGCTTGACGCGACGCAGCGTGTCGAAGGTCGCGGTGTCGTCCAAGCTGACCTTCTCGCCGGTGATGTCATCGGTGATATCGGTACCGAGAGCCTTCTGCACGTCCTCGAGCATGCTGGCCGTGAGGTCGCGGAAGGCCTTCAGGAAGTCCTTTTCCGCGTCACGGATCTGCGTCAGAACGCGTTGGCGTTCCGAGTCGGTCAGGTTGACGCGACGCGAGAACTTCTGCGCATCGATGACGACCCCGCGCGTGCCAGGAGGCATGTTCAGCGAAGCGTTCTTCACGTCGACACCGGCCCTGCCGAAGATGGCGTGGAGCAACTTCTCCTCGGGGGTCAGCTCGCTCTTCGACTTCGGCGCGACCTTACCGACGAGAATGTCGCCAGACTCGACCGGCGTTCCGACGAGAATGATGCCGCCCTCGTCGAGCTGGCCGAGGGCCTTCTCTCCGACGTTCGGGATATCGCGCGTGAACTCTTCCTTGCCGAGCTTCGTCTCGCGGATCTCGACCTCGTATTCCTCGATGTGGATCGAGGTGAAGACGTCGTCGCGCACCAAACGCTCGGAGCAAAGGATGGCATCCTCGAAGTTCAGCCCTTCCCAGGGCATGAAGGCCACGAGAATGTTGCGGCCCAGGGCTAGTTCGCCATTGGCGGTTGCAGCGCCATCGGCCAGCAATTGGCCCTTCTCGACCTTGTCGCCTTCGACGACGACCGGCTTGTGGGTCTGGCAGGTACGCTCGTTGAGGCCCCGGTACTTCGTCAGCCGGTATTCCTCGTCGTCGATCATGATCACCTGCGAATCCGCATAGGTGATCTCGCCCGACTTCTCGGCCCGCAGGCAGAGATTCGTGTTGTCGGCGACGATCTTCTCCATGCCCGTCCCAACGACCGGCGGATCCGTGATGAGCAACGGCACGGCCTGGCGCTGCATGTTCGAGCCCATCAGCGCGCGGTTGGCGTCGTCGTGCTCGAGGAACGGAATCAAGGAAGCGGAGACACCGACGATCTGCTTGGGCGAGACGTCGATGTAGTCCACTTCACCGGGGGGGATCTCGACGTTGTCGCCATCGCGGCGCGCCAGCACCCGGGGACCGGTGAGCTTCAGGTTCTTGTCGATCGAAGAGTCCGCAGGTGCGATGACCTTGCCCTGCTCTTCGTCGGCACGCAGGTACACGACCTCGTTGGTCACCTTGCCGCCCATGTCGACCCCCCGATAGGGCGCGACCAGGAAGCCGTAATCGTCCAGCTTCGAGTAGAGCGCCAGGGACGAGATGAGACCGATGTTCGAACCTTCGGGCGTTTCGATCGGGCACAGCCGACCGTAGTGCGAGAGGTGGACGTCGCGCACGTCGAAACCGGCGCGCTTTCGGTTGAGGCCACCCGGGCCGAGGGCCGAAAGGCGACGCTCGTGGGTCAGCTGGGAGAGCGGGTTCGTCTGGTCGACGACCTGGCTCAATTCACCCCGACCGAAGAAGTACTCGACCGCGCTGGAGAACGTCTTCGAGTTGATCAGGTTCCGCGGGGAAACCGTCTCCGGGTTCTCGAGGTTCATCCGCTCTTGAGCGGTACGGCGTAGCTTCAGAAGGCCCTTGCGGAATTCCTCGGAGGCCAGCTCGGCGATCGTACGCACGCGCCGGTTGCCCAGGTTGTCGATGTCGTCGACGAAACCCTCGCCGTTGCGCAGTGCGATCAGGTACTTGACCGAGTTGACGATGTCGTCGGGCTGTAGAACCTGGATCTCTTCCGCAATGATCTGGTTGAACTTGCGGTTCAGGCGGAAACGCCCGACCCGACCGAGGCGATAGCGCTGGGGATCGAAGAATTTTTCGTGGAAGAGCTCGCGCGCCTTCTCGAGCTGGGGCGGGTTGCCCGGACGCAGGCGGCCGTAGATCTTCAACAGAGCCTCGGAGTGGCTCTTGCACGGATCCTCGTGCAACGAGTTGATGATCAGCATGTCGAGATCGGTGGGATCGGCATCGATCACCTCGACCTCGGCGAGATCACCAGCAGCGATCTCCTGGGCGGCCGCTTCCGAAATCGGAGTGGCCGAGGGAACCAGCACTTCGCCGGTCTTGAGCACGACGATATCCCCCACCGCGATCTTGCCCGTGATCGTCTTGGCGAAGGCGGTGTCCGTCTGGGTCTTGCCCTTCTTGACCGTCGTCGTCTTGTAGAACTCGCTGAGGATGTCTCGGTCGGTCGAATAGCGCTCGTCGAGGGCACGCAGCAGCGTCACCGCGGAGAACTTGCCCGACTGGTCGATACGGACCGTCAGGATCTCCTTCTTGGTGACGTTCAACTCGATCCACGAACCGCGTTCCGGAATGATCCAGCAGCTGTGCAGCTTGCGGTCGGCACTGGCCGTGTCGACGGAGAAGTCGACACCCGGTGAGCGGTGCAACTGGCTGACGATCACCCGCTCGGAGCCGTTGATGATGAACTCACCCCCACCGATCATCAGCGGGATTTCACCTAGGTAGACCTCCTCCTCGAGGGGCTCGGGCTTGACCAGCCGGAGCCTGACCTTGAAGGGATAACCGAAGGTGAGCCGCAGCTTGCGGCATTCCTCGATCGTGTAGCGCGGCCGACCCAGCTCGTAGCCCACGTACTCGAGGCACATGGTCTTGTCGTACGAGTAGATCGGGAAGACCTCCCGCAGGAGCTCCTCCAGTCCCTTGGTCGGTCGACTCGACTGAGGCGTCTCGACCATCAGGAATTCCAGGTACGCCTTGCGCTGGATCTCCGTCAGATCGGGGACATCGAGGATGTGGCTGTAGCGGCCGAAAACGATGGGAGTGGCGGTCGCGGTCATGGTGCCTCTGATGCGAGAGGTAGGGGCGATGAGAAAGAAAGTGGGAAGCGACCGGGACGCACGTCGCCGGACCCATAGCGCACGCGCATGAGCCCGCTCCGTGCGGGTATGACAGGCAGCCCCAGTCCCTCCGTACGTCCTCGGCACCCCATTTCAAGGGCTCGAGCAGAGGTCCAGAAGGACAGAGGCTTGGTGGACAAATGAAATCGGGGGTGTGAAATCAGTCGATCTTGACGGAGCCGCCGGCACCGTCGATCTTGGCCTTGATCTCTTCGGCTTCTTCCTTGGACACCCCCTCTTTGATCGGGTTGGGGATGCCGTCGACCAGCCCTTTTGCTTCCTTCAAGCCCAGACCGGTGATCGCGCGGACCTCCTTGATGACCTGGATCTTCTTCTCGCCAGATGACTCGAGAATGACGTTGAAGGACGTTTTCTCCTCCGCTTCGGCCTCGCCTCCGCCAGGGGCGGCGGCGACTGCGACCGGAGCGGCGGCGCTAACGCCCCACTTGTCTTCGAGATGCTTAACGAGTTGGGACGCCTGCAGCAGGGTCAGGCCGTCCAACTTGGTCGCCAGCTCATCGAGAGCGGGCTCGAGTTCGGCGACAGCTGCTTCTTCCGACATGGCTTACCTTTTCCTCTTTAGATGAAGGTTGGTCTTGTTTGGTAGTTCTCCGGAGTCCTTCCGGAGTGGTTCTGAATTCCGTGGACCCCGACCCCGTTGGGCGGGAGGGTCCCCGGTGGTTGAAATACGCTCGGGTGAACGCCTGGGCAGGCTATTCCCCGGATGCCTCTTCCGGTTGATTCTCTTCCGGCGCCTTCTCTTCCGGCGCCTTCTCTCCCGGCTCTTTGTCGACGCGCGCCTGAAGGACGCGGGCCAGGGAAGCTCCGGGGGCAGCCAGGAGGCCGACGAGGTTGCGCGCCGGGCCGGCCAGCAAGCTGACCATCATCGTGCGCAGTTCGAGCTTGCCAGGGAGTGCGGCCAAGCCGGTGGCCGCGTTCGCATCGAGCAGTTCGCCTTCGAACAGCCCGCCCTTGAACACGACCTTGCCCTCCTTGCGGGCGGGCGAGGTGTGCAGCACCTTGGCGGCGTTGATCGTTTCTTCCGGGTCACCCCAGGCGCAAGCGATGTTCCCTACGAGCATGTCGTCGGGCGGCTCGACGCCGCACTCGGAAAGGGCCAGCTTCGCCAGGCGGTTGCGGACGATGCGCAGGCTCACACCGTGCTCGGCGAGCGAGTCGCGCAGTCCGTCGGTCTCGGCGACGCTGAGTCCTTTGACGGAGCAGATGACCATGCCTTGGGCGGAGCCGAAGGCGTCGGAGAGTTCCTTGACGATGAGCTTGTTGATCAGGTTCGGCATGGCTTAGCTCTCGTAGAAAATCCAGGCTCCGGGACCCATGGTCGTACTGACCGAGATCTTGCGGAAGAACTGCCCCTTGACGGCAGCGGGACGCATGCCGAGCAGGTGATTCAGGAAGGCCGTCAAGTTCTCGGTGAGATCGTCCACGGAGAACGAGCGCTTGCCGAGCGGCGCGTGCACGTTGCCACCAGCGTCGGTGCGGAACTCGACCTTACCGGCCTTGAATTCCCCCACCGCCTTGGCCACATCTGGGGTCACGGTGCCGGACTTCGGGCTGGGCATCTTGCCCTGGGGGCCCAGGACCTTACCCAGCTTGCCGACGTGCTTCATCATGTCCGGGCTGGCGATGACGACATCGAAGTCCATCCACCCTCCCTGGATCTTCTTGGCGAGCTCGGCGCTGCCGACCTCGTCCGCTCCCGCGGCCGTGGCGGCGTCGGCCTTGTCACCTTCGGCAAAGACGATGACCTTGACCGACCGACCCAGCCCCTTGGGGAGCGAGACAGCGCCGCGAACCAACTGGTCCGTCTTGCGCGGGTCGATGCCGAGTTTCACCACGATGTCGACGGTCTCGTCGAATTTCGGGGCGGGGAGATCCTTGATGATGCCCAGGGCTTCCTTGGGATCGTATTGGCGTGCGCGATCGATCTTGCCCGTCGCGCCGGAGTATCTTTTGCTGCGCTTGCGCATGGCTAGTCGACGACCCGGATGCCCGATGATCGGGCGGTTCCTTCGATGATCCTGGATGCGTGCTCGATGTCGCGAGCGTTGAGATCATTCATCTTGATCTCAGCGATCTCGGCTACCTGAGCGCGCGTAACTTCGCCAACGATCTCGTGACCGACGCTGCTAGCGCCTTTCTCGAGGTTGGCGGCCTTGATGAGCAGCACCGCCGCCGGGGGCGACTTGAGAATGAAGTCGAAACTCTTGTCCTTGTAGACCGAGATCTCGACCGGAATGATCATCCCCTGCTGCTCGCGGGTCCGATCGTTGAACTCCTTGACGAACTGCGCAATGTTCACTCCGTGGGCACCCAGAGCGGGGCCAACGGGCGGCGCCGGGGTCGCTTTACCCGCAGGGCATTGCAGCTTGATCTTGCCTGTAACTTCCTTGGCCATGTTCTAAACCGCTTCGACTTCCCAGTATTCGAGCTCGACCGGAGTCGGGCGACCGAAGATCGTCACCGTGACCTTGACCATGCCCTTATCGGGATTGACTTCATCGACGACCCCGTCGAAGCCTTCGAAGGCTCCGGACTTGATCTTGACCATGTCGCCCTTCTTGACGCTCATCGCGACCGTGGGGCGTTCTTCCGAATCCGACATGCGGGCGAGAATGCCCGAGACCTGAGCTTCGGTCAGCGGAGTCGGCTCACCGCGAGTGCCGAGAAAGTCGCCGAAGCCCGGCGTCTCGCGCAGCGTCGAGCGGGCCTCGATCGCGCGGTCGCCCTCGGGGTCGGCGAAGTCCGCCTGGACCATCAGGTAGCCGGGGTAGAGCTTCTTCGAGACGACCTTGCGCTTGCCGCTCTTGAGTTCCGTGACGCGCTCGAACGGCACGAGCACCTGCGGAATGACGTCCTGCAGTCCCTTGACGTTGATGCGTGTCTCGAGCTGCTTGCGGATCGAGTCCTCGCGCCCGGACTGGCAGCGGACGAAGTACCACTTGTAGGCCATCATGCTATTTCCCCACCTGTCCGAAAATCAGGTACTCCATGACCCGAGTCAGGAACCAATCCGAAAAGGCCAGGTACGCGCCGATCAGGACGACGCTGATGCCGACCACGATCGAGGAACTTACGATCTCCTGGATGCTGGGCCAGGTCACCTTGCGCAACTCTGACTCGGTATCGATCAGCAGATCCGCCATGCGGGGACGCTTTTGCCACCGCAGCGTCTGCAACACTCCGAACCCAAAGACCACGGCCGAGACAAGGAAGGCCGGCGTCAGGGCGATACCGACGATCGGGATCTGCCCGTACACCTCGCGGGTCGTGGCGAAGTTTCCGACGAGGATCGCGTGAAGGAACCGACAGCCAAACAGAACGAGCAGCACGACGGCCCAGAATGCGGCCATACGCGCATGCCGACCCTGATCGGGCTTATACCCCCCCTGACCAGCAGCACCATCGGATGCTGAGGCTTCGGGAGGATTGGCTTGGGGTTCCGCAGTCATCTTCATGCGGGGCTTTCGTCCAGCGGGCGGGGGCGGAGGCGGAGCGGGGGTCGTACCCAGCTAGAGCTTGCGCTCTTTGTGGGGCGTGTGGTTGCGGCAGAAGCGGCAGTGCTTCTTCTTCTCGAGCTTATAAGCAGCCTTGAGGCGCTTATGCGTCGTGTAGTTGCGGTTCGAACACTTGGTACACACCAAGTAGACGTAGCGCTCTTTGATCTTCATGGACGGTCTGCTCTAGGAGAGGAGCGGCAAAGCGCCACCACCGATGGTGGTCGGCGGTGCGCTTCGCCGGTTGGAAACTCTGACGGCTATTCGAGGATCTTGGAAACGACACCGGCGCCGACCGTGCGGCCGCCTTCGCGGATGGCGAAGCGCAGCTGCTCGTCCATGGCGATGGGAGTGATGAGCTTGCCCTCGATACGAATGTTGTCGCCGGGCATGCACATCTCCGCGTCGGAGCCGTCCATGGCGGTCAGCTTGAGCACCGCGCCCGTCACGTCCGTTGTACGGAAGTAGAACTGCGGGCGGTAACCCTTGAAGAACGGCGTGTGGCGGCCACCCTCGTCCTTCGAGAGGATGTAGACCTCGCCCTCGAAGTGCGTGTGCGGTGTGATCGTGCCCGGCTTGGCGAGAACCATGCCGCGCTGGACCTGCTCCTTCTTGACGCCCCGCAGGAGGCAACCGACGTTGTCGCCGGCTTCGCCCGAGTCGAGGATCTTCTGGAACATCTCGACGCCCGTGCAGGTCGTCTTGTGGGTGTCTTCGATGCCGACGATCTCGACCTCTTCACCCTTCTTGATGATGCCCTGCTCGATACGGCCGGTGACGACCGTACCGCGACCTTCGATCGAGAAGACGTCCTCGACCGGCATCAGGAATGCTCGGTCGACGAGGCGCTCGGGCTGCGGAATGAAGCTGTCCACCGCATCCATCAGCTCCTTGATCGGAACGAAGATGTCGTCATCGTTGCCCGCGCCGGCATCCAGGGCCTCCTGGCACTTGAGGGCCGAACCCCGAACGATCGGCGTGTCGTCGCCGGGGAAGTCGTACTTCACAAGGAGCTCGCGGATCTCCATGTCGACGAGGTCGAGGAGTTCGTCATCATCGACCTGGTCCACCTTGTTCATGAAGACCACGATGGCGGGCACGTTGACCTGACGTGCGAGCAGGATGTGCTCGCGGGTCTGGGGCATCGGGCCATCGGAGGCGGAAACGACCAGGATCGCACCGTCCATCTGGGCGGCACCCGTGATCATGTTCTTGACGTAGTCAGCGTGACCGGGGCAATCGACGTGAGCGTAGTGGCGCGCCTCTGTCTCGTACTCGACGTGGGCCGTGGAGATCGTGATGCCACGAGCTTTCTCCTCCGGCGCCTTGTCGATGTCGTCAAAGGCCATCTCCTTGGCCAGGCCCCGGGAGGCCTGGAAGCGGCAGATGACCGACGTCAGAGTCGTCTTGCCGTGGTCGACGTGTCCGATGGTGCCGACGTTGCAGTGCGGCTTGGTCCGCTGGAAGACTTCCTTAGCCATTTTCGGTTCGAGAGGGCCTGTTGACCCGGAAGGAGGATTGGATGGGGTACCACGTGCTCCCCCATCGACGCTGTGCGACCTGTGGGCCGAAGCGAGGAGTGGGAGTCGTGAAAACGAGTTGGAAAGGGCCGTGCGAGGCGAGATGCGCTCGCGCGGTGGTCGGTTGGGTTGTCGAAGGAGCGATCGGACCGGAGTGCCCTGGGGCCTGCCAATGAGGATGGAGCTGCTGATGGGGCTCGAACCCATGACCTCTTCCTTACCAAGGAAGTGCTCTACCACTGAGCTACAGCAGCCCTCTGGTTCCCTCTGTCGCTGAGGGCGGGCGCGTTCGATGTGGAGCGGGTGATGGGAATCGAACCCACGCGTTCAGCTTGGAAGGCTGACGTTCTACCATTGAACCACACCCGCCGTTTTGGCTGCGTCCGGCTACCCCCCACCTCTCGGTACCGCGTACCGTCTTGGTATCAGTACAGGCCCCTGGCGAACAAGGGAGGGGCGAAAAGGAGGGCGAGCAGGCCGCAGTGTTCGTGGGCGACGCGGGGCTAGCGCTGACGAGACGGGTGGTGGGGGGAACAGGATTCGAACCTGTGAAGGCGATGCCATCAGATTTACAGTCTGACCCCTTTGGCCGCTCGGGAATCCCCCCGGTGGTCGTTGGCGATCAAAGGCGAACGCTAACGATCGATCCCAGGAGCCAGGCGTCCAGCCGGCCTGGCCGTCGGCGCTGCAGCTCGAGCGGGATGTCCGGTACAAGCGCGCGGTGCGGACACCACGCTCCCGTCTCATCTATTGATCCGGTCTCGTTGTTAGGGAGCAAAGCTCTGTCCGTCGGGGCGCGGCGTCCATCCGGTGGAGATGGAGCCAGCGGTGGGACTCGAACCCACAACCTCTTGATTACAAATCAAGAGCTCTGCCAATTGAGCTACGCTGGCGATGCCTTCGAGCGGGTCCGTCTCCCAGCGATGGGGAAGACCGGTGCTCTCGGCCCCAGCTTGCCCAGTGAGCGAAGCGGGTTGACCCTCCGGCGGGCGGAGCGAGCGGGAAATCCTACGCATCGGGCCCCGCCAAGCAAGAGTCGGGCCAAAAAAGATTTGCTCTTTTGAGGGAGAACTGAAGCCCAGACGGCAGCGGGACTTGGAGCGCCTGTCCTAAATCTCCCTAGAGAGCGCGGATCCGCCCTGCATAGCCCTCGAAAGCGGCTCGGATGTCCTGCATCGAATCGCCCCCGAACTTCTCGAGGAAAGCCTGGGCCAGGACGAGACAAACCATGGCCTCCCCCACCACGCCCGCAGCCGGCACCGAGGTGACATCCGAGCGCTGGTAGGTCGCTCGGACGGCCTCCCCACTCTCGAAGTCCACCGTGGGCACCCCTTGCTTGAGCGACGGGATGGGCTTCATGGCCACGCGGCACACGAGCTCTTGGCCGCTGGTCATGCCCCCCTCGAGCCCACCGGCGCGGTTGGATTCGCGGCCGAAACGCCCCCAGGGCCCGGGAGGATCCGCGGGCACGATGGGGTCATGGTAGAGGGATCCCGGGATGCGGGCGGCCTCGAAGCCGGAGCCGAACTCCACGCCCTTCATGGCCGGGATCGAGAACAACGCCCCGCCGAGCCGGGCCGTCAAGCGCTCTGGCCCGCTGGCGAAGCTGCCGAGGCCGGGTGGCAACCCGAGGGCTCGAATCTCGAAAATGCCCCCCAGGGAATCCCGCTCTGCGCGGGCTTCGTCGACCCTCGCGCGCATGGAATCGTCCGCCACGGGGTCGAGAGATAGGAAATCGCTTTTAGTGCGAAGCTCCTCCCTGCGCTCCCCGGCGGCCTCCCAGGCGTCTTCCCGCACGGAAACCCCGCCCAGCTCGGTCGTGTGGGCGAAAACCTCGATCCCGAAGGCTTCCAGCACCTGGCGGGCGATCCCGCCATGGGCGACGCGAGTCGCGGTCTCCCGGGCGCTAGCCCGCTCGAGAATGGCCCGCGGGTCCTTGTGGCCGAACTTCTGGCAACCGGCGAGGTCCGCGTGGCCCGGGCGGGGATTCGTGGGGATCGGCAGCTGCTCGATCACCGCGTCCTTGTTGATGACCTGGAAAGCCAGGGGTCCGCCCAGGGTCGTTCCACCCTTCGTGCCGGCCAGGAGGTCGATGCGATCGGTCTCGATCTTCATCCGCCCGCCGCGTCCATAGCCGCACTGGCGTCGGGCCAGGTCACGATCGACCCGCTCGAGGCTGAGCTCGAGCCCGGCCGGCATCCCCTCGAGGACCCCCACCAGGGACTTGCCATGCGACTCACCCGCCGTGACCCAGGAAAGCGTGCGACCCATGCACGCAGGATAGGGACCGCGGGTGGCGGTACCAGAGGGCCTTTGCTTTCGACGGCAGCTCTTTTCGGCCCGGGCTCAAGACCGAAGGGGTCGTGGGGCCGAGGAAGAACTGGGATTCCCCTCCCCCATGCTGTTCAACTCCCTGATCTTCCTCCTTTTCGCGGGGACCTTCTTCGCGATCTGGCCCCTGGTTCGTGCGCACTCGCGGGCGCGGTGGGCCTGGCTGTTCGGGGCGTCGATGCTCTTCTACGGGTTCTGGGACTGGCGCTTCCTGGCCCTGATCCTCTTCAGCGGTTTCATCGACTACTTCGCCGCCCTCGGCATGGTGGCGCGGCCGGGCTGGAAAAAGGCGCTGCTCTGGCTCTCGATCCTGGCCAACCTGGGGACCCTGGGGCTCTTCAAGTACTCGGGCTTCTTCCTCTCGGCGATCAACGACACGGCCGAGCTCCTCGGAAGCGATGCGAGTGTTCCGGTCCTACGCCTGGCGCTGCCCGTGGGCATCAGCTTCTACACGTTCCAGAGCATGAGCTACACGATCGACGTGTACCGCTCCCAGTTGAAGCCGGTGCGTTCGGTACTGCACTTCTTCGCGTACCTCTCCATGTTCCCGCAGCTCGTCGCGGGACCGATCATTCGCGCTTCGGATCTCCTGCCGCAGCTCGAGACGTGGAACAAGACGACGCCGGAAGATCGCATCGAGGGGCTACGCCTGATGACCTTCGGCTTCTTCAAGAAGATGGTCATCGCAGACAACCTGGCCCCGGCCATCCAGGATGGGTTCGCGCGGGCACACGTCGTCGATTCGACGCCCTACTGGTGGATCATCATCACCATGTTCGCGGTGCAGGTGTACTGCGACTTCGCCGGCTACAGCGACATCGCCCGCGGGCTCGCGCGGTGGATGGGCTATCGCTTCCCGGTCAACTTCGACCACCCCTTCGCGGCCAAGAGCCTGCGCGAATTCTGGGCGCGTTGGCACATCTCGCTGACGACGTGGTTCCGCGACTACGTCTACATGCCCCTCGGTGGTCCCATGAAGGGTCTCCGTGGGCACATGAACACGTGGGTCACGATGACCCTGTCGGGCTTCTGGCACGGAGCGAACTGGACCTTTCTCGTGTGGGGTTTCAGCCAGGGGTTACTCCTGTCGCTCGAAAAGGTCCTCGGTACACCGAAGCGGCTCCTCAAGCTACCCGCCGGACGCTGGCTCTGCACCGGGCTCGTGATCGCCCAGATCTGGACGGCCTTCGCACTCTTCGGCTCGCGCGATCTCACCCAGGCCTTCGCGATCATCGAGCGCATGTACATCCCGACGCAATGGAACTGGGTGCCGGTCCAGAAACTCCTCGAATACCAAAAGCAAGGCCTCTTCGTCCTGGCGCTCTTCATCGCCCGCGAGCTCTGGTACTACCTCGGCCTCGATCAGCGTCACGTCACCGCGATCCTCCGCCGTCCTGCCATCCAGACCGTCGGTCTCGCCTGCGCGATGGTGCTGTGCGTCTACTTCCGCGGCCCGGGCATGGCCTTCGTCTACTTCCAGTTCTAGCTCGAACGATGGCCATCGACCGCACCGCACTCACCTTGCTCCTCGGCTTCGCCGGAATCATCGCCGTGGGCCAGCTACGTCCGGACGAGCCCCGGGGTTCCTGGGATCGCGGCCATCCGAAACGCTTCTGGGCCGAGAAGCTCGTGCAAGAGCACGACCTCGACGTGGTCTTCGGTGGCGACTCACGGGTCGTCTTCGGCATCGCCCCCGAAGTCGCGACCGAAATGCTGAACGGCGCTCGGGCCGCAAACTTCGGCTTCCTGGGCGGCGGCTACAGCGCCGACTATCTGTCCGCTCTCGAGCAGCGAATCGATCCCGGGAGTCCCGACGCGATCGTCATCCTCGGCTTCAGCCCGCGCTCGATCGTGCCCACCCTGACCTGGATCAACGAATACACCGAGGCCGAGCAACGCGGACTCAGCGAGAAGCTCACCGACCTGCACTTCTCCGAGTTCCTCTGGAACTACCGCCGCCTCGATCTGGAAGGCCTCGAGGAGTGGCTACATCCAGAGCACTCGTTCGAGGAGGTCCACCACGAGTTCCGCTCCGACGGTTGGATCGAAACCACCATCGTCGACCCCGGCCGCCTCAGCCGCCAGGACCGCATGCAGCCTATCAGCGAGGCAATCGACCCCTACCCCCCGACGATGATCGACGCCGTCATGGCCCACGTCCAACGCTGGTCCCAGGCCGGCGTCCGCGTCTACGGCTACCGCACCCCGGTTCCAAGCGAACGCGCCGACAACGAGGACATTCTCTACCGCTTCGACGAACGAGCCTTCGTCGCCAGCTTCGAAGCCGCCGGCGGCCACTGGCTCGACCTCCCGGACGGCGATTATATGTACTGGGATACCAGCCACATGGAGGCCGAGTCGGCGCGTGCCTTCACCCGCCGGGTGGTCAGCGGAGTGCAACTCGACGGATGAGCCCGCCGGGTCCCTAGAAGTTGCCCAGCGTTAGAAATTTCCCACCGTAGCGTCGACACGGTTGCACAATTGCGTCGCACCCGGGCTGAGGATACCCGCCTGGAAATATCCGGTGAATCCCAGGAAGGCGGGGTCGCAGGGGACCAGCGGTTGGTAGAGATCGGTGGTTCCGCTGGTGGCCTGGAACGAGACGTAGAGCTGCGTGTCGCCAACCAGGAGCTCGCCGATGGCGAGGATGAGCCCGTTTCGGGGTTGGTTGCTGGCGAAGACAAAAGAAAAGGTCGCTGTTGGCTCGCTGGTGACGTCGACCTCGATCTGCCAGGGTTGGCCCAGGACAGGTGTATTCAGGGGTGAGAAGCACGCCGGGTTGACGCCTGTGCCGTTGAAGATCGAGGCGCTGGAGGCCGCGTCCATGCGCGGGATCATGCGATAGACCTCGCCATTGAAGGACCCGGTGCCGTAGTCGACGAGTAGGAGCTCGTTGGAGCCGTCCACTCCGAACGAGACGATGTTTTCGATCGTCATGCCGCCACCCGGAGCGAACTCGGCCGTGCGGTCCGCGAAGTTGGTAACGCCGTTGACGGCGTCATAGCGCAGCGAGCGAATCTTGCTGTCGGAGAAGTCGGCGAAGTAGTAGTTGCCGTATTCGCAGTCGATCGTGCCGCGATACACGATGCCGCCGGTAACGGACTGCACGCCTTCGGTGTGGTCCAGCTCGTAGATCGGGGGTTCGTAGCCGGGGTCAGTACAGTCGGGGACGCTGCAGCTGACGTTCGCGCCGAAGACACAGCGCGTGCCCTCGAGCGTCTTCCAGCCGAAGTTGATGCCGGACGCCCCTGCGAGAGCGGCACTGATCTCCTCGCGTTCGTTCTCGCCGACATCGCCGATGAACATGTCGCTCGTCAACGGATCGATCCAGAACCGCCAGGGGTTACGCAGGCCATAGTGCCAGAGCTCGGGAGCCGCACTGGGGGTCCCGATGAAGGGGTTGTCCGGGGGTATCGAGTACGGCAAGGAACTGACGTCGATGCGCGAGATCCCACCGAGGAGCGTATCCAGGCGTTGCCCGTTGCAATCCGGGTCGAAGTCTGTTGTGCCGTCCCCCAGGCTGAAATACAGATACCCGTCCGGGCCGAACTGCAAGCAACCGCCATTGTGCGAGGGCGTCGGCTGGACGACACCGACAACCGTCATGACCGACCCGAGATCCGCGATATTCGGGTTGCCGGCGGACACGGTGTAGCGGGCGATGACCGTATCGCCCGAGTTCTCGGTGTAATCGACGTAGAAGAAGCCGTTATTCGCGAAGCCCGGATCGAAGGCGACGCTGAAGAAGCCCTGTTCGCCGACGTCGGCCACCTGACTCGTGATGTTGAGAAAGGTGCTCAGCACGCCGCCGTTCAAGAGCATCACGATGCCACGCTTCTGCGCGATGAAAATGCGGCTGTCTCCGGGAGGAGCTCCGGCCCACGTCGGTCGCAAGAGGTTCGAGGTCAGCCGCTCGGTCGTGACCTGAGCCACGCTCGATGCGCTTGCCAGAAGGGCCGGCGAAAGGGCCAATGCCGCAGCAAACAAGCGCGTACCGACAAGACTCCGAACCAAGATGTCCTCCTGAGTGAATTTTGAGAGCCCCTAATGGCGAGAGCCCCCTCGGATCGTAGCAGCGTTTCACGGAACTGGATTCCCCAGGTCCCCACGATGGATGTGACGACACAGAACATCCCGCGGGGTCGGGGCGGAGCGGTCGTTCAGGGGCCCCTACGGATCCCCCGCCCCCGGGTCCGCCGCTTTCGCGGCCGGTTCTACCCCACGCCTTACTACCTGCAGCCCCAGGGCCATGGGCAGGCTCGGCCGTCCGGTGGGTACGAGGACAGTGTCCTCTACGGGCTCGCCCAGGGTCTCGAGGGTCGCCCGATCCTCAGTGAAATGGCGTATTCGCAAGCAGCAGGCTCTTCATGGCCAGGCTCGCATCCCCTGCTCCGCGAAAGATGGCGTTCTGCAGGTGAATCAGCATCACGACGATGTTGAAGCCCAGGATGACACGCGTGTAGCCCGAGCCTATTTCAATAACGCTCGCCGGAGCCTTCATCAGCCCCAGGAGCTTCTCCGGAAACAGGAACCCGGGCACTCCCACCAAGAGCCCTCCGATCACCCCCACCGCGATCGCCGCGGTGGCCGCCCGTACAGCCCCGTCGACATTCCCTTCACCGATGCGACGGGCCACGAGGGCCGTGGTCGCCATGGCGAGGCCGATAGCCAGGGCGTAGACGATCGTCAGCATCGACTCCGTCAACCCGACCGCGGCCGCTGCGGCGTCGCTGACCTGGCTTACGAAGTAGATATCGCAGAGCGCGAAGACGGATTCGCCCAGAAGCTCGATGACCATGGGCACGGCCAGGAGCCAGATGCCGCGCGGAATACTCCCCTTGGTGTAGTCGCGTTGTTCGCTACTGAGGGCTTCGCGAAAGGCGTGGAAGATCCCACGCCTCGGTGAGGCTTCGGACTCGGGACTCATCGAACTTACAAGCTCTCGTAGAACGTCACGTCGTCGAAGGAGACCCGCATCGTGTGCTTGCCCATCCGCACATCCAGCTCGCGCTTGTCCTTGTACACGCGCGTCACCGTGCAGCGTTTCTTGAAGCGCGGAAGGAAAATATCCAATCCCTTCTTGATGCCCTTGACGAACTCGCGCCTTTTTTCACTCAGCGAGGCGTCGTAGAGCGATTCGGCAAGGCCCTCGATCACGGGTTCGAGCAGCTGGCGCTTGTCCGTCGGAAGCTGCAAGAGCAGCGCGTTCAGCTTGTCGAGCCAGTTCCGCGCCAGGCTCAGGCGCTCCTCGATGACGCGCTGGGCCTCGGCTTCCAGGGCCGCATCCTTGCGATCCATCTCGGCCTGCTGCTCCTCCATCTCCGCCAGACTGCGCTCGGCGTCGATCAGCTTTTCCTCCGCTTTCGCACGCTGGCGCTCGGCCCCCAGACGCACGTCGCGCAGCTCGGCCATCAGCTCGCTCGCTTCGCCGTCCGTACGTTCCAGCCGTGCGGTACCGCGTTCGACGAGCTCAACGGGGAAACCGAGGCGACGCGCGATGGCGAGGGCCCGGGATTCGCCCGGCGCGCCGATGACCAGCCGATAGGCCGGTGCGAGGGTCGCCAGGTCGAACTCCACGTGGGCATTTTCGGCACGCTGGAAGCGGAAGGCGAACTCCTTCAGCTTGCCCAGGTGGGTGCTCGCGATGGTGGGGATCTTGGACTCGAGCAGGTGCTCGAGAATGGCCTCGCCCAGGGCCGCGCCTTCGGAAGGATCGGTACCGCCCCCGAGCTCGTCCAATAGGAACAACGTACGCGGCGTGGCACGCTTCAATCCCTGATGGATGCGCTGCAAGTGCGAAGAGAAGGTGGAGAGGTTCTGGCGAATCTCTTGTTCGTCGCCGATGTCCGCCACGATGCCGTCGAAGTAGGGCAGGGTCGTTCCGGCTTCGCACGGCAAGGCGAGCCCCATCGAGTTCATCAGGACCGCAAGCCCGGCACTCTTGATGGCAAGGGTCTTGCCGCCGGTGTTGGGGCCGGTGATGACCAGCAGATCGAACTCCTCTCCCAGACGCAGGTCGATGGGCACCACGTGCTCGACGTGACCCAGATCGAGTTCTTGGATCAGGAGCGGGTGGCGAAAGGCGCGCAACAGCATGCCGTCTGCCGCTCCCGGTTCTCCGGGAATTCGTGAGGGCGACCCGCCGATGGCCTGGGCATAGCGCGCGGCGATCAAGGCCAGCTCCAGCTGGGCCAAGCGCTCGCGGCAGAGCAGGATCCGCTCGAACTCGAGCAGGACCAGGCGCGTGAGCTCCATCAGCACGCGACTCGCCTCGCGCCGGCGATCCGCCTGGGCCGTGCTGAGCTCGTTCGAGATCTGCACGACTTCGCGGGGCTCCACGAAGAGCGTCTCACCGCTCTTCGAACGGTCGTGCACGATGCCGGGGATACGACCGACATGGCGTTGCCGCACGGCCAGCACGCGGCGCCCACCCCGATAGTGCACACGACCGAATTGCCCCTCGGCCAGCGAACCGCGCCACGTGGGTGTCGCCGCCAGAGCGCGCATGCGCTTGTCGACCTCGCGGTCCAAACGCGCGCAGCGCTCGGAGAGCTTCTTCAGCAGGGGCGAGGCATCATCGACCAGTCGCCCCTTCTCGTCGATGGCCGCCTCCAGCTCGCCCCGCAGGCCCGACAGATCCGGAACGCCGCTCCATAGTTGTGCGCACTGGGGCAGATGGTCGCGACGACCCGCGAGCCAGTGGCCCATGCCGGTGGTGATTCGCAGAAGCCTGCCGATGCCGTGCAGCTGCTCTCCGTCCAGCGCGCGCGAATAGCGGTGAGCATCCCCCAGGGCCTGGGCCGGATCGCTCAGCCCGGCCAGCGGAGGCGGGTCGGCCGGATCCGCCTCGAACAACTCGCGGGTCCGCGCCAGGGCCCGGCGGGCGTCGTCCTCAGTCCGCGGCCTCAAATCGTGAAGCGCATGCTCGCCGATGGCCGAAACCGCATGCTTCGCCAGGAGCCCGCGCACGAGGGGCCACTCGAGCGTTTCCGCTGCGTAGCGCGCCAGGTGTTGGTCGCGTTCCGCGAAAGAGGCGGCAGAGTGGGAATCGGGGGACGGGCTCGACACGCGGGGATTCTAGTCCGGCCCTCCGCGTGGAAATCGCGGCGATCGAAGAATCCCGATCTCTTGATTCCAACGACTCCTCGGGGCCACGCCGAAAGCAGCCCACTCGCACCAACGTAGACGGACGATACACTGACCGATCTCGCCGCCCCGAGGCGAGCTGCGAAACCACACCGCTCACACCGTCCGAGCCCACGCCACACAAGGGCACCGAAATACCATGTCCCACGCGTCCAACCACCGTTTCGAAACCCGCGCGATCCACGCCGGCCAGGAGTCCGATCCCAGAAACGGAGCGGTCATGACCCCGGTGTACTTCAGCTCGACCTTCGAACAGGACGCGCCTGCCAAGCCGCGTGGCGGGTACGAGTACTCACGCACCTCGAATCCGACGCGCACGGCGCTACAGGACAACCTCGCCTCGCTGGAGGGTGCCGCCTGGAGCCTCGCCTATGCCTCGGGCCTCGCAGCCACCAACGCACTCCTGGATCGACTCGTTCCCGGCGACCACGTGGTCGCGGCCAACGACCTCTACGGCGGGACCTATCGCATTTTCATGGACGTCTTCGAGCGCTATGGAATCGAGTTCGATTTCGTCGACGCGACGGATCCGAACAAGGTGCACGAGGCCATGCGTTCCTCCACGCGATACCTCTTCCTCGAATCGCCGACCAACCCGTTGCTCTCGATCTGCAACATCAAGGAACTCTCCGCCCTTGCCAAGAGCTCCGGCGCCCTGACGGTCGTCGACAACACCTTCGCGACCCCCTACCTGCAAAACCCGCTCGAGCTCGGCGCGGACCTGGTCTTGCATTCCCTGACCAAGTACATCGGCGGACACTCCGACGTCGTCGGTGGAGCGGTCATGGGCAACGCCCCGAAGCTCCAGGAAGACCTGGCCTTCTACCAGAACGCCGTGGGTGCCCAGATGGGTCCGATGGAGTCGTTCCTGTTCCTGCGCGGCATCAAGACCCTGCCCATTCGCATGGATCGCCACTGCGCCAACGCCAGGCGCATCGCCGAGTCCCTCGAAGCCCACGACCGTGTCGAGCGCGTGATCTACCCCGGACTCGAAAGCCACCCCGGCCACGCCCTGGCCTCGCGCCAAATGCGCGAGTTCGGTGGCATGGTCTCCCTCGAGCTCAAGGGCACGGTGGAAACGGCCAACCACGTCGCCACGGAAACGAAGATCTTCACGCTCGCAGAATCCCTCGGCGGCGTCGAATCCCTGATCGAGGTACCGGCCAGCATGACCCACGCAAGCATCCCCAAGTCCGAGCGGGAAAAGGGCGGCTTGAAGGACGGGCTCGTGCGCCTGTCCGTGGGTATCGAGAACGTCGAGGACTTGCTCGAAGATCTCGACCAAGCTATCGCCAGCGCCCCCTGAGATGACAGGCTTGCGCGCCATAAGCGGCGTACTTCGGCGGGTGGGCTGGGGTGAGGGTCGGGGCGGGAACGGTCGTACAGCCCCGGCGGTCTCGCTACCCCTAGCTACCCAGAACTAGAACGGCGAGCTATTCGTCGGACGGGAAGGCCTGCGCACCTGCGCGGGAGCCTCGGTCGTCGTCGGCGGTCGCTTCACTTCGGGTTCCGGGGCGGCCTGATTGCAAACCAGGCGGCGCATGCGTCGGCCGACCTTGAACT
This sequence comes from Planctomycetota bacterium, assembly GCA_965662355.1. Taxonomy (GTDB): domain Bacteria; phylum Planctomycetota; class UBA1135; order UBA1135. The sequence continues at coordinate 50,369 of CBFIHP010000009.1, read as the reverse complement.
TGACGACGCGACGTGCGGGGACGGCGACCTTCTCGAGGGTGCGCGGGTTCTGGGCCTGTCGCGGTTGACGTTCCTTGACCTCGAAGACTCCGAAGTCACGAAATTCCAAACGCTTGCCCTGCGCAAGCTCCTGGACGATTTCATCCAGGAACATCTGCAGCACTTCTTTGACGACGACCTTCGTCTGACCGGTTCGCTCGGCGATGCGGTTGACGAGCTCTTTCTTCGTCGTGGTGTGGAGATCCTCTACAGTCATCCCAGGGGAGGGCCCGCGCTCGGTAGGACGATCGGCTTAGGGAACCGCAATACTGGTCGGCGGATGGCACATCTTGAACGGCATTACCACGTTGTCAAGAAAGAACTTGCGACGACGTCGTACATATTCATTACGTTACGCCTCGCGCAGAGGGCTCGGAACCCCTTCCTCGAGTAGGAATGTGACCGGGCCCGAATTGACGAGCTCGACCTCCATTTTGGCACCGAACACCCCCTCCTGGACGGGAACGCCGTGTTCGCGCAGTGCTCGGACAAACGTCCCGTAGAGCTCGCTGGCAAGTTCGGGGCCGGCGGCGCGCTCGAAGGAAGGGCGGTGCCCCTTGTGACCTTCCCAGGCCAGCGTGATCTGGCTGACGACGAGGCATGCGGCGCCGACCTTCCCCGCCGGATGGCGCATCTTGTCGTTCTCGTCCTCGAAGATCCGCAGCTCGGCGACGCGTCGCGCCAGCTCGATGGCCCGGGGCGCGTCGTCATCGCGGAGTACCCCCAGTAGACAAAGCATTCCACGTCCGATCCGGGAGACGCACTCCCCGGCGACTCGGACCTCGGCTCGGGTGACGCGTTGGATATGGGCCTTCACGAATTGCCCTCAGGGAATCGGGGAGGCCTCGGCCGCGAGGGCGGCCTGTCTCTGCTCCTCGCGTTTGAGCCGGGTCAGGGCCTGGAGACGATACAGGAGACCAGAAAACCCGCCCTCGGTGTCGGCCTCGAGGTGCGCCAGGACCGCTCTCCACGCCTCGAGCTCGGCTTCATCATTGCGCTGTCGGGCATGCAGCATGGCCTCCTGCACGAGGGGCAGTGGATCCTCCGGGGCCTTTTCCCGCGCCAGGCGCACGGCCTCGTGGGCCTGGATGAAGTCATCCCGCGCCTCGTGGGCCGCCGAGAACACCTCCTTCAGACGCACCTCGTTTCGAATCGCGCGGGGATCGGCCGTCTCGAGATACTCCAACGCTTCCTTCGGCTTGCCGGCCAGGACCTTCAAGGAAGCGAGATCGAGCAGCGCTTCCGCGCGTACCTCGGCCGAGATCAAAGGATCGCGCTTGGTCCGCCTCCACCAGAGCTCGAGCGCCTTGATCGCCCCACCGGTCTCCCCTGCCGCGGTCAGGACGATCGCTTGCAAACGCATGGTCGGAAGATGGCCCGAATCGAGTCGGAAGGCCTGGCGCACCGCATCCTCTGCGGGTGTGAAATCGTAGTTGGTGAAATTCCACCAGGCGCGCGCATAGGGAATCCACACGCAACGGAGATCCAGCGCTTCGGCCTGATCGAGAAGCTCCAGAGCCTTATCCGCATCGGGCGCGAGACGCGCGGCCAATACCAGGCTCTCCGGCGTGGGGTTGCCTTCCGCTTCGGTCAGGTAGTGATTCGACAGCCACTCGAGCGATTTGTCGGGGACGGGCACACTGAGGCGCCCGGCGCGGCCACGCTTCACGAGCAACTCGAGCTCGACCTCTTGGAGGAAGATCCGCACCGGGAGGATGCGGGGTTCCTCCTCGGTCAACTGGACGAGGATCTCGTGGGCGAGATCCAGCTCTTCCTCCTCCTGATAACGACGCGCATCGAAGAGCGAATCGTCCCATGCCTTTGGAATCCGATCATACAGACCTGGGTTGGGCGAATAGGCACCGGTCGCTCCGCAGGCTGCGAAGAAGACGAGCCCGAGAACAGACAACCAGCAGGGCAGTTCGATGCGATGCGTTTTCAAAGCGTGTCGCCCGAAGGATCGAGGCTCAGCGTTGGTACTGGAACGTCAGTCGCGGCTCGCGGCGCTCAGGCGTTCCATCGGTCGGGAGGTAGGCAGCATTGCCATCGGCGATGATCGTGATGGCAACCTCGCCCGGACGTTGCAGAATCACGAGCTGCTCCAGCGCCGCGATCTGCCAGCCGTCGAGCTGACAGCGTACGTCAACCCCCTCGACGTCGGGCTTGCGACGCAGGGATTGCAACAGACCCCGCTCGGTCGTTTTCATCGAGTGTTCGAAAGACTCGCTGTCCGTACGCAGGGCGATGTGCTCGAGCAGGTCCTTCGGTCCCTCGATCGAGATGCGATCCGCAACGAGGATGGCCTCCTTCTGAAAAGCAGCGGGGAATGGCTTGGGGGCGAGTCGGCGCGCGCGCAGGCCATCGGGATCCAGCTGCGAGGCCCCCGGGCGCTTGCCTTCCGCCGTTCCTGGGGAGGTGCAGCCGACCACCAGCAGTGCGCAGGGAACGAGCAACGAGAGACACTTCGTGAATCGAGCCATTGGAATATTCTGGTTGAATGCGAGCGGCTAACGGAGGCCACAGGCGCGGTAACAACGATCGACCGTCCCCCGCGCGCGCTCGCGGGCCTTCTCGGCTCCGCGTGTAAGAATACGCTCCACCTCGCCGCGGTCCTGCAGGAGCTCCTCCCGTCGAGTCCGGGCCGGAGCGAACAGCTCGTCCGTGGCCTCGATCAGACGCAACTTCAAGTGACCGTAGCCAGGAGCGTCTTCTCCGCCCTTTTGAACCCGGGCACACCAGTCCTGGAGCTCGGTGTCCTCGAGGAAGAGCTTCAAGAAGGTCATCAAGAGCACCGAATCGGGGTCCTTTGGCTCCGAGGGCTCGCGTGAATCGGTCACGATCTGGCCCACGGCCTTCTTCAGCTTCTTGCCCTGTTCGAAGATCCAGATCGAATTGCCGTAGCTCTTGCTCATCTTCTCACCGTCGGTCCCGGGCACCTTGGCGATCAGGTCATCGGAGGGGATCTGGGGCTCGGGGAGCACGAGACATTCCTCACCGAAGAGGTGGTTGAACTTCCCGGCGATGTCGCGGGCCATCTCGACATGCTGCTTCTGGTCCTTGCCCACGGGAACGACGTGGGAGTCGTAGGCAAGGATGTCGGCTGCCATCAGCACGGGGTAAGTGAACAGTCCTACGTTTGCCTGCAATCCCTTGGAAACCTTGTCCTTATAGGAATGTGCCCGCTCGAGCAACCCCATCGGCGTGATGCAAGACAGGAGCCACGTCAGCTCGCACACCTCGGGGACGTCGCTCTGGCGAAAGAGACAGACCTTTTCGGGGTCGAGGCCCAGGGCCAGATAGGAAAGGGCAACCTCGAGGACGTTGTCCCGCAGCTCGGCGGGATCTCGGGAGGTCGTGAGGGCATGGTAGTCGGCGATGAAATAGAAGTACTCACCCGGCTGGTTTTGGGAGTCCAGCTGTTGGCGAATCGCGCCGAAATAGTTGCCCAGATGCAGGCGACCCGAGGATTGAATGCCGGATAGGAAGGTCTTCATCGGTGGAAAGAGGACCGTAGCTTTGTCTCCCCGCAGGAACAAGGGGAACGAGCACGGTGCCTTTCTGGCCGGAAACGTAGCCGGACTCCGGGCGAAGCTCGCCCTGGGGTTGGGTCTCGCGTGGGCCGCTCTCGGAGGCTGCGCCGCCACGGGCTCGGAGATACACCTCGAGCCGCTCTACGGCCGGATCCACACCGCCGACGGGGGCACGGCCCACGAAGCGGTCGGCGGACTCTACCGGCACTGGTCCAACGACGAGGACGGCTTCACCGAATGGCGCACGATCGCCCCACTCTACGGCGTGGATCGTGAGCGCAACGGGGACTACGTGGTCCACCACCCCTTCCCCATGGGGCTGACGAACAAGCGGCACGGCGAGCACTTCTCGATGTTCGTTCCACTCTATATCTGGTCGCGCAAGATCGATCGCTTCACCAACTCGCTGGGTTGGAAGTACGCGATGCTGCCCGGGTTGCTCATGCAGCACACCGAGGCCGAAGGCTTCGCCATGGGGCTCTTTCCGATCCTCGGACGCTTCCGCGATTTTCTCACCTTCGACCGCTTGATCTTCGTCCTGTGGCCGCTCTTCGTCTACTCGGAGCGTGCGGGGCGCGTGTCGTACAACCTCCCCTGGCCGATCTTCGGTTGGGCCTACGGCAACGGCCAGCGCAGCCACCACCTGTGGCCGATCTACATGAAGTCCTCGATCGAGGGCTCCTACGATCGCACGAGCTTCCTGTGGCCCTTCTTCCACTTCAATACGAACTACATGCTCGGCAACGAAGACGAGCCGGAAAAGACCTGGATGCTGTGGCCCTTGCTTGGGCGCAAGAAAAAGGGCAGCTATACGTCGACGACGGTGCTGTGGCCGCTCTTCGGCTACGCCAGCGATCCCGAACAAGGCTTTCGTGCCCTCGACGCGCCCTTCCCGCTCGTACGTTTCGAGCGCGGCAAGGAAGTCACGCGCTCGCGTATCTGGCCCATGTGGTCCCACGTGAACGCGGATGGACTCGAGACGACCTCGTTCCTCTGGCCTCTGATCCAGTTCCGACACGAGCAAGCGCCCCGGTACGAACGCGACTCGACGTTGCTCTTGCCGTTGTGGCAGTCATCGACCCGGGTCGAGCTGGAGGACGGCGAGGAAACGGGTCGCAAGGACCGACGCAGAAACTTCTTCCCGCTGTTCCAGTACCAGACCAAGGGCGCCTGGCGACACGGGAGTGTCCCGAACCTGAATCCCCTCGATCGCTCCAACCTCTTCGAGCGTTTCCTGTCCCGTCCCCTCCATGTTTGGGAGTGGGAGCAGGAAGGTCAAATGCGACGAGAAAGGGCGTGGTTGGGGCTTTATCGCCGAGAGAAAGGCCGCGGGGAAGATCGACGGAGTTTGAGTTTTCTCTGGGCCCGACGGAAGTTTTCGGACCAAGGTGACGACGTGAAGGAGACCTCTCTTCTTTTCGGGCTCATCCGCTGGCGCTCGGGAGGAGATGAGGGGTTCACATTCCTGCGCCCCGCGTTCCCCGGCCCCGGCTGGCCCCGGCCTGCTTCCCTGACGACCGAGGGTGTCGGGGGGCCGGAAAGCGAACGCCCCCGTTCTTACTTCTGATCCCCGAGATGCGGCTCTTCTCCACCCTCAACAACTTACTGCTTGCGACCGGCTATCGCCTGGAACTCTTCGGTGGGGTTCTCGCGCGTATCTCTTCCGTCGTGAAGCGTCGTAACTTGATCGGTGATCAGCTCTACGTCGGGGGCATCAAGGTCCTGCACGTCGTCCTGCTCGTCGGTTTGTCGATGGGTATGGTCGTTTCACTGCAGACGGGCATCGAGCTGTCCAAGATCGGCCAGCAGGACCAGATCGGAACTCTCGTCGCCTTGTCAATGGCACGCGAGATGGGTCCGTTCGTCACGGCGACCATCCTGGCCGCGGCCGTCGGTAGTTCCCTGGCTGCCGAGCTGGGAACCATGGCCGTCAGCGAAGAGCTAGCCGCCCTCGAAGTGTTGTCGGTCGATCGCGTGAGCTATCTCGTCATGCCGCGCGTGGTCGCCCTGGCCATCCTCTGCCCCATGTTGACTATCCTCTGCGACGCGGTCGGCATCATCGGCGGCAGCTTCGTCGCGCAGTCACAGCTGGGCGTGGAATACTCGCTCTACTTCGACACGGTGGTCGAAGCCTTGAAGGCCCCGGCGCGGATGCTGCCCGTTCCGAAAGACGTGTATGCAGGGCTTTTCAAGTCGTTCATCTTCGGTCTCATCATCTCGGTCATTTCCTGCGCGGCCGGCATTCGAGCCCGTGGCGGTGCGCTGGGCGTCGGTAGTGCGACGCGGGCGGCGGTACGTGATTCGATCATCCTCGTGATCGTCTCCAACTACTTCATGAGCTGGTTCTTCTACCGCCAATGATCTCCTCAACGGAAGTCCAAAGTGACCAGCGCTCCTCGACGGAGTCCGATGTCGTCATTCGCTATGACGGTGTCTGCAAGAGCTTCGGGGAGAAGGTCGTGCTCAAGGATCTCAATCTCGACGTGCATCGCGGAGAGACCCTGGCGATCATGGGCCCCTCGGGCATCGGCAAGTCGGTCACCCTGCGCCACGCTGTCGGCCTGGTGCACCCCGATTCGGGTCGGATTCTGGTCGAGGGCCACGACATGGCCACCGTCGCCCCCGAGGACCTGGTCAAGTTGCGCCGGCGCATGGGCTACCTATTCCAGGATGGCGCCCTGATCAACTGGCTGAGCGTGGCCGAGAACATCGCCCTTCCGCTACGGGAAAACACCGATCTCTCCGATGCGGAGATTAATGATCGCGTCGAGCACAAGCTGGCTCTCGTTCAGATGCATGGGACGGGCGAGCTCAAGCCCCCCGAGCTCTCGGGCGGCATGCGCAAGCGAGTCGGCCTCGCCCGAGCGCTCGTCACCGAACCCGAGATCGTCTTCTTCGACGAGCCGAACACCGGTCTCGACCCCGAGATCTCGATGTCGGTAAACCACCTCATCCGTGATCTCACCGAAAGGTTGGGGATCACGGCTATTGTCGTCACGCACCTCGTCAGCTGCATCCTGGTTGCAGCTGATCGGGTCGTACTCATCGATCAAGGGCGGGTCTTCGACGAAGGCACGCCCGAAGAATTCATTCGCTCGAAGAACGAGCGCCTGAAGCGATTCCTCGCCAAGCCCTACGATTGAATTCCGCAACGAGATGAACAAGCAGCGTCAACTTCTACTCGGCGTATTCTTCGTCGTGGCACTCTCGGTCTTGGCCTTGTACACGCTCTTCTTGACCGATGTGCACTTCTTCACGGAGCCGACCCGTGAGGTCGTTTACTTCCCCGAAGCCTACGGGTTGCGGGAAGGCGATCCGGTACAGGTCTCCGGTCTGCGCATCGGACGGGTCAAGGAACTCGACTTCGACATCAACGGCGAACCGAAGAAGCGGATCCGCGCCATCTTGCTCCTGGACAAGCAGGTCGAGCTCCTGCGCGGTGCCCAGATCAAGATCGCGGAGTCCACCCTCCTCGGTGGCCGACACATCGATATCGATCCCGGTGAATTCGGAGGCCCCGTCCTCCCACGCGACGATGACGGAGCGCTCTATGGCTCGGTGCAGAAGAATCCCATTCAGGCCCTGGCGGACCTTGGCGCCGTGCTCACCGAGAACCGCGCCGCCATCGCCAACATCCTGAACAACACCGATGCCATCATCGCCAACGTGCGCGAAGGCCGCGGTATGGTCGGACGCTTCCTCGCCGACGAGCAGATGGCCAACGAAGTCTCCACGACCATCTCCAACATCCGCGACGCCAGCGACCAGCTCGCCAGCGGCGATGGCGTGCTCGGCGCCCTCCTCTACGACGACGAGCTCATGGATACCGTCAACGGCGCCGTCGTGAGCCTCGAAGCCATCGGCAGCGATATCCGCGCGGGTCGCGGAATCGTGGGACGGCTCATCTACGACGAGGAGCTCTCCCTCGAGGTCACCAAGGGCATCCAATCCTTCTCGAACCTCGGGCAGCAGATCGAACGCGGCGAGGGCGTTATGGGCAAGCTCCTCTCCGATGAAGAGCTCGGCAACGAACTCGAGGCCATCGTCCTCAACGTCAAGACAGCCACGGAAGACCTGAGGTCTGTCGTCGCCCACGTCCGCACCGGCGAAGGCAGCCTGGGGCGCATTTTGATGGACCAGGAGCTCTACGACGAAGCCCTGCTCTCCGTGAAGCTGCTCACAAAGAGCCTCGAGGACTACCGCGAAGCCGCCCCCATCACCGCCTTCACAGGCGTCCTCTTCGGCGCTTTCTAGCCGTCGGGAAGGCCTCGAGAGGGGCTCAAGCGCAGGGACGCCTCGTGGCTCGGACGGGGCGGACGATTGTCGAGCGAAGGTACACACCATGTTAGGAATCGCTCCTCCTCGCCACGGTGTAGCTCGCGAAGACCCTCGCCGGTGTAGAAAGGAAGGCTGGTTAGAATCTGGAAGGTTGGGCATATCGACACTCCGGCTTCGTAACAGCCGGCTTCGAGCCACCGAACTCCCTCCCGAGCCTATGAAATCACCCCGTCTTATCTCCGGACTGATCCTCCTCGCCCTTCAACCGCTCGCAGCCGCTCAGGGCATCGGCGAGGCCAGCTTCGAGCAGGACGTCGAGGTCTACAACGACCACATCGTGACCCTGGCATCGCCCTGGATGGAGGGACGCCTGCCCGGAACCCGCGGCATGGAACTGGCCCGGGAATACATGGAATACTACTTCCGCCAGGAAGACCTGGAGCCCGCCTTCGAGGGCAGCTTCCGCCAACAATTCGAACTGGCACCGCGGGCGGAACTCGTGTCGTCCGAGCTCTCCATCAACGGAACGACCATGCAGGTGGGCGCGGAGTACACACCGCTCTCGCTGGGGGCCTCTGGAGAATTGACCGCGCCCGCGATCTTCGTCGGCTACTCCCTGCCCTCCGACCCGGACTCGGGTGAGTACCAGAGCTACCGCGACGAAGACGACCTCAGCGGCAAGATCGCGGTCATGTTCCGACTGGAACCGATGAGCGAGGAAGGCACCAGCCTGCTCAGCGAGCGCGGTTGGAGCCGGCGCATGCGCTACGCCGACAAGGTCAAGGCCGCCGCCGAACGCGGCGCCGTGGCCGTGATCATGATCAACTCGCCCGGAGCCAACCACGACGGAATGGACCAGCTGATGATGTTCAGCGGCCGCGGTGGGCGAATCGAGGTCCCGGTGATGAACGTCAGCATCGAGGGTGGCGAAAAGCTGATCGCCGCCATGGCTCCCACCACCGAGTCACTGCTCGAATTGCGGCAGATGTGCGATGACACCTCGCAGGTCTTCGACCTTGATGGTGAGATCGCACTGCAAGTCGAGATCGTCCAGAAGAAGACCTTCGCCGAGAACGTCGGCGCCGTCCTTCCCGGCCGGGGCGAGCTCGAGAACGAACTCGTCGTCATCGGGGCCCACCTGGATCACCTTGGAATGGGCTACTTCGGATCGCGCGCCGACGAAAACGAGCGCGGACTGGTTCTGCATCCCGGCGCTGACGACAACGCCTCGGGCAGCGCCGCGGTCTTGATGATCGCCAAGCGCATGGTCCAGGACTACGCGGCCATGGGTGACGATGCCAACCTGCGCTCGGTGCTCTTCATGGGTTTCGATGCCGAGGAGTCCGGCTTGAACGGCGCGCGTTACTACGCCGACAACCCCATCATCCCCATCGACGACCACGCGCTCATGATCAACTTCGACATGATCGGGCGTATCACCAACAAGCGCCTCTCGCTCTCCGGAGCCGGCACGGGCACGGGCCTCGCGGAACTGCTCGAGCCGATCCTGGCAAAGACCGAGCTGGACATCGTGCAGCCCGAAGGCATGTCGGCGGGCAGCGACCACCTGATGTTCTACGCCAAGGGCGTGCCGGTGCTCTTCAGTATCATCGCCGACTTCCACGACGACTATCACACGCCCCGGGACACCAGCGCCAAGATCAACCGGGAAGACGCGGTGCGCACGGTCAACCTGTTCCACGAGATCGGCATGAGTGCTGTCGCTCACCCCGAGGGCTTCGATTTTCAGAGCGTCAACCGCCGCGGCCGCAACAGACGCCGGACGAACAACATCCAGTTCGGCATCACCCTGGCGAACGCCAACGGTGATCCGGAGCCCGGCCTGCTCGTCAACACCGTCACCGCCGGCTCTCCCGCGGAGCTGGGCGGCGTGAAGCCGGAAGACCGCATCCTTACCTGGAACGACGACGAGATCGATAGCGCCCGTGCCTGGCGGCGCACGCTCGCCGGACAGGAAGCCGGAGACGAGGTGACCTTCGACGTACGTCGGGGCAGCGAGGTGATCAAGCTCAAAGCGGTCCTGAAAGCCGCCCGGCGCTAGCCTCTCCTCCCCATAGCGCATATGGTGTCCTTTTCCCGCACCGAGAAGGACACCCGGCCATGCGACTCTTCAAAAGGACCCTGAGCGAATACTTGTTTCGGCGCCTTGTGCTGAAGCAATACTCCTCAAACCTGCTCCTGGATCTCCAACTGGAAGCCAAGAGAGAGTCCTTCGACTACATCAAGGCCCACATGGGCAAGGCGCCCTTCTTCGAGAAGCACAAACCGCTGCTCGAATTCGCGGTAGCCGAGACAGCCCAACCCGGACTCTTCCTCGAGTTCGGAGTGGCCCGCGGCAAGTCTATCCGCTGGATTGCCAATGCCACCGAGCGCACGGTCCATGGCTTCGACTCCTTCGATGGCCTCCCGGAACACTGGAACGGCAACAAGATCGGGACCTTCTCCCGCAAGGGCAGGCCGCCCCGCGTGCCCGACAACGTCACCTTCCACATCGGGCTCTTCGACCAGACCCTCGGGGGATTCCTCGAGCGCTATGAAGATGATGTCGCTTTCCTGCACGTGGACTGCGACCTGTATTCCTCGACCAAGACGATCTTCGGTGCCCTGGGGTCGCGACTCCAGCCGGGCGCGATCGTGCTCTTCGACGAGTACTACAATTTCCCTAACTGGAAGGAGGACGAGTTTCGCGCCTTCCAGGAGTTCATCGATGAGTCGGGGGCCGAGTACGAATACATCGCGTACTCCGTCACCGGCCAGCAGGTCGCTGCGCGCATCCTCGCGAACCCGCTCTACCGTGGATCACGAGCCACGCTGACGCCGACGGAACGCGCCGGTGTGAAGGCCGAGCAGAAAGAAGCCGCTACTCGGGCTTGAGACGCTGGGCCCGATCCTCCCAGAGGGAACTAACGCAGGTTCGTTGGACAGGTCCCTTTGGATTGAATTGCGATGGCCCTCTGGCTTGCGGATCGACGCTAGCCGCCAGGCGTGTCCGATGGTACGCGCTGTGAGCCGAGGCGAAGCGCCGACAGGCCCATGAGCAGCCAGCAAAACGGCCTGGGCAGCGACGAACAGAAGCCCCGCCCGTGCCATGCCCCAAGTCCATGGGCCACCGACAGACAAGGGCAGTTATGATCTCGGCCTCGATGCCGGAAGCCCCATCACCTGAGTATCCCACGATGCTTCACGCCCTTCTCCCCATCCTGATCCTGGGCACGCTTCGCGCCCCAACTCGGCAGGACTCTCTACTGTGGTTCGCCGGTCAGTTCACGGCAAACGACACCGACCTGATCGAGTTCGTGAAGGCCGACGAGTGACAAGGGACGTGCCGGCGAAGCGGCCCTTCGGACTTCCATCAGCAACGGCCCTTGTCGTTGCGAGCATGATCGGGGCTGGCGTCTTCACGACCAGCGGCTTCGCTCTGGCGGACCTCGGGGACCGCAGTGTCGTCCTTCTCGCATGGTTGGTGGGAGGAGCCATCGCTCTCACAGGCGCGGCGACTTATGGGCAGCTGTCCACCCGGATTCAGGAGTCGGGCGGCGAGTACGTATTCCTGAGCCGAGCCATCCACCCGGCGGTAGGCTTCGTCGCTGGATGGGTGTCCCTTTTGGCCGGCTTTACCGGGGCGATCGCCTTTGCCGCCTCAGCCTTCGAGACCTATGCGCTCCCCGCCGAAGTCCGCCCTGGCTGGATACCCGAGGGAGGACTCGCTGTGGCCGCGATTCTCCTGCTCGCCGCGGTTCACGGATTGTCCTTGAACGCGGGGCTCCGCTTTCAGAACGCAGTCGTGCTGGCCAAACTGCTCTTCCTGTCGGGGTTTGTCTTCTACGCACTCTTCGAGCTGCAGAGTGCGGGCTGGGTCGGGCTGTCCTCCCCGACACCCGAACGTCCGTTTTCTCCCTATGCCTTCGCCAATTCACTGGTCTGGATCTCCCTTAGCTACAGCGGGTTCAATGCAGCCGTCTATGTACTGGGCGAGGTGCGGGAACCAAAGCAAACGGTGCCGCGTGCGATGCTATGGGGAACGCTCGGCACGACTCTGCTCTACTTCGCCTTGAACGCTATCTTTCTCTACGCGCCGCAGCCGGAGGACCTGACAGGCAAAGGCGACGTCGCTGCCGTTGCTGCGCAGGCTCTGGGGGGCGGATGGCTCGTCGGAGCGACGCGCGCAGTGATTGCGATCGCGCTCCTTACTTCCGTGTCATCGATGATCATCGCTGGGCCTCGGGTCTACGACCGGATGGCACGCGACGGCGTGTTTCCACGCTGGCTTGCAATACACCCGGACAAGGGAGGCGTAGCTCCCGTAGCCTCCATTGCGTTTCAAGCCGGGCTTGCTTCGGTGGTCGTCCTCGTCTCGACCCTGGAGGACTTGCTTGCCTACCTTGGATTCACGCTGTCACTCTGCGCCGCTGCGACAGCAGCAAGCCTCTTCATCTTGCGCTCACGAGAAGCAAGTTCGTCATCTCCGACACTCTTGGTTGCGCCGGCCTTCTATGTGGCTTGCACGATCGGGCTTGCGACTCTGGCGGGGGTCAATCGACCAGGGCAATTGTTAGCAGCACTTCTCACGATCGCCAGTGGGCTCGTGCTCTACGCTGTCATTGGGAATCGACCGACGAGTAGGGGTGCGTAGGTGAGTCGCCGCCCCGTGATCGACGAGCTGCACTCGTATGTCGCAGTGGATACCGCTCTTCGATCGCTTCGAGCTTCCTTCTTCAAGGCGGCTTCTCTAACTTCATCAACATTGGTCGGGGGCATAGACGCTTGGGCCGCTAGCGTTCTGCCGACGGCAATCCTGAACGCTTCCGCGTGCCAGGCTGGAACCCCTACAGAAACGAAGAGCCCTGGTGACTAACCAAAACGACGACAAGCAACACTTCCAGGTCCTGATTGTGGGCGCCGGCACCGCTGGCATCACCGTGGCTGCGCGACTTTGCCGCACGATGGACAAGCCAGATGTAGCCATCATCGATCCCTCGGAAGTTCACTACTACCAGCCTCTATGGACCTTGGTAGGCGCGGGGGTACGCCCCAAGGAAGCCACCGCGCGCCCACAAGCTTCCGTGATCCCCAAGGGCGCGACCTGGGTTCGTGATGCGGTCACCAAGTTCATTCCCGACGAAAACGCGGTTGAGCTAGCCTCCGGTCAACGCATCACATACGACTTCCTCGTCGTTGCGCCTGGCATTCAGATCGACTGGAGCAAGATCCCTGGCCTCGAGGGAAACGTTGGAAGGGCTGGGCTCTGCAGCAATTACTCCTTCGAGACGGTTGATTCGACGTGGGACAACATCCGCTCCTTCGAGGGCGGGACTGCAGTGTTCACCCACCCGAGCACGCCGATCAAGTGCGGCGGTGCACCCCAGAAGATCATGTACCTGGCCGCCGACTACTGGAGGAAACATCCGCCCAAGGCCGACTACAAGATAGTCTTCTGCATAGCCACACCGAAGATCTTCGCTGTCGCGAAGTACGCCAAGACGCTCCTCGAGGTAGTCAAGCGGTACAACATAGAGGTTCGGTATCAGCACAATCTAGCCTCCGTAGAACCGGAGAGTAGACAGGCAACTTTCAAGCGCCTGGACACGAACGAGGACGTCGCGCTGCCCTACTCCATGATGCACGTCACGCCGCCCATGAGCGCTCCGGACTTCATCAAGCGCAGTCCCCTTTCCAACGAAGAGGGTTGGGTAGAAGCGGACAAGGAAACGCTTCGACATCCCAGATACGACAACGTCTTCGCCTTGGGTGACGCCTCCGCATTGCCGACTTCGAAGACAGGCGCGGCGATCCGCAAGCAAGCACCTGTCGTCGCCTCCAACCTGCTTGCCGTCATGAACGGACGACCGCTCGAGGGCAAGTACAACGGCTACACCTCATGCCCCCTCGTCACCGGCTACGGGAAGCTCGTCATGGCGGAGTTCGACTATGACGGCAACCCTCAAGAGACCTTCCCTATCGACCAGGGCAAGGAGCGACTCAGCATGTATCTAGTCAAGAAGCACCTTCTTCCGATACTGTACTGGGACGGCATGCTCAAGGGCCGCGCCTAGTTTCCACCCCCCCCCCACCGCCACCCCTCGAAGAGGAAACTGAGCCATGAAGAAGAACATAGGAAACAACCGGACGCTCCGCGTCATCCTGGCACTTGCCATCGGAGCCCTCTACTTCCAAGGCGTGATCGATGGCTCGGCTGCCACGATCCTTGGCGTTTTGGCCGCCGTCTTCGCCGTGACGAGCTTCGTCAGCTGGTGCCCCCTGTACCTCCCGTTCGGACTTTCCACGCGGAAGGAAGCATGAGCACGCGATCGATGAAGACAACGGTCCAGCCCTCAGAGCTGAGCAGCTCGGAGGGCTGGTTTCTCGTAGACGTGCGGACGCCGGGAGAGTTCATGGGAGCTCACATCGCGGGCTCCCACAACACGCCTCTGGGAGGCTTGAAGCAGCACGCAACGTCGATCAGGGAGCAAGCCTCCGGCAGCAGAGTCGCCCTGATCTGCAGGACTGGCCGACGAGCCGAAGAGGCCCAGAGGATCCTGCACGCTCACGACATCGATTCCTTGCACGTGCTCGAGGGAGGTGTCGTTGCCTGGGAGCAGGCCGGCCTACCTCTGCTACGAGGGCAAGGCATGTCGCTCGAGCGACAGGTTCGTGTCGCAGCGGGCGCCCTCGTTGTCCTTGGAGTGCTGCTGGGCTTTCTGGTTCACCCCCTCCTCTTCGGCCTCAGCGCATTCGTCGGTGCGGGACTCGTCTTCGCCGGCCTCACGGACACCTGCGCAATGGGCATGATGCTGGCCAAGATGCCCTGGAACAGACAGGCCGCTTCGCCGGGGGAGTAAGCGCATGCTCTGGGCCGTTGCAGGTGCTCTCCTCGTCGGCCTCAGTCTTGGGCTGTTGGGCTCGGGGGGGTCGATCCTCACCGTTCCCGTGCTCACCTATCTCGTGGGTCAAGACGAGAAGATCGCCATCGCCGGGTCGCTTGGAATTGTCGGCGCGATCAGCCTCGTCGCTGCCTTGCCGTACGCGCGGAGCCGCCTGGTCGACTACCGAAGCATCCTGTTCTTTGGCGTTCCTGGGATGGCTGGAGCGTACCTGGGAGCCTCTCTTTCCCAGTTCGTCTCGGGCGCTACGCAGCTAGCTGTCTTCGCCGCCCTCATGCTCGTAGCGGGAGTCTTCATGTTGCGACCCTTCGAGGAGCGTGGAGATGCCGAAGTGGTGCACAGGAACGTCCTCAAGATCGCCTTGGAAGGACTCACGGTCGGTGTCGTGACGGGTTTCGTCGGAGTCGGAGGAGGGTTCCTGATCGTCCCGGCTCTCGTCCTTCTCGGAGGACTCCCGATGCACCGAGCCATCGGAACGAGCCTCTTCATCATCGCGCTCAAGTCCTTTACCGGCTTCTACAAGTACCTGGACGTGCTCGACGGGCTCGGCCTACGCCTCGACTGGAATGTCGTCGGGACGTTCACGTTGCTCGGAATCCTGGGAGGCTTCGCCGGCAAAGCCGTCAGCGCCAAGCTCCCACAACAGCTCCTGAAGAGGTCATTTGCCGTCTTCTTGTTCGTCGTCGGTGCGTTCATCGTCGCCCAGAGCCTGCCCGAGCTGATCGGTCCTGCCAATTAGAACACCACCAGCGAGGTGCCAAACGCAAACGCCGCTTGCTCGACAGGGCGAACAAGCGGCGTGACTGGCGATGTGGGAGTCGTCCCTCAGAAAGCGATGGCCTCGGCGGTCTCTTTCTGAACCCAGCGCTTGCCGACCTTGACCATGTTGTACTCGGTGCTCTCCTTCACGCCGAGGAATTCGTAGTGGAGACGAACGACGGCCGCATCTGCGGTCTGGCTGACAGTCTCAGCCTGGAAACTGGAGAGCCACTCGTCCATCGAAATCCCGTAGAGCGCCAGGACATCCTTGGTGGCTTTCAGGATGGCATCGCCCTTGGAAAGCAACTGATCGAAATTCAGCGCTTGTACGCTCGCGAGAGAATCGAAGTGCAAGCTTCGCGCAGCCGAACAAACGATCCCGATGACCTTGCGGGCCGAATCGACGTTCGTCAGGTCGTTCGTGAGAAACGTGCGCCCGATTCCATCGAGCAGGCGGCTCGCCTGTGCCTTCTCCTCCGGAGAGAGCGCATCGTTTTCAGAGACCATGGATTGCCCCATGCCGCTGAACATCCCGACCATCATCGTCAGCTGCGGGCGCAACTCGGCCAGAGTCGGCTCGACCTGCTCCATCAACGCCTTCTCCGCTCCGGGGGCTGTCAGTTGTGACATGAAGCCCTTGAATGCCTCGTTCTCGCCGGGCTCGATCGCCTGCTTGCGAGTCATCTCCCATTCCGCCTTGGCGGTGGTGATCTGCTCGTCCGTCAAGAACGAATAGACCAAGGACTTGGTGTCGTTGTCGCGCAGCGCATGCACCGAAGACAGGACCGTCTCGTGCGGTGCGAGCGTCGGACGCGAATCGTTGTTCGCCGCATTTACCCCAAGGGCCGTCCCTGCTACCAAGAGCGGACTGGCCAGAACCATCAGCTTCATTTTACCCCCGTTTGAAGTGGACCCGATCAGGACTAGCCATCGGGATCGCGTGGGTTCTAACTTGACGGAAACAGGGAGGGGCCCAGAGGCCTTACACAGAGGCAAGCTTTTCCGACGCGGCGCAGCTAGGCGTGGGGCGCCACCAGGCGCTCGACCCACTTGCCGACCATGTCGGCCTCGAGGTGGATTCGGCTTCCGAGCTCGGAGGCACCAAGGCTTGTGCGCGCGAGGGTCTCCGGAATCAGAGCCACGTCGAAGCGCCGCCCCTTGGGTTGAACCACGGTGAGGCTGATGCCATCGATTCCGACGCTGCCCTTCTCGATCAAATAGCGCTCGAAACCGTCGGGGACCTCGAACGTGTAGAGCGCTCCCCCGTCACCGGAATCGCTCTTTTCGACGAGCCGGCCCACCCCATCCACATGGCCCGAGACCAGGTGGCCGCCGAGCCGATCCATCAGGGTCAGGGAGCGCTCGACGTTGACGACCTCCCCGGCTCGGGCCTCGCCGAACCACGTTCGCCCCAGGGTCTCGTGGGTCAACTCGAAGACGGGGCGCCCTTCCACTAGGTCTGCCAGGGTCAGACAACAGCCCGAAATAGCGATGCTTTCGCCCATTTCCGGCTCAAAAGGGCGTCGATTTGGCCCAAAATCGGGTCGTTCCAGCACCAAACGAGCACCCGTGCCCTGACTCTCGAGGCTATGGATGGAAACGCGCGCTTCGATCAGGCCGGTGAACATGGAGGTAGGATCGGCGCCCGTTGCGGCGTTGGCAAGCCCCCCGCCGCTCAACCCGAAAGATCCTGGCCTTCGGGCGACCATCGGGAGAGATCGTGCCATTAAACGGTGTAGGAGCTGTGGTCTTGCTTGACCGGGAAACCAGCCTTCCATACCCTGCCCCCCCTTTTTCCGGGATCCCCCGGCCGTGCTCTTCTGCATCCTGACCCTGTTCCCCGAGGCCCTCGAGCCCTACATCGGCACGAGTATCCTCGGTATTGCCCAGGCCAAGGGTGCAGCAGAGATACGTCTGGTGGACATCCGGGACTTCACTCGAAACCGGCACCGCACCGTCGACGACCGACCGTTCGGCGGTGGACCCGGGATGGTTTTGAAGCCCGAACCGATCTTCGACTGTGTCGAATGGTTGGAGAGGCGCTTTGGGACCTTCCACAAAATCCTGCTCACCCCCGACGGGACCCCCTTCCGACAAGGAAAGGCCCGGTCGTTGGTCGAAAAGGACCGTTTGCTCCTCTGTTGCGGCCGCTACGAAGGCTTCGACGAGCGGATCCGGCAAGAGTTGGAGTGGGATGACATCTCGATCGGCGATTTCGTTCTCTCCGGAGGCGAGCTCCCCGCGCTGTGCGTCACCGAGGCGGTCTGCCGCCTGATGCCCGGCGTTCTGGGGGACGAGCGTTCGGCGGAAGTGGAATCGTTCGAAGCGGACGGCCTCGACCATCCTCACTACACGCGACCCCGTGTGTGGCGCGGGCGGGAGGTGCCGGACGTGCTCATCGGCGGCGATCACAAGAAGATCGACGCCTGGCGAGCCAATAGACGCACCGAGCGCACGCTCGAGCGTCGCCCCGACCTCACACAAACACCTGAAACGCGAACAGAGACGAGACAGAAGGACTAGGGACCATGAGCCTCATTGAAGAGTTGGGAAACGAGCTGGGAAAAGACAGGCTCCCTATCTGCCACGTCGGTGACACGGTTCGCGTGCACTACCTGATCAAGGAAGGCGACAAGGAACGGGTCCAGATCTTCATGGGCACCATCCTCGCCATCCAGGGACGTGGCATCGCCAAGAGCATCGTCGTGCGCCGGATCGTGCAGGGCGAGGGTGTCGAGCGCATCTTCCCGCTCCACAGCCCGCGCGTGAAGGACGTCGAAATGACGCGCCGTGGCAAGGTCCGCCGTGCGCGCCTCTACTACCTGCGCGATCGCGTTGGCAAGCAGACCCGCGTCGAGGAGCTCGTCGGTGAAAAGGCGCGCCGCTACAAGGCCATGGAAGAGGCCGAGCGCAAGGCCCACGACGAAGCCAAGGCGGCCAAAGAAGCGACCAAAGAAGCGACCAAAGAAGCGACCAAGGAAGCGGCCAAAGCCCAGACAGACGGAAGCGCCGATCCCGATCCGGCGCCGGTTCAGGTCTAGGACCTCATCGGTCCACCCCCCTTCGTTCACGAACACTCCTCCCAAAAGCCGCCGACAGGACTAAAGGCAGCTCCCCATGTTCGAAAATCCCGGCCGCAAGGTCACTCTGATCTTCACCCTCCTTCTGATCTCGCTTGGGTTCCTTGCTCTCAAGCAACCGGCCTTCAACCTGGGGCTGGACCTGCGAGGCGGAACGCGGCTGGTCTACCGCTTCGACTTCGAAAACGCAGTCGAAGAGGGCAAGATTAGTGCTTCCGAGGACCCAAGCGAGGTCCTCCAGCAGACGATCTCGATCCTGCGCACACGGGTCGATCCGGACGGCACGCGCGAGGTGGTGATCCGCCAGAGCGGATCGGACCAGATCGTCATCGAGCTGCCGGGCAACGTCGGCGGAGGCAAGGTCGAGGCCGAGAGTACACTGAAGACGGCCCTGCAGGCCGATCAGGGCGTCACCGAGATCGAGCTGGTGGACGCCTCGGCTTTCCCCGAGACCGGTGTCGTCGAAATCGGGACCGAGCACGTTCGCTACGAAGCCAAGAGTCGCGACCGCCTGCTGCGCTGCCAGCGCCAGCACGGCGCTTCGACCCTTGCGGCCCATACCACGAACTCCGACGTCAAGCTGATCTTCGGTGACTCGATCCGCGCCGCGATCGAGAACCTGGGCGAGCTGCAGTTCCTGATCATCGCCGACAACGTGGCGGAGTTGCAGGCCCTCGGTACCGACTTCGAGACCGAACAGCAGAAGCTACAGGCGTGGCGTGAATCCCAGCCCGAAGGCACTCCGCTCTCCAACTACAACTACGTCGAGGGTGACGAAGGCCCCACCTCCGGACTGCGCTGGTTCGCCCAGGCGGTCCCGGATGGCTCGGAAATCAGCGAGTTCGATCGCGCGAACATCGTGCTGCTCCCCACGGAGGACAAGTACGACTTCCGCGGCGAGGACCTGGCGCGCGTGTTCCCGAGCCAGGACGAGTTCGGGTTTCCCGCCGTCGGCTTCGAGATCAAGCCGGAACGCAGCCAGGAATTCGGGGGCTTCACGAAGGAGAACAAGAACCGTCGCATGGCGATCGTTCTGAACGAGGAGATCACCTCGGCCCCGGAAATCCAGGGCGCACTCTTCGGTAGCAGCATCATCCGCGGCAACTTCACCGCCGAAGAAGTCCGCAACGCGATGACCATCCTGCGCGCCGGCTCGTTGAAGCTGCGCCCGACCCTCGAGTCGGACGAACGCGTGGGGGCGAGCCTGGGCGACGACTACGTCAACCGCGGCTTCATCTCCGGTGTCATGGCGATCGTGCTCGTGCTGATCTTCATGGTCTTCTACTACAAGCGCCTGGGGATGCTCGCGGCCATCTCCCTGATCGCGAACTTCTCGCTCTTGATGGGTGGCTTGTCGTTCCTCGATGCCACGCTGACGCTGCCAGGTATCGCTGGACTGATTCTGACCGTCGGTATGGCGGTGGATGCCAACATCCTGATCTTCGACCGCCTCCGTGAAGAGTCCGACAAGGGACGCAGTGCACGTCAAGCGGCCAAAGCGGGCTTCGACAAGGCCCTCTCGGCCATCCTCGACGCCAACATCACGACCTTCTTGACGGCCCTGATCCTCTACAAGGTAGGCACGGGCCCCGTGCGAGGTTTCGCGGCCACGCTGATGGTCGGCATCATCACCTCGGTCTTCGCGGCCCTCGTCATCACCCGCGTGCTCGTGCACTTCTCGCTCGAGAAGGGTGCCAAGAGCTACCCCGTCGGAACGTGGTTCGTGAAGGCGAACTACAACTTCCTGCCGAAGGCGAAGACGGCGATGATGATCTCCGGCGCGCTGATCGTGCTCGGGCTCGGCATCTTCATCAACAGCCCGGACATGGAGCGGCTCGGTATCGACTTCACCGGCGGTGTCGAGGCGCAACTCGTCACGAAGGAGCCGCAAGACATCGATGGCATTCGCAAGCGGGTCAAGGACATCCCCACCATCGGCCAGTTCGCCCAGGTCATCCCGGTTCTGAATTCGGCGGATGGCGACGGCTACACGCGTTTCCGCGTCACGGTCAAGACCGTCTCGGAGGAGACGGAGATCGGACAGGGCAAGGAACTCCAGCCCATCCTGCGCGACAGCCTCGGGGACGTGCTCCTCGACGAGGCGATTCAGATCAAGCTCGATGGCACGGCCCTGACGGGCTCCATCATCTTCAACGGTGTCCACCCCCGGGATGACATCGAAACGAAGCTCGCCTCGCTGGGACTCAACACCCCCACCGTGACCGACGGTCAACGCAAGGGCTCTTACGACTTCCAGGCTGAAGCCGCAACCGGTCGCAACACGACCGAGCTCAAGCAGGCCATCGAGGGAGCCTTCGTCAACAAGATCGACAGCAACCAGGAGAAGTACGACCTCTCCTCGGCCATCGCCTCCTTCAGCCAGGTCGGCCCCCAGGTCGTCGGCGAACTGCGCGACAAGGCGGTCATGGCGCTCCTGATCAGTCTCTTCGTGATCGTGATGTACATTCGCGTTCGCTTCGCGGAGTACAGCTACGGCTGGGCCGCTGTCTGCGCCCTGACCCACGACGTCCTGATCACCCTCGGTGTCATGACCGTGGCCAACAAGATCGGGCTCATCAACGGCGAGATCAACCTACCCATGATCGCCGCCTTCCTGACGATCATCGGTTACTCCCTGAACGACACGATCGTCATCTTCGACCGCGTCCGGGAAAACCTCCCGCGCAGCAAGGGCCCCCTCTCCGAGGTCCTCACGCTGTCGATCAACCAGACCCTCTCCCGTACGGTCCTGACCTCCTTCACGACCTTCATCGCTGTCGCGGTGCTCTTCGTCGTGAACCTCGGCACAGGCAACGTTCTCGAGAGCTTCTCCTTCGCCATGATGGTCGGTGTCATCACGGGTACCTACTCGACGATCTTCATCGCCAACCCGGTCCTCCTCTGGCTCGAAAGCCGCAAGGGTCGCCAAACGAGCTCCTCACCCCCTTCCACACCGAAGGATGACGAGGACTACGCGGTCGCGAAGGCGTAGGGGAGCTGTAAGCGCTTGCGGTTTGCCCGTTGCACGGGAGACGGTCGGACTCCGTATCGAACGGTCAGGGCCCCTGACTGTCCGGGGTCTCCTGCTCGGAGTTCTTCACGATCCAGCTGCGCTGCGCACGCTCTGCCTTCGCCCCGCCAGCAGCCTTCGGGACCCATTCCTCAGACCGGGAGGAGAGCTCGTCAAGCTCTGCATCGCTGAGGGCTCCCGTGTCCCCAGTATCTCGGGGCTCTTCGGAGTCGTTGTGGATCTCGTCTCGAGGGTCGCTCATATATGGGGGCCTTCCCCTCCTCGCAGTGGAAGACGAAGGGCCGAAAGCCGGGGTTCCATGAACCCCTCCGGACTTCTGGGGGCTTTGGAGAGTTGTATGGTCTCTTCGAAGCACTATCCGTTGGGGGTCCGCGGAATCCCCAGCGAAAGCGGGATCTTCTAGGCTGGGTTTCGAAAAGTATGTGTTTCGTACCTTGCGGATAGAGGACGCCAAGCTCTAACCTAGATTGTAATGAGCGTTTCCACGACCCACTCCCTCCACTCTTCGTGGCTTTGGCGTCACACCGACGAGGTGACGGCGCGCTAGGTAGTTTCGAAACGCAAAACGCACAACCCACCTCTTCGGTCTTCCGGGGGTGGGTTTTTTCGTACCTTGCCCGCCCCCAGAACGATCGAACCCCCAAGGACTCGATTCTCATGCAAGCGCCGTTCGACATCCCCGCGGATCTGGACACTCCGGTCTCCGCCTTCCTGAAGCTACAGGGGCTGCGGCCCCGGTTCTTGCTCGAGAGCGTCGATGGAGCCGAGCGCCAGGGACGCTACTCCTTTATCGGGTTCGGGGAAGTCCAGGAGGTCACGCTCGGGCCGGACGGGGCATCGCTCCTCGGCGAGGAGCGTCCGGCTCCGAAGAACCGTGCCGAGTGCCTGGAACTCCTCAGGGAAGCGCTGGCCAAGGCTCCGGTGCTGCGACCCGAAATCCCCGAACTGGCCTTCACGGGCGGGCTTTTCGGCGTCAGCGGCTACCCCCTGGCACTGCACCTGGATCGGGTCCGATGTCATGCCAATGGGGCCTCGAGCAACACCGAGGCCCCGGTCGAGGTAGCGGAACTGCGCTACCTCGCTCCCGAGGCGGTCCTGGTCTTCGACCACAGAAAGCGCGCCTGCGCTCTGCTCTCGAGCGGGACGGAGGCCCAGCGCACGTCCCTACACGACGAGGTGCGCAAGGCCCTCCTCGGCCCCCTGCCCCGCCGTCCCCAGGGGGCGAGCTTCACACCTCCCACGCCCTCGCTGGATCGTGCGAGTTTCATCGAGCGCGTCGGCCGAGCCAAGGAGGCGATCGCGGCCGGCGAGGTCTACCAGCTCGTGCTCTCGAGCGCCTTCAGCGGAGAGACGGACCTGGAGCCCCTCGAGGTGTACCGAGCCCTGCGACTTCTGAATCCTTCCCCTTACATGTACCTCTTCGAGTTCGGGGATCAGGCCATCGTCGGCGCCTCCCCCGAGGCACTCGTACGGCTCGAAGGCAGACGCGCGACTCTGCAGCCCATCGCCGGAACCCGACCCCGAGGTGAGAACGACGCGCGCGATGTCGAGCTCGAGGAGGAGCTGTGCGCCGATCCGAAGGAAGCAGCCGAGCACGTCATGTTGGTCGACCTGGCCCGCAACGACCTCGGCCGCGTGGCCCAGCCGGGCACGATCACGGTCGAGCCCTTCCGCCAGATCCAACGCTACAGCCATGTGATGCACCTCGTCAGCGGCGTGAACGGTGTCCTGGAGGAACCCCACGACATGTTCGAGCTCTTCGCTTCGTGCTTCCCCGCGGGAACCGTGGTCGGGGCGCCCAAGATCCGGGCCCTCGAGTTGATCGATGAATTCGAGCCACAATCACGGGGCTATTACGCAGGAACCGTGGGCTACTTCGGACATGGCGGCGTCATGGACCAGGCCATCTGCATCCGCACGCTGTTCTTCGAGAACGGCCGCTATCGCTTCCAGTCCGGCGCCGGAATCGTCGCCGACAGCCAGCCCGATGCGGAATACGACGAGGTCCTGAACAAGGGCGGCGCCTTGCGCGCGGCCCTCGAGCTCGCCGCGGAGGGGCTCTAGCCATGGCCCGCGCACGCATTCTCGTCATCGACAACTACGATTCGTTCACCTTCAACCTAGTGCAAGCCTTGCGCGAGCTCGAGGCCGAAACGCTCGTGTATCGCAACGACGAACTGGAGGTCGCAGCGGCGCTGGCCCTCGAGCCCACGCACCTGCTGATCTCGCCGGGACCGGGCACGCCCGAGGCCGCGGGCAGCTCGCTGGCGATGATCGAGGCCTTCTTCGAGCGCATTCCCATACTGGGGGTCTGCCTCGGCCACCAGGCCCTGGCCGCCAGCCTGGGTGCCACGGTCGGCCGAGCCGAGAAGCCCATCCACGGCAAGGCCGAGCGGATCTTCCACGACGGCCACGGGCTTTACCGCGGCCTCCCCAACCCGCTCGAGGTCGGACGCTATCACTCGCTGATCGTCCATGAAGAGGGAATGCCGGACGAGCTCGTCGTCGCGTCCTACACACGCAACGGCGAGATCATGGGCGTGCGCCACACGGAGCTTCCCCACGAAGGTGTGCAATTTCACCCCGAGAGCGTTTTGACGCCGCTAGGCAACCGTATGCTGGAACGCTTCCTAATGCGTTCCCCGATACACAAGGAAGCCTCCGCGTGACCATTCCGGCGATGAAAGATGCTCGAACGAAGCTCGACCTGAAGAGGCTCCTCGAACGAGTGCTCGAGGGTGAAAACCTCACGCTAGAGGAAGCGCGTCTCGCCCTCCACGGGTTGGCCGAGCCGGAAGAGAACGATGTGTTGAAGGCCGGCTTCCTCGTCGCCCTGCGCGCCAAGGGCGAGAGTGCGAACGAGCTGCGCGGTTTCGTGCGCGGCATGCTCGAACTCGGCAAGGGCCCGCTCCCCTCGCGCCCGGCGACCCTGGTGGATACCTGCGGCACGGGCGGCGACGGCTCGAACAGCTTCAACATCTCCAGCGCGGCGGCGATTCTCAGCGCGGCCCTCGGCGTTCCGGTCGCCAAGCACGGCAACCGTTCCGTCTCCAGTCGTTGTGGAAGCGCGGACCTCTTCGAGGCCCTCGGGCTGCGCTTCGCCGAGACGCCCGAGGATGCGACCAAGCGCCTCGAGAAGATCGGCTTCGCCTTTCTCTTCGCGCCGACCTTCCACCCCGCGGCCGCGGCGGTCGCGCCGGCGCGCAAGGCGCTGGGTGTGCGGACCATTTTCAACATCCTCGGGCCCCTGGTGAACCCGGCGCGTCCCTCGCACCAGTTGATCGGAGCTTACGAGCCCGATGTCGCACGTCGCATGGCGGAAGCCCTGGCCGGGCTCGGAGTCACGCGTGCCTTCTGCATCCACGGCGAACCGGGATGGGACGAAGCCACGCCGGCCGGCCAGTTCCTTTGCGTACAGGTGCAAGGCTCGAAGATCGATGAAGGCGTCCTGGACCCGAACGACTTCGGCATCGAGCGCTGCCGACCGGAGGATCTCGCCGGTGGCGACGCCAAGGAGAACGTCGAGCTCTTCCGACGCATCCTGGACGGCGAAAAGGGCCCGCTCTTCGATGCGGTGGCTCTAAACGCGGCGCTCGTCTTGCTCTTGACCGGCCGGGAAAGCGACCCTCGTGCGGCCTACCGCGTCGCCAGCGCCCCTCTGGAAGACGGTCGCGCCAAGGCGTACCTCGATCGACTACGCGGGCACGATGAGTGATCTCCTGGGAGAGATGACACGCTCATCGCGCACGCGCGCGAACGCGGCGCTGCGCGAAGCCAGCCGGCAGGAATGGCGCGAGCGGGCCACGGCCACCGCCCCGGCTCCGGCCCTGCGACTGGACGCGAGCTTCGACCTGATCTGCGAAGTGAAATTCGCCTCTCCATCGGAAGGCAAACTACGCGAGGGCTCGGTAAGCGAAGCCGTACGGCGCGCGAACGACTACGCCTCCGCCGGCGCGGCGGCCATCTCCGTTCTGACCGAGCCCGAACGCTTTGGAGGTTCGCTCGAATACCTGGCCCAGATCGCCCACGCCGTGGACGTCCCCGCCATGCGCAAGGACTTCCTCGTGGATGCGGTTCAGGTGTGCGAAGCGCGCGTGGCCGGAGCGGGGGGCGTGCTCTTGATCACGCGCATGTTGGACGATGCCGAGCTCACGGAGTTGCTCCAGATGACACACGCGCTGGGCATGTTCGCTCTCGTCGAGGGCTTCGACCGCGAAGACCTCGAGCGAACGGCGCGCATTCTCGCGGCCCAAGCCACACCAGCCACCGCAGCCGGACAGACACTCGTCGGCGTCAACTCGCGCAACCTCGTCAGCCTCGAGGTCGAACCAAAAAGGCTCTTCGATCTAGCTGCGGACCTGCCCGGGGATTACCCAGCCGTCGCCGAGAGTGGACTGGAGACAGAAGACGACGCCGCCGCCCTGGCCCAGGCCGGATACTCGGTGGCCCTCGTCGGCACGGCCCTGATGCGCGCAGAGGATTCCGGTGCACTCGCCCGCCGCTTGATCGACGCGGGTCGCGCCAGAAACCTCAATGGAAACCCGGGCACAGAGCGGGGGGTCGCCTCGTGATCGTGAAGATCTGTGGCCTCTCGAACGAGGAAGACACACGCGCGGCACTCGCCGCCGGTGCGAACGCCGTGGGCTTCGTGCTTGCACCCTCGCCCCGACAGGTCACGCTGGAACGCGCGCGCGAGTTGCTCGCGCTGGTTCCCAACGACGTGGAGAGCGTCGCGGTGTTTGCAGAGGCGCAACGCGACGAAATCGAAGCCGCCTGCGAAGCGGGCTTCTCCGCCGTTCAGGCCGAGGTCGGCTCCCCCCTGGAAGAACTGCCGCACGACACGTTCGCGATTCCCGTTCTTCGTGACGGAGACGATCTCGAGCAACGCCTGGACGGTCTCGAAACACCGGCGCCAACGCACGCCTCGTTGCGCGGCACCTTCGTCCTCGACGGTCCGGGGGGTGGCGGACGAGGCATCCCCGTCGATCTCGAGCGGGCACGGCTCGCGGCTCGCAAGCGAAGGATGGTCCTGGCCGGTGGTCTGCACGCCGACAACGTCGCCGAACGCATCCACGCCATCGCGCCCTACGCCGTCGACACCAGCTCGGGCGTGGAACGGGAACGCGGCATCAAGGATCCCGAACGCATCCATGCCTTCGTGCGTGCCGCACGCCAGGCCTTCGGGGAAGAAGGGCGATGATCGAATCGAGCCAAACGAACAACCTCCCCGACGCGCGCGGGCGCTTCGGCCCCTTCGGAGGAGCCTACATCCCCGAGATCCTCATCCCGGCCCTCGAACGATTGCGCGTCGCGGTGGAGGGGACGCTGCACACCGAGGGCTTCCAGGACGAGCTGGCCCGCGAGTCCGCGCACTGGATCGGTCGTCCCACCCCCCTGACCCCCGCCGAGCGTCTGGGCGAGGCCTGGGGCGCCGAGCTCTGGCTGAAACGCGAAGATCAGGCCCACACCGGTGCCCACAAGATCAACAACGCCCTCGGCCAGGCTCTCCTGGCCAAGGCCATGGGCGTGGAGCGCATCGTGGCCGAGACCGGCGCGGGCCAACACGGCGTGGCAACCGCCGCCGCCTGTGCGCGACTGGGTTTGCCCTGCGTCGTGTACATGGGCTCGATCGATGTCGCGCGCCAGGCCCCGAACGTGCACCGCATGCGACTCTTCGGCGCCGAGGTTCATCCCGTCGAGAGCGGCGATGCCACGTTGCGCGCCGCCATCGACGAAGCCCTGCGCGACTGGTCCCATGATCCCGAGGGCACGTTCTATCTCCTGGGCTCGGCGGTCGGACCGCATCCCTATCCATATCTCGTGCGCGAGTTGCAAGCGGTCATCGGTCGCGAAGCGCGCGCTCAGATCCTGGAGGCACGCGGCGCCCTTCCCGACAAGGTCGTCGCCTGCGTCGGTGGAGGATCGAACGCAATCGGCCTCTTCCATGCCTTCCGCGACGACGCCGATGTCGAGCTGCACGGTATCGAAGCCGGTGGCCGCGGCGCTGGCCTGGGCGACCATGGCGCGACGCTTTCGCGCGGCAAGAGCGGCGTGCTACACGGCACGAAGAGCTACCTCTTGCAAGACGAACACGGTCAGATCCAGGAGACACACTCGATCTCCGCGGGCCTCGACTACCCGGGCGTCGGTCCCGAACATTCCTACCTGCTCGAGAGCGGTCGCGCGAAGTACCGCGCGGCCTCCGATCAAGAAGCTCTGAAGGCGTTGCACGCCTGCGCTCAGCTCGAGGGCATCCTGCCGGCCCTCGAATCGTCCCACGCCTTCGCCGGTGCCAAGGTGCTCGCGGCCGAAAACCCGGGGAGCTCGATCCTGATCGGTTGTTCGGGCCGCGGCGACAAGGACCTCGGCATCTTGATGGGAGCCGAATCGTGAGCCACGTCGAGAACAAGGGCGCCCAACGACTCGAGGAGAGCATCCGCTCCGCCGAGCGCGAAGGCCGCATCGCATTGATGCCCTACGTCGTCACCGGCCATCCCTCCCCCGCACGCTTCACCCAGATCCTCGTCCAGGTCGCCAGTGTCAGCGACGTCGTCGAGGTCGGCTTGCCCTTCACGGATCCGACGGCCGACGGACCGGTCATCGCATCCATCGCCCGCGAGGCCCTCGAGGCCGGGACGACCCTCGACGACGCGCTGCACGCGGTAACCGAAGCACGCGCGAAAACCGACGCGTCCTTCGTCTTGATGAGCTATCTCAATCCGCTGCTCGCGCGCGGTGCGGACGCGTGCAAGGAACTCGCACTGGCTGGCTTCGATGGACTCATCGTTCCCGATCTGCCCCTCGAAGAAAGCGCCGAGATCGGCGTCCCGGCCGAAGCCGCGGGCCTGGCCTTGATCCAGCTCGTCACGCCGCTGACCCCCAACGAACGCATCGCGCAGCTCGCAAAAGCGACGCGCGGTTTTCTCTATGCCGTGACCCGCAAGGGCATCACAGGGGCCAAGGCAGATTCGGAATCCGTCCTCGCCTATCTGGATCACGTAAAATCGCTGTGTGAACGCCCGATCTGCGCCGGCTTTGGCCTGCGCGAGCCCGACCAAGTCCAGGCCCTCCTGGGACACGCCCAAGGGGCGGTTGTGGGAACGGCTCTGGTCGAAAGGCTCTCCGCAGGCGATGATCCCCGTCCGTTCCTCAGAAGCCTCTCTTCTCGGCCATGATCGCCATCCTCAATACCGCATGTAGTCTGCGCGAAAAAGCGCAGGTGGTCTCTCTCATCGAAGAGCGGGGCCTTCGCGTTCACCTCGACACCACCGAGGGACGCGAATGGGTCGGCATCCTCGGACCCAATGCCAAGGCCATCGCTGAAGAGCTCACCAAGCTGCCCGGTGTCGAGGAAGTTCGCAACGTCAGAGCGCCCTATGCCCTCGCCTCGCGCGAACTGCATCCCGACAAGTCCATCGTCACCGTCGGCAACATCCAGATCGGCGGCGACGCCGTCTGCATCATGGCCGGACCCTGCGCCGTCGAGAGCGAGGAGCAGATCTTCGAGATCGCAGGCCAGGTCGCCAAGGCCGGCGCCAACATCCTGCGCGGCGGGGCCTTCAAGCCCCGCACCTCCCCTTATAGCTTCCAGGGCCTCGGTCTCGACGGCCTCAGACTCCTCGCGGCCGCGGGCAAGGCCAACGGCCTGCCCATCGTCACCGAAGTCGTCGCTGCAGAGGACGTCGAAGCCATCGCCGAACACGCCGACATGCTCCAGATCGGCGCGCGCAACATGCAGAACTTCCGGCTGCTTCAAGCCGCCGGAGAAGCCGGCCGTCCGGTGCTCCTCAAGCGCGGCATGGTCGCCACCCTGGACGAGATGCTCCTCGCCGCCGAATACGTGCTGGATGCGGGAACCCCGGACGTGTGCCTGTGCGAACGCGGCATCCGCACCTTCATCCGCGAAACGCGCAACACCCTCGATCTCGCGGCCATCCCTCTGCTCCAGGAACGCTCCCACCTCCCCGTCATCGCCGACCCCAGTCATGGCACCGGCGTCCGCCGCCTGGTCCCCAGCCTGGCCCGCGCGGCGCTCGCCGCCGGAGCCGACGGCCTGATCGTCGAAGTCCACCCGGACCCCTCGGTCGCGCTATCGGACGGGGACCAGAGCCTCACGCCGGAGGGCTTCGAGACGATGATGAAGGAGCTGAACGCGGTGGCGAACGCGATCGGCAAGCACATCTCGAAGTAGCACGGAGCCACGAAAATAGCGGCGCGTCCCGGGACGCGCCGCCGTTCTCTTGGTCCGCGAGCGATCCGTCCTACATGCCCTGGGTTTCTTCCTCGCTCGGCTTACCGAGGTGGGATTCGTAGTCGAGCTCGTAGGCCGGCATATCGCCGCCTTCACCCTTCAGGTAGTGATCGAACCAGCGCATGGCACGCAGGTTGTAATCGAAGCGGGCGGCGGCCATGCGGTTTCCATGGCCTTCGCCGGGGTACAAGACCAGACGAACCGGCGCCTTGCCACGTAGCTTCACGTGGCGGTACATCTCGCGACTCTGGCCCGGATCGACGCGAGGGTCTTCCTTGCCGTGGAGAATGAGCAGCGGGGTCTTGGACTTGTCGGCGTAGTAGATGGGGCTGCGCTTGAGGAAGAACTCCCAGTCGTCCCAGGGGCGCTTCATGGCGTGGACGTAGAACTCCTCGTCGGCGATGTCGGTGGTGCCAACCTTGGAGATCTTGTCGGAGATGCCGACGAACATGACGCCGGCGGCAAAGCGCTCGGAGTAGTAGGTCGAGAACCACGCGGTGGCATAGCCGCCGTAGGAGCCGCCGGTGACGCCGACCTTGTCCTTGTCCGCGACGCCGATCTCGATCAGGTAATCGACACCGTCGACCACGTCGTCGAATTCCTTGCCGGCGGGATCGCCCTGGGAGGCCTTGAGGTAGGCGAGGCCGCGGCCGGTGCTACCGCGATAGTTGGGATAGAAGATGGCGTAGTCCTCGGCAGCTGCGACCTGACCGGGGTAGGCGTAGCGCGTCATCCAACCGTTGGAGAGGTGGGACTCGGGTCCGCCATGGACGCAGACGATCAGGGGCGCGTTCTTCTGGCCGTTGCGGGGGTGAATCAGGATGCCTTCGACTTCGAGGCCGTCGCGGGCCTTGTAGCGAATGACCTCCTGGCGCGCGAGGCGAATGTCACCGAGCCAGGGGTTGGAGTTCGTATGGCGCGTGAGCTTGCCACTTCCCGCATTCAGGGTGAAGAGCTCGAGAGCATGGCTCGGCGAGGAGCCGACGAGAGCCAGTTGGCTGCCATCCTTGGACACGGAGCAGGTGATCCACGCCGGACCGGCGTGCGGGGTGAGCTCTTTGTGGTCCGTGGCCTTGCCGTTGTCGAAGCGGTAGGAGTCGATCGTCGACCAGGCGCCGATGCTGCCGCGCACGAGAAGGCGATCGTTGGAGCTCCAGCTTACCTGGTGCTCGTCGCGCTCGCGTACGCCGAGCATCTCGGTCGGCATGGTCTCGGGCGAGGCGGTCGAGGCCCACATGAGCCGGTTGGCGGCACCGTCGTGCTCATCGTGGGCGGCGACGATGGCGAGCCCGGTTCCGTCAGGCTTCCAGGCGAAGGTCCCCAGCTTGCCACCGTTCTTGATCTCGCAGGTGGTCTTGCCATCACGCGTGTCGATGACGCGCACGCGCTTCAGCATGTAGCTGTCGTCGACGAGTGACGTCGGGGCCACCGCGAGGGCCAGACGACGGTTGTCGGGGGCCCAGACCATGTAGGAAACGTGGCCGTCGACATCGACCTGACGATGCTCGGTGTCCTCGTCGTAGGGCGTCGCCATGAAGAGCTCGGCGGCGCGCCAGTCCTCTTCGTAGATCTCCTGCTTGAAGCCCTTCTTCTCTTCCGCCTTGCGATCATCGCTCTCGGGCGCGGTCCCCATGAGGGCCAGCTGGGAACCATCGGGCGAGAAGGCATAGCGACCGATCGAGCGATCCGCGAACTTGGCGGCCCGACGCGCTTCACCACCGCGCAGCGGAATCACGTAGAGCGAGCGATGCTCGTCGTCATCGCGCTTGGCGAGGAAGGCGATGCCCCTGCCGTCCGGGGTCCAGTGCACCGAACCCGCGCCGCTCTTGGCCGTGATGAAGGCCATCGTCTCGCCACTCTCGACTTCGAGCACGTGCAGCTCGCTGCGCGAAGAGCCGTCCTCTTCCTCCCATGGCGTACGCGGGAGCGAAAGGTTGTACGCGACGTGCTTGCCGTCGGGTGAGATCTCGGCACTGACGACCTGTTGGGTCTTCGCGACCATGATCGGAGTCAACGCATCCTGGGCGCTGGCAAACGACACGGCCGAAGCGAGGGAAACGGTCCAGACCGAGAGAGCGAACCGCTGGAGGGGCCTACGAACCTGCAAAACTTTCATGTGCGTTCTTCTGAAGTGAGACGGTAGGGCCGCACATCATAACGTCGATGACGAGTCAGTGGGTCGCGACCAGGGGACCCGAGCGGCGTTCGAGCTCGAAGAGAAGCGACTCCAACTCGCGCAGGCCGTCCAGGCGGACGCGGAGCTGTCCGTGCCCGTCGACGACAGGCTCGAGCGTGTCGATGGCCAGGATCCTCGCAGCGCGGCAGAGCGCCACGCGGCGCCCCGCGAAACGGCGCGTGAAGTCGTGGAACTCGTCGACCCGGGCGGGGAAGATCCGGTACGTAAGAAGCAGATTCAACTCGCCGTCGAGATCGGACTGGACGCTCGCGAAGTGACCCGAGCCGAAACTCTCGCGGAAAGTGTCGGGCAGCAGGAGCGCGTGTTCGTTTCCATCGCGATCCCTCGCGCGCACGATTCGCTGGGCCAAGGACCGCTCCTCACCCTCGGCCAGGACCAGAAACTCCAACGAGCCCAGGCTGCGCACGACGCCGTCGATCAGGAGCCGCGAGCGTTCCTCGATGTCGTCCTTCACACGGACGGTCAGGGTGAGAGCCGCGGGGTCGGCCTCGACCTCGGCCCACCAGTTGCGACGTTTGATCTCGAAGCGTCGCTGGACCTGCTCGGCAGCCTGGGCCAACAGCTCCACCGGTTCGGACGCCTCCGTACCCCAGGCCCTGCGAGCGCGTGGGACGTCCAGCTGGTACACGAGGGTCGCCGGTGCAGGCACGGCTTCAGGCCACTCACACCCGGCGAAGCAAACGAGGGCGAGAAGAGCTGCCCCTCTCATGTATGAAGCTCGCCCGTGTAATACGATTCGCGCGCCGGATCGAGCACTTCGAACGTCGCGGCGTCGCCCAGCTTGCGTTGCAGGTTGCCGAAGAGCCTCTCCCCCAAGCGCAACCGAAAGACGATGGTCGTGTCCGCGATCGTCTCTTCGGAAAGCAGCACGCCAGCGTTTCGAAGCGCGGCGGCACTCTTGCCATCGGCCAGGGCCACGCTGACCGATACGAGACACGAGCGTGCATCGAGGCACGCCGTGATGGTGCGATCGAGCAGATCCAACCCTTCGCCCGAGCGGGCTGAGAGATGGATCATCTCCTGCTGGCGCCCCTCGCGCAGGACCTGGAGCCTGATGGGATCATCGACGCGATCGATCTTATTCAGCACGACGAGGTCCGCTTCGCGATTGGTCAGCCCGGCCAGGGTTTTCTCGACCGCGTGCATGTGGACGGACGCATCGGGATGCGAGCCATCGACGACGTGCAGGAGAAGATCGACGCTCAGGGCCTCCTCCAGGGTCGCGTGGAAGGAAGCCACGAGGTGGTGCGGCAAGCGCTGCAGGAACCCGACGGTATCGGACAGCAAGACGGTGCGTCCATCCGCGAGTTTCCACTTACGCGTGCGTGTGTCGAGAGTAGCGAAGGGCATGTCCGCCACCAGCTCGTTCGAGCCGGTGACCTGATTCAGGAGCGTCGACTTGCCTGCGTTCGTGTATCCGACCAGACCGACGGTGAAGAGCTCTTCGCGGGTGCGGGTCTGGCGTTGGCGGTGCTTCTCGATGCTGGAGAGCCGCGCCTTCAAATCGCTGATTCGCTTCGCGAGCAAGCGTCGGTCCGTTTCGAGCTGGGTTTCACCCGGGCCCCGCGTGCCGATGGCGCCCTCCGTACGCTCCAGGTGCGTCCACATGCGCCGCAGTCTCGGTCGCAGGTATTCCATCTGCGCCAGCTCGACCTGGATACGGGCCTGGGCACTGCGGGCGCGCGTGGAGAAGATGTCGAGAATCAGCTCCGAGCGATCGACGACACGCTTCTCCCAGGCCTTCTCGAGATTGCGCACCTGCCCCGGTGACAGGTCGTTGTCGACCATCACGGCATCGGGTTCGTACTTGTCGATCGCATCCCTGACCTCCTGCACCTTGCCCTTGCCGAGCAGCGTCGACGAATCGGGTCTCGGCCGCCGTTGGATCAGCGGTTCGTCGCCCTCCCCCACGACCTCCCCACCCGCGGCCTGTACGAGGCCAGCAGCTTCCGACAGGGGGCCACCGGATTCGGAGGGTTGATCGGGAAAGATCACGCCCGTGATCAGGAAGCGCTCCAGGGGGCGTTGTGTCTCTTTGGGTGAGCGACTCATGCGCGCAATGTGCTTCCGTCCGGCGTCGCATCGGGGGTCCCTGTCCGCGCGGAACTCGCCCCCGCGGGGACGCTGCGTACATCGACCCCGTGCAGGCGCCCTTCCTCGAAGAGCGGAGAGAGAACGGTGTGCTTCGCGGCCCCGGGGTTCGCCTCGGGATAGTCCGTTCGGTAATGCACACCGCGCGATTCCGTACGTTGCAAGGCCGATACCCCGGCGAGGTGGGCCACGGTCAACATGTTCAAGAGCTCGAAGGTGCGCGGTTCGCGGGGGGCGAGCTCGGTCACGGCACGGGTCCAGAGTCGGATGCGCGACAGGGCGTCCTCGATGTCGGCGCCGGTGCGCTCGATCCCGAGCTGGCGCCAGAGAACCGACTTCAGGGAGTACGTGACGTCCTGGATGCTGACGCTGACGCCGGCCGGAGGCGCGTCCCGCTCGCGCGGCGGTCGTACGGTCCAGTCGCGAAGCTCGCGCCGGTGCAGGGCCGTTTCTTCCGCAGCCAATTGCCCCACGCGATGGCCGAGAACCAGCCCCTCGAGAAGCGAGTTCGAACCCATGCGATTCGCCCCGTGCATCCCGGAGGAGGCGCACTCCCCCACCGCCCAGAGACCGGCGACGTCCGTACGGCCGTCTCCATCCACCTGCAGGCCACCGATCATGTAGTGAGCACCTGGTCGCACCGGCACGGGATCGCGGGCGATGTCGATGCCGAAGAAGTGACACACGCGCGAGATGCCGGGGAAGAGCTCGTGGGGATCGCGCTTGAGCGCGGAAAGATCGAGGTAGACGTTGGTGTCCTTCGTCTCGACCATGCGCCGGAACACGGCGCGACTGACGCTGTCCCGCGGCGCGAGCTCCGCCATGGGATGGAACTCGGTCATGAAACGCTCGCCATCCCGATCGCGCAGGACGCCGCCGGCTCCACGCACGATCTCGCTGATCAAGACCCGCGCCGCGCCCGCGATGTAGAGCAGCGTCGGGTGAAACTGAAAGAACTCGAGATCGCGCACGCTCGCACCCGCGCGCAGGGCGATGGCGATCCCGTCGCCGGTCGCGATGGCTGGGTTGGTCGTCTCGCGATACAGCTGCCCGGCACCTCCGGTAGCCATCACGATCGAGCGCGCCGAGAACACCGCCTGTTCACCGCCGCCCGCGGAGTTCGCCGAAGAACCGCTCGAGCGCACGGCGAGAGCACCGACGACCCCACCATCCTCGGCGCACAACAAGTCGACGACGTAGGTTTCGCTGAAGGTCGTGATGCGCGCGTGGCGCCGGACCGCGGCGTTCAACGTGCCTTGAAGCTCGCGGCCGGTCGCGTCGCCGCGGGCATGAATAATGCGCGGGCGCGAATGGCCTCCTTCTCGCGAGAGCTCGATCGCACCTTCTGCATCGCGATCGAAGCGCGCACCGAGGCGGTCGAGTCTGTCGATGGCCTCGGGTCCACTGCGGATGACGAGCTCGCACACCTCGCGTTCCGCAAGCCCGCAGCCGACCTCGAGCGTGTCGCGGACGTGCTCTTCGAAGGAATCGGATCCATCGAGCACGGCGGCGATGCCGCCCTGGGCATACAGCGTGTTCGTCTCCTTGCGCGACCCCTTCCCGAGCACAGCGACCTCCGCCCCGGCATCCGCACCCGCCAGCGCCGCGGAGGCGCCCGCGGCCCCCCCCCCGATCACCAGGAGGTCGAAGCGGTAGTGCGGGACCCGGCGAGAATCGACCGAGAGCAGGCGAC
This sequence comes from Planctomycetota bacterium, assembly GCA_965662355.1. Taxonomy (GTDB): domain Bacteria; phylum Planctomycetota; class UBA1135; order UBA1135. The sequence continues at coordinate 14,518 of CBFIHP010000009.1, read as the reverse complement.
CGTCGAGGTCGAGTTCGTGGTGGCGCGACAAGGAGTGCGGATTCTATCCCAGGCGAGCCGGAGGGGGTCCCAGCCCTTTGGGGCGAACCTAAGTCCCTCTTCCGGAGAGGCTTGGAAGTACCGTGTCGAAGAATATCGGTTCGGGACTTGTTCGGGTCGCAGCCCTGGATAACATTCGGGTCTTGTTCGGGTTTCCAGTTGGGGCCTCGCCGACTCCCCCCAGGCCAATGCCCCGCTGGAGCCCGACACCTTCTCCCCTCCAGCCAGCCAAGTCTCCCAGCCATGACCCCGCTAGCCCCCAGAACCCTCTCCGCACTCCGCACCACGCGGTCCTGCTTCGGCGTGGATCGCCTGGCTCCTGGCCAGTCGAGCCTGTTCGGTTCCTTTCACGGCTCGACGGCGTCGGGTTCCGATCTGGGTTCGTACCTGTTCTTCTTCGGACTGATCGCCACCACGTTCTTGATCTAGCCCGGCTCCACGGCCCAGCCCGCCCCGCAAACCCCGAGCTCTCCGATTCCATGGCCCCTCCGCCCCTGACCCGCCGCCAGCGCGACATCCTCGCCTTCATCCAGCAGTTCATCGAAGAGCAGGGCATCAGCCCGACCTTCGACGAAATCGCCCGGGCCTTCGGCCTCAGCCGGGTCACGGTCTTCGGGCACGTCGGCGAGCTCGAGCGCAAGGGGGTGGTTCGGCGGGCGGCCCGGGGCCACAGCCGGACCCTCCAGATCGTTCCTCCCGAAGAGCAAGAATGGAATCAGGAGCGTGCCCAAGTCCCGACCCCCGCTCCTGTACCCCAACTCCCCCAGCTCTCGATTCTGGGGACGATCGCGGCCGGCGCCCCCATCTCTACGCTGGAAATCCCCGAGACCCTCGATTTCGAGGACTTCACGCCCCCCGGTAAGGACGTCTACGTCCTGCGCGTTCAGGGCAATTCGATGATCGAGGACTCGATTCGGGATGGCGATCTCGTGGTGGTCGAACATCGAAGCTCCGCCCACAACGGCGAGACCGTGGTCGCGGTCTTGCCCGAAGAGGAAGCCACACTCAAACGCTATTATCGCGAAGCGGATGGCCGGGTGCGCCTCCAACCCGCGAACGCCGAATTTCGGCCCGTCATCGTGGATGAGGTCGAAATCCGAGGGGTCGTCATCGGGGTATTGCGTCGTTATTGAACCCGACGTCGAGGCCATTCAAGGCCGCGCACCGCCAAGCCACAGTGGCGGGGGATATCAACGAAAGCCCAATCTCAAAGATCCGCAGCATTGATCGAACACCGAATCATGATCTGACGATTCCTAGCAGGGTCCACCCAGAAACGGGATGACCCTTGCACCCGCAGAGAGACGAGGAGACCGGAGAAAACCGGTCTCCTCTTTTCTTGCGAACTCTCAGTTGAACCCCGTGCTCTTTCTCTTTCCTGCTAGGATCCGAGTAGTCCCCCCTTCACCCCCACCCCCCAGTCCGATGCCCATCCCCCCCCCTAGCCTTGGGCAAGTTCAGCGGGCGCCTGCTGAGCTGCAAGTCGAATCCGATTGGATTGAATTCTTCGAAGTTGCACCTGGGCGTGTACGCATCGAAGTCACGGTCCACAACAAGGGCGGCTCACCTTCCGGCCCGCAACAACTAAGACTCCATGCGGCTCCAATCGGAGCCCACCTCGGATGGCGGCCACTGACCCAGTTGCGCCTCCCGGCGCTCCGTCCGCGCCGAACCCTCACCGTGGCCACGGAGGTTTACCGCGCCCAGCCCTCCCAGAGCAGCCTGCCCCTGCAGATGCTTCGCGGCGCCGCCCACGTGGCCAGGCGCCTGGACCGGATTCCGAACCTTGGGCTACTGTGGAACCGTGCCTGCAACGAGGGCGTCTCGACCGAACTCTGGGCCCGTTCGCTTCCCCTGGATCCCTTCGAGCTCCTGGGACAGAAAAGCCCGAACTGGGTCGGTGCCATTCGCATGCGCATCGGCTCGGAAACGACCATGAGCCGCTGCCGCGCGCAGGCCCTGCGCTTTGCGCCCGGTAAGGAGAACATGGTGCTCTTCTCGGTTGGAACACAACCGGACGAATACAGCTTTGAGATGAAGGGCAAGGCCAGCGCCTGGAATCCGCGGCTCCTGGTGGCGGGCAAGCATGCCATCGAACCGCTCGAGCGCGTTGCCCGGCTCGAAGGGATGGCCCCCGTGGTCTTGATCTTCGATGCCCCGAGCGACATGACGAAAGGCGACTTGAAGATCAACGTCCTGCGCAAGTCCAACCGCCAGCGGCAGACGATCGAGTTCGACTTCGACTCTCAGGTTCCCGGACCGGGCTGCTTCCTCGGCTAGCGGAGACCGGCCGGGAATTCTGCTTCCCAGGCCTTCAAGATTCGCACGAGGGCGCGGTTGAATGCGGCGACCAGCTCGTCGGGCTTCTTTGCCTCTGCCGGCTCCGTCTCGGAGTAGGTTTTGTGGAAGACGATCTCCGGACCGCTCTCACCGTAGTGCGTCAGGAAGAGCTGGATCTCGAGGCAAGCCCGCGGTTGCTCCCGGTAGTCGCCGTAGAGCTTCGTGACACAACCATCGATCACGTAGTCCGCTTGCTCGAGCGAACCCGGATCGACAACCGCCCGAAAGATGTGCGCAGCGCGCATCCACTTGCGTACCGCCGAGGTCACGAGCTCGCTCGGGGGCACGAAGAACTCGTTGTAGAAGTCGGACTCGTAGCGCACATCCGCGGTGCGATACACAAGTCCGGGGTCCTCCAGACCGGGACCCGCCGTGAACGTACGCACGGCGATGATCTCGTCGATCGTGGTGGGGGAAATCGAACGACCCGGCAACTCCACTTCGAGCACGTACTGCTGCTTCTCGACGTAGTCCTTGCCAAGGTCGATGCAGGCGCTGGAAGGCAGCAAGACGAACGCAGCCAACAGCGTCGCGGACCGGCGTCTTCTCATGAATGTGAGCAACATGGGCCTACTCTCGCTTGGGCGGCGGATCCCCGAAGATCCCCTGGGAAGTGTTGCCTTTCAGGTCGGCCGTCACACGCTCGAGGTTGCTAGCCATACGGCGCAGGTCGGCCAGGATACTGTCGACGTTGCCCTCGGCGCCGGCAGCCATGCGATCGACGCGACGCAGGACCCGTTGGAGCTCGGTGAGCACCGGCGGCAGATCCTTGGCCACGGTGTGGAGGTCGGCCGAAAGGGCCTCGGTATTGGAAACGATGCGATTCAGCTTCTCGCTCTCCAGGAGCTCCTGCATGCGCAAGGCTACCGTTTGCAGATTCGCGAGAATCAGAGGGATGTCGCGTTCGAACTCGACGGCGAGGTTGCCCAGCGCCGTGGCTGCGCTCGAGATCTCGCCCGGCACGGTCTTCAGCGCCGGGTCTCCAAGCAACGTGTTCAGATCGTCGGAGGTCTTGGCGAAGCTCTCCGCAGCGACCGAGGCAGCCGTGATCAAGCGCGGGATGTCGGACGAGCTGAGGCGCTCCTCGAGGGTGAAGAGCAGTCGATCCAGGTTGTTGATCAGCTCGCTCGAGCCCAGTGAGTTGAAGAACTGCCCGGCCGATTCGACGATGCGCGGAAGCGAGCTGGGAGCCGAGGGGACGTACGAGTAGCGCGGCCTCCAGTTGATTTCGAGCACAGGCCACAACTCTGGATCGACGAAGTCGGCATTGACGAAGGCCTGGCCACTGAGCCCGAGGAGATTCAAGCGGACCCGGAAGCCGCGCTCGACGGCGGCGTCGATGCGCTGCTGCTTCAATCGGCTGGTCTCCTCCTCGAAGAACTGGGAGGCCGTGATGCTCATCGTGACGACGATGTAGCGGCCGAATTCTTCCTGCTCGATCTCGGAGAGCTCCGAGCTATAGACGTCGTCGGCGCTCTCGATCGAAACGACCGAGCCGATCTCGAGTCCGCGGAACTTCACGGGGGCACCGATGTCGAGGCCTTGTACCGATTCGTCGAAGCACGTCTCGACCAGCGCCGAGGGCACGAAGAAGGCGGTGGCCCCCAGCCAGATGACGGCGGCCATGCTGAGCGCCACCGTGCCCATGATGAACAAACCGACGCGGAAGTAATGGGCGTCTTGGGTCATCGCGCGCTCCTGTGGGCCACGGCTTCCGATTGACGCCGGAAGAAGGCTCGCACGGACGGGACCTGGGCGTAGTCGCGGAGATCGCTAGGCCGCCCGATGGCGGCAACCGTCCGGGTCTCACGGTCGAGGAAGACCGCGCGATCGGCGATGGCGTAGATGCTGGCTAACTCGTGTGTCACGATGACGAAGGTGATCCCGAGATGCAGTTTCAGCATCCCGATCAAGTGGTCAAGCTCCGCGGACGTTACGGGGTCCAATCCGGCCGAAGGTTCGTCGAGAAACAGGATCGAGGGGTCCAGAGCCATGGCCCGAGCGATGGCGGCGCGTTTTTGCATGCCACCGGAGATCTCGTCGGGCAGGTGGTGGGCAACGTGCCCGAGCCCGACCAGCTCGAGTTTCATGCGGGCGACGGCCTCCATCGCCTCGCGCGGGAGGTCGGTGAACTCCTCGAGCGGCAGTAGCACATTCTCGAGCAGCGTCATCGAGCCGAACAGGGCCCCCATCTGGTACATGACGCCAAAGGAACGCAGGATCTCGTTGCGCTCCTCGCCGTGGGCGCTGGTCAGGTCCTGGCCGTGAATGAGGATGCGGCCGGCGAACGGCTCGTGGAGGCCGATCATGTGCTTCAAGAGCGTGCTCTTGCCACAACCCGATCCGCCGAGCAACACGAGCACCTCGCCCCTGTGGACGTCGAACTCGACGTTGCGCTGGATCACCGTCGAGCCGTACCCGATCGTGACGTTCTCGACACGAATGACAGGCTGGAAGTTCGGCGACTGGGTGCTCACGGGAGTGGTCAGATTCCCAGGTAGAAGAAGACCACGGAGAAGATACCGTCCCCCACGACGATGAGCGTGATGCCCGTGACCACTGCCCGTGTCGTCGATAGCCCCACCGCGCTGGCTCCCGAGGAAGTCTGCAAGCCCCGTATGCAACCGACGCCCGCCACGACGATGCCGAAGCAGAAGGCCTTGAAGAGCCCACCCAGGAAATCGCTGAGGTCGATCGTGCTGGAGACCTGATGCCCGTAGGAGACCATCGAGAAACCGAGCGACAAGTAGACTACCGCTCCGCCGATCAGACCGCAAAAGTTGGCAAAGACAACCAGCAGCGGTGTCGTAGCGACGGCGGCGATGACGCGCGGTACGACGAGGAAACGCGTAGGGGAAAGCCCCATCGTCGTCAACGCGTCGATTTCCTCGCGCACCTTCATCGTGCCCAGTTCGGCGGCAAAGGCCGAACCGGAACGACCGGTCAGAACGATGGCCGTCATCAAGGGACCGATCTCTCGCACCAACGAGAGTGCCACCAGATCGGCGACGAAGACCTCCGCACCGAACTTCTGCAGCGCGATGGCTCCCTGATAGGCCAGGATCAAGCCGATCAGAAAGACGATCAGTGCAACGATGGGCACCGCATTGGCTCCGCAGGTCTCGGCTGCGCGCAGCGTTTCGCGCCAGCGCACGGTGCGCGGATGGCGAATCGCATCGACCAGGGCCAAACCGAGCTCGCCGACGAATGAGGTCATCTCGCGCAGATCGGCAAAGAACTCGACCGCATAGCGCCCGATCTCCTCGACCCCCGACCGGGGCTCCGGTTCGCGAGCCGCCTCTTTCTTGGCGCCGCTCTCGTAGAGCTCGAGAAGCCGAGCATGTTCGAGGGTCAAGCCGATGATGTCGAAGTGCAGACCAACGCGTTCCTGGCGCAGTTGCAAGTGCATCAAGAGGGCCACGCCAGCTCCATCGAGGTAGTCGAGCTTGGCGACATCGATGATCAGGGGCGCCAGGGGCTTGTCGTTGAACAGCTGATCGACTTCGCGCCACCAAGCGCCGGTCGTCTTCGAATCCAGACGCCCCTCGAGCGTGACGATGAGAGCCTCTCCCTGGGACTGCGCCTGGACGCCGGGGGGGAGGGCCGTGGTCGTCATGCCCACAGGGGATAACGAAATGGGAGCTCGAATGAAACGCTGGAGCGAATGCGGGGTGGCCCGGTCCTGTTCAGGCCGCGTTCAGGGTGCGACGCAGAACCTCGGTACGATCGAGCCACCTCTCACGAATCATGTCGAAATGGGCTCGCGGCATGCGCCAGCGGGGATCCTCGGAGGACAGGTCGCTGGGCAGGTTGCGCGCGTACTCGCGGAAGGCATGGGCCAGAAAGCCCAGCATATAACGCGGTGTGCTGAGCCGCGTCAGCGTCTCGCGCACGTAGTCATGGTCCAGGTCCTCGGCGAGGAAGTCCCAGAGGGTGCGGGTCTTGCCCGCCCCGGAGAGCTCCTTGCCCGAGCAAACGCGTATGCGATAGCTCGCGATCTCGACCAGTTCCTGCCCCGTCCAATCGAGCGTCTCGACGAGGTTCGACTTGTCGAGGCGCATGCGCTTCAACTGCTCGGGCGTCGCCGAACGGTGAATGCGATCGAGCTCGATGGGCAAAAACAGCTTCAAGGCCAATCCAGGCAACTGCAGCAGCTTGTGATCCAGCAGCGTCTCGGCGAAACGCCGGGCAGCCTCGGGGTGTGCCGAGAGCGCAGAGGGCTCGTCGATGCGATCGACGAGCACGTACCAAGAACCGTAGCCAAGGGCTTTGCGAAGTGAACCGAAGCGCTCGAGCAGGTCGTAGCGTTGGCGCTCGTCGGTGCCCGTAGGCAGGACGAAGCGGTTGCGCTCCCCCTCCGACAGACGCCCGAGGAATCCTGCCAACAGGGCGGAATCGCGTCCGAGAAGGCGAATGGAGACGGAACGCGACATGCGCTCCTGTTTCCTCTTGTTCCAGAGATGCGGCACCCAGGCAAAACCAAGGGCAAGGAAACCTGCCCCGGCCCACAGCCAACCGGGCCCCACATCCACGTCACGTAGCTTGCCGAGGAATGGGCCCAGCAGGAAGAAAGCCCCCAAGACGCTCATCAAACCGCGCAGCGAACCTGCGGCGAAGTTACCGGGCGCGCGGAAGCCCAAGCTATGGATCAACTTCTCCCAGGCCTCACCCACGGTGCGCTCGCGCGAGTCGTGGTAGAGCGCGGTCAGCAGCAACAGGTCGAGCTGATGGCGCTTGGAGAGGTTCTTGTGCGACTCGTTACCGCTCAAGAGATCATCGACCATGCGCGTCACGCCGAGTGACAGCATCGCATCGAGGTGGTCCGCGAGGGTCCAGCGTTTGGCCACGGCCTGGCCCACGGCCCTCGGATCTTCACCGGCGCCCACGGCGCACCGAAAGCGCTCGAGGTAGACATCGAAGTCGACGTACTCCGAGGTCAAGACACGCTGTTCCTTTTGAGCGTCGAGTCGACGACGCATGGCGATGCGCATGCCGCTCTTGCCACTACCCTTCTCCCCGAAGACGATCCCGGGAGCGGGCGAAGCAGGGTCGCCGAAGACCCGATCGAAGGCGGAGTGGACCGCCGTATGGGTCATCTCGTTGAGAACGAGGTCCTTGTCAGCATCCTCGCAGGCGAAGGGGTCCTTTTCGAGCGACCAGTGCTGGCGCCAGGTGGTTAGAAACATGGTGTGGAGGTAGGGCTCGGACGTCGGGGGAGAAGGATTCCGTTCCCACCATCGACCGTTTTTCGGGATCCCGTGAGGCCCCGGGGCTATTCCCCCAACCCAGGCTGCCGCAGTCGCTTGTGACGTCAGTCCAGGATCGGAAGCTCGATATAGGAGCCCCCTTCCGCACCCCAGAAGAGCTCCAGCGTCGTCTCCCCCTGCGCGGGGATGCGCTCGAAGTTGCCCGCGTCGGCCCCGGCGATCGAGATCTGGATGCGGTGGCCCTCCTGAAAGAGAACGGAACTCGACCAGAGCCTGAAAGTCACCTCGGTGATCTCTCCGGGCACGAGTGGCCGTGCATCCGCTGCGTTGAAGGAGTGGTATGGCAGCGTCTCGTCCAGTACCGGATTCTTCCCCAGTTTGCGATGCACCAGCCGCAGGCCTCCTTCGGTGACGTAGCGCACGCGACCCTCCGGATCGACATCTTCCAGGTAGCAGAAAAGCGCCAGATCCTTTCGGTTCGTTCGCACGCGCAAGTGGACGACGGGCGTCCCCGTTACCTGCAACTCGTCCTCGAGGGAATCCGAGGTGTACGTCAGCATGCGTTCGTTCATGGCACCGCGGTCGTCCAGGCGCAGGACCGGACCACCCAATTGCGTGGACCAGCGGTTGGCGATACCGATCGTGACTCCGTAGTCGACTTCATGGACATCGCTACGTTCGCCACTCCCTTCCGGTACGAGCCCCAGCGATCCCTCGCTTCCGGGAAAGAGACGCACGGGCCGTACGCCCTCGAGCGGCCACGCATCACTGTCGTGGTAACTCTCCTCGCCCATGTTGTAGAAGCGCAGGGTGGGCCACTCGTCGACGTCGTTCTCGATCCCTTTCAAGTGGCGGTCGAAGAACGCACGTCGCATCTCGAACTGCTCGCGTGTCGAGGGTCTGGGGGCGCCGGGACGTCCCCCCACCTCGAACGGGCTCGCATGCGACGAGCCGCCATGGCTCGAGGCCAGGATCAGGACTTTTTGCGGATTGGAGTAGTGCTGCAGGCGTTGCAGCGCCCCATCGGCGGTCCCGGCATCCAGCCAGCTAGCAAACACGAGCATCGGCACGCCGGACTTCTCGATGGCCTGCTTCCAGTACAACGAACTGATCTCGGCGTAAGTATCGCTACCGAAGCTGGAGTCGCGATACTCACCACCACGCACCGAGGATGTGACATCGAAGTTGTCCTCGTGCTGAGCCAGCGCCTCTGCCAGGAGATGGCCTTCGGTGTCCGCCTGGACACGTCGCACGCTCCCCCCCAGGGCATGCGCGTCGTTCACATCCATGAACCGGACCATGCGCCCCCAGGCGTCCATCAGTCCCGCGGGATACATACCGTAGGGACGAACTGGACTGCGGTACGCATCGAAGTCCGACCAACCCGGAATCACGGCCTTGACCGCGGGGTGTCCGCAAGCCGCAAGAAACTCCGCGGTGGTCCCCGTGTACGACGTTCCATAGGCCCCCACCACTCCGGTACACCACGCCTGGGAAACGACCCACTCGACGATATCGTAGCCGTCCCGAACCTCCTGCCGGCCGTATTCGCTCGTCCGGGTCCCGAACGAGGCCCCGGTACCGCGCACGTCGACCTTCACCAGCGCGTAGTCCGCCGCCAGGAGATGTCGACACACACCACGCAAGGATGCCCGGGGCTTGCCTGTCAGGGCGTCCTCTTGAGCGCGCCAGTAGCGTGTCAGCTCCAGCAGGGCGGGGTAGCGATCCCCAGCCTGGTGGCCAGCCGGCAAATACACGTCCACCGCCAACCGGGTTCCGTCCTTCGTCGGTACGTGAACCGAGAGGTCCTGGGCTGCGACAGCGCCGCTCAGCAGACCCAGGAGGTACGAAAGTGCAAGAAACCCTATCCCTGAGCGAAGTAGTGACATTTGCAAGCTCGATGGAAAGCTCGTGAACATGGACCAGGTGCGCCCCATGGGATGGGATATTCCCATCCCACGGGTTCTGGGGCCTGCGAACTTTGACACGTTACGGCCCTTTATCAAAGCTCTTGGGGTCGGGGGCCCGTGCGCACTCGGCGAACGGATGAACAAGCTCGTCGTCATGGTTCGCGTCCTCATGGGCCTGCCCCTGCTCACCTTGGGCCTCAACGGCTTCCTGGACTTCATGGAGCCGCCCTTGGAGCTCCCGCTCGAAGGCCTCAGCTTGCTACGTTCCCTGCGCGATGCGGAGTACATCGTGCCGCTCATGCACGGGACCATGATCTTCTCCGGGGTACTCCTCGTCAGCGGCTTCTTCGTGCCCCTCGGGCTGGTAGCCATGGCGCCCCTGATCGTGAACTTCGCCTGCGTGCACATCTTCCTGGACGACCCCAAGAATGGCGTGGTCGCCTATGTCCTTGCCGGGCTGGAGCTCTTCCTCGTCGTTGCCTACGGCTCGTACTTCAAAGGCTTCTTTCAGCCCAAGTCCAAGAGCCGATTCCAGTAGCCAATTCGACCCGCTTGCCACAGCGCCAGAATTCCAAACGGCCACGAAAAAACCCCCGCCGGGCGTTAGCCCAACGGGGGTAAGAAGCCCCGGTGATACCTACTTTCTCGCGCGAAGCAATATCATCGGCGAGGTCTGCTTGACGACCGTGTTCGGTATGGGAACGGGTATGGCCAGACCCCTATAGTCACCGGGAATGCCTGCCGGGCGTGCGAGCTTGCGACTTGCGCCAAGCAAGAAAGCACGACCCGGGCTTGATAGATAGATGGAATGGTTCAACGACGTGACGATCGCCCTATTTGCATAGGGAGGAGTCTTTTTGGAGCTCCTTAATCCATGGACACCAAGTAACCCTCGCGGGAGTGATGTACGTGGAAAAAGGTGGTTAAGCCGATCGTCCGATTAGTACCGGTAAGCTGAGTACGTTGCCGCACTTGCACCGCCGGCCTATCAACCTGATGGTCTCTCAGGGGACTCATGGGATGACTCGTCTTGGAGAAGGCTTCGCGCTTAGATGCATTCAGCGCTTATCCGTTCCGACCTTAGCTACCCAGCTGTACCACTAGCGTGATAACTGGAACACCAGGGGGTCGTACTCCCCAATCCTCTCGTACTAGGGGAATACCTCCTCAGTCATCCTACACCCACACTAGATAGGGACCGACCTGTCTCACGACGGTCTAAACCCAGCTCACGTGCCGCTTTAATTGGCGAACAGCCAAACCCTTGGGACCTCCTACAGCCCCAGGATGCGATGAGCCGACATCGAGGTGCCAAACCTCCCCGTCGATATGAACTCTTGGGGGAGATCAGCCTGTTATCCCCGGAGTACCTTTTATCTGATGAGCGACGGCCCTTCCACTCGGAATCCGCCGGATCACTAGGACCAACTTTCGTTTCTGCTCGAGCTATATCTCTTGCAGTCAGGCGCACTTATACCCTTACGCTCTACGCACGATTGCTAACCGTGCTGAATGCACCATCGCGCTCCTCCGTTACTCTTTCGGAGGAGACCGCCCCAGCCAAACTACCCACCTGACACTGTTCACGGCCCTGATTCAAGGAACCGTGTTAGGGACCATTCATGCAAAGAGTGGTATTTCACCATTGACTCCACCCGACCCGAAAGCCTGGCTTCAACGTCTCCCACCTATGCTACGCACTACATGAATAGACTCAATATCAGGCTATAGTAAAGGTGCACGGGGTCTTTCCGTCTTGACGCGGGAACGTGGCATCTTCACCACGACTACAATTTCACCGAGCCCGTTGTGGAGACAGTGCCCGTATCGTTACGCCTTTCGTGCGGGTCGGAACTTACCCGACAAGGAACTTCGCTACCTTAGGACCGTCATAGTTACGGCCGCCATTCACCGGGGCTTCAATTCAGAGCTTCGCCGAAGCTAACCCCTCCTCTTAACCTTCCGGCATTGGGCAGGCGTCAGTCTGTATACATCGTCTTTAAGACTTAGCACAGACCTGTGTTTTTAGTAAACAGTCGCACGGGCCAATTCTCTGCGGCCCCTGAAAGCTTCGGCCGTAAAGACCTACACCCTCAAGGGCACCCCTTATCCCGAAGTTACGGGGTCAATTTGCCGAGTTCCTTCACAACGGTTCTCTCGAGCGCCTTAGTATACTCAACTCACCCACCTGTGTCAGTTTAGGTACGGACAGCACAGAAACTCCCTAGAGGATTTTCTCGGCGGTTAGTCCTGTGACTTCGCTCTATTGAGCTCGACATCACGCCTGGCTTTACGCGCACGGATTTTCCTATGCGCCGGCCTCACGCTTGTACGCACTATTCGGTCAGTGCGATCACGCTTCCTTCCGCGTCCCCCCATCGGTAGTAACGCGTCTGTGCTGGTACAGGAATATTAACCTGTTGTCCATCGTCTACGCCTTTCAGCCTCGACTTAGGGTCCGACTAACCCTGGGCGGATTTACCGTGCCCAGGAAACCTTGGGTTTGCGGCGAGCAGGATTCTCACCTGCTTTATCGTTACTCATTCCGGCATTATCACTTCCAAAGCGTCCACGTGTCGTCACCGTCACGCTTCACCCGCTTGGAACGCTCCCCTACCCCTGCATGAGATCAACGAAATCATGCAAGCCACGTCTTCGGTTACACACTTGAGCCCCGTTCATTTTCGGCGCAGGATTTCTCGACCAGTGAGCTGTTACGCACTCTTTAAATGATGGCTGCTTCTAAGCCAACATCCTGGCTGTCTTTGAAGTCCCACCTCCTTTTCTGCACTTAGTGTGTATTCGGGACCTTAGACGGTGGTCTGGGTTGTTTCCCTCTCGACCACGGACCTTATCGCCCGCAGACTGACTCCCTGGATACGGTATACGGTATTCGGAGTTTGATTAGGTAGGGTACCTGGTGTGGCCCCTATCCCAATCAGTAGCTCTACCCCCGTTGACTATCTTACTAGAGGCTAGCCCAAAAGCTATTTCGGGGAGAACCAGCTATCTGCGAGTTTGATTAGCCTTTCACTCCTATCCACAGGTCATCAAAGCAGTTTTCAACCTACACTTGTTCGGGCCTCCACGAACTGTTACATCCGCTTCACCCTGCCCATGGATAGATCACTCGCTTTCGGGTCTACTCCGCCTGACTTAAATCGCGCTATTAACACTCGGTTTCCCTTCGGCTCCGGACCGTAAGCCCTTAACCTCGCCAGACAGAGTAACTCGCCGGATCATTATGCAAAAGGCACGCCGTCAGCCGTTGCTCCGAGGAGCCATAGGCCTCCGACAGCTTGTAAGTTCATGGTTTCAGGTACTATTTCACTCCCCTCATCGGGGGACTTTTCACCTTTCGCTCGCGCTACTATTACGCTATCGGTCGTTCAGAAGTACTTAGCCTTAGGGGGTGGTCCCCCCAGATTCACACCAGGTTTCTCGTGTCTGGTGCTACTCGGGATTACTACAGGAGGCGTCTAAGATTTCGTTTACGGGGCTGTCACCCTCTGCGGCCGGCCTTTCCATGCCGTTCTACTATCTTGACACTTTGTAACTCCTTGGGCCGCTTACGGCTGGCCCTATAGGTCCCACGACACCGATGCAGCAACGGCCGTAACCTTGGCACTGCATTGGTTTAGGCTGGTCCCAGTTCGCTCGCCGCTACTTTGGGAATCGAGTTTTCTTTCCTTTCCCGCAGGTACTTAGATGTTTCAGTTCCCTGCGTTCCCCACGCTTTCGCGTCCCCAGGGCATTACCCCTGGTGGGTTTCCCCATCTCGGAAATCCCCGGATCAATGCCGGCTTAACGGCTCCCCGAGGCTTATCGCAGCTATGCCACGTCCTTCATCGGCTCTGAACGCCAAGGCATCCACCATGAACCCTTATTAACTTAACCACGCTCTTCTTTATCTTTAATTGTACTCGTAGTTTGCCACGTCATTATTATTTCCAGCTTGCCTTAGTTTTCAAAGAGAAGTCGTTTGCATAGCAAACAACTCGTTTCATTTTCTCTCACGAGTGTGGCCTTTAAAGGGTCATGCCCGGTCCTTGGTGGAGGCGACCGGATTCGAACCGACGACCGCCTGGTTGCAAACCAGGTGCTCTACCAACTGAGCTACGCCCCCACTTGTGATAGGTGGTGGGCCTGGCTGGATTCGAACCAGCGACCTCACGCTTATCAGGCGTGCGCTCTAACCAACTGAGCTACAGGCCCGGGACGAACTCGAGCAGACCGCACCCCTGGGGAGCTTCCCCGGGAGTGGGTCTTCTCGTGCTCAGCGCCATTGGCCAATGGCTGTCGGCGACGAGTAGAAGGAAAGGGTGACCCTCGGCAGGCTTGGCGAGTCCCTACGTAATCGCCGCTTCCCCGAGTGATCGGTTGGCGACGTCTAACGTGTTCCCGTTAGAAAGGAGGTGATCCAGCCGCAGGTTCCCCTACGGCTACCTTGTTACGACTTAGTCCCAGTCACGGATCTCGCTTTCGGCGCCGTCCTCCCGAGGGTTGGACAAAACGACTTCGAGCGCTACCCGCTCCCGTGGCTTGACGGGCGGTGTGTACAAGGATCAGGAACATATTCACCGCGTCATGGCTGATACGCGATTACTAGCGATTCCGGCTTCATGCAGGCGAATTGCAGCCTGCAATCCGAACTGGGGCCTACTTTATGGGATTGCCTAAACCTCGCGGTCTCGGAACCCTTTGTACGGACCATTGTAGCACGTGTGTCGCCCTGGCCATAAGGGCCATGATGACTTGACGTCGTCCCCACCTTCCTCCGTTTTGACAACGGCAGTCTCGCTAGAGTCCCCGGCATTACCCGCTGGCAACTAACGACAAGGGTTTCGCTCGTTATGGGACTTAACCCGACATCTCACGACACGAGCTGACGACAGCCATGCAACACCTGTTCACGTTCCGCCCCCGAAGGGGTGTTACTCTGCTTTCACAGAGCTAATCCGTGCATGTCAAGGCCAGGTAAGGTTCTTCGCGTTGCTTCGAATTAAACCACATGCTCCACCG
>CBFIHP010000008.1:253075-256747 GCA_965662355.1 Planctomycetota bacterium | reverse complement strand
CTACAACACGGCCAGCGGCAACTACTCCTCGGTCATCGGCGGGCAGTCCAACACGGCCAGCGGCGATCGCTCCTCGGTCAGCGGAGGGCGTAACAACACGGCCAGCGGCTTCTACTCGTCGGTCAGCGGCGGGCGCTACAACATGGCCAGCGGCGTCTACTCGTCGGTCAGCGGCGGGTTCTACAACACGGCCTACGGCTCCCGCTCCTCGGTCAGCGGCGGGCTCTGCAACACGGCCAGCGGCCCGTTCTCCTCGGTCAGCGGGGGGGGCTACAACACGGCCAGCCAGAGCATCTCGTCGGTCAGCGGCGGACGCTACAACATTGCCAGCGGCACCTACTCCTCGGTCAGCGGCGGGCAGTCCAACACGGCCAGCGGCGATCGCTCCTCGGTCAGCGGAGGGCGTAACAACACGGCCAGCGGCTTCTACTCGTCGGTCAGCGGCGGGCGCTACAACATGGCCAGCGGCGTCTACTCGTCGGTCAGCGGCGGGTTCTACAACACGGCCTACGGCTCCCGCTCCTCGGTCAGCGGCGGGCTCTGCAACACGGCCAGCGGCCCGTTCTCCTCGGTCAGCGGGGGGGGCTACAACACGGCCAGCCAGAGCATCTCGTCGGTCAGCGGCGGACGCTACAACATTGCCAGCGGCACCTACTCCTCGGTCAGCGGCGGGCAGTCCAACACGGCCAGCGGCGATCGCTCCTCGGTCAGCGGAGGGAACGGCAGATCGGCTCTGGATATTTTCGACTGGGTGGCCGGGGCGCTGTTCCAGGACAACTGATGGGCGCGGAACGGTCAGCGTCAGGAGCGCTTAGCGCGGACGGTTCCGACCGCTCTGTCTCTTGGGCTTGGTGTCGGCTGAACTGAGATCCGAAGAGGCCGGGCTGGACGCTCGGTTTCTCCGGTGGGCGTATGGGTTGACCCCGGCTTCGAATCTGTTGAACCGGCTTGTGATAGAACGCGCGCTGGTTCCTCCGATCACGAAGAAGAGACCATCAGCTGACGGCGCTGACGACCTGTATCTCTCGGAGTGACAAGAGAGAGCAGACAAAGACGAGGGAAGCGGCGAGTCGCTCGGCTTTCATGGGCAGTACGTCGGCGTACGAGGAGCGATCCCTTAGGCCTGCTCACGGTTGGACAAACGCTCCTCCCTGGGGTCGCCTGGGGACACTTGTGATCGCAGGGCATCAGAGGGGGACTCCTCGGTCAGCGGCGTGCGGAGCGGGTCGGCCCTTGTCCTGACGACTGGGTGGCCGGGTCGCTGTTGGAGACCTGGCGTTACCGGACCAGGTTTGTCGCCGCACACTCCCCAGGCATGTGGGTGGCGCGGAGCGGGGCCTCGATCTCCCGTCGGGCCACGGCGACGGCGAAGACCCACGGGGCAACCCGCCGCGCCGTTCCGTACGACTCGTCTCGCTTGGGTTGACGACCGGGACGATGGGGTTGGCGGTGTGTGGCGAAATACCTGGTTCGGTATCGCCTGCCTCCTGGGAAGCCAATTGCCTGGTTACAGTTGCAGAGTAGAGTAGTCCAGTTGCCCATCGACCCCACTCGACCTCTCGAAGCCTCTCCGACGTTGGACCTGTTGCCTTGACCTTAGGCTCAAACCAGGGGGGAACGAGCACGGACGCTTACAAGACCACATATACGGCTACAAGAGCTTGAAACCAGACCAACCCACCGAATGCTCCCGCTCCTTGTCTTGCTGCTCGTTTTCAGCCTGCCTTCCACCGCAGAGCTCGAACCCGTCCCCGATACACCGAAACAGATCGCAGACGACATACTCGACAAGAAGGGCAGAGAGAAACCCTACCGTTGCAAAGAGCTGGCCAAGGTCGGTACCAAATCTGCGCTCAAGCAACTGATTCGAGTCTGTGAAGAGCTGCCGGAGCATGGCAGCGTCTCGGATCGCAACCCGCCCATCGAGCGCGCCATCGAGGCCTTCGTCCATTTCCGTGGGGATGATGAGCTGGCGGAAAAGGCGCTCTCCTACCTTGTCAAATGCGCCGAGAGCGACAAGCCGTATCGATCGGAACCCGCACTCGAGACCATGGTCGAGTTCGGCGCAAGGGCGGAGAAGGTGCTGTACGAGTTGGTCGAAAACGCGGCGACCGAGAAGGGGCGCGCGTTGGCCGCGGAGGCTCTCCTTCCGTTCTTTGCCAGGCATGCGACCTCGAAGAACCTGAACCTGCTCTTGGTGCACCACCGCAAAACCAAGGGATCCAAGGAAGCTGATCTCAGGGAATGCTTGTCTGGTTTCCCCGAGGACGTGGCCCTGCCCGTCTTTGGCAAGTACTTGAAGAGCGATCCCCGCGGGGACATGCTCGGTCACATCTTCGCGGTCATCGAGAAGTACCGGAGCGCCGACACGGGTGCGTACCTGAAGAAGTGGCTGAAGTATCCAATGCCCCAGGTTCAGCTCGCCGCCCTGAGCATTCTCGAGGCGCGCGGCAACGGCCAACACTTGAAGGCCGTTCAGAGGCTGGCGAAGTCGAAGGACCCGATGGTGCGCTACCGCGCTCTCTGTGAAGTCGCTCGCCTGCGCTTCGACGATCCTGCTTGGGAGAAGGTGCTCGCGAAGATGTCCCGCTCCTCGGACCACGTTCAGCGCCAGGCGGCCGCGCGAACAGCGGGCCTCTTGCCCTGGTCGAAGGCCCTCGAGATTGCCCGCGCCCTGTGCACCGACGATCATCCCGCGGTACGCACACAGACCTACAAAACGCTGGTCACTCTTCGCCGTCCGGCCTGCGTCGAACTCCTCATCCAGCGTCTGGGCGAAGAACGTGAAGGCCTGCAGTACCGCGCTCTCGTCAGCCTCCAGAACCTCACGGGTCAGACCCTCGGCCCGTCGCAGGATCGCTGGCAACAGTGGTGGAGCGAGGCGGGCTCAAAAGAGCCGCTCCCCAGCGCCGCTCGAGTCGCCCGGCTCGACAAGGAACGCACCGAACGCCGCATGGAGCACATGACCCGCGGGGCTTTCTTCGACCTGCCCATGTACAGTAGGCGGGTCATCTTCGTCGTGGATGGCAGCGGCTCGATGAGTATCGCCCTCAGCAGGAACAAGAAGAAGCGGCCCGGTGCGCGATCCAGGGAGGATGCGGCCACGGACCAGTTGATCCAAACCCTGAAAGTCCTGCCGGATGCGACGCTTCTCAACCTGGTGTTCTTCGGGACCAAGGTGGCGACGTGGAAAGAGGGTTTGACGCGGCTTACCTCGGATTCGCGAGACGAGGCCATCGAGTTCATCCAGTCTCCGGGAGTCGCCGGGTTCACGGCTCTCTACGACGCGCTCGAAATCGCCTTCGCCACCGAGGGCGTGGACACCATCTACCTACTGACCGATGGCAGTCCACATGGAGGGCGAATCGACTCCAAAGAGGCGATTCGAGCCCGGGTCGAGGCATGGAATGAGCTGGCACAGATCACGATTCACTGCGTTTCCCTGGGCCGCGATAGCTCGCTCTTGCGGGCCCTGTCGGAGAGCTCCGGCGGTGACTACCGGGTCGTCAATGAATGACGATTCCCCATCTCGGACCTGGCGTTACCGAACCAGGTTTGTCGCCGCACACTCCCGGTCCCCGATCGCGGCTACGGCCCACCTCGACGCCACTTCGCCGCCCTTCCGTGGCGTTCTTCAGGTTCTTGGGCCCCCTCCCGCCTCCGGACCCGACA
>CBFIHP010000008.1:0-252976 GCA_965662355.1 Planctomycetota bacterium | reverse complement strand
TCGGGCAGCCCTCGTGAGGAAGAGCCGGGTTCAAAACACTCCTTTGGAACACCTATACTCTTGCGCTAGGAGTTTCAGCCCTACCCCTCACCCATGAGCTCCCCCATCAAACGTTTTCTCCTTGTCGGACTTGGTCTGATCGTTCTGGCCGTCGCCGCCCAGTGGTGGTGGGAACGCTCCACGCGCACCGCTGAGGGTTTCATCGCAACACTCTCCAAGGGCCGGTACCAAGAAGCTCAGGCTCTGCTCGTGGCACCCAGCTCGATCGAGGCCACCGAGGGTGGAGGCCTGGTGCTGACGGACCGGGCGGGCAACGCCACCACGGCGCCGAAGCAGAACCTGCCCTTTCTCAGCCTGCAGCTGCCGGGAGACGAGCGCTCACGGGGCCGCGGTTCGCTACCGTCGAGAATAAACAAGTTCACGATGATCGCCCTTGGAGAGTCCAAGGGAGGCATTCTCTTGACTCAACCCATCCGTCTGCACCTGCAGGTCGATGGCGGCAAGGTCCACATCGACAAGATCGACTAGACCGCAAGCTCATGTCCGGAGCCCTCCCATCTCTACCCCTTCACGAGGCCTGCCCGACGTCGGTTCCGGAGGCGGGAGGATGAAGAGGGCGGGGTCGCCCTTTCCAGCGCACGAGGACCTCGTCTTCGACATCCGGTGAGTTGGCGGTGCATGGATCCCTGCACGCCAAGTTGCTGGCTTCGAGGTCGAGCAGACGCTGCAGGAGGACCCGGCCTGCATGGGAGCCCCGGATCTGCCGCCCTCTTGCCCGTGAGATCCAGCACCTCGAAGAGCTCGGCTACAGCGGTGACGATTGAGACCATACGGGCGGTAGGACTTCCACGTGTTGTAGCAAGTGTGCCTACGGCATTTCCGGGCTGCACAGCAGCGGCTCCGCAACCGCAGCCGCGATTTGGAGATCCTGTACGCCGACGCCCGTGAGGTCCGCCACGGTGATAGCGTCTTCATCAGGCCGTCTCAGGCTTGGGTTGTCGATCACCTGACCGAGTTCGACCAGATCGCTTTCTGCGATGATCCCGAGGGCTACCGCGAAGTGACTATCACCATGATGGACACACTGGGATCTGGAATCGACGACGCAGCGTGCGGCGCGACCGAAGACGTCTGCGGCCAGCTCCTGTTTGCCTGGCGCGTCTGCTCCCATGGCCGTGACATGGGTTCCAGGGCGGAGATGCTCTGGTTCTAGCAAGGCCATAGTGGCTGCGGTGGTGGTGACGATGAGGTTAGCGCGCTGCGCGATCTCGGCCGGAGAGCTGGCGATCTCGACGGTGTATCCATCCCGTTCGAGGTCATCTGCGCATGCCTGGACCCTCTTTCTATTCCTTCCCCAGAGATGGAGCTCTCTACAGGGTGTGAGGCTCCGGAGATAGCGGGCCTGGAAGCGGGCCTGTCCGCCGCTTCCCAGGATCCCAATCCCGGTGATCTCCCGTGGGGCGAGGTACTTGGCCGCGATGTGCCCTGCGAGCGCAGTACGGAGATCGGTCAGGTACCCTTCGTCTTGCAGGAGCACCAAGGGCTGACCCGTCATGGCGCTGCCGACGATCATCAAGCCCTGGGATGTAGAGACACCGTATTGAACCTGGTTGTCGCTGCAGCCACCTGCGAGCTTGACGACGTACACGGATCCTTTCTGCATCCGTGCTCCCTTGACGTGGAGGCCGCCCGGGCGAGTTTCGTCAAAGGGCATGTAGATGACCTCGGGAACCACGACTTGTCTCTTGCTGAAGGCCACGAAGCCTTCCTCCTGCCCAGCGATGACGCGTTCCAGGTTGTCAGGCCGTTCCAGATCCAGGGCTGCCTTGATGTCTTCGAGCGAAAGCAATTTCATTTGATCGCTGGGTTCTCTGTTGATGTCCACGAACTCTCTGTGGCGCTCCAAGGATTGGGGCATACCCCGTGCACGATAGACGGCAGATCGGTTACCCACGTTCTTTCAAGATTCCACATTACGCTAGTGCTTCCCGCTCTGGGAAGACAGTTGCGTTACCGAACCAGGTTTGTCGCCGCACACTCCGTCGGCATGTGGGTGGTGCGGAGCGGGGCCTCGATCTCCCGTTGGGCCAAAACGTGCGCTTCATCAACTCGGCCCAGCGGTCATCGTTCCGCCAGCTCGAGGCCGGGGCGAAGACTCCGTGCTAGGTGAGCAGCGGGCGAACACCCACGGGACAACTCAGCGAAATGAAGGTTCTGCTCGACGAGCTGGCTCTCGAGAGAGCAGATGCGTACCATGCTCCACTCGTTGGCCGATTGGAGGCGGGTCATTAGGAGCCGCTAGAAGCGTGAGCTGAGCTACATCGTTTTTTCAACTTCCGGCCGCCATACCCCAGCACACAAACAAGCCAAGGAAACTTCCATTGCGTTCCCTCTTCCTTCTCTTACCGATCTTTCTCTGTGCTTGCAAAGGGCCAGACTACTCTGTGAATGCATATGTGGGAGGGCGCTCCCTATCGGACGATATCAACACGATCGACGATCAGCCCGTATATGGATTCGATACGGTCCTGGCCTTGAAGAACGACTGGTTCGCTATCGAGGCGGGCTGGCTGCACTCGGATGAAAGCGAGGCGGGCAATGTCGTGGATCTGGACGAGTACTTCGTTGGAGCGAGATTCGCTCCTTGGAAGCTGGTCGTCGAGCCGTACGTCAGCGTTGGATTGAGTGTTGTCGACGGAGCCTTTGAGGGCATGATGTCGGTGCCCGACGATACGAGCACGGCCGGCTATATTCGCGCCGGGGTGGCCTATCCACTGACGAGTATCTTCAAGGTCGGCATCGATGGCCGCGCTTTGCTGGGGTCGGATTTCGATACGGCTTCGCTCGAGGAGAGCGCTGACTACTTTCAGCTGATGGTCTTTGTCGGCGTCGGAATCTAGAGACTGCCACGCTCCGGGGACGGCCAGCGCGGTGTCTGCAACCGGAACCCTTGGCAAAGAACCATCTGAACGAAAGACGGCGACCCAGTCGGGGGCAGGGATTGCGTCAGGCCAACGAAGTATGGAGCACGACCTACAGAAGCTGTTCGAGCAAGTCTGCGGCCTCGACGATGGCGAGCGCAAGGCGTTCATGGACGAGCTACGCGCGGAAGACTCGGGCTTGGCCCAGGAGCTGGAGGAGCTCATCGCCAGCGAAGAACATGGCCCCTTGGGTGACAGCCGAAGCCAGGCTTTCGGCAGCAAGGCGGAAGCTGACTGGGACCACTTCACGGCGAGCATTGTGGAGCGGCTGGGAGCGCGCGGTGAAGGCCACTCGCGGTACGAGCTGAAAGGCAAGGTTGCGGAGGGGGGGCAAGGTGTTGTTCTGCGTGTGTGGGATGAGGACCTGCAACGAAACCTGGCCATGAAGGTGATGCTGGGGCAAGTGGGAACGAAGCCTGCTGGAGCTGGGTCGGATGTGAACAGCAAGGCGCTCGGCAGGTTCTTGGAAGAGGCCCAGGTCACGGGCCAGTTGGATCACCCCGGCATCGTCCCCGTGCACGAGCTTGGTCTCGATGCGGAGGGGCGGGTGTACTTCACAATGAAGTTGGTGAAGGGCGAGACATTGGCGTCGGTCTTCCAGAAGGTACGGACCGGGGAAGATGGCTGGACGCAGACACGGGTGCTCAACGTGTTGCTCAAGGTTTGTGAAGCCATGGCCTATGCCCATGACAAGGGCGTGATTCACCGCGATCTGAAGCCTGCCAATATCATGGTGGGGCGATTCGGTGAGGTGTATGTCATGGACTGGGGGCTGGCTCGGGTCATGGGGCAGGAGGACAAGCGTGACATGCGCATCCGCGCTCCGAAAACGAGTCTGATGCGTTCGGAACGCAGAGACACGCCGACAGGGTCCGAATCACCTCTCGTGACGATGGACGGTGACGTTGTCGGAACGCCCCAGTACATGCCCCCGGAGCAGGCCAACGGCCTGACCGAGGAGGTGGGGACGCACTCGGATGTGTATTCCATCGGGGCGATGTTGTATGAGCTTCTCGCAGAGCATCCGCCCTATGTGAAGCCGGGCATGCATCCAACGGCATACACGATTCTCTTCGCAGTACAGAGCGGGCCTCCGGAGCATCTCGGTCAGCACGCACCGAGCGCGACCGGAGAGCTGGCGGCCATTTGCGCAAAGGCCATGGTGCGCGACCCCGCGAGCCGCTATCCGGACATGGGTGCCTTGGCGGAACACCTCCGCGCATACCTCGAGGACCGGATCGAAAGCCCCAAGGCTTCGATCTTCGAGGTCAGGCATCTGTCCACACCGCTGGCCTTCCTTTACGTCGGCGTTCTCATCGCCTGCCTCGGACCCCTCCTGTTGCTATCCCACTCATGGGAGGTGACCGAGGGTTACCGGCTGTTGCTGACAGGACCCCTCTTGGGTTTCCTGGTGTTCGGAGCAGGGCAATTGTGGCGGCGCTCGAGGGAGCGGGAGGCACTGGCGCTCTACCTTGGTTCCTACCTGGTCGTTCCAGTGCTGCTCTTTCTCGGGTTGCACTTGATACCGGAACTGCGCGATCTCACGGATTCCGCGTACCCCGAGGGTGAAAAGAAGGAACTGACGATCAGCAACTTCGATCCCCTCGAGGAGGGGGATGAGGGTTTCAAAGCCCAGGTTCAGCGTCGGCTTGACTTGAAGCTGTGCTTGGTTGCTCTGGGTTGGTTGATTGCAAGCTGGGGGCTCGAGCGGCGCACCAAGGCTCCTGCCTTGGCCTGGGCGTTCTGCGCGTCGATGGTGCCGGCTTTCTACATGTTGTCGATCACCCTGGGATGGAGGGGCCTGGAGGTCCACTGGCAAGCCTTCGCTTTCCTGATTCTCGCTTACCTCGTGGAGCTGCAGGGCGCCGAGGAACCGGTATTATCTGGGATTCTGGGTGGGCTCATGGCGCTGGGGCTGGGCGTGCTGGCGATGAGGCTCAAGACGAAGCGTCTCGAGCGATTCAGTGTTGTTGCGCTGCTGCTTGCGCCCGCATCGAGCTTGTATTGCCTCAGCACCATGGTGGACGAAGGAAGGCTCGTCTACGAAGTCTTGCTGCCCCTTGCCTGTCTGGGTTTCGTCGGACTATCGATCAAGCTGCAACGCAAGGGCCTGCTCTACTCGGGAGCA
This sequence comes from Planctomycetota bacterium, assembly GCA_965662355.1. GTDB lineage: Bacteria > Planctomycetota > UBA1135 > UBA1135. The sequence goes on along the minus strand of CBFIHP010000008.1, from coordinate 247,867 downwards.
GGCTATCTCATCGTGGCAACCCTTCAGATCACCCAGAATCACTTCACCGAGGAGGCGCGGTGGCCATTTGCCCTGGTCGCCGTCGGATTGGTCCTGGCTGTCCTGTCCCTCTTCGGGGGGCGAGCGTTATCAGGACTCCGCATGCCATGGAAGGGTGCTAGCGGATGAGGCAGCGGCTACTGCTTTTCCTTGGCCTGGATGTGGTTGATCGTCAGTGAGCGGGAAATAGCCTCCGCGAGTCCGGAGGAGGCCTGACTCAGTGCGATCGCATACGCCTCGAACGTTGGGGAAGTCACCTGAATGACATGCGCAGATGTTTTAACTTCATCGAAGCCGGCGCCGTCGCTCAGCCTCCATTGGGCTTCGAGGATGACCAGGGTCTTCTCGAGGGACAAGCGTAGAACGTTCACGGATAACTCATAGTCCGGCCGCGAGCCCCCCCAGGAGTGCTGGGTCACCTGGGAACCTGGCATGAGCCTCGACAGGTTTCGGACCAAGATCCTTGGAAACGTTTCCCTCAGCGGCTCAGCCCAGCGCTCGTTCTCGTGCACGCTGAGGTGATGGGGTGTTTCATGAACAAGCATCGCCTGGCCAGAGAGGTAGGAGGGGAGCTCGACCTCACCGATGCGCAGCTTGACGGGAAGCTCTGGGCCGACGTTCGTGGGCGCCACAGGAGTCAGGAGATAGAGGTTCGGTGGGGGGCTCGTCCTGCAGGAGCCGATCAAGGGACAAAGGGCGAGGACTGTCAACGTGGATCGAAGGGCTTGCATTGGATCAATCACCTTTCCCGCGAATAAGCGCCTCAGGGTGACGCTCCAGATACTGGGCCAGCGCGCGGACGGCTCGAGACGTTGCCGTCCACTCTTCCATCAACCGCTCAAAGCGATAGACCGTGCGGGAGTCGCGATCGACGAGGGCATCCGTTTTCTCGAGCACAGTCTTCATGTTCGCGCCGATGGCGGAAATCTGCGACTCCAGGCTCGCTGCTAAACGGTCTACCTTGGGGCGCGTCGATTCGTTCAGCCCCTGTATCGTTGCGTTGACGTTTCTGAGAATTTTCGGGATGTCCTCATTGCCCAGTACCACCTTGATCGCGTCTACCGTGTCGAGGAGGCTTTTCAGGGCGCCTTTTACGTCCATCTCTTCGATGCTTTGCAACAGGCCCTCCGATCTCGTCGGGATCTCGATGCCCCCTGCACCCCGAAAATCAGGCCGGCTTTCGCGGTCGAAGTCCAGGGCAACGAACGATCTGCCCGTTACCAGGCTCTCTTGATCCAGCTTGGCGTACAGGCCGTCAGCGATGAGTGAACGCAGGGCTTGCTCTGCAGTTTCCTCGAGGGGGTCGTGGGAGGGGGGAGTCTTGATCTTGCCTGGGCGCAAACCGATGCGAACATGAATCACAATGGGATCCTCGACGGGATGAGTATCGTTCTCCTGTCGTGGGCTGCGCGTGTGCCGCTCCTCGTAGTCCTCGGAGAACTCGGCGTGAATGTCACGGACGAGACCGACCTCGAAGCCGCGAAAGCGGACCGAAGAGCCGACCGAGAGTCCGGCCACGGACTTTTCGAAAATGAGTGAAGCGTCGACTTCGGGTTCGAAGTTCAAGGCGCCCATGGCGATGGTCCCTCCAGCGAATAGCAAGACGGCACCGACGACAAAGGCTCCGATGGCTGTGGGATTCGTGCGTTGGAACATGGCTTTCAGGCAGGTCAGGTGGACGAAGTTTCACCGCGACGAAGGAAGTCTTGAACCTTCTTTGGGGAGCTTGAGAGCAATTCTCTCGGCGGTCCCTGCGCAATCAAGGTGCGCGAGTCCGCGTCGAGGAAGATGGAGTCGGTGGCGATTGTGAAGATACTCGGCAGCTCGTGAGTGACGACGACGATGGTGGCCCCCAGGCTGTTGCGCAGCTCGATGATCAACTCGTCGAGCCTTCGCGAACTGAGCGGGTCCAGCCCTGCCGATGGCTCGTCGAAGAATAGGATGTCGGGGTCCAAGGCCATGGCGCGGGCGAGTCCCGCTCGTTTCTGCATACCGCCACTGATTTCCGAGGGGTAGAAGTCCTCGAAGCCGGCGAGACCGACCAGGGCGAGTTTCAGGCTGGCGACATCGCGGATCTCGGTGGGCGAGAGACTCGTGTATTCGTCCAGGGGCAAGGACACGTTCTCGGCCAGCGTCATCGAGCTCCACAGGGCACCGCTCTGGAAGAGGACACCGGAACGACGTCGCACACGAGCCTGTTCTTCGGGATCACTCTCCCAGTAGCTCGTGCCCTCGATCAGAACCTGACCGGTTGTCGGTTCCTTGAGGCCGATAAGGTGGCGCAACAATGTGCTCTTGCCACAGCCGGAGCCTCCCATGATGACCAGTGTGTCGCCACGCCGCACCTGGAAGTTGAGGTCGCGTTGAATGACGAAGTCACCGTAGGCCATGGTCATCTGGCGTACTTCGATGTGTACATCCCCGGAGCTGTCCTTCTTGCCTGTGGTCATATCCCTAGCATCTGCAGCAGAAAGGCGAAGGCGGCCTCCGCGACGATGATGAGCACGATGCCCGTCACGACGGCCGACGTGGCGGCACTGCCGACTTCGGAAGCGCTGCGGCCGCATTGCATGCCACGTATGCAGCCGGCGAAGGCGACGATGCCACCGATGACAAGGGACTTGACCAGGCCGACAGCGAAGTCGGTCGCATCCACGGCGCCGAAGGTTTGATCCCAGTACAGGGAAGGACTGAGATCGAGGGACGTGACCCCGATCAGGAATCCCCCCAGCAGCCCGAACAGATCGGCGTATATGACCAGCAAGGGCATCATCGCGACCAGGGCCAGGATCCGGGGCAGGACAAGGAAGTCGATGGGGGAGATACCGACGGTCTTCAGGGAGTCGATCTCCTCGTTGACCATCATTGTTCCCAGCTGGGCCGCGTAGGAGGCGCCGGTGCGACCCGCCATGACGATCCCCGTCATCATCGGGGCCATTTCACGCAGCATTCCAAGGCCGACCAGGTCGGCCACGAAGATCTGTGCGCCGAACTGTTCGAGCTGGAGCGACCCCATGAAGGCCAAGATCAACCCCACCAAGAAGCTGATCAACCCCACGATACCCAGTGCGCCGACCCCGCTCTGTTGAAGGATCTGTAGGAGGTCGTTTCGTCGAAAGCGTGCTTGGCCGCGGACCAATCGTCCAAGACTCAGTGTCAGCTCACCTACGAAATTCAGGTAGGACGTGACCTCCGCCCACAGATGCAGAAGGAACAGCCCGATGCGCTCGAATCCAGCGGGGGTTGCCCGTGGAGTGCGTGCGTCTTTCTTGGCGGAAACGGCGAGAGCAAGGTTCAGGAGTCGCTGGATCCCGGATGGGAGATCAGCCAAGTCCACTTGTGCGTTGCGCGAACGAGCGTCGCTAACCACAGGAAGCAACATCAAGAGCAGACCCGTGTCCCAGGCCGTGATGCCCTCGTCCCGAAAGGAAAGGTGCTTGGCGTTGCGAAGCTCTGCCTGGAGGTCGGCGACCGACGGCCTCGAAACGTCCAGGGTCCAGGTTCCGCTCAGTTTGACGACGACGACATCCTCATGCCTCACCACATGAACCTCGCCCGGCGCCGAGAGCCCTACCTGCGTGACCTGGTTTCCCAAACGGCGGATTGTACGGACAACCACTGGACTCAACTATCCTCTTTCTTACAAGGTGATCGCAGCCACCCGCAGTGCCTTGGTCTCGAGTTCGCCTGTGGAGTCCGCGCCCCCCTGTTGCGCACCGGACTCCGGGGCTGTGTTGATGCGGAGAAGGGAACCGTCCATCCGGGCCTCGGTGAATATCGTGTCCTCGATCGTCGATGTCCGCAGGTCCACACCCCGCAGGTCCGCTCTCCAGAGGTTGGCGTCGGTGAGATCGGCACCCGTGAGGTCGGCTCCATTCAGTTGCGTGCGAGCCAGGTCCGCACCGCGGAGGATGGTTCCGCGCAGGATGGTGCGCGAGAGATCGGCGCCTCGAAGCTGGGCCTGCGAGAGATCCAATCCAGACAGATCCATGCCGCGCAGGTCGATGCCGCGCAGCCAGCGTCCGGCTCGCACGTCCTCGAGGAGGACCTGCGGGCTGGAAGGGCGGAAACCATGGCCTGCGCTCGCGTGCACCTCCGTGGTTTGCGATCCGTGGATCGCTACCAGGCTGAGGGCCGCGGAGAGGGCTCCGGCCAAAAGGGGCTTCCAGGGGGTCGTGGGCGTGTTCTGCATGGGTTTCACCTGTTTCGAGCGGTTGGCTCGTGCCCTGTTCGCGCAATCGGGGCCTATGGGGGGGTGATGAAACCCAGAGTTATTCTCGAACCACCCCCCTGAAGAGCCAGCGCAGCTCCATGTGGCAGTTCGAGCCGAGCTGAGAGGCTTGGCCGGGTTCGACCCGATCGCTCTATCGAAGACGTCCGATTTCCCGTCCGAGACGGTTGAACCTGCGTCGCATGGTGCCATCGATGGAGGACGAGAGGAGTACGAACTGCGGATCGGGAGTTTCCGTGTAGTTGACCTCGTAGCCGAACATGTCACCGGCCGCGAAGACGCCCGGTCCGGACCAGTATCGGGTGGTCCACTCGGGGGAGAGGATGTCACCCCTCCTGAGTGCCTCTTGCCAGCGCAGCATGTCGCCGGTGGTCGAGATCATCCCCCCGCTGCCCATCACCAGCCACGAGGTCTGCCCCCAGTAGGGCGGCGCATTGATTTCTCCATCGCTCATGAATCCATACCCGATCGCGAGCCGCTCCTCGGGAACGGGGTCCCCGTTGAAACCGGTGTCCTTCATTCCGGCCGGTTCGAAGAGCAGCTTTCGGGTGAAGTCCTGGTAGGTCATCTCGCTGGCGATCTCGATGATCGCGGCCAGCAATCCCCAGGCAGAGTGCGAATGCTGGCGGCCCTTGCCCGGTTCGAACAGCAGGCCCTGTGCCAGGATGCGTCGCGCCGCTTCATCACGATCGATCCAGTGGTGATCGGGATCGGCATCAGTAGGCAGGCCGTGGAAGTCGAGGAGTCCCGACTGCCCCGTCATGAGGTGTTGAATCGTGATGCCCTGTTTGTCCTTCGGCACACCGTCAAAAAAGTCGGTGATCGGTTGGCCGAGATCGATGGCTCCATCCTGGGCAAGGATGAGAATGCCGGCCTTGGTGTAGTCGATAGGGACCGATCCTGTGGCGAAGATCGTGTCGGAAGTGCATGGGTAGCCCTTTTCTCGATTGGCCAGGCCATAGCCTTCGTTGACGATCACCTTTCCGTCGCGCGTGAGGATCAATGCACCGGAGAACCCCGCCTCGACCTCCAAGCGCATGCGCTCCTCCAGGTTGTCCCACGTCAGCGGGGGCGGCAGGACTTCGACCTCGGCGTCGGGGTCGAGGTGAAAGCCACCCTCGAACCAGATGTCCTCGATGGCATGCGGTGTCTTCGCCGAGAGACGAATCAGGACGGCTTGTTCTCCCGCGCTCGGTGACAGGAACAAGAGGCCGGCGCGGTTTGGCCCATCGGGGTACAGATCGTCCAGCGTGGCTCCCAGGAGTTCGCCGCGAATGGTTTCGATCCGCTCGACGAGGGGCTCTTCCCCAACACGCTTGCGAAGCACTTCTGCGACGTGCTCATCGAGAAACTCCTCTGGAGCCTGTTCTTCATCTTTCAGAAACCTGGCGAAGGCCTGCGACATGCGCACTCGTGGACTGTTCTCTTGGGACGCTGTCGTAGCGCTTGCAGCAAACAGAAGACAGACCGGCAGAAGTAGGTGTTGCATCAGATTCTCGAAACAGTGGAAGGAGACGAACAGCCTTGCTGAAAGGCTCTTGTTAGTCTGTCGAAGAAGATTGTTTGGGCGCGTTGTCTACGTGAACACGGACCGCGCCATCGGCGGATTCCAGGCTGGAGGCAGTGGCGTCATCGGATGAGCCTCTGCTCATCCAGGAAAACTCGATGGCACCTCCGTGACCATCGGACAACGAGAGGGAGAGCACGCCGCCCTCGAGTACGGAGATCTCGGCGCTGGCCTCTGGAGCCAAAATGTCGAAGGGGAGTCGAGCGAGCTCGACAACGGGCCGCTCCGAGCCATCTTCCTGCAAGACGAACACCCGAGAGCTGACTCCAGGCTCGGACGTCGTGAAGAATTCGAAGCGGCCGGCCTGCTCGTCCTCTCCCACATAGAGCGACAGCGCGTTGTCGAGCACCGTTACCGGATAGCGTTCCCTGGACCACCCTCCGGCACGCTCATCGAGTCGTTCGGCTTCGATCTGCTGGTTTCCGCGACTGTCGATGGCGATGCGTGTGCGCTGTCCGCCGGCCTCATCGAAATCGCGTTGCACGCGAACAGCTCCGACCTGTCCATCGACCGTTTCGAACGGGATCGTCGTCAGCTTGCCATCCCCGACGGCACCGGAAATTTCATTCCCGTCAACCTCGACCACGAGCCACAGGCCCCGAATCCAATCGACGCCGCCGGAAGCCGCCGCGACAGCACAGCCAAGCCCAAGGGCAGCGAGCGTGAGCGGAAGCCTGCGCAAGGGCCAGCGGCGGGTGGGGGGCCGGTACTGCGCACGAAGCCGGGCTTCGAGAGCTTTATTGGGCTCCGGGAGGACATCATCCTCCCGCAACAGGAGCAGGGCGCGATCGACGGAATCCTTGCTCGTCATCGAAGGAACTCCTCAGCGTAGGGCGCGAGTTTGCTGCGCAGTTTGTCGCGACCACGGGCGAGTCGCGCTTTGATGGTGCCCACGCGTGTATCCAGGGCGCGTGCCACTTCCTCGACGGAGAGTCCTTCCAGGTAGTGCAAGGCGAGCGTGTCCTGATAGCGCGCCGGAAGCGAAAGCAGGGCACGGCGCGCAAGCTCGGTCCGGGGGTCTCCAGCATGCCGAGCACGCGTAGCCTCGAGGGCCATTTCCTCGACCCCTTGGATATCGTTGCGGGGCAAGCGCCTGGCCCAGCGGCTGACTCGGCTGGTCGCCAGGCGATAGAGCCAGGAGCGGAACGGCAGTCCACGATCCTGGTAGGTGGGCAGATGCTCGAGCGCGGTCATGAACGTCTCCGCCACGAGATCACTCGCGATGTGCTCGTCGCCGACACGACGACGGATGTAGCGTACGATGGCCGGATAGTGCCGACGGTAGAGGACGGCGAAGCTGTCGGGGCTGGTCCGCGCCCGTACGATGAGTTCGGCTTCGGAATGCCCGGCACCCGATTCGGGTCCATCTCCGAGCGGCACGAGCTGAAAGGCGGGTTGACTCACGACAGGAGGAGAAGCCATCAGAGACCGTCATGGTTGCCTGATTCCTGAAAAAAGACGCAGGTTTTCATCACAGCTCAGGACGCGCACAAAAAATCCGGTCCGGACCCCTGTAGGCCCGGACCGGTTCCAAAGCAAAAGAAAGCCAGATCAGTTCTTACAAGCTGTCATCGAAGGCGCTGATGGCCGGGCCACCAGCCGCACCCGTGGCGCCGATGATGTCGAGATCGGGAATGGCGTTGCCCGAACCGTCGTCGGTGACGCTGAGTTCGTCGCCCAAGGACCCCCGCTTGAGTGGGAGTTCCGGGTGACTGAAGACGTCACTGCGCAGTCGTACGCGTTCGTCCGTGAGAGACTCAAGGAATGCGACCAGGTCGGCTTTGTCCGTGCCAAAGAGCCCGAATCCCTTGATGTCGGTGGCCAGGTCACGGCCGTTCTGGACAGCGAAGTTGGCCTTGCGAGCATAGAACTCGACGACCTCTTCCAGCGATTTCATGCTGCCGTTGTGCATGTAGGGGCCGGTCAGCTCGATGTTGCGCAGCGTCTGGGCTTTGAAGGAACCATCGACCGCAACGCGCTCGCCAGGGAGGATCGGCCCGATACCCGTGTCGAATAATTCGCCACCGAGATGACGCCGCGTGAAGGAGAGCGGGCCAAAGGAGCCGTTGCCGCCGATGCCGAGATCCTCGTGGGTCGGAGTGACGCCGATGTTGTAGAAACCGTCGTCGTACACCGCATTCTTCGTGGGAGCGGGCACGGTAAGTCGAAACAGATTCTCCGCCCCGGCGAAGGTGACGAGAAGATCAGCACCAGGCGGGCCTAGCTCGTTCCAGCTGATGTCAAGACGAACGCTCATGTTACATGCGCCATCGGTGGCGACGGTGACGCGGGCCTCGAACCCGGTGGCCGGATCGGCGATGGCAGTGTTCACGTTGAGAGCCAGGCTGCGCGAGGTGGGCGGACCGCAGGCAATGACCCGCGGCAGACGTCGCCAGGCCACGAGGTTCCTTTGCGGGTCGAGGACGGCGAGGATCTTGCGCGAGGGTCCAAAGTTCAGCGGAAGCTCGCCCTCGCCGGCATTCGTCGACAGGGTGAGCGCACCGGAGGCCCAGCTGGCCATGAGCATGCGCTCGAGGGGGCCTTCGTTCTCGATACCTGAAGCCGTGAGCACATCCCCATCGATGCTACCCGCGAACATGGGCGTGGCATGGCAATCGCTGCAATTGCCTTTGCCGTTGAAGATCCCCCGACCGCGTTGGGCGGCGAAGCTAAGAGCCGTCAGATCACCTTCGACGAACCGATCGTAGGGGGCGTCATCCGGAATCAGGGTCTGCTCGTACATCTGGATCGCAAGGCCCCAGAAGAGGGAGAAGTTCGCTTCCATCTGAGTGAAACGGTCCGCGGTCAGCTGGGCGGAGCCCCACCAACGGGGGGCGAACGCTGCTTGGATCATGGTCGAGTAGCTCAAGGCTGGATCGAGGCCGTTACCCACCAGGTTCGCCATGGAGCCGAGTACGGGGTCCGTTGGATCAACGAACTGCCCCGCCAATGGCTGACGACCGATAAGCTTGGCACCGAGGTTGGCGAAGCTGCGCCCGCCCCATGACATCTCGGCGTGGCTCAGGGGCGGCCCGACGGCCTGCGAGGCCAAGGCCGAGTTCTCGAGGATGATCGATGTCTGGCCCAGGCCGCCGTCCGCGAGCATTTCGAGAACTTGGGCGGTGTTGTCTAGACCACCCCATATGTTTGCGCCGTTGAACTGGCTCTGCGCCCGCCCATCCCAGAAGAGGCGATCGAAGAACGCAGCGCCCATGACGGTAGGCGCATCGCGTCCCGTGACCTGAATCGTGTTGATGCCACCTACATTAAAGGTGCGGTCGAGACGATCGGTCGCATCGTCCACGGTGCTAGCGGGGTTGATGCCGTCAAAGGTTCGGCTGACGACGCCCTGCGATCCACGGATGTCGTCCATGCTGGAGAGCAGGGTTGTCCCGGTTTCGGGGTCGGCGAACTTCACAAACGGGAAGTCGTCCCCGATGAGAACTTGATTCGGTGCCGCGACGTCGAAAACTTTATTCGGGCCGGGGTTGATCATGTTGGACCTGCGGTTATCCGCGCCGCTGTGGTAATGGCAGGACGCGCAGGCGGTAAGGCCATCGCTGCCCGCCTGGATGTCCCAAAAGAGTGCCTTCCCGAGGCGAATGGCTGCTTCGTTGTCCGTCACGAATTCGGCCAGATTAGGGGGCTGTTGGACTTCGAGGGATTTGAGGCTGGGGGAATCAGTTTCGGGGGCTTGTGCGAGCGAGGCTCCTGCAAGTGCGAGCGGAGCCAAGCCACGCACTAGCCAGGTGCGGGAGGTGGACTCGTGGAGTCGGTTGTGAGGTGAGGCCATTTGTCTTGGTACTTTTGGAAGGTGGGGAGTTCCCAGGGTTTTACTGCTCACCAAAATGTAATCGCCAATCGATCCCTACTCGGCTAAGGCTTGCCCCTTTCACGCGCGCGGGCCTTGGAATTTGAACGCCCTAGCAAACTGTTCCCGAAGCCTAAACTCGGCTACGCAATACTTCCCAGTCCGCCGCAAGCAGGGAATCTGTTTCTCAAACCGAAACAACACTCAACGCCGGTCGTTACGTTTCCTGCTCTACACGCTGGCGGAAACCCGGGTGCAGAGCCCGCGACGTGGTTGTGCAAGGAATTCGATTTTGCGGGTCCCCGGCGGCGGCGGCGGAGGACCATCACCAACCTGAACGAGACCGGCCAACGTTGCCGTGTCTTCGCCGCGCTCACCCAGCCTCGGACTACTCTGATCCGGTACCCGGCAGAGTGATGTTAAATGTAGGACTCGTCCAGTTCATGCTTGCTTCCAGAGAAGTTTTCTCATCACTCGACAATGACCACCAAATATTTTCACCGCCCAATCTGAATGAACTTGGCCCATTCGAAAATTCAAGGCTGCATCAATATCGTAGTGCGCCCGGAGAGTAGGTTTGAGCTGTACCACTAAGCTGAGCAGGCCTTCACATCAGGCTCGCTCTATCCCATCCAGTTGTGGGTACTACGAATCAAAGAGGTCATTATGCGTTCATCGTTCTACTGGGCTACTCGCTTGCTGTTTGCAGCGGCTGCCGTGTCATCCATAACTTCCGCCCAGTCACTAAAGGCGATTCCATCGAACGAGGAGATGATCCACATCCTCAAGAACCCGATGGAAGCACTTCCAGAGGAAAGAACGCTTTTCCCTGGGCTGGATCCAATACCCGGTCTCGCTACTCACTCACTGTACATCAACACATTAACGGACCAGCCGTTGCTCATGGACGGAGCCGAAATCTCCTACGAGATTCCTGCCGTGGGTACGGCGCCGTTCGTCGCGGGGGAGCCGAATCGTGCCTTTGAAGTTCCTCTGAACGAGACGGATTTCATCGCGGATCGCATCGCAGCGGTGCGTCTCGGCAAAGCGCTGTTCTGGGACATGCAGCTAGGGAGCGATGGTGTTCAGGCATGTGCGTCATGTCACTTCCACGCCGGGGCCGACAACCGGGTCAAGAACCAACTAAACCCCGGAACCATTGCCGGAGACGACCAACTCGAAATTCGCGGTCCCAATGAGACTGTCACCGCCGCGGACTTTCCCTTCCACAGGCTGGCAGACCCTAATGTCGCTGGTGAGCCTCTGCTCAACCCCGAAAACGTGGTGAGCGATTCGAACGACGTGCTTTCCTCAATGGGAGTCAGGTGGCGCAAGTTCGACGATATCCCGGCGCCGGGCGCCGATGCGTTCATCGCCGGCACCAACCCGCCGGTCCTCAAGCCCGACATCGGAATCGAAGAAGCCGATCCCGTCGGCCCCGCTTTTCAGGGCGTCCGCAGGGTCGAGGCTCGCAATACTCCTACCGTGTTCGGCGCCGCTCACAACTACGACAACTTCTGGGATGGCCGCGGACGACATGATTTCAACGGCGGCAGTCCGCATGGCGCTTCCGATCCCTTCCCTCATATCTTTGTCGATGGAACTGCAGGGCTCGAGCCAACACGCCAACTGATTCGCTTCTCGAGCATGGCTTCACTCGCGACTGGGCCTGCCTTGAGCAACTTCGAGATGTCGTTTGACGGACGCAACTGGGCCAAGATCGGCAAGAAGCTCTTGCAGTCGAACGTGGTCCCCCTGGCGAACCAACTCGTCGACACCACCGATAGCGTCCTGGGTCCGCTTTCGAATCAGAACACGACTCCTGGAATGCCGGGGCTCAACATCTCCTACGCCGAGCTGGTCGAACTGGCCTTCAACACGGATCTGTGGTCGAACACGAGCTCCCACCTCCAACCCATTGTCGATGCAGCAGATGCTTTCGATGGTCAATGGCTGAACATCGTGAACGCACCCGTGAACGCAGTCTCGACGTCCGAATACACACAGAAGGAAGGTAACTTCAGCCTGTTCTTCGGGCTGTCGGTTCAGGCGTATACGCAGATCCTCATGCCGGACGATTCGCCCTTCGACCGCTTCCACGACGCAAATCCCGATGAGTTCCTCGGAATAGTAGAAGACATCGATCCGTCAACGCCAGGTGTCCAGGTCGTGGGTCTCAGCGAGCGCCAACTGCTGGGGTACGACATCTTCCAGAACACGAACCTCTCCCGGAAGAACCCACTCGGTCGGGGCGGAAGCTGCAACATATGTCACTTCGGGCCTGACCTCACAGAGCACTCCATCACGAACATCCACGGAGCGTTCCCGCCGGACCTGGTTACCGGCGAGGACAAGCTCCTGTCGGGCTTCCTGCTGGAAAGTGCTTTGAATTCGAACGCTACCGTCGCAATGGAAATGGACACAATGAACCAGGACCTGGACGGGATCGCCATGCCCCAGGGGATCGCCCTCATGGACAAGGGCATCTATAACATCGGCGTTCGGCCCATCGATGAAGACCTCGGTCGCGGTGTGCTTGACGGGTTTGGCTATCCGCTCTCGATTCCGGCTCTGGCTCTGCACAATGCCGGTTTCCCTGTTGGGGTGTTTCTGGACCCCCTGAGTCCCCTCCCCCCGCTTCCCGCACACCTGGCGCCGTTTGTCAACGACTTTCCGGTGGGTGCTGTCTTCCCCAATATCAACACGTCGGTCTTCCTGCCCGACACGATCGCGCCTTCCCCTTTCCTACTATTGCCTTCCGGCACGTTCCCGAATCCGAACCGCATTGGAAGCCGAGGTAGCTTCAAGGTCCCGAGCCTCAAGAACATCGAGCTGACTGGCCCCTACATGCACAATGGCGGCATCCTCACGCTGCGTCAGCTCATTGATTTCTATGCAAGAGGCGGGGACTTCCCCATCACGAACGAATCGGAACGGGATCCTCTCATCCGGGACTTGCATGTCGAATTCGAGACCTTCCTGACAGAGAGTGACAAGGCAGCACTGGTCGATTTCCTCTTGGCCATGACCGACGAGCGGGTTAAATACGCGCGAGCTCCGTTTGACCATCCGGAAATCATCGTTCCGCTGGATGGCACCGCGCCCGACAACACCGGCGGGCGAGATGTGCTCCTCAGCGACGCCCGCTTCCTCCATGTAGAGGCTGTCGGCGCGGCCGGTAGGGCAACACCGTTGCCGAACTACCTCGGCATTTCCAGCATCGAAGGTCAGCCCGGTCTGGATCACTTCGACGCCGTAACAGGCGAACCGGTACCGCCGCCGCCGCCGACGCCTGTCCTGGCGCTCTCGCCCATAACGCCGGGATTGGTCGGTATCCAGAACACTGTCTCTGTTAGCGGTGCAACCCCCGGCGGCTTCGTAGCCTTGGCAATAGCACGTAGCGCAGGATCCACGGTCATCGGCCTATCGACTTGCATTGATGGAATCCAAACCGGACTCAGCAAACCTCGGGTGATCTTCATAGCGATGACGCCGGATGGCAACTCGGACTTCAAGGCAACTCCGCCGTATTCCTTTGCGGGCACGACGTTACATTTCCAGGCCATCGACGTTGCCAGTTGTGGAGTAACAAACGTAGTCACGCACACGTTCTAGCTCAACGGCCTCTCCCCATTCCCTTGGCAGCGCTCGGATGATCCTCGAGCGCTGCCTAGCCTGGTTCAGCTAGACAAGCCCGGTCGACACCCAGGATGTTTTAGTGTCGGGGTGTCCCCGGGGGGTTATTGCTTCCCAACTCGGACACACGTACGCAGGGGACTTGCAGATCCAGCCCGAAACCAACGGGTCCGCCCCCGAGCTCGCGAGTGGGTTAGGTTTGCTGTGGCGGCTCAGTGTTCCCCGCTTCACCCTTGGTCTTACTGCTATTTCATCAACCGGGAGAGGGGCAACGACTGAGCATGGCGCTACTCCCCATGGGATCCCCTCGTCACCCTTAGGTCGGCGGGGGGTTTTCTTTTTGGGGCGCGCCGCGAACAGCGTGCGCTTCCTTTCAGGTGCTCTCTTCCAAGGCAATAGCGGGACGCATATCGCGCTCCAGCCCCCCGCGGATCCGGAAAAGCAGACCAAGAGAGAGGGTCGAGAGAATTTCCTCCTGTCCAATGGCCTGACCAGGAGTCTCGTGAGACGACGTAGGTCGTTGCAAGCACTCGGCTTGCTTGCAGGCCCAAGCTCGGAATGACAATCCGGACACCTCCGCTGGGTCAGGAGCTCGTGCGTCCGTGGAGGGCTAGAGCATTCCGCGGAACTTCATGAGCAAGGTAGCAAAGCCCAGGAAGCACCCAATCCCGATCGATACCCAGGACATCGTGCCCAGGGTTTTGCGACCATGGTAGGTGGGTTGCCCGGAGGATTCGCCAGGAACACCCTCCACGCCCGTGGTTTCGTCCACACCGTCGCTGACGGGCTCGTCGGAATCCTCGATGACAGGGCCTTCGTTCTTCTGACAGCAGCTGGGAGCGTCTTCGTTGACCGGAGGCTCGATGGCTTCCGCCTTGAAGGTCTGCTCGACCCTGCGGGATTCGGTGGCGATGTACTCCAGGAGGTAGTTGCGCTCGAGCTTGTTCAACTTGAGATCGGGCATCGACACCTCGTTGTAAGCACGGAAAAGCTCCAGGGCCGTGGGATCACCGGAGGCGAGCATCTCGCTGGGTGCCGCCAGCCATCGATCGAGCCATTCAGCCTCGCGTTTCTGCGTGACACCGAGCAGGTTCGGGCCGGCCCGGAAGATACCGTCGCCGGGGCCGATCGTGTGGCAGACGCTGCAGCGCGTGCGGAAGAGCCCCTCGCCCTTGGAGATCTCGCGTAATTCGGGGGCGTCCTCGTAGGAGCGATCCGACTCGCGAGCGCTCTTCCAGTTGTGCAGCCAGTCGCCGACTTGGTTGGCGAGCACATAGGCGTTCTCGAAGGGAGAACGCTTCATCCAGCGTCCGGTGGCCTGATTGCCGATGATCAACGAGAGGTTGTGGTCGTTGGAGTCCTCCGCCTGGATGTCATCCATGTAGAGGCCCAGCTTGACGCGCAGCCGCGTTACGTCCTCTTCCTTGCCGGTCAGGAAGGTCCAACCCGGTCCGGTCTGGTAGTTCTTTGCGTACTGAGCCAGAACCTCGGGCGTGTCTACCTCGGGATCGATCGAGATGGAGTACAGAAACACGTCCCGTCCCACGCGATCCCCGAGGATGCCAGCCACCTCCAGCAAGCGGGCCGTTTCCAGCGGACAGGCGTCGGGGCAGGTGGTGTAGATGAAATTGATCACCACGACCTTGTCCTTGATGAGGTCGTCGAAGAAGCGCACCTCCTCCCCCTCATGTGTCGTGAGAGGCACGTTAGGGAAGTAGTTGGCGCCCCAACGAGCTCCGGCCGAGGTGTTCACCTCCTGCGCCGCGACCGGCAGGAGGAAAGCACAGAGGAGTGCGCCAATGAGCGGGGAGAAGAGGGGGGACGTTCGCATGGTATCGCCAGAGATCTTCATCTAATGACTTTCGTCTTATGACTTTCGTCTAATGACTTTCGTCGTTGTGTCGGGGACACCCTAGTCTCACTCAAAGGTGTGAGTGAAGACGTTGGTCACCCTGCAGTTCTCGAGGTTGATCGCCTGCATGTGTACCGTCATGCTGGCGAACTCGGCCGGCACGTCGACGCTAAAGCTGCTTGTCGAGCCGGAGGCCTCGGCGAGACCCAGGAAGTTGGGATCGAGGAGGCCCAGGGTGAGCCCTGCGGGGCAGGGCCCGATCGCGACATCGAGGGGGCCAGGGTCGAACCCGAAGAGAAAGGCCGTTCTGTCCCCGTCGGTCAGGCCGTTGCACAGAATCGCGTTCGGATTGCCTGCGGTTCCAGGGGTGATCTGTAGCGAGAAGATGCCCGGACCATCGGCCATGGCCGTGCCTGCTCCGGAGCGGAAGGTGGGCAACGCGAGCGAATCGACGTATTCCACGCCTTCCCAGGTGGGAAGCGGAGTAGGCAGCATCGTTACCTGTCCGGGGCGCTCGATATCCCAGCGCAGGAGCATGGCGTGATCCTCATGCTGGGTGTTGTGGCAGTGCTCCATGTAGGTGCCTGCGAACTCGCGGAAACGAATGGCAAAAACGACTTCTTGTGTACTGTCGTCCATGCGGCCGATGCGATACACGTCCTTGCGCGCCCATTTCTCCCATTCGGGCGGCGGATTACCACCGCGGGAGAGGATCTGGCCTTCCTCGAAGTGCACGTGCACGGGGTGGCTCCAGCCGCCGCCGGATTCCAGCCGCCAGATCTCGACCTTGCCGAGACCTTGCGCATTCTCTTGCAGGCTAGGCGAGGCCGAGAGCCGCCGCGGGTCCATTGTGAAACCCACGCCGCCGTCAGTCTTGATCGTCCAGGGAGCCGAATCGGTTCCCTGGGAGCGTCCGAAGACGAATTCGCGCCGAATCGCGGAGTCCAGCTCTTCCTGGGTCGGACGGTTCAGCGGGATCAGTGTCTGCTTGCCCGATTCGAAATCAGCGGGGTTCATGCTGAGATCGACACCATCGTATGCATGGACCCGGAACTCGAGGAACTTGCCCACGCAGGGATCCCCGTCGGTCCAGAGGCCGGCGTCGACGACCGGGTTGTAGTCGCCGGACAACACATCCTCCAGGGGGATGGCTTCCTCGGGCCCCTTACCGTCTCTGTGCTCGAGTACGTTGACGAAGTGCAGCTTGTCACCGGGCTGGAAGTTGGAGAAGTCGACGATGATGTCGTAGCGCTCGGCGATCGCTAGGGTCGGCAGCTCGCCGATTTCTGTCCCCAGCGTGCCATCGAAGGCCACGGTGTGTTCCATGATGTTGCCGTCGTTGCACACCATGTGGAAGGGAACCCGGGCGCCGTTCTGATCGACGAGGACGAGCTTGAGGTAACGGGAGACGGAACCGTTGAGGATACGGAAGCGGTAACGCCGGGCGCGAACGTCGAGGTAGGGCTTGAACTGCCAGTTCGTCAGGAGCTGGTCGCCCAGGAAGCCGTCGACGTTGAAGATGTTGAACCAGAGCTGCCCGTCGGACATCCAGGCCTTGTCCGCGATCACGAGGTTGACGTCGTAGTCACGGTTGCCCCAGTCGCGGGCGGTACCGCTCGGCAGGCGCAGGTTGACACCGTCGTCGAGACCCTCGTTCCCGCGATCGAGCGAACTGTAGTAGTTCATCATCGCGGCGTTACCCTTGTAGACGTTCTGGGCCGTGAAATCGAGCATGTGGTCGTGGAACCAGTGCGTGCTCATGGTCTCACGCCAGTCGCCGGGGATGTTGATGATCCCCCCGTTGCCATCGGGCATGCCGGCGCGCGGATCCGTGGCGTCCGAGTTGATCGTATCGTGCCCGGCGAGGATCATCGGCCAGCGGTAGTCGTAGTACTGGCCGGGGAAGAAGAATGCGTTGGTGTAGCCGTCACTTTCCGCCGGGTTATGTCCGTTGTGCTCGTGGGTGCTGATCGTGTGCAGACCGAAGCCCATGTTGGCCGAAGGCGAGATCGGGAGGGCGTTGTAGTGGCGCATCAGGATCGATTCGCCGTAGCGTGCCATGAGCAGCTTCGGCGGGAGAGTGCCGTCGAAGGTCCACAGTGCGAGGGGGTGCTGCTCGGGCATGTTCGGGTGGAACTTGACGGGCATCCCTGTGGTCGTTCCGGCGTACTCGATCCCATTGACCGTCTGGTGGTACAGACCTCCCGGTCCGAACTCACCCAGCGTGTAGCCGTGGAGCTGACGCGAGTCTAACCCACCAAGATTGGGGCGCGCACCGGACTGGGCCGTCGTGAAGCAAACCTGCGGCGGGAACTCGTCCCAGCGCTGGTGGGCCCACATTTCTCCGGCCGGACGGCCTTCGGCCGGGGCGGTATCGAGGGGCCGACCAAGGAACTCCTCGATGCGCTGCTTCCACGGATTCTCAAAGAGATCGTTACACATGCGGGTGGGCTCCGGGAACATCGCTTGCCTCAAGAAAGACTCGAGCAGCGTTCCGTTCGGTACCGCCTCCGCGACGGGCGGCATGGGGAGGGCTTCGCCCGGGGAGTGGGAATTCTGCATCGGTCCGGTGCCGAACTCCTCGAAGCGCATCATCTTCTGCGTGAACGGCTGGGCTCCGAACAAGGGGCTCGCAGCGCCACCGGTGGGGATCTCACCGCCCGCGAGAAGCGGCTCGGGGATGGCCTCCTCATGGGCGTCGTCGTGCGTACCGGTCGTGCCTCCTTCGAAGGCGCCAGAGTGCGCCGAAGGTAGGTTGCCGAGAGGGTCGTCGCCCCCGTCACCGGTGGCTAAAACGACAGGTATGCCGACCAGGCCAATGGACGTACACAGTAGGGCGAAGAAGGTTGCGAGGGGGCGGCCGAATCGGATTGCGGGCGGCTTGAGCATGGTGTACCGGGGGTTGTGTCGATCAATCTTAGGGAAACGCGACGACGCGGATGGAGAGACGAGACAACGCGTAAGGACTTCCTAGTGGTGGCTGGGAGGGGCATACCGACTCGCACCTCCCTTGAGGACATCATTCTCGCTAATGCCTAGGGATGTGATAGTGGGCTATACTGCGTATGCATTTGGTCTCGACTGGGCTATTTGGTCTCGACTGGGCTAACTGGTTTCGACTGGGCTAACTGGTCTCGACTGGGCTAACTGGTCTCGACTGGGCTAACTGGGGTGGAGCAGACACCCACTTCCACCCCGGAAGGCGGTTGTCTCGGCGAGTGACTTGTGTTTTCCAGCTCGGAATCAGGCTTTCTTGCGCCAGAGCCGATATCTAGGGAACGATGCATGAGCAACCCCGACGTAGGATCGGCTGGGGGGATTTTCAATGTTCTCACCTGGCCGGCCTGTGGGTGGCCGGCTTGGCCATCGTCTGCGCCCATCATTGGCTTCCCCCAACCCTGACCCACGGCGTGCTCCGTGGGGCGTACGGAGCCGAGCTACTCTTCGGCCTCGTCGGCTTCTCGACGACGTGGTTCGCCGTGCAGGCGCGCGACGCCCTGGTGTCCGCGGGGTGCTCGCCCGGACAGGCCTTGCGGGCGATCTACGCCCGTCTCGCGTCCAGGACACTGCCGATCTACTTCGCCTTCCTCGTCGCGATCTTCTTCGCCTCAGAAGCAACGAACGAGACCCATCTCGCGCTGTGGACCTTCAGCTATCACTTCCTTGCCGCGATGAAGGGCGAGCTGACCGGCACCCTGGCCCATATGTGGGCTCCCTCGATCGCCTTTTGGTTCTGCGTGCTCTGGATTCCGAGCGTGGTGTACCTGTCGCGCCCGGCCCTCTTGCCCGCGGTGGCGGGGCTGATTGGACTCGGGATCGCGACCCGCATGGTGCTGGCGGCGTCCGGGAGCCCTCCGGTCGTCTTGCGCTGTGCCGGCGTGACCTCGCTCGATGCCCTGGGATCCGGAGCGCTCGCGAGTCTCTTGATCCTGCGCCATGGAGTACCGAGGGTCGCGGGAAGTCGCTGGAGCCTTGGGCTCTTGGCTGCCGGGGTGCCGTGGATCGTGTGGGGCATGGTCTTGCAGTACGATCGACATGGCGGGGAACGTGCCCTGTGGGAGACCTTCGTCATCACGACCAAGGTCCCGCTTCTGTTCACCGTGCTCGTGCTCGGTGCGAGGGAGGGCCCAGGGCTGTTCGGTGGGATCTTCTCCGGGGCGTTCGTGCGTTTGCTGGCGAGCGCAACGTCCGGCATCTATCTCGCGCACGCTTTCACGCCGCCGGTTCTACGCAAGATGATGGCGTTGCCGGTGCTGCCCTTTGGGGTGTTGGCACTGGGAGCGATGACATGCGGGATCGGGGTCGTCCTGCACGTGTTCTTCGAGCGCCGCATCGCTCGCCGCTTCTTTCCAGGAGGGGTGCTCGAACCCGGGAGTGTTGCCTCGGAGGATGCGCGGCGGGCTGCCTGAGTGACTCAGGCAGCCAGTTGCGAAGGCGGAGACTCCCCATCCGCGCTCCGCTTCCGATACGGAAAGCGATCCTTCAACACGTTCACGCGCGATTCGAACAGATGCCAGGACAAGCTGGCCATCGCCACGCTGGCTGCACCCCAGAAACAGAAACGCAGCAACGGGTGCAGGGACTTGCCGGGTAGGAACAGGGCGAAGGCGTGATAGACGTACAGCCCGTAGCTGATGCGTCCCAGATAGACCATCGGGCCCGAGCTCAAGAAGCGGCCTGCGACTCCACCGAAACCGAGGGCTCCGCGGAGTACGAACCACGCCAGCAAGGGCGCGCGGGTCGAGGTGATCATGACCCGCCAGGTCTCCAGCTCGGCCACGGGGCGCCGTCCCAGCTGCAGCCATGCGCCGGCGAGAGCCAGCGGCAGCCCCAGCGCCAAGAGCCCCTTGGCCATGCGCCCGCGGGCCACGGCTTCCAGTCCGTGGTGATGAACCATCCAGGCCAGGAGCGACCCGAGCCCGAGGGTGTCGAAGCAGGCCGGTGTCAGGGTGCGCACGGCTTCGACAGGTACGTCGCTCAGCAGCAATCCAAAGCGCGTCAGCGGACCCACTGCGGTCGTAAGCAGCAAGGCATGGGGGAGCAGGCGTGTCGGCGTGGCGAGGACGATCCAGGGCCACAGCAGGTAGAACTGCTCTTCGACCGCCAGTGACCAGAAGTGCGAGATCGCTCCGTTCAGGTTTCCGCTGAGCCCACCGTAGACGTTGTACGTATACGTCCAGAGCGAGGCTTGCGTGCCGCCGCCGACTTCCAGGAACGGCAGCGTCAGGGCGAGCACCAGGTAGTAGAGGGGGAAGATGCGTACCAGCCGGCGCATCGAAAACTGGCGCACTGTGTAGCCGATCCCCTGTTGTCCCGAAGCGATGTATCCACGGCAGTTCAGGAGAATGCCGGTGATGAGAAAGCCGCTGAGGCAGAAGAACAGATCGACCCCGATGCCACCCCAGTGAATGCCGCGCGTGATGTTCTTCGGGAGCCAGTGGTGGGCCATCACGAGGAACACGGCGACCGTGCGCAGGCCATCGAGTTGCGGGCGATAGCTCGCGCTGGAAGGGGTGGGGGACATGGGCGACGTCATCGTCTTTCGCGAACCGGTCGTCCGGGACTTGAGTCCGAATCCATAGCTTCGAGTCCACATCATGGACGAAGACGGTGATAGCCCATGTGCGTAGGGGGCCCGGCAAGGCGCCGCGAAGGCGGATCACGTGTCTCGCGCTCTACGCAGTGAGCATGATTTTCCACCTGGCCTGGCATTTGCGCGGAAGTCCAGCCCCACCCTCGGTTCCCACCGAATTCCCCACCTACATGGGGCAGCCCTTCTGTAACGACCTATGGGGCAGCCCTTCTGTAACGAGCCATCTGCAAAGAGCCATCCCAACATCATGCTCAGCGACCACCGA
The DNA here is from genome assembly GCA_965662355.1 of Planctomycetota bacterium. GTDB lineage: Bacteria > Planctomycetota > UBA1135 > UBA1135. Next base: position 226,873 of record CBFIHP010000008.1, on the reverse strand, counting down.
GACCCGTGCCATAACTCCCCCCTGGAACGGGGAGTCCCCTTGCTAGAACTCGACCTATGGACAGAGCGCCGACGTGCCCTCGCGACCGCGGTGCAGTGGTTGCGCTCACAGGATAATGCCTTCGAGAGCCTGCCCAGCTACGCCGCCTCGTTCTTGGAGGCGTTCCAGACCGATCTCCTCGAGCAGCTACGGTGGGAGGAGAGCGTGCCTTTTCCCTACCTCCGCGGGCTGCTGGACGGTGGCTTCTGCGATCACGTCGAAAAGCTCGTGGAGGCCCATCACGAGCTGGATAGCGAGCTCTCCGCATTGATCGTCCTGGCACACAACGGCGTCCAGACGCGCCAGCTGCCCGGAGACTTCGGGACCCGACTGCGGGCCTTCCTCGACACCCTAACGGCTCACAACGTGCTTGAAGGGCTTCTGTGGTCTCTGATCAGACCTGCAACAGGCCTTCACGAATGGCCAGACGGACCAAGTCGGTCGTCGAAGGGCACTGAAGCTTCCGCTTCAGGTTCTCGCGGTGCTTTTTTGCGGTCCCGAGGCTGATCCCGAGCTCGCTGGCGACCGCTTTGTTGCTCCTACCGATTGCGAGGAGCTGGAAGACCTGACGCTCTCGGGGAGTCAGAGCTTTGATCGTGCCCCCGGCTTCGACCGCATCCCGATCCTCCCGACGGTGGAGGAAGTTCTTCGCGACGCGCGGAGACAGGTACGAGTTTCCGGACTGTACCGACGTGATCGCGAGGACCAGTTCGCTGGGCTCCGATTCCTTGGATAGGTACCCAGCGGCCCCCTGCGACAGCGCTCGCTCGATGATCGAGGAGCCCTCGTGGTGGCTCAGGATGAGCACCTGTGAATCGGGCGAGACTTTCTTGATGAGGGGAATCGCATCGAGACCGGAGAGCCCGGGCATCGTGATGTCCAGAAGAACGACCTGCGGCTGTTGCCGCTCGATGTCCAGAATGGCTTCGCGGGCCGAGCCGGCGTCGCCGACGACGTTGATTGGCCCGATTTGAACGAGCAAGCACCGTAGTGCTCCTCGAATCATCGACTGGTCGTCGATGAGGTAAACGCTGATCCTTTGTTCCCCCAGCATGGTGGGTACGATCCTCGGTGAAACGTGTTGTGCAGACCCTTAGAGTCCAGATTGTAGGGCAATTGCCGAAAAGCAACATCGAATGAATGCTAATTCCTAAGATTCCTTAGAGTTCTGTGGATCAGGGCTAGTGCGAATATTAGGGGGAGGGCTGCGGAGTCGGAAAGAAGCTCCCAATGTGGCTGCTATGATCACGACTTCCACTCCCGGGCCCCCGCGTTTCCATGATGTCCGCCTACCGCCACCGCTCTGTCCCGCCCTTCCTCGCCGCCCTCCTTTTCTGGGCAGGGGCCCCTGTCGGGCTCGCGGCCCAAGAGGACCAAGGCAAGCAGGAGGAATCGGAAGATGAGCCGGCTGCGAGCGCAGCCATCGCCACGGAGACGCCTGCCTGGCAGCTCTCGGCCGAGGCGTTCCAGGCGCAGGCGGACTTCGATGGGGCCGTGCTCACGATCGAGAATCACCTGGACGAGAACCCCGACGACGCCGCCGCCCATCGGGGCCATGCGCGTGCACTGGAGCGGCTCGTTCTCGAAGGCGGCGTTACCTGGCTTGCGATGATCGACGCGCGCGACGCGTGGGATCGCGCCCTTACCCTCGAGCCCTACAGCCTGGAGAGCGTCCGCGGGGCGGTCGACATACGCACGCGCCTGGGCGAGTACGACGACGCAGCCGCCCTTGCACTGCGGGCCGTCGGCACGGCCACCCTCGAGCTGGGCGAAGCACCTCGCGCGATGCTTGCCCTGGCACTTCGCTGTCGCATTCGGGCTTTCCAGAACGCTTCGGAGCTCGAACTGGAAGAGCGCCTCGTGCAGGCCAGTAGCACGTTGAAGGCCATCGCCGGGGCACGACGCGTGGCCCCCGAGGACACCGAGCTCGGACGAATCGAAGGCGAATTCCTGGACTGGCTCGGACATCCCGATCGAGCCGCAGCGACCTACCTCGAAGCTCTGCGCGACCATCCCGAGGACAGCGCATTGCATCGCACCTACATCGACCTCCACCTACGCCAAGGCATCGAGGAGAGACTCGGGGCAGTCTACGACGAACTCGGTGCGTCCGGGATGAACGCCACGCTCGCCTGGTACACCGGCTACGTCGCGCGCTTGATCGGCGATCTGTCTTTGCGTGAGCGTCGTCATCAGGATGCCTTGGCCGCCTACGACCAGACGGCGCGCTGGATGGAGGTAGCTGCGACACTCAATGCGGACTTTGCCTACACGTCCGATCAGATTCGCCATCAGGCCGCCGTGGGCAAGGCCTGGTGCGCGATCGATGCGCGGGAGGACGACTTGGCCCGCGAGCGGCTCCTGGCGCTCCTCGCGGAAGCGCCAGAACGCCGCCACGAACGCGATGGTCTAGGCCGCACCGCTCTGCAGGCGCTGTCCGCCCTCGGTGTCCGTGCCGTTCAGCAAAACGACTTTCGCAGCGCCGCCGAGGACACGAAACTCGTGGTCGAGGTCGCGCCGGACGAGGGCGAGTGGTGGAACAACCTGGGCTTTCTGCTGCGCGAATACGCGACCCAGATCGAAGGCGGTGCGTACCCGGAATTCGAGGACCAGAAGGCCGCGGCACTCTCGGTGTATCGCGAGTCCTGGGAGGCCTATCGACGTGCCGCGGAACGGATACCCGAGGATGTGCGCGTCGTGAACGATGCCGCGCTGATCCAGGTCTACCATGTTCGTGACGAGCTCGAGCTGGCGGAGCAGATGCTCCACGAATCGGTAGCCAAGGGCGAAGCCCAGCTGCTCGAGCTCGGCGTGAATCCCGAGGAGTCCGAGCGCTTCCCGATCGCAATGGCGGTGGGGGATGCTTACCAGAACCTGGGTTACCTCTACTATCACGTGCTCGAGAAGCCCGCGGATGCGCGCCCATACTTCGTCGCGGCCATGAAAGCCGACGGTGGAGATCGCTCGGGACTCGAGGACTACCTGGCGTCGATCGACGGCAACGGCGAGACCGTGGCCGAACGCGACTCGATCAGCCAGGTCTCGGCCCCGCGTTCGCCCATCGCGCCGGCGCAGGTTCCGTGGGCGAGCTCGCTTGCGGAAGCGCGCGCGGTCGCCAAGGCAGAGCTGCGTCCGCTCGTCATCTACTACCGTGGAGCGGGACTCGGTCTGGGGGTTCCCTTCTACGACATCGCCGTGCGAGAAAGCACCTTCGCCGAAGCCACGAGGGGTGCCGTTGTCTTGATTTGCGACAAGGTCCGACGCACGTACTACGACCGCCGCCGTGACGGTCGGCGCATCGTGGCGCCGGACTGGGGTTCGGTGACCTGTGGCGAGCACATCGCGGCGGCCGCGGAATTCGACACCTGGTTCGAGGAGCTGACTGGCGAGGCGCCGGGCGAGGATGCCGAGGGTTTGCACTTCCTGGCCCCCGGGAGCGAGGTGCTCGAGCCGACCAGTCTGGCGGCGCTCTCCGACATGGAGATGCCGGCCGCTCCCGTGGCCACGCCGTCCTTCGAAGCCGTCGAGGCGGCCCTTTCTGGGGCCTCGGGCCGCACCGAAGCGCTCGAGCTCGTCCAGCTCCACACACGCCAGGCGCGGGATCAGGTCGAGCGCATTCTCTGGGACGGATTCCGAGACGGAGCCGCACAGGACCATCTGGTGCGCGCCCTGGCGGAGGATGGCGATCCGAGCTCCCGGGAACTTTTGGCGGCCTGCGTGCGTCAGACGAGAAACCCCCTCCTGGCTCGGATGGCTCTCTCCCACTGGCCGAGCGGCGCGGACCTCGGGCCCGTCTGGTTCGCGGCTCGCTGGGCCCTCCAGGGGGACGTTCGCAGCGCTGCCTGGGAAGTTTTGTCCCGCGAGGCGGGTGAAGACCTGGCAGTGGGAGCACGTAGGCTCTTTCGCGGGTAACCTTCAGGAAATGGCTAGTTCCCACAACTCCCGGACGATCGTGGTCATGCCGGCGTACAACGCCGCGACCACGCTCGAGCGCACGGTCGATGATCTCCCCAAAGGTCACTACGACGAGGTGATCGTCGTTGATGACAACAGCACAGACAACACGGTCGAGGTCGCACGCGGGCTCGGTTTGGCGGTCGTCCAGCACAACAACAATCGTGGCTACGGCGGCAACCAGAAGACGTGCTACAAACACGCCCTCGAGCATGGAGCCGAATACGTCGTGATGATCCACCCCGATTATCAATACGACGCACGGACGATTCCCGCCGCAATCAACATCCTGCAGAACGACATCTGTGACGTCGTCTTGGGCAACCGCATTCGTACGCGAGGCGAAGCGCTCGCGGGCGGGATGCCTCCGGCCAAGTACTTCGCCAACCGCGGGCTGACGATGATCGAGAATCTGCTCTCCGGCCAGAATCTGGGCGAGTGGCACTCGGGTTTCCGTGCTTACAACCGACGCGTCCTCGAGACGCTTCCGTACGAACGCAACTCCGACGACTTCGTGTTCGACTCGCAGTTCCTCGTGCAGTGCGTGCACTTCGGATTCAGGCTGGGCGACGTCCCGGTCCCTGTGCGCTACTTCGAGGAAGCCAGTTCGATCAACTTCCGTCGTTCGACGACCTATGCGTTGCACACGCTGCGCACCTTCGTGCAGTGGTACTCGCACAAGCTCGGAATGCAACACGATCTGTTCCGGCCGCAGGAAGTGCAGATCCCGTTGCGACCCGAGAACGTCTCTAGCGATTCCTAGCCGCCTCGCGTAGGCGCAGTGGCTCGTTGCGCCGATAGCTCTCGAGTCTACCTTCGGCGACTTGACGGCGCTTGCCAGTCATTCCGGCCAGGGCTCGGGTTTGGGCAGCGATCGCCTGCGCAAAGTCACCGCCCGCCGCATGTGCCGCCGCCAGGGTTTCCAGCAAGAGCGGTTGGCCTTCCCCGGCGACGCGCAGGCAGCGCTCGATCAGCTGCATGGCCTCGCGCGGAGCGCGCAGCGCATCGTCGGCATGGGTCACGAGGACCCACGCCAGTCGTTGGGCGACTTCGAAGAGGGCCGGTTCGATGCGCAGAGCCTCCCGCAAGTGGTCCAGGGCCTCGGACGTGCGTCCCGTTTGCAGCAAGGCGAGACCGAGCCCGGCCTGGGCCTGGGGCGAAGCCGGTGCGATCCGGAGCGCCGCCTGAAAGCGCGCGACGGCGCTCGTTCTATCTCCCACGCGAAGGAACAGGTTGCCCAGGTTGATGTGGGCATCGAGGAACGAGGGCGTGCTCGCGATGAGGGCCTCGTACTGGCGTTGGGCCTCTCCGAAGCGCTTTATGCGGGTCAGGATGATGGCCCGGTTGAAGCTCTGCTCGAGCTCGTTCGGCTGCAGCGCCAGGGCCCGGTCGATGGCCTGCAAGGCTCCCTCGAGGTCCTTGAGGTCGCGCAGGATCAGGGCCTTGTAGGCATGCGCCTCGAAGCACTCGCCATCGATCGCAATGGCGCGATCGATATGCCGGCGAGCCTCTGCCAGCGAGCCAGTTTCGCGTGAGAGCTGGGCCAGGTTCAGCTGGGGAAAGAGGAAGTTCGGCCGGATCTCCTGGGCCGCGAGTAGGTTGGACCGCGCTTCCTCGTAGCGCTCCTCTTCCAAGAAGACCTTGCCCAGGTTGTTGTGGGCCACGTAGTTGTGAGCCCGCAACGCGATGGCGTGTTCATAGAGTGTCTGCGGTGAACGCCACACGGCGACTTGCCTCCAGGTCAAGCCAGCGCAGGCCATGGCGAACAACGCTCCCGCGGCGACGATGGGGCGGCGAAAGGAGGGGCGCTTCTCCAGGGCTTCGGCCAGGGCGAAGACCAGCATGAGATACAACCCGATCGTGGGCAGGTACGCGTAGCGATCGGCGTAGGCCTGGGCGCCGACGGTCACGAAACCGATGACCGGCACGAGCATCCCGAGGTACCACGACCACCCGACCAACAGGTAGGGCCGTTTCCGGCGCTGGCGCAGGACAACGATGCTGATCGCGACCAAGAACACCGTCCACAGAGCCGCGCGCAGGCCGATGGCGGCCATGGGATCGCTCTCGACGAGCCCGGGGTGCGGATAGATGACGGCGAGTCCGGTCGGCAGCAGGGTTTTCCAGATGTAGAAGCCGTAGGCATCCAGCGCGTTGACGACGCGAATCCCGATGGACATCGTCTCGACCGATGACAACGCGCCGAACTTGCTCTGTGCCCAAACCGTCAACACGCTCCCGATGGCGGCGAGTGCGAAGAGCGGCAGCTTCTCCACGACGAGACGCCGCGGCTTCTTGTCTTTGTCGGGTGCCAGTGGCCACAGATCCAGCAGCAACAGCACGCAGGGTAGCGTGACCAGCATCGGCTTCGACAGGAGCCCGAGCAGAAGTGCGACGCATAGCGCCGCATATCGCAATGCGCCGCGCTTCCGGGCGTAGCGACCGTAGAGGAGCAACGTCAGGGTGAAGAAGAAGCCGGAGACGACATCCTTGCGCTCCGATACCCACGCCACCGATTCGACACGCAGGGGGTGGACGCAAAAGAAGAGGGCACAGAAGAAGCTGGCGCCGCGTTTTCCGGTCAGCTCGAACAGGGCGCGGTACAGGAGCAGGACCGTGGCCGTGAACCAGGCAACGTTCACGAGATGGTGCCCCGCCGGTTCCAGCCCGAACCAGGCGCGATCCAGCATGTGCGTCCACCACGTCAAGGGATGCCAGTTCGCCGAGTGCGCCTCCACAAGGCTGCGCTGGATGGCTTCAATGCCGGACGCTTCGTCCAGCAGCGGATTCTCGATGACGTACTCCTCGTCGTCATAGACGAAGCCGTGGTTGGCCGTCGGAGCATAGAGCAGAAGCGCCAGGAGCGTCAGTATCCCGGTCGGCAGCAGGTTTCGCACCGAAAGCGCAGCTTTCAAGCTCGAGGCCTCACATCTGCTCCAAAGCTTGGCGGGCCGGCGCGAACTGGGGATCCCGCGACAGGGCCTCCTCGAACGCGCGCCGCGCAGCTTCGAGCTGGCCCGCGGCTTGATAGGCCTTGCCGAGGTTGAAGTGCACGGCCGGGTCGTCCGGCTCCAGATGGCTGAGGCGCAGGAACATTTCGATGGCCTCCGGATAGGAGCGCATGCGCAGGCGGAGTTCGCCCAGATTGTTCAGGGCATCGCCATGGTCGGGGAGCTGCTCCAGGGTTTTCAGGTAGTACACCTCGGCCATGTCGAAGTCATTGCGCGCCTGTTCCAGGTACCCCAGATTGAACAGCGCATCCGGCTCGCGCGGCGATAGGGTCAGGACCCGCTGAAAGTCCTCTTCGGCTGCGGCGTTGTCACCTTCGAGAAGTTCCAGGACGCCGCGATTCAAGAGGGCCAGGTGATCGTTCGGCCGCACGACGAGGGCACGCTCGAAGAGTGCTCTTGCGCGCGGATAGTTGCCCTCGGCCAGGTGGCACAAGCCCAGGTTGCTCAACGCCTCGCCGAAGTTCGGGTGGATCCTCAGGGCCGCCTGGAAGTGTTTCTTGGCCGCCGCATTGTCGTTACGTGCCTGGTGCTGCTGACCCAGAACGGCGTGGGCCGTGTAGTTGTTCTCGGTCACCTCGAGGGCGTGCTCGAAAAGCGCATCCGTGTCGCGCCAGTGCTCGATCTGGCGTAGCGTGAGATAGCCAAGAGGTAGCAGCGCCACACCCGCGGCGATTCCGATCGGCTTGCGTAGCGGGATGTGACTCTCGAGCCAGTAGGCAGCCCCATAGACCAGCGCGATGCCGATTCCGATCGTCGGCAAGTAGGTGTAACGGTCCGCGTGTGCCTGCGAGCCGACCTGGATGATCCCGATGATGGGCAGGGCCGTGATCACCATCCAGGCGAACCCGATGAGAACCGCCGGTGCCTTCTCCCGTAGCTTCCACCCGATCGCGAACCACAAACCGTACGTCAGGAACGAGAGGGCTGCAGGCAGTGCGAGGGCGGCGAAGGGCGCGTCGCTCGTCGCCACGGCGTGGGGATAGAATACGGCCAGGTGCGTGGGAACAAAGCTCTGATAGAGATAGGCACCGTACGCCGCCATGCCATTGACGACGCGTTCGACGATGGAGATGTCCTCGAAGCGGTTCGTGGCGCCGCTCGTCGTTTGAACGGTCAGCGTGGCAAGCGCGAGAACAAGGGCGAGAAGAAAGAGCGGTAGCTTCTCGCGCAGCTTGCAAAGCCTGACATCGAGGGGCGTTCGTCTCCCCGGCCAGACATCCCACAGCATGAGCACCAGCGGTAGCGTCACGACCATCGGCTTGGAGGCCAGTCCCAGGGCGAAGGCCAAAACGACCTGAAGCATGCGGCGGAGGTCGGGGCGTTCGGAATAACGCTGATAGGCGTAGAGCGTCACGAACCAGAAGAACCCCGACAACAGATCCTTGCGCTCGGCGATCCAGGCCACCGATTCCACGCGCAAGGGATGCAGTGCGAAGAAGGCCGCGACGAGAAGCGCCGCCGTGCGCTGCCCCGTGGCTCGCAAGAGCAGAGCGAAGAGAAGGACCGCATTCAGGGCATGCAACAGCACGTTCACCCGGTGGTGTCCCGCGGCTTCGAGCCCGAAGAGCTCGACATCCAGCATGTGGGACATCCACGTCAGCGGATGCCAGTTCGAGGCATGGGAGTGGGTCCACACCCAGACAACCTCACCCGGGTCCCAGCCTCCATTGACGTGGGGGTTGGCGACGACGTAGTCGATGTCGTCGTAGTCGATGAAGTCGAACTCGGTCGTCGGTGCGAAGAGGAAATAGGTGCCCAACACCAGCGCGATTCCAGCGAGCCAAACGAATCCCTTCGATTGCTTCGGCTCCGGATCGTTGACGCCAGTTGCGGCGCTCATGGCTGCTGCAGGAGGTAATTCTGCGCCGTGCGGAAGTACTTGTCATTCTCCATCGAGCTACGCGAAAGATCCCAATCTTCCAGGCAGGTGTGGTTCGGCCCGAGGACGACCCGCACCCGCGACCAGATCCCGAGCGGCGCGTCGTCCTGCGGCTCGTTCGTAGCGTCACTCATTCCGTTCATTCTTCTTCGCCCGTGTATCCAAGCGTCTGCAATGACTCCAGGGTGCCGGCATCGACCTCGACCGCTTCGGTTACCTTCCCGGGTGCAGGCAACGATCGTAACAGGCGCCGCATGCGTCTTTGGATCCGCCGTACCCGAATCGGGTCGGTTGGGCCGATATTGACGTACTCGCCGGGATCGGTCCCGAGGTCCACCAGGAAGTCCCTGGACTCGCTGTTCCAGCCATACTTGTAATCGTCCTCGAACAGGACACGCCAGGCGCCGACCGCGCGCCAATCGAACGGAGTGCGCGTGTGCAGCGGGTAGACCTCGGCGTAGGTGTCGGGGCGTTCCGGAGCGTCGAACGGCCGCCCCTGGACACCTTCCGGCACGGGCAGTCCGAGGGCCTCGAGCAGGGTCGGGAGCACGTCGGTTTGCTGGACGCGAGCGTCGATCGTGCCGCCGGGTGGGCGCTTTGCCGCGTGACTTCCGGGGCGCTTGACGATCAGGGGAATATGGATCTCGGCCTCGCTCAGGGAATGGCCATGGCCCGTGCGCGGTCCACCGCCCAGAGTTGCATCCCCCATGAGCTCGCCGTGGTCCGACAGGACGATGATCCACGTGTTCTCGTACAGGCCCCTCTGGCGCAGGTCATCGAGCAGGGCACCGATGTGCTCGTCCATGTAGCGGATCTCGGCATCGTAGGCGAGCTGCTCCTTCTCGAAGCGGTTCATGCGTGCCGGATCGTCCTCGGGCTGCTTGACCAGCTGCAGGTAGCGTGGCTCGGGCAGGTAGGGGCCGTGGGGATCGAAGTAGTTAAGGAACAGGAAGAACGGCTTCTCGGCCTGGCGCTCGAGGAAGGCCATGGCGACCCGGGTGATATCCGCGGCTGGACGACCGTTGACGCTGTCGATGCCCTCGTCGTCGTACTCCTGAAAGCCACGGTCGAGACGAAACACGCGCTTCATCCACGGCCCGCCGGCGATACCGCAGGTCGTGTATCCGACGCTGGCGAGGATCGAGGCCAGCGTCACCTCTCCGTCGGCGATGGGCTGGGCCCGGAACGAATCGAAGTCGCCCTCGATCCCCTGGGAGAGCCGCAACATGCCCTCGGGGTCGTGTTTGGCTCCATGGGCGCTTGGAAACTTGCCCGTGAAGATGGAAGCGTGCGCCGGCAACGTCCAGCTGGTCACGCTGTAGGCCCGGGTGTAGCGCTCGCCTTCCTCTGCGAGCCGGTCCAGGTTGGGCGTGGTCGGGCGGTCATGGCCGTAACAACTCAGATGATCGGCGCGCGTCGTGTCGAGCGTGATCAAGACGATGTTCGGGCGTCGCGTCGCCGGTGAACACGCGCTGACGAGCAGCAGTGACATGGCCGCGAAGGCAAGGCGCATCACTTCGCCCCCTGGACGATGGTTTTTTCCTGGCGGTAGCGGTCGAGCCTGACGCGAGCCGCCCGGCGCGCTGGCCCCTCATGCATGCGCATGGCGCGGTCCTGGAGCTCCGTCGCCTCGTCGAAGCGGCCCAGAGCCGCGGCCGCGGCGGCCATGGTCTCGAGGAAGGTCGGGTTTTGGTTTCCCGTCGCCCGACAGACGAGACTCGCCTGCTGATAGGCCCGCTCAGGATCGCGGAGGTCCGCGAAGCGCGACGTGGAGAGGATCCAGGCCAGTTGATTTCTGGCGTAGTGCTCGTTCGGTGCGACCTCGAGACAGAACTGCAGCACCTCGAGGGAGGGCCGATCCTGGCCGAGGTTCGCGAGCGCAAGGGCCTTGTTCCACAGGGCCCGAACGTACTTCGGGTCGTAGCGCAGTGCGAGATCCAGCTCTCGCAGCGCCTCCCGCAGTCTTCCCTGGCCGAGGTGGATCTCGGCCAGGTTGGTGCGCACCTGATACAGGTTCGGGCGGATCTCGAGGGCCTGGCCGTACTGCTCCACGGCCGCGCCTAGCTGGCCTTGCTTCTGCAAGGCCTCACCCAGGTTCGTGTGAGCGATGAAGTTCGAATCCGTGATTTCGAGCGCGCGTTCGAATACCGAAGGCGTGTCGGACCATGTGCCGATCTGGCGCCAGCTGGTCGGCAAGAGCACGAGTGCCGCGAGACCTCCGACGAGAAGGCCTGCTCGTCGCGCCCGCGGGCTGTGGAGGTGCGCCTCGATGCCGAAGACGAGGGCCAGACCGAGGCCGATCGTGGGCAGGTAGGTGTAACGATCCGCATGGGCTTGAAAGCCCACCTGCACGAGGCCGCCGATGACGGGGAAGGCCGTGCCGAGAAACCAGAACCAGCCGGTCGTGAACATCGGCGCGCGTCGCGCCGAGCGCCAGGCCGCGACCGACAACACGACCACGAGCAAGGCCGACAGTGCACGTACGGCGGCCCAGGGACGATAGGCGTCGCGTTCGAGCAGGCCTGGATGGATGTAGATCGCGCACAGATCGCTAGGCCAGAAACTCTGGCGCACGTAGGTCATGTAGGCCGAGAAGGAATTGGAGATCCGTGCTTCGAAGCCCAGTGCGAAGGCCGGGCTGACCGCACCCGCCCCGTCCTGAACCAGAAAGGTGATCACCGCCGACGCGATGGCCATCGCGAACCAGAGCGCCTTCTCGCGCACGAGCTGGGCCAAGCTCGAGGACCCGAAGCGTTGCAGCGGCCACAGGTCCAGGAGCAGGAGCAACGGCGGCAAGGTGACCAGCATGGGCTTCGACAGAAGCCCCAGGGCAAAGGCGATGGTCACCGCAACAAAGCCCCGCCGCGTGGGGCGCCGCACGTAGCGCCCATAGCACAGCAGCGTGGCCATGAAGAACAGACCCGACAAGACGTCCTTGCGCTCGGCGATCCAGGCCACCGATTCGGCTCGCAGCGGGTGGATGGCGAACAACAGGGCTACCAGGGCGGAGGGCCAGGTCTTCTGGGTCATGCCGGAGACGGCCAGGAAGAGCAGCGCCGCACTGGCTGCATGCAGGAACACGTTCACCAGGTGGTGCATGCCCGCGTTCAAGCCGAACAGCTGCACGTCCAGCATGTGCGAGAGCCAGGTCAAGGGATGCCAGTTCGCTGCATGGGGGCTGGTGAAGGCCCAGCGCAAGCCCTCGAGTGACAGTCCCTCGCGCACGTACGGGTTCTTGAACACGTAGTCGTCGTCGTCGTAGTTCAGGAACTCGAAGCCGGCCACCTGGGCGAAGAGCCCGATGGTGATGGCGACGAGTCCCAGGACGATCCACAGCTTTTCTCGGTTCGCTTTCATACCGCTATTTCTCCAGGGCCTTGCCTGCGCGGTAGATGGCCGCATCCGCTTCGAGCCGTTGGCGCTTCGCACCCGACAAGCCCTGCGCGCGTTGAATGCTCTGGAGAGCTTCGTCGGTCTTGCCGTTCGCGGCCTGGACCGCGGCGAGGACACGCACGTGATCACTGCTCAGCTTGCCACGACGCGCGCGTTGGAAGCTCGTGATCAGCAGAAGCGCCCGTTTGGGGTCGCGCATGTCGGGGTTGGCGCGGGTGGCCATGGCCCAGACGATGCCCAGGCAAGCCGTGCGCGCGATCTGGAGCTCGGGAATCCTTGGATCGAACCGTAGCGCTGCCAGGTAGGAGCGAGTCGCCGCGTCTTCCTTCCCCTGGAGATACAACACATCGCCCAGCTTGTAATGGGCCAGGGCCTCCTCGGGATGGTCCTGGGTGGCCTGGCGGTAGTGGGATTGCGCCTGTTCGTACTGGCCGAGCATCTCGTGCACCAATCCGCGGGTCAGACGCGCTTCGAGAAAAGCGGGTCGAATGCGCAAGGCCAGGTCCAGTTCACGGGCGGCCAGGTCGGATGCTCCCAGGGTCAGGTGCAGACCGCCCAGGTTGTTGTGCGCATCGGCTTGCCTGGGGGCGATCTCGAGCACCGCCTCGTAGTGCTCACGGGCCTGCTCGAGCTGCTTTCTACCGGCCGCGGTTTTTCCTGCGGCCATCAGCTGGTTGCCGCGCTCCTGAACGAGCACTCCGAGGTTGCTGTGGGCGGTCCAGTTGCCTTCGGTCACGGCCAGGGCCCGGCGATAGAGCGTCTCTTCATCGCGCCAGGTGTCGATCTCGAGCCACGAACGTGTCGCGAAGCCTGTTGCCAGCAAAAGGGCCACGGCAGCGACCGCGCGTATCAGCGCGGTGCCGCGCGCATGTAGCCGGGCGCGCAACTCCCAGGCGATGAGGATGTAGATTCCGACCAGAGGCAAGTAGGCATAGCGGTTCGCCATGCGGTGCGCACCCACCTGCAACAACCCGATCACGGGTACCAGCATGCCGAGGAACCACAACCACCCGACGAGCAGCCAGGGGCGGGTGCGTACAAGACGGAAGAAGAGCAGCGTGATGCCGACGAGTCCCGCGCTCGCCCCGAGCACCAAGGGATTCGTCAGGGAGAGTGTCCCCGGATGGGCAATCGCCGGGTGGGGGTAGTAGAAGGCGAGTCCTGAGGGCCACACGCTCTTCGTCAGGTACTCGACATAGGCCAGGGGCGTGTTGGCCAGGCGCTCCACGAGCGAGATGCTCTCCAGCGTTCGAATCGCTCCGCCCGCCCGCTGCGCGAGAACCGTGACGAACGAGGACAGGCCGATGAGAAGCCACAAGGGCCATTTTTCGACGAGCCAATCGAATCCCTTGCGCCTCTCCCCGGTCACTCGCCCCAAGGGCCAGAGATCCAGGAGGCAAAGCACCGCCGGCCCCGTCACCAGCATGGGCTTCGACATCAGCCCCAATGCCAAGGGCAAAGCCACCTTCCACATCTCGCGCGGGGACGGTGCTCTTGCATAGCGTGCATAGGCCAAGAGCATCCAGAAGAAGAACACCCCCGAAAGCACATCCTTGCGCTCGGCCACCCACGCGACCGACTCTACCCGTAGGGGGTGAACCGCGAAGAACAGGGCCACGAAGGCACTACACCAGCGCGCTCCAGTGGCGGCCAGCAAGGCGCGAAAGCACAACAGGCTGGCGATCGCGTGCAGGAGTGCGTTGACCAGGTGATGCTTGCCGGCGTCCAGTCCGAAGAGCTGGCAGTCGAGCATGTGCGAGAGCCAGGTCAACGGGTGCCAGTTGGCCGAGTGCGCCTCCGTGAAAGCCCAGCCCACGCCGCGCACGCTGAATCCATCGCGGACCAGCGGGTTCTCGGTGATGTACGAGCCGTCGTCGTACGTCCTCAGGAAGCTATGGTCCTTGGTCTTTGCGTACAGAGCGAGCGGGATCAGAAACAGCACGATCCCCAACCACCTGCTGACCGTCTGCGGCCGTCCCGGCGAGCCCTCGAGCGGCTTGTGTTTGTTGCGCGAGCTCACCGAGTCTCTCCCTGCACCGGCCTGCGCTTTCCCTGGGCCTGCTCGAGCTTTTTCTGACACTCGACGACCCGCGTCAGCGAGAGCGCATGCCCGGGGTCGATCTGCAAGCACTGGCGATAGGCGGCGATGGCCTCATCGTAGCGCTGGCGACCCTCGAGGCTGATCCCCAGGTTGTAGTTGCCCTTCAGATACTTCGGATAGAGCTCGACCGCCTGCTGGAAGTGATGGCCGGCGTCTTTGAGTCGGCGCTCTTCCAGCAAGGCCAGCCCGTAGTTGTTGTGCGCGATGTAGTTCTTGTCCGTGACCTCGAGCGCATGGGCGAAGAGCGTCTCCGTGTTGCGCCAATGACCGACCTGGTCCCACGTGCGCAGACACAGGAGCGCGATCAAGGCTGCGAACACCGCTCGCGACCAGCGCGCCAGATGCGGGTGGGAAGCGAGGCAGCGTTGGGCGCCGAAGACCAGAGCGATGTAGATACCGACCAGGGGCAGGTAGGCGTAACGATCCGCGTGGCTCTGTTCGCCAACCTGTACCAGACCGATCACCGGCACCAGCATGCCGAGAAACCACAGATAACCGACGCTGATCTCCGGAACCCGAGACATCCAGCGCAGGGCGAGGTAGATGCCCACGAGAAAGAGCGCCAGGGCCGCGAAACCCGGCACGTAGAGTTCGGTCATCAGGTTGTCGGCGGCGAACACCGGATGGGGGTAGAAGACGGCCAGCTCGAAGGGCCACAGCGTCTGCAGGAGATAATTCCAGCCCGAGAGGCCCGCATTGGCCAGGCGCTGTCCGATCGAAAGCCCGGTCAGCTCGGACACAGCACCCTGTTGATCCTGGGCCAAGAACGTCCGCGCCGCGAAGGCCGCTGCGATGACGAAGAGCAACCACTTCTCTCGCAAGCGTCCTGGCCAGGCGCGTTCCGTGGGCGAGGCGTCACTTTTCCAGCGACCCAGGGGCCACACGTCCAAAAGACACAGGACGAACGGCAAGCTGACCAGCATCGACTTCGATGAGAGTCCCAGAAGCAACAGTACTGCCAGGGCCAGGTTCTTCGACCAACCCGGCTTGCGCGCATAGCGGGCATACAGCAGGAGAGATGCGAAGAAGAAGGTGCCCGCGAGCAGATCCTTGCGCTCCGAGATCCACGCCACCGACTCGACTCGTTGCGGGTGCACACAGAACAATAGAGCGACCGCCAAACTGGGACCGGCGCGCGAGCTCAAGGCTCGTAGTGCGAGAAACAGAAGCACCGCGTTGATGGCGTGCAGAAGTGCATTGACCAGGTGATGCCCGCCCGCCCAGGTCCCGAAAAGCTCGACGTCGAGCATGTGCGACATCCACGTCAGGGGAATCCAGTTCCCAGTGTGCGTCGCCGTGAACGCCCAGCGCACGCCGGGTTCGGTCAAGCCCTGGAGCACGGGGGGATTGTCGGTGACATACTCCGTGTCGTCGTAGTTGACGAACTCGAAGCCCGACGTACGGCCGTAGAGGAGAAGGGCCAGAGCGACGAGCAACAGCAGCGCCATCCAGGTTTGGCGCTTTTGGATAGCGGAGTCTGCGCTCATCGCGACACTCCCCGTGCCCCAGCCAGCTGCGCCCGTGCTCGCTCCGCGTCCTCGGCGCGACCTACCTGGTCGTACGCGTCCGCGAGCATCTCGTACGAAATCGCGTCACCACGCAGCGTCGCGGCTCGTTCGAGATAGTCGAGCGCGGCTCCAGGATCGCTGACCATCAGGTACAGACCCCCGAGGTTCAGTAGAGCATCGGGTTGTTCCGGTATCCGTTCCAGGGTCGCCTCGAAGGCACCTTGGGCTTCCAGCCAGCGCTCCGACGTCCGCGCCGCCGGCGGCCCGCTTTGCCAGAGGGTTGCGAGGGCACTGCCGAGGTTCAATTGCGCCTGAACCAGATCGGGGTCGTGTTCGATCGCGAGGCGATACGCCTCGACCGCACCTTGGAGCTGGCCAGCGTTCTGCAAGAGCAGCCCCTTGCCGTAGTACGACGGCCCGTAGTCGGGCCGAATCGCGAGTGCCGCAGCGTACTGCTCGCCGGCCGCCCGCTCGTCTTGCTTCTCGGCATACACGTTTCCAAGCAGATGGTGTGCCGCGTAGTTGTCCTTCGTCACGGACAGCGCATGAAGGTACAGCGTTTCCGAATCCCGCCACGTCCCGACCTGCTCGCGTGTGCGCAGGCCCATCGCCATCAAGGCCACGACGCCGAGCGCCATCACCGGGCGCTGCCATGTCTCTCGGGCTCGCACGGCCTCCGCGACGGAGTACACGAGCGCGATGTAGATACCGATCAAGGGCAGGTACGCATACCGCTCCGCCCACGCTTGTTCCCCTACCTGAACGATGCCGATGACGGGCGACAGCAACAGCAGATACGACAGCCATCCCATCCACAGAAACGGCAAGCGCTTACGGAAGAGGAAGGCGCAGGCCGTGATTGCCAGCAAGGCCAGCAGCGAGATCAGGAAGACCCCGCTCCAGGGCGAGTAGCTCGCCGCATCGACCAGTGCCGGGTGGGGATGAAAGTAGGCCAGGTCGAAGGGCGCGAGCGTCTTGGCGAGGTAGGTGACGGTGGCGACGCAGGCGTTGGAAACGCGAGCCAGCACGGGCAGGCTTTCGGTCGAGCGCAGAGCACCGCCCGCAGCCTGGCTCAGCAAAGTCAGGAGGATCGAGCCGAGACTGAGGACCAGGAAGGGGAGCTTTTCGCGCCAGTGCTCGTAACCGAGCCGGGTCCCGGCCGGTCTCTTTCCCGGGTGGGTGGGGGAGGTGGTGGATAGGAACCCCCGCCGCAACGGCCACCCATCCAACAGCACGAGCAACCCCGGCAAGCTCACCAACATCGGCTTCGCCGCCAACCCGAGGGCGAACAATCCCAAGGCCCACCCATACGCCACCCGAGATCCACTCCGCACCCAGCTCCCATAGGCCAGGCAAACCAAGAACAGAAACAACCCAGACAGCAAGTCCTTGCGCTCACTCGCCCAGGCGACCGACTCGACCCGCAACGGATGGAGTGCAAACAACCCCGCCACGAAGAAGGCCTCCACCCAGCGCTTGCCATCACCGATACGAGATAAGAGCACGAAAAGAAGCGCAGCGTTCAAGGCATGCAATCCCAGTCCCAGCGCGTGGTGCCGGCCGGCATCCAGCCCGAACAGCTCGCAGTCCAGCATGTGCGAGACCCACGTGACCGGATGCCAGTTCGAGGAATGGAAGGCGAAGAGTGCCCAGCGAGCTCCCGCGAAGCTCAAGCCCTCGCGCACATGCGGATTGTCGTAGATGTACTCCGGGTCGTCGTAGGTGACGAAGCCGTGTTCACGCAGCGGCGCGTAGACCGCGCACGTCGCAGTGACCAGGACAAGCAGGGCCACGAACCAGAGCCTGCGGCTCGGGCGGGGGGCTCTGTGACGCGAGAGCGGCGAGGATTGCGGCGAAGGATTCAAGCGCTCCTCACTCGCCTCCGCCTTGTTGGCGCGCTCGGTTCAGGCGCTCGAGCAACCCACGCGCTTCCGCCTGGCTCGGGTTCCTCGTCAGGACCCGCTCCAGGCAGCGCTCCGTTTCCTCGAAGTCGGTGGCTTCGCCGCGAGCCAGCAACAGGCGCGCCAAGGCGATGTTGGCCCGGATGTGTCCTGGATGGACGGAGACCGTTCGACGATACAGGCGCAGGGCCTCGTCGGGGCGTTCCAGGCGTTCGTAGAGCTGGGCTAGCTCGAACACGACCTGGTAGAGATCCGGGCTGATCTCGAGCGCCCAGGACAGGGCGCGTTCGGCCTCCTCCAAGCGGCTTTCTCGAACCAGCATCGTCCCCAGATGAAAGCTCGCGTCGGAGTAATCGGGCTCGATCACGAGCGCACGCTCTGCCAGTTCGATGGCCTGCTCCTTGTTCCCCCGCGAATAGGCGACGCGGGATAGCCAGGTGAGGGCCTGGTAGGAGTCGGGATCGATTTCGATCGCGCGGGCCAGGGCGGCTTCCGCGCGATCGACGTCGCGCAGTTCGAAGCGCACCATCGCCAGGCGCACGAGGCCCTCCACGAGCGCCGCGTTTTCCTCGGCGTGCTCCGCGGCGGTCTCGAAGGAGCGACGAGCGCCGTCTTTGTTTCCCAGCCGTTGATACGCCTCGCCCAGGAGCAGGTGTGTCCGACCGTCCTCCGGCGCCAGCTCCGAGGCCTGCTCGAGGTGCGCCAGGGCGTCGCGGAAATGGAACTCCCGCCCGGGGATCAACCCGCGGCGCATGGCGATGTAACCCAGTTCGCGATGGACCTGATAATCCACAGGAGCCTCTTCCCGGGCGCCTTCCAGCAGGGCCTGGGCCTCGCTCAGGCGGCCCTGCGAACACAGTGCCTCGGCCTCGAAGAGCAGGCCCCCGGCGATCTCTGGGTCCACGCCTCCCCGACCGCAGGCGCCGCCACCCCCCACGGAGAGAAGGAGCAGGAGCGCCACGCTGCCGGCTAGCGCATGGGGGCGGTGTACATCGTGTCGGGGTCTCGGGGTGATCATGGGCGGCCAGGGGGCGTCGCCGAGGACGCCCAGAAGAGACCCGGGGAGGCCCGGGGAGGCCCCGGGAGGCATCCCGGGAGGCATAGAGTGGGCCTTTGGAGCCTCAAATCAAACGCCGGGCGGGATCAACCGCGGAAGCGCTGACAGCCACGCCGTCCCGGCGGCCCGCGGGTCGCTGGGAGATACGGGGCCCAACGGGGTTTGGCGAGCGAATTTCCTTCGCTCTCCCCTGTCCGTCGGTCGATATCCACCGAGATCCACGGCCCAAGACGTGCCGCCACCGATGCTCCACCGAAAACCCGCGAACGACGTCCCCCGCGCACGAGTCACCTGGCTCTCCGCGCTCGCCCGCCTGGCTCCGGTGCTGCTTTTCGTGCAGTTCTATCTGTGCGCAATCCTGGTGCCGAGCTTCGAGCTCGGTCCCGGCACGCTCGCGTACCTGGCCCTGGTCTACGCTTTGTTCGCGCTCTTTCTCCACAGCACGGCGCGCTACGCGCAACGCTCCGGACGCGTCCTCGGAGCCCTGGCCTCGCTTGCCGTGGCGCTGTGCGTGACCGCCCAGCTGCGCCTCGACGGCGAGCTGCTCGCCGGCGCCGTTCCGTTCGCTCTGGCGACCCTCGCCGTTGCAGCGACCTACGGCGTGCTCTTGTTCGCTGCCCTTCCGGCGCCGAACTACGTTGCGCGCCTTTATCCGCGACGCGAACTCGCGCTGCCCCTCGGCGCTCTGGTGGCACTCGTTTTCAGCGTCGCTCTGGGCGCGCAACTACGCGAGAGTTGGCGCTGGGAACTTCTCCATCATCAGAGGCTCTTCGGTCATCCGCTGTACTACTGGAGCGGCGTGTCGATTCCCGGTGAACGCGATCGGCTGTGGAGCCGTCGTCCCCGTCTCGCCGGGTCCTGGGAAAACGCCGGACGCGTCGTCGAGCACGAGCCCCTGGGTGGTCCCGGTTCGCCCCATGTGATCTTCCTGCTCGTGGACACCTTGCGCGCCGATGCACTGGCCCACTACGGCGGGGAACGCGAGTGGATGCCCGTCACGAATGAACTGGCCGAGCGCTCGGTCGTCTTCCGCAACATGCGCTCGAACGCCAGCTGGACGCGAGCCTCGTGCGCGTCGATCTTCACCGGCCTGCTTCCTGAAGAGCACGGTGCCGCGCGCTTTCACGAACGGCTCTCCGAGCGCTGGACAACCATGCCCGAGCTGTTGCAGGGTGCGGGATACCAAACAGCTGCCTTCATCACGAACTGGGTGCAAGTGGGGCAGAGCACCGGTTTCGCCCAGGGTTTCGATGCCTTCCACGAACTGGCGAACGCGAAGGAGGTCATGTCCCAGGGCAAGTCGGAGATTCGCGATCTCTACGCCCGCGCGGAAACCTTGAATAACCAAGTCCTCGAGTGGCTGGAGAGCGACGAGCGTCTGGAGGCCGCACGTCGTGGACAACCGCTGTTTCTCTACATGCACTATCTCGATCCCCATGCGCCCTATCTCGCAGGCGTGGAACCTGGGAACGAGAGCGATCCGCGAGAGCGCAAGCGCGGGCTCTATCGTCAAGAGCTGCGCTACTTCGACGCGGAGCTCGGGAAGTTCCTCGCTCGCCTCGATGAACTCCTGCCCGGACCACGTGCCATCGTCTTGAGCTCCGATCACGGCGAGGAGTTCTGGGAACATGGCCAGTGGGGTCACGGCCATTCGCTCTACCGCGAGCTGACCTGGGTGCCGGCCCTCGTGCACTACGATTCCGGGCGCGGTGCGGGGCCCGTGGGCCTCAGCGACGACGCGCTCGAGTCGCGCGATCTCTACGACCTGGTGGCGCATCTGGCCGGACCCGAACCCCTGGATGCGCTAGCCTGGGCCAAGGGGCGCGCGCGCGTGGGGCGCTATGCTTCTCAGTACCTCGATCGCGCGGTCGATGCGCGTCCGGACAAGAAGTGGACGGGCATGCGCCTCTACGAAGAGGGTGGCAAGGAGCTCATCTGGTCGGCCTATGGGCCGTCCCACGAACTCTACGATCTCGAGCTCGATCCGCTCGAGTTGCGCAACCTCATCGATGACGACGAGCAGCTGCGCTGGCGACTTCAGCAAGGACTGCATGACGCCGTGCGTTTCTGGACGCGCTCGCCGCGCGTCAATCGTTCCGCCGCGGATCTCGAAATGCTGGACCAGCTCGGATACTTTGGGGGCTGAGGGCCGTGTGACAGAAAACGCCCCGGTTTCCGTAGGGCACAGGCGCGCCGGCGCATAGAAAGGCGACAGCCGTGTTTCGTCGTCTCGACAAGAAAACCGCCCTCGAAGCGGGACAAGGGCGCACCCTCTTCGGAGCCCTCTTGCTCGCCGGACTGGGGTTTCTTCCAGCGGGCCAGGGCCCCGACATCTTTTTGGCCTGGGCCTGCCTGCTGGCGCCGGCCCTGGGCGGGTTCGTCGGTGCGGCAGGCATCGGGCTCTTGTGGGGGGCGACCGTCCCCGCGGGACTGACCCTCGGTCTGGTTTGGAGCGATCTCTTCAGCCCGGTGGACCTGCCGACCCCCCTCTGGGCTGCTCTCTTCGTCGCGGGGCTCTTTCTGTGCGGCATGGCCCTCGGCCGGCTCTTTCCCGGATCCGGGGTGCCCCTGGCGGGGCTGGTGATGTTCCTGGGACTCCTGGCCAGCGGACTCAGCATTCAGGGGGGCTTTGCCGGCCCCGGGGGCAGCTGGGCCCGAACCCATCCGGGGCTGGCGGCCCTGTTCCTGGAGCTTTCCCCTCTGGTCTGGGCCTACGACTGCGCGGGCCTGGATTGGACCCACGCCCAGGAGGACATGTACCGCCTCTCGGGCGTTGAATGGTTTGGCAGACGAGCTTGGCGGGGTACCCTTGCGGGGCCCTTCTCCATTGTGGTGGGATGCACGCTCTTCCTCCTCGCGAGCATGCTCCAAAACAGCTCGCGTTCATGGATCCGAAGCGCGGCCCCCTCCTCGATGGAGCCTGGTGACGATCCGACCCGCCCCACGCACCTCTGATCCATGGCCGTTCGCAAGTACTTCTGCAGGTTTCCCCAAGCGTTGATCAAGGAACCGATCATCAGCCACACGTTGAACGCCGAGTTCGGCGTCATTCCGAACATTCGCGCCGCGAGCATCAGCGAAGAGATGGCCATGGTCGCCGTCGAGATGGAGGGATCACCCGAGCAGATCGAGGAAGCCGTGATCTATCTGCGCGAGCGCGGCGTCATCGTCGAGGCCATCCAGGAAGGCGAAGACTAGATCGTCCAATGCAGGAAGGCGAAGACTAGATCGTTCCCGTGGCGCTGCTGCAAGCATCCCTGACGCAGGTGTGCCGGAACTCACGGGTTGCTGCACTGGCGCTCTGCGCGTGCTTCGGCTGCGCGATTCCCACCTTCGACTTTTCGGAGAAGTGGCAAACGCCCCGGCGCGGGATGGTCGTCAGTGAACATCCGCTGGCGACGCAAGCGGGCGTCCAAATGCTCGAGCAAGGCGGCAACGCGGCTGACGCGGCCGTGGCCACGGCTCTCGCCCTGTGCGTCGTCTATCCGCAGGCCGGGAACCTGGGTGGCGGTGGTTTCGCTCTGTGGGTGGCTCACGACACCGGGGAAGAGCCCAGTGCCTTCGACTTTCGCGAGACCGCACCGGCCTCGTTGACGCGCGAGCACTTCGTCGACGAAGCAGGTGAGTTCGTGCCGGAGCGTTCGATCGAGGGTCCCCTGGGAATCGGGGTGCCCGGCAGTCCGCAGGGATTGTGGGAGCTGCACAGAAAACACGGCAAGCTCCGTTTTGCTCGGGTCGCCCAACCGGCCATTCGTCTGGCCCGCGACGGCTTCGAGGTGGATGCCTTTCTGGCCGGGTCGTTGGCGAAGGCCAGCCACCGCCAACGGCTCCTGCGTCGCGGCATGGCCGCTCAGATCTACTACAAGGGCGGCAGGTCGCCGGGCAGCGGCGAGCGCGTTCTGCAACCGGAACTCGCGCGCACGCTCGAGCGCTTCGTCGAGCGCGGACCGTCGATCTTCTACACGGGTGAGATCGCCGAGGCCATCGTCGCCGCTGTTGAGGCGGAGGGAGGCGAGCTCTCCATGTCCGACATGCAGAGCTACCGCATCCGCACCGAACCCCCCCTACGCGGTTGGTTTCGCGGGCTCGAGATCCTGACCCTACCGCCACCGTCTTCGGGGGGCGTGGCGCTCCTGCAAGTGCTCTCGATGCTGGACGGCTTTCCGTTGGACGAGGAACGCCAGATCGCGATACAGCGCGCCCTGGATGACGGGACGCCGTTGCCCGAGGGAACGGCCGCCTTGTCGGGGCGCGCCCTGCACTGGTGGGTCGAGGCCATGCGCCTGGCCTTCGCCGACCGCTCCGAACATCTCGGGGATCCGGCCTTCCACGAGGTCCCGATCAACGAGTTGCTCTCGCCCGAACGTATCTGGGAGCGCCGCATCTCCATCGGCGAACTGGCCAATCCAGGAGTGCAACCGATGCGGCTTCCGCTGGGCGAGAGCAACGACACGACCCATCTCTCGGTGCTCGACGCCGACGGCAACGCCTGTAGCCTGACGACGACCCTGAACACGAGCTTCGGCTGCGGATTCATGATCCCGGGCCACGGGATCCTGATGAACAACGAGCTCGACGACTTCGCCATCGTGGCGAACACGCCGAATGCCTATGGGCTCGTCGGCAGCCAGTCCGAGGCGAACGCCATCGGCCCCGGCAAGCGTCCGCTGTCCTCGATGACCCCGGTCGTCATACGCGACGGCGGCAAGGCCGTGCGCATGGTCCTCGGCAGCCCAGGCGGCCCGCGCATCATCACGTCGGTGATCCAGGTGATTCTGCGCAAGGAGGTTTATGGCCAGTCCCTGGAGGATGCTGTCAGGGCTCCGCGGCTGCACCAGCAGTGGAACCCCACGTACACGACGATCGAGAAAGACTGGGACCCCGTTCTGATCCAGCGCCTCCGGGATCGCCACCACGAGACGAAGGAGGTCAGCGACATGGGCAGTGTCCAGGCCATCTTCTGTGAGGTGGGGGGCGACCCCATCGGGGCCAGCGACCCCCGCCGGGGTGGCTCCGCCCAAGCGGAACGGCTCGACAAGCACGGCAAACGCCTCAAACGCCGTTGATGCTCTTCACGATCGACGATAACGGGCACGCTAATACGAGAGCGACCACGATCACGAAGACGTGACCGTGGTCGCTTTGTGTCGGAGGCGGCTAGTCGGAGCGGATCGTGATCATGTGGGTGTCCTTCACTCCCACTCTCTCGCTGAGTCTCCCGCTCAATCCACCTCGAGATCATCCATTTCGTCGGCCTCGCCGAACTCGTCTTCGGGCGCATCGCCATACTTCGCCATCAACTTGCGCGCCAGCTTCGGATCCTTCGTATCCAGCTTCGCCATGTTGATCCACGCCACGATGTTCGTCTCGACTTGCATCCAGGACTTTGCCCAGTTCTCGACGACCTTTTTGTTGAACCAGACCTGATCTTTGTCGCCCTCGTAGCGCCAGCCGAAGTTGTTGCCGTTGCAGATGTCCTTCAGTTGCTGTTGGATCATGTCGCCGAGGCGCTGATTGCTCTCGTTCGAGAAGTCGAGCTTCTTCCAGTGGTTGAGGATGACCGGCATGGCCTTGCGGCCGTACTTGCCCAGCTTGCGTCCGGAGCGCGGGCCTGCGGCGCCCGCGTCGAGGTCCATCCACGTGGCCATGAGCTCTTTCATCTCGGTCCATTCCTCGTCCGTCGTGTCACGGGCGGGATCGAAGTCTTCGATGGCCATGAGGTCGACCGAAGCGGGATCCTTGGGGACAGTCGGCTTCTTTTGCTTGGGCTTTTGCTCTTCGGCCGGTGCTGCCTCGGCTGCCGATTTCTCTTCCTTGGCCTCGGGTTCCTCGACGGAGGTGTCCGTGGCCTCCGCGGGCTCCTTGGCAGCGACTTCGTTGATTTTGTCGCTGCTGGCGCCGTCACCGAAGAGCGAATCCTTGAACATGAAGATGGCGATCGCGATGACGACCAGGGCGATGCTGCCGAACAGGGCGCCCATGGGCATGCCCTGCTTCTGGCGCGGTTTCCTCTCGCGGGTGCTGCTGCGAGCGCCGGAGCGACGTGCGCCGGCCTTGGGCTTGGCAGCGCCAGCTGTCACCGGGGCGGGTGTCATGGCAGCGGGTTTGGCTGCCGCGGCCGGCGCTTTGGCGGGTGCGGGCTTGGCCTCGGCTTCCGCGCGCTGGGCCTTGAGACGTGCGAGGGTTCCACGCTGCTTGCGCTTCTGCTCGGCGCCCGAGACCGAAACCTCCTTCGGCTTCTTGGGCGGCGCTGGTTTCACGGGAGCCGGTTTCGCGGAGACCTTCCTTGCGGGCATGGGCTTCACAGCCGGAGCCGGCTGTGGAGTTTCCTTTGCCGCGGGGGGCTCTGCTGCGGGCGCATCGCCCGACTGGACGGGGCCGATGTTCACGACGCCGGAGCATTGCTTGCAACGCGCTACGTCGTGCCCGAAGGTCGCGGGGATCCTGTATTTCTCTCCGCACTGGGAGCACTTGCCGAGACGGTAGTCCATTGTCTTAGGGGGTCAGCGCGATGCGCTTTGCAGGGGCGGTTGCCGGTCTGGTTGCTCAGTCGTCTGCGTGTCGCCGCAGCCAGGCCTTGTCCTTGTCAGTGAGTTGGATGTGGTCTTTCAGCATGTCCTCGCGCTGTTTTTCGTCGAAGACCTGCTTGTTCTGATACCACCAGGCAAACCATTGCTTGATGGCGCTGTCGGAGCGCTCTTTGTTGACACCATCTTGCTTGCCGAGCCGCGCCTGGGGGTCGTACCCGAAATCCCGGCCGGTGATGTTTCGCAGGGTCACCACCATGAGGTTGGCACGGATGCGGCTCTCGTCGTCCGTCAGCTTGGTCTCGTACAGCCCGCTCAGAAGGATCGGGATGACGGGCTTGCCGAGCTTCACGAGCTCGCGCTTGGCGGCTGCGGATTCGCGTGTGAGGTCGAGGTTGATCAACGTGGCGTAGAGGCTCTCGATCTGTTCTTGCAGATCGGGCGGTGTACTGTCGAGATGCTCGAGGGGCTCGGGGTCCCGCTCGTAGATCTCCTTGCCGTCGGCGAACGTTATCGTCTTGACGGGCGGCGGTTTCGTTTCCTCCTCCTCGGAAGCGCGCGCGGCCTCGGCTGCCTTCGCCTCGGCGAGGGGATCGTCCCCGAAGGGTTCCCAGGAATAGGCACGCCAGTTGCCCCGCGTATCCTTGGTCATGCGCCAGTCGATGAAGCGCTTTTCCGCTCCGCCCGCAGCCGGAGCGAGGGTCAGGCGCACGTGGGCCTTATCCCGTTGCATGTCGAGGACTTGGCCGTCGTAGGGCTCCCACTCATAGATCAACTCGCCCGCTCGACCCTCCTTCAAGGAGGCGACGACCCGCATCAGAACGTCATCGATCTCGGTCGTCGGCAGGATCGCGAAGGCCTCCTCGGAGCGCGGCTGGGTGCCGGCCTCGGCCGCCCGGGCGAGTTCCTCCCGGTGCCAGAATCCGCGACCATCCAGGAGGCCTTTCAGGGTCCCGGTGTTCGCTCCACGGGCCGCGGTGTGGATCGCGACCGCCGCACGCATCAGCTTGCCCTCCCAGCCCATGGGGTCCACAATGGGGCTCTCGGAGTCCTTTTTCGCGCTGGAGCCGTCCTCGGAGGCGGTTTTCGGGGCCGCCGCCACTTCGGAGGAAGCGTCGTCCCCGTTCCGGGTCACGAACCAGGCGACCATCAGGAGCACCAATCCGGCCCCCAGCCCGCCCCAGAGCCCCAGGTTGGGGCCCTGCGAGGAACGACCGCGCCCGCGGGCGCCGGACATTCGGTCACGGGCGACGTAAACACGCCCACACTCCCCGCAACGGACTTTGGCGCCCTCTTTGCTATCGGGGAGCTGGGCCCGAGAATGGCAACTGGGGCACTCGATCAGCATGGAATTGTAGTGGGCGGAAAAAGACCGCCCAATGGCAAGATTAAGGCGGCTCGCCTGGGGGCGCAAGCGGCGCGAGCGCCTCCACCTTTAATGCGCCACTCTTTCTGACACTTCCCATGCCCGAACGCTTCGAATTGGCCTCTCCTTTCGCCCCCACGGGCGACCAGCCCCAGGCGATCGAGCGCCTGTCGGAATGGATTTCCGGGGGCGAGGCCCACTCGACCCTGCTCGGAATCACCGGCTCCGGTAAGACCTTCACGATGGCGGCCGTCATCGAGAAGCTGAACCGTCCAACCCTGGTGCTTTCCCCGAACAAGACCCTGGCGGCCCAACTGTACGCGGAGTTCAAGGAGCTCTTCCCCCGGAATGCGGTCGAGTACTTCGTCAGCTACTACGACTACTACCAGCCCGAGGCCTACGTCCCCTCGAGCGACACCTTCATCGAGAAGGACGCCAGTCGCAACGAGAATATCGAGCGCATGCGCAACAGTGCGACCCGCTCCTTGCTCGAACGCCGGGACGTCTTGATCGTGGCCTCGGTCTCTTGCATCTACGGTCTGGGCTCTCCGGAGGCGTATTCGGAGATGTCCCTGAAGCTCGAGCGCGACGACACGCTGGATCGGGACGATCTCTTGCGGCGTCTGACGCAGATGCAGTACTCGCGCAACAACCTGGACTTTCGGCGTGGAACCTTTCGCGCCCGCGGCGACGTGATCGAGGTCTTTCCGTCGTACGAGGAGGATCGGGTCATTCGCTTCGAGCTGTTCGGCGATGATCTGGAGTCGATCCTCGAGGTGGACCCCCTGCGGGGCGAGATCCTGGCGGAACGCGAGTCGGTGACGATCTACCCTTCGGGTCACTACGTGACGCCGAAAGAGCGCATGGAACGCGCCGTGGTGGGGATCGAGGAAGAGCTCGAGGAACGGCTGTTGCAATTGCGGAGAAACAGCAAGCTGCTGGAGGCCCAACGCCTGGAGCAGCGAACCCGATATGACCTGGAGCTCTTGCGGGCGACGGGGATCTGCAACGGGATCGAGAACTACTCGCGCTGGATGGACGGACGTAAGGCGGGCGAAGCGCCTTTCACGCTGATCAACTACTTCCCCGAGGACTTCATCGTCTTCGCGGACGAGAGCCACGTCGCCGTGCCCCAGGTAGGGGGCATGTTCAAGGGGGACCGCTCCCGCAAGGAGACGCTTGTCGAGCACGGCTTCCGTTTGCCGAGCGCGCTGGACAACCGACCGCTGCGCTTCGAGGAGTGGGACAAGCTCGTCAAGCAGGTCGTGTATGTGTCGGCGACGCCTTCGAAGTACGAGCTGGAACAGTCGGGCGATCGTCTGGCGGAGCAGATCGTGCGACCGACCGGGTTGCTGGATCCCGCCATCGAGATGCGCCCGGCGCGCACGCAGGTCGACGATCTGCTGCACGAGATCAAGACCACGACGAAGGCCGGTTGGCGCACCCTGGTGACGACCCTGACGAAGCGCTCCGCCGAGGAGCTGACGAACTACCTGGCCGAACTGGCCGTGCGCGTGCGTTATCTGCACTCGGAGATCGACACCATCGAACGGGCCCAGATCCTGCGCGACCTGCGCCTCGGGGAATTCGACGTCCTGATCGGCATCAACTTGTTGCGCGAGGGGCTGGATCTGCCCGAGGTTGCCCTGGTGGCTGTCCTGGATGCGGACAAGGAGGGCTTTCTGCGCTCGACGACATCGCTGATCCAGACCTGTGGGCGCGCGGCGCGGAACGCGGCAGGACGGGTGATCTTCTACGCGGACAAGGAGACGGACTCGATCCGCTCGACGATGGAGGAGGTCGTACGCCGACGCGCAAGGCAGAAGATATACAACGCCGAGCACGGAATCGAACCGAAGACGATCATCAAGCCTGTGCGCGATTCGATCGAGGCCTTGTACGACATGGACTACAGCGGTCCCGAACTACCGAAGGAAAAGGAGGATCCCGAGCTCGAGAAGGCACGCTCGTGGTCGGCCAAGAGGCTGCGCGGCGAGATCCTGCGCATGCACGACGAGATGCAACTCGCGGCCAAGGAGTTGCGCTTCGAGGAAGCGGCGACGATGCGCGACCGAATCAAGCAGCTGGAGGGTTTCGAACTCGTGCGCTGAGGCGCCCGCGTGAGATGCGATGAGTCACTACGCCTGGGGTTCGAGTCCGGATCTCTCGGTCGTCAGCGAGCGGCCCGGGGTGTACCTCTTCCGCAACGGGAAGGGGCAGGTCCTCTATGTCGGCAAGGCGCGCAACCTGAAGAACCGGCTCTCGACCTATCGCTCGGGCGGAGACGGGCGGGTGAACGTGCGCTTTCTCGATCGCGATGCCACCGATGTCGAGACAATCGTCACGCGCACGGAGGTGGAGGCGCTGCTGCTCGAGGATACGTTGATCAAGCAGCACAAGCCGCCCCACAACGTGCGGCTGAAGGACGACAAGTCGTTCCTGATGATCCGCGTGGATCTGGACGAGCGCTTTCCGCGTCTGAAGTTCGTGCGCGCCCACCAGCCCAAGCAAGGCAAGGTCAAGGGGCGCGCGCGCTTCTTCGGGCCGTACGCATCGACGAAGGCCGTCCGTGGCACGTTGTCGGATCTGCATCGGGTGGTTCCCCTGCGCGATTGCACGGATCAGGTGCTGAACCACCGCTCGCGTCCGTGTTTGAAACACCAGATCGGGCTGTGTTCCGCGCCGTGTGTCGACAAGATCGGCGATGAGGAATACGCGGGGTTGGTCGAGCGGGCCATGCGCGTGCTCGCCGGTGACATCCAGGAACTCGAGGAGGATCTGGACACGCGCATGCAAGCGGCCTCGGAGCGCATGGAGTTCGAGCTCGCCGCGAGCTTTCGCGATCGGCTCTGGGCGCTGCGGCGCACGGTCGAGGGCCAGGGGGTGCGGCCGGCAACGAAGGTCGATCGCGACATCCTGGGCTGGGCGCGCAGCGGGGAGGACACCCTGTGTCACCGCCTGGCGTTTCGCGGCGGCCGCCTGGCCGAGAGTCGCGCGCACCATTTTCGCTCCGAGCTCCCGGATGAGGAGCTGCTGCACAACGTGATCACGGCCCTGTATGGGGGAGGTCGCCGCGAGGTCCCGCGGGAGATCGTCGTGCCCTGCCGGCCCACGGACCAGCCGCTCCTGGAGGCGGCACTGGGGGAAAATCTGGACCTCCTGTTGCCGCTCAAGGGAGAGCGCAAGCGCATGCTGGATCTGGCCAGCGAGAACGCGCGCACGGAGCTGGCGCGACGCCTGGCGAGCGAGGGAGCGGACCGCGAGGCGCTGGAGAAGCTGGCGCAGCTGGTGGACCTGCCCCTGCGAGACGCTCCTCCGGTGATCGATTGTTTCGACGTGTCGAACATGCAGGGCAGCCACGTGGTGGCGAGTCGCGTGCGCTTTCGTTCGGGGATCTCGGACCGCGCGGGGTATCGCCGGTTTCGCGTGCGTGGTGTGGATGGACAGGACGACTTTGCCTCGATGCAGGAAGTCGTGGGCCGCAGCCTGCGCCGAGGCATGAAGGACGGAGACCTACCGGATCTGATCGTCATCGACGGCGGCGCCCAGCAACTGGCCTCGGCCTGGAAGGCGCGCGAGGAGGCGGGGGCCTGGGACGTGAAGATCGTCTCGCTGGCGAAGGCGCGGGCGGAGCGCACGGTGAAGGGAACGAGAAAGGCGCGTACGGAGGAGCGCCTGTTCTTGACACCCGAAACACAGGCATTGGAGCTGCCGCGGCATTCGGCGGCGCGCCACCTCCTGGAGCGTGTCAGGGATGAGGCACATCGTTTCGCGATCACCTACCACCGCAAGGAGCGGGGAAAGATCCGCTCGCAGCTGGATTCGATTGCGGGTGTGGGGCCGGCGCGGAGGAAGGCCTTGTTGAAGCGCTT
This sequence comes from Planctomycetota bacterium, assembly GCA_965662355.1. Lineage (GTDB taxonomy): Bacteria > Planctomycetota > UBA1135 > UBA1135. The sequence goes on along the minus strand of CBFIHP010000008.1, from coordinate 196,265 downwards.
CGGGAGCGTGCTGGGGGTAAAGGGGGCGAGCGTGGAGGAGCTGGCGAGTGTGCCCGGAGTCTCGGGGGAGCTGGCGAAACGGATTCGCGAGCACCTGGAGTAAGGGGGATCGGGGCGTCGGGTCACTACCCCCGCGGGTGGTACATCCGATGCAAGCTACGCACGAACTCACCGTCCAGGTGCGTGTAGATCTCCGTCGTCCGAATCGAAGCGTGCCCCAGCATCTCCTGCACGCTGCGCAAGTCCGCTCCGCCTTCCACCAGGTGCGAAGCGAACGAATGCCGCAACGTGTGCGGCGAGATCGTCGGATCCAAACCCGCCCGTTGCACCGCTTGCTTCACGATGCGCCATCCGCTCGTGCGATCGAGGGGTCGCCCGCTCTTCGACAGGAACACTTCCGCGCGTCGCTCGTGCCCCTTGCGTGTGCGTCTTCCCCCCTCGATCCAGGCCGTCAAGGCCTCCCGGGCTCGCGCTCCGAGCGGGACCAGGCGGGTCTTTCTGCCCTTGCCTGTGAGCTTCAGCACGCGCAGGGAGGGCTCGATGCCGTCGGTGCGCAATCCGACCGCTTCCGCGATCCTCGCGCCGCAGGCGTAGAGTACCTCCAGGAGAGCGGTGTCCCTCTGCCTGCGCCAGGTCTCGTCGGCCTTGCCTGTCTTGCTGGTCTCGTGAGCGGGGGGGCACAACAGACTCTCGACGTCCTCCACCGTCAAGGTCGCGGGCAGGGCGCGGCGCAGCTTCGGAGCCGGGATCCGGGCCAGGGGGTCCCGCCTCAGACGGCCCTCCGCGACCAGGTGTCGAACGCACATACGCAGGGCCGAGAGCCCCCGGGCGAGGGAGGATTCTGCCAGGCCCTCCTGGCGCCCGTGGTTGAGGTAGGCGACGACGTCCGCCGTATCGAGTTGGGCGAAACCCTGCATTCCCCGTTCGTGGGCCCAGTGCCCGAAGCGCCGCAGATCGCGGCGGTATGCCTGGAGCGTATTCCTGGCGAGTCCCGCTTCGACGCGCAGGGCTTCGAGAAAGTCCTCCACGTCGTCTCGGAAGGCGACGGGAAGCTCGGGCGGGGGAGGGGAGGGGGTGCTCATCGAACCTGCTACATGGTGAGCGTTTTCTCCCCATGGTCCAGGTTGAGGGAGTTGGGAAGCGTTCCATACTCCCGCCCCGCACCCCGGGACAATCGGACGTCTCGGGACCTAGAGCGGGGTTTTCCCCCCAGGAACCTCCCTTGCGCGGGCCTCCCGCCCGGGAGCGCATTTCCTGCTGGCTTTGGGGGTGTCTTTCGCCGTCCGTGGCATCATGACCCCATGACCGAGCTCTCCGTACGCATCGCTTCCCTCGAGCTGCGCAATCCCGTGATGTCCGCCTCAGGCACGTATGGCCACGGCCTGGAGATGTGCCACTTCACGCCGCCCGAGCTCCTGGGGGCCCTCGTCAGCAAGACCGTCACGCTGGAGCCCCGGGCCGGCAATCCCAGCCCGCGCATATGCGAAACGAAGCTGGGGCTCTTGAACTCGATCGGACTCGAGAACAAGGGCATCGAGAGTTATCTGGAGAGCACGATCCCCGAGGTTGCCGGTGCCGACACGTTGATCGTGACCAACGCCGGAGGGGAGTCGATCGAGGAGTATCGCGAGATCACGCGCATCCTCGATGGCGAGCCGGTGGTGAAGGCCATCGAGCTGAATCTGTCCTGTCCGAACGTCCAGGGCGGGGCCTTGCCCTTCTCGACCGATCCAAAGAAGGCCCAGGCGGTTGTGCGTGCAGCGCGCGAGATGACGGCGAAACCGCTCTTCGTGAAGCTCTCACCCAACGTGGCCCACATCGAACGCATGGCCGTGGCGGTCGAGGAGGCCGGGGCGGACGCGATCACCGCCGTGAATACCCTGCTCGGATTGGCGCTCGACTGGCGGCGGCGCAAGCCGGGTCTCGGGACCGTCCAGGGCGGTTATTCGGGGCCCGCGATCAAGCCGGTCGCCCTGCGCTGCGCCTGGGCCTGCGCCCGGGCGGTTGAAATCCCCGTCATTGGATGTGGGGGCATCGCCAGTGCCGAGGATGCTCTCGAATTCCTCGTCGCCGGCTGTACGGCGGTCCAGGTGGGGACCGCGTGTTTCGCCGACCCGGCCCTGCCGGGGCGGCTCGTGGCGGACCTGCAAGCGCTGCTCGAAGCGGAAGGAGTGGCGAGTGTTCGCGAGCTGATCGGAACGCTCCGAGATGGTCGTGAAGAAAACCCTGATGGGCGTTCCGAAAAGGGCCGGGAACGACCGAAGGGGGTTTCTGTTCGCTAGCCCGGGCTAAGACAGGGCGGACCGACAAGAGGAACTTCTCCATGCGACTCGAGCAAATGACCCCTGCGCACGTACGACGTGCCCTGGACGTCTATCTCGGTCGCGCCTGGCCCAAGGGATGTGGCCAGACCCCGACCCTCTCGCTCGAGGAACTGGAGGGGCTCGACCACCTCGACCTGCTCTTCGATCGCTTCGAGCGGGTCGAAGGCGGCGGTGGAGGCCTGAAGCGCTACGCCCTGCGCCTGGGCAACAGCCGCTACCCCTTCATGAAGTTCATCGTCCAGGAGCACATCGTGAACGGGGAGTACTTCTTCTCCGTGGACACCCACGACAACCTGGATATTCGTCCCGAGAACCCCGACTACGCCGAGTGGGAGCGGCTGAAGGGCTTCAACCGCAGCCTCAAGCTCGAGATCGAGAACGCCTGGGACCAGGCGGGGCTGCCGACGAATTCGGACCTGCGGGCCCTGATGGAGCAGCTCGCGACCCTCGAGCGCGAGGAGCAGAAGCGCAAGACCGTGCTCCTGGTCGACGACGAGGCGGACGTGGCGCTCGGCCTGGCGGCCCTCCTGCGGGCCCGGGGTTACGAATGCGAGCTGGCCCGGGACGGGCTCGAGGCGCTCCAGCGCCTCGAACAGGACCCGCTCCCTGATCTGGTGCTCCTGGACTACGAAATGCCCCAGCTGGACGGCGAGGAGGTCCTGCGGCGCCTGCGCCGGGATCCTCGCACGGCGCATCTTCCGGTGCTCCTGGCGACGGCTTCGACCATCGATCTCTCGCGTTTGAGGCGGGTTTCGGGTCTCCTGCGCAAGCCCTATCCGCGGCACGTCCTGTTCGCCATGATCTCTCGGCTCCTGGGGGCCACCCAGGACGTTCCCAGCGAGAAACCCTAAGAAACCGGGTCAAGCAAGCTCGGTTCGGGGTGCATTCGCTTTATTAATGAGCGATTACTCCGCTTCGCGGCAGGCTCGCGAACACCCAAGACGAAACAGAAGAGACACCTGATCCCATGGTGGACTGGTCCAACGTTAGCGACAGAATCAGCGACTTCGGCGAGAAGATCGGCAGCCAGCTGAAGACGATGTTTGGCGCGCGCAACGAGCGCATGGTGCAAACCTTCGAGCCGCTCGTCAGGCGCATCGCCGAGCTAGAGCCCTGGGCAGAGGGACTCTCGGCCGAGCAGTTCCAAGAGAAGACCGTGGAATGGAAGGCGGCGGTCGCCGACGGCGAGACGACGCTCGACGAGCTGATCCCCGAAGCCTTCGCCCTCGTTCGCGAAGCCTCCAAGCGCACCCTCGGCCTGCGTCCCTACGACGTGCAAATGGTCGGCGGCATGGTCTTGAACGCCGGGGCCATCGCGGAGATGTACACCGGCGAGGGCAAGACGCTGGTCGCCACCCTGCCCCTGTACCTCAACGCGCTGGCCGGCAAGCCCGTGTACTTGATCACGGTCAACGACTACCTGGCCAAGCGTGACGCTGAGTGGATGATGCCCATCTACGAGTATCTAGGCCTCCGCTGCGGTGCGATTCAGTCCACGATGCAATCCGAGGATCGCTTGCCGATCTACCACGGGGACATTGTCTACGGCACGAACTCCGAGTTCGGCTTCGACTACCTTCGCGACAACATGAAGATGCGTATCGAGGACCAGGTCCAGACGCACCTCAGTTACTGCATCGTCGATGAAGTCGACTCGATCCTTGTCGACGAAGCACGGACCCCCTTGATCATCTCGGGTCCCGTCGATCCCATGCCCGACAAGTACAAAGCGGCCGACAAGGTCGCCCGTGCATTGAAACGGGACGAACACTTCGAGGTCAAGGAAAAGGAACGCGCCGTCAACCTGTTCGAGGACGGCATCGAAGAGGCCGAACGTATCCTCGATGTCGAATCGTTCTACAAGCCCGGCTTCACCGACTGGCCGCACTACATCGAGAACGCGCTGCGGGCGCATAACCTGTACGAGAAGGACACCGAGTACGTCGTCGAGCAGGGCGAAGTCGTCATCGTCGATGAGTTCACGGGTCGCAAGATGGCCGGGCGGCGCTGGTCCGACGGTCTCCACCAAGCGGTCGAGACAAAGGAAAACATCCCGATCAAGTCGGAGAGCCAGACCCTGGCGACGATCACTTACCAGAACTACTTCCGGCTGTACGGCAAGCTAGCCGGCATGACGGGTACGGCCATCACCGAAGCGGCCGAGTTCCACAAGATCTACAATCTCGACGTCGTTTCGATCCCCACGAACGTTCCCGTGGCGCGCCAGGACCACGTCGACGTCGTGTATCGCACGGAATCCGAGAAATGGAAGGCGATCGTCGACGAGATCTCCGAGGTCAGTGGCGAGGGCCAACCGATCCTGGTCGGCACGACCTCGGTCGAGCATTCGGAAATGCTCTCAAACCTGCTCGACACCGAGGGGGTCAAGCACGAGGTCCTGAACGCCAAGAACCACGCTCGCGAGGCGCAGATCGTCGCCCTGGCCGGCGCCAAGGGTTCCGTCACCGTATCGACGAACATGGCCGGTCGGGGTACCGACATCAAGCTAGGTGGCAACTTCGAATACCGCCTCGAGCAGGCCTTGAAAGAGGCCGGGCTGGTCCAAGGGGATGTCGAGCACCTCGAGGACGTTGCTCGTATTCGGGACGAGCTGCGGTCGCAATGCGACGTGGACGAGGCCGACGTCCTGGATCTGGGCGGACTCTATGTGCTAGGCACCGAGCGCCACGAAGCGCGCCGGATCGACAACCAGCTGCGCGGTCGTTCCGGCCGCCAAGGCAACGTGGGTACGTCTCGCTTCTACCTGTCCCTGCAGGACAAGCTGATGAGGCGCTTCTACAAGGATTGGGTGACCAATGCCATGAAGCGCCTCGGTATGGAAGACGGCGTGCCGATCGAATCGCCGATGGTGACCCGCGCCATCGAGCGTGCTCAGCGCAAGGTCGAGGAATACAACTTCGAGATCAGGAAGAACCTGCTCGAGTACGACGAGGTCATGGACCGTCAACGCAAGGCGATCTACGGCGTACGTCAAGAGGTGCTCGGCGATATCGAGTTGCGTGAGAAAGTCATCTCGATGCTCGAGAACATCGTGCGTCGACAGGCCACGTTGTTTGAGGGGGACACCGAGGGGTTTCGCAGTTGGTTCCAGAAGTCCTTCGGTATCGATCTGGACGAGGAGAAGGCCACGCTCGCAACCGTCGAAAGGGAAGCCAATCCCGACGGCGCCATCGAAGTCGTGCTGGCGCGCTATGACGAGCGCGAGAAGGAACTGACGGAGGAGCTGCAACGCAAGGTCGATCGGCACCTTCTTCTGCGCGCCATCGACACCAAGTGGATGGATCACCTGCGCGCCATCGACGCCCTCCGCCAAGGCATCGGCCTGCGTGGTTATGGCCAGAAGGATCCCAAGAACGAATACAAGGCCGAGGGCTCGAAGCTCTTCGAGCGACTTTTCGAGGTCATCGAAGAGGAGATCACCAGCTTGATCCTGCGTGTACAGGTCCAGCCCCAAGGCGAGGGCCAAGCCCCGGGGCAGGGCTTCTCGGGCACGCCCCAGTCGCCGTACGCCGGTGGTGTTCCGCGGCGGATCCCCACGCCGGAGGAGATGGAGAAGGCCCAGGCCATGATGCGCGCGCGTCAGGCGATGCGACGGGCGCCGGCCTCGGCGGCTTTCGACGCCGCGTCGCGCCAGAAGCCCGCGGCGACGCAAACGGCACCCGAGCCGAAGGCGCCGAGCGTGGATCCCGCCTTCGCTGGGGTCGGACGCAACGATGCCTGCCCCTGCGGTAGCGGTCGCAAGTTCAAGAAGTGCCACGGAAAGGGCTAGTCACATCCATGCGGACCAGCGCGTCCGAGCTCGATGTTCCCGAGGCCCGGGTGGGGGATCCCAATCCGGGCTTCTTTCGCAGTTTGCTGTACGCCCTCTACGACGGCGGCTGGCTCGTGGCGGCGGTCTTCGGATCGCCGTATCTCTTGTGGCGTAGCCGTCGCAGGCCGGGCTTTGGTGCCGGTGTGCGCGAGCGAATCGGCGGTGGACTCGAGGACCTCCCCCGGGCGACGCGCCCGCGGATTCTCGTGCACGCGGTTTCTGTCGGCGAGGTCAAGGCCGCGCGCTCGATCGTCACGAACTTGAACGCCCGCTATCCGGGTCTCGAGATCGTCATCAGCGCGACCACCGACACGGGCATACAGGTCGCACGCACCATCTATCCCGACCACCTCGTGGTGCGTTTCCCCGTCGATCTGTCGTTCTGCGTGAAACGCTTCCTGCGCCGTATCGCACCGGCCTTCGTCATCTTGGTCGAACTCGAGATCTGGCCCAACTTCCTGCGCCAGTGCAACCGCGACGATATTCCCGTGGCCGTGGTCAATGGACGGATCACGGAGATCAGTCAGAGCCGCTACTTCGTCTTTCGCAAGCTCTTGCCCGAGTTCAATCGCATCTCGCTCTTCTGCGTGCAGTCCGAAGAGTACGCGGATCGCTTCCGTCGTCTGGATGTCGCCCCAGGGCGGATTTTCGTCACGGGCAACATCAAGGTGGATGGGCTGCGAACCGGTGTCGTCGATCCGGGGGAGGAGCTCACGCGACTTCTCGGAGGGCGCACGGGTCAGGGCGTGCTCGTTTGCGGTAGCACCCACGAGCCCGAGGAGCGTTGGCTGGCCGAGGTGTGGCGCGACTCCGTTCCCGACCTACGCCTGATCCTGGTCCCACGCCATCCGCCGCGGGCCAGCAGTGTGGTCGTCGACCTGCGCGATGTCGGGATTCGTTGCCAGCTCCTGTCGCGGCTCCGCAGTGGGGACGAGAGTCCCGATCCGAGCCTGCCCCTCGTGGTCGACACCATCGGCGAGCTAGAACGCATCTACGCCCTGGCACAGCTCGTTTTCGTGGGCGGGACGCTCATTCCCCATGGCGGGCAGAACATGCTCGAGCCCGCGGCCCAGGGCAAACCCTGCATTTTCGGCTCCCACCTGCGGAACTTCACCCAGGAGGCGGGATTGCTGCTGGACGCGGATGCCGCCATGGAGGTGGCCGATCTCGACGAGCTGCGCTCCAGTTTGAAGGCGCTGCGATCCAATCCTGAAAGGGCCCGGGCCATGGGCGAGCGCGGCATGGCCTCGGTGGCCTCCCAGGGGGGCGCGACGGCAATCACGATCGACGCTCTCGCCCGCTTGGCCCTCGATCGGCTCGAGTCTGTGGGCGAAGCAGGCCCTGCCTCCTGAAGCAGCCGTCGCGAGAAAACCGCGCTGTCTTCGTGTTTTCGGCGTTGGCCACCCCGCGCGCTGGCGCTACGCTAGCTCTGACTCATCTGCTCATCCGCATTTCTCAATCCAAAGGTCCACGGGACGCTCCGGCATCCCGTGGTTGCAACGTCACCCTCGTCCCATGACCAAGACCCTGTTCACCTCCGAATCCGTTTCCATGGGCCACCCCGACAAAGTGGCCGACCAGATATCGGATTCGGTCCTGGACGCCTGCCTAGCCGCCGACCCGAACTCGAGGGTGGCCTGCGAGACCCTTGTCACGACTGGACTGGTCGTCCTGTCCGGTGAGATCACCACGAGGGCGCAGCCGGACTACCAGACCATCGCCCGCGAGGCTCTCGTGCGCATCGGCTATTCCGATGATGCCTTCGGAATCAACGGCAAGACCTGCGCCGTCATGGTGACCCTCGATCGTCAGTCGCCCGATATCAGCCAGGGCGTCAGCGAGGGCGAAGGCTTGCACGAGGAGCAGGGTGCCGGTGACCAGGGCTTGATGTTCGGCTTCGCCTGCAACGAGACCTCGACCCTCATGCCGGCCCCGATCCACTACTCCCACCTGTTGGTGGCCAAGCTGGCCGAGGCGCGCCAGAACGGGACGCTCCCGTGGCTACGGCCCGATGCCAAGAGCCAGGTCACGGTCGAGTACGACGGGCACAACGTCGTACGCGTCCACACGGTGGTGATCTCCACCCAGCACGCCCCCGAGGTCACCCACGAACAGATCGTGAAGGCGATTCGCGAGCAGGTGATCGACGTCGTCATTCCGGCCGAACTGCTCGACACGGACACCATCTACCACGTCAACCCGACCGGGCGCTTTGTCATCGGCGGCCCCCACGGGGACTGCGGTCTGACCGGGCGCAAGATCATCGTCGACACCTACGGCGGCATGGGGCGCCACGGCGGGGGGGCCTTCTCGGGCAAGGACCCGAGCAAGGTCGACCGCTCGGCTGCGTACGCCGCACGCTGGGTGGCGAAGAACATCGTCGCCGCCGAGCTCGCCGAACGCTGCGAAGTCCAGCTTTCCTACGCCATCGGTGTAGCCAAGCCGCTTTCGGTCCGGGTCGACACCTTCGGCACGGGCAAATGCCCCGAGGATCTTCTGTGCGACGCCGTCGAGAAGGTCTTCGACCTGCGTCCCGCCGGCATCATCAAGGCTCTGGGCCTGAAGAGCCCGATTTACACCCCGACGTCCTATCACGGCCATTTCGGGCGGGATGGGTTCTCCTGGGAGGCCACGAACCGTACACAAGAGCTCCGTAACGTGGTCGGCGCCCAAGCCAGCGCCTAAGGGCGTGACCCCACCGACCGGGTGGGATACATACGACACGATGAGAGTTTCAATCCGATCGACGCTGCGCGCCGCCGCCCGGAAGGGCTTCACCCTGATCGAGCTCCTGGCCGTGATCCTGATCATCGGGATCCTGGCCACGGCCCTCTTGCCGATGGTGACCGATGCCGTGGGCAGTGCCAAGGTGACCGCCTGTGCCTCGAACCTCGACAAGCTCTACAAAGGGCTCGTTCTGTACCAGATGAAGTTCAAGGAGATCCCGAAGGAGAGCGGCGTGCGTTTCTTTGCGGAGATCTACTCACGGGGCGGGATCGCGAACTCGAAGACCAATGCCGAACGGCTGACGTGCCCTGCGATCGAGAAGGGCTCCCTCGCGATCGGGATGCTCGAGTGGAAGGATTGGTGGAAGGACCTCGAGCTTGTCGACGGTTCGTACTCGGCCTATGCCGGCCGCGACATGCGCCGCTTTCCCCTGCGTCGTTTCCCCGATGGAGCCGATGGGGAACCGCTGATCGCCGACGACAACGACGGTGGTATGAACCACGACGTCGTCACCAACGTGCTCTATGGCGACGGCAGCATCCAGACCTTCAACCTCACGGACTTGATCCGCGAGGGGGTCGTGCCGGAAGAGACCCAGGTCCTCGAGGTGGGGCCCGATTCTCCGGTCGACGACCTGACGAAGCTCTCCCTCGACTAGATTCGATTGTGTCGGTTGGGGATGGGAATCTGGGCCTGCGCGGTCGTTCAGGGGCCCCATCGCCTTTGGGGTGTGTTCGATGACTGTGTGCTACTTGCTTATAAGCCCTTTCAAGTCTGCACAGATGCTACGGCCCCATGCCGGGTAGCTGGTTCAGGGCTGCGCCAGGGGGTGATCGTTCTCGACACCCCATAGGCGATGGAGCCTCTGAACGACCGATTCACCCCCCCCAATGACGGCGGTCCCGAGCGAGGGCTGTCGGCTAGGGCTGGCGACTCGCTTCGCGAGCGGGTAGGGTCCTCGCGGTATGACGCGGATGAAGCTTCCGGCCCACCTACGTGCCCTGCGACCGCATCAGTGGTCGAAGAATGTCTTCGTCCTGGCGGCCCTGGTCTTTGCCATGGGGGACAAGACGAGCGTCTTGACGCCTGCTGCCACGCTGCGTTCGATCGCGGCCTTCTTCGCCTTTTCGCTGGTCGCCAGCGCGGTCTATCTCCTTAACGACATCCTCGATGTCGAACGGGACCGCGCTCACCCGACCAAGTGCAAGCGTCCGATCGCGGCCGGTGAGGTCTCTAGCGCCATGGGCTGGGCTCTCTCCCTGGCGTGCCTCGTCGCGGGACTGGGCCTCGGGCGCTATGCCTCGGGCGGCTGGGAGATCGACCAGGTACTCGGGGCGTACGCCGTGATGAACGTGGCCTACAGCCTGCGCTTGAAGCACGTCGTCCTGGTCGATGCCTTCTGTATCGCCACGGGCTTTCTGTTACGGCTCGCTGCCGGGGGATACGCGGCCGGGGTGGCGATTTCGCACTGGGCCTTTCTGTGCACGTTGTTCCTTGCCCTGTTCCTCGCCTTGAGCAAACGGCGCGCGGAGATCGAGCTGCTCGGCGACGCGAGCAACGAGCACCGCTCGGCCTTGAAGGGTTACAACGTGCGCTTCCTGGATCAGATGGTCGCGGTCCTGGCGGCCTGCACGATCGTGGCGTACACGATGTACACCGTGGACCCGGCCAACGTCGACAAGTTCGGCGCGGACCACCGCTTGATCTGGACGGTGCCCTTCGTGGTGTTCGGGCTGGGAAGGTACATGGCCCTGACGCAAACCGGCGACGGGGGCGACAATCCGACGCGCGTGTTCCTCGGAGGAGACGGGTGGTTCCTGATCAACACCCTGGCCTGGGTGGCCGCGGTGATGATGGCCACCTGGAATTGACGCTCAGCGCCGGTCCAGGATTCGCAGCAGGCGCTCCAAGCGCTCGGTTTCCGGGGCCTCGCGTCGTAGCTCTTCCAGGATCGGGCGCGCCTCTTCGGTCCGCTCTGTCATCAAGAGCAAAGCTGCGAGCTCCAGCCTGGCCCTGACATGTCCCGGCTGCAGCCAAAGGACCCGTCGATACAGCTGTTCGGCCCGCTTCAGCTCCTTTTGGTTGAAGGCCATGCCGCCCAGGTTCAGCAGGCTGTCCTTGTTGTCGGGATCCGCACGCAGGGCCGCGTTGAACTGCTTTTCGGCCTCGTCCAGCCGATCCAGCTCCATGAGTACCGTCCCCAGGTCGTTGCGCTTGCGTGCATCGTCGCGATCCATCTGCACGGCCGTTTTGAGCTCGCGGGCGGCTAGCTCGAAGTTCTTTGCATCGCGTTCGACGAGACCGAGCTCCCAGTAGATGCGCGAGAAACCGGGGTGCAGCTCGCGCGCGATTTTCAGCTCGCTGCGGGCGGCGTCCAGCTCGCCCGCTGTGCGCAAGCTGACGCCGTGGAAGGTGCGCGCGTAGAAGTTGCGTTCCGTAGCCTCGACCGCATGGGCGAACAGCGTGCGGCTGTCGCTCCAGTAGCTCGCCTGTCGATACGTCATGCCGGCGTACACGAGAAGCAAGAGCGTACTTGCGGCGACGACGGGGTTGCGTAGGCCAGGTCGATGACGAACCAGATCGCGCAGCCCGAAGGCCGCCGCCATGGCCAGTCCCAGGAGCGGAACGTACGTGTAACGATCCGCGTGGGCTTGCTGTCCGACCTGGATGATACCGATGACCGGCACGGCGGTTCCCAGGTACCACAGCCAACCGATGAGCAGATAGGGGGCTCTGCGCCGCAGGCGCCAGGCGAGCGTGCTGAGCGAAGCGAGAAGCAGAAGCGCTGCTCCCGCCGGAATCCAAAGGTCGGTTCGCGGGTCCATCCCCGGCGCCGCAGGGTGTGGATAGAAGCACGCGAGGTTTCTCGGCCAAAGGGTCTGGAAGAGATAGATCGCGTAGGAACGCACGGCGTTTCCGAAACGAGACAGCGGCGAGAGCGGCTCGAGATCAACCACGGCTCCGCTGAGTCGCTGGGCGAGGAAGACGGTGACACTGCCGGCGATGACGAGTGCGAAGAGCGCCAGCTTCTCGCGCCAGATCGGAGCCCGCCCGGTCGCCTCGTTTTCAGCTTTGGCGTTGATTCCGAAATGCGTCGAGCGCCGCAGCGGCCAGATGTCGAGCAGCAAGAGAACGCAAGGCAACGTCACGAGCATCTGCTTGGCCGTCAATCCAATGGCGAGTGCAAGTGCGACGAGGGCGAGCCAGCTCTTCTTCGGGTTGCGCACGTAGCGTGCGTAGGCATACAGACTCGTCATCCAGAACGTCGTCGAGAGAACGTCCTTGCGCTCGGAGGCCCAGGCCACCGACTCGACTCGCAAGGGGTGCAGCGCGAAGAGCGCCGCGGCGAGGAGCGAGGCCCAGTTGGACCCGCTCATCGCGCGCAGGGCGAGGAAGAACAGGCTCGCGTTGAGGGCGTGCAACACGACGGCGACGAGATGGTGCCCGCCGGCGTCGAGCCCGAAGAGTTCCACATCGAGCATGTGCGACAGCCACGTCAGCGGGTGCCAGTTGCTCGCGTGGTAGCCGAAGGCCCAGGCCGCGCCGGGTCCGCTCAGGCCCCGGGAGACGACGTCGTTCTCATAGATGTAGACGGGGTCGTCGAAGACGACGAATCCGTGTCCATAGGTGGCCGAGTACACGCCGAAGACGAGGGCGAGGAGCAGGCCCAGGCCAACCCGGATGCGCGGATCCCGGGGGGCCGTGGGAAGAGCATCAGCGTCGGTTCTCACTCGTCGATTCTCACAGCTCCGAGCGTACGGATGGGAAGCCGCGTAAGCAGCGGCCGGGCCCAAGATCTTTTGGGGGGCGAGGGGCCGTGGTACGCTTCTTGGGCCCCTGCCAGGCCGAGCCACGGCCAGCCCCACCCTGTGTAGAAGGAAACCGACTTGCAATTCGCTCGGCGCATGTCCCGTCTGGGAACGGAATCGGCCTTCGAGGTCCTCGCCCGTGCCAAGGCCCTCGAGGCCCGGGGCAGGGACATCATCAATCTCGGCATCGGCGCCCCCGACTTCCGCACCCCCGACAACGTGGTCGAGGCGGGGGTCAAGGCGCTCCAGGACGGCTACCACTTCTACACGCCGGCCAAGGGGCTACCCGCGGTGCGCGAAGCCGTGGCCGCGGACATCCTGCGTCACCGCGGCGTCACCGTCGACCCCGATTGCATCCAGGTGGTGCCGGGTGGCAAACCGACGATGTTCTTCGCCATGCTGATGTTCGGCGAGGTCGGCGCGGAGATCCTGTATCCCAACCCGGGCTTCCCGATCTACGAATCGATGATCGCCTTCTCGGGCGCGACCCCGGTGCCAATCGAGTTGCGCGAAGAGCACGGCTTCTCCATCGATCCGGACGAGGTGCTCGGCAAGATCACACCGAAGACGCGGCTCTTGATCATCAACACACCGGCCAATCCGACCGGTGGCGTGATCGAGAAGGACGCTCTCGACCATCTCGTCGCGGGGCTCGAGCGCCATCCACACGTGGCCATCCTGGCCGATGAGATCTACTCGCGACTCGTCTACGGTCGCACCCAGCACCACTCGCTCTTGAACTACGAGTCGATCCGCGACCGCCTGATTCTTCTGGACGGCTGGAGCAAGACCTTCTCGATGACGGGCTGGCGCCTTGGCTACGGTGTCTGGCCGAAGGCCTGGATCGACGACGCCGAGCGATTACAGATCAATTCGAACTCCTGTGCTTCGGCCGCGGTGCAAGTTGCGGGTGCCGAGGCCATGAACGGACCGCAGGCTGCCGTCGATACGATGCTGCGCGCCTTCGACGAGCGCCGCGTAGCGATCGTGAAGGAGCTGAACGAGATCCCGGGCTTCCGGTGCGTGATGCCGAAGGGAGCTTTCTACGTCTTCCCCAACATCGAGGGCACGGGGATGAAATCGGCTGCGCTGCAGGATCATCTGCTGGAAAGCGCCGGCGTCGCAACCGTCGCGGGGACCGCTTTCGGGGCCCTCGGCGAGGGCTACATCCGTTTCAGCTACGCCAGCAACCTAGAGGAGATACGAGAAGCCCTGCAACGGGTTCGCTCGTGTCTTCAACCCGCCTGAGTCGGATTGAATCCCATCAGCGACTTTCGCAGCGACACCGTCACGCTGCCGAGCCATGCCATGCGCGAAGCGATGGCCACGGCCCCCCTGGGCGACGACGTGCTCGACGGCGACCCGTCGGTTCGCGAACTCGAGGAACGCACGGCGGCCTGGCTGGGTAAGGAGCGTGCCATCTTCGTGCCCTCGGGGACGATGGCGAACCAATGCGCCATCGGAGCCTGGACACGACCGGGTGACGAGATCATCTGTGAGGAAAGCGCCCACCTTCTGCAATGGGAGAGCGGAGCCCTCGGTGCGAACCACGGCGTGCAAGCCGTGACCCTGTGCGCGCCGCGCGGCGCCTTCGCCACGAGCGATCTCGAGCGACTGCTGCGAATCGATTCGATCCACGCGCCGCGCACGGCACTCGTGACCGTCGAGCAGAGTTTCATGGGCGGCGAGGCGACCGTGGGCGGACATGTCGTGCCGCTCGCGAACCTGGAAGCGTTGCGTACGCTCACGCAGGAACGCGACATTCCCGTGCACTTGGATGGCGCGCGACTCGCGAACGCCGTCGTCGCCTCGGGGGTACCTGCCGCGCGTTATGCGGCCGAGGCCGACTCGGTCGCCGTGTGTTTCTCGAAAGGCCTCGGCGCTCCGGTCGGGTCGGCCTTGGCGGGGGATGACGAGCTGATCGAACGCGCGCGGGTCGTACGCAAGCGCCTGGGGGGTTGGATGCGCCAGTCGGGCATGCTGGCCGCGGCTGCGTCCCACGCCTTGCAGCACCACGTCGAACGCCTTGCCGAGGATCACGCCCTCGCGCGCAGGCTCGCGGAGATCCTCGACCAGCGGCCGGGTCTGGATGCCCCGCCGGCCGAGATCGAGACGAATATCGTTTGTGCCCGGGTCGACCCCGAGGCTTGCGGGCGCAGTGCCTCGGAGCTGGTCGATGCTCTGGCGGCAGAGGGCGTGCACGTGCTGAGCCTGTCGCCGGCGACGATCCGCTTCGTCACGCACATGGACGTCGGCTCCGGAGATCTGGAGCACGTGGCCTGCGCCCTCGAGGCAATTTTTTCATGACCGCGCGAGGTTCCCGTCGCTTCGGGCGCCTATGCTCTGGGGATCATGGCTAGACGCGGACGAAATGTGCTCGGGACCCCCCTCGCCGATTGCAGCCACGACCCGATGACCGGGTTCTTCCGCGACGGATGCTGTCAAACGGGCAGGGGGGATGTCGGTCTGCACATCGTGTGTGTGCGCGTGAGCGACGAGTTCCTCGCCTTCTCGAAGTCGCGAGGCAACGACCTGTCGACCCCGATTCCCGAGTACGGGTTTCCCGGGTTGCGCGACGGCGACCAGTGGTGTCTCTGCGCGGTGCGCTGGAAGGAAGCGCTCGAGGCCGATGCCGCCCCGCCGGTCGTTCTCGAGGCCACGCACGTTTCCACACTCGAGTTCGTGGACCTCGAGGATCTGCAGCACCACGCCTGGCACGTCGCGCCCGAGTAGTGCCCGAGCAGTGCCCGGGTCGCGAAAGGGGGTTTCGCCCTGGACTCGATCTGGAATTCGCCGTGGCGGCGCAGGGGGAATTGCTTTGATTACGGGCAATTCGCCCGAGTCGTCACTTTGGAACTTCCATGGCCCTGGGGCGGCCCGAATTCCGCCCATTAATGGGGCGTCGAAAACTGCCGATGGACTTCGAGGACCCTTTATCCTCACGCTCCAAAATGGGAATCTTCAAAGCCTACGACATTCGCGGAACCGTTCCTGATCAGCTCGACGCCGACATCGCGCGCAAGATCGGCTATCACTTCGCCCAGTTCCTGTCGGCGAAGCGACTCGTGGTGGGCCAGGACATGCGCACGCATTCGCCGGAGATCACCGCTGCGGTCTCGGAGGGCATGCGCGACGCCGGTTGCGATGTGATTCGCCTGGGGCTGGCCTCGACTCCGATGACGTACTTCGGGATCGGCTCGCTCGACTGCGACGGTGGGCTCTGCGTGACGGCCAGCCACAACCCGGGCGAATACAATGGCATGAAGCTCTGCAGCGCCGGTGCCAAGCCGATCTCGAAGGTCACGGGCATCGCCGAGATCGAGGAGCGTTGCGCCGGGGCGTATCCCGGTGCTGGGGCCAAGCGTGGCAAGGAAGAGAAGGTCGATGTGCTGAACGAGTATGCCGACCACGTGCTGAAGTTCGCCGGTCTCGAACGCGAGGTGCACTTCGCGATCGACGCAGCCAACGGCATGGCCGGGTACACCCTCGGTTCGATTCTCGAACGGCTACCAGAGGCCAAGGCGGAAACGCTTTACATGGAACCCGACGGGACGTTTCCGAACCACGAGGCCAATCCGCTCAAGGAGGAGAATCTCGAGGACCTCGGCAAACTGGTGCGTGACAAGGGATGTGAGTTCGGTGTGTCTTTCGACGGTGACGCGGATCGCTGTTGCTTCGTCGACGAAAACGGCAAGAGCGTGGGGGCCGACCTGATGACGGCGCTCTTCGCCCCGCGCTTTCTGGAGCGCTTTCCCGGAACGCCCGTCGTCTACGACCTGCGCTCCTCATGGGCGGTCAAAGAAGAAATCCAACGCGCCGGTGGCGTCCCCACGCGGGACCGTGTCGGGCACTCGTTCATGAAGGCCACGATGCGCGAAAAAGGCGCCATGTTCGGCGGCGAACTGTCGGGCCATTTCTACTTCGGCGAAAACTACACCTGCGATTCCGGCGTGATCGCCATGGTCACGGCCCTCGGTCTCGTCGGCGCCAAGGAGAACCAGGGGCGCGCGTTCAGCGAAATCGTCGCGGACCTTCGTCGCTACGCTTCGACCGGTGAAATCAACTTCAAGGTCGATGACAAGGACGGCAAGATCGCCGAGCTGAAGGAACGCTACGCGGACGGCAGCCAGGACGATCTGGATGGTATCACCGTCGAGTACGGCCATCTCGACGACGCCGAGTGGTGGTGGTTCAACGTACGGCCTTCGAATACCGAGCCGTACCTGCGCATGGTACTCGAGGCCTCCAACGCCGATCTGTGTGCGACGAAACGTGACGAGCTCGTCGCGCTACTCGGCACGCCTGTTTGAAGGCTGGATACGTCTCCAGCGCCTGATGCGATATACACTCACCATCCTTGCCACGCTGCTCTCGAGCATGCCCCCCTCGTATGCGGCCCTGAGGGGTGCGCAAGAGTGGAAGGAGGAAGTGGTCATCTTCAACGCCTCCTTCCTGACACGTGAGGGGCAAGAGGAACGCGATCGCCGGTTGAGCTTTCGCCGCACTTCGGCGGATCGGGCGCGTGCCGTGCTCGGTGCGCCACCGTCGGACGAGCTGGCCCGGGCCGTGGCCGTCATGGCGCTGGGCGCCAGCGGCTCGGCGCGCGATCTCTTTCGCATGGAATCGCTCGCGTACGACGGCAAGTACGTCGAGAAGCAGGCCGCGATGCTCGCCCTGGGCGAGCTCGGCCAGTCGGGTGATGCGAGCCTCTGTCGCCTGTTCGACACGGAGGTGCGCGGGCTCGAGGAAACACTCATCCTGGCCAGCATTCACGCCGCGGAACGGGGTGCCGCGGGCTGCGCCCAGCGGGTGCGTGAAGCCCAGGTCGGCAAGGGGGCGCTGGCCAAGGCCGCGCGATCCCTCGAGGCCTATGCGGCCGGTGGGACCGCTCGCGAGTCGGTCGAGTCCCTGGACGTCTATTACGAGCTGCGCTGGCTGGCCGCGCGCGAGTACGGCTTCGTCGACGGACGACGTTGGCGCAACTTGCTGCTCGATGAACTCTGCGCCAACGAGGACTTCCTCGACCGCGTCGTCTTGAGCGCTTCCGGAACGCTCGACAGCCCCGCGGTACAGGATCACCTCTTCGAGATTCTCCATTCGGAACGCCGCGAGGGTGCCCTGCGTGCCGTGGCGACCTTCCTGCCCGGGCAACTGGCCCACGCCATCGAGGTTGGAGTCTGGCGCCCACCGGCTCTGGAGCACTGGCGCATCTTGCTCTCCGAGATCAACGACAACCGGGTCGAGAAGGAAGCCGTCGCGCTTCTGAACCTGGCCTTCGATTCCCACGTCGAAACCCAGGAGATGGCCGGGCTTCTCTTGCTGCGAGCCGGCGAGGAGGTGCCCTGGAAGTGGGTGGCGCAACAACTGACGAGCGCCGCCCCGGCATTGCGCCAGGCCTTCGTGGAGGCAGCGGGAGATCGCGGAGATGAACGCCTGGTCCCCGACCTCGTCGCGCTGGTCTTCCAGCGGCCCGAGCTCGGTATCTTCGGTGCCGGGATCGTCGCCTTGACGCGACTCGGATACGACGACGCCCGGAGCGAACTGGAGCGGCTCCTCGGAGCACCTCCCGGCAGGGATCGCACCGAGGTGCTGCTGTCCATCGCCCGCTCGGCCCATGATCGGCGCATGCTGACGTACCTCGAAGAGGCCCTGCGGGTCGAGGACCTCGAGCCGGAGCTGCGCTTCCAGCTCGAACTCAGCTTTGCCCTGCAGGGGCGGCTTTCGAACAAGAGCTATCTGCGCGAGTGGTTGTCGCAGACGAAACAGCATCCGTTGCGGCGCCTCGTCGTGCGCGCCCTGGGGCAACGTGCGGACGAGAAAGATCTGGCGCTCTTGCGCGAACTGTTTCCCCAGGAGAACGACCTCGACCTCAACGTCGAGCTGGCCCTGGCCCTGGTGCGCAACCGCGATCCCAGCTCGATGAACATTCTTCGCGCAGCGCTGTGGAACCCCTCCTGGAATCGCAGTGTGCTGGCCGGGGGGCTGCTGGCCAATGCGGCGAGTCTCTTCGGCCTCATCGACGAGCTGGACACACCGCCTGCCGATGCGCGCAGCACCGATGTCCGCCGAGTGGGCTTCGCCATTGGCGAATGGGGTGGTCTGGCCGCCTATGAAGCCTTGCGGCGGACACGCGGCGAGGCAGATGAGGCCCTGCAGGGAGCCTTCCTGGGCATGCTCAGCACGCGCACGCATTGAGCGCGGCGCCCGCGATCGCTACCGTCCTCTCCATGAAGACAACGCGGGACGCTACGACGGAGAAGCGGGTGGGTTTCCTTGGAGTTCCCATGGATCTCGGTGGGGGGCTGCGGGGGGTCGACATGGGGCCCAGCGCGATTCGCATCGCCGGGCTCGGTCGGTCCATCACGCAACTGGGCTACGAGTTCCTGGACCGCGGTAACGTTCCCGTTGCCCGGCCCGAGACGCGGGAGCCGCGCAACAAGAGCGCGCGTTTCGTCGGTTCGATCGCACACTGCTGCGAACGGCTTCGGGGACGCGTCTCGCGTCTGCTCGACGAGGATATCTTCCCCCTGGTCGTCGGGGGTGATCACTCGATCGCCTGCGGCACGGTTGCGGGGATTTCCTCGTGGTATGCGGAGCGGAACGAGAAGATCGGATTGATCTGGTTCGATGCCCACGCCGACATGAACATCCCGGAGACGTCCCCCTCGGGGAATGTGCACGGAATGCCTCTCGCGGTCTGCCTGGGACATGGCGAAGGCCGTCTGGTAAAGCTCGCCGGACGGGTGCCCATGGTCGATGCACGCAACGCTGTCCTCATCGGGATACGGGACGTCGACGCGGGCGAACGCGAGATCATTCGCAAGACAGGCGTGAATGTCTTCAGCATGCGCGAGATCGACATGCACGGCATGCATCACGTGATGAGCAAGGCCATCGAGTTCGCCACCCAGGGAACGGCCGGATTCCATCTCTCTTTCGATCTCGACGGCCTGGACCCGGGTTCGGCGCCGGGGGTCGGAACACCGGTCACGGGCGGCGTCACGCTGCGCGAGGCCCATCTGCTCCTGGAGCACGCAGCCGCCTCGGGGAAGATGCTCGGACTGGAGATGACGGAGATCAATCCGATCCTCGACGATTCCAATCGCACGGCTGAAGTGGCCGTGGATCTCGTGCTCTCGGGACTCGGCAAGCGAATCGTCTGAGGTTTCCCCCGCCGCCGGGCGGAGGAGTCAAGGCGCACCTTGATCGCGTCGATGAGACCGAGATGGCGGAACGGAAGGTTGACGAGCCGCGATTGAGTCTGTGCCTGATCGCAAGGGACGAGGAGGCCATGCTTGCGGGCTGCCTCGAATCTGTACGCGGTGTAGTCGACGAGATCATCGTCGTCGATACCGGAAGCCGCGACCGCACGGTCGCGCTGGCCGCGGCCGCAGGGGCACAGGTGGTCTCCCACACCTGGAACGATGACTTCTCCGCGGCGCGCAATCGCGCACTCGAGCTGGTGCGGGACGGATACGTGTTGGTGCTCGACGCCGACGAACGCCTGGCCCCCGGGGGCGGCGACGTTCTGCGCGCCGCGATCACCCAAGGGGGCTTCGACAGTGCCGAGTTGCCACTGCACAACGCAGCGAGCTCCGACGCCGGTGCGGAGCGGGTCCTTTCGGGAGAAGCCCGCATCTCACCGCCTATCTATCTCGCTCGACTCTTTCGCTGGAATGCCGAGTTGCGCTGGGAAGGGATCGTTCACGAGCACGTGACGCGCTGGGTGGCCAAGTATCCAAGACGGAAACGGCTCGAAGCGCCCATCGTGCACTACGGTGCCGTGCCCGAGGTCATCGAAGCTCGCGGCAAGAACGCCCGCAACCTGCGTTTGCTCGAGCGGCGTACGCAGATCGACACTCGGAGCCCCCACGTTTGGCGCTACTACGCCCAGGAGCTCTTGAACCATCGACAACGAGAACGCGCACTGGAAGCCGTCGATCGTTCCTGGGAATTGACCGTCGCAGCCCAGCACGAAGGCGAAGCCTGCATCGATTTCGTCGGCCCGGCCTCCCTACGCGCACACCTTCTCATCCACCTGGATCGCATCGACGAGGCCGAGCAGACACTCGCCGTCGCAAGCCAAGAAGAGCCGTCCCATCCCAACCTGCATTATCTGGTGGGGCGGTGTCACGAGGCGCGCTCCACGCACGGCTTGTCGGCGGACGAGGATCGTAGTCGCTGCCGGCACCTGGCCAATGCGGAGGCCAGCTATCGAGAGTGCTTGGCCTTGAAGAACGCACCGGTGGCCTACGACGTCTTTCCCGGTGTGACCGACTATTTGGCGCAGACGCGCCTCGGAACGGTCCTGCTTCTGAGCGGACGCCAGGGGGAGGCCCTGGAGCATTTCGAAGCGGTGCTTGCGCAAAGACCCCACCACGTCGAGGCACTCCTGGGGCGCCTCGAAGCCTGGCTGCTCGATCACAAGAGCGCCGAGGTCCTCGCCTGCATCGAACCGCTCCTCTGCCCGGAGCTGGCCGATGGCTGGATCCTGGCCTCGCTCGCTGGCTGCATCGAATCCGGATTCGCCGCGATCGAGCCCATCTATCAACAGGCCCTTCGCTCTGTGGATACGGCACTCTTGATCGCGCCCCACAGACAGAAGCTACTGAAAGAGCTCGGCGTTCAGAGCTGATCTACTGCCCGCGGAGTGTCTTGGCCCGCACGTCTCGGATCACGAACAGCAACGGCTCGCCCATTGGCAAGCGACCCCTCGGTTCAACGCCCGGCCCGATCCACTCGACCATGCAGAGGCCATCGGGTAGCTCGATCTCGAAGGTCCAGGGGCGCATGCGCGTGTTGCGTTCCTCGAGCCTCGCGTGGTTGGGAATCATGCAGACCAGGTAATGATCCGTGCCTTCGGGGATGGGACGCACGCTGCTGAGCCAGGGGATCTCGGCGGCTTCGCGCCTGTGCTCCAGGCGGGCCATGCGCTCGAGGGTCGTCGGTGCATCTCGGCGTGACATTTTTACGAGCTTCGTTCCGAACTTGCGCAGGCGCTCGACCCCCGCGGGACGCCAGCGACGTTCGGTATAGGTCTCGAGCCCTCGGGGAGCGGCACGCAGGCTATTGAAGAGCTTGCTCCAACGCTGGATCGTCGGGTCCTTGCGCAAGCGGCCTTCGTCGGTGATCCAGCCGAAGTCTCCGTCTGGAACGAGCACGCCTCCAGCACGAAGATGGTCGCGGAGTTTGTGCTGGACCGGCTTGCCGAGGACCAGGTGGTCGACGGTGATGACGATCTTCGGGAGTTCGTCCTCGATGTCGATGACACGCGGCAGCACGCCCGAGTCCTCAAGCAGGCGCAACCACTGACGCATGCGTTTTTCGCGCGTTCCATACTCCCGGTGATGAGAGCTCAGACGCCGTGGCCAGGTCGCTCCGTCGATCAATGCATCGCGCAGCCACGAAGCCCGGTCGCAGTCATCGTCGTTGAGGATGGCGATGGCGGGACGCAACGGTTCGCCGGGAGCGTACTTCTTTTCGAGTTCCCGAATGCGTGAGACCGCGGAGGCCAGGGAGGCCGCGTGCTGGGGTTGATCCTCCAGGAGAGCGTCGTTCCAGAGCACGAGACCGTCGCCGCCGCGAAGCCAGTGTTCCCAGGCGACCCAGGACACCGCGTCCTTGCGTTCCTGTTGCAGAAACACCGTCGCCAGCGTGTCGCCGGCACTCTCGCTGGCGTACTCGCGGTGGTGTCCCCCGGGATAGAACTCGAGGAAATCGAAGATCTCCGTGGCGCCGCGCACGGGGACGCCACCGAAGGTCGTGATGCCGGAGAGCCCGAGCAACCCCAGGGGGCGTTCGGTTCGTTCCCGGGCGTACGCGGCCAGCTCGGAGAGCAGGGCTAGCATTCTTCCGTGGTGGAAGCGGCGGTTCTCGAGCCATGCACCGAGGCCGCTGTCATCGTTCTCCGCGAGCTGTCGGCGGATGTAGTCGGTGTTGGGCGGTTCCGGTGCCAGGCCCAGGGCACGCGCGTGTTCGCTCCACAGCGCTCGGCAGGTCTCCGAGTCGCACAGATCCAGGGGGTTGCCGTTGGGAGTCAAGGACACCTCGTCACCGAGAGAGATGCCGAGGAGATGCTCGTCGTCAGCGGGGAGGTTGGCGAGGGTCTCGCTCAACGTCGCGAAGAGCTTCGCGCGGGTCTCGGGGTCGCTGAGACAAGGCTCGCGTACGAGCGCCGATCGATCCCGAGTGTCGATCCAGAGCTCGATTCGATCGTTCCACTCCTCGCCCATGTCCAGGTGCAGGATGTCGCGACCGACCGCGTTCGTGACGTAATAGTCCAGCTCCTTGTCGTCGAGCCAGGTCGGTCGGTTCTTGCGAAAGGTGTTGGTTCCACCGAAGGGCCGAGAGAGTCTCTCGGGCAGGGGCTCCTCGCGGTAGCGCTTTCTCCAGACGAAGACGGGGAAGCTCCGGTTCCAGGCCGAACTGCGCAACTCCGCTTTGTCGAGCGTGCCCGACGGGGGGAGCTCCTGGAGGAGGGCCGTGCACAGGAGAGACGCGAGGATCATAGGCCGAGTGTACGCCGCCCGAAGCACAGCGTTTGCGGTCCCTCAGCCCAGGGGCCAAAAGAGTGGGATCAAGAGTGTGCCGA
The DNA here is from genome assembly GCA_965662355.1 of Planctomycetota bacterium. Classification (GTDB taxonomy): domain Bacteria; phylum Planctomycetota; class UBA1135; order UBA1135. Next base: position 172,982 of record CBFIHP010000008.1, on the reverse strand, counting down.
CGATCACGAGGATCAGGCTGAGCGGCGTACCGCACTTCAGGAAGTCGCGATACTTGTAGTCCCCCGGTCCCATGATCATGGCGTTGGCCTGATGGGCGACCGGCGACATGAAGGCGAACTCGGCCCCGGTCAAGACCGCCATGAAACAGGCCCGATCCGAGATGCCGAGTTGCACGGCCAGCGAGAAGGCCACGGGTGTCATGATCACGGCGGCTGCAAGGTGGTTGATCACCTGCGTCAAGCTCATCGTGACCAAAAAGAGCATGGCGATGATGAGGATCGGATTGTCCATCTCGCCGCTCATGCCCTTCATCCAGTTCGCGACGAGGTCATCCAGCTCGTGCTTTTCGAAGGCCTTGCCGAGGGCCAGCATGCCTCCGATGAGAATCAACACCGACCAGTCGATCGAGCGCCGTACGTCGTCGGGCCGGATCGTGCGCGTCAATACGAGGGAGACCGCGCCGGCCAGTGCCGCGACCGAGATGTGGACCAGCTTGAAGGCACTGATCGACAGCACCAGCAGCAGGATCGTGCTGGTCATGATCGCGTTGCGGCCGAGATCCGGGGCGTGGTGCTCGCCAAGCACGATCAGTTCCCGACTCTCGCTCATGCGCTGCAGGTCGCGGGCGTGCCCCTGGAGCAGCAACGTATCGCCCACCTGCATTGAGATTTCGGTGAGCTGGCGGAGCTGAAGATCACCGTGTTGCGAGATCGCGAGGCAGTTCAATGCCGTCGACGCCTGGAACTCCGCGGCTTTCAGTGTGCGACCGACCAGGGTCGACGTGGCGGGCACGACCGCCTCGACCAGCTGGACGTCGTCGGAGGTCAGTTTGACGTCGCCAACCTCGACGCTCTGGCGCTCGCGTAGGCCCAGCTCGACGCGCATGCGCATGATGGCGTTCGGCTCGCCCTGTAGCATCAGAACGTCGTCGGCGCGGATACGGTTGTAAGGCCCCGGGGCCATGACCTTCTCGCCACCGCTTCGAATCAGCCCGAGGAGCTTGATGTCGAAACGATCGAAGATGTCGATCTCGATCACCGGGCGGTTGATCAACGTGCTGCCCGGTTCGACGAGCACCTCGGTGAGAAACTCGGGGACGTGGTAGTGCTCGGACAGGGTGGTGTCGAGGCGTCCGCGCGGAAGCAGAAGGCGTCCGGGGCCGAGGAAGTAGAGGCCGCCGACGATCAAGAGCACCAGGCCAAAGAGCGAGAAGTCGAACAGTCCGAAGGGTTCCGGAGCCATCACGCCTGGCGGCAGGCTGTCACCGAGTCGTTCGATGGCTCCGTTGACCGCGATGTTCTTCGACGTACCGATCACGGTCAGCATGCCACCCAGCAAGCTGCCAAAGCCCATGGGCATCAACAGGCGCGAGGCGGGAATCTGGGTGCGACGTGAAATCGCCCCCAGGACCGGGATCATGGTCGCAACCACGGCGGCGTTCGAAAGCACGGAGGACATCAGTCCCGTGACCAGCACGACCTTGAAGGCCAGGCGTCCCTCGCCCTTCCCTCCCGTATCGCGGAACATCCGGTTGCAGATGCCCTCGGTGATGCCCGCCTTCGAAACCGCGGCCGCGAAGGCGTACATCGAAGCCACCAGCACAACCGCGGGGGCCGAGAAGCTGGAGAAGGCCTCGTCGTACTTCAGTGCTCCCGTGGCCGCGAGGACCAGAACGACTCCGATCGCCACGGCGTCGTAGCGCAGCGCGTCGGTCAGGAAGAGAACCAAACTCGCTGCCAGCGTCGCCAGAACGATGACCTGGTAGTCGAAGTGACCCATGGCAGGCAGGACGGGCAGTTAGGGCGGGGAGGGGAGAGGGGGAGCAGGATGGCAGTGGACGGGGGCCCGAACAAGCCTCATCGGCCCCCCCAGGCCCTGGACCTGAGCCTCCGGGGGGCCTGGAAGCGGGGAACTTGCGGGACCCTTTTGCCTCGATTTGCGGGCGATCCCGCCTGTGCCGGGCACGGCCCCGGTTCGACCACGGATAGCGCAGTTCGTAGGCCAGGAAAGCCCGGAGTCTTGCTCCTCGCCCAGGGCGGGCCTGGATCGGACCGGCCGGGGAACTAAGATCGCGCCATCCCCATGGTCTTCGCTCCCATCGATCCACGCCGTTTCGCCGAGGAAGTCGGCTCCTGGCTCACCCAACCCGGTACGGACGACGATGTCGTCGTCTCCTGCCGCGCGCGCCTGGCGCGCAATGTCGAGGGTTTTCCCTTCGTGTCGCGCATCTCGCCCGAGCGAGCCATCGAGGTGGCAGAGACTTTGAAAAGTCTTCTCGTCTCCGAGAAGCTCGATGGGGAGACGACCTGGATCGACATGGATGAGGCCTCGCCGATCCTGCGCCTGCTCCTGCGCGAGCGCCACCTCATCAGCCGCGACCTTGCACCCACGGATCCGCAACTGGCGAATCGTCCCGGTAGAGCGGTCGCCTTCGGTGCGGACGAAACGCTCTCGGTCATGATCAACGAAGAGGATCATCTTCGTTTGCAGAGCTTTGCCCCCGGGTTCGCGTTGCAGGAGGCCTGGCGCAAAGCCTGCGACCTCGACCTCGTGCTCGAACCGCAGGTCGGGTACGCGCACTCTGTGGAACTCGGATACCTGACCGGTTGTCCGACGAACGTGGGCACCGGTATGCGCGCATCGGTGATGATGCACCTGCCCGGGCTCGGTCTCGTACGTTCCGAGCTGGAAAAGGTCTTCAATGCAGCCCAACGCACCGGCCTCGCGGTGCGCGGTATGTATGGCGAGGGCAGTCGTGCGGCGGGGGACTTCTATCAGTTCTCCAACCAGGTAACCTTGGGCTGTACCGAGGAAGACCTGCTGAGCGATCTCGAGAGCCTGGTGCCGAGTATCGTCGAGTTCGAACGACGGGTCCGCAACGTGTTGCTCGAAGAGCAGAAAGCCGCCCTCGAGGATCGTATCCGTCGTTCCTTCGGCATGTTGCGCACAGCGCGATCGCTGCCGACCCACGTGGCCTTGGTTCACCTCTCGAACGTGCGGCTCGGCGCATGTCTTGGAATTATCGGTAGCGTGAATGCGGCCGAGTTGAATCCGACCGCCGTGCAGATCCAGAAGGGGCACATCAATGCCCTGGGGAGTGTGACTCCGGAACAGCTGGCCGAGGCGACCGAGCGCGATCGTATGCGTGCGACCTACCTGCGAAAGCGTTTCGCCGAATTCGCCTGAGCTGTACGGATCGGGTCACGCGCGGGTTGCCATCCCGAATCGGCCTCAGTCGCTGAGAAGCCACGATCCGAAGGAGTGGCATGCTCGCGACTCTGTGCCTCGGACTCCTGCTCAGCTTGCCCCACGCCCGTCTGTCCCCTGTGGGAGAAACGCCGCCCCTGCCGACGCCGCGCCTGCAGGTGGCGAAGGGCAGCGTTCGCATCGTGACCCGCGCCTGGGAACGACCTCGGACGCTGTCTCCCGAAGCGAAGTGGCTGGCCGTTCCCGGGCCGTCCTATGTCGAACTGGGAGCCCTGTCCGAGTTGCGAGTCTGCTGGAACGGGCGCGGTAGCCTGCGTGTCAGCGGTCCCGCTACGCTGGAGCTGGGAACGGTCGGGCGAGGGACCGATGAGCGTCCCCTGGCGGCCCTGGGGAGTCCGCGCGCGTTCCGGGTCGAGGGGCGGACGGAGGGAGTCAGCCTGGAACTCTCGGGTGGTTGGGTGAGCGAGCTCGATCGGGCCCTTCTATCCGGCCGGCGTCTGCCGAATGGGCTGTATGAACTCGCAAATGCGGGGGCGCGTGACATTCATCTGCGTTGCCCATGGTTGGGCGGCAAAGGCCGGCGGGTCCTCCGGCCTGCACAGCGCTTGCGCATGCGGCTCGAACCGCCCCCGTAGCAGCTAGGTGTTCTCGGTCTCGCCCTGGATGTAGGCGGTCAGCGCCTGTACTTCTTGACGTTTCGTGTCGAGGTGCTCGCGCAGGAGATCCCGCAGGCTGAGGATGGCGAGAACCGCGCCGTTCTCGATCACGGGCAAGTGTCGAATGTGGCGCGTTTGCATCTCGCGTGCAACGTCCCGGATGATCTGGTCGGGGCCGGCGGTGAAGAGCTTCTTCGTCATGACCTTGGCCAGGCGAATATTGTTCGGATCGGCACCTGGCACGATGACGCGCGTCATGAGATCGCGCTCGGTGAACATGCCGAGAGGCTTGTGCTCATCGTCGACCACCAGGACACAACCCACGTGGGCTTGATCCATCGCCTGGGCCGCTTCGAAGGCGGTTGCATTGGCGGTCAGGGTGAGCAGGGAACGTCCGGTCAAGATGCTGCGAATCGACTTCATGGGAAAAGCAAGGGGCCAAAAGCCTTGTGATCCTAGTCTATCGCCCTTCAGGGCCGACGGGAGCGACTCTCGCGGGTTGCTCGCGGCGAATGAAAGCCTTTCCACCCATGGGGAAGGGCTCAGGGTATTCTGTCCCGGTCTGGCGTCCCGTTGGGCCCCTGGATGGGGGATCAGGGGTGGAGCGCGGTCTGGCGCGACAGGAGGTCGTGCAGGGCCTCGACGATGTTGGCGCCCATGAAATGGGGGTCGACGGAAAAAGTACCATCCTGGACTGCACAGCCTGTTTCGACTCCGATCTGTCGGCAACCTGCGCGCCAGCCGGCGACCAGCTCGAGGGTGTTGTCGCCGATGACCCAGCTCTGTTTCAGGTCGATCCCGTCGGTGTGGGTGGCGTGATAGAACGCGCCGGTGTTGGGCAGGAGGTACACCGAATCCAGCCGGTGCTCGTCCAGGCCATCAGGGCTGTTCACGCTGGCGTAGTTGTGGCGCACCGGGATGCCGGCGCACGAGAGCTGGCTCATGATCGAGCCCTGGATCTCTTTCCACGTCTCCAGGCTGACTTCCCCATTGGTTACGGAGTCTTCATTGCCTATGAGGTAGAGATACCAACCGGCTCGATTGGCGCGAAACAAGGCTTCGAGCGCGCCGGGAAAGAAACGCACGTCGGCCGGAGTGCGAACGACGCCCCCCTCGGGAATCTCTAGCAGGGTTCCGAAGCGCCCGATGAAAATCGCGCGAGGAGCCCGGCTGGTTCCTTCGAGGGGAGAGTACGGAGACGGGTAGGATTCAAACATAGGTGTCGGTTCAGCTCCAAGCTGGTTGTCGACACCTGACGGTCTCGCTTGAGCACCTCGATCAGATTCGGAAAAAGGACGTAGGTGACGTCTCGTTTTTTCCATGAGATAATTGCCTAGTAGAAGGAAGACTCCAAGCCAGGCGGAAGAAAGGACGTACCGGAGGTCGATATAATGATCTCGGCGCCGGCGTTCCCACTACCCGGAGACACCGGCTTGCCAGAGCATCGCCCAACAGAACCCACGACTTTCCCCCCCAACGTGTCCGAATCCCCTCGCGTCGCACTGCTGCTCGATCCATTGACTCTGTCACTGGATCCCTCCTTCAATTTGAAGGTGAAGTGGGGCAATCATGCGCCGCAGCTCGCGCGCGAGCTTCTCGGTCGCGGCTATACGGTGCGCGGCTTCGGTGCGCCACCCGGGGTCATCCCTCGCTCGAGCGAAGTGGAATTCGAAGGCAGTCAGGCTTCCGCTTGGTGGGGCAAGTTACGCAACTTCAAGCCGGACATCCTCGTCGCCTACGACGCGCTCTCCGGCGCTTCCTTTCGGGGCGCACGCATGGCGCGCAAGCTGGATGCGACGCTGGTCCTTGTCGAGGCGGCACTGCCCGGTGGGGGCACCTGGTTGGATCGCACCCTGACCCGTGTAGGCGAAAAGCTTTTCGGTCACTACGTCCGGCGCACCGCGCGTGCGGTCGTCGCCTTCGATCAAGTTGCCCGCAAGCAGGCGCTCTCCGAGGGCTTCGCTGCCGAGATCGTCAGCGTGGTCCGCCACGGTGTCGACACTCAGACCTTCCGACCCGGGTTGTCCTCGACCCTCGTGGCGCGCCAGCGCATCCGTGGCCGTATGCTCCTCTATGTGGGGCGGCTTTCGAAGGGACGGGGGGTCGATGACCTGATGGCAGCCTTCGGGCGCACCCTCGCGCAGCGTAGCGACTGGAATCTCGTGCTCTGTGGCGAAGGATCTCACCAGCCGGAGCTGCGGGCCATGGCCGATCGGCTCGGCATCGCCGCGCGGGTGCACTGGATGGGCTTTCCCCGCCGCGAAGAGCTTCCGGGCTTGATCGGAGCCAGTGCTATCTTCGCCACGCCAGCCCACGACGACGTCGTGGTCGGCCGCCAGATCACCCGGGCCATGGCCTGTGGAGTTCCGGTCCTGGCCTCGGACCTACCTCGCCTGCGCGACCTCGTGCTTCACGAGGAGACGGGCCTGCTCGTCAATCCCGGCGACGTCGACGCTTGGACCGAGGCGATCCGCCGCGTGGCCTCTTCTCCTGTCGCTCGCGAACGCTGGGCCAAGAATGGACGTGCGAAAGCCGTCGCGGAACTCTCCTGGCAGGCGGTCGTCGATCGCTTCGAGCAAGTCTTCGCCCAGGCTCGGGGTACCGAGCTGGAAAAAGAACAGCCAGCCTCTAGCCTCCCCCACGAAGCCTAGGGCTCCGCCCGGAGGACAAGCGGGATAGCAAACGGCGAGAGCGGCGCTCAGTCTCCGGTGGCTTGACGGAGTTCCTTCTTGAGGAAGGCCATGTCGGCGGCGTATTGCTGCACGGCCTTGCGGGTCTCGGGCTCGATCTCGCTGAAGGTCGCGGCTAGCTTGACCCCATCGGGGCGTTCCTCGACTTCGCTGATGGTGACGACCGCCTCGCAATGACCCTTTTGCAAGAGGGGTAGGCGGAACTTCACGTTGAGGTCGGTGCCGAGCGAGAGCATCTGGCCCATCTCGAAGGGCGAGAGGCCGGTGGTACCACCGTTCCAGGTGAAGCGCAGACCATCGGAGTCGAGTGCGGACATGCGTCCCACACCGCGCCACTTGGAGCCGAACTGGTGACCGTGGACCGGGTTGGTCAGGGCCTGGCTCTTGCTCATCTGGACGAAGTGCTCGACCCGCTTGGGATCGGAGGGCGAGAAGAGGATGGCTGTCTCGTCATCGAGCTCGTCGGTACCGTCGTTGTCGGACTCCTTGGTCACGTCGACGAGCAGGGCTTGGCCCGCGGCTTCGTCCGAGTCGAAGATCGGGACCACGCGGTCGAGACCGACCTTTTCCATGATGTCGCGACAGAAGTTGGAAGGCCGTGCGATCACCAGCTTGCCGCCTTTGCCCGACAGGTTGCGGGAGGCTTTGATGATGGCCCCCAGGGCGGTCGAGTTGATGAACTTGACCAACCGCAGGTTCAGTGCGATGCGGCTGACGCCAGCCTTTTCGAGCCCTTCGATCTCTTTCTGCAAGAGGGCGCAGTAGAAGGTGTCGAATTCTCCCCTGAGGTGGAGGATCGTAAAATCCTCGCGGGGCTCCGCCGTGATTTGCATGGTCTTCTGTTCTCCCAAACTGGCGCCGGAGGGGTTTCGGCGCCCTTTCCATAGATTTCCGCCCCGTTCAGATCGAGCCCGGGGCGTGCGCATGATGCGCCTCGGAAGGCGTTGGAGGCAAGGAATTTCTAAGGTGGACAGGACCCCACGGCGGCTACACTCTCCCGGATCATGTTCTTCCGGCGGAAGAAGAAAAAAGACACCGACGCCACTTCGGACCCCTTGGCCTCTCTCGGAGATTCCGGTCAGGCCGAGGACCCGGCGTCCGCGACAGGTGGGCCTCCTTCGACCCAGTTTCTCACCGGTGAGACCAACACGGATGGGCGTACGGTCCAGGTGCTCCTCGAGGCCATCGCGCGGGTCTCCGGATCCACGGATCTGACCTCGCTCCTGACGGACATCGTCGACCGCTCGATCGAAATTACAGGCGCTGAACGTGGTCTCCTGGTCTTGCGCGGCGACTCCGACGACCAGCCGATGAAGGTCCACGTTGCACGCAAGCGAGGCAAGAAGCCCGTCGCCGGCGAGATCCGCTTTTCGACCTCGGTGGCCGGCAAGGTTCTCAACGAGAAGGAACCGATTCGCGCCACGGTCCATTCGGAGATGGAAGCCCTCGAGCTCGGGCGCTCCGTGTACGACCTGAAGCTGCGCGCCGTGATGTGCGTGCCCCTCGCACCCGAGGAGGAGAACTCCAAGCCCCCGACCGGCGTTCTCTACGTCGACTCGCGGGCCGCGACACGGACGTTTCAGCAGCGCGATCTGGCGCTCTTCGCGGCATTGGCACAGCACATCTCCATCGCCATGGAGAACGCGCGTCTACACATCGATTCGCTCGAGAAGGTCAAGCTCGAACAATCGCTCGAGCTCGCCAGCGCGATCCAGCGCGATCTGATGCCCGCGATACCGACCGACGTCGACGGCTGGGAAATCCACGGTTGGTATGGACCGGCCGAGGGCACCGCCGGTGACTTCTACGACTTCATCAAGCAGGACAGGGGGCGCATCGCGCTCGTCGTCGGCGACGTAACCGGACACGGTATCGGCCCGGCGCTGATCACCGCCACCGCCCAGGCCAGCTTGCGTGCGTACATGAAGCTGATCGATGACCCGGGCAAGGTCATCTCGCTTCTGAACAACGATCTTTGCGAACGCGTCGAGGATGGACGCTTCCTGACGATCTTCTTCGCCATGCTGGCACCCGATGGCGCGGTGCACGCTCTCAACGGCGGTCACTCCCTGCCCTTCATCTATCGCAAAGGCTCGGGCGAGATCGAGACGATCGGCATCGGTGGTCCGGCCCTGGGCATGATCCCGGATGAGGAGTATCAGCCCCACGAACCCTTCACGACCTCGGAAGGCGATGTCCTGGTGGTCTACACCGACGGGCTGATCGAGGCTCGCCCGGCGGACGAGCCGGAGAACCTCTTCGGCGAGGAAGGGCTCAAGAAGGTACTCGTCGAAAAGGCCGCTATCGGCAGTGATGCCAAGACGATTTGCCTCTCACTGGTCGAGGCTGCGATGAACCTCTCCGGCGGTGTGCGCGAGGACGACATCACCGTGGTCGTCGCCCGCAGGATCACCGGGGGCTCGGCGTGAGCGCGGCGGTGCGCGGCGCCTCTCTCTTCGTTCGCAACGCCCGTGCCTTTGTGGGCATCGAGCCCGGTCCGGAGGTCTCGATCTTCGTCGAGAACGGCGTCGTTCGGGAGATCGGAGCGATCGACGAGGCCCGGGTACCCGCCGACGTTTTGCGCGTGGATGCGGGTGGGCGTACGGTGATCCCCGGCCTGGTCGATGTGCACGTGCACTTCCGCGACCCCGGTCTGGCCCGCAAGGAGGGCTGGGAGAGCGGCTCGGCCGGGGCCCTGCACGGGGGAGTCACTGCGGTCGTCGAGGTACAGAACAACCCGCCGCTTTCGACCTCGGTCACGGCCCTCGAGGAGCGTATCGAGCACGTGCGTGCGCGGTCGCGCGTGGACTTTGGATGCCTCGGCAATCTGCTGCCGGCTTCCCAGGACGAACTCGTGGGCATGGCGCCTCTGACCCCGGCATTGAAGCTGTTTCTCGGCGGCTCGACCGGCATGGGGGGGCTCGAGGACCGCGACACCTTGCGCATGCTCTTCCGCCGGGCCGCGGAGGCCGGGCGCATGGTCGTCGCCCACTGCGAAGACGAGACGCTCCTGAAGCAGGGCAAGGAACAGAACCCCGACGCCAGCGCGGAGCAGCACCATCTCGTGCGTTCGACCGAAGCCGAGGTGCGTTCGATCGAACAGGCGATTGGCATCTGCGAGGAAACCGGGGCCTACCTGCACGTCTTCCACATCTCGACCGCAGCGGGCGTCGAGCTCGTGCGTCAGGGGCGGCGTCGCGGTATCGGCATCGGTGCGAGCACGGCCCCGCACTATCTCCTGCTCTCGTGCGAAGACGCCCCGCGGCTCGGGAACCTGCTCAAGGTCAACCCCTCGATCAAAACACCCGCGGACGCCGAGGGTATCCTCGCGGGGCTTCGCGATGGAACGGTCGAGGCGATCGGTACGGATCACGCGCCCCATCCACTCGAGGAGAAAACGCGCGAGTACAAACACGCACCTTCCGGCATGCCTTCGGTCGATCTGCTCTGGCCGTTGACCTTCGAGCTGGTGCGACGCGGCCTGCTCGATGCGGAGAACGCCCTCGCCAGTGTGACGTCGAGGGCCGCGGAGTCCCTGGCCTTGCCGGGCAAGGGCAAGCTCGAGGTTGGCTTCGATGGCGATCTCGTGCTCTTCGATCCGCACAAGACGAGAACCGTCGTGGGGGCGGAGTTGCCTTCGAAGTCGAAGTGGTCGGCGTACGAGGGAATGGAGCTGGCGGGTTTTCCCGAGCTGGTCTGTCGCCGCGGCGAGGTCGTGTTCCGCGATGGCGCGTGCACGGGAATCGCGGGAGGTGTGCCGCTGACCCTGACCCCGCCCGGGCCGGTGTCGCCAAACCGGGCGAATCCGGTTTTCGAAAAAGGTGCGCGACCGAGCGGTTCCGGCGGGGTATCGGCGGGGTGAACTCCCGCGCCTCCGTGCGCCTGCCCGCACCCCAGGTGCGTTTCGGCGAGGACTTTCTGCCGCGCCTGGGGAAGCTCCGCCACGCCCATCTCGCTCGCCGCGAGCGCCGCGAGGGGGCCGGCCAGGCTCGACTCCTCGGGGTGGGCTCGGACTTTCAAGGCTTCCGACCCTATCGCCCGGGCGAGGACCTGCGCATGTTCGATTGGGGGCTCTTCGCGCGCACGAAGAAGCCCTTCGTACGCGTTGCGCGACGGGAGTCGAGCGAGAGCTGGGCCGTGATCGTGGACAGCAGTGGCTCGATGGGGGTCGGAGCGAGGGGGGGCGGGCCGCGCGGCAAGCTGCAACTCGCCGCCGAGGTCGCCACGGGTATCTGCGCCCTGGGTTTGGTTGAGGGCGCGACGATCGAGCTCGTACTGTCCAGCGCTCCGAAGGAGCGCTTGCTCGTGCGTCGTGCCCACGGTGTGAAGGAGTGGATGCAGCGTCTGGAGAAGAGCGCAGCGGCGGGGGACGCGGGGCTCTTGCGGGTCTTGAAAGAACCCGGCCGCGTGCGCAACGCAGGTGCGGTCTTTCTCATCGGTGACTTCCTGGATGTCGAGCCGCAAGAGGTGCTCCATTACCAGCGGCGCGGACGGCAGCTCTTTTGCATCCAGATTCTCGCGCCCCACGAGCTGCTTGCACCGAGCGCCGATGCCAGCGGTGCAGGCCTGGAATGGGTCGATGCGGAACACGGCGAGACGCTTTCGGTCTCGCTCGACAAGCGCACGCGCGAGTCCTACGACGCCTTGCTCTCGAGCCGACTCGAGAACATGCGCAGCGTCTGCGCCCGCCATCGCATCGGCCATAGCGTTTGGCACAGCGAAACGCCCTTCGAAGGCGTCATGAACGAGCTCTTCTGAACGATGGGCACACTCGATTGGGCACGCCCCGGATGGGCACTGGCTTTTCTCCTTCCGCTGCTTCTGTGGTTGCTCCTGCGATTGCGCCACCGACCTCCGAGTGTCGTGACCGGGACATGGAAGCTCTGGCGCGAAGTGGCCCGCGAAGCACCGAAGTCCGCGCCCGTGCTGAAGCGTGGAACGCCGCCCTGGGTGTGGTTTTGCGTGGCCTCGTTGCTCTCCGGTGCCCTGGCCTTGACGGGACCGCGCGCGCTGTCCGTGGAGCCCCCTCGGGTCGTCACGCTGGTCGTGGATCCGAGCCCTTCCATGGATCTGCCCCTGGACGAGGCTCGATCGCTGACACGTCGCCATCGGGCCCTCGAACTGGCCGCGCTCTGGGTTGAGGAAGAGCTCGAGCCGGAGGATCTCGTGCGCTGGGTCGTGCCGGGGATCGGAGTGTCAGGCTCGGGTCGTACGTCACCTCTCGAGGTGCAGCGTTCCCGTTCCCTGGCAAAGGAGCCCGATTGGCGCCTGTACGACAGGCCCGGAACCCTGCTCGTCACGGATGGGGTCCCCAGGCTCTCACTCGAGCACGCCGGATACGCTGCGAGCGGAGGTCGTGCCGTGCATGGCACGGTCGCAATCGTCGGACGGGACCGCGTGGAATGGGACCGCTCCGGAGGTCGCGTCATCGAGGGCGGAGCTCCCGCCATGGAGCTCGTCATCGAGCACGAGCCCGGCCACGCCGTACCCGAGGTCCTCGAACGCATGATCGGTGTGTGGGCGGCGATCCATGGGATCACGGTGAACCACGGCCAGATCGAATCGGAGGCGTCGACGGTCCTGCGCCTGTCCTTCGAGACACCGACGGAGACGCGGGTCCACGACATTCGACACGAGGGTTGGTCCACCCGTTTGCGCGGAGGCGGTTTGACTCCGGAACCCGTCACGGAAGGCTTGAACTGGTTGGTCGCTCCGTCGGGGGCAGGCGACGAAGGCGAACCCACGGTTCTCGTTCGTGCGCGTCCCGGCCACATTCGTCTCGGCATCACCGCGTTCGACGAACCCACGGGTGATCCGGCTCGCTTTGCCCTGTCGCTGGGACGCCTCTTCGATCGCTACCGGCGCCCGCCCGAGGGCGTGGTTGCCCTGGAGGAGCGCGAGGACGCCGGGCCCGAGGCCTTTCGAGCTCCGCTCGCGATTCCGTCTGCGCCTCGCGGCAAAGACGCGGTTCCCCCGCACCTGAAGGCGGGGGAGATCGACGCCTGGCTCGCGGGATTGGCCGGCGTGCTCGCTCTGGTCGCCGTTTCGATTCGGCGCCAATAGCTGTCGGGCTGCTAGGCCGTCTGGTGCTCTTCGGCCTTCTTGCCAAAGACGAAGATCACGAGCGTGAGCGTGGCCGCGCCGAGCAGGAGACCCAACCAGGGCGATAGCTTGAAGTACGTTGCCGGGAAGTAGCCGCACACGATCGAGACCCCCATCACGAGCACGGCGTAGGGTCCCTGCGTTCGAACGTGGTCGATGTGGTCGGCCGCCGAGGCGATCGAGGACATCACCGTCGTATCGGAAATGGGCGAGCAGTGATCACCGAAAATGGATCCGGAGAGAACCGCGCCGATGCTCATGACCATCAGGAGCTCGCCGCTCTGCTGCGACGTCTCGGCGAGATCCGCGCCGACCCCCAGGGCGTACGAAAGACCGACGACGAGAGGCAGGAGAATGCTCATCGTGCTCCAGGAAGAGCCCGTGGCGAAGGCCACTGCACCGGCGAGGAAGAAGAGAAACATCGGCAGCATCTCGGGCGCCAGCCGGTCACCGACGAGGGCGGTCAAGTACTGGGCCGTACCCAGATCCCCACAAACCGCGCCGATCATCCAGGCCATGTAGAGAATGGCGAAGGCGATCCACATCGAACGCAGCGTGTTCCACGAAGAAGAGAGGATTTCTCTCTGAATGCCTGCGGTTGCCGCTCCCAGAGCAGCGACGAGGAAACCGGCCAGGGAACCGATGCACAGCGGGCGACTCCCGCTGCCGTCATAGAGCACCCCGGTCAGTCCTTCGATCGAGAAGAGCTCGCCCGGAGGCATGGAGAAGCCACCCCCGCTGCGCAGGATTTCGAAGAGCGTGACGACGAGAAAAGTGACCAGCGGCCAGATCGCCCGGCCAGCCCTCGGTACGACCCCCTTGGCGGCTTTCATGTTCGTCGCCTTGTCGGAGACCATCGGCGTGCTACCCGGGGCGATCAGGGCTCCTGTCTTGCGAGCGCGACGCTCGGCAGTCAGCATCGGACCCAGGTCGCGCCCAGTCAGGGCAACGAGACCCACGAACCACAGGGTCAGAAAGCAGTAGAAGCTGTAGGGGATCGTGCGCAGGAAGACCGCATAGCCGTCCCCTATCGCCAATCCCGCGGCCGGCAACTGGTGGTTGAAGGTCGAGACCTCGAAGGCGATCCAGGTGCTGAAGATCGAGAGCCCCGCGACCGGTGCGGCCGTGCTGTCGACGATGTACGAGAGCTTCTCACGCGAGATCTTGAAGCGGTCCGTCAGGGGCCGCATGGTCGAGCCCACGAGAATCGTGTTGGCATAGTCGTCGAAGAAGATCACCAAGCCCATCAACCAGGTGGCGACCTGTGTGCGTTTGACACTGCTGGCCAACGAGGCCACGGCATCCATCAAGCCGTGGATTCCGCCCGAGCGCGTCATCACACCGACCATGGCCAGCATGAACACGACGAAGAGGATGATCATGAGGCGTTCCCCCTCGATCAACTCGCTCCACAAGTACGTGTCGAACACGTTGAGCAGCCCACCGCTGATGCTCTTGAGCGCGCTCTCACCTGCACCCATACGGATGAGGAAGGCTCCCGAGAGGATGCCCAGAAAGAGCGCGAGCAGCGGTTTGCGAAAGAGGATCGCCAGGGCCACCGCGACCATCGGGGGCAGGATGGAATTCTTCCCCGGTGGCGCCCAGTTCCGTTGCACGTCGACCGGAACCTGATCCTCGACGTAGAAGCGCAGGGTCTGAATGCCCTCGAGCACAGCGACCGAGAAGTTGGCTCCCTTCTCCGCCGAGGGATCGATGACGGGCGTTTCGTCACCCTCGATGACCAGCGGCGCGAATCCGTCTCCGTCCGCCGAGAACTGGCGGAGTCCGCGCACGATGGAACGGCGCGCCGCATCGTGATCGAGCAGTTCCCCACCCAAGCCCGGAGCGGCGTTGTGGACGACCCCCTGGAGCATGAGCCTGCGCCCACCGTCGGGCAGGGGTAGGCTGGCATCGCTCTCGAGGACGATCTGCCAGAGCGGTTTGGTGGCACCCGGTCCCACCTCGACCTCCTCCTCGAGGAGCTCGAAACAGGAAAGGGCCGACAGCCGGGCCGTGGGGGCCTGGGGCAAGACGAATACACCGATCGCCAGGAGAACGACGACCAATGCCGGAGCAAGGCGCTTCATCGGGGGTCACTCTACCCTCTTTCTCAGGTGGATCCATGGGCGGATAGCTCCCAGGAGCTACCATCTCTGGAACATGACAGCTCTTTTTCTCCTATCGACGGCGCCCAACGCTCTCTGGGCGCCGGCCGAGATTCCGACCTGGATGGTCGAGGCCGGCTTCTGGATCGCGGTCGCGGCGCTCTTTGCCCTGGCGGCGACGACCATCGGTGTGTGGACCCTCGTATCCCGCATGCGCCAGCTGCGCGAAGAGGAAAAGCGCCTGGTGATCCTGGGCGAGATCGAGGGACACCTGACGCGCCTCGTCGGTCAGCGCGAGGACCTGGATCTGCGTCGGGTCGAGCATCTTCTGATCGACATGCGCGACGGGCTCGCGCGGCTAGAGCAACGCGTTCTGGAAACCCAGAGCTCCGCCCATCCCGATCCCCTCGCCGGCGATCTCTTGATTCCAGCACCGCCCCAGACCCTGCTCGAGCGCATCACCAACCGCATGTTGATCCAGGGCTTCTCGCAGGTGCAGATCCTCTTCCCCGACTCCGCCGAGGCCCTGCCCGGTAGCGTTCAGAACGGGCCCCACGAGATCTTTGCCGAGGCACGCCGCGACGGCGTTCTGTACAAGGGGCGGGTGCGCGTGCGCGACGGGCGCATCGAAGGGGTCGACATGAATCCCGCGTACTCCGTCTTCCCCTAGACGCTCCTCCTTCTCTTTTCTTCACTCTCCTTCTCCTTCCATACCTTCGCGACCGAAGCCATGGCAGCCGCTCCCTTTGCAACGATCGAGCACCTCGCAAACCACGTCGATGAAACCGTGACCCTGCGTGGGTGGGTCTACAACAAGAGCTCCAAGGGCAAGTTGCACTTCGTCCAACTCCGTGACGGAAGCGGAGTCGTGCAGTGCATCGTGTTCAAGAAGAATGTGCCCGAGGAACTGTTCGATGCGGTCGCTTCTCTCGGCCAGGAGTCGAGCGTCAGCCTGACCGGCAAGGTGGTCGCCGACGAGCGTGCGCCCGGTGGGTTCGAGATCCAGGTCGAGGACGGTGTCGTTCTGCAGAACGCCGAGGACTACCCGATCACGCCCAAGGAGCATGGCACCGACTTTCTCCTGTCGAAGCGCCACCTTTGGTTGCGTAGCCGTCGCCCCTGGGCGGTCATGCGGATTCGCGATGCCGTCATCTACGCCCTGCGCGAGTTCTTCGCCGAGCGCGACTTCGTCTGTGTCGATTCACCGATGTTCACTCCCAACGCCTGCGAAGGGACCTCGACGCTCTTCGAGGTGGGCTATTTCGATCGCAAGGTGTTCCTGACCCAGTCCGGTCAGCTGTATGCCGAAGCCTCGGCCATGGCCCACGGCAAGGTCTACTGTTTCGGTCCGACCTTTCGAGCGGAGAAGTCGAAGACGCGTCGGCACTTGACCGAGTTCTGGATGCTCGAGCCCGAGGTGGCCTTCGCCGACCTGAACGACATCTGCGATCTCGCCGAGGACATGCTGTGTCACGTCGTCGGGCGCGTGCTGGAGCGCCGCCGGCCCGAGCTCGAAGTGCTCGAACGCGACATTTCGAAACTCGAGGCGATCCTGAAGCCTTTCCCGCGGATCACCTATGACCAGGCCGCGGACATCCTCGAGGCGGATCCGAGTTCCGAGTTCAAACGCGGAGACGACTTCGGCGCCCCCGACGAGACCATCCTTTCGAACCGCTACGATCGTCCGCTGATCGTCACGCACTATCCCTCCGAGGTGAAGGCCTTCTACATGAAGCGCGACCCCGAGCGTGAGGATCGTTGCCTGTGCGTCGACGTTCTCGGCAGCGAAGGCGTGGGCGAATTGATCGGCGGTAGCCAACGTGAGGACAACCTGGATCTGCTCCTGGAGCGGATCGAGAAACACGATCTTCCGCAGGAGGCCTTCGAGTGGTTCCTGGATCTTCGGCGCTATGGCAGCGTGCCGCACTCGGGCTTCGGACTGGGGCTGGAACGCTGCGTCGGCTGGGTCGCCGGTGTCGAACACGTCCGCGAGTGTGCGCCCTTCCCGCGCACGATCTACCGGGTCGAGCCCTGAGGCGAGTTCTCTTCCTCGGCTCTACGGGCGGCCTCGATCGTGTCCTCGAGTTTTTGAGCCTCGCGTTCGCGCAGCTCTATCGGGCCGTCGATCCGGTAGGTCAGGGGAACCCCGCAGTAGAGTGAAAGCGCCTCGGCAGCCCGCCCACGGGGCCAGGCCGTTGTGTGCGAGGGGACGAAATCACGTACGTCATCGAGCCCGTCGGGGGTGTCGATGCGCAGGACCTGCAGGAGAAACGGAATGACCTCGGTGAAGCCCGCGTAGAGCGCTGCTGCCGCGCACTCGACGCGCACCTCGAGATCGGGGTGGGGGTTCGCTCCGGTGGCCAGGGGAACCAGGCGCTGCGCGAACCGCGCGGGGTCGGGAAAGCGAGCGAGGGAAGCCGCCGCGACGGAGTCGCCGGCGTCGGAAGTGCGCTTGGGCCCCAGCTCGCGCTTTTCGAGCCTGCGGATCAGGATGGACGCGTTGGCTGCATAACGGCTGCGTCCGAGTAGCACCGCGGCACGTACCGACGAGCCGTCCATACGATCCAGGGCCTCGCGCAAGACTTCGCGGGCGTCGGTGTCGAAGGGCACCGAGGCGTTTTCGGGAAAGGCCTGCAGGCACAGCTCCTCGAAGGCGAAGGGCGAGAGGGTCTTCCAGTCGTCTGGAAGCGACCAGTGCGTGCGCAAGGCCAGGGGTTCGGCGATGGGCTCCTCCGCTTCCGGCGAACGGCAGGCGCTGACGCACATGCTCACGAGCACGCTGCAGGTGAGGCGAACCAAGCTGATCCGAGAAAGGCGCATGGGGCCCATCCTAGTCTCGGGCGACGCGAGATTCCCGGAGTTTGCCGGCAACCGAGCCTCACCGGGGCAGTCGGTGGGGCGGAGGTATTTACCAATGCACATGACTACGGGGGGCGCTCCGCGCTCCATCTTGCCGGTTTTCGGCCTGCTCCTGGCCAGCGGCGTTTCCACTGCCCAATTTCAACCGCGACTGAGTGTCTCGACGACCTCGAACGTCTCGGCCATGAACTCGGCCATCGGCGATATCGACGATGGCGCCATGACCCTCATCGGTGACGGTGCGCCCATACGGCCCATGCTGGCCTCGGGGAACTGGCTCGCTGTGACCGGGTTCATCCCCGCTGACATCGACGGCTTTGCGAGGCGTCCCGGGTTTGCGCCCGGATCCGCGCCCTCGATCGTGTTTTCCCTGCTCTCGAACGAAGGTGGCTTTCTCGACGGCGATGTCATCACTCTCCTGCCGGGAGCTGGCGCCGAGGTCTTGATCGCCGAATCAGAGATCACCACGGCCCTCGGAGTGCCCGGGGTCAGCATCGATGTCAATGCGATCAGCTTCGACGATGTGGGCAGGCTCTACTTTTCTCTGCAGGCCGACCTCGCGGGGACCGCGATCGGAGACATCTCGGATGGCGATGTGCTGCGTCTCGACAGTCCGACGCAGGTATCGGTGGTCGTGACAGAGACCCAGGTCCAAAACCAGTTCTCCGCCGCCACGGGTTTGGGCGACGCCATCGGAGATGTGCAAGGGCTCGAGTGGTTCGGGGGCGAGATCTGGGTGGCCACCCAGTCACCGAGTTCCCACGACGGTGCGGTCTTCCGTGCCCAGGGCATTCCAGAGGTCATCATCGAGGAGGCTCAGGTCGGTCTGGGTGGCGCCGAGCTCGACGCCATCTGCTTCGCCCGACCCGGCGACGAGATCGTGGCCTTCACGCTTTCGCTCGATGCAGCCCTTCCTGGCGAGGCCGTGCAGGTCGAAGCGTATGGTCGACCGGGAGAGCTGCTCCTGGTCTTGCCCGCGGGAAATGCCGGCTTCGTCGACTACTCGGCCCACCCGGGGTTCGGTGGCTTCTACCTCGACCCGTTCGATGCCTTGCTCCAGTCGGTGCTGATGAGCGTGCCCAACTACTACGTCACCCTGGACGGTGCAGGCCGTTTTTCGGCCACCTGGCATCTTCCGCCGGGCACCGCTTCTGGGGCCGGGCCCGGGGGCGAGGGCTGGTCCGTTCAGGTCGTGGGAATCGCGAATCGCGAACCCTCCGCGCCATGGCGGGTCATGCGCTTGTAGTTCGAGCGCCAGCCAGAAACTCGATCCCTGTGCTCGTGGGCCGGCGAGGTGGCGCAGCCTCGCCGGTTTCTACTCGTCTCGGGACAGATCGATCAGCAGATCCATGTCGGGCAGATAGGAACGCAGTCCCTTCTCGTCCGAGACCCACAGGCGCCCCTGGGGCGTGAATGTCTTCGGTGCCTCCCAGGCGATGAAGATCCACTGGCCACCGCGTTCCGCGGTGAAGCCCATGCCGTTCTCATTGACAATCCGGTAGTCGGTTTCCTGGATATCCACGGTCCAGCTATTCCAGGGCGACCTCAGGACATCTTCCACCATCAGGATGTCGCGTGCGTGAAGCACGCTCTCCGGCACGACGGTACTCACTTCGAGTCTCTTTGCGTTTTCCTCGGCAGCCACATAGCGCGGCTCGAGGTCGCTGCGCCAGGTTCCTATCTGGCCGTTGTCGAAGAGCACGCGAACACCCTGCGGACCCAAGACGGGGCCGTCGACGGGGAAGCCGCTCAGCTTCTGGGGGCCTTTGTGCTCGCCGTCCTCAGCGTGGATGAGCCAGGCCAGGCCATCCTCGCTAACGAGCAACAACCAACCGGGCTTTTGCGGAAGGAAGACGGGAGTGCGGGCGATGCCGCCCAGGGTGCCCAGCTCGACTTGCCAGAGCGCTTCACTGTCGGCATCGATGCGTTGTACGCGCCCGTAGCGATCCGCCACGATGTGATCATCACCGGCGCGAACGGGAATTGCTTCGATGCGGTGCGAGGATTCCCAGGTGCGTTCCGGGAAGCGGTTCAAGTGCACGATGAGATCCTGCGGATCGATCAGCTCGATCGTGCGGTTACGGAAGCCCTTGTGTTTGAATACGAGCTCCAGCTTCTCTCCGACACCGGCCTTGGTGACGAACGGGGTTGGGCGCTCGCGACCGTTCGGGAGCTTCACCTTCGCCCCGCGGGGCAGGGAATCGACGTGGAAGGGCAGTAGATGTTCGCTGGGGCGGGGGCATACGTCCCGCAGGGTCGTAGCGGCCTCTGCGTGGCGCCCTTCATCGGCGAGTCGCAGGGCGGTCTTCACCGCTCTCCAGTGGGCGCGCACACTCGAGATCTCGCGCTTCAACTCCTTGATGTTGGCCAGCTCTTCGTCGCTGGCCAGCAACTCTTCGTAGGAGAGAAGTGAGCGTTCCAGAGCGCCTGCTCTTTCATGGGCGCGAGCCGTCGCCAGGAGGATGTCCTGTCTTAGCTCTTTCTCTTCGCTGAGCATTTCCTCACGCCGCTCGGCTCGTTGTCCGCGCCGCTCCATGACCTCTTGGAGCAGCTGGACCACGCGGAAGCGGAAGGGGTGAGCTTCGTTCCGCATTGTCTCGGGGGGCAGCGTCTCGAGCACCTCGTGCATGAGATCGATCAAGAGCTCCTCGGGTTTCAGCTCTTCGAGGACGGCATCCTCGGACACGTCGACCTCGATACTGCGCTGTTCGAGGTTAGCGCTCAACAGACCGAATAGTTGGGGGGGCTCGGGCCAGGCCTTGCCGGGCGTCGGAATGTCCGGGTGGACCGGCAGCTCGAGGGTGCGCAGGAGTCCATCCAGGGGGTCGCCGAAGCGGCACGCGTCCTCCGCCGCTTCGTACGTCTTCATCCACTCCTTGTAGGCCAGGGTGTCCAGCCCCTTCTTGCGCTGGAGGACCATGTTGCGCAGCTCGACGATGCGTTGCGGCGGGTCGGCGCCGAACTTCTCTTCGAGCATGCTCAAGACCGTCAGGGGATTCCCCACGGCCTCGGCTTCGCGGATCCAGAATTCGATCTCGCGGTACGTGCGGTAACGGACAAAAGCCACCAGGGATATCACCAGGCCGAGGGACAGCCCGACCATGAGGCTCCAGCGCTGACGCTTGCGCATGGAGATTCTGTCCCGAGCACGCTCGATCAGGGCCTTGGCTTCGGGATGGTCCGGCTTGTCGCGCATGACGGCGCGCAGCGGGAACATGGCCCCTTCGGGATCGGAAGCGGTCAGCTCGGCTGCCGTGTCGAGAAGCCAGCGAATGCCTTCGTCGGTCAGTCCGGCTTCCAGCATGCGCCGGCCGATCTCGACTCGGGTTTGCGGTCGCTCCGGCAAGTGCGATGCGGCCAGACGCAGCAGGGTTCGCGTGCGGCCAAGGAAGCCGGCGTCCTGGAAGTTGCGTGCGATTCGCAGGAGATCCTTGAAAGCCCGCCCATCGGGCGTCCCGGCTTCGCTCATGCGCAGCGCGAGTTCGTGGAGGCCTGTGATGGCATCGTCAGTGTGTGCTTCGCGTTGCGCGCGCCAGAGCCCGTGCATTTCATCGGCGTACTTGTCGAAGTGCTCGAGCTTGCGCAGGATTCGACGGCCCGTCGTCGCGTCGAGTCTGTGCAGTACCGGCTCGAGTTGCTTTTTGTGCCAGGCGTCGATCAAGAGCTCTGCATCGTCGGGAGCCATGGGGCCCACGGGTGAGCGCTTGATCCAGCCGCGCATGCGATCGGCGGCACGGCCGACCCGGCCCAGGACCATTTCACGCTGGGCGCCTGCCAGGAGTTCGCGGACGTCGAACAGGCGTACGGTGCCGGCTTGAATGTGCTCGCCGAGGATGGAGCGGCCTTGGGACAGGGGCCAGCCGAGTCTGTCGGCGATTTCCTGGGTCGTGGACGAGCCGTCACAGCACTTGAGGAAGTCGCGGATCTCGTTGGGGTGATCTTCGGGTGCAAGAGCGAGAGGGATGTCGGTATCGCTCACCTGCGAGCCGGGGCCGGTCTTGATCTCGTCGCAGATCCGGGCGTGTTCGAGCAGCAGGTATTCGACGGTCCAACCCGGTCCCCAGCGGTCCTCGGGCGAGGCTTCCGGTGCTTCGTCGAATTCCTCAGCCTCGAGGGAGATGCTCTCTCCAACGGGCTCGGAGGGATTGGTGGGCAGTGTGCCGGGCTCGAAGCGGAAGTGCAGGTTGGGCGCGTCGAGCATCGCGTAGAAGTTCTCGACGCGCTGGGCCCGGGCGATCGTACGCCGGCGCATCATCTCCAGCCCATCGTCCTGGAAATCGGCGAAGGCCATGGTCGCGCGTTTCGACCACAGCTCGTCGTCCTCGTCCGGATGGGCGAGCATGTAGAGCAGTCCGCTCTTCCAGCCGAGGGTAGCAGCCAACCGATGGCCTCGCAGGGTCAGGACGCCGTCACGTCCGCCGCGCCCGAGTCCCTGAAGGAGCTCACCCAAACCGATTCCGGCTACATCACCTTGAAAGCTCATTGAAGTGGGCGCACCCCTGGCAGGGCTCGAAGCTGGGAAAAGGGGCGCAGGTGCCCCTATCGGCGGACCCTACACGGCGTCTGGAGCCGTACCGGGGGGTTTCGCCAGCCGGCCAGGGGTGCGTTGACGTCAGGAGCAAAGACGTGCACGGATCCGTTCGAGGTCCTGCGGGGTGTCGAGATCGTCGAGGATGGAAACGAACGGAACGGGGCAAGCCAGGAGCGGACGGGCCGCGTCTCGGAGCCTGCGAAGGGGGGTTTCGGGAGGCAACGTGGCGAGGCGCTCGAGAAGCTCACGCCCGCAGATGAGCGGGTGCCCGAAATGTTTGCGGTTCGAGTCGTCGCGAAAGAAAGGAGCGAGCCAACCCATCGGAGGCGCAGCGTTTTGGTGCCAGGCCCGCACGAGCATCGCGAAGACCTCGGATTCGATGGCCGGCACATCGAGCGGGGCCAGGCACAGATCGTCATGCGGACGAAGTGTGTGTGCCAGCTGAATCCCGCCGCTGCGACCCGCCTTCCAGTTCGGGTTGAGGTGCAGCTTCGCTTCCTGGCGCCAGGAGCCGAGGGCGTCGCTTATCTCCTTATAATGGGCGCCCGCAATGACGAGGGGTGGTTCTTCGAAATGCGCTCGGCCATGGGTGAGCAGGATCGAGAGCGATTGGGAAGGTTCTTCCTCCCGTAGCTTCGCGAGTGCCTTGGGAACCCCGAGTCGTCGGCTCTCTCCCGCCGCCAGCAATACCAAGGAAAGCCCACCCATGGCTCAGCTGGATAGCACTCGATCGTAGAGCGCCCGCGCGCGATCGGGATCCTGCGTGCCTTCGATCAGGGCGCGGCCGTCGCGAAAGATCGTGAAGCGCAGATCGTCCAAGGAGAAGCGCACCATGGCCTTGGTGTGCACGATGGACTGAACACCGCCGGGCAGGTTGGCGGCGAGAGCCTCCAGGTCGGGGGCTCGATTCGATGGAGGAAGTTGCACCGCATTCCTTCCACACAGCAGCACCGGCTCGCGATGTGAGTGCTCGAGGAAAGGAAACTCACCGCGACCACAGGCAGGACAGTCGGGGTCGCGAGGGGTGCGAATCGTACGGACCGCGCCGTTCCAGGCATCGAGTTCGATCAACGAGGGAGGCCCGTCGGTGGGGGCCGTCTCCACGGCGAGCATGCGCAGGGCGAGCCCGGCTGCCATCGAGGCGACCGCGCCCACGGCCGGGAGGATCACCCCCGCGGAGTCACAGGTGGGCAGGCTGCCGGGGGCCGGCGGTTCGGGAAACAAGCAACGCAAACAGGCCCCGTCTCCCGGGCGGATTCCGAGCACCAACCCCGCGCCGCCGACCACTCCGGAGTAGATCCAGGGGACGCCGTTGGCGACGCAGTGATCGTTGATCAGGTAGCGGGTCTCGAGGTTGTCGGTTCCGTCCAGGACGAGGTCGCTTCCGCGGGTCAGTTCGAGCACGTTTCCCGCATCGAGATGGACGCTCTTTGGGACGAGCTCGGTCGGGCCGCCAATTCGCTCCAGGGACTCGACTGCGGCCTGGACCTTGGGCACGCCCTTCTCCGCGTGTTGGGCATCGAAGAGCACCTGTCGGGGGAGGTTAGAGGGTTCGACGATGTCGCGATCCACCAGGACCATTCTTCCGACCCCAGCGCGCACGAGGGTCTGGGCGAGCACGCCGCCCAGGGCCCCGCATCCGACCAGCGTGACCTGGGACCCAAGAATCCGCTCCTGGCCGGCCTGCCCAAGGGGTGCAAAACGAACTTGGCGATCGAAGCGCTGCGCGTCGAGGGGGGTGGCCATAACGTACTAACCTAACGTCCGGTCCCCGGGATCCGGGTCTGCGCACTCTTTTCCCACGCGGCCCCCGTTGGAATCGAGACCGCCGTCTTGACTTTCGCTCCCCCGCCCTCGATCCTCTCGCCCCACTCCCGTGCTTGCGCCGTGACGCGCTACGACGGGAGGGATTTCGTGTGGTGGGTGTAGCTCAGTCGGTTAGAGCACCTGATTGTGGTTCAGGGGGTCGGGGGTTCGAAT
Organism: Planctomycetota bacterium; assembly: GCA_965662355.1. GTDB lineage: Bacteria > Planctomycetota > UBA1135 > UBA1135. The sequence continues at coordinate 148,851 of CBFIHP010000008.1, read as the reverse complement.
CCCCTCATCCACCCCATTCCATGCGCCCGAGGGGCCCCGTATGCAATCGGGATGACACCGGTCCTTCACGCAAGCGGGTTTCACATCTGGGGCCGCGGTCTGACTTTCCCAAATGGAGGACAGGCACGATCCTCATGGGCAGGAGCTTGAAGTGATCTCAATGCGCCGCCCGGGCTCCGTCGATCAAGAGCGCAGCAAAGAGCGACTCCTGCTTGGAGCGCTGGCCGAGAAAGACGCCACCGTACAAGGCTAGGTAAATGACCCTTGGTGCCCCGATGTCAACTGTGATCCCCATGACGACTCTCATTGGAAAGTGGGAAATGAAATGAAAGCGCTACTCGTAGACGACTCGAGGGCCATGCGATCGATGCTGCGGCGACTCCTGACCGAACTCGGCTTCGAGGTCATGGAAGCTTCGCATGGGATAGAAGCCCTCGAGGTACTGAAAGAGGTTGGAACCGACAACTTGCCGGATTTGGCTCTCATCGATTGGAACATGCCGGAAATGAACGGCATTGACCTGGTAAAGGACTTGCGCAGCGACAAGGACTACGACGGGGTTCGCATGGTGATGGTCACCAGCGAAGCCGAATCCGAGTCAATCTTGCTCGCCCTCGAACTCGGAGTGGACGAATATGTGATGAAGCCGTTCGAGAACGAAGACCTCATTGAAAAGCTCCGCTCGCTGGGCTTGCTAGATTCCTGAGAACACGACGAGAGCTGACGTGAGCATACGCCCTGAAATATTCAAATTGATCAGCGACATCGTTCTCAAACGAGTCGGGATCATGTTGCCACCCGGCAAGGAGTACCTTGTCGAGAGTCGGCTTGGACCGGTCATGACCTCGTTCGCGATCAAGTCATTCGACGAACTCGCTGTTGCCCTTGGGAGGGGGAACCCGGAGCTCTTGAACGAGGTCCTCGATGCCCTGACTACCAACGAGACGTTCTTCTTCCGAGACAAAAGAGTCTTCGATACTTTGCAGGACCAGATTCTCCCCGATATCATCGAGACCCAGCGTGCAAAGCGCGAGCTCGTCATCTGGTGCGGGGCGAGTTCGAGTGGCCAGGAATCCCTGAGCTTGGCCATGATGCTGCGCGAGAAGTTCCCAGAGGTCTCCAGTTGGCGCCTGCGCATCATTGCCACGGATATCTCGGATTCGATGCTCGCACGGTGCCGCGGTGGACTCTATTCCCAGCTGGAAGTGTCGCGCGGGCTGCCTTCGAAGCTACTGGTCAAGTACTTCAGGAAGAAGGGCATGAAGTGGGAGGTCGCGGAGGACATTCGCAACATGATCTCGTACCGCAAGATGAACCTCTTGCACCCCTTCCCCGCCATGCCGATGGCAGACCTGGTGATGATGCGCAATGTTCTCATCTACTTCGAGGACGCCGTGAAGGAGGACATCTTGAACCGTACACGGCGGATCATGCAGCCCCACAGCTACCTGCTCCTTGGTGCTGGGGAGTTTGTCCGGGGTGGTTCGTACTCGCGCGTCAAGGAAAGTGAAGTCTGCTATTTCAAGGCCGCCTGACTGTGGTGAATCAGATGAGTGAAATACAAGAACAACTGGTCGAATTGACCAACGCCGTATGGCAAACCGTTTTGAAGTTGGATGCCCATTTCGTGTCCGAAGTTCCGCAGGGAGCATTGGACCCCGGAATCATCAGCGGAATCCCCATTGTCGGGGCCTACAATGGGGCCATCATTTTGGATTGCCCATCCTCGATCGCGCGAGTTGCGGCGTCCATGATGTTCAACAAGGAAGTCGCTGACGTCGACGGGAAGGACGAGTTCGACGCCATGCAAGAACTAGCGAACGTGATCGGCGGTAACGCTATTGGCGCCCTGCCAGCCACGAGCCGGATCACTCTTCCTTTTGCCATGCAGCGCGACAAGGTGGAGGAGCGCTTGGCTGTCTACAAACAAGAGGAGGAAGTTTCCTTTCGATGCGAAGCGGGCTTCTTCCGGATCTTGGTAATGAAGAGAGTTGCCTCGAAGGCGAAGAGCTGAGAAGGAGACACTCATGTTGGACCTAGAACAAGTTATCCAGAGCTCGGAGCACCTGACGCCGCTTCCTGAAAGCGCGGCGCGACTCGCAGCCCTGCTCGGGGACGACGGGTGGACGCTCGAAGACGTGGCTGACGTCGTGAAACTCGATGGGCCACTCGTGGCTCAGGTCTTGAGGCGCGCGAATTCGGCTGCTAATGCGGGCCTGGCCCGCTCGATCAGTATCGACAGTGCCTTGATGCGTCTTGGCCCCGGCGCCATCCTGTCTTTGGCGGTCGGTTCTGCGACGAAGAAGGACCTCGACTGCCCGTTGCCGGTCTATCATCTGAACGAAGGCGAGCTCTGGCGGCACTCCGCCACCGCAGCCCTGGCCATCGAGGTGGCCGCCCGCCGGTTGCGGATCAAGACCAGCCCCGAGGCCTATGCCGCAGCCTTGCTGCACGATATTGGCAAGCTGATTCTCGGGCGCTTCCTCGATGGTTCCGATCAGGGGTTCGTCGAGAGAGCCCGCAGCGAGGGCGGCCTCGAGTTGGCTAATGCCGAGATGGAAATCCTGGACGTGCACCACGGCGAAGTCGGAGCTCTGATGGCGCGCCACTGGGGGTTGCCCGAAGGCATCGTGGCCGGGATCGAGTTCCACCACGAACCGGACCAGGCTCCGGTCGAGTTCGGAATGCTCTGCACCGAGGTGGCCTTGGCGGACCAGATCGCAAGTCACATCGGAGCCAAGGATGGAGATGAGAAAGGCGACGTGGACTTCGAGCCGCAAGTCCTCGAACGCCTCTCGATCGATCGCTCGCAGCTGGATTCGGTTTGCGAGGAAGTGCTCGAAAAACTCGAAGAGGTGATGGAGCGCTACGAGTAGGCCGGAATCAATCGGACTCGGAAGCGCTACGTGCGAGCACGTGTGTCTGGCCCACCTCCAGGGGGCCAAAGCTCTCTTCCTGCCCATCGCTCCAGCGGACACGTACGTCCACCGGGGCCGTATGCGTGCCGAGCCCGAAGTGCAGGCGCGTTTCGTTGCTCGAGCAATAGCTGGTACCCGGTAGCACGGTTCGCCACTGGGTCTTGCCCGCGACTTGAATACGGGCGGCAGCCCCGATTGCTGCGTGGCCTCCGGTGACGAGCCGCAGCTGGATGGAGTTCCCCGCGCTTGCCTCTGGGGCAATGTTCTCGAGCAGCGCTACGTGTGCATGATTGTCGACGACGACGATGTCCAGATCCCCGTCGTCATCCAGGTCGCCCAGTGCGGTGCCGCGCGAGGCGCGAATGCGCTCCTCGGACAAGCCCGAGCGTGGGAGCACTTCCGTGAAGCGTATCGATGCTCCGTTCTTGCGAGCTTCGCCGCGATAGAGCTGGTTGGGTTCCGCGTACGGATCCCCGGGATCCATGGGCGGGCGGTTGCGAGTGACGGCACCATTGGCGATGAAGAGATCGAGAACACCATCGTGGTCGAAATCGCCAAAGCCGACCCCGAAACCGGTGTAGATCCGACTGGGTGTCGCCAGCCCGAGAGCCGCTGTGCGATCGGAAAACACACCACCCTGGTTGCGATAGAAGGTGTTCGTTTCGTGACGTAGGTGCGTCAGGAAGATGTCCAGGTCACCATCGTTTTCGATGTCGACCGCCACGGTTCCCATGCTGGCTTCCGAGGCGCCGTCCTGGTTCGCCGCACAGCCGGCGAACAGCGCCACGTCCTCGAACGTGCCGTCCGCGCGATTCTTCCAGAGCTGGTTGGGCATCATGTCGTTGGCGACATAGATATCGATGTGCCCATCGCCGTCGAAATCCGCAGCGACCGCCCCCAGCCCGTTGCCGAAGGTCTTTCCCAGCCCGGCTTCCTTGGTGATATCGACGAAGGTACCGTCGCCCTCGTTGCGATACAGAACATCGGGTGCGGGTGCTTCGTAACTACGCGGGCTGCAATAGTCGTTTTCGCCCTGCTCGGAGACACACTCCTTCTCGCGCTCCGCCGACCAGCGTAGGTAGTTGACGAAGAAGAGATCGAGATCGCCGTCGGCATCGCTGTCCAGGAACGTGCCGCTGGTCGCCCAACCCGGATGATCGACGCCAGCGGCGATGCTGATGTCGTCCAATCGCGCTCCAGCCTGTCCATTGCCATGCAGGACGTTGTGGTACAGCACGTTGGGTCCCACGTTCGTCACGTAGAGATCCATCCTGCCATCACCGTCGATGTCGCCGGCGATGCAACCCATTCCGTAGCCGGTATCGCCTCCGCCAACACGCTCTGTCACGTCCTCGAAGTGCGCCTTGCCCTTGTTTCTGTACAGGCGATTTGTGTACTCGGGACGCGGGCCACGCAAGTCTCCGCTCTGAACGAGATAGCAGTCGAGGGTCCCATCGCCGTCGTAGTCGAAGAGCCCGACGCCAGCGCCCATGATCTCGGGGAACCAGTGGCGCTGCTCGTCGCCGCGGACATGGCGGAATTCCAGGCCACGCTCGGCAGCCACCTCGCGGAACCAGGGGGATCCGGGAGCTGCGCCGGGGGGCGAGGGGGCTGACTCCGGGCTGGAGGAGCCACATCCAGCGCAAAAGGCCACGGAGCCGGCCAGGCAGAGGAGGGGGCGCTTCACAACGGGGGTTCTACTAAGCGCTGCGGCGGCCGTCGAGTCGCGGGGGATGCCTACACTCGTTTTGGGTGCTCTTTCGGCATTGAGCCCACGTGGGGGAGATCTCCACGGGGTATTCTCGAAAGGGTCCCATCGGTCCGACGACTTCGAAAATGGATTCCTCCAGCCACCTTCGCCTGCTGTGCCTTCCGCTCTGCCTTGCATGTGCCTGTCGCTCCCATCCCGAGCCGGCGGAATTCTCCGAGCGCTACCCCCAGCCGATCGAGTTCATGCTCGAAGCGAACGCGGAGAAGCAGCAGACCCGCAAACGCAAGGCCTGGTTCGCGGAGCGCCACAAGGCACATCCCGACGTTGACTGGAAGGCTATCGAGTTGCGCAACGGCCTGGCCCAGCTGCAGAAACGAAACGCTTTGGCGCTGCAAGTGGGTCTCGACAACCCGTGGGTCGAGCGTGGCAGCGACAACCAGGCCGGGCGCATGCACGTTGCGCGCTACTCTACCGATGGGACCGCTCTCTATGCCGGTTCATCACGCGGCGGGCTGTGGAAGGGGCTTCCAGACGGAACGGGATGGAACGCGATAGGCGACAACATCTACGGCGGAACCCACTGGCTGGGGGTGATTCCCGGCGCCAACCCGGGCGATCCCGACGTCTTGCTCAGCTCGACTCAGGGTGGGACGGCGCTGGTCACGCGCGACGAAGGGCTGACCTGGACCAACCCCAACGGTTTGCAACCCTGGTTGGTCAACGAGGTGCGCCGCGTGCTGGTGACGACGGACGGAACGTACACGCCCTTCGTCGTGCGGCGCAATCCCTCGAACAACCGCTACCACCTGCTACGTTCCGAGGACGACATGCACAGTTTCGCAAGCGTCTTCGACATGGGCAGCTTCGCTGGCGACGTGTGGACGTCGCGCGACGGTGGGAGTGACATGTACCTCTTGAGCTCTACCGGCGTGTGGAAGAGCAGCGACCACGGCGACACGTGGAATCTGCAGGGCAGCCTGCCCGCAAGCGCGACCCGCGGCGAGCTGGCCGGCTGTGAAGCCGGGGGCCCGCGTTTGTGGGCAGCCCTGCTCGTCGGTTCGACGAACAAGCTCTATCGTTCCGAAGACGGGGGAGGTTCCTGGATCTTCCTCACGGACATGAGCGACTACTGGGGCCGCCTGGCGGCCTCGATCACGGATCTGAACACCTTTGCCTGGGGCGGCGTCGAGGTGCATGTCACACGCAACTCGGGGTTCACCTTCGACGTCGTCAACACGTGGCAGCAGTACTACAGCGATCCCGTGAACAACCTACACGCCGACATCATGGGCTTCGATGTACTCGAGGACCCGGCGGGGATCGAAACGTGGTTCGTCAACACCGACGGGGGTATCTACCATTCGACGGACAAGCTCCAGAGCGTCTACAACTACTCGCAGCAGGGGCTGCGCGTCAGCCAGTACTACGCGACGCACACCTCGAGTGTGAACCCCGACCACGTCGTGGCCGGCGCCCAGGATCAGGGCTATCAGCGCGCCGATGTTTCGCCGCTCGTAGGAACCGCGCTGCAGTTCGAGCAGTTGATTAGCGGAGACTACGGGCACATCAGCTCGGGCGATGGGGCCCATGCTTTCCTCTTCATGACGTACCCGGGTTTCATTCTCATTCAGCGCGGTGAGGACACGCCGGCATTGCATTTCGAGGACTTCCCCAGTGGCGAGACGAATGCCTGGTTGCCGCCGGTCGTCGCGGATCCGTTGGATCGACGCGACTTCTACTTCTGTGCGTCGCGCATCTGGCGCTACACCTTTTCCTCGGGCAACAACTGGACGCCCGCGCTGCACTCCTCCTACGATTTTTCTGCGGTCTCGGGCGACTACGTGAGCGCCTTCTGTTTCGACCCGAATATGCCGAACGTGGCGTACGCGGCGACCAACGACGGCGGGTTGTTCTTCTCGATCGATGGAGGCTCCTCGTGGGCGCCCTCCGCGACCAGCGGTCCTCCGGCCCACTATTTCTATGGCAGCGCGCTGGTCGCCAGTGGAGCGAGCCCTGGGACGGTGTACGTCGCGGGCTCGGGCTACAGCAATCCGAGCGTGTACCGCTCGGTCAACGGGGGGATCAGCTACCAGGTCTTCGATCAGGGCCTGCCCTCGACCCTCGTGTATTGCCTGGCGGAGGCCTCGGATGGCTCGGGAACGATGTTCTGTGGGACCGAGACCGCGGCGTACCGGAGGGATCCTGGGGCGGCGGAATGGGTCGATATCACCGGAAATCAGGCTCCCGTCACAACCTACTGGAGCGTGGAGGCCCTTTCGGCCGAAAACACCGTGCGCTTCGGAACGTACGGGCGCGGCATCTGGGACTACCGTTTGTCGCCCCAGCGCGCCCCGCTTCCTGCGCCCACGACCGCACCCCGCGACGTGGAGGTCAACCTGCCGAATCGCTGATGCTGCCCGACTACAACGAACTCTTGGTACTGGAACCGCGCCTGCGTGAGGTCGAGGCCGAGGCCCGTGCGATCGTGGACGATGGAGCCCTCAGCTTCTTCTGTTCGAACTATGCCTGGTTGCCCATCAACGCCAGGTTGAAGGCCCTGCTCGGAACCGGCCGCAAGGAAGCCCCGTCCCAGGAGGTGGACGAGCGGTACGAGTTCAGCGAAGAGGATCTCGATGAGGGCGCCGAGGGTGGTGAAGAGGATGACTTCGAGCAGGACCTCCTCTACGACAGTCGCGTGTATGAAATAGCGTACCTGGCGCTGTCGGCTCTGATTCCCCCGTGTCGTGACTGCGGTTGCAAGCGCTTCATGCCCTTGCTCATGTCGCAGCTGGACGCGGCGAAGGAAATCTACGGGTTCAAGTAGGCCCCAGGTTCGAGGGGGCCCTGATCTTCGCTAGACGCCGCGGCGACCGAACCCACCCTGCCAACGCTTGCGCGAGGAGAGGTTGCGGTTGTGCGGGGTCGCCTTGCGCGCGAAGCCCGTTGCGCCCGTTGTCCCGGACGGCTCGACGCCGCGCAGCGGTCGGCCCGGGCTTCCCGGTGGCACGAGGGCTTCGTGGACGGGGGTGCGTGCGGCACGCCGGTCCATCAAGAGCCTGGCGTTGGCTCCGTGTTCCGGATCGCCGATCTCCCAGATCTCCAGGCACAGGCGCCTGAGGGCGGGATACCAAAAGCGCGTGGTCACGAGCGCGAAGGCCAGGTAGATGAAGTCGAAGAACGTCATGAGCCGGACGTTTCTTCGGCGCGGCTCGAGGGCGTTCTGGAGCGCACCTTCGGGATTCTGCGAGCCCGAGAGGAGCTACCGCGAAAGGGCCTTCCTGGCGGCCAATATTCCCGCACCTGCGAGGAAGGGCCCGCCCGGATGGGAGGAGGAGCCTCCGAGGAAGAGCCCCGGGATCGGCGTCGCGTAGCGCGACAGTTGCAGCCCGGGTCGCTGGAGCCAGAGTTGATCGAGGGAGAGCTCCCCCGCGTGGGGGTGTCCGCCGCCGAGCCCGAAACGACGCTCGATGTCGAGCGGATTCATGAGGTCTTTGCCGACGATCCTGGAGGCGCAGCCCGGCGCGATACGCTCGAGGGCAGAGAGCATCGAGGCCTCCAGAGCTCCATCCGCCTCGGCGTTCCAGCCGCCGCGCAACCCGTGGGGAATTCCGTGGGCGACCAGCACGAGCACCGCCGAGCCCTCTGGCGCGAGCGAGGAATCGTCTGCGCTAGGCACGTCGGCCTGCACCCAGATGGGCTCGGCGAGGCGGCCATACTTCAGGTGGTCCGAGGTCTTCTCGAGTTCGACGAGAGAGCTCGCGCTGATGGCGCGCTGGAAGGCGGGAGCCTCGGAGAGGGCCAGGAGGAGCACCGCGTGGGAGCCGCGCATGCGCCAGTTCATGGCGATCTTCTCCACGTCCATATCGATCGATGCGGGGCCCAAGAGATCGAGGAACGTCCGCTTGGGATCGAGGGCGGACAGCACGAGCTTGGTGTCGATTCGGTCGCCGCCTTCGAGGACGACGCCTTCCACGCCGTCGCCACCCAGTTCCAGGGCAGCCGGCGGTACGCCGAGGCGTAGTTTGCCTCCGGAGGACTCGAGGCAGGCCACGAGGGCGTCGACCAGGGCCGCCGGCCCGCCGGCCGGCCCGCTGCCGCGGGTCGCGGAGCGCAACAACATCAGAGCCGCGGTTCCGGCGGCGCGCGGCCCGAGGACACTCCCGAAGAGCGCGGGCGCGGTGAGGCCGGTCTTGAGGGCTTCGCATTCGAAGTTCTCGTTCATCCAGTCGGCCGCGGGCAGCGGCGCGACGCGCACGAGCTCGTGCATGTCCTGCTGTCCGAGTCGGCGTACCGACAGGGCGCGCATGCCCAGGTGCAGCATCTCGCCGAGGCTTTGGTCGGCGGGATCCGGTGGTGCGTCGTCGATGAGTTCGGCGAGGATCGGTGCGTAGCGCTGAAGCCGTTCGCTCCACTTCTGATACGCATCCGCGTCGCCGGGATGGTCCTTCGCCGAGAGCTCCGTGGCCATGCGCTCGGGGTCCGCGTGAAGCTCCAGCGTTCCCTCGGAGCCGGTCGGAACATGCAGCGGCGCTTCCTCGGTGCGCCAGGTCAAGCCGCGTGTCTCCAGGTTCAAGGACGAGAGCAACCCCCGGCGCGTGTGGGCGGTGTCCAGAAAGAGCCCCGGGGTCTTGAAGCCGGGATGGAATTCGATCCTTCCGGCCGCAGCCCCCGGCGACTCGAGCGGGTCGAGCACGAGCACCGAGCGCCCCTTGGCGGCCAGGCTGCAGGCCGCGGCCAGCCCGTCGATCGAGGCGCCCAGGACGATACTGTCGTAGCGTTCGCTCACGGGAGTCGTCCCCCCAGCATGGCCTTGGCGCAGAGCGCGCCGGGCGCGGCCATGATGCCGCCACCGGGGTGAGCCCCCGAACCGGCCAGCCACAGGTTCTTGAGTGGGGTCTTGTAGCGCGCCCAGCCGGCGACCGGACGCAGAAAGGAGAGCTGTTCGAGGGTGAGCTCGCCGTGGAAGATGTTGCCCTCGGTCAGGCCGAAGTCCTGCTCGAGATCCCAGGGGGACAGTACCTGGCGGTGCAGGATGATGTCCTTGATGTCGGGGATGTATTCGGCCAGCGTATCGACGACCGCATCGCCAAAGGCCTCGCGGCGTTCGGGCCAGTGCGAGGGGCCTTCCTTGATGTCGTAGGGTGCGTATTGCACGAAGCACGACATCACGTGCTTGCCGGGAGGCGCGAGGGAGGGGTCGACGACCGAGGGAATGACCACGTTGAGGTAGGGGCGCTCCGAGAAGTCACCGTACTTGGCCTGGTCGTAGGCCGTCTCGAGGTAATCGATGCTGGGAGCGATGGCGATATCACCCCGCAGATGGGGGCCAGCGCCCGGCCGGCAGGTGAAGTTCGGCAGCCGATCGAGGGCCAGGTTGACCTTGCCCGAGCTGCCGCGGAAACGATAGCGTTCCAACCCCTTCGAAAATTCGTCGGGCAGGTGTTCGCGACCGACGAAGGAGAAGAACGTGCGTCGCGGATCGCAACCGGAGACGACTTCCTTGGCGCGAATCTCCTCGCCGGATTCGAGTACGACCCCGCAGGCCTCGCCGTTGCGGATCAGGACCTTGTCGACGGAGGCCTCGGTTCGGATCTCGGCACCGAAGTGACGTGCGGAGTTGGCGATCGAGTTGCTGACCATCCCGGTGCCACCCTTGGCGAAACCCCAGGAGCGGAAGGCACCGTCGATCTCGCCCATGTAGTGGTGCAAGAGCACGTAAGCCGTTCCCGGCGAACTGACTCCGAGGAAGGTTCCGATGATGCCGCTGACCGACATCGGTGCCTTGAGGATATCGGACTCGAACCACTCGTCGAGGAAGTCGATCGCGCTCATGGACATGAGCTTCAGCCGCAGCTCCAACTCGTCGGTAGGGGCGTTCGTGAAGTGTCGGCCGAGGCGCAGGAGATCGATGATCTCCTTCGGATTCAGGCTCTTCGGATCGGGAGCCGGCGAATCGATGATGGGTTTGGCGAACATGCCCATCTTCGACATCGCCTTGCCGAATTCCGGCATCATCTCCGCATCGCGGCGTGAGAAGCGCGAGATCTCCTCGCGGGTCGCATCGGCATCGGCTCCGCGCAAGAGCGAGTTGCCGTCGGGCAGGGGCAGAAAGGAGGCCTCGAGGGGAATCATCTCGAGCCCAAAACGGGTCAGTTCCAGGTCGCGAATGATCCACGGGCGCAGGAGGCTGACGACGTAGGAACAAACGGAGAACGTGAAGCCCGGGTAGATCTCCTCGGAGACCGCAGCCCCGCCCAGGACGTGGCGGCGTTCGAGGGCGACGACTTTCTTTCCGGCCTTCGCGAGGTAGGCCGCGCACGCGAGCCCGTTGTGACCGCCGCCGATGATGACGGCATCGTAGATCTTGGCCATCAGGCGGAAGCTCCTTTTGCTTCCAGCGGAGCTTGATTGGTTGCTTCCAGGAGCACGGGCTTCGCCCGCTTGCGCTCGGGGTCGTAGAAGGGGAGTTCGTTCACCGTCGCCCGGGCGATCTTGCGCTCGTATTCGCAGGTGACCTCGATCTGCAATTCCGTCCCGGGCTTGGCGCAGTTCGCCTCGACCGTGGCCAGAGCCAGGTACTTCTTGAGCAGGGGCGAGAAGGTCCGGCTGGTGGCATAGCCTACCTGTCGCGAACCCTCGTACAGCGGAACACCTTCGCGACAGGTTTCGGCCGCGAGGTGGGGCGGCAGTCCGAAGGCCTCGTGGATGTCGGCGAACTCTTCCCAGTCGATTTCGAGTCCGACGAAACGGCGCTTGGGGCCCGTTTCCTTTTCTCGCTGCAATGCCGTGCGCCCGACGAAATCGCCTCGCTTCAACTTGACCATCCAGTCGAAGCCCAGTTCGTAGGGCGAGCTCTTCTGTCTCTCGATGAAGGCACTGCGGGCAGAGGTGTAGTCGACGCCCCCCAGAAGGAAGCCGGCCTCGACTCTGGCGACGTCGAGCGCATCGAGTCCCATGGGGAGCAAGCCATGGATGTCGCCGGCTTCGAACAGGGCGTCCCACAACCCGATCGCGTCGTCGGCCCCGATCCACAATTCGTATCCGAGATCGCCGGTGTAACCCGTGCGCGTGACAACGCCTTCGGCGCGTCGGCCTTCGAGCTGGTAGCGGACGGCCAGTGCGCCGAAGAAGGTGAGATCTTCGATCTCCTCGCCGACCAGCTGGCGCAGGATGTCACACGAGCGCGGTCCTTGAAGCGCCAGGGCGGCGATGCTCTGGGTCACATCCTCGACGGACACGTCCAGGCCACGGGCGTTGCGTTGTAGCCAGCCGAGGGTGGGGTCGGCCGAGGTGACGCGGAAGTGCTCCTGGCCCAGGCGCGTCACTGTGCCGTCGTCGAGCACCTTGCCGTGTTGGTCGCACCAGCACACATAGCCGACGCGGCCGAGCTTGGTCTTCATGAACCCGCGCACCATGACCCGCGACAGCAACGCGGCGGCATCCGGTCCGCGCACCTCGTACTTGTAGAGAGGTGTGGCGTCCATCACGGTCGCCTGGTGGCGCAGGGCGTAGTACTCGCGCTCGTGGTACACATCGTAGCGCCGTACGGCGTAACAGCCTGCCCACTCCTTGTAGGACAGGCTCGTGCAGAGCGGCGCCGTTCGCGGATGGAAGGGTGTGGGGCGGGGCATTGGCGGAAGCTACGGCCACGGAGCCCCCGGCTCAAGCGGAGCCTTGGGATTGTCCACCCAAGGAGCGCCCTGGAGTCGCCCTCGGGTCAGCGGCGCGCCGGCGCGAATCCGCTCTTTTTGGCCGGGCCGGTCCTGGGTGTGGAGCCGGATCGAGCTCGCGGCCTCGGGGTCCGTTCGCCGCCCTTGCGGTTGGCTGGTCCCAGTTGATGCGGGCGCCTGTGTGCCGCGAAGGGAACGCTGACGAAGGGGTCCTCGCCGGGGGGGATCTTGCGCTGCTCCTCCATGTTCAAGGAGTCGAGAAACTCGCGCAGCATCATCCTGAGGGTAGGCCACCAGATCGGCAGGGCTGCCAACATGATCACCACCTTGAGCCAGCTCTCCGGGGAATAAAGGCTCTGGATGAAGTCCTTCCAGTAGTCGTTCACGTGTCCATCTTCTCCTGTCCCCAGCCCAGACGGTAGGGGGCAGATCCGGATTCCCGGGAGTTCTCCATTGGTAATCCCGGACTACACTGGTTCTCCGGATGAAATTTCTCGGTTTGCTTTTGTGTGGAATCGCTTCTGGCGGCCACGCTTCTTTGCCTGTTGCGGGGCAGGAGGAGGCTGCCCCCGAGCATGCCTATGTGCGTGGCGTGACCATCTCGTGCCAGACCTCGGGCTTCGAGTGGGGTCTCGAGGGTTTCGGCACCGAGCTGGAGGAGCTCGAGGGGCTCGGAGCCAACTGGGTGGCGATCCATCCCTACGCCTGGATCCGGGGCGACGGTGATGTGCGTCATCGTCTCGATCCGAACGACCCCCCGCGCTGGCTCACCCATCCCGTGCGCGAAGCACGAGCACGGGGCATGTCGATTCTCGTCAAGCCCCACATCGGCTACTGGGGCAGTCGCTTTCGATGGCGCGGTGAGATCGAGTTCGAGGGCGAGGCACTCGAGCGCTTCTGGAGCAGTTATCGCGAGTGGATCTTCACGTTGACGGAGATCGCTTCCGACGCCGATGCCATTTGCGTTGGCACCGAACTGGATCGTCTGCTATCCGATGACGAGCCCTGGCGCGAGTTGATCGCCGGTGTACGCGCGCGCAGCAAGGCGCACCTGACGTATGCGGCCAACTGGGATTCCTATCCGCAGGTCGGTTTCTGGGATGCGCTCGACACGGTGGGGTTGCAGGCCTACTTCCCGTTGAGCGAGGCCGATGAGCCCGACGCCGCCGCCCTCGAAGAGGGTTGGGTGAAGGCCCTCGGGCCCCTGCGCGAGCTCCACGCACGGACCGGCAAGCCGATCGTCTTCACGGAGCTCGGCTACAACCGCTCGCTCGACGCGGCGCGAACGCCGTGGTCCGATCGACAGGCAGCACCCGAGGATCAGGTACGCGCCTCCCAGCTACAGGCCCGCTGCTTGCGCGTGGGGCTGGGCGTCATCGAGCGCGAAAGGTCCTGGCTGCGCGGTGCCTTCCTGTGGAAGTGGTTCGTCGGTGAACCGGGGCGCAACGATCGCTCGTTTCTCGTGGATACCCCGCACATGCGGGCCGCCATCGAATCCGTCTGGTAGCTACCGGCGCGAGCCCTAGCTGGCTTCCTGGGCCGTGCTCGGGGCGGCATCGGATTCAGCGGATTCGGATTCAAATGGCCGATCTCCGTCGTGGTGACGGCCCGGCCGCGACGTTTCCTCACCGCAGCGCCGGCAGACCTCCAGATGACGGATGTCCTCTTCCCTGGCGGTGCTTTCCAGGATGTGCCCGTCCTTGGTGGTGTTCCAGCGGACCTCGGGGGCGCGGGTTTCGGGGATCCAGGTGTGTCCGAAGAGTCGGCAAAAGATGTTCATTGCTCGTGGCCGACGTTCTACGGGAGCGACACGGCCCGCGCAAGGGGTTTCGAAACCCTCCCGCGTCGGCCATGCTCTCTACGACCCGATTGTTGCCCGAGCATGACTTCTGGATCGATTCCCACCACCGTTCTCATCCCTGCTTCTCGGCCCGGTCTCGCTTCCCGGTTCCGGGCCTGGCCCCGGGCCTTCCTGGCCGTCGTGCTCCTCATCGGGGGGAGCTGCAGCAGCTACTCGAACTACGTGTTCGCGCCCAGCGTGCACGATGTGGAGGTCCGAGACCCCTCGGAGGAACTTCTGGCCCGGGTACTGATTGCCCCGCGCGGGATTGCCGAGGGCGACAAGGATTCGGGGGGTCGCATCGAGATGCGCTTTCGCGTGCGGATCGAGAATCGATCGGACGAGCGGATAGCCCTCGTTCCTTCCGAGCTCGAGCTGATGGACGCGAATCTAGAGAGTTTCGGAGAGCCCCTCGTGCGCCAGGCTGCGGGCACCCCCGAGGCCCAGGCCGGTACCGAGAACGTCTACGTGCTGCACTTTCCCTTCCCCCCTGGCCAAACGCCTTCGTCGATGGACCTGCGCAGTCTGCGTCTGCGGCTCGGTCTGAGCCACGCTGACGAGTTGCTCCTGCCCACCGCGGTCTTCGAGCGTGTGTACCGGTATCCGGACCCCTACTACTATCCCGATGTGCGCTGGAGCATCGGGATCGGCTACGGCGTCTGCTACTGAAGGCGTTACTTGCCTGCGGACCCGCCTCTCCTCCCGAGGCTCGCGACATAGACCTGGCCCGACATTCCGCAGGCCACGATCTCGGGGCCGGTGTTGCCGCCAAAGACCTCGCCGATGGTCACGTGGTTGAAGCCGACCGAGTCGCGGTGGATGACCTGGGTCTGCCACGTGCGTACGCGGTTGCTGCCGTATAGAACGACCAACGACCCGCCGAGACCGCCGGTCACGGCTTCCACGCCGGAGGTCTCGGTATCCAGCTGGCCCATGGCGGCCGAGCGGAGTTCGGCCTTGCCTTCGTAGATGGTCTGCTGCTTGCCCTCCTGGCTCCTCCAGTGCAGTGTGCCGTCCTCGCGCGCGGAGAGAACCGAGCCCTGGAAGCTGGTGACTCCCATCTGGGCCGCGGAGTGTTGTTCCAGATAGATCGGCTTCCAGTTATCTCCGACGCGCGTCAGTTGCAGGAGGCTGCCGTCCGCGCAGCCCACGAGGGCATTGTTGTGATATCCCGCGACCGAAAGCGCCTCGCCTCCGATTTCGAGCATGAGCTCGGGCTGCCAGACGTCGTTTTCCAGGTAGAGCAGGTGCACCTTTTTCGAGGCCCCCGCGACGAGAATCTCGACCCCTTCGCGTTTGGAGTCGAAGTCGCCAACCGCGATACCGTCGATGCGCGCCGTGTCGTGGAACAGCTCCTCGAATTCGAGCTTGCCCTCGAACTTCGAGAGCATGTACACCGCGCCGGGGCCCGCCGTGTCGCGCTTGCCGTACAACATCCCGTAGGCGATCAGCTCGAGTCCCTGGCGGGTCGGGTCGACTTCGGCGAATTCACACCCCATGAGCTCGCCCCGCGAGCTGCCGACGATCTCGGGACGCCAGGGGAATTCGCGCGCGCCGTTCTGGCGGATGAGATACAGGTTGCCGTTTCCGCAGGCGACGGCGATTTCGTTGTTGCGAGCCGAGAGGTCGAAGTCACCGACGGCGGCCCCGTTGATCCCGGCCTTGGTCGTCATGATGGCCTCGACCTGCCAGTCGCGGCTTTCCGCGGACTTCTGGGGGGTGGCGGCGAGGGTCCCGGGGATAAGCAGGGCCAGAATGAGGTGCGTGTGCGAAAGAGGAGACATGGGTTCCATGATCGAGGCCAGGAGGAGATTTGTCCACCCGTCCCGTCACCTACGGGGAGCGAAAGCCCGGGCCCGAGCCAGCGCGACGGTACGGAAGTCCAGTATCCTCTCCAGCGATGCTGTCCCTCATCCCAGGCTCGGAGGGCGGGTCGGGTTTCGACCTGACCTCCCTGCTCCCGCTCGCTCTCACCATTCCCGGGGTCTTCTTCGCGCTCTACCTCGCGCGGGTCTTTCTCGATCGGATGGAGCGTCACAGGCGATCGCGGAGCCTCTTCGCGTACGGCGTGCTCAGCTGCGTCGGGCTGGGGGGGGTCTTCGTCGTCATCCTGGCCATCCCTGATGCCGAGGACAAGAGCCAGCTCCTGACCATCGTGGGGCTGCTCTTGTCGGCGGCCGTGGCCGTGTCCTCGACGAATTTCCTCGGCAACGTGATGGCGGGGATGATGCTCCGCAGCTTCAACAACTTTCACGTGGGCGACTTCCTGCGCTGCGGCGAGTATTTCGGTCGTGTCAGCGAGAGGGGCCTCTTGCACACCGAGCTGCAGACCGAGGACCGAGACCTCACGACCTTGCCGAATCTCTACGTCGCCACGCGACCGATCAAGGTCGTGCGCTCCTCGGGCACCCTCGTCAGCGCGACGGTTTCCCTGGGCTACGACGTTTCACGAAAGCGCATCCGCGCCCTGCTCATGAAGGCCTCGGAGCGCGCCGGGCTCAGCGACCCGTTCGTCCAGATCGTCGCGCTGGGCGACGACTCGATCGAGTATCGCGTCGGAGGCCTCCTGGAGAGTGTCACCGAGCTGCTCACAACCCGCTCCCGACTGCGGGGCTCCATGCTGGACTGCCTGCACGAAGGCGGCGTCGAGATCGTCTCGCCGACCTTCATGAACACCCGGGCCCTGGCCAAGGCCCAGCTCTTCGTTCCACCCCCGGACACCCTCGAGGACACGGGCGAACCCGACGGCCTGGAAGCGGTGGCCTTCGACAAGGCGGACCTGGCCGTCGTTCTCGAGCGCATGGAGCGCGAACGGGCCGGCCTGCTCGAGGAACGTGATGAGCTTCAGCAACGCCAGCACAAGGTCAGCGAGCCGGAGGCGAAGGATGCGCTGGCGGACGAAATCTCGCGCATCGATACACGGCTCGAGCGCGTCGACAAGGTCATCGAATTACGCAAGGCCCTGATCGATGGCGACGGATCGGGCCGGGTAGAGACGGATCGGAATGATCGGGACGGGTAGCGCCGTCGCCTAGGCCTTGTTGTCCAGGGCCTTCTTGAAGAGGTCGCCCAGGTTCGTGCCCAGGGTTTGCTGCTTTCCGAGGACCTCGTCGACATCCTCGGACGCGGCCGCTTCCTCGGAGCCCAGAAGAGCTCCGCGCGGATCCATGCGCGACAGTGAGATGCGCTTCGAATGCTGGTCGAAGGTCAGGATGCGTACCGAGACTTCATCGCCGGGTTTGACGACTTCACTGGCGTGGTTGATCCGGCCGGCGCCGATTTGCGAGACGTGCAACAAGCCCTCGAGGCCGGGCTCCAGCTCGA
Organism: Planctomycetota bacterium; assembly: GCA_965662355.1. Taxonomy (GTDB): domain Bacteria; phylum Planctomycetota; class UBA1135; order UBA1135. The sequence goes on along the minus strand of CBFIHP010000008.1, from coordinate 131,388 downwards.
CGAAGGCGCCGAAGTTGGCGATTCGACGCACGGTTCCGCTGACGACTTTGTCCTCATGAAAGCGCTCGATCGCGTCTTCCCACGGATCGACTTCGAGCTGTTTGCGGCCGAGGCCGATGCGCTTGCCGCCTTCCTCGATGGAGAGGATCTGCACCTCGACCTCCTGGCCGATCTTCAGGATCTCGCTGGGGTGATCGACTCTTCGGTGCGAGAGGTTGGAGACGTGCAGCAGACCCTCGATCCCTCCGCCGAGCTCGACGAAGGCGCCGTAGGATTCCATGCGCGCGACCTTGCCGCGTCGTACGCCGCCCTCGATGAACTGTCCCATCGCGGCCTCGCGGAACTCGGTCCGTTCCGTTTCGAGCACCGCGCGCCTGGAAACGACGACGCGTTTGTTGTCACGGTCGACCTCGATGACCTTGCAAACGAGTTCCTGCTCTCCGTAGGTCGTCAGATCCTCGACGTGGTGTAGAGCGACCTGAGAGGCCGGAAGGAAACCGCGGAGTGGCCCGATGCGCAGCTCGAGCCCGCCCTTGATCACGGCGATGACCCTGCCCTTGATGTGAGAGCCGATGTCCATGTTGTCCCAGGCGGCGAGGGCCTTGGCCTCGCGCGCGGAGAAAAGCCACAGCCCCTCTTCGCGCCCTCGAAGAGCGACATGGACTCCTTTGCCGTTCTCGGGGGGCTCGTCGAATTCATCGAGGGGACAGGCGCCCTGGACGCGGGGGCCTAGTTCGAGGATGACGTCGCTGCCGCTCGTACCCGCGACGGTGGCGGAGTACAGGTTGCTGTCGTCGGCCGGAATCAGCTCGGGGTCGAGGTCGGCTTCCAGCTCGTCGCGCAGAGCGCGCATGCGGTTCTCGCTCTTGGAGTTCATTACGCAGGTGAAGGGAGGGGAATCGTGTGACGGTTATGATACGTCGGGTTGCGCCGCTTCGGTTCGTTTCCACTGGATGTCCAGGTCCGGCGCCGCGGAACGCACCCGTCGAGCCAGCCAGATCGTCTGGGCGAAGGCGCCGAGGCAGAAGGCGGAGATCGCGTAGTAGATACCGGGGCCGGGGTCGAACACCGCCCCCGCGACCATGGCCGCGCCGCAGAAGAGGAGGTAGACGAGCACCGACTCGCTGACGCCCCGGGTCCGGCGGCGTGCGACGAGAACGCCCTGGTACCAGCTCTGGAGCGCTTGGAAGAAGGGCAGCAGGCACGCGAACAGGAGGGCCTGGCTGGCAAGGTCTCGGAGCTCGGGTTGCAGGCCCATGAGGTCCCCAAACCACATTCTTGCCAGCGGCGTGAGCGCGGCGAGCAAGAGTGCGGCGAGGGTCCCGAAGGCGATCCACCAGCCGAAACGACGCAGCGCACGGGCTCCGCCCGGCTCGCCGACCAGGGCCACGACGACCTCGTTGAAGGCGAATCCGAGGCTGCGCGGGATGAAAATGAACCCGTGCAACGGCGGCCACGCGGCCAGCGAATTCAGGGCTTCTGGCATGCGGCTCATGGCCGCCGAGCCCATCGGCTGGTTCAGCAGGGTGAGCAGCGGCGTCAGTGCCAGGGGGATGTAAAAACTAAGGAAAGAACGCCGGTTGAGGGGTTCGGAACTCTCCGTCCTCTCGGGCATCCGTCTGAGTTCCGAGGCGACGCGCCAGCGTACGAAGAGCATCTCCGAGACCACGCCAGTGGAGACCGCACAGGTGCCCACGACGATCCCCGGAAGCTCCGTGAAGTTGGCGAGGCTCCAGAGGGTCGTCACCAGCAGGCCGATGCGCACCCCCGTTCCGAGGCCGATCTCCCACGAGCGATTGGCGCGGATCAAAAGGCCCTGGTTGAATCGCCGATGGGCGATGGCCCAGGTCCAGGGCAGCATGATCCACAGCCCGAGCCGTCCGGGACCAAGCACGGCCTCGGGGACCCCGAGCACGTCGCGCGCGATCCAGTCGTAGAGCGGTGTGGCGCAGACCGTTACGTGCAGGAGCGTCAGGAGTGCCCCCGCGGCCATCATGAAACGGTAGACCTTGCGGGTGCTCTCGCGATCGATGCAGAGAGCCGTCGAGGCTGCCAGGAGCATGATGATCGGCCCCTCGATGAGCAGGGCGATCGGGAAGACGACCGAACCGTATGCCGCCAGGTGGATCTTGCTCTCGGGAAGGCGCGCAACGAAGGCGGTGAAGAGCGGCAGCTCGGCGCCCATGCAGACCCAGCTGGCCGCCAGGGGCCACCAGACGCGAAAGACACGCTTGAGGGAGACCGGCGTCGCGGCCGCAGGGGAGCTCGAGGCTTGCATGGGGATTCCCGCGGGCGGGAGCGAGCCGGGCATTGTGCGCGGTCTTGCGAAGCCAACCAGGAGGGAACCGGAAAAAGCTTCCTGCCGGGGCGTCCTTTGCACCGGCGTTCGCTCCCGCCAGCATCTGGAACGTCGCACCGTGAAAGATGGCATCAACTCGCGGGCACCTGCGGGCCGAAAGACGGCGAACACCATTCACCGGGCTCCTCCCCGGTTCATTCTCCATGAGTCTCCAGGGCGATCTCTCGACGCTTGACTTCGCAGGTCTACTCCAGAACTTCGAAGTGGCGCAGAAGAACGGACTGCTCACCATCCAGGGCAAGTCCGGCCAGGCCAAGCTGTACTTCGACAATGGTCGACTCGCGCTCTTCACGAGCCCGGGCCGGGCGGCGTTGCTGGACATGCTGCAGGCTGCCGGTGCAGTGAGTGCGACCGACATCGAGGCCGCGAAGAAGCGCGCCAAGCGGGGCAAGAAACGCGCCGGCGAGACGCTCGTCACCATGGGGGTGCTCAGCGGCGAGAGGCTGATGGAGTTCGCCACTTCCCGACTGATGGACGAGGCCTGTGAGCTTGTTGCCTCCGGAGGCGGTGCCTTCGAATTCACGGAGGGGGGCATTCCCCCACGGGTCTTCGACCCCGAGGAACGCGCCCTCGAGCTCTCCCTGCCGGCAGGGCCGCTGCTGCTCGAATCCGCCCGCCGTGAAGATCACTGGAAGCTGATCCGCGATCGGGTTCCGAGCGACGCGATTCACTACGTCATACAGCATCCGCCCCGGGATCCCGATACGCCCGAGGCGAAGAAGCTCCAGGATGATGTCGTGAAACTGCTCGACGGTACGCGTAGCGTGGCCGAGATCACGGCGGCCTTTCTGCACCAGCGTTTCGAAGTGTATCAGTTGCTCGCCGATCTGGCCGACGCCCACGTGATCCGCGTGGTGGCTCCCGGTGACATGAATCGCCTGGTCCAGGACATCGCCCGCAAGGATCAGAAGCGCGCCTGGGCCATTCTGCAACGCGGCCTCATTTCACACCCGCTCAACCCGAACCTGTTGATGACCAAGGCGCTGATCGCCCAAGACATCGGCGAGCTCGAACAGGCAGCGGAAGCCTTGAAGGTCCTCGTCCATCAACACCTGCAATCCGGTGAGAAGGATCTGGCGCTGAAAGGCATCGACCGCCTCAAGGGGCTCGATCCGAACGACGCTTTCGTCTGGGAGCGCAGCTACGAGCTGGCGCTGCAGGACAGTAGAAAGCCCGACGCCATCGCCGATGGCAAGAAACTCGTCGAGCTATATCGCGGCCCCGGCCTCTTCAAAAAAGGCGTGGCGGTACTCGAGAAACTCACGGAGCTGGACCCCGGTTCCTGGGAGCTCGTCCGCGACCTAGCCAAGAACCGTGCCGACGGAGGCGACCAGGCCGCCGCGGTTGCCGGTCTCGAGAAGTTCGGCAGCGTGCACCTCGAGAAAGAGGAGTACGCCATCGCGCGCCGGGTGTACGAGGAGATCCTGACAATCGACCCGGACAACGACACGGCGAAGGAAACCGTGTCATCGATCAAGAGCGGCGAGCTGGCTGAACGCATCGAGCACAAACGCAAGCTCCGTGCCCGAGTAGCGACGTTCCTGGGCCTGGCCTTCGCGGTCGTGTGGCTCTGGTACGAGGGATCCGCGCGCCACGCCTATGTCGAGGCGACCCACGAGATCGGTCGCGAGCGCTGGATCGAGAAGCGCCACTACCTTGAGGCCATCGAGGCCTACCACCAGGTCAGGTCCGAGTTCCCGCTCTCGACGACATCGCTGTATGACGTTCGACGCCAACTGAAGCAGCTGACGAAAAAGCAGGAGCTGAAAGAGAAGGCCAAGGCCAAGAGCTAGTCCGCACCTTCCTGACGAGTCAGACACCGAGCGACGGGTTTCTTGGGGGGAAAGGCTATGGTGTAGGCATGCGGCTCTACACGATCCTTGTCGGCCTGGCTCTCTCGCTTGGCTGTCGTGCTGTGGATGGCGGAATTCCGTTGCCGGTGGGGGTGGTTGCGCCGAGGCGGCATCATCCCACGGCAGAGGAGCGCTTTTTCGATTGGGGCCGGATGGACTTTGCGGCGGAGGTGCACGCGTCGCGTCGGGAGAGGTTGGCGGAGGGGATGAAGGGCGGGGCGGGCGTGTTCTTGATTCCCTCGCATCCGGGGCGGAGTCATGGGGGTACGTTTCGGCAGAACTCGGACTTCATGTACTTCACGGGGCTAGAGTTGCCGCAGTCGATGCTGGCTGTGGATGCGAGTGGTGTCAGCCAGTTGTTCGTGCCTGAGCGGGATGCGCGTTTCGAGAGCGCCTCGCGGAGCAATGACTTTCCCGGGCGCAAGCTGGGTGCGGATCCCGAGCTGGCGAGCCGTTCCGGTCTTCTGCTGCGTCCGTATGGAGAGCTCGTGCATGCCTTGCATGCCTGGGTGGGAGCCGGTGCGGTGTTCTATCTCGATCTTGGGGGAGCCCTGGGGGGGGTGGTTCCCGCGGATTATCCCGTGCGTGACTATGTGCGGGAGTCGAGCCAGACGGCGGAGCTGTGCGCGCTTTTGCGCGCGCGTCATCCCGGCGTCAACGTGCGGAACGGGTTTCTTCACGTGGCGAAGTTGCGCATGCGCAAGGACAAGGGCGAGCTCGAGCGTCTGGCCCAGGCGGCAGCCATCACGGCTGCGGGCATTCGTACGTCGGCTCGTTTCATCCGGCCGGGAGTCGACGAGCGTACCCTCGAGGCCGAGATGGAGGCGGAGTTCAAGCGCCGCGGTTCCCAGCGGCTGGCCTTCGCTTCGATCATCAAGTCCGGTCCCAACTCGCTCTGGCCCTGGCGCATCCTGGCAGCGCATTACGACCGGCGCAATCGCACCATGCGGGCCGGGGAGCTGGTGATCTACGACGTCGGTTGCGAGCTGGATGGCTACGTCTCCGATGTGGGCCGCACCTTCCCCGTCAGTGGCCGCTTCAGCGCCGAGCAACGCGCCACGCTCGAGATGATGACAGGTGTTGCGGACACGATCATGGCGGCGGTGCGTCCCGGTACCACTCTGCTCGAGATTCAAGAGATCGCCGAGAGGGCGATTCCCGAGCTCGAGCGACCGTACATGCAGACCGGCCTCTACTTCGGCCATCACATCGGACTCGATGTGGGAGACCCTTCGCTTGCGGACGAGCCCCTGGTGCCCGGCATGGTCTTCACCATCGAGCCCTGGTACTACGATCACGTACGGGAGATCGCGGTCTTCGTCGAGGACATCGTCGTCGTGACCGAGAGCGGTTGCCGCAATCTGACCGCGGGTCTGCCGCGTACCGCGGAGGAGTTGGAGGCGATGACCGGGCGAGATGAGCGTGCGGGCGCTCCCTAGCAGCGACAACTACTCCAGTCGCTTGATGATGTGCAAGCCGAAGGGCGAGGTGTTCTTGCCCGAGGGCGGTGGGGGATCGTAGGGCGAAACACCGACTTCACCGACCTTCAACTTCCAACCCACGTCACCGAAAGCGGCAACCATGTCGCTACGCAGATAGACTTGACTGGCCCGATCGGGGCTGCCTTCGGAGAGCATCGTGTAGATGCCCGGGTAGGCGTCGTTCGTGTGCTTCTTGACCAACTCATCAAAGTTCTCACCTCCGGAAGCTGCGAGCTCCTGCAGGACCTCGGCCGCACGCTTCTCGGCTTGCGCGGGTAGCGCTCCGCCGAACCGACTCCCGACGCCGATCAGGACATGCTGGACCTTGATGCGGTTTTCCTTGATGTCGGGGCGCGCCTTTAGCATGTCGACGTGGGCGTACATGGCATCGACCGGCTTGGTTCCCTGGGGGAACTGGGGGTAGAGCACATCGCCCGAGCTGGCCACGGGATCGGGCAGGGAGGAGTCCGCTGCATCCGGATTCTCGGTCGTCTCTCCTTCCGACTTCGACGGTGCCTTCGAGGCCTCCGTGCTCTGCGCCGCGTCAATCGCCTCGGCCGGGGGGCCGGACGCGGGCGTTTCCTGGGGAGTTTCCCCGCCGCAGCTCGAGCAGGCGAGCAGGGAGAGCAGGGAGAGCAGGGTCAGGGTCTTGCAGTCGAGGGGAAGGGAACGTATCTGCATCGTTTGGATGGTGGTCTCGCGGCCTTGGCTGCGCCATGCTACGAGGAGGGGACTCCCAGGCCTCGGACATCCGAGCTTTTAACACCGGACATCGAACCGATCATGAAAGAGAGCGAAACAGCGTGAGCTTTCAACTGGAAGAAGCGCTCGATCTTCTCGAGCGGACCCCCTCGATCTGCCGCTCCTGGATGCGCGATCTCGCGCTTCCCTGGGTCGAGGCCCGTGAGGGGCCCGACTCCTTCTCGTCACGGGACGTTATCGGCCACCTGGTCCAGGGCGAGGAGGAGGACTGGCTCACCCGCACCCACGTCATCCTCGAACACGGCCCGCAGGTTGCCTTCGAGCCCTTCGATCGCACCGGCTTTCGCCATCGATACGAGGGGCAGAGCCTTGCGGAGCTGCTCGATCGTTTCGAGGAGTTGCGAAGCCGCAATGTCGCCGCCCTGCGCACGATGGAGCTCAGCGACGAGGACCTGAAGCTCTCGGGAAGCCATCCAACCCTGGGAGCGGTCAACCTGCGCCAGCTGCTCGCGACCTGGGTCGTCCACGACCAGGCCCACATCGCGCAGATCGCGCGCGTCATGGCCAAGCGTTACGCCGAGGAAGTCGGCCCCTGGGCCGAGTATCTGGGCATCCTCCAGCGCTGAGGGGAAGGCCGTGCCGAAGAAGAAGCCGCTCGAGGACTACGGTAAAAAGCGCGACTTCAAGCGCACTCCCGAGCCCGGGCCGGTGGTTCCGAGGGGAGATGTCGGCGAGCTGCGACAGTTCGTGGTGCACCGCCACGAGGCGCGGCGCTTGCACTATGACCTGCGCCTGGAGCGCGAAGGCGTGCTCTTGTCGTGGGCGGTGCCCAAGGGCTTTTCGTACGACTCGAAGGACAAGCATCTGGCGATGCGCACGGAGGACCATCCGCTGCGCTACACGGAGTTTTCGGGCGTCATCCCCAAGGGCGAGTACGGCGCGGGGACGATGACGATCTGGGATCGCGGCCGCTACCGGCTCTTGAACGAAGACAGCGCCATGGACAGGGGCGAGTTCAAGATCATCCTCTACGGTCGGCGACTGCGCGGGGAGTGGCACCTGGTGCGGACGAAACAGGCGGACAACAGCTGGCTGCTCTTCAAGTCGAAGGACCGCTACGCAGGCGTGCGTCGCGACTCCGCCCTGGGCGTCGATCTGACGAGCGCGAAGGAAGCGGGCTTTCCACGCACGGTGCGCAAGATGAAGGCGGGCAAGCCGACCCGCGCTTTCTCCGATCCCGGTTGGCTCTTCGAGGCTCGCTTCGAAGGCCGGCGATTGCTGGCGGCCAAGCGCGGCGACAAGGTCGAGCTACGCGGTCTGCGCAGGAAGATCCCCCTGGTGCTCCAGGATCTGGGGGCGCTGCGGGCCGAGAGTGCGCTGCTGGACGGCGTGCTCCTGACCCTGGACGACAACGGGCGCCCCTCGGCCGAGCTCCTCGAGCGGCGTCTGGCGGCGGGGGAGCTGGAGGGCGTCGTCTACTACGCCTTCGATCTCTTGTACGTCGAGGAGTACGACCTACGCGTCCTTTCCCAGCTGGATCGCAAGGCCGCGCTGCGCGCGTTGATTCCGCCGGTGCACAACGTTCTCTTTCTCGATCATGTCCCCGGCAACGGCAAGGATCTCTACGAGACAGTCGCCGCGGCCGGTTTGCCGGCGCTGGTGGCGAAACGCGCCGATGCGCCCTACGTGGCGGGCGCTTCCGACAGTTGGCGCGAGATTCCGATCGAGGCGGGGCTGGAAGGCGAGCGCGATGGGGAAGCGCTGCCCGTGGGTCAGGCCTTGGAGCAGGTCAAGCAAGAGGGCGGCCCGGGCCGCGTGAAGTTCTCCAACCTGGACAAGGTCTTCTGGCCTGCCGAGGGCTTCACGAAGGGCGACATGATCGGCTTCTACGAGGCGGTAGCGGACACGCTGTTGCCGTACCTGCGCGATCGGCCGATTCACCTGAACCGCTTTCCCGACGGCATCGATGGCAAGTCGTTCTACCAGAAGGACGCCAAGCCACAGACCCCCGAGTGGATTCGTACCGCCGACATTGCGAGTCGCCATCGTGGCGACTCCATTCGCTACATGGTGTGCGACGAACGCGATACCTTGCTCTACATAGCGAACCTGGGCTCGATCGATCTCCATCCGTGGATGTCGCGCGTCGAGTCCCCGGACTCTCCGGACTGGGCGGTGATCGACCTCGACCCGAAGGAGGCGCCGTTCAATGACGTGATTCGCATCGCGCGCGAGGTGGGACGTGTGCTGCGTGGTCTCGGGCTGCACCCGCTCTTGAAGACCTCGGGCGCTTCGGGTTTGCACATCTTCATCGGCCTCGAACCCGGCTACACCTACGATCACGCGACGATGTTCTGCGAGAGCGTGGCGCGCATCGTCGCCCGCGACCTGCCCGAGATCGCGACCGTCGAGCGCGCGATTTCCCAGCGCGAGGGCAAGGTCTACATCGACTTCGGACAGAACCGTAAGGGCCAGACCGTGGTTCCGCCCTATGTCGTGCGGCCGGTGCGCGGCGCGACCGTATCGACGCCCCTTGCGTGGGACGAACTCGAAAAGGACCTGCACCCTTCGCATCACACGATCCAGACCGTTCCCGAGCGGCTGGCGGCCCAGGGAGATCTCTTCCGGCCCGTTCTCAGCAAGCCCGAAAGCCTGGCCGATGCCATCGGTGCTCTCGAGGAGTATCTGCGGGCGCGGTGAGGGAACTCCGCGTTCTCCGGAGCGACTTCCAACGCCGGGAGGAGCTGTGCGTAGAGAAGGGCTTGGTCCCTTCCTGTCCTGGGGGTAGCCTCTGCGCGCCCCCTTCGCGGACCGACCCAGCGAACCCACCTGACCCATGTCCACCCCGTTCCGTTCGTCGTTCTTCCAGCTCGCCTCGGTTCTCGTGGCTCTTCTTGCCGTCACCTCTTGCGGAGCTGGTGGGGGTGCGGCGAAGAACGTCATCCTGATCTCGATCGATACGCTGCGGCCCGATCACCTCGGTTGCTACGGCTACGAGCGCCCGACGTCGCCAACCCTGGACAACATCGCTGCCGATGGCATCGTCTTCGAGGACTGCAGCTCGACCGCGCCCTGGACGTTGCCGGGCCACGCCTCGATGTTGACCGGGCTCTATCCCAGCACCCACGGCGTGAAGGATCACACCCGCACGCTGGGCGACATCCCCTCGCTTGCGACGTTCCTGAAGGGTGCTGGCTTCAAGACGATGGCCATCGTCAACTCGCACAACATCGCCACCGAGCGCTATGGCTTGACCAAGGACTTCGACAGCTTCGAGTACGTGCTCGAACAAGAGCAGATCCCCGGCAAGCTCAACGCCCAGGGCCTACCGGCGCTGGGGATCGGCAACCGTGGTCCAGCGATCACGCGCAAAGCGTTGCGAGTCCTGGAGGGACATCAAAAGGAAGCTGGCGAGACCCCGTTCTTTCTCTTCCTGCACTACTACGACGTGCACACGGACTTCACGCCGGCACCGAAGTACAAGCAGATGTTTGTCGAACCGTACGATGGCCCGCTGACGGGGAACACCCAACAGCTCGTCGGCTATCGAGTTCGCGGCGAGACGATCACCGACGACGACGCGCGCTTCCTGCGCCAGATGTACGACGCGGAAATCCGTCAGCTGGATGACATCCTGGCCGGCCTCTTCAGCTATCTGGACGATCGTGGCTTGCGCGAGAACACGCTCGTCGTGATCACGTCCGATCACGGCGAGGAGTACGGCGAACACGGTGGCGTGCTCCACGGTCGAAGTCAGTATCAGGAGCTGCTCGGCATTCCGTTGATCATGCGCGGTCCGAGTATCCCCCCGGGTTCGACTCACTCCGGAGGAGTGAGTCTGGTCGATGTCGTTCCCACCATCCTCAAGATGACGGGCGTGCGCACCGAGGCCGAATTCGACGGTCTGGACCTGACCCTGGCCTGGCTGAACCCCGACAAGCTGAACGCGCCGCGCTACATTTTTGGCGAGGCGGACCACAACAACTGGATCGAAGCCGGCGGCAAGCGCGCCAAGTACGCCGACGTCGCCTGGATGATCCGCCTGGCGAACGACAAGCTGCATTTCAACGAGATCACCAAGCGCTACGAGCTCTACAACATCGAGTCCGATCCGGGTGAACAGAACGACATCTCGCAACAGGAGCGTGACAAGCTCGAGTTCCTGAAAAGCGAGCTGAACGATTACATGCGCAACGAAGGAACGGGCAACCGCATCACGCCTCCGGGCGAGGCCGAGATGCAAAAACTCCGCGAACTTGGCTACGCGGAATAACCGCCCGCCCGCGTGAACACCCGTTCCCTGAACCCCCGCCTCGTGTCGATGGGGATCTGGGTCGCGGCAGCGCTCTTGTTGTCGGTGGTCTTTGCGCGTGGATACACGCGCGAGCAGTTCTACAACGCCGACGCGTACGACTACGCCCAGATGGGGCGCCAGCTGGCCGAGGGGCAGGGATTCACGGGCCTGCAGGCCTTTCCCCGGCACCTGGTGTTCTTTCACGAGCGCGGGATGGGTCCCGACGAGCCCTGGCCGGATCTCTATCGCTATCCGCTGTCGGTCGCCGGGGCTGGGCTCTTTCAGCTCTTCATCGACGACCCCGTGAGCGCGGCCATTGTGCGCTCGGGGTTCTTCTTCGTGTGCGGGTTGGCGCTCTTCGGGTGGCTGGCGGAGCGGCTCTCGGGGTCGCGCTGGATCGGCCTGGGGATCGTCTCGGTGCTCGCTTCGGATCGGGAACTCTGGATCGATGCCTACAGCGGCATGGTGGACAGCCAGGCGGCGTTTCTACTGGCGCTTCATGCAATCGCGTTGCTGTTCGTTCCGCGCACCTCGAAAGGGGCCTTTGTCGTCGGGCTGGGAGCCGCGCTTCTGTATCTGGCGAAAACCCAGTTCGCCGGTGCGCTTCCAATCAGCTTGCTGTTGCTCGCCTGGGATGCTCCCAGGGAAGTACGGCTGAAGATCGGTGCCAGTTTCATCGCAGGATGCCTGTTAGCCCTCGCTCCCTGGATGGCCCACAACCTCGTCCATGCCGGCGAGCCCAACTTTTCGTTCACCACGACGCGTAGCTTCGGCTTCGGCACCACCGCCGTGGGGTCGGACTTCGAGATGCGCATCGATGCGCCACTGACGATGGGGGCTCTTCTCTCGGAACATGGTGGGGCGCTCCTCGCGAAGTTTCGCTTTGGGCTGTTGCAACACTTGAAGCAACCGATCTACCAGAGCGCGATGTACTCGATCCTGGCCTACGCGATGCTCTTCGGGCTCACGCCTCGACACAGGTTTCCGGGCGCAGGCAACGCGCTCCTGTTCCTGCGCTTTTGTCTCGGCATGTTGCTGGTGCACGTGCTCGCGGAGAGTCTCTCGTATCCCACGCCGCGCTTCTCGTATCCCTACCGCGCTCCGATGTTGATCGGCGCGGCGCTCCTTCTCCGTGGCCTCCTGCGTTCTCTTCCGAGCCTCGCTAGCGCTCACCAGAAGCTCGCGGTTGCGGCTCTGTTCGGTCTGGCCGCCCTGCCCGGGGCGGTGTCTCTCTTGCAAAAGGGCCTGGGAGTGCCGGCGGGCCAGGCGCCGCGCGTGCCCGTCGAGGAGATTCAGGAGCTGTGCGCCGCCGAGGCTCTCATCGCCTCGGATGTCTCCTACGCCCTGGCCCTGGACGCTCGGCGCCGCTCGGTTCGCTGGCCGACCTTCCCCCAGGACCTCTTGAGGTTGGACGAAAGGGTGCGCCCGATCGATTTCGTGTACGCCAGCGCGCAGATACCCGAGAGCTCGCGTCGGACGCAACCCCAGGCCACCGTCTTCCCAAACTACGTGCACTATGCGAACTTCCTGAAGTCAACGGAGTTCCTCGAGCGCTACGCCCTCGTGCAGCGCTTCCCCGACGGCGGTCGGCTCTATGCCAACCGGGCGATTCGATGAGGCCTCTCCTGATGCGGCAGCTCGGGATCGCTTTCCTGTGCCTGGCGGGGTGCGGAACGGAGAAAGAGGTGCCGCCCAACGTGCTCTTGATCTCGATCGACACGGTGCGGGCGGACATTCTCGGTTGCTACGACAATCCGCGCGAGACGTCGCCGACGATCGATCGACTTGCGCGCGAGGGGACGCGCTTCGCGGACTGCTCTTCCACCGCGCCCTGGACGCTGCCGGCCCACGCCTCGCTCTTCACCGGTACCTATCCGCGGACCCACGGGCTGAAGAACCACGAGAAGACCCTGGATCCGGACCTGCCGACCCTGGCGACACGGCTGCAGGCGGCCGGCTACGAGACCCGGGCCGTCGTCAACACCTATCACCTCGGCGAGCCGCGCTATGGCTTGCAAGCCGGCTTTCGCCATGCGGAGTACATCTTCGAGCTGGACCCCGACACGAGGACGGTCCAGAACCGCGGCGAGGAGGTCAATGCCAGGGCCTTCGAGGCCCTGGCGCAGATGCGCAAGCCCTTCTTTCTCTTCCTGCACTACTACGACGCTCATTCGGCCTACGACGCGGGCATTCCTTACGAGGGGATGTTCGTGGAACCCTACGAGGGCCCGCTGAACGGAACGACCCGGCAACTGTCGCGCTATCGCAAGCGTGGACGGGACATCACCACGGACGACGCGCGCTTCCTGCGCCAGCGCTATGAGGCCGAGGTACGGCGCCTGGACGATCTCCTGGAGGTGCTTCTGTCCCGTCTCGACGAGCTGGGGCTGACGGAGAACACACTGGTCGTCTTGACCTCGGATCACGGCGAAGAGTTCGGCGAGCGCGGCGGTAGCTTGCACGGGCGTACGCAATACCAGGAGGTTCTCGGTGTCCCCTGGATCGTGCGTGGACCCGGTGTCCAGGCGAACCATGTCCTCGAGGAACCGGTGAGCCTGGTGGACGTCGCGCCGACGATTCTCGGGTGGCTCGGGCTGGGCTCCTGCGCCACCCACGAAGGCGTGAATCTGGCCGACGCGCTCCGAGGGCGGAGTCTGCCACCTCTCGAGCGGGTGATTTACTCCGAGGCCGACCACGAGAACTGGATCGAGCGTGTACCCCACGCCGACATCACGGCCATGGTGCGCAGTGGCGGCTTGAAGCTATGTCACAACGAGATTCTGGAGCGCTTCGAGCTCTTCGATCTCACGAGCGACCCCGGCGAGTTGAACAACCGCTACGGCGAGAATCTCGACGCCTTGGCCCAGCGGCTGGAGAGAGAGCTCCGTCGCTTCATGGCCCGCGAGGACGGCGGTATCGCCATTCCGCCTCCGGGCGCCGAAGCGCAGTCGAAGCTCGACGACATGGGCTACTGAGGGCCTAGCCTTCGGTGCGCCGCAAGCGCGCGCGGACTTCCAGGGCCCACGTGCTGTGGGGGTCTTCCTCGAGGTAGGCGAGCCAGTGCTCGCGGGCCTGGTCGAGGTCGCCCTGGGCGGCGTAGGTCTCGGCCAGGTTGAAGTGGGCGTCGGCGTAGTCCGGGGCGAGGGCGAGGGCGCGCTGGAAGGCCTCGATGGCCTCGTCGAAGCGTTCGAGATCGACGCAGGTGTTGCCCAGGTTGTTCCAGGCCTCGACGTACTCGGGATCGACCTCCGTGGCGAGCCCGAAGCACTGACAGGCTTCCTCGGCACGCTCGACTTGATAGAGCACGTTGCCCAGGTTGAAAGCGACTTCCGCGCGCGGATCCGAGGGGTCGAGGGCGCGGGCGTAGGCGAGGATCGCTTCCTCGGGACGGTCTTTGTCCTCGAGGCGGATGCCGCGTTGGAACCACAGCTCGGCGTCGGGGACCGAGACGGATTTTTCGTCGGCCTTGGCGGCCGTCTGGGCGCGTGGAAAATCGATGCTGAGGGCGCGGGACATCTCGGGGGTTTGCGTCTCTGCGTGATCCTCGAAGTCGAGGCGTAGTTGGCCGCTGGCCTCCACGAGCGAACCGTCGTCGGTGCGCACGACGAGAGCGCCGTCCTCCTCCAGGGTTTCGAGCTGGGCCAGGGAGCGCGTCGGCGAGGGCATCCAGGCACCGAGGGCGGCGAGGCTGTCCTTGATGCGCTTGGGCTTTACACCGTCGGCGGTCAGGCGCGAGAGGGCCTTGGCGTCGGCGACCTGACGGAAGTCGAAGTACTTGAGGCGTTTCGATTCCTTGACCGGCTCGATGAGACCGTGGCGAACCCAGGTCCGGATGCGGGCCTGGGGCACGTCGAGGATGCGCGCCAGTTGGGCGGTGGTGTAGAGGCGCTCGAAGTCGGCGCGGCGTTCCTCGATGCCGAGCAGGCGCAAGAGCTCTTCCTCGGAAGCGATGCGGATCGACTTGCCTTGCCCCTGCAGGTCGCGAGCCAGGCGCAAGCTGTTCGTCAGCCGTCCGTCCTCACCGAGGGGAGCGCCGCCCTGTCCGACGAAGAGGTAGGCGGTCGATTCGCGGGGAGCGCCCACGAAGAGAGCGCCCACGTCGAGGAGCCGTTCCTGTGCCTCGTCGCGGCTCATCGATGCCAGCCGGCCGGTGATCGAGACCTCGAGACCGGCAAGCTCGTGCTGGAGCTGGGTTTGAACCATCGCAGTTGAGCCCGTGAACCTTACGGATGGGGCCCTCGGGCTCAACGGAATTCACGCGGACCCGGGGGGAGCTGAGAATGCCCCTTGCTTTAGGCCTTTTCGTCGTACATCTCCAGGAAGACCGGAGCGCGCAGGCCGTTCTTCGTCCGCTCGAGATAGCGCACCTTGCAGAAGAGCCCGGGCTCGAGCCACTGGCCCTCGTGGGGGTTCTGGATCAGGGGTTCGTCGGCGCGGTGGTCCTGGAAAAGGGTGTACAGCTTCTTGCCGAGGCTGCCCGAGAGCCCGCTGCCGACGCGGCCGGCGCAGACGAGTTGACCGTTCTCCTCGAGGGCGACGATGACGCTGCGCACCTCCTGGTATTGCTCGAGGTAGCCGAGGATGGCGCAGACGGTTTCCTGGGTGCACTTGACTTTCGTCCAGGACTCGGAGCGCCGCCCGGGGTGGTACTTCGAGCGCAACAGCTTCGCGACCATGCCCTCGAGCCCCATGGCCCTGCACTGCTCGAAGAGCGCGGTGCCGGCCCCGACGATGCCGTCGGAGAGGATGAAGCGACCGTGTCCGGTGTCCGTGACGATTTCGGAAAGCAGCTCGCGGCGTTGGGTGAGGGGAAGCTCGCAGACCGATTGGCCGTTGGCGTAGAGGATGTCGAAGACGACATAGCTCACGGGGTGGGTCCGCGTGAGGCCTTCGATCTTGAGCTTGTTGCGGGCCTGCTCGCGCTGCAGCACGGCGTGGAAGTCCGGCTTGCCCTCGCGGAGCACGACCAACTCGCCGTCAAATACGAACCCCTCGTCGAGGTCGGAGAGGAAGGTGAACTCCGGGTAGCGCTCCGTGAGGGGATTGCGATTGCGCGTGAAGGCGCGGTACGAACCGCCTTCGGTGAAGCTGACGGCGCGGATCCCATCCCACTTGATTTCGAAAAGGTGCTCGTCGGAGTCGAAGGGGTGATCTCCGAGCTTGGCGAGCATGGGGGGGATGAAATCGGGGAGCGCCATCGAGGGTGCGTACTACCCTGTCTTCTTCTTCCGAGTCGTCGCCTTTTTCGAAGCCCGCTTCTTCGCTGTGGTTTTCTTCGCACTCTTCACCGACGGAGCCATCTTCCGCGCCCCCGCTTCGGCGACGCTCTTCTTCAAGGCTTCCATCAAGTTGAGGATCTTGGGCTCCTCGACGTCGGGGGCCTTGACGATCTCCTGGCCGTCGACCTTCATCTGGATCAGCTTGGTCAGGTTCTCGATGTACGCGTCCTTGTAGGACGCGAAGTCGAATTCCTTGATCGTCGAAGCGCCGATCAGTGTATTCGCGAGGGCCATCTCTTCCTGGGTGGGCTTTTCATCGGGGAGTTCCTCGATGAAAGGATCCATGGCCTTGAGCTTCTTGGGGTAAGAGAGCACGGACATGGTCAGCATATCCTCGACCGGGCGCAGGCAGACGAGTTGTTCGCGACCCGAGAGGACCACCTGGGCAACGCCGACCACGTTCGCATCGCGCATCCCCTTGACGAGCAGGGCGTAGGGGCGATTGCCGGCGATGCCATCGGGGAGCAGGAAGTATGTCTTGCCCGCGAGGTACATGGGGTCGAGCTCTTCGGGGCTGACGAAGCCGTCGATATGGACGGACTTGTCGGACTCCTTGCGGATCTTGGAGACCTCATTGGCCTCGATGACGACGTAGCTGTCCTTGGCGTATTCGTAGCCGGACACGATCTCGTCGCTCTTGAGCTCTCCGTGCTCGGGGCAGACCTTCTTGTACTTCACGCGATTGTGGCAATCGACGTGGAGCTGGTTGAGGCGGACGTCCTCCGAGGTGTTGTTGGCCGTGTAGGCCCTGACCGGGACGGAGACGAGGCTGAGCTTCAGGAAGCCCTTGAAACTGGTCCTGGGAGCCATTGGGTGGGACCTCCAGCGAAATGAGGGATCGAATACTAAGGGTATCCGAAGGTGGGAAAACAAGGCCGCATTGGGCCCCTCGAGCTGTTGGAGTGGGGGTGTGGGGGAGAATCGGGCGTGATGGGGGGGATCTGCGGTGGCGTGCGTCGGGCATTTTTTTCGACCGGAAAGCTTCCTTGGGTTGACCCCGCGCCTCGAGAAGTGCGCTGATAAGATCGAAAAGCCCATGTCGATCGCCCCGGATTCCCCCCAATCCTCCTCCTCCGCAGGCTCGCCGACGGCGGAAAGTAACGCCGCTTCAAAGCGAACCTCCTCGGAGCCCCTGGTCAGCGTGATGCCGTCGGAGACGCCTGCACGCTGCTTCGGGTTCGAACCCGCCAACTTCGAGGTCGAGGTGCGCAACCTGCGACTCGAGGCCTTGGCCGATGCGCGTCGCGTCGGGCATCTGCAGGCGGTTGCCAATCTGCACCGCGCGGATGGGACGTTCGTGCGAAACCTGTTGACGTCGTCCTTGCCCGAGCCGATTCCGATGGGCGAGCAGCGCCGGATTCCCTTTGGGGTGAACATCCCGACGTTCGCGGGTGACTACGAGGTGCGCTACGGGATCCAGGCTCTGGGTGAAGGCGATGTTCCGCGCCCGGTGCCGATCGTAACGACGCCGGCCAAGATCCTCGTGAAGAACACGATCTTCGAGGCCTTCGTCGAGCTGATCAACGCATGCAATTTCCGTTGCACCTTCTGTCCGCAGACGGTGTTGAAGCGCGAGCAACGCCCCATGGATTTCGAGCTCGCGACGAAGATCGTCAAGGATCTGACGGACATGGAGCACCACCACCCGATCCGGGTACACCTTCTGGGCGAGCCGCTGCTCTATCCACGCTTCTTCGATTTCGTCGACGCGACCCACGACCTGGGACAGCGAATCTCACTGGCGACGAACGGATCGCGTTTCAACCAGCGCAACATCGACGGGCTCCTGCGAACGAAGCTCGACGAGATGGTCATCTCGTTGAACACGCCCGAGGAAGAGCTCTACAACCAACAACGCGGCACACGGGTTCCCTACGCCGAGTACATCAACGGCGTCACGGAGATGGTCTCGGCCCTGGTTCGCCACGGTGGGCCGCCGAAGACGCGCATCAACATTCTCTACAACCTGGAGCGTGCCGATGACCCCGAGGAGCAGGCCCGGGTGCGTCAAATCGCGAACGAGTGGATCAACGTCGTGCGCACCGTCAGCGGGCGCAACCTGCCGGACGCCGAGGAGACCGTACACCTCGATCCGACGGGCACGACCCTGATGGATCTCTACGACGGGATCCAGCTGCAGTGGACGATCTATCACAACTGGGGCGAAGGGGCTTCCAACAACGAACACTTCTGCGAGTTCCCCTGGAAGCACCTGGGGATCCTCGTCGACGGCCACGCGACCGCGTGCTGTGTCGATACCGAGGGCGAGATATCGCTCGGGAACACGCGCGAGCAGACGGTCGAGGAGATCTGGAACGGTCCGGCCCTCAATCGACTCCGCGAAGGCTTCCTGCGCGGCGAAGCCGTCGAATCTCGTTGCGCGCGTTGCGATGTACGCCACGACAAGAGGGCGTACTTTCCCGAATAGGACAGGCCAGGACGAACCTTCCAGTTCCAGACGGGCCTTCGGCCGTCCGAGACAGTCGCCTATGGTTGCCCCTGACGAGTCGCCGAGCCTTTGACTCATTTCCACGGGCCCGTCCCAATGGACGAGCCATCCTGGCTCTTGAACTACCCTCGCTGTCCAGCCAGATATGCCTGAGTATCCGGTTGCCGCGGGGCGGCGAACACGTCTTTGGCCTTGCCGGATTCGATGACGCAGCCTGAATCGTCGTGGCACCAGAACACTGCGACGTCGTCGGCGATGCGTTGGGCCTGGGCCAGGTTGTGGGTGACGATGACGATGCTGTATTCACCACGCATCTCGAGAATCAGCTCTTCGATCACCGCCGTGGAGATTGGATCGAGGGCGCTGCAAGGTTCGTCCATGAGCAGCAACTTGGGGCGCAGCGTAAGGGCGCGCGCGATGCACAGGCGTTGCTGTTGGCCACCGGAGAGCGCCAGGGCCGGAGAGTCGAGCCGATCCGAAACTTCGCCCCAGAGGCCGACCTCGCGCAGGACTTCCTCCGAGCGAGCCGCGAGCTGATTGGATGGGCAGCCATGTTCGCGAAGGGGCAGGTGCAGGTTCTTGCTGATGGAGAGCGGGAACAGGTTGGGCTTCTGGAAGACCATGCCGACGTTCGTGCGCAGCCAACCGATGTCGATCTCGGACCCGTTGATCTCCTGGCCGTCGAAGCGAATCCGGCCCTTGACCTTGCAGCCCTCGATGAGATCGCTCATGCGGTTGAGCGTGTACAGAAAGCTGGTCTTCCCGCAGCCCGACGGGCCGATCAAGGCGGTGACCTGTCCACGCTGGATGTCGATGTCGACGCTCTCGAGGACGGTCTTCCCGTGGTACGAGACCTCCAGGTCGCGGACGGCCAGGAAGGCGTCTCCCTCGGGATCGGGGAGGCGTTGGCTCTGGCAGGCATCGAAACAGCAGTCACTCATGTCGTCACGCGGTGGTGACCCGGCCGCCAACGAGGTGTTTGACGATCCAGGAGGCACTCAGGTTAATGATAAGGAGCAATCCCACGAGCACCACTGCGGAAGCGTAAGCGTTGGGCTCGCCGCCAGTGACTTGCGTGAGATCGTAGATGTGCAGGGACAGGGCGCGTCCCGAGTCGAATAGCGAGCCGGGCATGCGATCGCCGTAGCCGCTGGTGAACATGAGGGCCGCGGTTTCGGCCAGGGCTCTGCCGATGCCGAGCATCAAGCCCGCCGCGATTCCTGGAGCAGCGGCCGGGATCAGGATGCGCGCCAACATCGTCGACTGCGACATTCCAAGGGCCGCTCCGGCGTGGCGGTAGTCGTTCGGCACGCTGCGCAAGCCCAGCTCTACGGAGCGGATGAAGATCGGCAGGACCATGCAGGCGAGGGTGAGCCCACCCGAGAGGATCGAGAAGTCCAGCCCCAAGGCGATGCAAAAGAACGCGTTGCCGAAGAGTCCGAAGGCGATGGAGGGGACACCGGCCAAGACGTCGAGGCTGGCCCGCACGATGCGACTGAGAAGGGCGCTGCGTCGCGAGAACTCCGACAGCAAAATCGCGGTCAGGATCCCGACGGGAACGGATGCCACGAGGCACACGGCGAGAATCAGAAGCGTCGAAACGAGGATGGGCAGGATGCCGCCTTCGCGGCCGGTGCGCTGGACGTCCTCGAGCAAGAAGGAAATGTCGATCTGCCCCAGGCCGTGCCAGAGAAGGTCCCCGACCAGCCACAGAAAGCTGCTGGCCACGACGAGCGCCGTGCCCCATACGACGCACTCGAAGATGCGATCCGCGAGCTGTGCTCGGAAGGGAAGACTCTTGATTCCGCTACGCTCGAGCAAGTTGGAGACTCCTCTTGATGCGGCGTTGCAGGAAGACAAGTGCCACGACCATGGCCATCAGGGCCAGGCCAGAGACGAACAGGACCGAGCGGTGCTCTTCGGTCGCATACCCCATCTCGAGGGCGATGTTCGCGGTCAACGTGCGCACCGGAGAGAACAGGCTCGCGGGGGTTTGCACGACGTTGCCACAGACCATGAGCACGGCCATCGTCTCACCGATCGCGCGCATGGTGCCGAGCACACAGGCGATCAGGAGTCCCGGCACTGCGGATGGAACAACGATCCCGCGCAGGGTGCTCCAACGCGAAAGCCCGAGGGCCACGGCACCCTCGACGTGGGCCTTGGGGACCCCCTCCAGGGTGGCATTGGAAAGCATGGCGATCGTCGGCAGGATCATCAGGGAGAGGATCAGGATGCCCGCCAGCAGGTTCTGACCCGGTGGCTCGATCCGTTGGAGGAGCGGAACGAGTGTCACCAGACCCCAGAAGCCGAAGATGACCGATGGGATCCCCGCCAGGAGCTCGACGATCCGCTGGTAGAAAATGGCGAGCTTGGGAGGGGCGTAGTAGCGGCAAAAAATGGCCGACAGCAGACCCGCGGGCGCGGCGAGCGCGACGGCCCCCAGGGTGGACAACGCCGTGGCCGCCAACATGGGAACCATCCGGTACTGGCGACCCTCCTCCGCGGCCGGGAACCAGTTCTCGTCCGTGAAGAAGCGCGTCCAGCCGACATCGCGCAGCGCCGGATACGACTCGCGTACGAGAAAGAAGGCGATCAACAAGATGATCGAGCTCGCCAGGAGGGCGGAGGCGCGTAGCCCGATGAGCAGGATGCGGTCGCTCCGGCGCGCCTCCGTCTTGCTCATTCGCTTGGCATCGGTACGAAGTACAGATCCTCGATCAGGTCGTGGACCTGACCGGAGCGGCAATAGGTGATGAAGCTCGAGGCCAGCTCGCTCTGTGTCTCCCTGGAAACGAGGATCAGGGGACGGCCGATGGGGAACTTGCCCCGGCTGACATTGGCCGTCGTGGCCTCGACGCCCTGGGTTTCCAGAAGGCGCAGCGGGGTGCCCTCACCGATCTCGAATTCGGCGGCGCCGATCGAAACGTAGCCGATGCTGTTCGGGTTGCCGGATACGGTTTTGATGCCCTGTTGGTTGTCACCGATGATGACGTCGGCCTGTATCGTCGTCTCATCGAGCTTGAAGTGCTTGAGGAAGACCTCGAGCGTGGCGCGACCCGAGGCCTTGTTGACGACCGTGATCGGGGCATTGAGGCCGCCGATCTCCGACCAGTTGGACAGCGCACCGGTGTAGATGCCATGGACCTGTTCGTCGGTGAGTGAGGTGATCGGGTTCTCCTTGTGCAGGATGATGGCGACGCCATCCTGCGCGAAGGGATAGGAGACGAGCTCGGGAGCCTCGTTCTGTTTGAGCTCCCGGGAGGCCATGCCGATGTCGGCGGTGCCGCGCTTGGTGTCCGCGATCCCGCGCGACGACCCGCCCATTTGCACGTCGATGCGCACCTTTGGATGTGCCTTTTCGAAGCGCTTGGCGATGTCGCCGATCAGGGGGGCGCAGGTGCTCGAACCGGTGATGACCAGGCGGCCCGACAAACCGATGCCGTCGGTCTCGGCCACGGTGTTCTCGCAGGAGGCGAGGCCGAGCAGGATGAGGGAGCCGGTGATGCGCAGGAAGAGGGACATGTCGTACGTCGTCGAGGGGAGGAAGTTCGATCGACCCCATTCAATTCCTGTGCCGCATCGGTCTGGCCCAGCCTTCCGCTCGCCAACCCATTCCGAGGGGTCGAAAAAGTCCTTTTCAGCTGCGCCAGATACGTTTTGGAATCTCCCCGTCGATATATTCGACGAGGCGCGTCTGAATCATGGACGAGAGCGCCGCTCCGGGCAAGGGTTTGCGGGCAGGGTCCAAAGCGGCAAGACTGCGCGCCTCTCCATGCTGATCCACTTCGCACTCGTCTTCGTCGGGGCTTTCCTGCTCTTTCTCGTTCAACCCATGCTCGGTCGCTTCCTGCTGCCGCGCTTCGGTGGCGGGGCGGCGGTGTGGACGGCGTGCCTCGTGTTCTTCCAGAGCGGCCTCTTCTGCGGCTATCTCTACGCACATGTGCTGGGGCGCCTGGCGCCTCGAAAGCAGCTCGTGCTGCACGGGACACTGCTCGCTGGCGCGGCCTTCGCGTTCGGTGGGCTCGAGGGGTTCATGGAGAGCCCGGCCGCTGGGCCCGAGCTTCCGTTCTGGGGCATCCAGGCGGCGCTCTTCTGGGGGATCGGATTGCCCTATCTCTTGCTCGGAGCGACGGCCCCGCTGGTTCAACGCTGGCTGGAGCACGCCCGACCGGAGGCGCCGGCCTACAGGCTCTATGGGGTTTCCAACCTCGCTTCTTTCAGCGCCCTGTGTCTGTATCCGGTCTGGATCGAGCCGAGCTTCTCGCGCGTACAGCAGGCGGGGTTCTTTCGCCTGGGACTCTTCGTCTTCGTGCTCCTGTTGGTTCTATGTGGAGTGGGCAGCGCGAAACAGGGCAACGAGGCTGAAGGCGATGGCGAGCCCGAAGGCCAAGGGGTGTCTTCTTTCCGTTCGCTAGGTTGGTGGTGTTACCCCGCCCTTTCGAGCGCCTGGTTGGTGACGATCAGCCAGTCGATTTCGGAGAACGTGCCGCCCATGCCCTTTCTGTGGGCGCTCTTTCTGGCGCTCTATCTCGCTTCCTACGCGTGCGCCTTCCAGGGCTGGAAGTGGGTAGACGGTCCCGCCCTGCGCGTCTTGTTACTCACCTTCACGGGCGTCGTCGCGCACGGGCATTACGTCGAGCAGGATGCCAGTTACGGAACCTTGCTCGGAAGCTATGCCGTGCTGTTCTTCAGCGCATGCTGCGTGCTCCACGGTCGGATCTACCAGCTGCGCCCGCGCCGTTCCGGGGATTCGACGTTCTATCTCGCCCTGGCGGGGGGCGGAGCCGCGGGCGGGTTGGCGGTTGCGCTGCTCGCACCCGCGCTCTTCGCCACGTGGCTCGAACTGCCGCTTCTGATGCTCGTGACCTTGGCCGTGGTGGCTTTCAGAACGATTCCGAGAGTCGGGCCTTCGCGGAGGATCGTAGGCGCTATCGCCGGAGCGGCGTGGATCGCCGCGGGGGCCTATCTGTTCGTGCAGGAGCGAGCACTACGGAGTGGCGCACGGGTGCTGGGTCGCAACGCCTACGGTGTGCACGCCGTATACGAGCTGGACGCGGGCAATTCCATTCAGCATCGGCTCGAGTTGACCTCCGGCACGACCGCCCACGGCTGGCAATACCAGACGCCGGAGTATCGCCGGGAGCCGTCCGCATACTTCACGCGCCAGAGTGGCGTTGGCCGTGCACTGCGAGCCTTCCCCGCGGACCGCGGCCTGCACATCGGAGTCGTCGGCCTCGGGGCCGGTGTGCTCGCCGCCTACGGCAAGCCAACCGACCGCATGCGTTTCTACGAGATCGACCCCAAGGTCGTCTCGGTGGCGCGGGAGACCTTCACGTTCCTCGCCGACAGCCCCGCCGCGATCGAGGTTCTGAGCGGAGACGCGCGGATCGTTCTCGAGGCGGAAGCCGACATGGGCTTCGATCTGCTGGTACTGGACGCTTTCTCGAGTGACTCGATTCCCGTGCACCTCCTGACCCGGGAGTGCTTCGAGACGTACCTGCGTCACCTGCAACCCGATGGGATGATCGCGGTGCACGTCTCTTCGCGTTACCTGGACCTCGTGCGGCCGCTGGCGGTGATGTCGAAAGAGCTCGCCCTGCCCGGAGTCTGGATCTCCCAGGAGGTTCTAGAGCTGGCGGCCCTGCCCTCGACATGGGTCCTCCTGAGCCGCAATCGGGCGCTGCTCTCGCACCCCACCATCGCCGAAGCAGGGGTCTCTCTGCGCGATGTTCGTCGTCCCACCCGGCTCTGGACCGACGAACACCAAGCCCTTTTCGAGGTGCTCGCCTGGAATCGTTTGTAGGTGCGCTCGAGTCCGTAGGCGTCCCCGAGCTGGCACGAGCAACCCGTTTCGGATTCCCATTGATTTCGTCGGCCCGATACCCAAGCTAGGACACGAGATGAGAGGAGAGTATCTGGTTGGCCTCTTGATCGTGGATCCGAACAGGGCCCGCTCCCGTCGCATCTCCGAGGCCTTCACTCGTCAATGGGGTGGCTCCCAGCCCAAGCTTGCGAAGAACGCGAGCGAGGCGAGGGATCGGCTCGAACGGCATCGACCGCGCTGCGTGCTTGCCCACGCGTCGCTTCCCTCGCACGAGATGCGCGATCTGGCCCAGGCCTGCGAGGAGGACACGCGCTTCTTTCTGCTTCAGAATCCCGAGGAAGTGCCCTGGCCGCTTTCGAGCACGGGCTGTGACGTTCTGACCGATGAGGCCGAGGCCCTACCGGTGCAGGTCGAGCTCGCGCTCTTCACGAGTCGCCTGAGCGAATTCGACCTGAGCGAGTTCGCCAAGAGCCCGGCCGGGGATCGGGGTGGCGATGACGAGGGGGGCGGATCCGGCACGGAACCCGAGCAGGGCTGCGATGGCCCCTGGCGCTCCGGTAGCGATGCGGCCGGCACGCTCCCGGAATGGGAGATTCAACGCCGCCTCCTGGAACAACTCCCGGTCGCCTGCTGTGTCTATCGGGACAGAGGCCAGCTGGTATACGTCAACCCTGCCTGGGTGGGAGGGGCCGAACAACCCGCGCTCGGGGAGAGTCATCTCGACGAGAGTCCGTACCTGCTGGCGCTCGAGCTCGGAAGTGCCGAGGTCGATCTGGAGAACGGTACCCGACTTCTTTTCGAGCGTTTCGATTTGCCCGCGACTCCGTACCAGGCCGTGTCGGCCCAGATCGCTCCGGTTTCCAAGGAGGGTTCCTGCGGGGGGGGAGGGGGGGGGTCAACGGAGACGGTGCCCGTCCCCGAAACCAAGCCGCCCGCGCCCCGTGGAGCGAACGGCTGGGATTCGATCGCGGGTGGAGCGTCTTCGGAAGAACGCCTCCCGCAGCTATCCGGTTGGCTGGATCGGGCCGGCAACCCGATGTGGGGCGGAACGCGACGCGTGCTCTTCGTCGACGACGAGGAGAGCCTTCTTCGTCTGGCCCGGGCCCAGTTGAAGCGGCTCGGTTACGCCGCGATCACTTGTTCCAGTGCCGAGGAGGCTCTGGAGCAGCTCGACCGCGAGCACTTCGATGTGGTCGTCGCGGACGAGCGCCTGCCGAAGCATAGTGGGCGCGAGCTGGCCGCATGCTTGTCCGACAGGGACGGCGGTCCGCCGGTCGTGCTGGCGAGTGTGTGCACCACCCCGTTCCCCGAGGATTCCGGTCCGGGCATCTCCGCCGTGCTCGAAAAGCCCTACGACCTCGAGGCCCTGGCGCGCACCCTCGTGCGGGTTCTAACGATTCCTGCCCCCGTCTAGGGGCAGAACCCAGCGCGGGAAGGGGGGTCGGGGAAGGGGGACTCGAACCCCCGACACGTAGCTCCCAAAGCTACGCCTCTACCAACTGAGGTACTCCCCGTGATTTGGATACCCTGAGCGACTCGGGGCCGCGGTTCCAGGAAAGCCTGCCAGGAATCTGTTAGCTTGGCGCGAAACTATAACGAAATGCAGCAATGAAGGTTCTGGTCATCGGAAGCGGCGGACGCGAACACGCGTTGGCCTACAAGATCGCGCAATCTCCCCGGGTGAAGGAGGTTCTCTGCGCCCCCGGAAACGGAGGAACGGCGGGGTTTTGCCGAAATCTCCCCATTCCGGCCGACAGCCTGGAGCGGCTGGTGGCCACGGCGCTGGAGGAAAAAGTGGGTCTGGTGGTCATCGGCCCCGAAAACCCGCTGTGCGCTGGATTGGCCGACCGCATGCGCGCCAAGGGCCTGAAAGTCTTCGGGCCGGGGGCCCTGGGCGCCCGTCTGGAGGGCTCGAAAGTATTCGCCAAGGAGTTCCTCGAGCGCCACCGAATTCTGAACGCCGCGTACCGTCGGTTCGACCGGGCGGGGGCTGCCAAGTCCTACCTCGAGACCCAATCGGTATGGCCCCAGGTCATCAAGGCCGACGGCCTGGCGGCCGGCAAGGGAGTCTTCGTCTGCCAGGACGCACGCGAAGGCTGCGCCGTGGTCGACTCGATCATGGAAGAGCGCTCCCTTGGCGAGGCGGGTGCTGAGATCGTGATCGAGGAGTTCATGGAAGGCCGCGAGCTGTCCATCCAGGTCATGACCGACGGGCGCACGATCTGTCTTCTGGAGCCGGTGATGGACCACAAGCAAGTGGGCGAGGGTGACACCGGACCGAACACGGGCGGCATGGGCATCTACTCACCGGTGTCGTTCGTCACCACGCGCCTGATGCAGCAGATCGAGCAGGATGTGCTCTTGAAAGCACTGCACGGTCTCGTCGTCGAGAAGATCGACTTCCGGGGCCTGCTCTATGTCGGCTTGATGATCACGGAAGCAGGACCGCGGGTGCTCGAATTCAACTGCCGCTTCGGCGATCCCGAGACCCAGGCCATCTGCATGCGAATGCGTTCCGACATCGTGCCGTACCTGCTGGCGACGGCGGAGGGCAAGCTCGAAGGCATGGATCCGCCCGAATGGGATCCGCGCCATTGCGTCGGCGTCGTCGCCTGCGCCCAGGGCTATCCCGAGGGCTACGAGAAGGGCCATCCGATTCGCGGACTCGAGCTGGCCGCGGAAGATCCCGATACGGTCGTCTTCCACGCCGGGACCAAGCTCGACGAGCCCGAGATTCTGACGAACGGGGGACGTGTGCTCTGTGTGACCTCCCTCGGTACCGATCTCACCGAGGCCCGTACACGCGCCTATGCGGCCTACGAATCGATCGACTGGAGCGGCAAGTTCTGTCGCAGCGACATCGGTCTTCCGCGACCCGCGCGGCCCGGGATCGCTGACGCGATCGAACCGAGGGGCGCCGCCGATCCTTCGGCGCTGGACAGCCCCGGTGGCGATTCGAGTGACTACGGAGGTGACGGGGATCTCGTCAGCCCATTTCCGCACAGCCCCTCGAGCGGTGGTCTCGGAGAACTCTCCTAGGCCCGGGGGGATGGCGCCCGCTTCCCGAGCTGCTCCAGCTGCGCCGGGGGTGACGGTCGTCGTTCCTACCCTCGACGAGGGGAGTTGTATCTCTGGCTTGTTGAGTTCCCTCGGGAAGGGGGTCGGCGACGACGCCGTGCAGGAGATCATCGTCTCCGACGGAGGCAGTCACGACGACACACTCGAGATCGCCCGGGCCGCGGGCGCACGGCTCGTGACCGGTGCTGCGGGCCGTGGCGCCCAGCTGGCAAGGGGCGCGGCCCTGGCCCGAACCGAGTTTCTCTTCTTCGTTCACGCGGACTCTCGTCTGCGCCCCGGCAGCCTGCGAGCCCTGCGCCAGGCCACACGCGACTCACGCGTCGTGGCCTGTGGACTCAGTCAGCAAATCGAGCACGAGGGACGCATTTTTCGCTGGATCGAGCGGATGGCGGATCGGCGCGTCTCCTGGGGCTGGATTTACGGAGATTCGGGGCTTTTTTGCCGCCGTTCGGGGTACGAGGAGGTGGGGGGGTATCGCCCGCTGCCGATCTTCGAGGATCTGGACCTCTCGCGCCGCCTGAAGCGGGTCGGAGTCATTCGGCTGGTCCAGGAGGCCCGGATACGGATATCCTCGCGCCGTTGGGAACGGGAAGGGCCGTTGAGGAGGACCTTCAAGAACTGGTGTCTTACACTTGCGTGGGCCGCGGGGGTGGCCCCCGAGCGTCTGGTGCGCTTCTATCGCCCCCACGTGGCGCCTGAAGAAGAGAAACCGTGAACCAAAACGCAATCCAGAAATCCTTCGAAGCCTTCCTCAAGGAGCGCGAGCTCAAGCTGACCCCGCAGCGGCGGGCGATCTTTGCTTCTGCCTTTGGGACCCACGAGCACTTCTCCGCCGAGACGCTTTACCGGTGGTTGCGCGAATCGAACCGGAAGAACGTCTCGAGAGCGACGGTCTATCGCACCCTGGGCCTGCTCGTCGAAGGCGGTTTTCTGGAGTCGCTCGACACTGGGCAAGGCGAGCTCCTTTACGAGCACATCCTCGGACATCGCCACCACGACCACCTCGTGTGTGTCGACTGCGGCCGCATCGAGGAGTTCTACGACAAGCGCATCGAGGAACTGCAGGAGGAGGCCGCACAGAAGAAGGGCTTCTCCCTGCGCAGTCACAACCTGCGCCTTTTCGGAACCTGCGCCTCCTGCACGAGAGTGCGCAAGGATGGAGGCCGGACTACCTCCTCAATCGCTCCAAGATCGTCTCCATGATTTCATCGGCGGTCTCGCTGTCGGCTGTGAAGTAGCGCTCGGCGTAGATCCGGATCAGGGTGAACTCGGTGTCGTGGGTTTCGACCTCGACCGTCACCTTCGAGCCGCCGACGGTCGCCCGGGCGACGCGCGGGGAGTCCTGGATTCGCAATTCCGTGCCAGGATCGACGAAGAAGGACAGGGCCTCGTGCACTTCCGGCCAGGCCCGGTCGGCATCCATTCGGATCTGGGCCACGTGGACGTCGTTGGACAGGACCTGCTGGCTGATGAGAAAACCCACGCCGGCGCCCGCTACCAGGGCGACACACCCCTGGGCAACGAGGCAAAGGCAGAGCAAGGGGGCGATGACGTGCAAGCGGATCGCTTTCATGGTGCGGAACTCAGGGTCGGGGGTGGAGAGGGTGGTCAGTGAACTGCAGCGCTACGTTCGCGCTCGACGAAGGCGACCATGCGGCGAAAGAGCGCCAGCCCTTCGCCTTGGGGACGCCCGATGCCCGGGCCGTCGTGCGCGCCACGCGTCCAACGCGGATGATTCCACGTGGTTCGGTTGCGTTCCGGGTGGGGCATCAGCCCGACGATGCGTCCCGTCGGGTCGGTGATGCCGGCGATGTCGGCCACCGAACCGTTCGGGTTCAAGGGGTAGACGAGCTCGCCGTCAGGGTCCGGGGTGCGCAGCGGCGGGGACTGCGGATCGGCGTACGTGAAGGCAACCTGGCGCTTTTGGATCAGCTCCTGGATGACGTCCCGGTCACGGGCGACGAAGCGTCCCTCGGCATGGGCGACCGGCGTGTCGAGGAGCGTGTCGGAGTGGATCCACTCGGCTGCGCAATCGTGAAGCTGTAGCGTGACCCAGCGACACTCGAAGCGCCCCTTGGCGTTGTCGGTCAGAGCGATGCCGCGCTCCTGGTGTTCGAGCCCGGGGTCCTGTAGGAGTCCCAGCTCGAGCAGGATCTGGAAGCCGTTGCAGATGCCGAAGAGCAATCCGCCCTTCTCGATATGCGCATGCAGGGAATCGCCCAGGCGATGGGCGATCTCCCGCGCGAAGACACGCCCGGCGGCGATGTCGTCCCCATAGGAGAAGCCACCGGCGAGAACGAGGATATCGGCTTCCCGCAGGAGTGCCGGATCTCGCTGCACCGCATTCAGGTGCGCGAGACCACAGTGAACGCCGATGTCGCCAAAGGCCGCGACCGCTTCACCGTCGCAGTTCGTGCCGGCGGAGCGCACGACGAGGGCGCGCACGTCGGAGGATAGCTCGGGACTCGAGGTGCTCATGCCGTGAGGCCTTCGGGGGAAGAGGTGAACGCGCTGCGCAGATCTTCGACGTCCACTCGCAGGAGTGGCGTATGCGGGTTGGCTGAACTGCCCTGGATGACCAGCTCGCTTCCGGCGACCTTGCCAATGAGTGCGCAGGGGAAGCCTGCGAGCCAGCGCTCGAAGGCCTCCGCCTTCTCGGGAGCGACCTCGCACAGAATGCGTGTGCAGGACTCGGAGTAGAGCCGCACGGTGTCGGCTTCGGTTTCTTCGTATTCTCCTCCGCCGAGGGCCATCGGGGCGAGGTCGAGCTCGAGCCCCTTGTCTCCCCCGATGCACATCTCGGCAGCGGCCACGGCCAATCCGCCCTCGGAGAGATCGTGTGCGCTGGCCACAGAACCCCCGGCAATGGCTGCGGCCAGACCGCGCAGGAGCGCAGGGGCGCGTTCGAGGTCCGGCCGCGGAACCCTGCCGCCCGCCCGCGAGTTGAGCAACAGGTAGTGGGACCCTCCGAGCTCGCAGTGCGTCTCGCCGATCAGGTAGACGAGGTTTCCCTCGCGCTTGAGATCCATGGTCACGCTGCGCTCGACGTCGTGGTTGATGGCCAGGCACGTGATCAGCATGGTTGCGGGAATCGAGTGCAGCTCGGCGCCGACGCGGTAGGTGTTGTTGAGGCTGTCCTTGCCGGAAACGAAGGGCGCGCGGTACGCCATCGCTCCTGAGTAGCAGGCCTTGGCCGCCATCACGAGCGCTCCGAGTTCCTCCGGATCCGCGCAGTTGCCCCACGAAAAGTTGTCCAGGAGACAGGCCTGATCGGGATCGGCGCCGACGCACACCGCATTGCGCAGGGCCTCGTCGATGGCCGCGAGGGTCATCGCCTCGGGGTCGGTTTCGCCGTAGAGCGGGTTGGATCCACACGCGATGACAGCCCCCTTCGGCGAGTCGTCGAGGGGTTTCACGCAGGCCGCATCGCTCGGTCCATCCGCGCGCACCCCGACGAGGGGCTTCACGACGGAACGGCCCTGAACCTCGTGGTCGTACTGGCGGATGATCCACTCCTTGCTGCGGATGTTCGCTGCGCCGAGAAGCGCAAGCAGCATGGCGGGGTGGTCGTCGCAGGGCGGGCAGCCGGGGTCCTCGATCGCGGGCGGACTCCAGCTGGCCTGGCGCGTGGGACGTGGCGTGCCCTTGTGGAGAAAGTGCATGTCGAGTTCGCCGACGAGCTCCCCCGCATCGCGCAGAACGAGCTTGCCGGAATCGGTGAAGCGTCCGATGACGCTGGCCTCGACGTCTTCAACGGCGAAGACCTCGATCAGCTCGGCGAGTTTTTCGGGAGGCACGGCGAGCACCATGCGCTCCTGGGCTTCGCTGATCCAGACCTCGTGGGAGGCGAGCCCGGAGTACTTGAGGGGGGCCTTCTCGAGGTCGACCTCGGCCCCGCACTCTTCGCCCATCTCGCCGACGGCGGAGGAAAAGCCCCCCGCGCCGCAATCGGTGATGCCGCGATACAGCCCACGGTCGCGGGCGATCATCAAGCCGTCGAGCACACGCTTCTCCGTGATCGGATCACCGATCTGAACCGCCGAGGCCGAGAGCTCGTCGGAATCCTCCGACAGCTCGATCGATGAGAAGGTCGCCCCGTGGATCCCGTCCCGGCCCGTGCGCCCCCCGACGGTCACGATGATGTCTCCGGGAAGGACTTCCTTGGCCGCGCAGCCGTGGGGCAAGAGTCCCAGGGTGCCGCAGAAGACCAACGGGTTGGCCGTGTAGCGCTCGTCGAACCAGACGCCACCGTTCACCGTGGGGATGCCCATGCGGTTGCCGTAGTCGCGCACGCCGGCGACGACTCCGCGCAGGATGCGACGCGGGTGGAGCGAGCCCTTCGGGATCTTCTCGAGCGGGGTGTCCTGGGGGCCGACGAAGAAGCAGTCGGTATTCGCGATCGGGAACGAGCCGAGGCCGGCGCCGAGGATGTCGCGGATCACCCCGCCGATGCCCGTCCCGGCTCCGCCGTAGGGGTCCAGGGCCGAGGGGTGGTTGTGTGTTTCGACCTTGATGCACAGGTCGTGGCCCTTGTCGAAGGCCACGATGCCTGCGTTGTCGACGAACACGCTGACACAGAAGTCTCGATCGAGCTCCTTCGTCGCGCGCACGATCGTCTCCTTCAAGAGGTTGTCGATGCGCTCGGTCGTACCGTCGGGGCCGGTGAATTCGCACAGTCCGGTGAGCGTCTTGTGTTTGCAGTGCTCGCTCCAGGTTTGGGCGATGGTCTCGAGCTCGCAGGCGCTGGGTTCGCGCTTCAACTCCACGAAGTGGTTCTGGATCGCGCGCATTTCCGTGAGATCCAGGGCCAGTCCGCCTTCCCGGGATAGGGCTTCGAGCTCGACATCGCTCGCGTTGCGCAGGGAAAGCTCGATGCGACCGCGGGCGGCGGCGGGAAGCTCGACTCCGTAGGGCAGGGGCTCGTCGTCGAGGCGCAGGAGTTCGATGGTCGGGTTGGCGAAGGCCTTGGCCGCGGCTCCGGCGAGCTCCTGGGAGCTCGACCTGGAGAGAATCTCGAGCGTCCGGAAGCTCGCCACTCGATTTTCTGCGCCAGCGCTCGGAAGCAATCCCGTGTCCTCGAGCAGTCGCTCCACGGTCCGCGCCACGGGGTCGGAAACCCCGGGCCTGGGCAGGACATGGATCCGGTGGGCGCCAGCTGTGAGGGGGGCATGGTCCGCCTCGGGGGCGGTGATGCGGACCCCGTCGACCACCGGATCCGCCAGGTGCCCGTGGGCGATGGCCTCGACGGCCGCGGCGTCATAGGCAGGGGAAAGGAGATAGCCACGGACTGCTCTGACCCCCTGGGAGGCGATTCCGAGCTCCTGGAGCTCCTGGGCGCTGGCCTCTCCAACGGGGTCGCCGAAGCGCTCCAGGCGGTAGATCTCGACGCGCCAGGCGGGGGTTCTCAAGCTGGATCCGGGACGGGGAGAGGGGGCTTTGGTGGCAGGTTCGGGCATGGTCGTCTGGCCCGCAATCGCGGACCGAATCTCCATAGGGTAGAAAGCCCAGGGCCCGTCCCCAAGCCGCTTCGCGTCCTATCCGCACATCCGAAGCTTGCAGCTTGCGTGCTCATGGCGGACCATTGATTACGTCCAAAAGGAGAGCATCCCGATTGAGCGATACGTCCAAGAGTTCTGAAGGTGGCGCGGGGAGGATGGCGTTCGAGCGGCCGATCGAAGAGATCGAGGCCCAGATCGCCGAACTCGAGTCCCTGTCCCTGGAAACGCGGCTCGATATTTCGAGCGAGATCGAGGCCCTCAAGGCCCGTCTACGCGACACCATCGACAAGACCTACGCGGACCTCACGCCGTGGGAACGGGTCAGCGTCGCGCGCCATGCGAAACGCCCCGTGGCCTCCGATTACATCAGCGAGCTCCTCGACGATTTCGTCGAGCTGCACGGTGATCGAACCTTCGGTGACGATCCCGCCATCGTGACCGGGCTGGCGACGATGGAGGAGTACCGTTTCCTCATGGTCGCCCACCGCAAGGGGCGCACGACCAAGGAACGGCTGGAGTGCAACTTCGGCTGCGCCCACCCGGAGGGGTATCGCAAGGCGCTGCGCAAGATGAAGCTGGCCGAACGCCTTGGCCTTCCGATCGTCAGCTTCATCAACACCCCGGGCGCCTATCCGGGGATCGGTGCGGAGGAGCGGGGTCAGGCCATGGCCATCGCCGAGAACATCCTGGAGATGTTCAAGCTGCGGGTTCCGATCCTCGTGTGCGTCATTGGAGAGGGCGGATCCGGCGGGGCCCTCGGAATCGGTATCGGTGACCGCGTGCTGATGATGGAGCATGCCTATTATTCCGTCATCAGCCCCGAGGGTTGCGCCGCCATCCTGTGGAAAGACGGCGAACGCTCCCCGGAGGCGGCCGAGGCCCTGCGGCTGACATCGAGGGATCTCGATCAGCTCGGGATCGTCGACGAGATCGTGCGCGAACCCCTCGGTGGTGCCCACCGTGCACCCCGCGTGGCGATGGACGAGGTGAAACGGGTTCTCATTCGTAACCTGGACGAGCTGCTCGAAACGCCGGTCGAGCAGCTCCTGAAGGAGCGACGTGAGAAGTATCGTCGCATCGCGGCACTGGAGGGTCGGTTCCCACGTCTCGTTTGAGTATTCCTAACACCGCCTCCAACGGAAACGCCGGAGGCACCGTAGAGCGGACGGGGGAGCTGGCTACCGATGAACCCCAATACCGCTCCTACGAATCTCCGCCGCCCCCCCTCGCGTCCACGCTTGCGTCTATTGAAAAAGGACGTCGCTAGGAACCCCCTGCCCATGTCGTCCTCGAGCGAACCCGATCCCCGCGAGCTCGTTGGCGCGGATATCGGTGACGTCCCGCAAGCCCACCCGGAGGGTCCGCCGGAGCAAGGAACAAGCGGGGGGATCACGGATCACGATCTCGTGCGCGGGGCCCAGGCCGGCGAAGAATCCGCCTATGCCGAGCTCGTCAAACGCCACGAAGAACGGGCGATGCGCGTGGCGCTCTCCATGGTGGCGAACCGCGAGGACGCCCGCGACTTGGCCCAGGAGGGCTTTCTGCGCGTCTTCCGTAATATCGAGCGCTTCGACTTCAAACACGAATTCACGACGTGGCTCTACCGCATCGTGACCAACCTGACCATCGACCACCTGCGCAAGCGTCGTCCGACCCTGAGCACGAGCTCCGTCGACGACGCCGACGCCGATCTGGATCTGATCGATCCCTCCGAGGAGCTGCCCTCCTCCGGGATGGAGCGCGAGGAGACGGCCGTACGCGTGCGCGCCTGCATCGACCGGCTCGCGCCGCATTTTCGCACGGTGATGATCCTGCGCGAGCTCGAAGGCCTGCCCTGCACCGAAATCGCCAGGATCGTCGGGGCGACCCACGTGACCGTGCGCTGGCGCCTCCACCGGGGCCGCAAGCTTTTCCTGGCGGAATGGGAGCGAATGGAGAGCCAGGGCCTTTCCAGCGCCGCTCTCGACGGTTTTGCTCTTTCTTCCGAGGAAGATTCCAACCCTCCGGAAAGCAAGCCGTAGATGCCCTCGAAGACGAAACTGACAGGCTCTCCGGTGTCTCGTAGAGCCTTCACCTTCCGAACGGAATGACTCCCAAGACTGACACCCCCGACCCGGCCTGCAGCGAGATCCAGGAGCGGATCCCGCTATTTATCGGCGGAGATCTCGATCTGGAGGTGCTCGAATGCGTTTCCGAGCACCTCCAGAGGTGTCCCTCCTGCGCGGCAGCCTGCGAGCAGGCGCGACGAGGCCGCGAGGCTCTCATCGCGACCCTGCGTCAGCGTGAGTCCGATTACCGCAAGCCCAACCTCTGGACAGGCGTGCGCGCCGGTCTGGCTGAGCAAGGCCGTCTATCCAAAAAGACCCCTTCCGAACACAGCGGGCTGCCCCACGCGATCCTGGCCGCACTACCTTCCAGTGGCCCGCCGGTCGCGTCCCACGCTCAACCCGATCCGGTTCCCCAGTCTCAAACGGCTGACAGTCGATCGGGATCTCTTTTGCGCCGGGCCTCTGGCTGGGTCGGTCTGGCAGCGGCTGCCTGTGCGCTCTACTTCCTGTGGCCGGATGTTTCAGGCGACCAGGGACTGAGTCCTGTGGGCCCAGGCGGATCCGTGGCAGAGAACACGTCGCCGGCCCCGATGATCGAAACCCTACCGGCTCCGACGAACTTCCTCGCGGGGAATCCGGGTAGCGCCAACCCGAATAGCGCCAACGCGAACACCATCCCCGTTTCGTTTCAGCCTCTGCGCAAGGTCCAACTGGGTGAGAAGTGCCTGTCCGAGGGGGCCGAGCTGCTCCGGACTCGGACGCGTAGCGATGCGCCGAGGGAGATCGTGCCCGGCGAGACGATGTTGACGGGCTATCAGTAGGGCCCGCTCCCGGGAGAATCCCGGCCGGCAACGGAGGAACACGCGATGATCCGAACCCTCTTGTCCAGCGCCCTTCCCGCACTGTTCGGGGTCACGACAGCTGTCCTGCTGCCTACGGTGAGCGGAGCCCAGTCCGGAGGCCTCGAGCGGGTCGACCCCTTGCCGAGTGTCGAGGCTCCCAGGGAGCGCATGCGGCGCCTCTTCACGGGCGAATTCGATGGCCACGAATGGGTCGAGCTCCTCGGTGTCACCGACCTCGACGAGCGAGAGGCCTTCTACAAGATTCTCGTGCGCCGGGCCCGCGTCGATCCGCAGGCCCGCGCCTTCGTGGAACGGCTCGCCAAGGATCCGAATCGGCCGGGGCAATCCTGGACGGCGCGACTCGCCCTGCGCGAGCTTGGTCGCGCGAACTTCCCGTTGCACAACCTGTTCCGCATGGACACCGTGGGGCCCGACCAGAACATCGAGGATTTCTTTGCCGAGCTGCTCCAGGACCGCGGGCTCATGCTGCCCTTGGGCCAGGCCCAAGCGCTCCAACCGGGCGCCGCGAATACGCGGCGCAACGTCGAGATCAGCCAGGGGTCCGAGGGGGCTCGGGTCGAGGTCGTGGAGACCAAGAACGGCGCCGAAGAGCGACGCTCCTACGAAGGCAAGTCCATCGAGGAGATCCTCGAAAACAACCCCGAACTGAAGGACGAGCTTGGCCTCGGACTCCAGAGCTTCGGCGGACAGGGCAACATTCGTTTGAAGTTCCTAGCTCCGCAAACCGGCCGACACGGACTCCTGAACCCAAAGGACAACGTCTTCCGACGCCTCGATCCGTTTCTTGG
The DNA here is from genome assembly GCA_965662355.1 of Planctomycetota bacterium. GTDB lineage: Bacteria > Planctomycetota > UBA1135 > UBA1135. The sequence goes on along the minus strand of CBFIHP010000008.1, from coordinate 94,869 downwards.
AGGCGACCCCTCCAAGCGTCCCGTGGTGAGTCCCCAGTCCGAGAACGTCCCCATTCGCACGGACAAGCTGGGCGTCAAGGTGGCACCCGTCACGGTCGAGCACGCGGACATGCTGGGTCTCGAGCACGGGATCGGGCTCTACGTCCTTTCGACCGCTCCCGGAACCCTCGCGTACCTCTTCGGCGTGCGCCGCGGCCACGTGCTCCTGAAGCTGAACGAGCACGAGCTTCGCGATCCCGATGACATCAAGGCCGTCGTCGAGAACAGGGATCCCCGGATCTCCCTCGATCTGTTGTGGATCGACGAGTTCGGCCAGCCCCGCGGGCGCCGATGGACACCGGGAGTGCCGAAGAAGAAGGCGCCCGAAAAGAAGTAGAGGGGCTGCTAGCGCCGATCCCGCCGCTTCACCAGGGCCAGTTCGCGCTCGCACTTGCTGCGTAGCTCGAAGGCCTGGCGCACATCGGGGTGGTCGTTCGGCGAATCGGAAAGGCTCAGGAAGCGATCCAGATCGCTGATGGCGAGCTTGTACTCACCGAGCTTGTAGAGCATCTGCGCCCGCATGCTGTGGGCGTGGGCCATCTGCGGGGTCTCCTTGACCACGAGGTCGAGGTGGTTCAAGGCGTCCTGGGGGCGGTCCTGCTTGTAGAGCAGCGTGGCCGCGAAGATGTGGGTCTGGGTCCGCAGTTGGTGGGCTCGCGACTCGTTGTCCCGGAAGAAGGCCTCCTCCTCGGGGGTGAGGTGCTCGGAGGTCAGCATGCGGCGCCAGGTGGCGAGCTCTTCGTCCGAACGCTCGAGCAGCTTCTCCGACCAGGAGAGACTCTCCTCGAAGCTTTCCGTGGCGGCGTACAGCCGCTGCAGAGCGTTCATGGCCGCCGTGCTGCCCTCGTCTTTCTGGAGGATGCCCTCGATATGGGTGATGGCCTCGTTCCAGCGGCCGTTGGCGACCTCGTGGTGGTACAGGGCGACCTGTTCGGGGGTGCGGTTGTCCGTAGGCTGCTGCTTTCCTGCTTCGATCGCGCGGGCATAGGAATCGTGAACGTTGCCGATCCGCTCGCAGGAAACGGCGAGGCCCAATATGGTGGCCGGGTTCTGGTCCCCGTCCTTCACGAGCTCGCGGAAGAAGATCTCGGCATAGCGCACGTCCTCCTCTGAACCCAGGCGCAGCCGAATCCAGCCGATCATGCGGCGCATGGTCTCGTTGTCCGAGTCGATCTCCAGGGCCTTGACCGCTTGCTCCTGGGCGCGGAGCAGGTCGTCGCCCTCGTACAGATAGGTCGCCGTCGTCGTGTACAGGTCGAGCTTCTGCTCCTTCGTGGGCTCCTGGTACTGCTGGGAGGTGTGGTAGCAGCCAGTGACCAGGACGGAGAGGACGAGTGGTGTGAAGGACAGGAGCTTCATCGGCGGGCGCGTAGGTGGCGTGACCCGGTAGGGGCACCGGGAGAATGCTGGAGGATCGCAAGCGAGCATCCCGATCCTATACCCCAAGCGGCCCTTCGGGCTACGTGCGAGGCCGGTCCTCGGAGGCCAAAGGCCGTGATTGCGACCGATTCTCCTGTAGAACCGCGCTAGCGGCGTTTTCGGGTCTCGGCGTGGGCCATGGGCCGGGCCATGGTGCGCACTCCGATCGGCTGCAACTTGGTGGAGTAGGGGGTTCCGTCGGCCCGCAGGCCCTCGAACCCCTCGAAGCGCAGGATGCGCACCGGTTCGTCGAACTTCGACTCGCAGCAGCCCTCGGGCACACCGAGATACAGCACGAGGAATCCGTCAGCGCCGACTTCGATGCGGGCACGCTTGCCATCGAGCTGGAGTTGGAAGGCCCCGTCCTGCCAGCGCGCGTGCACCCCGTCGTCCAGGGTCAGGGAACTTCGGACCGAGAGGTCCAGGGTGTGCGTGAGCTTCGAATTGGGCGCCTTCACGTGCAGGCGCTCGGCCTCGAGGCTGAGGGTGCGGAGAACCGTCAGGTTGGGCAGCGCCTCACTCGGGTTCTCGGGAGTCGGGCGCATCCCACTGCCCCAGCGGTTTTGCAGGCTGAGCCCGCCGAAGGCTGCCAGCTTGGCGCCGGCATCGGGATCCACGACCAGGCCCGCCGCATCGATCCAGAGGCCGGCGGCGTTGTAGATCGAGTCAGCCTCGAAATAGGCCATGTGGAAGAAGATGGGTGCGGCGTCCGAGGGCTTGGGAACGATGAACTGAAAGGTCGACATGGCGTTGACCGTCAGCGGACCGAGGTCTTGCCACGGCCCCGGAGCCCACACCCGCTTTTGGGCTGCCCGTGCGGTGCCGCCGTTCAGTCCCGGGACCTCGGGGATCGGATCCGTGTGGGGTGAGACGCGAACCACTTGCATGCGCAGTTGCCCGATGCGGTTGCTGATTCCCGTGTTCTCGAAGTCGATGACGATGTTCGCGCCACCCATGTCGAGCTCCGCCGTCATCGAGAGGCTCGTCTCGGTGAAGTCGAGGCGCTGGCCAGCCAGGGTGTCCAGGAGCAGCCGTCCCTGACGGCGGCCGGTCGGCCACTCGATGTCGCAGAACAGAGGTTCGGAGCCACCCAGGCCGTAGATCAGCGGACCGAAGTTCGACGACATGAAGCCGAAGGAGCCGCGCCGCTCCTGCATCTGAATCTCGAGCTCACCACCTTCCGCCCGGCGCGAGATGGTGACCCGGGTTCCGATACCGCCCGGGGGCGAGGCATCGGGTGTCAGTCCGATCTCGAGGGCTCGGTACGGCTTCCCGGCGGAGTCGCCCTGGTTCTCGTAGTAGATGTTCGATTGGCCCTGGTTGGTGAGCGCCGGGCCGCCGTTGGAGACGTAGATGTCCGTGCCGCTGGTGGGCGTCTGCCGCAGCATCACGCCGTGGGACATGAAGACATTGGAGTACGTCCCCGCCACGGCACCGATCTCGAACAGCGCCTGGGGCAGCGGAATCATCGGGTTCGAGACAAAATCTTTCGGCCAGGTGGGGCCGTTGTTCATGTAGAGGAAGTCTTCCTCCAGCTGGTTGTCGACGTCGGGGCCACCGTTGCCGCAATAGATGTCCGGGTAGCCATCCAGGTTGACGTCCGTCACGAGCAGGCCCATCGTCCCGGCGATGTGGTTGTAGCCCGCACCCAGACCGACCTCGCGGTAGATCCCGTCGCCAATCCCGTTGCCATCGAGGTCACCAGCGTTCAGGTAGAGATACTGACGTTCCGCCCCGGCGTACAAGGCGCCCTCGCCGCCGTTCGGATTCCCGTCGGGCAGCTGGGCCGACCAGACTCCAAAGAAGACGTCAGGCCATCCGTCGCCGTTGATGTCGGCCACCTCGGCGGGGAGGCTCACGTGACCGCTCATCGGGACGATCTGGTTGGCTCCCATCGGGACGTTGATGAGCTCCCACGCGCCGGACGGGAGCGGAGCCATGTCCAGGGTGATGTCCAGGTCGATGGTCGGATGACCCTGCGGGGCCATGAACTCGAAGGTCAGGTCGCCGTTGTTGTAGAAGACCTTGTTGAGCTGCTGCATGCAGGAGACCACCACGTCGCTCCAACCGTCTTTGTCGAGGTCCGAGGCGACCACGCCGAAGCTGTTGCTGCGCAGGTCGGTTCCGGCGCTTGCGGCGATGTCGACGAAGTTTCCGTTCCCATCGTTGCGATAGAGCCGATCGACGGGATCGGGGTTCGCGGGGCCGTTGTAGTACGGATCGAGGATGTCGACAGCGTTCGAGGTATAGAGATCGAGGTCGCCGTCCTTGTCGATGTCGAGCCAGGTGCCGCCGAAGGTGACCTGGTTTTGCGAGGGACCGCCGGCCGTGGTCGAGATGTACGTGAACGTGCCGTCTCCGTCGTTCTCGAGCAGTCCGTTGATCGACGAGGTGTTGAACGCTCCGCAGGGATAGAAGAGGTCGTTGTCGCCGTCGTTGTCGAAGTCGGCCGGGAGCACGCCGAAGGGCGAGCCACCGGGATACGCGATATCGAATCCGAAGCCGCTCGTGCCCATCGAGAACGTCAGGTCGGTGAAGGTTCCGTCCGGCTCGGCGCGGAAGACCTTGCAGTTGCTGTGCGTCGTGCCGATCGCGGGCGTCAGCTCCGTTCCCGGCGTGGCGCCGAGGGGCAGAGCCGGCGAGTTCGAGTTCGCGAGGACCAGGTCGAGGACTCCGTCGGGGGGGCCGGGCAGGGCCGGATCACCGGGATCATGGCCGACGATGTCGACCCAGGCGACTCCACGCCCAACGGCATCGCCGTCCAGCTCGGTTCCCGGCGCTTCGAGGGCATTCGAGTTGTCCGCGAACGTCGCGTAGGAAACGTCCGGCGGCAGGGTCGGAGTGTAGTTGACACTCCCGCTGGATTGCGCGGAAACGACGGATACGAACACAACAGACCCACAGATCCCGAGGGCGCGGATCAGCAAGGATGTACGTCGAAGGCCGGTTCTGGGCGACACGCGGGGGGGCGAAAAGGGGATCCGGGGCATGGTTCCTCTAGCCGGAGGGGGATGGGGTGACGGCTCGCATTTTGGATAGTAACGCTGGAAGGCGTTCTTGGACTCCCCCCAAGGGGCTTCTTTCTGCCACATCTCGCGGGTGGACAACTTGCGAAAGGCCCCTGGCAAAGCCTTTCCTAGGGGCTCGTATTTATCGGGCCAGCCGTGGTCCGGGCGACGTCATGGTGGACCCCTGCGGGTGTCGAGAAGCCGCTTCAAGCGCTCCGGATCGGCTCGAACATGAAGCGTCTTGCCTCCCGAGAGCAGGACGAGGCCGGGTTTGGCTCGTTTCGGTTTCTTGACCTCCTTGCGCCGGGCCACGTGCACGTCGATCTTCATGGCACCCCGCAGGGGCGAGAAATGGGCGGCCAGGAGGGCCGCGTCGAGGGTGTCCTCGGGATCGGGCTGGGCGGCCTTCTCCAGCCGCAGGATGACGTGGCTACCGGGGGAATCGGCGGTGTGGAGCCAGAGGTCGTTGCCCCGGGATTCCTTGAAGGTAAGGGTGTCGTTGTCGGCGGCCGTGCGTCCGACGCGGATCTCCGTCCCGCGGGCGCTCTTGAATATCAGGTAGGGCCGGCGCGGGGCCTGCTGTTTTTTTCGCGGATCCTGACGGGTTTGGAGCACGCCTCGGGCGATCGCTTCGGCCTCGAGCTGGGCCGGTTCCTCGGAGCCTTCCTCGAGGCGATCGAGATAGTCCTCGGCCCGTTCCAGCTGAACCCGCGCCAGTTCGATCTCCTCGGGCACGCGCTCCGCCGCACGTTTTAGCTTCTTGTAGCGTGCGAAGAGCTTCTCGACGTTGCGCCGCGGGCTCAATCCGGGGTCGAGGGGGATCGTTCGCCGCGGAGCGTCGGGCAGGAAGGCATCGTCCAGCGTGATCGACGGCATGCCGCGTTGGATCTTGCCCAGGTGGGCGTTCAGGAGCTCGCCGTCGTGCCGCACGCGCTCGGCCCGGTCGGCCTGACGGGCGCGTTCCTCGAGTCCGCGAAGGAGATCCCCCGAGCTCCGAATGCGCCGCTCCAGCCGCCGCTGGAGTTCGGCCCGCTCGCTGTTTTCGTGGAGCTCGCTGGCCTCGCGACCGAGGGTCACCTCGACGAGCCATGAGAGCGGTGCTCTGTCGGCGAGGTCGCTCGTCGGCTTCTCGGGGCTCGACAGGGACTCGGCCAGGGGAGGGCTCGCTGGGGGAGATCCGCCCGCCGGTGCCGCGTAGTCGGCGCCCACCCCCAGCCGCTCCAGGGCGTGGCTCTTCGAGCGGGGCTCGATCAATCGGGCCGCAATGCGCTGCCCTTCCAGGAAGAGCAGGTTGGGCTGGCGCCCCGTCAGCTCGAGCACGAGCTCCACGGGAGCGCTTTCCCCGCGGGCCGTGACCCGTAGGATGCGATCGTCGCCCACCTGGGCGAGGTGCAGATCACGTGCGCCTGTCCAGGCCCTCTCGACGCGTTGGAAGAACGGAGAGACCGGGCCCTTGTGGCGCTGGATGCGGCCGAGCTGGAGATGGAAACGGGCGAGACCGGGTTCCGCAGAGAAGCGCAGCCGCAGGATGCGCCCGTCCGATTCCGTGGCCGCTGCCCGCGGGACACCGGGTGTTGCTTGGGTCCCCGGCACACAGATCAGGAACAGATCCCGCGGGGGGTGGGCCTGAACCGCCTGGACCGAAGCGCCCCCGAGGAGCGCTTCCAGCTCGCAGGCTAGCTCGCCGACGTGGCGCGCGGTGAGGCCCTTCGGTCCCGGCATAGCTGGTTCACGGAGCCTGGCGCGGCCCCGTGGGCGATCCTAGCGTTCCTCGACGCTGTAGACCCAGTTCTCCTCGGCGGGGCTCCACTCACAGAGCTCGCCCGCTTCGCCGAAGAAGAGCCTCAGCTCTTTCTCAGCCGATTCGGGACCGTCCGAGCCGTGGACCAGGTTGTTCGAAAAGGACATGCCATAGTCTCCGCGGATCGTGCCCGGAAGCGCCTCGGCCGCGTTCGTCTTGCCCATGAGCGTGCGCGTCACGTCGATGGCGTTCTTGCCCTGGAGGCAGATGGCCACGACCGGCCCCGAGGTCATGAACTCGACCAGGTTGTCGTAGAAGGGGCGCTCCTTGTGCACCGAGTAGTGCTCTTGGATCGTCTCCAGGGAGAAGTTGCGCATCTTCAGACCCACGACCTGGAGGCCCTTGTCCTCGAATCGGTTGAGAATGCGTCCGATGAGGCCGCGCTGTACAGCGTCGGGTTTGAAGAGGACCAGCGTCTTTTCCAACGAGAACTCCTGAGGATCGAGAGGCCTGTGCCTGGTGGTGGTGTGACAAGCGCTTTCCCGGGGGTGTTCCAGGGCGCCTTGGTGAGAAAACGGCAAGAGATACTAGCGCCGGGGACGAACTCTCACCACCACCCGATCCGCAGCTCGAGAAGCTGATCACAAAGAGCTCGGAGGTCCGCGCCGAGGAATCCTCACAGCCTGCGAGAGAATCCGCCCCTACGTGTTGACTCTAGCGAAGTGCGTCCCGACACTTACTGCCAAAATTGAGCAGCCGGCCTCGGTCGGATGTTCGGTTGCCCAGGAGTCCCGAATCGTTCGGTCCCACCGAGCGGCCACGGCCTCTCTTCAGCGCTTCGTCCATGGGAACCCAACACCAACGTCCGCGTACCCAGCGCAATCGAGCCCACGACGAGCTCTACCGCTACTCGGGCATGGGGTTGCAGTTCTCAGCCACCCTGGTGATCTTCGGTTTGGTAGGTCGGTGGTTGGACGGTCGTCTCAAGAGCGGTCCCTGGCTTCTCATTGCCGGTGTGTTCGTGGGTTTTGGCCTGGGGCTCCTTTCGATGGTCAAGAAGCTACCTACGAGCTCCCCCCCGCGTACCCGTCCGGACTCCACTGGAGCCTCCAACGGGCCCGAGGCGGAGGACCCCGGTTCCAACAGTCCGCCTGCCGATTCTTCGCCCACTTCCGACTCTCCGCCGAGCGACTCCCCCCTCGATCGATGATCCGTTTCACCGTCTCCTGCCTGATCGGCCTATGCATCGCCACGCTGGTGTCGATGCAGTTCGGTGGTGCCCGGGGCACGGGGGTCATGATGGGCTTCTTCGGAGGCGCGGGGCTGACGGGGCTGGGAGTCAGTGCGCAGCGATACGTCATGCTGCATCTGCCTGCGCGGATCATGCAGGTTCACGTGCTCGCCTTCCTGGCGAAGATCGTGGCCCTTGCTGTCATGACCATCGCTTTTCGGACGAATGATGCGCTGGCCCAGAGCGCCGATTACGCCGCCTTCGCTGTGACGTTCGCTGCGGTCGTGGCAGTGCTCCTGCCGATCGGAGCCATGGACGTCGGGCGTCTCAGTAGCAAACGATGAAACGCTTCCTCTCCTATCTCCTATCCATGCGCGGTCTCCTGGCCGCCGGGCTCGTCATCGTGACCTGCTGGTACTCGAGCCAGCACGTCGAGCACCACAAGCCGATCGAGGGGGACCCTTCCAGTGTGTTCCCCGCGCTGCACGCCCACGTGATGCCCGCGCCCCTGGTCAAGGATAACCACGTGGAGAACCCCCAGCCCATCCTGGAAATAGGGCTACCCGGGTTCCTTTCGGTATTCGACTATCGCGAAGTGGTGCCCGATGGCGAGGGTCCCAGCACGGTGCTGTTCAACCTGCAGCTCTTTCAGATCGTGGCCGTGCTCCTCGTGTTCATCCTTCTCAGTGGAGTTCCGCGTTACCTGCGGACGTCAAAGGGCGATCCGGTCAGCCGACTTTTCGCAGGATTCTGCATGTGGATTCGCGACGAGATGGTTTATCCAGAGATGGGCCGTGAGCTGGGACGCAAGTTCCTGCCCTACTTCCTGTGCGTGTTTTTCTTCATCGCCTTCATGAACCTCATGGGGCTGACACCGTATTCGGCAACACCTACGGCCAGCATCTTCGTCACGGCGGCCCTGGCCCTGACGACCTTCATCGCCATGATCGGCTGTGGAATGGCCATTCAGGGCCCCACCGCCTACGTCAAGAATCTGGTGCCCCACGTGCCCGGATGGCTTTGGTTGCCCATGCTGGGGGTCGAGGTGATCGGCCTTCTGGTCAAGCCCTTCGCGCTGATGGTTCGTCTGTTCGCCAACATCAGCGGGGGGCACATGGTCGTGCTTTCCTTCCTCGGGATGATCTTCTTCATGGGTAGCTGGGTCGCTACTCCTGTGGGGGCCGGCCTGGGCATCTTCGTAATGATCATCGAGGCTTTCGTGGCCCTGGTGCAGGCCTTCATCTTCACCCAACTCTCGATCATCTTCATCAACGCATCCGTCCACCCCGAGCACTAGGTGCTGCCAGCACCCATGTGAATGGGGTTTTCGAACTGACTCCGTCTCAAAACGACACTCCCAGGTCGCGCGTAGCGCTGGCCCGAACCCAAAGAAGCAAGAAAGACAAAGGCATGTACATTCCCGTTGAAGATGGTGCTATTTCCATGGCCGCCATCGGCGCTGGCATGGCCGCGATCGGTGCCGGTATCGGCATCGGACGCATCGGCGCGTCCGCCAACGAAGGCATCGCCCGTCAGCCCGAGGCTGTCGGCGACATCCGCGGGGGTTCGATCATCCTCGCGGCCTTCATCGAAGGCGTTTGCCTCTTCGCGGTCGTCGCGACCCTGATCTGATTCGGCTGGCTCAGCCGATGGCGCCCCGCCGCTACGCCACCGCGTAGGAAGGGGCGTCGTCGGGAAGCCCGGCACTGCTCCCTGAACCGGAAACTCCCATGCTTCTGTTCCTGACGTTTGCCAGTGAAGGAGGTTTCGATCCGCTGAACATGACCGGCGGAGGCAACCTCTTTTGGACCTGGGTCATCTTCTTGGGGTCCGTCCCTTTCATGTGGAAACTCGTGATGGGACCCATCACGAACGCCCTGGAGGAACGGGATTCGACCGCTGCTCGTGCGATCGGTGCGGCCGAGAAGGCCAGCGCCGAGGCCGAGAAGGCGCGTGCTGATGTCGAGATCGCACTCGGCGAAGCCCAGGCCGGAGCGGCCAAGCTCCTCCAGGAAGCCCGGGAGCGGGCTGAGGTGCGCGAACACGAGATCGTCCAGGCGGCCAAGCAAGAGGCCTCCCAGATGGTCGAGAACGCGCGCAAGACCATCCGCGCCGAGCAGGACAAGGCCCTCTCCGCGATCCGCAACGAGGTCGTCGAGCTGACGTTCACCGCCGCCGGCAAGGTGCTGGAGCGGAACGTTGGAAACGATGACGACCGGCGCATGGTAACCGAGCTCATCGGTGGCCAGGGGGCAGCGCAGAACTGATGCTGGACCCGGTCGCGAATCGCTACGCCGAAGCGCTCTTTTCACTCGCCAAGAAATCGGGCGTCCTCGAGGACGTGCGTCGAGATGTGCAACGCATCGCCGGCGAGTTCTCCCACCCTAACGTGGCGAGCTACCTGCTCGATGCCCGTGTTCCTTCCGGCGAACGCCGCAAGCGGCTCGACCCTGTCTTGACCGGGATGCACGAGTTGACACGAAACTTCGTAGGGCTGGTCTTCGACAAGCGCCGCGAGTCGCTACTGCGCAACCTCGGCGAAGCCTTTCACCTCCGCGTTCTGGAAGAACATGGGGCGGCGGAAGGTGTGGTCGAGAGCGCTCGTCCCATGGATAGCTCCGAAATCGCCCGCTTGGCGGAATCGGTAGGCAAGAAGCTCGGCAAGACCGTCACTTTGGAAAACAACGTCACCCCTGACCTCATCGGAGGTGTGCGGGTGATCGTCGGTAGTCGCATGGTCGACTACTCCCTCTCGGGACGTTTGGGCGGCTTGAAGAAGCGCATGCTCGACGCCCCGCTACCCAGCCTGGCCGAGGACTAGCAGCCCGCCGGGGCTCCCCAAAATCCTTCGCCAATTCCTCCCTTCATTTCGAAATAGAGAACGAGTCAGATGGATCTTCGACCTGCAGAAGTCACTTCGATCCTCGAAAGAGAGATCGCCAGTTATCAGGGCGAAAGCTCCATGCAATCGGTCGGCACCGTGCTTTCGGTGGGCGACGGCGTGGCCCGTGTCTGGGGCCTCGACGACTGCATGATGAACGAGCTCTTGGAGTTCGCCGGCGGTGTCCGCGGCGTGGCCCTGAACCTGGAGGACGACAACGTTGGTTGTGTTCTCCTCGGTGATGCCACCAAGGTGAAGGAAGGCGATCAGGTGCGCACAACGGGCCGCATCATCTCCGTGCCCACCGGACCGGCGCTCTTCGGACGCGTGGTGAACGCCTTGGGCGACCCCATCGACGGCCGCGGACCGCTGGCTGTTAGCGATGACGACTACAGGCCGATCGAGCAGCCGGCACCCTCGGTCGTGGAGCGTCAGGGCGTGGACACACCGCTGCAGACGGGTATCAAGGCCATCGACGCCATGATCCCGATTGGCCGTGGCCAGCGCGAGCTCATCATCGGCGACCGTCAGACCGGCAAGACGGCGCTGCTCATCGACTCGATCATCTCCCAGAAAACGACCGGTGGGGGGGACCCGGACAACGAAAAGCAGGTCATCTGCATCTACGTCGCCATGGGCCAAAAGCAGTCCACGGTCGTCGACGTGGTGCAGAAGCTCGAGGCCCACGGAGCGATGCCTTACACGATCATTGTCTCGGCAAGCGCCAACGACGAGGCTTCGATGCAGTACCTCGCCGCGTACGGCGGGTGCGCCATGGGCGAGCGTTTCCGCGACGAGGGCCGTGACGTACTCATCGTCTATGACGATCTCTACAAGCAGGCGCTCGCCTACCGCCAGGTCATGTTGCTTCTGCGTCGGCCGCCCGGTCGCGAAGCGTTCCCCGGTGACGTGTTCAACCTGCACAGTCGTTTGCTCGAGCGCGCGGCGCGTTTGGCGGACAACGCGCCCGAGATCAACCCGCGCTACAAGAAAGGTGGCGGCTCGCTCACGGCGCTCCCCGTCGTCGAGACCCAGGAGAACGACGTTTCGGCGTACATTCCGACCAACGTGATTTCGATCACCGACGGTCAGATTTTCCTCGAGACGAGCCTCTTCAACGCTGGTATTCGTCCTGGCGTGAACGCCGGTATCTCGGTTTCCCGCGTCGGTGGTGCGGCCCAGATCCCGGGCATGAAAAAGAGTGCCGGTGGTCTTCGCCTGGAGCTCGCTCAATACCGCGAGCTGCAGGCCTTCGCCCAGTTTGGCTCCGACCTGGACAAGGCGACCCAGAACACCCTGGCCCGCGGTGAGCGTCTGACCGAGATTCTCAAGCAAGGCCAGTACCAGCCGATGCCTGTCGAGCAGCAGATCATGATCATCCATGCCGGTACCTCCGGTGGCCTCGACGACGTCCCCGTCGCCAAGGTCCAGGACTTCGAGAAGGCCTACCTGCAGTACATGCAGGACAGCCACCCCGAGGTCGGTGCGGGCATCCTGGAGTCCGGCAAGGTCTCCGATGAAGCCAAGGCCATCATGGAAAAGGCCATCGCCGCGGTGAAGCCGCAGTTCGTGTAGCGACATGGCCAGCGTCAAGGAACTCCGCCTACGGATCAAGTCCATTGGCAACATCAAGCAGATCACGCGCGCCATGGAAATGGTCGCGACGACGAAGCTGCGTAGGTTCCAGGAACGTGCGATCGCCTCGCGGCCGTATGCCGAGGAGATCTCGACCCTGGTGCATCACCTGGCCGCTGCGCTCGGTGAAGACCTCGAAGATCAGCCGCTGTTCCGTGCCGGCAAGGGGGAGCGGACGGCTGTCTGTCTCGTGTCCTCCGATCGCGGCTTGTGCGGTCCCTACAACTCCAACCTCTTCCGTGAGTTCGAGGCAGGGCTACGACGCCTCGACGTGTTGCCCGAGGCCCTCGACTTCTTCGTCTATGGCCGCAAGGGCTACCAGTATCTGAAGAGCACCGGCCGCAAGGTCGAGCGCTACTTCACGGAGCCGGAGCTGGAGAAGATCGACTACCGCGGGGCCGCCCGCGTCGCCGCGGCCCTGCGGGAGGGATTCGAGAACGGCACCTACAAGAAGGTGTTGGTGCTTCACACCGCCTTCGAGTCGATGGTGAAGTTCGTTCCCACCTGGGTGGACTTCCTGCCGATCGAAGCGGCCTCGTTCCAATCGGACGACGACGGTGGGCGCAAGGATTCCGACATCATTCTGGAGCCCGATGCCGAAACCATCTTCGAGCACCTGATCCCGCGCTATCTCGAAACGCGCATCTACAACGGGCTGATCCAAGCCTTGACTTCCGAATACGCGAGCCGTCGCATGTCCATGAAGAACGCCACCGAAGCGGCGGGTGACATGCAGGGCGAGCTGAAGCAGATCTACAACCGAAAACGCCAGGAAGGCATCACCAAGGACCTTCTCGACATCGTGGGCGGAGCGGAGGCTCTGCGCTAGTCATGACCACCACCCTTACGAACGGTTCCATCTCTCAGATCTTCGGCCCCGTGGTCGACGTCCGCTTCCCGGCAGGCGAGCTGCCCCCGATCTACAACGCGTTGTCGGTCGAGGGAACCTCGGGTACCGGTGGTCGCACCGGCGCCTTGGTCCTCGAAGTGACCCAGCACCTCGGCAACGACGTCGCCCGTTGTGTAGCCATGGCCACCACCGACGGCTGCCGCCGCGGCATGGAAGTGCTCGACACGGGAGCACCGATCACGGTGCCCGTGGGCGACCGCACCAAGGGACGGATCTTCAATCTGCTGGGCGAAGCTCTCGACACCATCACCCGTGGCGAGGTGCCCCCCGGCGAAACCGGCCCGATCCACAAGCCCGCGCCGCTATTCGAAGAGCAGGAGGCCATCTCCGAGGTCTTCGAGACCGGCCTGAAAGTCGTCGACCTGCTGTGCCCCTTCGCCAAGGGCGGCAAGATCGGCCTCTTCGGTGGCGCCGGTGTGGGCAAGACGGTGCTCATCCAGGAGCTCATTCGAATCACCGCGGTCGAGAAAGGTGGTTTCTCGGTCTTCTGCGGGGTCGGCGAGCGCACCCGTGAGGGCAACGATCTCTGGAACGAGATGACCGATGCCAAGTACACGACGCCCGACGGCGACGAGCAGAGCGTTATCGACAACGCGGTGCTCGTGTTTGGACAGATGAACGAGCCTCCCGGTTCGCGTCTGCGGGTTGCGCTCTCGGGCCTGACCATGGCCGAGTACTTCCGCGACGAGAAGAACCAGGACGTGTTGCTCTTCGTCGACAACATCTTCCGCTTCGTGCAGGCAGGCTCCGAGGTTTCCGCCCTCCTCGGCCGTATGCCCTCGGCCGTCGGGTACCAGCCGACAATGGCGTCGGAGATGGGCGCGCTCCAGGAGCGCATCACCTCGACCAAGAAGGGGTCGGTCACCTCGATGCAAGCCGTCTACGTGCCGGCCGACGACATCACCGACCCCGCACCGGTCGCGACCTTTGCCCACCTCGACTCGACGATCATCCTCGAGCGTTCGATCTCCGAGCTCGGCATCTACCCCGCGGTCGACCCGCTGAAGTCGACCTCGCGGATGCTCGACCCGCAGATCGTCGGCGACGAGCACTACGGCGTCGCCCGCGAGGTGCAGCGGGTTCTCCAACGCTTCGCCGACCTGCGCGACATCATCGCCATCCTTGGCGCAGAGGAGCTCTCCGACGAGGACAAGCAGGTCGTGCATCGTGCGCGCCGCATCCAGCGTTTCCTTTCCCAGCCGTTCTTCGTCGCCGAACAATTCACCGGCACCCCCGGCGTGTTCGTGGCCCGCGAAGACACCGTGCGCTCTTTCCAGGAGATCCTCGAAGGCAAGCACGACGACCTGCCGGAGCAGGCCTTCATGTACGTCGGTTCGGTCGAGCAGGCGCGCAAGAAGGCGGAAGGCATGGAGGGCTAGCAAAAAATGCCCGAGCTCACACTGCGGCTCATCACTCCGGACAAGATCGTTCTGGATACAAAGGCGACCCATGTCCAAGTCCCGGCCGTCGGCGGACTGATGGGTTTCAAGTCGCGGCACGCGGCACTCGTGACGGCTCTCGATGTCGGCCTTATCTCTTACGATTCGGACGGCAAGCGCGAAACCGTGTTCGTCTCCGGCGGCTTCGCCGAGGTGCGCGACAACACCGTACGCGTCGTTTGTGAAGCCGGCGAGCCGCCCTCCGATATCGACGAGGAGCGGGCCCTCCAGGCGGAGAAACGCGCACGCCAGCGTCTGGACGAGGCTCGCGGCGCCGAGAAGTCCCAGGTCGATGTGCTTCGCGCGCGGGTGGCCCTGCGCCGGGCTCAATGGCGTCTCCGCGCGCGCCTCGGCACACGCTCGTGAAAGACTGGCGCCGTACGCACACCTGCGGAGAGCTGCGCTCCGAACACATTGGCGAAGCCGTGACCCTCAACGGGTGGGTTCACGCCCGGCGAGACCACGGTGGAATTTACTTCGTGGACCTGCGGGATCGCTACGGGCTGACGCAGATCGTCCTGGGCGACAACATCTCGGACGCGGTCAAGCTTTCGGCAGAGGACGTCATCGCTGTCAGCGGCAAGCTGGTCGCGCGTGATGAGGGCAATGTCAACAAGGACCGCCCGACCGGTGCCGTCGAGCTCGTCGTCGACGAGCTGGATATTCTCTCCAAGTCGAAGACGCCTCCCTTCGAGATCTCCGGCGGTGACGAGCCGGCGGTCGAGGTCCGTCTGCGTTACCGCTACATCGATCTTCGTCGCGCGTCGATGCAACGCAACATAATGCATCGCGCGAAGTTCATCTCGGCCATTCGCAGGGGCTTCGACGACGAGGGCTTCTGCGATATCGAAACGCCGATCCTGACGAAGGCCACGCCGGAAGGCGCGCGCGACTATCTGGTGCCGAGCCGCGTGCATCCCGGTTCGTTCTACGCGCTTCCCCAGTCGCCCCAGATCTTCAAGCAGATCCTGCAGGTCTCGGGTTTCGACCGTTATTACCAGGTCGCGCGTTGCTTCCGCGACGAGGACCTGCGCGCCGATCGGCAACCAGACTTCACCCAGCTCGACATGGAGATGTCCTTCGTCGAGGAGGACGACGTCTTCGCGGTCTGGGAAAGAGTGCTCGTGCGCACGTTCAAGGAAGCCATGGGGATCGAGTTGAAGACTCCTTTTCCGCGCATGCGCTACGAGGAATCCATGGAGCGTTACGGCAGCGACAAGCCCGACGTGCGCTTCGGTCTCGAGCTGTGCGACATCGCCGAATGGGCTCGCAAGTCCGAATTCGGTGTCTTCCATGGAGCCCTCGAAAGCGGCGGTCGGGTCATGGGCATCTGCCTCCCCAAGGGGGCTGAGCTCTCGCGCAAGCAGATCACCGCTCTCGAGCTGGTCGTCAAGGAATATGGCGCCAAGGGGCTCGCCTGGTGGAAAGCGGCCGCCGACGGGGGAGCCGGACCACTTGCGCGTTTCTGCGCGGGGGAGCTCGCTCCGGAACTCATGCAAAGCATGGGAGCGAACGAGGGCGATCTGTGCTTGTTCGTGGCCGACACCCAACCCATCGTGCGTCGCGCCCTTGGCGAGTTGCGCAATCACCTGGCGAAGGCTCAGGGGTTGGCCGATGACAGCTGGGCCTTCCTGTGGGTCACGCACTTCCCGATGTTCGAGCGCGACGAGGGTTCCGGCCGTTGGGTCAGCCTGCACCATCCGTTCACGGCTCCCGAGGAGTGGGAGTTCTGGAAGACGGAAGGGGACGATTTCTCGAACGTCGCCAGCCGCGCCTACGACCTGGTCTTGAACGGCTGGGAGCTCGGATCGGGCTCGATTCGTATCCATCGCGCCGACGTGCAATCCAAAGTCTTCGAAGTCCTCGGGATCGAAGCCGAGGAGGCCCAGGAGAAGTTCGGCTTCCTGCTCGAGGCCTTGGCCTACGGAGCGCCGCCCCACGGGGGGTTCGCCCTAGGGCTCGATCGGGTCACGGCCTTGACGGCCGGGCTCGACAACATCCGGGACGTCATCGCCTTCCCGAAAACGACTTCCGCCATGGATCTCATGTGTGGGGCGCCTTCAGCGGTACGTTCCGAACAGCTCGGCGAAGTTCACATTCAATCGGCCGGGCGCGCGCTCGAGCCCAAGAAGGCCGCTTCCTCCTCCGCGGAGGAGGCTGGCGCCCCGGGCGTATGACGTCCCCGGGCAGAGGACTTCGTTTATTGCGCGGCTTTTTACGCCGCATTTTGCCCCAGGAGGATCGAAGCCCCACTTCGGGTTCCATGCCTGGCGCTAGGACCTCCAGCGGTCTATCCTGCAACCCGGCGGACGGACCCTTCCAGAAACCCCAAGACGATTTTTGAGAAGAAAACAACAGAACAAGCGCGGACCCGCTCCCAGTAAGTACCGGATCAATCGGCAGATCCGAATCAACCAGGTGCGCCTTATCAACGCCGGTGACGAGCAGGTCGGCGTCGTTCCCATCGAAGAGGCCCGACGCCTCGCCGACGAAGCAGGCCTCGATCTCGTCGAGGTGCAACCCAACGCGGATCCTCCCGTCTGTCGCGTCATGGACTATGGAAAGTTCAAGTACGCCCAGAAGAAGAAGGAGAAGGGGGGCGCCAAGACGCGTGCACACTCGACCCTGAAGGAACTCCGTGTGCGGCCCGCGATCGACAAGCACGACCTCTCCTACCGCCTCGTTCAGGGGCGCAAGTTCCTCCAGGAGGGTCACAAGGTGCAGGTGGTCTGCATTTTCCGCGGTCGCCAGCGCGCGCACCCGGAGATGGGCTTTCGCGTCATGAAGCACGTGGCGGAGGTGCTCGAGGACATCTCGAAGATCGAGACCCATCCGAAGATGAACGGGCCCAGGATGACGATGCTCCTGGCGCGGAAATAGGGTTCAGCCTCGAGCGAACGCCCATCGCCAGGATGGACTGGCTTTGCGTTCGGTTCGAAATCGGACGCTTTTCGGCCTGGCCCCCCTTTTTCTGGGCCCGGAAGCCCGATAGACTTCTCGCCCCCAAAAGCCAGGCGCGGTCCGGCCGGATCCGCGTCGCCCCCGTGAGCGGCCCAGGGCTGCCTGCGAGCGGGGCAATGGCCTCGCCTCCCGGCCCCTGCCGTGTCCTCGGACCGAGGCAGATCGATGGCGAAGCAAAAGGAGAAGACATGCCCAAGATGAAGTCGAAAGGATCGGTCAAAGGCCGGTTCAAGATCACGAAGAGTGGCAAGGTTCGCTGCAGCCGTCCGGCGCGCGGACACATGCACGCAATTCACAATGGCAAGGAACGTCGCGCCCTTCGCAAGGACATCGTGCTGGACGGCACGTGGGCGCGGTTGATCCGCAAGATGCTGTGTAGCTGAGGAGGGCTGACTCATGGTACGCGTGAAGTACGGCGCTCCGCGCCATCGCAAGAAGGTTCGTTATTTCAAGCGCGCTCGCGGTTTCCACGGAGGGCGTTCCAAACTCTGGCGCACGGTTCAAGAGTCGGTCGTTCGAGCGTGGGCCTACGCCTATCGCGATCGCCGTCAGAAGAAGCGCCAGTTCCGCCGCCTCTGGATCCTGCGGATCAACGCTGCCTCGCGGATGCGCGGCATGACGTACTCGACTTTCATCGATGGATTGAAGAAGTCGGGCATCGATCTGAACCGCAAGGAGCTCTCCGAGCTCGCGATCCACGAGCCGGGTGCCTTCGATACCTTGGTCGAGACGGCCAAGGCTGTTCGCGCCTAGCCCACTCCGGGCGGAACCGTCACGAAACGATCCTTGGAACCCGGCCTGGGCCGGAGAACCTGGTGAGGGAAGCGGCATGGGGGATGTAGACGCAAAGGCCCCGGACTCCGCGGAGTTGATCCGGGGGCAGGCGCTGGCCGTGATCGAAGCCGCTGCAACGGTCGAGGACCTGCAGCGGCTCGAGCGCGACTATCTGGGCAAGGACGGACCACTGGGGGTCTTGATGGCCTCCATCAAGACCGCCCCCCCCGAAGAGCGCAAGGGCATCGGCCAGACGGTCAACCTGATGAAGAGCGCCATTTCAGGGGCGCTCGAGGAGCGGCGCGCCGTCCTGGCCGCGCAGCGCCTCGATGCAGAGCGTCGTGCTGACGATTTCGATCCGACGTTGCCCGGCGCCCCACTGGCCACCGGGTCCTTGCACCCGATCACGCACGTGGTTCGGCGACTCGAGGAGATCTTCACGCAGATGGGCTACGCGGTGCTCGACGGGCCCGAGGTCGAGCTCGAGTACTACAACTTCGACGCCCTGAACATCCCGAAGGACCATCCCGCGCGCGAGCACTTCGACACCTTCTGGTGTCGCAGCGAAGCGCCGGAGACGGGCGATGCCAGGCTCCTGATGCGCACGCACACTTCGCCGGTCCAGATTCGTGCGCTCGAGAACATGACCCCACCCTTCCGTGCCATTGTTCCCGGGCGCTGCTTCCGGAACGAATCGATCGACGCCACCCACGAGCACACCTTCCACCAGATGGAGGGGCTCGTCGTGGGCGAGGGCATCACGGTGGGACACATGCTGGCGACGATGAAGACCTTTCTGCGCGAACTCTTCCAGCGCGACCTCGAAGTCCGCCTGCGGCCGGGCTACTTCCCCTTCGTCGAGCCCGGTTTCGAGCTGGACGTGCGCTGTCCCTTCTGCGCGACGCAGAAGGTGCGCGGTTGCAGCGTCTGCAAGCGTACGACGTGGATCGAGCTGTGCCCCTCCGGCATGGTGCACCCCGCCGTCCTGCGCTACGGCGGAGTCGACCCCGAGAAGTACACGGGCTTCGCCTTCGGGCTCGGCCTCTCACGGCTCGTGATGCTGCGCTTCGGCATCGACGACATTCGCCACCTACTCGGCTCCGACCTGCGTTTCCTCGGTCAGTTCTAGTTTCTCAAGGGTCTCGCGATGCTGATTTCCTACCGTTGGCTCGGTCGCCACATCGACCTCTCGGACCTGTCACCACAGGATGTAGTCGACTCGTTCATGATCCATACGGCGGAGGTCGAGGGGCTCGTGCCCTTTGCTCCGCAGTTGTCGACCGTGAAGGTCGGACACGTCGTGTCGCGAGAGAAGCACCCCGATGCGGACAAGCTCAGCATTTGTCGCGTGGATGTCGGCGATGGCGAGGAGCCGCTGCAGATCGTATGCGGTGCCCCGAACGTCGACGCCGGGCAGAACGTTGCCGTGGCGACGGTGGGGACGCTCTTGCCCGGTGATCTCAAGATCAAGAAGTCGAAGATCCGCGGTGTCGAATCGCGCGGCATGATCTGCTCGGAACGTGAGCTCGAGCTGGGTGACAACCACGATGGGATCTGGGTCCTGTCCGAGAGTGCCAAGGTCGGCGAGCCCGTGGCCCAGGCCCTCGGCATCGAGGATTGGATCATCGAGATCGACAACAAGTCGCTGACCCATCGTCCCGATCTCTGGGGCCACCGTGGTCTCGCCTCGGAGCTTGCCGCGATTCACGGCCGCGAACTCCTGCCGATCGACTTCGACTTTCCTTCGAGGTATGCCGGTTTGGGAGACGCAGGCGATTCAGGTGAGCCCTACCCGGTCAAGGTCGAGACCGAAGGCTGTTCGCGTTACCTGGGCCTGGTCGTGTCCGGGGTGAAGCTGGAGCGCTCGCCCGAGTGGCTGCGGCTCTTGCTGCTAGCGGTCGGACAGCGACCGCTGGATCTGCTGGTCGACATCTCGAATTTCGTGATGCTCGACATCGCCCAGCCGAATCACCTGTTCGACCTGAATCGCCTTTCCAAGGACGGGATCACCGTGCGCGATGCACATCCCGGAGAGAAGATGCAGACCCTTGACGAGATCGAGCGGGCGTTGACTCCCGAGGACATGTTGATCTGCTCCGGTGACGAGCCGGTGGCCATCGCCGGGGTCATGGGAGGCGAGGGCTCGAAAGTCGCGGAAACGACCAGCGATCTCCTGCTCGAGGTCGCGAGTTTTCACCCGACGCGCGTGCGCAGGACGTCCGCGCGCCTGGGACTGCGTACCGACGCCTCGAGTCGTTTCGAGAAGTCCCTGGATGCGACCCTGCCCATGAAGGCGGCGGCGCATCTGGTCAACACTCTGGCGACGATTCAGCCCGGGATCACCTTGCCGCGGGCGATCGGCGACGCGGGCGAGTGGAGTGATCCGGCCTGCTCCGTGGGCCTGCGCCCCGCACGCGTGCGTTCGGTGCTGGGCGTTGAGATCAGCGATGACGAGATACAGGACACGCTCGATCGATTGGGCCTCACGGTCACGCGCGGCGAGCCCTGGCAGGTGGCAATTCCCTCGGCGCGGGCCACGAAGGATCTCGCCATCGAGGAAGATCTAATCGAGGAGGTCGGACGCATCTACGGTTACAGCCGTGTCCCCGAGGTTTCCCTGATGGGCTTTCTCGAGCCGGCGCCCTTCGATCCGCGGCGCACGCTGGTGCGAGAGATCCAGGACCGTCTCTCGGGCTCGGCGCTATTCCATGAGTCGATGACGTACACGTTCCAACGGGACGAGACCGTCGAGCTCCTGGGTGACGCTGGGCGTCCCCATGTGCGGCTTCAAAACCCCCAGCACGAGGGTGCGGATCGTATTCGCCGTTCGGTTCTCCCGAGCCTCCTCGGACACCTCCCCAAGAATCGCCGCCACTCCGAGGACGTGCGCCTCTTCGAGATCGGCAAGGGCTACGTGCCCGAGCTCGCCGGCGAGCGCGGCGAACCCCGCGAGTTGCACCAGGTGGCCTTGACCCAGGTCACCTTGCGGCCTGGCAAGAAAGATCGTTTCAACGCCGGTGCCTTCGCCTCGCTGCGGGGCGTGATCGAGGATCTTCTCGGCCACGTGGGCCGGGCCGAGTTCGATTGGCGACGGGTCGAGGACGGAGCTCCCTCATGGGCGCACCCCGGACGTTGCATCGGAGCCTATGTCGGGCGCCACGAGCAAGCCGTGTGCATCCTCGCCAACCTCGAGCCCAAGGTGCAAGTCGAGCTCGGTCTGACCGGCGAGCTGGACAGCGAGGTCGCCTGCGCCGAGCTTTCCGTCGACGCGCTCCTGGCCACCGAGGAATCGCAGTCACGTTTCCAACCTCTCCCACGTTTCCCAGGGGTCAAGGTCGACGTGGCCCTGTCGATTCCCGAGGACTGCACCGCCGGCCAGATGAAGAAGGCCATCGAGAAATCCGGCAAGGGGCTGGTGGCGCATATCGAACTGTTCGATCTCTACCGGGGAGAGAGCGTGGGAGCCGGACGCAAGTCCCTCGCCTATCACGTGCTCTTGCAGGCCGACAAGACCCTTACCGACAAGGACAGCGCCAAGTTCTTCACGCGACTCGAGCGCGCCGTGGGGGAGCTCGGTGGCGAGCTCCGCAAGCAGTAGCTGGCGTTCCGAGAAGCCTGCGAGCCTTGGCGCTTTTGGCCCGCGCCCATTACCCTCTTGCTGCCTCGCCAACAGCCCACAATCGCCATGAGCCAGATCGAGAGCGTTCTCAAGGAAAACCGCACGTTCGAACCGCCCCAGCACTTTCGAGAAGGGGCGCGCCTCGGAGATCTCGAGACGTACCGCCGGATGCACGAGGAGTCGGTGAAGGATCCCGAGACGTTCTTCGGGCGAGTCGCACAGGAGCTGCCCTGGATCGAGCCCTACACCAAGGTGCTCGACTGGAGCGAGAAGCCTTACGCGAAGTGGTTCGTGGGGGGCAAGACGAATGCCTCGGCCATCTGCGTCGATCAACACGCGGCCAGCGAACGAGCGGACAAGACCGCGATCCTGTGGGAGGGTGAACCCGGAGACGTCCGGAGCTTCACGTACGCGGAGCTTCTGCACGAGGTCTCGCGCTTTGCCAACGGTCTGAAGAAGCGCGGAGTGAAGAAGGGCGATCGGGTTGCCATCTACATGCCCATGATTCCGGAACTGGCCTTTGCGGTGCTGGCCTGTGCGCGCATCGGAGCCATTCACTCGGTGATTTTCGGCGGCTTCAGTGCCAACTCGATTCGCGATCGCATCGAGGATGGCGGTTGCACGGCGGTGATCACGTCCGACGGTGGCTGGCGTCGGGGCAAGATCCTGCCCTTGAAACCCGTGGTGGACGAGGCGCTCGCCTCATTGCCCGAGGCCGTGAAGGTTCACACCGTGTTCACCGTGTGCCGCACCGAGAACGATGTGCTGTGGGACGACGAGCGAGACGTTTGGATGCACGAGTTGCTCGAAGACGTCGCTGACGTGTGTCCGCCCGAGGCGATGGACTCGGAAGATACGCTCTTTCTGCTGTACACCTCGGGCAGCACGGGCAAGCCCAAGGGCATCCGACACACGACAGCTGGCTACATGGTCGGAGCCTACCTCAGCACGCAGTACGTGTTCGATCTGAAGAAAGACGACGTGTACTGGTGTACGGCCGATGTGGGCTGGATCACCGGCCACAGCTATATCGTGTATGGTCCACTGGCGAATGGCGCCACGTGCTGCATGTACGAGGGAGCACCGAACGAGCCCCACCCCGGTCGGTTCTGGGAGTTCATCGAAAAGCACAAGGTTACGGTGCTCTACACCGCTCCCACGGCGATCCGCGCCTTCATGCGCTGGGGGGACGAGCACGTCAGCAAGTTCGACAAATCGAGCCTGCGCCTCCTGGGCACGGTCGGCGAGCCGATCAATCCGGAGGCCTGGATGTGGTATCACCGCACCGTGGGGGGCGAGCGCTGCCCCATCGTCGATACCTGGTGGCAGACGGAAACGGGCTCGATCATGATCACTCCGCTGCCCGGATTCGTGGCGACGAAACCGGGATCCGCCACCCTGCCCTTCTTCGGTGTTGATGCCGCGATCGTCGACGACGACGGCAACGAGCTCCCGAACGGTACCGGTGGGCTGCTGGCGATCCGCAGTCCCTGGCCCTCGATGCTCCGTGGAATCTGGGGCGACAACGAACGTTACGAGGAGACGTACTGGTCGAAGTTCGGCGGGCGTTACTACTTCCCTGGGGATGGTGCGCGACGGGACGATGAGGGGTATTTCTGGATCATGGGACGTGTGGATGATGTGCTGAACGTCAGTGGGCATCGGCTCTCGACCATGGAGATCGAAAGCGCGCTCGTCAGTCACGAGTCCATCGTCGAGGCGGCCGTCGTCGCTCGACCGGACGACCTTACCGGTGAGGCGATCTGTGCCTTTTGCACGATCGGTCCGGGCTTCAGCACTGGCGACGAGTTGGTCGTCAAGCTGAAAGAGCATGTTGCCAAGGAGATCGGCAAGCTGGCACGTCCCGCGGACATCCGCTTTGCCGATGCGCTCCCGAAGACGCGCAGTGGCAAGATCATGCGCCGCTTGTTACGCGACATCGCCGCCGGCCGCGAGATCATGCAGGACACGACGACGCTGGAAGATTATTCCGTGCTGGCGAAATTGAGTCGTCCCGACGGGTAGACGGCTTTCCTTTTCACAAGGCACTCTCAGCGGGTGGGGCCCGTCAGATCACCAGGACCTGGTGGCAGGGCTCCAGTCCGGGGCACAGTAGGTCGATACGCCTACCACGAGGCCATGTCCCAGCCCCAAATAGAGTCCCCGTTGTCCACACCGCCGCGAGGCCCCGATCGGCGCCAACGGCCGACGCCGCGCCTTTCGCGCTACTCCATCTTCGGTGGCCGACGTCGGAGCGTCCGCCGTCCGACGGAATCGGAAGGCTCGTTCGTCGATCGCTACGGCACGGGCCTCATACTGGCGGTTGTTTGGGTCGCCCTGATGAACATCAGTGACAGTTTCTTCACGCTTGTGCACTTGCAAGCCGGTGGGGTCGAGCTGAATCCGGTAGCCCAGCTCCTGCTCGAAACCGGGCGCTGGAATTTCGTCTTCGCCAAGTCCTTCCTGATCGGTGTGGCCTTGGTGGTGCTCGTGGTGCACAAGAACTTCTTCCTGGCACGAATCGGGCTCTGGACCGCGGCGGGGACCTATACGCTGCTCGTGGGCTATCACTTGCTGTTGTTTAAGGTCCAGTTCTAGGAGAGAGTACGGGTTCCCGAAGGGGACCCATGCGCATCCTGCGAATCCTCACCCGCCTGAACCTTGGCGGTCCCGCCCGCCAGGCCCTTGCCGCCGACACGATCTTGAGAAGCCGGGGGCATGAGGTGCGGCTGCTCAGCGGCATGCCAGAGGCCGGGGAAGGCGATCTCTTCGACGAGTTCGTGCGTCGCGGTCACGATGTGCGTCGGATTCCGAGTCTGCGTCGCGGTCTGTCCCCGGCGCGCGATCTCCTCGCCTCGCGGGCGATCAAAAAGGAACTTGCTGGCTTCGTCCCGGACATCGTCCACACCCATGCGTCCAAGGCCGGGGCCCTCGGCCGGCGGGCCCTCGGCGAGCGAGCTCATGCGCGCGTACCCCGGGTGCACACCTTCCACGGGCATGTGCTCGAGGGTTATTTTCCTGCACCCGTTTCCAGGCGCCTGGTCGCTCTGGAGCAGCGTCTCGCCCGGGGAACGGATCGCATCGTGGCCGTTTCCCACCGCACGGCCGAGGATCTGGTCCGTCTGGAGGTCGCTCCCGAGGAGAAGATCTGCGTCATCCAGCCCGGCGTGGAGCTCGACGCGCTGCTGGCCATCCCGCGGCCCAGGCGGGCGGCGGGGGAGCTTCGAAAGTTGCTCCGGGCAACACACGAGGACGTCCTGGTGGGCGTCGTAGGGCGTCTGGCGGAGGTCAAGCAGCCCGAGCGCGCTCTGGACATCTTCGAGTTGCTCCAGGCTCGCTATCCCAGGTTGCATCTCGTCTTCGTGGGAGATGGTGATTTGCGCCTTGGTCTGGAGCGCAGGATTCGGGCCCTGGGAGAGATCGGCGAACGGCGCTGTCATCTTCTGGGCGCGAGAACCGATATGCCGGAGGTGTTGTCCGAACTCGACTGCGTTCTGTTGACCTCGCGCAGCGAGGGCATGCCCGTCTCCCTGATCGAGGCCGGCGCCGCCGGGCTTGCCGTCGTGGCGCGCGATGTGGGGGGCGTCAGCGAGCTCTGCGTGCACGAGCGGACCGCGCTCGTCGGTACCACCGACGAAGAGCTGGGCTTCGGCCTGGCGAAACTGCTGGACGAACCTGAAGGGGCCCAGGCCATGGGGCAGCGCGCCCGGTTGCGGATCGCTCGCCAGCATTCCGCGGAGCGGCTTGCCCAGCGACTCGAGGAACTCTACGAGGTGGTGGCCAGCGAGCGCGCGGCAAGCATAGGGGGCGACAAGCGATGAGCGACGTTCACGACGTTTCCGTGGTGATCCCGTCCTGGAACACACGCGATCTGCTCGCCCTGTGCCTGGAGTCTCTGTACGCCTCGGAAGGGCCGAGCTTCGAGGTCATCATCGTCGACAACGGCAGTGCCGATGATTCGGTCGCGTTGGTGGAGGAGCACTATCCCGACGTGCGCTTGATCAAGAACGAGCGCAACGAGGGCTTCGCAATCGCCTGCAATCAGGGCATGGCCTTGGCGCGGGGGCGTTACGTGCTCCTCTTGAACACCGACACCGAGACGCCGGCGGGCGGCCTCCAGGAGATGGTGCGCTTTCTCGATGAGAACCCCGAGTACGGCGCACTGGCACCCAGGCTCGTCTTTCCCGACGGGCGCACACAACGCTCTGTCCACGAATTCCCGACCCTCGCGACGGCCTTCTTCTTCGCCACTCCCTTCGAGCGCTGGTTCCCCAATTCCCGCGAGTTGAAACGCTATTTCAACCGTGACTGGGATCACGAGGAGTCACGTGACATCGACCAGCCGCCGGCGGCGGTTCTCCTGGTGCGCCAGGGCGTTCTGAATCAGATCGGGCTCTTCGACGAGAACCTGTGGTTGTTCTACAACGACGTGGATCTCTCACTGCGGATAAAGCACGCAGGCTGGAAGACGCGCTACCACGGCGAGGTCTCTTTCGTGCACCACCACGGCAGCTCGACTGCGAAGTTCGGCGACTTCCTCAGCCAGTGGCAAAAGGACCGCCTGGCCTACTACAGAAAGCACTACGGGTTCTTTGGCTCCGTGTGGATCAAGTTCTGCGTCGGCATGGCCTTCGCCGACTACATGCAACAGCAGTTACGCAACAAACTTCGCCGCCGTCCTTCGGAGCCGATCAGGAAGCTGGCACGGCAGTACTTCAGCTTCTTGCGGGCGTAGCTAGCCCGTTTGGGGGGCGTTCCCCTAGAAGACGTTGTACGTGAAGGGCGTGGGGCCGTCTCCCTTGGAGACGAACCAGAGAAGGAAGAGTCCGACCACGACCAAGAGGAAGGGCACCGTGATCCAGAGCCAAAACTCTTGCAGAAATTCTTTCATGGGCTGTTGGGCTGAGCTGGCGGGGCGGGAGGGCAAGGGTTGGGTGACCGGCCCCGTTTACCGGGTCCACCCAAGGATACCCCCTATTCGAGAACGCGGGGGAAGCTCGATGCAATTCTCAGCTCGACGGCGTCCCTGGAAAAGTGACCCCAGCGACAGTTCCTCTAGAACAGCGTGTAGATAAAGGGCGCGATGAGCGGAGAGGAAGCCGCCACGACGAGCAGGCTGCCGATGGTCAGGAGCACGACCACGAGTGGCATGAGATACCAGTGGCCACGCAGAGTGAAGGCCTTCATCAACTCGAGCATGGTGCCAAGTCTGCGCCCCATCTTGTAGGCGATGAACCCGAACAGAGCCAAGAGCAGCGTGGGCAGGATGTACATCGAGATGCCCGGCGGGAGGGACTCAATGGCACTGCCGCCGCCGATGATCATGAGGAAGACGAAGCCCAGGAGCGCCCCGACCTTGAGGAAGGCGAGGACCGCATTCTCGTCCCGATAGTGCAGGCAGAAGCAGGTGCCGAGCACGAGCCACAGCGTGGCGAAGACGAACATCCACTTGGGGGTGCCGCCGCCGATGTCCGGAGGCATCAGGGCCGTGGTCCCGGTTCCCGCATGGGAGTCAGGGAACCAGTTGCGACTCTGGGCTGTCTTGTGCAACGCCAGGGCGAAGGCGTGGTTGCCTTCGGGGTTGAAGTGCCACTCTGCATCGAAGTACAGGGGCTTGCCCCACTCTCTGGTGCGCTGCTTCAACGCCGGGCGCGGATCGAAGGATTCGATCCCGAGCTCGCCTGCCATGGAGAGGAAGAGATCGACGGGGTTGTCCGGGGACCAGAGTTCCCGGTCCAGGCCTTTCATGCCCGCTTCCCATTCGGAGAAGTGCTCGCGTGCTTTTGGATGGATGGCCGACTCGGAGGGAATGGGCACCATGAGCAGGCGGGCGCCGATGTCCTTGCAGCCCTTCTGCAGGGCGATCAAGGCACCCTTGGTGTGACCGATGGCGTCCTGCAGGAAGTCGGGTGTGTCGTTGAGCAGCGGGGCGAATTCCCTGGAGATGAACACGGGATTCGCGCCCTGTCCGGCGGGGATGAATTCCCGCGCTCCGGGTCCTTTGGGACGCGGGAGCAAGGGCACGAGGGTCTTCATCAGGAACTGACCGAAAGCCAGCCTCTGCAGGACAGAGCCCTTGGGCGAGCTGTCCGCCAGGGTTCCCGTTTCGAGGGTTCCGGTGGCGCTGAAGCGAGGCTTGGCTTTCTTGCCGTGGTACTCCTGCTCGCCGGCCCAGTAGATGTCGTTCTCGTACGGGAAGATGCAGACGAGGTCCGGTTTGAAGTCAACCCCGTGCTCGAGGAACCAGAGAACCTCTTGATCCGTCGAGTAGCCCTCGGTTCCGGCGTTGACGACGTCGACCTTGCGACCTTCCTCGCCCCACCAGCGTTCGAGGTGGTCGACGAACAGCTGATCGCGATCGACGGTGTAGCCCAGGACGAAGGAATCGCCCAGCATGAGCACGCGGAAGGTACCGGGGTCCTTCTTCGTCGACTGCATCGGATCGTCGCGTAGCCCGAGCTCGTTGATATCGAAGGTGACATCGAACTCGCTCGTCCCGCGGGAGATGCTCTTCCCCGGAGTCTTGCTCCAGCCGAGCTTGGCGTCGAACTGGTTCAGCACCGGCTGCGGGCTGTAGTTCGGGAACAGGCGAAGCCCCGCCTCGAAGAGAACGAAGGCAATGAGGGCACTGATGGCGAAGGCCAGAAAGACGTTGAGCGCACGCATGGTGGGAATCTCCGCTAGCTGACCATCTCGGTCACGGAATCGCCTTGGTGGCGCAGGGCGAAACGCGTGTCCGCGATCTTCTTCTTCGCATCCGAGCGCACGATGTAGTTGTTCATGAAGAGAAAGTCCATCCCACTGAGACTGAAAGTGTTGAAGGCGTGGGAGGGATGCTCGACGATCGGCTCGCCCTTCAGGTTGAAGGACGTGTTCATGACGACGGGCACGCCGGTGATCTCGCCGAAGGCCTCGATCATGCGGTGATAACCGGGGTTGCTCTGCTTGTAGACGGTCTGGAGTCGGCCCGAGCCATCCTCGTGGGTGATGGCCGGTAGGACCGCGCGCTTTTCCTCACGAACGGGCGTGACGTAGAGCATGAAGCGCCCGGGGAAGTGCCGCTCAGCCTGGGGGAACTCGAAGAATTCGTCCGCGCGTTCTTCCAGTACCGACGGTGCGAAGGGGCGGAAGGCCTCGCGGAACTTGATCTTCTCGTTCAGCTTCTCCTTCATCTCCGGTTTGCGCGGATCGGCGATGATCGAGCGACTGCCGAGGGCCCGGGGGCCCCACTCGAAGCGGCCGCGGAACCAGCCGCAGACGTAGCCATCCGCCAGCGCCTTGGCGGCGAACTGGTAGAACTCCTCGTCGTCTTCGATCTTTTCGAAAGCGATGTCGTTGCGCTCGAGGAACTCCTGGATCTCGGAGTCCTCGTAGGAGGTTCCGAGGTAGGCGTGCTCGAGAGCCGGGCCGCGAGGTTGGTCCAGGAGGTGGTTGTAGGCCCAGTAGGCCGCACCGACGCAACCGCCGTCATCCCCCGGAGCGGGGTGGATGTAGACGTCGTCGAAGGGGCCGTCGCGCAGGAGCTTGAAGTTGGCGACCGAGTTGAGAGCGACGCCGCCCGCCAAGCACAGGTTCTCCATGCCCGTCTCCTTCTTCAGGTACGTGATCATCTTGAGCAGAATCTGCTCGGTCACGACCTGAATCGAGGCGGCTATGTCGCAGTAGTACGGATCCAGCGTCTTGTCGCCCAGCTTCGGATCACGCGGGGGCTTGCCGAAGTGTTCGCCGAAGGCATCGGCCAGCGTGGTGTCGCGCGAGAAGTGGTACGAGAAGTACTTCATGTCGTGCCAAAGACTGCCGTCTTCGCCGACATGGATGAGCTTGTAGATCTCATCGACGTACTTGGGCTTGCCATACGGGTGCATGCCCATGAGCTTGTACTCCCCTTCGTTGATCTCGAACCCGCAGTAGGCCGTGAAGGCCGAGTACAGAAGCCCGAGCGAGTGGGGGAAGCGCATCTCCTTGATGATCTCGATTTTTCGGTCGCGCCCGACGGCCATCGTCGCGGTCGACCACTCGCCGGCGCCGTCGACCGTGAGGATCGCGGAATCCTTGAAAGGCGAGGTATAGAAGCTCGAGGCCGCGTGCGACATGTGGTGGTCGCAGAAGAGGATCTTCGAGCTGGGGATGCCCATGTTCTTCGACATGAGCGACTTGATCCACAGCTTGTCGGAGATCCAGCGCTGCATCGACTCGCGGAAGACCGCGGACGACTTGGGGAAGGTCGCCATGGCCGACAGGAGCATGCGCTCGAACTTCACGAATGGCTTCTCGTAGAAGACCACGTAGTCGACGTCGTGAAGCGTGATGCCGGCTTGCTCGATGACGAAATCGATCGCCAACCCGGGGAACCCGGAGTCGTGCTTTAGGCGACTGAAGCGCTCCTCTTCCGCGGCGGCGATCAGTTTGCCGTCCTGTACGAGCGCGGCGGACGAATCGTGATAGTAGAACGAGAGTCCTAGGATGTTCATCAGTCCTGCCTACGCGCTGCTTCGATGGTTTCGTTCGTGGCGCTCCAGCCAACCCAGTTGCCGTCCCTGGGACGACGGATTCGCAAGGGGTCGGCGCAAAGGCGATAGAGGACCGCGAACGGGCCCAGTACCAGGAAATAGAGCAGCGTCAGGAAGATGCGCGAGAGCATGTTCCCGAAACGCTCGGTGAAAACGAGGAGCGCTTTCATCGGGGCTTTGGGGTTGGGGAAGAAACGGGACAGAAAGGCTCGTCGTCCGATATGGGGGCCCGGCTAGAGGCCTCTCTGGAGACTTTCGCCCGCGTTCCTTTGGGGGGATGAGAAGGGGTGGAGGAAAAAGAACTTCCGGATTGCTGTTTCCGGGAGGGGAAGCAGCGATCCGCTGGGGGTGGGAGCAGTCTAATCCCAGTTGGTGAAAGAGGTTAATCCTGGTCCCAACGTTCCGCCGGGCCGCCGGCGTGTGGGGCCTCGGCGTGGATGCGGCCGGACCTGCCGGATACCCTCCCTCCATGCCCGCGATGCAAGAACGCCCGCGCCTCGCTCGGTGGTGGAGGCGGCCCGGGCTATGGGTCTTCCTTGTCGCTCTGATCCCAGCAGGGTGGAGTCTCGGATCCTCCTGGATCGCCGAGGATACGGCCATACTCGGCTATGCGAGCGGCGGGGCCTGGTGGGCCGATTGGCTCGGACCCCAGTACGGAGTGCGGGTCGTCTCGTCCTTTTGGCGTCCGGTCATCAGTACCGCCTGGGGCTTGCAGGCGCTCTTTCCCGGTGCGGAGCCTGGCTTCTTTCGAGCCCTGAACCTGCTCGCACACGCATCCTGCGCAGGGGTCCTGTTTGCGCTTCTGCGTCGCCTGGGCGTCGCAGAGCTCGGGGCGCTGCTCGGAGCCGTGACGCTTGGATTCTTCCCCGAACAAGGGGGCACGGTCACATGGATCTCAGGGCGCACGGACCTCCTGGGTGCGCTGTCCATGCTACTCACGCTGCTCTGTGTGTTCTCGAAGCACTGGATCCTCGCCCTACCCCTGGCCTTTCTGGCCTGCGCGACGAAGGAGTTCGCGTTTCTGCTTCCAGCCTGGGTGCTGATCTTGAACTGGACCCGTGACGGGGGCTCGAGTTCGATCCTGGGACGACGCTTTCTCGTCGTGCTCGCGGGGTGCGTTCTGGCCTTCTGTGTGCGACGTCTCGCCCTCGGCACATGGGGGGGCGGATATCCCGCACGACTTCCCTCGCTCCCGGCAGGCATCGCCGGGACGGCGCGGGCCATCGCATCCAGCTGGCATCCCGGAGCACTGCTCTTGTTGCCGCTTCTCGGCCTGGCTGGCGCAGCGGGAACCCTTGCCCCGCGCCTGGCCCTTGCGGGCGGAGGGCTCTGGCTGCTCGGAGTCGCACCGCTCTATCCGCTACTGGCCGACGGCTATCAGGAAGCCCAAAACGTGCGCCTCTACTTCGTGGCCGACATCGGCCTGTGTGTGTTGATGGCCTCGACCCTCGCACGTCCGCTGCTCGGTCAGGTGCGCTCGAAGCGTGCACTACAACTCGCCCTCGGCCTGGGCTTCGCAGCCTTGCTCGGGACGCGGGCGAAGAGTGCTTTCGAGGACGTCTCCGAATGGTCGCGGGCCGCTCGCGAAGCCGAGGCACACGAGCGGAATGTGCGAGCGCTCGTGGCAGGGGCCGAGCCGAGTGACCTACCGGTTTTCTACGCCGAGTTTCCACGCAGTTACGAAGGAGCCTATTGCATGGGCTTCGGCGTGGCCGATCGCTTCCGTGCTCCCTTCGAGCAGACGCCGCGGCCGATCTGGCCCTGGCGTAGCGTCTTCGGATTCGGAGAGTCGGAACGCCCGCCGCGTGCGAGCTTGCGGCAGGATGGGAGTCTCTGGCCGGAAGACGATGCTGCTCTTCTGGAGCGACTCGCCGTGACCGTAGAGGGCAGTCCGCAACTCACCATCCGGGTCGATGAGCGCGTCCTACAAGCGGATCCCGCGCTCGCTCCACAGCTCGTTCTCGACGGTCTCTACCCCGGCCTCGGCTTCGAGCTCATGGTCTACACGCCCTCGGGCTACGAGGCCGTTATCCTCGGTCCGTTGGGACCAGGGGCTACCCACCGACTCTCGCTGAAAACCCTCTTCGAGCACTCGAACGGAACCTCCTCGGTCGCCACCGTCCTGCAGCACGCTGCCGATCTCGGAGCCACCCGGGCCTACCTCGAACTTCGCCTACTGAACACCGCGGGCGAACCCCTAGGCCTGAGCCCCCTCGTCGAGCTCACCTGGGATGCGGACTTTCTGTCCCGCACGCTGTAGCGATACGTTAGCGCGACCAATGCTCCTCAACTCGTATGGCGTCTTGCCGTTTCCGGAAAGCGCTTCGAGAAGGTTTTTGTACCGGATCGCTAACGAAGATCCAGCTGGCCGGTGTAGACCTCGGAATAGAGCTCGGTGTGTTCGAACGCGCCGTCCTTGTCGTCGTCTCGCCAGATCTCGATTTCCAGGTGGCCGCCGGAGCCTGTGCGGGCGAGCAGCAGGAGCAGGTCCTCGATCGTGCGGAGGCGTTTGGCGCGCGTGTGATCGGGCTTCATCGCGGCGATGACGTCGTCGGGTTGGATACCCACCGTGGCCGCGGGACCCTGGGGGTCGACGGCGGTGACCTTGAGGTAGGGGGAGTAGCTCGGTCCGATATGGGTCATGACCACGATCAATCCGAGGCGTTCGTAGGTGACACCGTCGAGCCAGTTCAACGCCTGCATCTGTGCGTTGTACTGCTTGCCCTGGCGCTCGACGCTCAGGGTCACGGGATCCAAGGGTTGAATCGATAGCCGCGCCAGGTTGTAGCTCTTCTGGCTGTCGATGTGGGAGTCGTTGATGTCCACGATGCGGTCACCGATCTGCAATCCGGCTGCATGGCCGGGGCCGCCGGCGAAGATCGTATTGATGCGGAATTGCTGGTCCGCTTCGAAGCCCAGCCAGGCGCGCGCTCTGTCGAGGGACAGAAGTTTCTTGTAGAGCACCGAGCGCACGCGCGCGACGGGGATCGCGAAGCCGATGTTCTCGGCCGCACCGGTCACGGCGGTGTTGATCCCGATCAGCTCGCCATCGATGTTCAGCAGCGGCCCACCCGAGTTGCCCGGGTTGATCGCCGCGTCCGTCTGCAACAGGTCCGTGAAGTTGAGATTTCCCGCGCGCACATCGCGACGAAGACCGGAGATGATTCCCGTGCTGACCGTGTGGGAGTTGCCGTAGGCATTGCCGATGGCCACCACCGTCTCGCCCAGGATGGGATCGGCAGTGCTCATCGGGATCGTGGGGAAGGTCTCGCCGCCCTGGATCTTGAGCAACGCCAGGTCTTCCTCCTCGACCCGCGAGACCATTTCGGCGACGTAGGAGCGGGCGTCGTCGACCTCGTCGAAACGTACCGTGATCTTCGTGGCGTCCTTGACGACGTGGTAGTTCGTCATCACGTACCCGTCATCGAAAATCACGACCCCTGTGCCTTCACCGGGGCGCTCCTCGGTCCGTCGGATGAAGCCGTAGTTCACCCGCACGAGCTTGTTGGTGGTGATCGAAACGACCGCCGGTTTGGCCTGCTCGACCACGCGCACGACCGGAGTGCGACGATGATCGGTCTCCAGATCCTGACTGGACAGGGATGCGGAAATGCAGAGAAGGGCCGTCAGCAGGCAGGCTAGGTCTCGACGCATGGCGCGGAACTCTGGTTCTTGGGCCGAAAAAACCCTCTACGGGGTCCAGTTCCAATTGTGAGGCACAACGGACCGCCCCAAAGCCCTTGAATTCGCGCTGGAACTCTTTTTTTGGGCTTGGTGGGCCATAGTGGACTTGAACCACCGACCTCTACGATGTCAACGTAGCGCTCTAGCCAGCTGAGCTAATGGCCCCTGTCGCTCCCGTGAGCGGCCGCGAAGAGTAGTTTCCTGCCCTTTCCCCCTGCAAGGGTTTTCCAGCCCGAGTTCGAGGATCCGAGGTCACACTCTCTGCGCTTTCTCGACCCCCCTCTACCCCGACTGCAAGAAAACCGCGTGAAGATCGGCGTTCCCACCGAGGTCAAGACCCACGAGTACCGTGTATCCCTGACTCCCGCAGGAGCGGACAAACTGGTCGCAGCCGGCCACGAGGTTCTCGTCCAGGCAGGGGCAGGCGTGAACAGCGGCTTCACGGACGCGAGCTACGCGGCCGTCGGCGCCGAGATCCTGCCGGATGCGAAGAGCGTCTTCGGGACGAGTGACATGATCGTGAAGGTCAAGGAGCCCCAGCCCGCGGAGTACGAGCTCCTGCGCAAGGATCAGGTGCTCTTCACCTATCTCCATCTCGCCGCGGATCGTGACCTGACCGATGCCCTGATCAAGTGCGGTGCATCCTGTTTTGCGTACGAGACCCTCGAGGTCGACGGTGGACTTCCACTGCTGACACCGATGTCCGAGGTCGCCGGCCGGCTTTCGATTCAAGAGGGTGCCAAGTACCTCGAAAAACCAATGGGGGGCCTCGGCGTTCTTCTGGGGGGTGTTCCCGGGGTCGCACGGGCGGACGTGTTGATCCTGGGCGGCGGCATCGTGGGTACCAATGCGGCGCGCATGGCGTGCGGCATGGGGGCGGATGTGACCATCCTCGATCTCGATATCGATCGCCTGCGTTACCTCGATGAGGTCATGCCCAATAATTGCCGCACGGTCTTTTCGACCCCCTTTGCCATTCGCGAGCATCTGAGGAGCGCCGATCTGGTCGTGGGCGCCGTGCTCATTCCAGGCGCCAAGGCGCCCAAGCTCGTGAGAGAGTCGGACCTCGGCGACATGCAGCAAGGCAGCGTCATCGTCGACGTGGCCGTCGATCAGGGCGGGTGCGTCGAGACGACCCGGCCGACGACCCACAACGAGCCGACCTACGACGTATCGGGGGTCGTTCACTACTGTGTGGCCAACATGCCGGGTGCGGTTCCGCGGACCTCGACCGTGGCCCTCACGAACGCGACTCTGAGTTGGATGTTGCACCTGGCGAATCTGGGCACGAAGGCCGCCATCGAGACCTCCGGGCCGCTACGCAAGAGCGCCAACGTCATCGCCGGGCACCTGACCTGCGCCGGCGTGGCGGAAGCCTTCGACATGCCGCTGGTTCCGGCCGAAGAAGCGGCTGGGCGCCTGGCGTAGGCCGGGTTCCCACAGGCTTGTGATCGCCATCTTTCTCGAACCGGATTTCATCAAGCTCGCCACGCTGGCCGTGGTGCAGGGACTGACCGAGTTCCTGCCGGTCAGCTCGTCGGGGCATCTGGTGCTCTTCCAGGCGGCCCTGGGTTTTGACTCCGCCAGCGCCTCCCCAATCGCGACCGATGTGGCCTTGCACCTGGGCACGCTCATGGCGGTCCTGGCGGTCTATCGACTGTCGATCCTGGGCGTCCTGCGAGACGTGCTGAGGGGCTCCTGGCGCGAGGCTCTGCAGATCGTGGTGGCTTCCGTTCCCGCGGCCGTGGTCGGGCTGACCCTGAGCTCTGGCTGGGAGGAGGCCTTCCACGATCCGCAGATGGCAGGCATCGGACTTCTTTTGACGGCGCTGATCCTGCTCCTGGGTGAGACCGCGCGGCGCCGTCAGGCACGGCTCGGAACGACACCCGAAAAAAGTGGGAGCAGCGTGGGGGGAGAGCCCGAGCCGCCCCTCGCGTGGAAGCACGCCGTTCTCATCGGGCTGGCCCAGGGCCTCGCGGTGTGGCCGGGTATCTCGCGCTCGGGATCGACCATCGCCATGGGGCTGTGGTGTGGATTGCCCGCGGCCCGGGCGGCACGTTTCTCTTTCCTACTTTCGATCCCCGCCATCGGCGGGGCGTCGATCCTCCTGCTTCCCGATGCCTTCGAGGCGGGTATCTCGGGTGGGTCAGGATCGCTGCTCGGGGCCATGGTCATCGCAGCCCTCGTCGGCTGGTTCGCGCTGAGACTGCTCCTGTCTTTCCTGGGGAAGGGAGCCTTCGGATGGTTCGCGATCTACTGCGCGGTTCTCGGCGGAACCGCTCAGTTCTTGTAGGCCGCGAGCCAGCTGTTCAGATGGGTGCCGGGACACTCGGTCGCTTTCCAGTGGTCATGCCCGAACAGGCGTGAGCGCGGGATACGGTGTCTCTGTCTCAGGGCACCGACGAGTTCTTCGAGCGACAGCAACGCTTTGCGCGAGGGGCGTTCGACGTCGTAGTTTCCGAGCAGGCAGATGCCGATGTTGGCGATGTTGTTGTCGCCATCGGAATGGGCTCCCTGCCAGTCCATCGTGCGGCCTTGCCAGATCCGCCCCTGGGGGTCGATCAGGAAGTGATAGCCGATGTCTCCGAAGCCCCGCTCGCGCATCTGGAAGCTCTGGATGCGGCGTAGGATGTCGGCCACTTCCCAAGAGCTCTGTCGCCCGAGATCGCTCGAGTGCTCGGCCGAGTGGTGAACGGTCATGCGATCGTAGGGGCGGGCGTTGCGGGTCAAGCGCGCCACGACCGCGGCCTTGGCGCGCCAGCGCTCGCGCGGGAGGATTTCGAGCCCTCCGATGGTCTGGCCAGAGAGATTGGCTCCGGGCGCGCCGCCG
The DNA here is from genome assembly GCA_965662355.1 of Planctomycetota bacterium. Lineage (GTDB taxonomy): Bacteria > Planctomycetota > UBA1135 > UBA1135. The sequence goes on along the minus strand of CBFIHP010000008.1, from coordinate 58,188 downwards.
CGCAATCGCTGCAGGTCGCCAAGTCCGCTCTCGGCGCGGCGCTTCTGCTCCGTACGCAGCTCGGGACGGGCCAGGGCGCGGTGGAATCCGGCCTCGGCGGCGTCGAGCCGGAGCGTCAGCAGTTGAGCGTTCAGGCGGCTCATCTCGCGCCGGGTCAAGACGACTCGCCCCTCGGCGAGTTGCAGCTCGGCCTCGCCCACGAAGGCCTCGTCCCGGCGATAGGCGGGCTCGTTCAGCCAGTCCTCGATCTCGATCAGCTTGGACCAGGAGGCCGTTCGACCGTCCCATCCGGGAGCCGCCCTGCGCAGGGGGCTGGGCGAGGATTCCCTGGGGCCGGCTTTTGCGCTGGCGTTCCAGGTGTCGAAATCGGTCGTGGTCGCACACCCCGAGAGGGCGCCCACGAGGGCGACGCCAAGCACGGCCGAGAGGCCCCTGGAGGGTGTGGGGAGGAGTGCGCCGGAGATCGCGCGGGAGAGAAGAGTGTGGATCGTGGGTCGTTGCACGGGAGAATGGCGGGGGGGATGACAATCCCGCCGGCCCTCGGGGATACAAGAACGCAGCTCCGGAAACAACGCTCTTCGAACCGACCCGGGACTTTTCGTTGCCCTGTCCCTACACCACACTCCTCCCATGGGTTTCTTCCATCCCCGCGCGTCTCTCCTGAATCCGGGCCGCCTGCGCTGTTGGCTGGCCCCGGTTCTCGTCGCTCTGGTGGCGCCCAATGCCGCGAGGAGTGTGGTTTGTCCCGCTCCACCTGCACAGGAGAGCGAGCGCCTGGGCGACGAGGAGCGCTCCCAGATCGACTACGACCGGCGCCACGGAGCCCTCGACGCGGCCACGGACGAGCTTTGGGATATCCTTGGAGAAGATCCCGCTGACGTGCGCTCGCGCGCCCTGCTCGCGCGCTGTCTCCTCGATCGTTGCGAATACGCGGACGCCGTCGCAGAGGCCGAGCGGGCCCTCGGCGATGCGCGCGCGGCCGCGAGCGAAGCGGCCACCCCCGAGACCACGGAGACGGTTGTCCGCTGCCTGCGCGTTCTCGGGCGTATCTTCCTCGAACTCGGGCGCCCGGAGGAAGCCCTGAAGGAAGCCGGCAGCTTCGAGAGCTTCGATCCCTCCAGGGACCCGCGCGACTGTCTGATCTTCGGTCGGCTCCTCATCGAAGCGGGCAAGCGCAGCGCGGGCGAGGCGTTGCTCTTGCAGGGCGCCGAGAACTCGCTCGCGGATTCGTGGGAGCAGTTGTTCTCCCGCGGACTCTGCCAGAACGATCTCGGTTTCTTCGAGCGCGCGTCGCGCACGATCACGTTGGCCGAGAAGCTGGCCTTCGATGGCGACGGCGTGGAACCGGAGATCCTGGTGGCGCTGGGGGAGATCTACTTCGAGGCCTACGGCGAGGTCGACGACGCACTTTCGCGCGCCCATTCGCCTGCCGAACTGTTCAAGGAAGCCCTGGAGCTGGACGCCGAGAACCAAGGCGCGCTCCTGGGGCTGTTTCACCTCTACCGCTTCAACTGGCGTCGAACGAGCAAGGAGCCCGCGGAATTCCTGACGCGTCTGGTGGATGTGCGTCCCGATTGCCTCGCGGCAAAAATCGCCCAGGTCTCGGGCGCTATCGATGATGGGGACCTGCCTTCCGCGCGGGCTGGACTGCAGGCGCTGGAAGCGATCGCCCCGCACCGGCGCGATGTGATCATCGAAAAGGCGGCCCTCGCCTGGGTCGAGCACCGGCGCGAGGATGCCAACAGCTTGATCGGGGGCCTGCTCGAAAAGGACGGAGCCGACTCGAAGCCCGAGCGTGAGGTCGGCAAGCACCTGCTGGAGCTCTACCGTTTCGCCGAGGCACTCACCTTTCTGGAGAAGTCCGTCGAGCGCGAGGGACGCGACTACAAGGCCTGGACCGAGCTCGGGCGGGCCCAGGCGAACACGGGGGACGAGGACAGCGCTCGCAAGTCGTTGCGCAAGGCGGTCGATCTGGCGCAGGGCCGTCGCAACGCCTGGCGCGACAACACGCTCCTGGTTCTCGAGCGAATGAAAGCGGCCCACGTCGAGCACGACACCGAGGCCTTGACATTTGCCTGGCGCCCGGACGCAGCCCCGGTTTTCGAGGTGTACCTGGAAGACTTCTACCGTCGCGCACGCGAGGAGCTCTCGGCGCGCTATGGGTACACCCCGGGTCCGGTTCGCATCGAGGTCTTCCGCAAGTGGGATGACTTCTCGGTACGCTCGACGGGCTTCGAGGGCTACCCGGCCCTCGGGGTGTGTTTTGGGCCGGTCGTCACGGCCGTGTCGCCACTCTCGGAGTTGCGCGGTTCGTTCTCGTGGGCGCGCACGTCGTATCACGAGTTCACCCACGTGATTCATCTCGGGCTCTCGCACAACCGTTGTCCGCGTTGGATCACCGAAGGACTCGCCACCTGGGAAGAGGGCGTCAAGAACCCCGCCTGGTGGCGGAACTTGCGACGGGATCTGGTCGACGCGCGGGCGAACAGCCGTGTCATTCCGATCCGCAGGTTGAACGCGGCCTTCCGCGGTCCGCGCGTCATCTTCGCGTACTACCAGGGTGGGTTGCTCTGCAAGATGTTGATCGAGAAGCACGGTTTCTCGCCGATCGTGCGCTTGCTGGAGGCTTTTGATCGTGGAGCCGATCTCGATGGGGCGTTGAAGGAGATCTTCGACAGGACCCCCGAGCAGATCGACTCGGACTTCGCGGCCTTCGTCGATACGGTGATCGGTGATCTGTCGATCGAACCGCGCTGGACGCGGGCCCATACGTTCCGCCTGCGCTTCCGTCTTTCGCGGCGTCTCCCCGAGGATGCGGCCTTGCGCGAGGCGTGGGCCGACGACTGGTGTCGCGTCGCACGCGGTATCCATCTTCAAAACGAACGGATCGGCGCCGAGGAAGCCTTGCGACTTGCCGAGCTGGCGGGCGAACTTCCCCCCAGGGGGTTGTTCCTGCGCGCCGAGCTGGCTCTCGGGGACAACGAGAACGGCGAAGCCAAGAAACTCTTCCAGCGCGGCTTCGAGCGTGGTGGCGAGGATTACCGTGCACGCATGGCCCTGGCCGCCCTCGAGATGCGTGCCGGCAAGCGCAAGCTGGCCGAGCAGCACTATCTGCAGGCGCAGAAGAACTTCCCCGGCTTCCCCGAAGCGTACTTTTCCGCCGAGCTGCGCTTGGCCGAGCTCTACGAAGAGGATGGCGAGCTCGACAAGGCGAACGAGATGCGCCGCATCTGGCTGGGCTTCAACGCCGGCGACTATCCCGTGCGGATCGAGGTCGCGGAATGGCTGGACGACAAGGCACGCTACGCCGAGAGCATCCAGCTCTGGGAAGAGGCCAACGAAGTCGACCCCTTCCGACGTCACCTGCACTATCGCTGGGGGCGCGCGCTCTTCGAGGAGCAACGCTTCGAAGAGGCCGTTCGCGAATTCGCCGTGGGGCTCTTGATCACGTCCGAGCTCGACGGCGACGTGCAGGTCGCCGCGGCCGAGGGACTTTCAATGGAGGAGATCCTGGACCTGACCGGCTTGTCGGCCGAGGAACTGGAGAAGCTCTCGCAGCAGGAGTTGCAAAAGCGCCTGATCGATGCGCTACGTGCTCGCTATGGCGAAAACCCCGAGGGCCTCGTCGGTGGCGCATGGCTTGCACGCTACCACGGTGAAGAGCCGCTGCTCCACGGCTGGAAGGCCCTCGCCTTGATCCAGGTGGACAAGCTAGACGAGGCCAGGGTTTCCATGGAGGCGGCCCTGGCCATCGACGCCAAGTGTGCACCGGCTCTCGAAGCACAGAAACGGCTAGGCGAGTGAACGAGAAGGGCATGGGCGCACGCTTCTACGTGCTGGATGGGGTCGATGGGTGCGGCAAGAGCACCCAGGCCAGGGCCCTTTGCGCACGCCTGGGCGAAGTGCGCAAGTGCGAGCCCTTGCATCTGCGTGAGCCCGGGAGCACCCCCGCGGGAGAACGAATCCGCGAGGTCATCCTGGATGCGGCCCTGGCCCTGGGCCCGGCGCCGCAGGCGCTCTTGCTTGCGGCCGCGCGACGCCAGACCCTGGACGATCTCGTGCGCCCGGCAATGGAGGCGGGTCGCGATGTCGTCATGGAGCGCTTCCACGCCTCGACCTTCGCGTACCAGGGCATCGCCGGTGAACTCGGTGGCGAGTTCGTGCTCGAGATGCTCGGCACGTGGGCCGGTGATCCACGACCGGACCTCGTGCTGCTCCTGGATCTTCCGCTCGAGCGTGCTCTGGCGCGCCGCGAAGGGGGCGATCGCTTCGAGTCCCGCGACGCGCGCTTTCAGGAGCGAGTTTTCGAGGGATACCGGCGCTATGCGGAACTCGTTCCGAGTGCCGTGGTCGTCGATGCAGTCGGTAAGGTGGACGAGGTGACGGAACGCATCTGGAAAGAGGTCGAACGTGCAGGTCTTTGAACCCCGACGACATGCCGAGGCCGTCGCCGGTCTGTGGCATGCGGCCAAGGTGGGGCGCTTGCCCCACGCGCTCTCCTTCGAGGGGCCCGAGGGCGTGGGCAAGTTCCGCGCGGCCCTGTGGTTCTCCGCGGGGCTGCTCTGCGCCCAGGGGCCCGGAGCGCCCTGCGGGTCCTGTGGTCCGTGCAAGCGCGTTGCTTCCGGCGGCCACTTGGGAAATCACCCCGATCTGATGGTCATCGACCCCATCGAGGATGGGGAGGAACGCATTCGTGTTTCGCGTATCGCCCAACGCTCCGACGCCAGTGGCGACGACGACCGCTCGCTGGAGTCCTTCCTGGATCTGCGGGCCCTGGAGGGGGGCTATCGTCCCGTGTGCATTCGCGAAGCGCAGCGCATGAACATCGCGGCACAGAACGCGCTCCTGAAGACCCTCGAAGAGCCCCGCCCGGGCACGCTGCTGATCCTCGAGACCCACCGCCCGGAATTGCTCCTGCCCACGATTCGAAGTCGCGTCGTGCGCCTGCGATTCGAGCCCCTCTGCGTCGAGGAATGCCAAGCCGTGCTGGCGGAGAAGGGCATCGAGCCGGCCCTAGCGCGCGAGCTGACGCGGGTCGCGCAGGGCTCGCCCGGTCGAGCCTTGAGACTGGCGGAGCGCAACGCACTCGAGGCCCGCGACATTCTCCTGGACGTGGCGCGGGGTGCACGGGCGACGGTGGGTGCCGCCGCTCTCCTGTGGGAGCTCGAGGGACGTTTCCCGGGCAAGACGCCCGCGGCCAAGGTCCGCGAACGGGTGCGCATGAGCCTCGATCTGGCCCTGGATCTTTCCCGTGAGCGGCTCGCCTACCAGTGTGGGGTCGCCGCGGACCAGCTGGCTTTCGGAGAGGCGATCGCGACCCTCCCCAGGGCCGGCGAGCTGGAGTCGGGGCTCGACAAGCTCCTCGAGTGTCGCGCGGACGTCGACCGCAACCTGGGGCCCGAAGCGATTCTGGATCGTGCCCTGTTGGTCTTGCGGCCCTGATTGGCGATACTCGAGCGCGTTATCGAAGATCCGATCCGCAATATCGCCCTCAAGGACGGCCGCTACTCACCGGAGGCTTTCCGCTTTCTCTTCGAGGCGCTCACCCAGGCCATGATCATGGCCGGCAAGGAGCGCGCCGAGGGAGTCGAGCGGCACGTCACAGGCCAGGAGGTGTTGGAGGGCATGCGTGCCCATGCCTCGGACCTGTTCGGGCCCCTGGCGGCGCAGGTCTGGCGCTCCTGGGGCGTCACCGAGGCCATCGATTGGGGCCACATCGTGTTTCTTCTGGTCGAAGCGCGGCTCTTGAATCGCCAGGACACGGACACGATCGAGGACTTCCGCGACGGGTTCGATTTCGACGAGATCTTCGTCAAGAACTACAAGCCACTCCTCCCCGAGGACCCCGACGATCTCGGAGGCCCGGAGCTCGGCTGATCCAGGCCGACGAGGGACCCGATGCTCGAGCGACTTTCCCGCAGGAAGCGCAACATCGCCCTCGGCATCCTCGGCGTCTTTCTGGCGTGGTTCTGCTGGTCGATCCGTTCGGTATTGAACCCGCTGCTCGTCGGCTACTTGCTGGCGTACATCCTGCACCCGCTCGTGTTGCGTATCGAGCGCCTGGGCTTCACCCGGCGCACGGCCGTGAACTTGACCTTCGGTGCGGGCTTCCTGGCGGCCATTGGCTTGAGCTTGGCCCTGGTGCTGCAGATCAGCTCGCTGCGGAGCGAGGTCCGCGACGATGTCGATCCGCTCGATACGAGGGTGCAAGCGCCGAAGGAGCCGTTCCAGGTGCGTATGCAGAACGGCGTCAACGAGTTCACCGCGCGCTTGAACGGTTGGGGGCTGGATGTCGGTGAAGTGAGAGTCCCCGACATGACCCAGGCGATCCAGGGCGCCAGCGACTTTCTCGCGCAGAACACCGAGGAGAGCCTCGAGGTCGCGGGTCGCGGCGTGAGCTACCTCCGTCGCCTCTTTATCCTGCTCTTCAAGATCGGCGGGTTGTTCGTCCTGGTGCCGCTCTACACCTACTACTTCCTGTTCGTGCTGCGCCCGATCCACGACACGGTGCGGCGCTATCTTCCCAAGCGCGACCGTACGCGCATCTCGCGTGTCGGAGGCAAGATCGGGGCGGTGATCTCGAATTTCTTCCGCGGTCGGCTGACGGTTTGCTTCTTCAAGGGCCTCTTCCTGTCGGTCGCCTTGACCCTGGCCGGTGTGCAGTACGCCTTCCTCTTTGGAATGCTCTCTGGCTTCCTCTCGATCCTGCCCTTCTTCGGCCCCTTCATCGGCTTCGCGCTGGCCTTCACTGTCGGCATCGCCCATCAGGGCGTCGTCGGTTCGCTCGTTCGTACCGGTGTCATTTTCGCCCTGGCGGAGGTCCTCGAAGGCTACGTGCTGCTGCCGCGCATCCTCGGCGACACCCTCGGTCTGCACCCTCTGGTCGTCTTCTTCTCCTTGCTCGCCGGCGGAGCCGCCCTGGGCATGCTGGGGGTCCTGGTAGCCCTGCCCCTGACCGCCTCCGTCGTGATCCTGTGCGAGGAGTTCGTCCTACCCGCGCTCAAGGACTGGGCGGACGAGGATCCCGATTCCAAGCCGGGTTGAATCCGAGCCAGGTGGAAACGGAAACGAACGGGGCCTCCCCCGGGACGCTTTCGTCTCGAGGGAGGCCCCGGGTTTTCGAACGGGCCCTTGGACTCAGTTCTTCTTCTCGAGCCCACCCAGGATCGAGAGGATCTCGTCCAGGTCTTGCTCGGTGAGAATGACTCCGCCCGCGCGCGCCTTCTCGATCAGGTCCCTTGCCCGAGCGATTTCAGGCCCGCCAAGGGGCTGCAGAGAGGCCAGGCCGCCGGACGCGGAATCTCCCTGGGGGAGGTCGAAGACCAGGCCGTACTCGCTAACGTCCGTGACGCTCTGGTCGAGCCCCGTCAGGGCGACCTCGATGGCTTTTTGCACCTGCACGTCCTCGACGAAGTCGGCGGCGGGGAATTCCTGGCCGCGGTCGTCCTGCACGCGACGCCGAACTTCCGCGCGAAGCATGCGCCGGACATCGTCGCGCGAGAGGTTCGTGCTGAGCTCGGCCATGAGGGCGTCGAAGCCGGGGTAGAGATCCGGGTTCTTCTGGTCGTTGACGGCCAGTCGACCGAAGAGGTCGCGGTTGGTCTGGTACCTGGTGGCGACATAGTCGCGTAGCTCGTCCGAGCGCAGGACGCTGCGCTGCTCTTGGAGTCGCCAGCGCTCGATCAGGGGTTGTGCGATTTCGATCTCGGGCTGGATGCCGCCCTGGCTGAGGATGTGTCCCTCGCGGTCGAGCTGGCGGTGGATAGAGCGCCCACTGGGAAGCAGGTACTTGGCGATGGTCAGCTTCACCCGCGGGGCGTAGTCGACCTCGCCGTCACCGTCGCGGTCGTCGGTGATGGTCTCCCAGCTGTTCCAGATGTAGTCGCCGTTGGCGTCGTCCCACTTGTCTTCGAGCTCGTTTCGAAGCACGGGGATGAGCTGCTGTACCGAGCCTTTGCCGTAGGTCAGCTGGCCAACGAGGGTAGCGCGCTCGTGGTCCTGCAGGGCGCCGGAGACGATCTCGGCGGCGGAGGCGGTTTGGCGTCCGGTGAGAACGACCAGCGGCATGTCCTCGGGAATCATGGCCGGTTCGAGGGTCTTCAAGGTCTCACGTGCGCCCTGGCGACCGCGACCTTCGGTGGAGACCACGGCTTTACCCGCGGGCAGGAAGAGGTCGGCGACTTCGCGCGCCTCGGTCAGGAGCCCGCCGGTGTTGAAGCGCAGGTCGAAAACCAGGGCCTTCATGCCGTCGTCGAGGAGTTTCGGGATCCACTGGCGGATCTCGTCCATCGAACGCTTCGAGAAGGTCGTCAGCTGTATCAGCCCGATCCCGCCCGGGAGCATCTGGTACGAGCCCGGGGGAATGGTGACGCGTTCGCGAGTGACCGTGACCTTCATATCGTCGGTGGGCCGCTCGATCAACGAGGGATCCATGCCGCGCTTCCACACGTAGAGATCGACCTCGGTGCCGGGCTTGCCCTTCAGGTTCTTGATGATGTCGTCGACCGGCTGATCGAGGGTGGGCCAGTTGTCGATGCGCACGATCTTGTCGTCGGTCTGAATGCCGACCTGATACGCGGGTCCCGAGTAGATCGGGCGTACGACGGTGAAGAGGCTGTCGTCGGGGTCCTCGTTGACGTAGGCGCCGATGCCGCCGTATTCAGCCTCGAGCTCCTGGAAGAACTTGGCGTAGTCCGCGGGAGCAAGGTAGTTCGAGTGCGGATCCATCCAGCGCAACATGCCGTTCATCGCGGCCTTCATCAGCTTGTCGCGATCGACGGCTCCTCCTTCGAGGTGCATGGCCTGAATCATGTTGAGCACGTGCCAGAACTGCTTGAGCTCGTCCGGCAGGTTCTCCGTCTTGGAGTCCTTGCGGAGCTCGCGATAGCGTCGCTCGACGACCTCGCGGGTTTCCTCGCGCTTGAGGAAGGCCTTGGCCAGCGCGCCCCGCGTATCGGGCGTGCGCTCGAGACGCTCGAGGACGCGACGAAGCGGACCTTCGATCGGGGTGTGATCCAGTTCGGCGAGCGCAAGCGCTCCCTGGGCGCGCAGCTCGGCGTCGTCCGAGGACAGGAACGACTTCATGACCTTGTTGGCTTCACGACGCTCGCGACCTCCGCCCAGGATGTAGGCGCTCTTTGCGAAGGACAGCCGGTATTGCGGCGAGCGGCCCGCATCCTTGGCCGCCTTCAGCAGCGACTTGGTCATCTGGGCCCGCTTGGAGGTCGTGAGACCGCGGAAGAGAGGATCCCCGAGCAGCTCCGCGGCGGCGCGACCGAGGTCTTCGTCGGCGTGCCCGACCAGGGGCTCGAGGGCGCGCGCGATGGGAGCGGCTTCCGGCTCGGAGCCTTGCAGGCGAGCTGCGGCCAGCAGCAGGAGGCCGGCAGGCGAGAGTTCCTCGCCGCGTCGAAGCTGGTTATCGAGGATGCGATCCAGCTCGCCCTCCTCGCCCAGGATGCCGGCGTCCCGCAGTTCGACCGCACGGGTCCAGAGCTCGCCGATCGAGCGCGAAGCTGCCGCGGCCACCTCCTCTCGAATGAGGCCCTGTAGCTCACCGGACTCCTGGGCCGGTGTCAGGGCGGTGGGAACGACGAGAAGAAGGAGCAGCGCAAGAGGGCGTCGCAGCATGGTGATAGGAATGAGGAGGGAAGTGTGCCCGGTCGGTATGGGGAGAGGCCGGGTAGGGAGTAATCTAGTCTGCGCTCCGCAAACGAGGACGTAATTCCGCGTACGTCAGGTTGCTATTTCGAACCAAAGGCGTGCCGTACACGAGCCGAACCCCGATGCGAAGGGAACCCCTGTTTCGAATGGGCCGTAAAAATGAGCAAAACACCCCGTCGGATCTCAGTTTCGAAGGCCTCTCCCACGTGACCGCCCCCGACGATGGGGTGGATAATGGGTCGCGGGGGGCTCGTAGCGATCTCAGATCCAAGATGGTCGACATCACGGAGAAGCCTCGTACGGAGCGTTCCGCCCTGGCGCGAGTACGGATGCGGTATCCGCCGGGGGTTCTGGGGCCGATCATGGCCGCTGGGGGCCCCAAGGGCCCGATCGAGGAGGTGGCCCGGGCGGCGGGCTTCCTGGCGGCCAAAAAGACCCCCGAGCTGATTCCGATGTGCCATCCCCTGCTGGTGGAGCACCTCGAAATGGAGCTCGAGGAGGTGGAACCCGATCTGCTGGAGGTGCGCTTCCTCGCCCGCACGATGGGCGGCACGGGGGTCGAAATGGAGGCCATGGTGGGGGCCGCGATTTCTGCCCTGACCGTCTATGACATGACCAAGGCCCTGGACAAGGGCATCCGCATCGAGTCCCTGGAGCTCATGGAGAAACGCGGCGGGAAGTCCGGCCACTGGCGCCGGGAAGGCGACTGAAGCGGGCAGCGGGGTGTGGGATCGGGACCTCCCGACCCGTATGCTTCTGGCCCTGATCCCCTGCGGGACCCCCGATTCCGAACCCCGCTCCGATAATGGACCTCACCGAAATCCGCAAGCTCGTGCGCCTGATGCTCCGGGCCGAGCTATCCGAACTCGAGATCGACGACTCCAAGAGCGGCATGCGCGTGCACCTGAAGCGCGACCGGCCGAGCCCCGCTGGCGATCCCAGTGTGCCCTCGATCGTGCAGATGATGCCGCCCATGACCCAGGCCCCTGCCTTCGAGCCCCTGCGGGCCGGCGGCGATGTACTCGGCATCGATGAGAGCGAACTGCCCCCCGGCACCGAGGTCTTCCCAAGTCCCATGGTCGGGACCTTCTATCGGGCCCCGTCGCCGGAAACGGAACCCTTCGTGACGACGGGTCAGAAGTTCAACGAGGAAAGCGTGATCTGCATCGTCGAGGCCATGAAGGTCATGAACGAGATCAAGGCCGAAATGCGCGGCGAGATCGTCGAGATTCTGGTCGAGAACGGCGAACCGGTGGAGTTCGGCCAGCCCCTGTTTCTCTACAAGAAGGGCTGAATGTTCCGCCGTGTCCTCATCGCCAATCGCGGGGAAATCGCCCAGCGAATCATCCGGGCCTGTCGCGAGCTCGGTATCGAGTCGGTTGCCATCTACTCGGAGGCGGACGCCGATGCGCTCCATTTGCGCCAGGCCGACGAGACGATTTGTGTCGGCCCCGCGCCGGGTGCGAAGTCCTATCTGAACATCCCGGCCATCATCTCCGCCGCCGAGATCGCCGATGTCGAGGCCATCGTGCCCGGCTATGGATTCCTGGCCGAGAACGCCCACTTCGCCGAGGTTTGTCGCTCTTGCAACATCGCCTTCGTCGGGCCCGATCCGGAGACCATCGAGGCGGTGGGCAACAAGGCCAACGCGCGCGAGATGGCCATGCGTGCAGGCGTTCCGATCGTGCCCGGCTCCGATGGACCGGTGACCGATCCCGACCAGGCCCTCAAGATCGCCCACGAGATAGGCTATCCGGTCATGATCAAGGCCTCCGCGGGAGGGGGCGGCCGGGGCATGCGTGTGGCTTCCAACGATCCCAGCATGGTGAACGGCTTCCATGCCGCGCGGGCGGAGGCCGAGGTGGCCTTCAAGGACGGAACGGTCTACCTCGAGAAGTTCGTCGAGAACCCGCGGCACGTCGAGATCCAGATCCTCGGTGACAAGACGGGCGACATCATCTGGCTGGGCGATCGGGACTGTTCGGTCCAGCGCCGCCACCAGAAGCTGATCGAGGAATCCCCTTCGCCGTCATTGACCGAGGAAAAGCGCCAGGCCATGGGCGCGGCCGCGGTGGCCATTGCGCGGGAGGCCGGCTATCACAACGCTGGTACGGTCGAGTTCCTGCTGGACAAGAACGACGACTTCTTCTTCATCGAGGTCAACGCCCGGATCCAGGTCGAACACACCGTCACGGAAATGGTGACCGGCATCGACTTGATCCAGGAGCAGTTGCTGCTCGCCGCCGGCGAAAAGCTCCGCTACAAGCAGAGCGACATCGAGGTGCGCGGCCACGTCATCGAGTGTCGAATCAACGCCGAAGACCCAGCCCGGGACTTCCAGCCCTCGCCCGGCAAGATCGAGCTCTTCGTTCCGCCCGGCGGACCCGGCGTGCGGGTGGACTCGCACTGCTTCTCGGGCTATTCGATTTCTCCGCACTACGATTCGATGATCGGCAAGCTCCTGGTGCATCGTGCCGATCGAAAGAGCGCCATCGCAACGATGCTGCGCGCCCTGGCGGAGTTCGTGGTCGTAGGGCCGAAAACCACGATTCCGATTCACGAACGAATCCTGCGTCACGCCGACTTCCGCGCCGGCGAGCACGACACCGGATTCGTCGAACGCTACTTCTCCAGTTCTTCCCAAAGGATTGCCTGAATCAGGAGGCTCACGAGTGGCCTATCCCCCCCGAAAGATCGGCCTCGCCCCTGGGCGGCTCGTGGCCACCATCGGCCTTTGTCTCGTCGCGAGCATGACGGGGGCACTCAGCGCTTGCCTGCAACGCATCCAGCGCGTGCCGGGGCCCCTTCCGCCCCTCGGGGAGGAAACCCCCGTCGGTCCGGAGGTCTCCGCCATCGAGGCCCTGGTACAACGCCATTCCGATCCGGTCTGGATCCGGCGCCCCAATGCCCTCGACGACTATCCGCTGCCGTTCTATCGAAAACGCGAGCGTGTGACGGCCGGTACGGTGATTCGCACCGGTTTCGGTGGTCGGGCCGAGCTGATCTGGCCTGGGGACGCCAGCAACATCGTGCTCTTCGATCACGGTGCGGTGCGCGTCGCCAATCCCGAGACCGACGACATGCTCGTCCAGTTCCTCGCCGTCAGTCGCAGCCTTATCTACCTGACGCCCGAGGACCGCGTCCTGTTGCCCGGTGGCAGCATTCTGCGAGGCGATCCCGGCGAGCCCTCGGGGCCGTTCCAGCTCGAGAAAATCAACCCCCAGTACCTGCGCCTGACCAACCAGACCAAGCGTCCCGCGCTCCTGCAATATCGCGAGGCCGAGATCGAGCTGGGGCCGGGCGAATCGATCGATCTGCCGCGGCTTTCGGACACCTCGCCGCGTTCCCCGCACCCCGCAATCGAGGAGCTGCTCGGCGGCAAGGTGCGTATCGTGGGGCGGGTCGAGCCCACGACGTTCCTACCGGAGGAAGGTGACGCTGCCGGGGCCACCACGGGCAGGGGGGGGGGGTACACTTGAAAGCCCTACGCCCCTCGGAGGTTTTTTCCCAGGGAGTCCGAGTACGCCTGGCTCCTACGGAAGAGGTCACCTTCGAGGAACTTTCGCCTCCAGGCGAGTTTCCCACGAAAGTTCCTTCTGGGAATTCCCCCTGAAACACGATTCATTCCGAGAGCCCCGTTCACCGGAGTCTCCGCACATGAAAAAACCCCGCGCACTCATCACGGGGGGTGCCGGCTTTCTCGGCAGCCACCTCTGCGATCGTTTCCTTGCTGACGGCTACCAGGTCGTTTGCATGGACAACCTGATCACCGGTGACCTGGCGAACGTCGAGCACCTCTTCTCCGATCCTGATTTTCAGTTCCATCATCAGGACGTCACCGAATTCATTCACGTCGCCGGTGACCTGGACGTCGTCCTGCATTTCGCCTCGCCGGCGAGTCCGATCGATTACCTCGAGCTACCGATCCAGACGCTCAAGGTTGGCTCACTCGGAACACACAAGGCACTGGGGCTGGCGCACGCCAAGAAGGCGCGCTTCCTGCTCGCTTCGACTTCGGAGTGTTACGGAGATCCACTGATCCACCCGCAGAAGGAAGACTATTGGGGCAACGTGAACCCGGTGGGTCCGCGCGGTGTCTACGACGAGGCCAAGCGCTTCGCCGAGGCCATGACCATGGCCTATCATCGCTACCACGGGGTCGAGACGCGCATCGTGCGCATCTTCAACACGTACGGCCCGCGCATGCGCCTCAACGACGGTCGCGCGCTGCCCGCCTTCATGGGCCAGGCCCTGCGCGGCGAGGATATCACCGTCTTCGGCAGCGGTTCGCAGACGCGTTCGTTCTGCTACGTCGATGACCTGATCGAGGGCATCTGGCGACTCTTGCACTCCGACGAGTCGATGCCGACCAACATCGGCAACCCGGCCGAGATGACGATCCTGCAGTTTGCCGAGAAGGTGCGCGAGCTGGTCGCGAGTCCCTCGGAGATCATCTTCAAGGAGCTTCCCCAGGACGACCCGAAGGTACGCCAGCCGGATATCTCGAAGGCCAGGAGTCTCCTGGACTGGGAGCCCGAGGTGGACCTGGAGGAAGGCTTGCGTCGCACCCTGGAATACTTTCGTGGCCACGTCAGGGTGACAAACGAGCCCGTTCGCAAGTAGGGCAAGCTCTCATGTGTGGAATCGTCGGCGCCTATCTCAAGCAGGACGCGTGTCTGCCCATCCTCGTCGAGGGGCTGCGTGTTCTCGAGTACCGTGGATATGACTCGGTAGGTGTCGGTGTCCTCCAGGGTTCGGAACTCGTTGTGCGCAAACGCGCCGGGCGCATCGAGGAGCTCGAAAAGGCTCTGGGGGACGGGGACCTGGCGAATGCCTCGATCGGTATCGGTCACTCGCGCTGGGCGACCCATGGTCCCCCGACCGACGAGAACGCCCACCCGCACACCGACACCGTGGGCCGAGTTGCGGTCGTGCACAACGGCATCATCGAGAACTACCTCGAGCTACGTCGCGAGCTGGAGGAGTCCGGGATCGCGTTGCGTTCCGAAACGGACACCGAGATCGTGGCGCATCTCGTGGCCAAGGAGCTGGACAGCGGTCTGGAGCTGAACGAAGCCGTTCATCGAGCCCTTGCGCGCTTGAGCGGGTACTACGCCATTGCGCTTCTCGTCGGTGGGGATCAGCCGAAACTCGTTTGCGCGCGCAAGGGCCCGCCGATCTGTGCGGCCGCTAGCGAGCACGGTGCCTTCCTCGCATCCGACGTGATGGCGCTCTTGCCCCACAGCCGCGACATCGTGTTCCTCGAGGACGGTGACATGGCGGAGCTCTCCCCGGGCCGTATCACGGTGCGAGACGCCGAAGGCCGCGAGGTGCAACGCGAGGCGCGTCGCATCGAATGGGATGCGCGAGCCAGCAGCATGGGCGGCTGGCCGCACTACATGCTCAAGGAGATCCACGAGCAAGCGGATGTCGTCGGACGCTGTGCCAAGGGACGTGTCAGCTTGGCCAAGGGGCAGGTCGAGCTCGAGGGTGATTTCTTCGAGGACGCGAGCCTGAGGCAGATCTCGCGCATCCAGTTCCTGGCCTGTGGAACGGCGTTGCATGCCGCCCTGGTCGGGCGCTACATGATGGAGGGCCTCAGCGGCATCGCAGCGGATGTCGATTTCGCCTCGGAGTTCCGCTACCGCGACCCGGTACTCGCCCCCGATACCCTGGCCATCGGGGTTTCCCAGTCGGGCGAGACCGCGGACACGCTCGCGGCTCTGCGTCTGGCAAAGCAGCGTGGCTGCACCCAGGTTTCGATCTGCAATTCGATCGGGAGCCCCATGGTGCGCGAATCGGACGCCTCGATATTGATCGAGGCCGGGCCCGAAATCGGCGTGGCTAGCACCAAGGCCTTCATGGGCATGTTGGTGGCCATGTATCTGTTCGCGATCCGCGCCGGACGTGCCCGCGGGCATCTCGACGAAGCTGTCGCACGCGAGCGTCTGGAAGAGCTACGCAAGGTGCGGCCCTACGTCGAAAGCCTGTGCGACGAGAGCATGTCGAAGCGCATCGAGAAACTCGCCGAGCGGCACGTCGGTGCCAAGGGATTCTTGTTCCTCGGCCGTGGAGTCAACTATCCGATCGCTCTGGAAGGAGCCCTGAAGTTGAAGGAGATCTCCTACAAGCACGCCGAGGGCTATCCCGCGGGTGAGATGAAGCACGGGCCGATCGCGATGATCGAGCCCGAGATGACCACCGTCGTCTTGGCGTCAAACGATTCCGTCGCCAGCAAGGTGCGCCAGAACATCGAACAGGTGCGGGCACGCGGTGGCCCCGTTATCTGCATCGGCACGGATGCCGCTAGCATGTCGGTTGCGGACGAGGCCGTGGAAGTTCCCGATGTCGGTCCGTGGCTTTCGCCTCTCTTGAATGTGATCCCGCTGCAACTATTCTCTTATTTCATCGCGCGGAAGCTCGGCTGTGATATCGACAAGCCGCGCAACCTGGCCAAGAGCGTGACGGTCGAGTAGTCCCGAATCGCATGAATATCCTAGTCACAGGAGGAGCCGGCTTCATCGGCTCTCACGTCGCAGAAAAGCTGGTGCAGCGCGGAGATCGCATCTGCATCCTCGACAATTTCAACGACTTCTACGACCCCACGATCAAGGAATCGAACATCGCCCGGCTGGCGGAGCATCCCGACGTGCGCATCGAACGCGGGGACATCCGGGACTCCGATCTTCTGGCGAGGCTCTTCGCGCGCGAAGACTTCGACGCGGTCGTGCACCTGGCAGCCATGGCGGGAGTTCGTCCGTCCCTCAGTGATCCACTCCTGTACGCTGACGTGAACATCCGCGGTACGCAGTTGCTACTGAAAGAGCTCGAGGAGCGCCCCCGTGTCCAGCTGGTGTTCGCCTCTTCTTCCAGCGTGTACGGGGCCAACCAGAAGGTGCCCTTCGCCGAGGACGATCGTGTGCCGACTCCGGTCTCGCCGTATGCCGCCTCGAAGCGGGCGGGCGAACTGTTCTGCTGCACCCACCACCACCTCTACGGAAACGATGTCTGCTGCCTACGGTTCTTCACTGTCTACGGACCGCGCCAGCGGCCGGAGATGGCGATTCACCGTTTCGTGCGCAACGTGCTGGACGGAGATCCGATCCCCTTCTTCGGCGACGGGACGACGCGCCGGGACTACACCTACATCGACGACATCGTGCAGGGGGTCGTCGCGGCCCTCGACCGCTCGTCGGGTTTCGCGATCTACAACCTGGGCGAGTCCCAGACCATCTCCTTGACCGAGCTGGTGGAGGCCATCGGCCAGGTCTGCGATGTCGAGCCGATTCTCGATCGCCAACCGAGCCAGCCGGGCGACATGCTGCACACGTACGCGGATGTCGGGAAGGCGCGCCGGGATCTGGGCTACGACCCCCAGGTGGGCCTGCGCGAGGGGCTGGAGCGCTTCCTCAGCTGGTATCGGGACCACGAGAACAAGGTGGCCCATGGCTCGGACCAGAAGATGGGATGATCGGACCAAAAGAGGGGGTGACAGGTCTCCTGAGGACCCGTTACCCTCTCGGCCCGCCCAGGCCCTCACTTCGAATCCGACATGAAAGGCGTCATTCTCGCCGGCGGTCTTGGAACGCGGCTCTACCCGCTGACCAAGATCACGAACAAGCACCTCCTGCCGATCTTCGATCGGCCGATGATCTATTACCCGATCGAGGCCCTGGTCAACGCCGGGATCACCGACATCATGATCGTCACGGGGGGCAAGAAGTCCGGCGACTTCCTCAGTCTGCTCGGCAACGGCTCGGATTTCGGGCTGAAGCACCTCAACTACACCTATCAAAAGGGTGAAGGCGGGATCGCCGAGGCCCTCGGTTTGTGCGAGCACTGGGCCGCGGGCGAGGAGATCTGCGTGATTCTCGGTGACAACATCATCGAGCTGAACATCGCCCGCGCAGCGCGCAACTTCCGCGAGCAGGCGGGTGGCGCCAAGATCATGTTGAAAGAGGTCGACGACCCCGAGCGCTTTGGCGTGGCCGATCTCAAGGGCGACAAGGTCGTCGGGATCGAGGAGAAGCCCAAGAAACCGGTGTCGAACCTCGCGGTCATCGGAATCTATATGTACGACGCGCGCGTCTTCCAGATCATCAAGACCCTCGAGCCCTCGGACCGGGGCGAACTCGAGATCACCGACGTGAACAACTGGTACATCCGCGACAGCTCGATGACCTACGAGGTCCTCGAGGGGTGGTGGACCGACGCGGGTACCTTCGACTCTCTGCGCAAGGCGGCGAACCTCGTCTCCGAGGGCGGTGCCAATCACGCCGAAAAGCAAAAGGGCTGATTTCTTGCGTGTGCTCGTGACCGGCGCAGCGGGAATGCTGGGCAGCCAGCTGCTCCTCGATGCACCGGCCGGTGTGGAGGCGATCGGAACCGACCTGGTTGAAGTCGGTGCCGAAGGCGGCCCGAGCTTCGCCCACGGCGGTTGCGACCTGACCGACGAAGCACAGTGTGAAGCACTCATCGATGGACTCGGGCAGGTCGATGGCATCCTGCATCCAGCGGCCTACACGGCGGTGGACAAGGCCGAAGAGGAAGAGGAACTCGCCCACCGGGTCAACGCCATCGCTCCCGAGGTCGTGGCCCGAGCCGCGGCTCGACGCGGGATCGAGATGCTCCTCGTCAGCACCGATTTCGTTTTCGACGGCCAGGGCAAGCGACCCTATCGTCCGGACGATCCCACGGATCCTCTGGGGGTGTACGGGCGCACGAAGATGGAAGGCGAGGAGCGCGCCCGGGCCGCCCATCCCGAGGGGCTGGCGGTCGTACGGACCCAGTGGCTGTACGGACCGCGCGGGAATCACTTCCCGGGCACGATCCTGCGCTTGGCGTCCCAACTTCCCGAGTTGAGGGTCGTACAGGATCAGATGGGATCACCGACCTCGACGCTGGAGCTGTCGCCCGCCCTCTGGGACGTGCTGCAGAAGAAGGCCCAGGGGACGTTTCATGGGGCCTGCGAGGGCGAGGCCAGCTGGTTCGACTTCGCCAAGGCGACCCTCGAGCTATGTGGAGACACGACCCCGATCCAGCCCTGCGCCAGCGAGGAATTCCCCCGGCCGGCGCCGCGGCCCGCCTACAGCGTCCTCGACTGTAGCGCTTTGACCGAACTTCGCGGCCGTGCGCTCGCGCCCTGGCGCACCGCCCTCCAGAACTTCCTCAGGGCCGAATCCCTCATCAGATCATGAGTCGCGTTGGCTGTCTCGTCACCGGTGGAGCAGGCTTCATCGGCAGCAACTTCATCCATCTTCTCGCAGAGACACGGCCGGACTGGAAGCTCGTCAATCTCGATGCGCTCACCTACGCCGGCAACCTCGAGAACCTGGTCGCACTCGAAAAAAACGAGAACTACACCTTCGTCAACGGTGACGTCGGCAAATCCGAGGACGTCGCTCGGGCTCTCGAGGCCCTCGAACAACCGGAGGGGAGCGCCATCCACGTGGTGCACTTCGCCGCGGAGAGTCACGTCGATCGCTCGATCCTCTCGGGCTTGCCTTTCGTCGAGGCCAACGTCAAAGGCGTGCAGGTGCTCCTCGACGAGTGCCGTTCGCGCGGCGTAGAGCGTTTCCTGAACGTGGGGACCGACGAGGTGTATGGCTCCCTCGGGGATACGGGGCTCTTCACCGAAGAGACACCGCTGGCCCCGAATTCACCGTATTCGGCCAGCAAGGCTGCGGGCGATTTCTTCGTGCGCGCCGCCGTCGAGACCCATGGCTTCCCCGGGCTGATCAC
This sequence comes from Planctomycetota bacterium, assembly GCA_965662355.1. Classification (GTDB taxonomy): domain Bacteria; phylum Planctomycetota; class UBA1135; order UBA1135. Next base: position 38,787 of record CBFIHP010000008.1, on the reverse strand, counting down.
GCGTTGCTCGAACAACTACGGGCCCTTTCAGTTTCCGGAGAAGCTGATCCCACTGATGATCGCCAATGCCTCGGAGGACAAGGACCTGCCTGTCTACGGCGACGGCATGAACGTGCGCGACTGGCTTTATGTGCGCGATCATTGCGAGGCGCTCTTGTGCGTGCTCGAAAAGGGCGAGCCGGGCGAGGTCTACAACATCGGCGGCAACAACGAATACCCGAACATCGAGATCGTGCGGATGATCTTGAAGGTCATGGGGAAGCCCGAGAGCCTGATCCGCTACGTCACCGACCGACCCGGCCACGACCGCCGCTACGCGATCGACGCGTCCAAGATCAAGCGGACCCTCGGCTGGGAACCCCGATTCACCTTTGAGAAGGCACTGCCCGAGACGATCGAGTGGTACGCCGCCCACACCGACTGGCTTCAGAACCTCCGCAGCGGAGCTTATCGAGACTACTACGAGCGCCAGTACGGCGCACGAACTTAGCCCCACGCCCTATCCCTCCGCCGTCCAAGCCCCCTGGAGTGCTCTCCGGGGCTCAAAAGGCGGGAAAAAACACCCCCTTGCGCGTTCACCTGGGGGGGGATGGGGTCGATAGGACCCCCGGATTCCCATTTCCTCCTCTCGAGCCCCCAAGAGAGAAGGCGCTCTGAAGATGACCTCATTCCGACGCTCCCTCGCGCTGTTTCTTGCCGGCCTGGTCACGATCGGCCCGATGGTCGCTCTCTCCGGCTGTGCCACCTATCTGCCGGACAAGAGGCTCCTCCAGTACCTGAACCAGGAGGGCTTCGGGAAGCGCTACATCGGCAACTCCCAGGAGCAGAACTACGTCTCGATCGGCGATTCGATCACCTTCGTCGACACCTACAACACCGAGATCGGGGCCACCCGCACGGTCGATGTCGACGGGACGATCCTCGTGGATCAGGTGGGGGCGGTGTGGGTCGCGGGGTATACCCGCAGCGAACTCGAGAGCTATCTGACGCAGAAGCTCTCGCCCTACTACCGCGAGACGGACATCAAGGTCACGATCCGCACGGGCGGCCGCAAGGTCTACTACGTCCTTGGGCAGGTCCAGAAGAAGGGCGCCTACGACTTCAAGGGCGACCTGACCCTGTTCGAGGCCGTGCTCCTGGCCGGGCCCCGACCCAACGCGGCCAATCTGGGGCGCGTACGGCTGATTCGGGCGGATCCGCGCAATCCCCTGATCATCGAAGCCAACGTTTCTGACCTGTGGGAGCGGGGAGATTCGACCTACAACATCCCGGTCCAGGAATACGACATCATCTTCGTGCCCTCGACCTTCCTGCAGAGCATCGCGGACTTCATCTCGGGGCTCTTCGTGCCCATCATCAGCGTTTTCAGGGATGTTTTCCTCGCGATCTTCTTCCTCGACAACCCCAACTTGGCCTTCGGCCGAGGCGGTCGGCGAGGCGGGAACAACAACTTCTTCTAGACTGCTAGCGCGACACCATGCTCGAACCCCAAGCACAGGCTCAGATCCAGGACTTCATCCACGTCCTCAAAAAGAGGAAGTGGATGATGCTGATGCCGTGCCTGTTCTTCTTGACCCTCGGGTCGGCCTTCGCGGTCATCATTCCGAAGAAATACGTCGTCGAGACGAAGATCGAGATCAAGCCGGCGCGGGTCAGCACGGACTACCAGCTCCGGAACCCCAATCAGTCGGCCGCTGCGCGCGAGGTGCCCAATGCCGAGCACCACATCAAGAACATCATGCGCATCACCAAGGTGATCGAGGGCGACCTCGAGAGCTGGCCCGAGTATCACCGCGCGGGTCCCTTGGATCAGAGCGAGTTCGTGAAGATGGTGCGGGACAACCTCGAGATCGACATGGACGAGAAGGACAAGAAAGCGAGCCTCTCGTCCACCTTCGTCAAGATCATCTACCAGGATCCGGTGATGGAGCGCGCCCCCAGGTTCCTGAACCAGTTGCGTGACACGTGGATCGAGGATGTCGTTGCCTTTGACCTCCTGGCACTGAAGAAGGAGCATGCCGCGTACTTCGATCAGAAGGCCCTGGCACAGAAGGAGCTGACCGAGCTCGAGAGCCGACAGTTCGAGCTGGGACGGGAACTCCAGATCGATCCGCAGGCGCTCGTGATCCGGCCCACCGGTCGCCCAGGGCCTGACAACGATTTCGTCTACAACGATCTTCTCACCCAGCGGACCCGTCGCAGTGAAGCTTGGCAGTCCCTCGAGAATGCCCAGGGGCAACTCGAACGCTTGCAGCAGATGTATGACCTCGAGCCGCCCGAGACCTTCGAAGACCGGGTCGACGACGGGGTCGATCAGGGAAAGGACATTTCCGAGGCCCTGCTGGAGATCACGAAGATGGAGGAGGTGCGGGATCGTCTGACGCCTCTGAACACTCGCTACAAGGAAATCGGACGCAAGATCGCCGGGCTCGAAGAGCGCATCGCCGACATGCAGGCCAACGAACGCGAGGGCGGTTCGATCAAGGTGGCCGTCCCGAACGAACGCAAGCTGGAGCTTGCCAAGGAGCGCGATGAAAAACAGACCGCGGTCGCGGGGTACGAGCGCGAGATCCGACGCGCGGACGAGCTGATCGCCGAGCTCGATAAGGAGATCGCCGGACGCACGAAGAAGTACGAGGATCTCCACCAGCTCTCCACGGATCTGAACCTCGCCCGCCAGAACTACGAGACGGTGTCCCTGGCCCTGGCCGACACGGGCCGTTCCGTGGCCATCCTCGAGGAAGGAGCGGGTCGGCCATACTCGATCGCCGAGGATGCCAAAGCTGATCCGAAAGCGGTCGAGCCGAACCCGTGGTTTATCGTGTTTTTCACGGGACTCCTCGGGCTTGCCTTCGGGATGTTCCTATCCCTGATCGTCGAGTACGGTCACAACTCCTATCGCACAGTGACCGAGCTGGCCGGCGTCATGTCGGTGCCCGTGCTGGGCGCGATCGAGCCCATCGTCACCCAGGCCGAGTTACGCAGGGTCCAGTTCCGACGCGCCATGGTCGGCTTTTCGACCGCCATCTTGGTCGGCGGCGTGGCGTGGGTGATGTACATGTACAAGTTCTCTCCCGAGAGACTTCCCGTCGAGATCCAGCAAGCTCTGGACACGATCGAGCTGAACCTGAGGTAGAGGCGTAGCCACGCCCGCCCTCACACCTACGGGCCGCCATGCGCGACATCGTTGTCTCCATGATCATCGTCGGCCTGATGCCGACGTGTTATCGGAGGCCCTTCGTCGGACTGGTGGTCTTCTCCTGGCTCGCGTACATGCGCGTCCAGGATCTCACGTGGGGCTTCGCGAAGTACCAACGCTGGTCGTACTACGTCGCCATCCTGACGGCGGTCGGCTTCGTGGTTTCGAAGGAGCGCAAGCGCTGGTTCCTGCCGGATCCACGTTGCTACATCATGCTCTTTCTGGCGTTGTGGGTAGCCCTTGGCGTGGCCTTATCTTATCGACCATCCCCCTATCAGTTTTCGCGACTGATGGAGTTCTTCAAGGTCATCGCCATCGCACTCTTCACGACGTCGGTCGTTTCGACGAAGGAACGTCTGCGTGTGATGCTGTGGGTGATCGCGCTGTCCTTGGGCTTCTACGGCGTGAAGTCTGGAATCTGGGGCATCATGACCCTCGGTGCGCCGATCCTGACCGGTCCCGGTGGCATGATCGCCGACAACAACGACTTCGCTCTGGCCATGGCCATGTGCGTGCCGATGTTGTTTCACCTGGGATGGACGGAGCGCCGCCCGGAACTGCGCCGTGCCTTCTTCGTGGCCTTGCCGCTGAGCGTCATCACCGTGGGGTGCACGCATTCCCGCGGGGGCTTCCTGGCCCTGGCCTTCGGGACGGCGGTGATGGTCTGGCGCTCGCGCAACCGCTTCCTCGGAATCGGCATCGCCATGGTTCTGGTGGTAGCCGGCTTGTTCCTGGCGCCGGATACCTACATCGAGCGTCTGAAAACGATCAAGGACTACGAGACCGAGGGCTCGGCGGCGGGCCGGATTCGGGCCTGGGGGATCGCCACGCGCATGGCGGTCGACAACCCCTTCTTCGGCGTCGGTCTGAACAAGTTCCGCCAGCACTATCTCGGTTACAACCCCAATCCCCTGCGCAAGGAGATCGACGGCACGGCCATCATCGTGGCCCACTCGAGTTACTTCCAGATCTGGGCCGAATGCGGTACGCCGGCCCTTCTGATCTTCTTTGTCCTGATGTTCTCGTCCCTGTGGACGTGCTGGAGAATTCGAAAGGAGGCCACCAGACGTTATATGACGTCGTGGATCATAAACTACGCCACGATGTTCGAAGCATCGCTGGTGACCTTCATGGTGGGAACGTCCTTCATCAACCGCGCCCACTTCGATCTCTTCTACCACTGGGTAGCTCTCATCATCGTGTTCGGTCACCTGGCCGATCAGGAGATGAAGAACCCCGCCAAGTATCCCATGCGTGAAGGCTCGCGCTCGGAGCTTCGTCGAATCGAGAAGACGGGCTTTGACCGCAAGCGACAGCGCGTTTCGGCCTTTCTACCTCGCGGGGCCTGACCCCAGCCCTCTCCCTTGCCATGTGCGGATTCTGCGGCATTGCTCTGAACGAGCCCCGAGCGCAACCCAGCGAAGAGCTGGTCCAGCTCATGAGCGACACGATCGCCCATCGCGGACCGGATGACGGGACCGTGCACGTGCAAGGCCCCTTCGGTCTGGGCTTCCGGCGTCTGTCGATCATCGACGTGGCTGGCGGGCGGCAACCGCTCTTCAACGAGGAACGAGACGTCTTTTGCGTGTTCAACGGCGAGATCTACAACTTTCGTGAGCTGCGCAAGGAACTCGAGGACCGTGGCCATCGTTTCCGCACGGGTTCCGACGGCGAGATGCTCGTGCACCTGTACGAGGAGATGGGGGAGAAACTCGTCGAGCGCCTGGTCGGCATGTACGCCTTCGCGATCTGCGACGTGCGCGGGGACAAGCCGCGCATGCTCCTCGGGCGCGATCGTCTGGGCATCAAGCCCCTGTACTACGCCGAGACCGCGGACGGGCTCTACTTCGGTAGCGAGACGAAGGCCATTCTCGAGAGCGGCAAGGTCGCGCGCGAGATGGCTCCCGAGCCGCTCCTCGACTATCTGGTTCAGGGCTACGTCGGCGGGCCCCAATCGGCCTGGACCGGTATCAAGCGCATGCCGCCTTCGGGCGTGCTCGTGTGGCAGCCGGGTGTGCCGGTGCGCGTCGAGCGTACCTGGGACTTGCCGCTCGACACGCTGCGTGGACCCACCAGCAGCGAGGAGGTCCTCGAATGGCTCGATCGGGTCGTCTCCGATCGCCTGGTGTCGGAGGTTCCCCTGGGAGCGTTTCTCTCGGGCGGCATCGATTCGAGTGCCGTCGCCGCCAGTATGCAGCGCAGCCTCGACAGGCCGCCGCTGCTTTGTAGCGTGGGCTTTCAAGAACGTTCCCACGACGAGCTCGATCTGGCTCGCAAGACCGCCGCGCTCATCGGTGCGCAACACGAGACGACCGTGCTCGATCCCGACCCCGGGTTGGCGCTGGAGACCTTGCCCTGGTTCTACGACGAGCCCTTGGCGGATCCCTCGACGGTGCCCACGTATCTGGTTTCGAAGGTCGCACGGGAGCACGTCACGGTCGCGCTCTCGGGGGATGGCGGTGACGAGACCTTCGGTGGGTATCGGCGCTACGTACACGACGTGGCCGAGAATCGCTTGCGCACGGCCCTGGGAAGTTCCGGGCGCGCCGCGATCGGCACGCTGGGGCGCATGTATCCACGCATGGACTGGGCGCCTCGTTTCCTGCGCGGGCGCACGTTCTTGACGAACGTCGCGGACGATCCGGCTCGAGCGTATTGGCGTAGCGTCACACGCATCGAACGCGGCGAGGCGCTGGCGCTGCTGAACCCCGACCTTGCAAAACGCCTGAGCGAACACGATCCGTTCACGGCCTTCGCGGAACACTACCGGCGCCCCGCCATCGATGACCCTCTGTACCGCGCCCAATACGCGGACTTCCATACGTACCTACCCGATCAGATCCTGGCCAAGGTCGACCGCGCGTCGATGGCCGTTTCGCTGGAGGTGCGCGTGCCGATCCTGGACCATCGCTTCGTCGAGCGTTTCGCGCCGCTGCCTGCCGCGGAGAAGGTACGCAGCGGTCGCGGCAAGCACGTCTTCCGCGAGGCCTTGCGCGAGCGCGTCCTACCGGATGTGCTGGACGGCAAGAAACGGGGTTTCGATACGCCCCTCAGCGCCTGGTTGCGCGGTCCACTGGGGCCGGCGGTGGCGGACGCCATCGAGACCTTGCCAGAGGAGTGGTTCCAGCGTTCGGTGCTGCGCCGCCACCTCGAGGAGCACCGCGCAGCTCGACGTGATCACGGGCGCCTGCTGTGGAGTCTCTTGGTTCTGGAGCGATGGCGTCAACGTCATCAGGTGCGAGGACTATCCGGGTGAGAATCGCGGTGCTGACGTCGCTCTATCCGGGACCGCCCAAGCCCTTCGAGGGCATCTTCGCCGAGAGGCGTTGGGTCGGGATGCTCGAACGGGGACACGACGTGTCCGTCGTGCAACCGCTGCCCCTGACGCCGGGGCCGTTCCGTGCGAGCTGGCGTGAGATGGCCGCCATGCCCGGCGAGGAAGTCCGAGCCGGGATCCGGATCCAGCGGCCGCGCTACCTGCACTTGCCTGGGCGCGCGCGATACAACGCGAAGGCCTTCGCGAACAAAGGCACCAGCGTGATCTGCGCAGGCGCCCGGCCCGAAATCGTCGTGGCCGACTACGCTTGGCCGGCGGCGGCCAGCGCGCCGCTCTTGAAGGCTGTCGGCCTTCCGCTGGTCGTTTCGGGGCGCGGCAGCGATGTGTTGCAGGTCGCCGGCGAGGCGGGTTTGAAGGAAGAGCTGGTGAGTTTTCTGGCCCAGGCGAAGGGCTGGTGCGGCGTTTCTCAGGACCTCGTCGACGCCCTCGATCGGCTCGGGGGTCGCGGGCAACACGGACACCTGGTTCCGAACGGCGTCGATCTCGAGACCTTTCGGCCACAGGAGCGCAGCGCTAGCCGTCGTGCGCTGGGCGAGACACAGGATGGGCGTTTGGTGGTTTGCTGCGGACACCTCATACCGCGCAAGGATCCTCTGCTGTCCCTCGCGACCTTCGTCAGTGGCGCGGCCCAAACCGATCGATTGGTTTTCCTCGGCCGTGGAGCGCTCGAGACCGAGCTGCGTGAGCGCGTCGCAGCGGAGGGGCTGGGCGAACGCGTCCGTGTGATCGGCGAGGTGCAACCCAGCGAGCTCGCCAGTTGGTACGGCGCTGCCGACGCTTTGCTCCTGACGAGTCGACGGGAAGGGCGTCCGAATGTCGTTCTGGAAGCCCTGGCCTCGGGGAGGCCCGTGCTGGCGACAGCAGCAGGGGGCACGGCCGAGCTTCTGCAAGGACAAAAAGAGCGCATGCTGTCGACCACGCGCGACCCGGAGATTCTCGGCCGAAAACTGAGAGCGCTCTTGGATTCACCCCCCGAGCCCGCTGAGCTGCGGGGGATGGTCGAGCACCTTTCCTGGAAGAACAGTCTCGACGCGCTGGAGAACTGTCTGCAGCAGGCGCTGGGGGAGTCTTCCTAGTGCGCATCCTCTATCACCACCGAACCCAGGCCGAGGACGGCCAGGCGGTGCATATTCGCGCCTTGGCCGGCGCCTTCGAAGGCCTCGGCCACGAGCTCCATGAAGTTTCGCTGGTCAAGCGGGCCACCGAGAAGGCGAGCGATCCGGGGACGAACGGCGCTTCCAGACCCAAAGGCTCGAAATGGGGCTGGGTCACGCATTTACCGCGCTTCGCCCGCGAGCTGGCCGAGTACGGCTACAACGCTGTCGCCAAGCAAGCGTTGTTGAAGGAGGCTGCCTTCTTCGAGCCGGATTTTCTCTATGAGCGCTACGCTTTCGGGAACGCGGCGGGTGTGCAGGTGGCGAGGCGCTTGCGCAAGCCGCTGGTCCTCGAGGTCAACTCGCCGATGGTGCTAGAGCTGCAGAAGACCCGTGGACTTTCGTTTCCCCGTCTGGCGAAACGTCTCGAGGACTTCATCTTCTGCGCCGCGGATCGTGTGTGCGCCGTGACCGAGGTTCTGGCGGACATGCTGGTCGAGCACGGGGTCGAGCGCGAACGCATCCTGGTGACGCCAAACGGCGTCGATCTGGAACGCTACCGCTTCGACGACCCCGCCGCTGCACGGCAGGCGGCCCTGGAAGAGCTGGGATTGAGCCGTGTGGGAGGTGAAGAACCTCTCGTCTTGGGATTCGTCGGCTACTACCGGCCCTGGCATCGCCTGGACGTCTGCCTGCGCGCCCTCGAACATCCCGATCTGCAACACGCGGTCCTGGCCCTGATCGGACACGGACCTGCGCGCGAAGAACTCGAACGCGAAGCGGCCGAGCGCGGCCTCTCCAAGCGTCTGTTCTTCTGCGGTTCGAAAGCCCATGCGGATATCCCGCGGCTCCTGAACGCCTTCGACGTGGCCCTGATTCCCGCCATCAATGCATACGCCTCGCCCTTGAAATTGCACGAGTACATGGCGGCCTCGCTTCCGGTGATCGCTCCGGATCAACCGAACCTACGCGAGGTCTTGACCCATGACATGGATGCCCTGTTGATTCCTCCCGGCGATCACGAAGCCATGGCCGATGCGCTCGTCAAGCTGGGTACCGGCGCCGAGTTACGCCGGCGTCTGGGGTCGTCGGCGCGTCGTACTATCGAGGAGAAGGATCTGACATGGTGTGCAAACGCGCGGCGTGTCGTGGAAGCCGTGCAGGGGCTGAAGGGGGTGGTGTGAGCGTCGTTCACGGACTGTCGTTCGACGTCGAGGAGTTCTTCCACGTCGCCAACCTGCGCGAGCGTTTCCTGAAGGAGGATTGGGACGACGTGCCCTCGCGTATCGACATCGGGATGGAGCGCATCCTTGCTCTGCTCGAGCGCTGCGATACGAAGGCTACTTTTTTCTTTCTGGGCTGGGTCGCCGAGCGTCGTCCTGATCTCGTGATGCGCTGTCTCGATGGGGGACACGAAGTCGCCAGTCACGGCTACGAGCACCTCTTTCTCGGTGATCTCGATCCCGACAGGTTGGACGAGGACCTGGCGAAGACCGAGGAGATCTTGATGGCGGCCGGGGCTCCCAGGCCCACCGGCTTTCGTGCTTCGACCTTCACGTTGACCCGCGAGACGTTTTGGGCCTTCGACGTGCTCTGCAAGCGGGGTTATCGATACGACTCCAGTATCCATCCGATCACTCATCCGGTATACGGCGTGCCTGACTTCGAACCCGGCATCAGTCGGGTCGAACGCGACGGCGGTTCCATCCTCGAGTTCCCCGTGGCCACACTCCGCCTTTTCGGTCGCAACATGCCGGTGGGAGGTGGCGGCTACTTTCGACTCTTGCCGGGTGTCGTCACGCGGGCTGCGATCCGTTCCCTGGATAGAGCCGGTCGGCCGGCGGCCTTCTACCTGCACCCGTGGGAATTCGACCCGGACCAACCGCGCCAGCCGGCGCCGCTATTGAAGCGGTTTCGACATTACGTGGGTCTCAGGCGGACGCTTCCTCGACTGGAGAGTTTGATTCGGTGTTTTCGGTTCGGGAGTATGCGGGACGCGCTTTCGTCTGCGGGGTTTTAGTTGGGGAGCGGGCGAGTATCCGATCTCCTCGGAGTACCCCCTGGTCGCGGTCGGGAAGTTCGGGGCCGCCGAGATGGTCCTGGCCCACGTCGGAGAGCGCGTGCTCCTCGAGGGGACCCTGATCTACCGCGACGGCCAGACCCTGATCGAGGTAGCGCAGGGCCCCATCGAAAAGGCCAGGCCCGGACAACCCTTGCCCAAGGCGACCCCGGAATCCCTGGGCGAATACACGCTGCGGGGCACGATCGCCGACAGCAAGTGCTTTTTCGGGGTCATGAACCCCGGTTTTTCGAAGTCCCACCGGACCTCTGCCATGCGCTGCATCTCGGGCGGGATAGCGCCGGTTTTCTGGGTCAGAGACGGCCAGGGCAACGCGCGCTACCTGCTTTTGCTCTCGCCCACGGGCGAGCCCGTGAACCGGGAGGTGCTCGACTTCGTGTCCGAGCCGCTGGAAATCAAGGGAGAAGTCATACGCTACGGGGATCTACTGGCCCTCCGTGCCGATCCGGGGGGCTTTCGCAGGCTAGAGTGAGGAACGTGAACGACAAACCGAAAACCCAGGGACTGGGGCAACCCCCGCAGGACGAGTTCCGTGAAGAGCTCGCCGGGGTGCCCTATCCCCACGGCATTCTGGAGCTTGTCGAGGGCCCTTACGATGTTCGCTTCGCGCGCACCGAGGAGGACCGCGAGGCGGCTCAAAAGCTGCGTTTCGAGGTGTTCAACGTGGAGCTCGAGGAGGGCTTGGCGTCCTCGGAGGAGAGCGGCTTTGACCGCGACCCTTTCGACGCCTACTGCCATCACCTGCTCCTGATCGACCGCAAGCTGGATCAAGTGGTCGGTACCTACCGACTGATGACCTCCGAGATGGCGCGCGAGGGGCGCGGCTTCTACTGCGACGGTGAGTTCGATCTGACGCATCTGCCGGACACGATGATCAGTGACAGCGTCGAGCTGGGCCGTGCCTGCATCCTGCGCGAGCATCGCAACGGAACGGCACTCTTCGCACTGTGGCGTGGATTGGCTTCCTATCTGGTCTGGAGTTCCAAGCGCTACTTCTTCGGTTGCTGTTCCCTGACGTCCCAGGACCCGAAAGAGGGCTGGGCCATGGAGCGCAAGCTCGATCGCACGGGCTACGTGCACGATGACTTCAAGGTCTATCCCCACGCCATGCACTCCTGCGGAGCCCGACCGCCGGATTCGGTCGCCCTCGATTCGATCGAAACGCCGAAGTTGTTTCACACGTACCTGCGCTACGGCGCCAAGTCCTGTGGGCCTCCGGCGATCGATGCGGACTTCGGTACGATCGACTTCTTCGTCGTGTTCGATCTTGAGACCATCCCCCGCAAGCTCCGTGGCTTCTTCTTTCACGGCCTCGAGTCCCCTGTCCTCGATTCATGAACCGAGTTCGCATGTTCGGCCGACTGTTCCTGGTCGTGCTGGGGACGTTTGGAGCCTGGTTCACACTGGTGCTCGGGCATTTTCCCGCACGGGCCCTCGGTCCGAGTGCGCTCGGGCGCTGGCGGGGGTTCTGCACGCGCAACTGGGGGCGTGCCCTCGTCCGAGCGGCGGGGATCCGCGTTCATGTCGAGGGGACGCCCCACCGTGGTCTCCTCGTTTCGAACCACCTCTCCTACCTGGACATCATCGTGCTCGGGGCGGTGACCGGAACCGGGTTCGTCTCCAAGGCGGAGGTCGCCGACTGGCCCGGTATGGGCATCGCTGCCCGGAGTGCCGGAACCCTGTTTCTGGATCGGGGGCGAAAGCGCGAGCTCGTGAAAATCGCCTCACAAATGCGCGAGCGAATCGCCCACGGGCAAAATCTGTGTCTCTTTCCCGAGGGCACCAGCACCCAGGGAGCGGAGGTCCTGCCTTTTCGCTCTTCCCTGCTGGAACCGGCCGCGGAGGGCGGAATTCCGGTCGGATACGCCGCCCTGCACTACCGGACTCCCCCCGGGTACAAACCCGCATATATTTCAGTCTGTTGGTGGGGAGAGATGAACCTGGGCCCTCATCTCCTTAACCTGTTGAGCATGCCGAGCTTCGACGTGACCGTCGCTTTCGGCCCCGAACCCATCGCCGACCCCGATCGAAAAGCCCTGGCCGCGAAACTTCATCGCGCGGTGACAGGGTTGTTCCGACCCACGATGGACCCCACCGAGGCATGTCTGACCACCCCCACCTGATCCGCCCCCTCATCGACGTGCTCGACCAAGGAGCCCGTCTGATCGCCGGGTTGGCCGAGCGTCCCGACGCACGGGAGTTCTATGTCCGTGTTCCAGAGCCGCTATCGACGGCCGGACTGGGGGCGCACTTTCGCCATTGCCTCGACTTCGTTCGCGCGCTGGTGAACGGATTGCCGACCGGGCGCATCGACTACGACGCACGGGAACGCGACATCGCCATCGAGAACGACCCGCAGGTGGCGCTCGCTGAACTGGAAGATCTGAAGGCGAAGGTCATTTCCTTGGCCCGCAAAGGTCTGGCTCTGGAGACGGAGCTGTGCGTACGCATGGATGCACCTCCCGCTGCGTCCGCGGCAGAGCCTGACGGTGCGCCCGACGAGGTGTGCTGGGTGCGCTCCAGTGTGGGCCGCGAGTTCAATCTCGTCATGAGCCACACGATTCATCACTACGCCCTCATCGCCATGACGCTCCGTCACTGTGGCGAGGATCCGGGGCCCGAGTTTGGCGTTGCGCCGGCGACACTTTCCTACTGGAGGGAAGAGGGGCGGTGTGCACCGCTAGTTGGCTGATCCGACCGGACGGTTACGAGCTCTTCTTTAACCGAGACGAGCGCAATGAGCGCTTGCGTGCCTCCGGACCCCGCACGCTGCACGTCCAGGGGAGAGCTGCGCTCGCACCCAAGGACGCGGACGCCGGTGGTACCTGGATCGGTGTGAACGACTGCGGAGTGAGCATCGGGCTCTTGAATGCCTGGGACGTCGAAGCCGCTGATGTCACACAGGTCAGCGGCGGCGCCGGAACCCCGCGTAGTCGCGGCCTCCTGGTGCAGGATCTCCTGGCTGCGGATACCCAGGAGGCGGTGCGAGCACAGCTCGTGGCCATGGACCTGAGGCGGTATCGGGGCTTCCACTTGATGGCCTTCGCGCCGGGTCGTGAACCCGTCGGCCATCGTTGGGACGGAAGCGAGCTGCAGAGCTCGATCGTCGAACCGCCCCTGTGCTCGTCGTCGTTCGATGCTGGAGGTGTGCGCCTGGAGCGGAGTGCACAGTTTCGTGATCTCGAGAGCCGACACGGTGCGCTGGACTCCGAGCTGCTCGAGCTCTTCCACGCCAGCCACTCTCCCGAGCGCGGCCCGTTCTCGGTGTGTATGCATCGGGCGGATGCCGCGACCGTCAGTGCCACGCACATTCACGTCGACAAGGACGTGGCCCAGGTGCGCTACGCCGACGGGCCCCTCTGCACCCAGCCCTTTGGTGAACCCGCGCTGCTTGCTTTGCATACCGGGGAGACCGCGAACCCGTGAAGAAGCGCCCCCGGTCGCGGTTGCGGGACGGGGTGATCCTGTTCGCTCTGCTCCTGGGCGCTTCCCACTTGCTGCGTGCCCTGCGGGGCCAGCCGGACTTCATCGAACCGGGTTCGTTTCTTCACGCGGTCGAGGTGCCGTTGTTCGACCGGGACGGCCTGTACGACAACCCCGACACCCTGGGCGAATACCCTGACAAGGCCAAGATCGTGCTCGAGGAGTTCGGGCCCCGGCTTTCTGGCGACCCGGGCGACCCCGGGGCCCCCGGCGGCAATATGCCGGTGGTGCTTCTGCACGGCAGCCCCGGCCGGCGCAACGACCTGGCGGGGGTGGCCGAGGTCCTGGGCGTGAAGCGGCCCACGGTGCGGCCCGATTTGCCGGGCTTCGGGCGCACCACGCGCTATGTCCCCGACTACTCGATCTATGCCCACGCGCGTTACGTGGTCGCGATGTGCGACGAGCTGGGCATCGATCGCTTCCACGTCGTCGGTTTCAGCATGGGCGGAGGCGTTGCGATCGCGTTGACCGAGCTCTGCCCCGAGCGCATCGAATCGCTCACCCTGCTCGCCGCGATCGGGGTGCAAGAGCACGAGCTCCTGGGCGCCTATGACCTGAACCACCTGATCCATGGGCTGCAGCTGTCGGCGCTGTGGGGTCTGCACGAGCTCTTCCCGCACTTCGGTTTGCTGGATCAGTCGATCCTGTCGGTGCAGTACGCGCGCAACTTCTTCGATACCGACCAACGGCCCCTGCGCGGGATGCTGGAGGCCTGGCAGGGGCCCCTCGCGATTCTTCACGGTCCCACGGATGTGCTTGTGCCCATCGCCGCCGCTCTAGAGCATGAACGCATCGTGCCCCAGGCGGAGCTCACACTGTTCGATGGCGGCCATTTCATTGCTTTCAAGCAAGCCGAGGCCGCGGGCAAGTACCTCGACGACTTTTTCGATCGAGTCGAAGCCGGCACCGCAACCACGCGTTCGACGGCTGCAGCGGAGCGCATCGCCCGTTCCCAGGAAGCATTCGATCCCAGTGCCGTCCCGGCGGTCTCCGGGTTCGGGTTGGTCTTCTTCGGCATCCTGATCGCACTGGCGACGCTCGTCAGCGAAGACCTGACATGCATCGCCGTGGGGGCGCTGGTCGGGCAGGGACGCATCGGCTTCGTACCCGGCGTGATCGCTTGCATCCTCGGCATCTACATCGGCGACGTGCTGCTGTTCCTCGCGGGACGCTGGATCGGGCGCGGCACGTTGCATCGCGCGCCTCTCAAGTGGTTTCTCAGCGAGGAGCGGGTCGCGAGGAGTTCCGCCTGGCTGGAGCGTCGTGGACCGCTGGTGATCTTTCTGTCGCGCTTCCTGCCGGGGGCTCGGCTGCCCACGTACTTTGCCAGCGGCATTCTGCGCACGAGTTTCTGGCGCTTCTCGCTGTGGTTCGCTCTCGCGGCCATCCTGTGGACTCCGATTCTCGTCTGGGTCTCAGGTCGGATCGGAGGTGCATTGACCGATCGCGTGCGCTTCCTGGAAGAGAACCTGCTCATGGGTTTGGTCGTGACGCTAGCGGTGGTCTTCGTGATGGTGAAGTTCGTGCGTCCGCTGCTCAGCCGGCGTGGGCGTGGGGAAATGGTCGGGAAGTGGAAGCGCGTGCGGCACTATGAGTTCTGGCCCCTGTGGGCGTTCTACATCCCGATCGTCGCCTACTGCGCCTGGCGCGGGCTGGTCGAGCGCAAGTTCCTGGCCTTTACGGCGGTCAACCCGGGCATGCCCCATTCGGGTGTGATCGGTGAATCGAAGACCGACATCCTCGAAGGGATCGCCCGCGTCCGGCCCGAAGTCGTGCCTGCCATGGAGACGTTGTCTGCGGCCGCTTCGCCGAGTGAACGCATGCGCTGCGCCCGAGCTTTCATGGAGGAGCACACGCTGGACTTCCCGATCGTTATCAAGCCCGACGTGGGCGAGCGTGGGGCAGGCGTGCGCGTGCTGAGCGACGAAGCGCAACTCGAGGAGGCCTTCGCTAATTCAAGGGTGGGCTCCGTCTCCAGTGACCCCACGAGGGGTACCTGGATCCTCCAGGAGTTCCTTCCCGGGGTGGAGTACGGGCTCTTCTATTCACGCGAAGCAGAAGCCGAAGAAGGCGAGATCTTCTCCATCACCAAGAAAGCGCTGCCGCGGGTCGTCGGCGACGGCCAGCACGCCCTGGGAGTCCTGATCTTGCGCGACAAACGCACCGTAGCCCAAGCGCCATATCTGCTCGACAAGAACAAGGATCGCCTCGAGCTGGTCCCGGCTGCGGGCGAAACGGTGCTGCTCGGGGACATCGGTTCGCATTGCCGGGGTACGCGCTTTTCCGACGGCGAAGCCGTACGAACACCCGAATTAGAAGCGGCCCTCGAGCGCGTCGCGGGTTCGATCCCGGGCTTCCACTTCGGTCGTTTCGACGTGAAGAGCCCGGACGAGAAGGCCTTGCGCAGAGGGGATTTCAAGATCATCGAACTGAACGGCGTCACGTCGGAAGCGGGAGACGCGTACGACCCCGACAAGAATGTCTTCCAGGCCTGGGGGACGATCATGGGGCAGTGGCGACGCGCCTACCGCATCGGTGCCGAGAATGCCCGCCGTGGGGCCCGGGTCACCGGTGTCGCCGCGCTCTTTTCGCTGGTATTCCTGCGAAGACACGATCGTTCTTCCGCAGGTGCCAACGAGGAGGCCGCCCTCGTTGCGAGGCCCGACTCGCGCGGTGTCGATCCCCTGGGCTAAGCTCTCCGTCACGGCCCGCACGACGACCTGGAAGCGCGAAATGGCCGAGCTTTCGGGCGTCCGCTTTGGCGGAGTCGGGTTCTAGGCCCCGGATCCGGACCCGTTTTGCCGTGGGCAGGCCGTTTTTGGCCATTTCCTCGTTCACGATCGGGAACCCGGTGGATCCAGGGCTAGAATGGCTCTAGGTCTCTTGCCCGAGAACCCCTACGACGACATGAACATGCTGGCCTTCGGAATGCCCGGTCCCTGGGAGATGATGCTGATCGCCTCGGTTCTGCTCCTGATTTTCGGCGGGCGCAAGCTGCCGGAGCTGGCCCGGGCCATGGGAAGCAGCATCACCCAGTTCAAGCAAGGCTTGAAGGACGATCCCGAGCAGCTTGACGCGGGGGAAAAGGACGGCGGAGACAAGCAGGACGCGGACAAGGGCAAGAAGGACGGTCCCGAGTAGTCGGAAGCAATCCGGCGTACCTTCGCAGGCATAGATCCTCGTGAAATCCGGCACGAACCCCGGTCTGAATTCGAGAGTCCAGGGCAAGCGGACTCCCTTCTACGGAGCTGTCCTCTGCGGCGGTGAGAGTCGCCGGATGGGCCGCGACAAGGCGCTCCTGGAGCTCGAGGGTCGGGCTCTGCTCGACCGCGCCAGTGCCTGCCTGGCCGAGGTATGTGACGAGGTGCTTCTCGCCTGTGGTCCCGAGGAGCGTTATGGGGACCGCGGCCTGCGCCTGGTCCTGGATCCGCCGGACACGGAATACGGCCACCGCGCCGGCCCCTTGGCAGGGCTCCATGCGGTGATATCGGCCTTCCCAGAGCAACCCCCGGCCCACGTGGCGGTGCTGGCGGTCGACATCGTGGGCGTGACTCCAGAGCTCTTCCGCGCCCTGGAGGCGCGCATGCGAGAGCGCGGTGCCGATGCCTGCCTTTTCGCCACGGAGCGCGGCCTGGAGCCCCTCCTGGCTGTCTACGCCACTTCCTGCCGCGAACCGATGCTGCGCGCGCTCAGGAATGGCGAACGCCGGCTGATATCGTTCCACGCCGGATACGGCGAGCTCAAAGTGGCTTTCCTCAATCAAAGCGAACTTCCTCCCGAGCTGGGGGTGGATGAGCCGGCTCGGAACGTAAACTCGCCCGCCGAGTTCCTCCGCGAAGGGGGAGCGATGCCATGAAGAGCTCCCGCGAAGCCCTTTCCGAGTTCTTGGAGCCTGTTGCCGAGGGGATGGAACGCATGCGCGCCGTCCTGGCGGACCAGCTGCAAGAGGCCTCCCCGGCGGTCAGTGACATGACCGAGCACGTCCGTCGTTTTCGCGGCAAGCAGCTACGAGCTGCGCTCGTGCTGCTGGTCGGCGAGGCTACCGGAAACACGACCGACGAACACGCCTCGGTGGCGGCCATCGTCGAGATGATTCACCTGGCGACGTTGGTGCACGACGACATTCTCGATGGCGCCAGCGTCCGCCGTCGGGTGGCTTGCGTCAACGAGCGTTGGGACAACCAGATCGCGGTTCTCCTGGGCGACTTCCTCTACGCCCGCGCCTTCGCACTGTCGACCGACCTCTCGTCGCGCCTCGCCAGTCGCATGCTGGCCGAGACGACGCGCGGTATCTGCGTGGGCGAGATCGAGCAGTCGACACGGCGTTACGACTTCGAGATGGCGCAGACCAGCTACGAGAAGATCGCCTCGGCCAAGACGGGGATCCTCTACGGTGCGGCTTGTGAGCTTGGCGCACGGTATCCCGGAGGAAACGAGCTCGTCGGCGACGAGTTGCAGACCTTCGGCCAGAAGCTGGGCTTGGCCTTCCAGATCATCGACGACTGCCTCGACCTCACCGGCAGCACCCAGGGGCTTGGCAAGAGTGCGGGAACCGATGTGGAAGACGGCAAGATAACACTGCCCGTGCTGCACGTTTATTCCCTTGCGAACGAAGCGCAACGCGCCGCGATCCGCGACGTCTATACGCTCCCTGAGTTGAAGGAACGAGCGCTGCTCCTGCGCGAGGCCTGCGACCTGGGACCGGGGATTGCATTTGCCCAGGCGCGCGCGCGTACGCTGCTCGACGCGGCCCTGCGGGGTTTGCGCAAGCTCCCCGATTCCCCGGCCCGACAGTCGCTCTTCGGCCTGACCGACTTCGTGACCGAGCGCAGCTACTAAGCCCCGACAATCTGCCGACACACACCATGATCGAGATCGACAAGCCGGGCATCCTCGACGGCAAGGCCACGGCCAAACAAGTGCGTTCCGAGGTCGCCCTGCGCATTGTAGGGCTGAAAGCCAGGGGCTTTACGGCCAAGCTCAGCGTCGTGCTCGTGGGCGAGGACCCGGCCTCCCAGGTCTACGTGAGGAACAAGGACAAGGCTGCGGTTGGAGCCGGTTTCGAGGTCGAGACCCACAGGCTTCCCGCGAGCACCTCGACCGGAGAGCTTCTGTCCCTGGTGCAACGCTTGAACCAGGACGCTTCTGTGAACGGCATTCTCGTCCAGCTGCCTCTGCCGAAGGGCATCGACGTCCAAACGGTGCTGCACGGGATCGATCCGGAGAAGGACGTGGATGGATTGCACCCCGCGAACGTTGGCGCGCTGTGGCGTGACGAGCCAGGGCTGGTGCCCTGCACGCCGGCGGGCTGCATCGAGATACTCGATCGCTATTCCATCCCCATCGAGGGCAAACGGGCTTGCGTGATCGGTCGCTCGAGCCTGGTGGGCAAGCCCGTGGCGGCGCTGCTCTTGCGCCGCAACGCCACGGTGACGATCTGCCACTCGCGCACCCCCGACCTGGCGGCCGTCGCCCGCGAGGCGGATATCCTGATCTCGGCCGTGGGGCGAGCCGGGCTCGTGCGCGGCGACTGGGTCCGGCCCGGAGCCGCCGTGCTCGATGTGGGCATCAACCGCGGCGACGACGGCCGCCTGGTGGGGGACGTGGCCTTCAGCGAGGTGCGCAGCGTCGCTGCCGCCGTGACTCCAGTTCCAGGCGGGATCGGGCCGATGACCATTGCGATGCTGCTCCAGAACACCGCCTTTGCGGCCGCCCGTCAAAACGGCGTGGCCTGGGAAACCCTGAGCCCCTCGGAAGGGGTCTGAGCGGAGGCGGAAGAAGGCGTGTCTTCCCAGTACCAGGATCCGTATTCGGGAGCCGGCGGTGGCGGCGGAGGGGGCATGCAATTCGCGATGCCCAGCATAACGCCCATCGTCAAGAAGCTCTGCCTCGCGAATCTGGCTGTCTTCGTCGTCCAGCTACTGCTGAACTTCTCCTCAGGAGGCGTTGATTTCCTGATACGGATGTTCGCCCTCGATCCCGGGGTGTGGAAGCAGTGGTTTCCGCTCCTGCCTGTTTGGCAACTGCTGAGCTACGGCTTCATGCACAGCCTGGCGGATCCGTTCCACATCATCATGAATCTCATGATGTTGTACTTCCTCGGTACGATGGTCGAGGGCATCGTCGGAGGGCGACGTTTCCTCTTCTTCTACCTGGCCTCGGTGGTCGTCGCGGGATTCGCTCAGTTGATGCTGGGTCTCGCGCTGGGTGATGACGCGGCGATTCTCGGGGCCTCGGGCGGTGCCCTGGCGGTGGTGGTGGCAGCGGCGACGCTGCGACCCCAGACGCGGATCATCTTCATCATCTTCCCCCTGACCCTGAAGACCTTGGCGGTCATCCTGGTAGCCATCGACCTCTACGGCCAGATCCTCTCGTTCCAGGGCATGGGTGGAGGCGTCGCGCGCTTTGCTCACCTGGCGGGGGCCGCCATGGGGTTTCTCTTCGTGCGCAAGGGTTGGATCTACCGGGATCCGATCGAGGGCCTGGACCGTTGGCGAGCCAATGCCGCGGCGCAACGTGAGACCGATGTTCAGAAGCGCGTCGAGAGGCTCCTCGACAAGATCCACCGGGATGGCATTCAGTCCCTCTCGAGGGCCGAACAGGACTTTCTGAAGCGGGCTTCCAGGCGGCGCTAGGGCGGGCCCAGAGGGCCACCCAAAAGGCAACGGAGGGCCCGCGGGTAGCCTCGGGGCGCTTCGGCGCTAGGATGAGAGGCTAGAACCCGAGTCTTCTTGCACGTCCTTTTACGGGGCGTAGTTCCGAGTGATGCGACTGTCCACGATTCTCCCCTGCCTCCTCCTTCTCCTAGGCCTGTCCCCGTCGCCGAGCGCGCAGCTCGACAGCGAGTTCATGAAGCTGTTCGAACAGGCCCGCGGCATCAATGACAAGGCCGAGATGCAAACGCTGGTCAGGAAGCACTACGACCAGGCGATTACCACCATCGTCTTCGTGTGCCAGGAGATCGGACGTCAAAGCAGCGACAAACTCGAGGACCAGCAAAGTGCGCTGGCTACGGCATGGCGCAAAGCGCACAAGTCCTCCTTCGCGGATGACATGTACCGGCTCTATTCACTGACGCTGAGGGGGGAGTACAAGAGGAAGCACAAGGAACTGCTGGAGAAGTTCTATCCAATGAACGCGAGCTTCGCAGAAGCCGCAGCCGCCAAGCAGGGGCCTCGTCTGACGGACCTGGGCGGTCAATTGGCATCCATGGGGGACAACTTCGGAACGCTCGGAGACGCCTTCATGGCGGCGACGTGCTATCGCAGCGCCGGGTACAGCTTCGATGAAAAGCACCGTCCCAAAGGCACCGCGAAACTCAAACTAGCCTGCGAGGCGTGGGGCAAGTTCATCGAAGCCTGGAGTTCGCTGCAGCTGCACGGCGATGCGTTCAAGCAGATCAAGGTGCGCTTCGATCAGCTCGAGTACGACGGCTACGGCGATCCGTCCAAGGGGCCCGAGGCGCGAGCCAAGGCCAAGGCCGAGGCGAATCCCGAGTATCAGCTGAAGCCTATCAACGCCAGTTTCGATATGGTCTCTTCCATCGGAGCCTTGAAGCGCCCGATCTACATCGGCGACGAAAACTATCAGATGTGGCCGGCAATCTGGCTGGCGAAGAAGGGCTCGAGCGCGATCATCGGTTCGTTGGGCAAGGACCGCTCGCCGAAGATCCTGCGCACCTCGGCGTCGAAGGCCGCGATCGACACCGATGGGGACGGCGAGGGTGACGTCCCCATTCCCCTGGGCGGCAAGATCGTGCCGGTCCAGTTCGAGCTCGAGGGACGCAAGTGGGGTTTCCTCGCGACGATCGGCCTCGAGCGTGACCTCTACCAGGGCAACACGTTCAACCTCGGGCCCACGGACGCCTCCCTGCAGATCTACATCGCGGGAGCGGGCAGCCTGGTCGGCATGATCAACGAGACTCAGATTCGGTTGATCGACGACAACTGCGACGGCAAGTACGGCAGCCCGCCCCTGACCTGGGGTCGCATGGGCACCGTCGAGGAGTTTTACCAGCCCGACGTGGATACGCTTGTCATCGGGGATTCCAAGGTCGCGGTGCCGTGGACCGAGCTCGTGAAGGTCGGGGAGGACTGGTACAAGCTGGTCGCCAACGAGGAGAGCTCGGACATCCTGGTCGCCCGGGCCGACGTCGAGTCCGCCACGCTGAAGCTCAGCATGAAGGGTGTTTCCGCCGACTGGGTGATCGTCCAGGGCAGCGGAAGCCTCGAGAATTGCTACTACCGCATCGAGAAGAAAGGCACCCAGGTTCCCGCCGGCAGCTACAAGCTTCTCTGCGGTCAGATCAGCAAGGGCAAGCGCCGTTCGATGATGAAGGCCTTGATGCTTCCGACCCCCAGCATGCGCTCATGGACGGTCGAAGCCGGCAAGACGGAGACGCTCCGGCTGGGCGGGCCCTTCGGGTTCGACTTCCGGGTCAACCAGGATGAGGAGCAGGTCTCCGTCGAAGGCAATACCGTGTATGTCACCGGCAAGAACGGCGAGGCCTATCAGCGCCTTTGGGGCTGCGTGGCCCAACCCGAGGTTCTCATTCGCAGGAAGGGCTCCAAGAAGGGCAAATCCGAAGCGAAGATGAAGCCGGTCGTGAACCAGCAAGAGATCGGCGACCACAACAACGATTATCGCGTCTTCTGGTTCCCGCAGCTTGCAGAGGGAATCAAGAAGGACAAAAAGGGCCGGGACGTCGAGGTTCAGCTCTTCCAGAAGAAGAACAAGCTGTTCGGCAAGATCACCTCCGACTGGAAGGAATAGGACGCCTCCTTGCTCGACCTGAAATTCATTCGCGAGAACCCCGAGCTCGTCAAGGCCGGGGCGAAGAAGAAACGCATCGCCTGCGACGTCGACCGTGTGATCGCCCTCGACGAAGAGCGGCGTTCCATGGGCAAGCAGGTAGACGATCTGCGCTCGCGGCAGAAGAGCGCCGGCAAGGCGATGGGCAAAGCCAGCCCCGAGGAACGCGCACAGATCCTGGAATCCCAGAAGACCCTCAAAGGAGAACTGAAAGGGCTCGAGGAAACCCTCGGCGCGATCGAGTCGGAGATCCACGAGCTGCAGCTCGTCATTCCGAACGTCCCGGACGAAGCCGTGCCCGAGGGCAAGGACGACACCGAGAACGTCGAGTTGCGCAAGGTCGGCGAACCGCCGGCCTTCGACTTCGAGCCGCGCGACCACGTGGATCTCGCCACGGCCCAGGGTTGGCTGGACATCGAGGCCGGAGCACGGCTGGCGGGCAGTCGTAACTACGTCTTGATAGGGGACCTGGCCTTGCTCGAGTCCGCTCTGATGCAGTTCGCGTTCGAGCACATGCTGAAGAAGGGCTTCGTCCCCCTCAGCGTGCCGATGCTCCTGCGGCGCGAACCCCTGGTGGGGACGGGTTACTTCCCCGGGGGTGAGGAGCAAACGTACCGCACCGATGATCGCGATGAGCTTTATCTCGCCGGGACCTCCGAAGTGCCTGTCACGGCCCTGCATGCCGATGAGATCCTGCCCCTGGATGCGCTACCGAAGCGCTACGTAGCGCGGACGACCTGCTATCGCCGGGAGGCCGGGACGTACGGTAAGGACACCAAGGGCATCTATCGGGTGCACCAGTTCCAGAAGGTCGAGCAGGTCGTCATCGACGTGGCCGACGTCGAGAACAGCATCGCGCATCATCATTCCATCCTGCAAAACTCCGAAGAGGTGTTGCAGGCCCTCGAGTTGCCGTACCGAGTCGTGAACGTCTGCGGCGGCGATCTCGGCGTGCCGCATGTGCAGAAGTTCGATATCGAAACCTGGATGCCTGCACGCGGGAACTACGGCGAGACGCATTCGGCCTCGCGCTTCTACGACTATCAGGCCCGGCGCTTGAAGCTTCGCTATCGTGACGCGGAGGGCAAGGTGCGCATCTGCCACACGCTCAACAACACGGTTGCGGCCAGCACGCGAATCCTGATCGCGCTCCTGGAAAACCACCAGCAGCCCGTCGGGACGCTGCATGTGCCCGAAGTGCTACGTCAGTACACGGGCGGGGCGGCCACCCTCGGTAAGGCCCTGTAGCCCTAGAAGGAACCCTAACCGCCCGTGGGCGGGTCGGAAGGCGTGGGAGCCGTGGCTGGGACCAGGACCGGGACGATCGGGACGACCGCTGTGTCCTGCACCATGCGCAGGCTGGACGACGGGCGGATGACGCGCTTGTAGGTGATCGTGCGGCGATCGATGATCAGCTGCTCGTTCGTCAGTTTCGGGGCCATCTCCACCGTCAGTTCGATCTCGATGCGAGCTGGAACGCCCGTGTACTCGTCACCCACGTCGCCCCAGGACTCCACGGGCTCGGCGTCGGGGCCGTCCTCTTCGTAGATCTGGATGTCGAGGCCCTTGACCCGATCGTGCAGCAGGCCGTAGCTGCCACCGTCGAAGGGTTTATCGTCGACCCCGAAGTCCTCGCGCCGGTACAGCTCGAGGAATTCGTCGTCCGCCGGATTCAGGCGCAGGCGGTAGCCGACCTCGTTGATGTCCGCGCGTCGGAAGTCCTCGGAGGTACTCTCCCGATACGGCTGAAGGCTGTCGACGGTGGTCACGAAGTCGATCGTGTCCGCGTCGTAGCCCGATAGGTTTCTGTCCTGGACTCGGACCGAGTGCTGGGCGTCGATGTTGTAGGTCAGCATGCCCCGCAGATCGTGTTCGAGCAGGTTCAAGATGGCCGGCCCGGCGAGTTGCTGTTCCTGGATGTTCTGGATCGTGTCGCGGCTCTTGCGGGCAATGCCCAGGATCGTGGTGATCGAGATCATGATGAAGGACATGATCAGGACCGTCACGAGGATCTCGACGATCGTGAAGCCGGCGTGTTCTCGGCTGTGTTGGGTCGCGCGTTGGAGCATCATTGCGAGGGATCTGCTCCCGGGTCGGTTTCACCTTCCGCGACGGCGTCTTCGTCCTCACCGTACACCTGGTCCCAGGGGAGCCAGCGTTCGATGGTTACTTGATTGGGGTACTCGCCCAGCTTGGGAAAGAAGACCGTGATGAAAACCTCCTCGTAGGGCTCGGTGACCTCCTCCTCGTCGATGTCCTCGTCCGCGAGGCGTTCGCGCTCCAGCTCGCGCTCGTGCTCCCAGTTGTCCCAATAGCCAGTTTCCGTAGGATCGGATTGTCCTTCGGGGCGGTTGTCCTCGCCGACGCCGAGTTCCCAGTGCCAGAACTCGTAGCCCTCCTCGGCATACGTTCCAAAGAGCCGGTCACCCTGGCCATCCAGCTCCTCCCAGAAGAGCCCGGACTCGACCTGCCCGAGGGTCAAGAGGGCCAGCTCGCGGGCCACCTTGCGGTTGTGGGTCTGGGCCGCGCTGAACTTGGCGGTGCTGAGTCCCTGCAGAATCAGGACCAGGGCGAAGCTGACGATCAAGAGCGTGACTGCCACTTCAGCCAAGGTGAAGCCGGACGTAGCGGAGCATCTCTCTTCTGTGGCCTTCTTTTTTGTGACTCTCCAGAGCGGCTGCTTCATTGAAAGTCCGAGTCCTCAGCGAGCTCGCGCTGGAAGTACCCGGTGT
This sequence comes from Planctomycetota bacterium, assembly GCA_965662355.1. Classification (GTDB taxonomy): domain Bacteria; phylum Planctomycetota; class UBA1135; order UBA1135. The sequence goes on along the minus strand of CBFIHP010000008.1, from coordinate 14,051 downwards.
GATAGCGGATATCACCGGTCAGCGGCAGCGCTTCGATCGTAAAGGTGCGGTCGAAGCGCTTCTGGTAGAGCACGATCGTGTGGTAATTGGAGGCTCCGAGGGGGTCGAAGCGGACGTACACGACTCCATCGTTGTAGACGAGATCGTCGATGGTCACCTCGAGGATCTCGATGTCCCTCTCAGCAAGGTTGCGTTGGCGTTGCCAGAGCCGATCCTCGTCATTCTCGACTAGGGCCTTCCCGCCACCGATGAGGAAGGGCGTGCGCACCTTGTAGGAGTTGTTGTCGATGTCGTAGTAGATTCGAAACTCGCCGTTGCGGGCGATGGCGTCGGAACGCGCACCGTACAGCGTTTCCGACAGTTCCCGGATGGCGGTGTTCATCCGTTGGTTCGGAAGCATCGCCTCCCACGAGACGAACACCGCGGAGGCGATCAAAGCCAAGACCAGTGCGACGGCCGTGACTTCGATGAGCGTGAAGCCGCTCTTTCGACTCGGGATAGGCGTCATCAGGACTGTCGGCTGCGGGCCTCGTAGGCTGTGGGTAGGGAGAGGGATCTAGATTTCGTTGTTCTTGATGGCGAAGTTGTCGAAATCCCGGTCCTTGCCGTCGCCACCAGGTGCGCCGTCGGCGCCCAGTGTGAAGACGCGGGGGCCGATGCTGCCGTCGGGGGGTTCGTAGCCATACTCGTAACCCCAGGGATCCTGGGGCACCGTTTCACGGTCCAGATAGGTGACCCCACTCTCATCGGGCGTGATCAACTCTTCGAGCGAGTCGGGGTGACGACCGCCGTTTTCGATCGCGTAGATGTCGCAGGCATCGACGATCTGGCTGATCTCACCTTTGGCTATACCGACCTGACTCGTGAAGAGACGGTCGATGACTTTCTTGCCGACGGTTGCGGCGAGTAGGCCGATGATCACGACGACGACCATCATCTCGGCCAGCGAAAAGCCTTCGCGTCGGTTGTTGCTTCGTTGGAATTTATTCATTGGACAGACTCAGTTTTGAATAGGCTCAGACGTTGCCGACGTTGAGAATCGGAAGGATGATCGAGTAGACGATGAAACCGACGATGACGGCCAGAACGACGATCATCAGGGGTTCGAGGACGACAGTGATACGCTCGGTGACGACCTCGATTTCCTCGTCGTAGGCATCCGCGACCCGATCGAGCATCTGCTCGAGCTCACCGGATTGCTCGCCGACGGAGACCATATAGCCTACGACCGATGGAAAGGCACCGCTGGACTTCAGTGGCGTGGCAATGTCGGTGCCCTCGAGGATCCGTGATCGGATATAGGCTGTGGCGTCCGCGAGAACGCGGTTACCGACGACCGTTTCGGTGATCTCGAGGCTGCGCACGGCGGCCACGCCACTGGAGAGCAGCGTCGCCAAGGTGCGCGTAAAGCGCGCGATGGCACTCTTGCGCAGGAGTTCGCCGATGATCGGAATACGCAGCTTGAACTTGTCGATGGCCAGCTGGCCCCTGTCGGTCTTGTACGCCCGGTTGTAGAGCACCGAAGTGAGCGCGATTCCCAGCGGGATGAGGATCCACCAATCCTTGAACAGGTTGGAGATCGTGACCAGGAGTTGCGTCGGACCGGGCAGCGCTTGTCCCGTGTCCCTCAACATGTCCGTGATCTTGGGAACGACGAAAGCCATCAAGACGGAGACGACCAGGGCTCCGATGACGACCATCAAGACCGGATAGGTAAGAGCGGAGGCTACCTTGCGTTGCAAAGCGCGTTGGCGCTGAAGGAAGTCCGCGAGGCGTAGCAGGACGATATCGATCTGGCCCGTGGCTTCTCCGGCACGGACCATGTTGACGTACAGATCCGTGAAGAGCTGCGGGTAGTCCGCGAGGGCATCACCAAAGGACGCGCCCTGCGTGATGCGTTCACGAATCGAACGAAAGATCGTTTCCTGGCGACGATTCTCAGCCTGTTCGATGATGGCCGAGAGCATGTCCGATAGGGGGATACCCGCGGCCAGAAGCGTTCCCATTTGGCGCGTCAGGGCGGCGACGATTTCCAGATCCCGCCCGGTGGGTCCCGACGGCTGTTGGCGCATCGAGTTGATGCGCTCGAACAGCCCGGGTCCCTTGCCGAGTGCGGCCGCCCTTTCCTTGGTGGACTTGCGGCCGCCCTTGGCGACGCGCAGTTCGCTGACCAGGATGTTTTCGCGACGAAGCCGCACCCGTGCTTCGCGCGGAGTATCCGCATCGATGACTCCGGTCCTTGTCGCACCGCCGGGGGCGTAGGCTTTGTATTCGAAAATCGGCATCGTGCGACGAATCGTTCGGGTTAGCCCATGTCCAGCTGTGTGACGCGGAGAACCTCGTCAGGGGTCGTGGAACGCTTGATGATCTTCTCTTTGCCATCCATGCGCAGCGTGATCATGCCGCGGTCGATCGCGGAGCGTTTCATATCCGTCGCGGTCGAGCCATTCATGATCTGCGTACGTAGCGTCTCATCGACGGGCATGAACTCGTAGATGGCGGTTCGCCCGGCGTAGCCGGAATGGAAGCACTCGTCGCAGCCTTCTCCGTAGGCGATTTCGTGGTCGACTTGCTCGGGCGTGAGGTCGATCTTGCGCAGCTTGGCGGCCCATTCGTCATTCACTGGAACGAGGATGCGGCAGTGCTTGCAGATCGTCCGCACGAGTCGTTGGGCGATGACGAGGATCAGGGAGCTGGCCACGAGGTACGGCTCGACCCCTTGGTCGACCATCCGTGTGATCGTGCTGGGGGCGTCGTTCGTGTGAACCGTCGAGAACACGAGGTGTCCCGTCAGGGCCGCGCGGATGGCAACCTCGGCGGTTTCGAGATCTCGAATCTCACCGACCATCATCACGTCCGGGTCCTGACGTAGGAACGAACGGAGGCCGGCAGCGAAGGTCAGGCCCTTCTTGTTGTTCACCTGCACCTGGGAGATGCCTGCCAGCGAGTACTCGACCGGATCCTCGATCGTGAGAACGTTCTTCTGGGTGGTATCGATCTGGCCCATCGAGCCGTAGAGCGTCGTCGTCTTGCCTGAACCCGTGGGGCCGGTGACAAGGATGATGCCGTGGCTCCAGGTGATGTAGTCGGACAGCATCGCGTGATTGGCGTCCGTGAGCCCAATCTCTGTCAGTTCGTGCAGCTTGGCCGTCTTGTCGAGCAAACGCATGACGATACGTTCGCCATTGGACGTCGGCACGGAACTGATCCGCACGTCGACCTCGCCATCGCCGATGCGAATCGTGGCCCGACCGTCCTGGGGTAGGCGCCGCTCGGCGATGTCCATGCGCCCCATGACCTTGACGCGACTGACGATGGCCTCGTGCGCCTTGCGCGGTACCGAATCCATGTCATAAAGGATGCCGTCGATACGGAAGCGCACTTGGGTTCGATCCGGGTAGGGATGGAAGTGCACATCGGAGGTGCGCAACTTCAAACCCTGGAACATGATCGTGTTGACCAGCTTGATGATCGGCGCCTTGTTCGAGACGTCGAGCACGTCTTCGGCCTCGTCGATTTCGTCGGCGAGTCCGGCGATGTCTCCATCCTCGGCGACGTCGGCCAGGGCTTCGTCGACCCCATCCGCCTTGTGGCGGTAGGCCCGGGCGATCAGGGTCGTGATCTCGTTGCGAGGCGAGAGCACGGGTTCGATCTCACGCCCGAGCATGGCGGCGAGATCGTCCATCGGCTGGGGGTCCAGGGGTGTGCACGTGGCCACACGAACGAGTCCCGCGGGGTCCTCGGACAACGCGACCAGGTTGTAGTTGCGCGTGAACTGAACCGGGATGCGGTTGACGAAGCTCGAAGGGACCGCGGTCCCGTCCAGATTCGAAACGAACTCGTAGCCGAGGTGCCTCGCGTAGACCTCGAGGAGCTTCTCCTCCGCCAGGTATTCCTTGGACAGAATGACCCGGTCGAGCCCATCACCACTAGCCCCGGCAATTCGCCGGCACTCCTCGAGGCGGTCCCGCGGGATTCCCGCATCGATGAGAAGATCGTGGAGCTTGGCCACTAAGGGGTCTCCGTCCCACCTTCGGACTCCGCACTGGCAGAACCAGGACGGTTTGCACCACCGGAACTCGCCCCCTTACGCATGAGCTCGTTGCGGCGCATTGCATCGAGGCCGATCGATTCAGCGTTCACCTCGCCGCGCTCGGGAGCGCGATAGAGGGGGACCTGGAAGGAGTCGAAATCGATCGCCGTGTCGTCCGCGCCGAAGGTGGGGTCGACGACGCGCACCCGGTCGGAGCCGATGACCTCGGCAGCTTCGAGCTTCTTCTGGTAGGAGATCTCCGCCAGGTCGGCGAAGTCACGGTCGTGGAGGATGTGGGGTGTCACGAAGAAGTACAGCGTCGTGCGGCTGTTCGACTTCGAGTCCCGACGGAAGAGCTGACCGATCAACGGCAGATCCGCAAACCACGGCACACCATCGCGCTCTTCGCGGAAGATGTCGGACACCACGCCGCCGATGACCATCGTGTCGCCGTCGGGGATGTTGACCTGCGTGCTCATTTCACGGGTGACTCGCGGAGGCGGGATGGCCGAGTTGGCGAAGCTCGCGGTGAAGTTCGAGACGGACAGCGAGATGTCCAGTCGCAGGTAGCGCGCCGCACTGATCGAGGGAGAGATCTCGAGTGTGATACCGGCGTCCTGGTAATCGTTGAAGTTTTCCTGCGTCTGACCGCCGACCCCCGTGGAGGTGATCGTGGTCGTCGGTTGCTGGTCCAGGGTCACGACCGTAGCCGAGCCGTTGTTGTTGACGAGCACCGAGGGAATATTCAGGACGTTCGTGTCGGATCGGTTCTGGGCAGCGGAAATCAAGAGCGGGATATTCGCCGCATTGCCCGAGAGGATGCCGGCAGAGATACCGTTGGCCACCATCGGGACCCGGGAGGCCTCACCGTTGATGGGATCGAGAACGATGTCGGAGAGGCCAAAGCTAGTGACCCCATAGCCGCCTTCGCCGTTCACATCCGCGAAAGCCCATTCGACCCCCAGGTCGAAGAGCGCATTGTCCGTCAATTCGATCAAGGCGCTCTCGATCAACACCTGGTCCTGGCGCTGGTCCAGCTGGCGCACCAGCTCGAGTACCTCCTCGTAGCGCGTCTTGTTGGCCGCGATCAGGAGCGAGTTGGAATTGGGGTCCGGTACCACGACGACGTCGTTGCTGGTTCGCGAGCTGTTGCCGCTACCGCCGCCGCCCTGGGCCCGACCGCCGGTTCCGCCTTGGGTATTACCGCTGAGGCGCTCGGCGTCCGAAAGGAAGTTGTCGAGGACTTCAGCCAGATCATCCGCGTTGACGTTGTCCAGGCTGTAGATGTGGAAGTTGCGTTCGGGTTCGACGACCTCGACGTCGAGCCGTGCGACCAGGTCCTTGATGCGCGGCATTTCATCCGGCATGGCCATGACGAGCAGCGAGTTGGTTCGCCCGTCGACGAGGATGCGTGACTCGACGCCCTGGTTCTGGAGCAGCCCTCCGGGGCCCTGTCCCTCGGATCGCGGCCGGGATTGGGTGCGGCTCGAGGTGCGTTGCGCTTCGAGCAGCTGTTCGACGAGGTCGGCGACGTCTTCGGCGGCCGCGAACTCGAGTGGAATCACGTCGAAGACCGGCGGAATCTCCTCCTCGCCCACGGATTCCGAGTCGACCAGTTCGAGCAGCTTCGCCAGGGAGTAGATGTAACTGCCGAAGCCCTGCAGGATGACCGAGTGCTCGCCAGCGGCAATCATGCCCTGGGTCGTCGTGTCGGTGATCAGCGCGCGCAGCTGGGTCTGCAGAGTCCGAGCATCGACGTTCGGCAGGTGCAGGACCGTGGTGATCAGTGTCGCAGGCTGGTCCGCGTAGTCCTCGAGGTTCTCCGGCAGCACGTAGACCGCGCGCTGTTTGATGTTGCTGCTCTGTCCGCGGGCCTGGTTCGAAAGGCTCTGGATCAGGATAATCGAGATGTGCGGGGGGCCGACTTCGACGCAGACATAGTCGTTGATGAACATCTGGATCTGGAAGAAGGGATAGAAATCCTCCTTGCGGATCCGCTTCTCACCGAACATGACCACCGATTGCTGGGCCAGGCTCGTCTCCGTCTGGGAGTTGTAGGTGAAGTTCAGCTGGGTCGCTTCCTGGCAGAGCTTCACGAAGTACTCGAGGGAGATGCGCTCCTCCTTGTCCTCCGAAAAATTGAGCACGTAGTGATCGTCGACCGCCTGAATCGGTGCGACCGGATCGCCTTGCTGATTCCCGGCTTGATTCCCTTGGCCCGGAACGAGCGGTGTGAAGAGCAGCAGGGAAAGGAGCGGTCTAAGGAGGGCCTTCATGCGTCGCTTCGGTCCGAGTGGATAGGTGTATCCTGTTTGTGGATACTAGGTTAGGTCCCTTTATCGAGTGTTGGTGGGGGAACTGTAGGAGGTATCCAGGTTCCCTGTCAAACGCTGCGGAGGGCCCGTGTTTACGGGGTTATCGCTCCTTGACGCTCCGAGGTCACGAAACTTCCCGGAGTCCTCAGTCGATTGCAGGCGCTTCAAACGGGCACGCAAGCCTTGCTAGAGTCTCGCCCTCTATCGAGCGGAGAACCGGGGAGTGCTCGTAGCCCGCCGGTGTGATGGAAGTACTTTCCCCAGTGCCCCGGGACCGTTGCGGGTGATCCTGGGAACGCGTACCTCGATCGATTCTCGGGATCCTCTCGACCCAGACCCCTTCCAACCGCCGGGAGTCGCTCCCCGGCCCGCCCAGAGACACGGACCTTGAGCAACAAGAAGACCGGATTCGTCAACCTGCTGCAGGAGTTCTCGATCCCCCTGATCGTTGGTGTCTTCGCGGCACTCGTCTGGGCGAACCTCGACAGTGATGGCCACCACCATCTCGTCGAGCTGAACCCCATCGCGGCCGTACTTGGGGAGGGCTGGGGAGTCATCTTCGGGCACCCGATGACGTTGCATTTTCTGATCAACGACATCTTCATGGTGTTTTTCTTCGGGATCGCGGCCAAGGAGATCACCGAGTCCGTACTACCGGGAGGCAGCCTGAATCCGATCGGCAAGGCCATGAATCCCATCCTCTCCACGCTCGGAGGGGTTTTCGGGCCGGTGGGGGTGTTCTTCCTCGCGCTCTCCGTTTGCATGGGGATGGATCTCTTTCCGGGCATGGAGCCCGCTGCCCTTATCAGGGGTTGGGGAATCCCGACCGCCACGGACATCGCTCTGGCCTGGCTCGTTTCCCGTACGGTCTTCGGTGGGGGCCATCCGGCGGTCAGTTTTCTCCTCCTTCTGGCCGTCGCCGACGACGCCATCGGCCTGGTGATCATCGCCGTCTTCTACGGGGATCCGACCCACCCGGCCGAGCCCATGTGGCTGCTCCTGGTGCTGGGCGGCATGGCCCTGGCTCTCGTGCTGCGCCAGGTCAAGGTCCAGAAATGGCAGCCCTACATCCTCTTGGCGGGCCCCCTGGCCTGGGCGGGACTCGTCCTGGCCAACATGCACCCGGCCCTGGCCCTGGTCTTCATCGTGCCCTTCCTTCCCGGTCCGAAGCGGGACACGGGGCTGTTCATCGACGCGGAGGCCGGAACCGGTGACACCGGGGGACATGGGCCGCACTCGGCCCTGCACAACTTCGAACACGACCTGAAGCTGATGGTCGATCTGGGGCTGTTCTTCTTCGCCTTCGCAAACGCGGGCGTCGAGTTTGCCGGCATCGGTCCGATGACCTGGATCATCCTGGGCTCGCTGATCGTCGGAAAAACCGTGGGCATCACGCTATGCGGCTGGATCGCCGTGAAACTCGGCCTGGCACTGCCCGAACACATGGGCATGAAAGAGCTGATAATGGCCGCTTTCATCGCCGCCCTCGGACTGACAGTGGCCCTTTTCGTCGCCGCGGCCGCTTTCGTGGACGCGGATCTGCTCGGGCAGGCCAAGATGGGGGCGCTCTTCAGCGGCTTCGTCGGGATCATCGCCATCCCCCTCGGAGCCATGCTGGGCATCAAGAAGATTCGCCCGGGCGAGCTCGAACGGAACAAACCCACGAACCCCTAGGCTGTCGGGCAACCCGGCGGCATGAAGTAAGCTGGACCACACGATGCGCATGCAGGAGCTCTTGAAACCGGAGGACATCCTTTGCGGTTTCGACGCCCCCGACAAATGGGTGGCGATCGACCGCTTGATGGAACACCTCCACGCTTCCGGCCACTACGCCGAAGAGCTTCGTGACAAGCTGCACGAGGCCGTCAATGCCCGCGAGCGCTCGATGTCGACCGGCATGGAGAAGGGCATCGCCATTCCACACGCGGCGGTGGAGGGCCTCGAAGAAATCGTGGCTTGCATGGCCATCGATCAGAGAGGCCTCAACTTCGAGAGCATCGATGCGAGCCCTACGAACTTCCTCGTGCTGCTCCTGATACCGCCCAAGGAAAAGCTCCTGCACATCCGCACCCTGGCTGAGGTAGCCAAGATTCTCGGAAAGGAACCGGTGCGGCGTGCACTCCTGCAGGCGGGGAGCTCGGAAGAGGCCTGGCACGCCCTTGCGGAAGCCGCCGGCTAGAACGGACGAGCTACGCCCAGTCGCTGGCGTGGGCTTCGAGGGCCCGGAGAATGGCGTCTCCGCACTGCTCGTAGACCGCTAGCGATCCTCCGATCGGATCCGCGATGTCGCGCCCATCCGGATCCAGGAGCGCCAGCTTCTTGGCGCGGCCGGGGGGCAGCATGGCCTTCAGCGCATCCAGGTGGGAACGCGTGAGGCAGTAGACCTGATCCAGTTCTCGCACGAGCTCCGGGGTTGCCGGGGTCGAGGCGTGTTCGGACAGAGCGATGTCTCTTTGGGCGAGCACGTCAAGCGTATAGCTGCTGGCCCGTGCACCCGGCGAGGCGAAGGTACCGAACGAGGAGATCTCGAAGCCGAACTCCGCTACGGCTTGGCGTTCACGTGGGCCCGCGACGCCCAGGCGCTCGGCGATCAGGCGCAGGGCGAGTCCCTCGGCCATGGGCGAGCGGCAGGTGTTGCCGGTGCAGCAAAAACCGAGGCGCAGTCCCGCGATGCGGCGCAGGTCCTCGATCGGCAAGAGACCCTCGCGCAAGAGCTCGAACTGTCCCCGGCCCAGCTTGAGCACGCCCGAGCTCTCGCCGAGCCGCGAAGGGCCGCCGTCGACGACGAGGGCCAGATCGTCTCCGAAGAGCTGCTCGACGGCGGGGCCGCTGGTGCACGGCTGTCCGCCGCTCTTGTTCGCGCTCGAGAGACATACCGCGAAGTCGAGGCCCTCGATGACCCCCTGGGTCGTCAGGTTGGCGGGGAGTCTGACACCCAGCCAGCCATCGCTCGCCAGGCCCTCGAGGCCCTCGGGCACGCCGTGGAGCACCAGGGTCAAGGGACCTGGCCAGTAGCGAGCGGCAAGACGCCGGGCCAGGGGGCGCAGCTCGTCGAAGCGCTCGACGACCTCGCGGCTGGCGACGTGCCAGCTGAGGGCGCGGGCCGCGTCGCGGCCCTTGAGGGCGCGCAGCCTCTCCAGGGCCTCGGGGGAGTCGGCCCTGGCGGCGATCCCGTACACGGTTTCGGTGGGCAGCGCGACGAGCTCGCCCGCGGCGAGGTGGCGCTCGACGCGCTTACGCAGGTCGCGCGGAGGCTTGCCTTCGGCGATTTCTATGCGCAAATCGAGTTCGGAACGGTCACTCATGGGGGAGAGGCGCGGGGGCTGCTAGCCTATCCGTCTACGGGACATGATGAACGAAGCTTCTGCAGATCGTGAGAAGGTGGCCGGCGACCGGGACGCGGGACCCGACGGCCGCAGGCTCGGTCCGAAGCGGATTCGCTTTCTCGTGCGCCTGGCGGACGGCCTGGCCCACGAGATCAAGAACCCGCTCTCGACCATGTCGATCAACCTGACCCTGCTCCAGGAGGAGTGGGAGCGGGCAGGCTCGGTACGCAATCCCAAGCAGCCCGAGCGCACTCCGCGCGAGGTGCGCAGCCTGAAACGCATCCGCACCCTGCAGCGTGAGGTGCAGCGGCTCGAGCACATTCTCGAGGAGTTCCTGCACTATGCCCGCGGGGGTGAAGTGAATCGGCGGCCCGAGGACATTTCGCGCATCGTTCAGGAGCTTTTGGATTTCGTCGAGCCGGAGGATGAACAGGCGGGCATTCGCCATCACGTCGATCTCGTCCCGGGCCTGCCCCTGGTGCTAGCTGACGAGGTGCAGATCAAGCAGGCCGTTCTGAACCTGTTCGTGAACGCGCGCCAGGCCATGCCCGAAGGCGGTGAGCTCCTGGTTCGCGTGCGCCGCAACGCGACCCAGGTCGAGATCGCGATCACCGATACGGGGATGGGGATGGGGCCGGAAAAGCTCGAACGCTGTTTCGACGAGTACTGGTCGGACAAGCAGGGTGGAACGGGATTGGGACTTGCGACGGCACGGCGAATCATCGAAGAGCACGGTGGAACGATCACCGTCGTGGCGGAGGAGGGGCGGGGAACGTCCTTCTCCATCAGCTTACCGTTGGCCCTGGAACTGACCGGCTCGCGCAACACGGACCCGGAACCGAAACGAGACGAGACTACGTGACGCCTCCCCTGCCCAGCGAAATCAGCGGAACTCCTGAAGAGACCCCGGAGCCTATCCGCGTCCTCATCATCGACGATGATGAAGGTCACGCCGAGGCCCTGGCGGATGGGCTCGAGATCGAGAACGCGAGCTGTCGCATCGCCCATTCCGGCAAGGAAGGGGTCGAGTTGATGAGCGAGGCCACGTATGACGCGATCTTGACCGACCTCGTGATGCACGACATCGACGGGCTCGACGTCCTGCAGGAATCCAGGCGTTTGCAGCCCGAGGCCGTGGTGCTCTTGATCACAGGCCACGGTTCCCTCGAGACGGCCATCGACGCCATGCGCCTGGGCGCCTCGGACTACCTGACCAAACCCGTACGCATCCAGGAACTACGAACGCGCCTGGGCAATGCCCTCGAGCGCGGCTTCCTGCGTCGTACGAACCGCGATCTTCGCGCGCAGCTGGACAAGCGCTACGGATTCGAGGGCATCATCGGCCATTCGCCCGCCATCCAGCGTGTCTTCGACATTCTACGCCAGGTCTCGGGTTCCCACGCGACGGTCCTGATCCTGGGCGAGAGCGGCACCGGCAAGGAGCTGGTCGCACGCGCCGTTCACACCGAGAGTCCGCGCAAGGAAAAGCCCTTCGTGGCGGTCAATTGCGCGGCGCTGTCCCAGGGCTTGATCGAATCGGAACTCTTCGGACATGTGAAGGGAGCCTTCACCGGAGCCGTGGCGGCCAAGGAGGGGCTGATGGTCTATGCCCACGGGGGCACGCTCTTCCTGGACGAGGTCGGGGACATGCCCCTCGAGACCCAGGCGAAGCTCCTGCGCGTGCTCGAGACGCGTGAGGTGCAAGCCGTCGGTGGCAACACCGCGCGCAAGGTCGACGTGCGTCTGGTCGCCGCCACGAACCGGGATCTTGAGGAGCTCGTGAGCGAGGGGACGTTCCGTGAGGACCTGCTCTTTCGACTCCAGGTCGTGACCATCGATCTGCCGCCGGTGCGCGAGCGGCCAGCGGACATTCCGCTCCTGATCGATCACTTCATGACCGACCTCGCCACGGAACATCTCCGTGACATTCGGGGTATCTCCCCGGAGGCCCGCGCGGCGCTGATGCGCTACCCGTGGCCGGGCAACGTGCGCGAGCTCCGCAACGCGATCGAGAACATGGTGCTGATGGCCCGTTCCGATGTACTGGCGGTCGAGGATGTTCCCGACCGCATTCAGAACTCGGGGGTCGGAGGCGGCCACGGCCAGGGCCATTATGCCCTGGCAGGGCGCACCCTGGCGGACGTGGAGCGCGACCTGATTGGCGCCAACCTCGAGTTGGCCGAGGGCAATCGGCAGAAAGCCGCCAAGCTGATCGGGATCGGCGAGCGGACCCTGTACCGCAAGATCAAGGAATACGGACTCAACTAGGACCTCGGCGGGGATCGGCCCCGAGGGGCCTCTTGGGCTCCGGAAGAGGTATGCCAGCCTGACAGGCGCCCTCTTGGGGCTGCCAAATCGGCGTCCAGTCGGAGGGCCTGGGAGCGGCAAAGGGCCCTCCAGGGCCCCTTGCGGGGCTCCGAGCCCTTCGGAGTGCCTTCCCAGCAGCTTGGCACGGGGTTTGTTTCTGCGTCTGGGACTTCGCCAACCCTTCCGAGGAATCCCATGAGCAAGCAGCAGAAGATCATCGGCATCGACCTGGGCACCACGAACTCCGTGGTCTCGGTGGTCGAGGGCGGTGAGCCGAAGGTCATCCCGAACCTCGAGGGCGCTCGCACCACGCCTTCCGTGGTCGCCTTCCAGTCCGACGGCAACCGCCTCGTCGGCGCTCCGGCCAGGCGCCAAGCGGTGACCAACCCCGAGCGCACGATCTTCTCGATCAAGCGTTTCATGGGCCGGCGTCACAACGAGGTCGCGAGCGAGGAACGCTCGGTGCCCTACAAGCTCGTGGGCAACCCCGAAGAGCTGGTGAAGGTCGCGATCGACGACAAGCAGTACACGCCGCCCGAGATCAGCGCCATGGTTCTCACGAACCTGAAGGAGGCCGCCGAGTCCTACCTGGGCGAGACGGTCGTGAAGGCGGTCATCACCGTGCCTGCGTACTTCAACGACGCCCAGCGACAGGCGACCAAGGACGCCGGCACGATCGCCGGGCTCGAGGTATGCCGCATCATCAACGAGCCGACCGCCTCGGCCCTGGCGTACGGGCTCGACAAGGAGAAGACGGGACGCGTCGCGGTCTACGACCTCGGCGGTGGCACCTTCGACATCTCGATTCTCGATATCGGCGACGGCGTCTTCGAGGTCCTTTCGACCAATGGTGACACGCACCTCGGTGGCGACGACTTCGACGAAGCGCTGATCGATTTCGTTGCGGACGAGTTCAAGAGCTCGGCCGGCATCGACATCCGCTCCGACGCCATGGCTCTGCAACGCCTCAAGGAGGCCTGCGAGAAGGCCAAGTGCGAGCTCTCGAGCGCCACGTCCACCGATATCAACCTTCCGTTCATTACCGCCGACGCCTCCGGGCCGAAGCACCTGCAGCAGACGATTTCGCGCGCCAAGTTCGAACAGCTGATCGAAGGCCTGGTGGAGCGCACGGACGGACCGTGCAAGAAAGCCCTGGCCGACGCGAACCTGAGCGCGAGCGACGTCGACGACGTGATCCTGGTTGGCGGATCCACGCGGATCCCCGCCGTCCAGGAGCGCGTTCAGAAGATCTTCGGCAAGGAGCCGAACAAGAGTGTCAACCCCGACGAGGTCGTTTCCCTCGGTGCTGCCATCCAGGGCGCGATTCTCTCCGGCGAGGTTTCCGAGGTCGTGCTGCTCGACGTGACGCCGCTGTCCCTGGGGATCGAAACCCTGGGCGGTGTCTTCACGAAGCTGATCGAGCGCAACTCGACCATCCCGACCTCGAAGGGCCAGACGTTCTCGACGGCGGCTGACAACCAGCCTTCCGTCGAGATCCACGTGCTTCAGGGCGAGCGCGAGTTCGTCAAGGACAATCGCACGCTCGGCAAGTTCCACCTCGACGGCCTTCCGCCGTCACCGCGAGGTGTGCCGCAGATCGAAGTGACTTTCGACCTGGATGCCAACGGTATTCTCAGTGTGAAGGCGCTCGACAAGGGCACCGGCAAGGAGCAGGCGATTCGCATCGAGGCCTCCTCGGGTCTTTCCGAGGAAGAGGTCGAGAGCATGCGTCGCGACGCCGAGGCCAATGCCGAGAGCGACAAGGAGCGCCGTGAGGTCGTCGATCTGAAGAACCAGGTCGACCAGGTCGTCCACGAGACCGAGAAGCAGCTGAAAGAGCACGCTGACAAGCTCACGGACGAGGACAAGCAAGCGATCGAAACGGCCGCGGCGGAGCTGAAGAAGACCGCCGCCGAGTCGGAGGACAAGGCCAAGATCGAAGCGGCCTTGAAGGCCTTCCAGGAGAAGGCCCAGAAGCTGGGCGAGATCCTCTACAAGGAGCAGGCCGAGGCCCAGGGGGGCGCTCCCGGCGCACAAGCTGGCGCCCAGCCGGGCCCCGCCGGTGGCCCC
>CBFIHP010000007.1:209385-282858 GCA_965662355.1 Planctomycetota bacterium | reverse complement strand
TTCGGGTTGAAGGATGTGCACGACGACGTCTCCGTAGTCGAGGACGATCCACCAGGAGACTTCAACGCCTTCGATCGGCTTGTGGTTTTCGCCCATGGCCTTCAGGCGCACGTGCAGCTCGTTTTGAATGGCGCGCACGTGTTGGCGGTTGAGGCCCCCACAGACGACGAAATAGTCCGCGACCTTCAACTGGTCCCGGACTTCGATGACTTCGATCCGCTCAGCTTTCTTCTCTTCGGCGAGCCTTGCGGCGAGGGCGGCGAGGGTGATGGCTTCTATGGCGTCTCCTGTCGAGCAATCCCGTGTAGGACGACATCGTACTCCCCCGACGGCAAAAATTGCGAGGGCTGGAGAGGGACTCGGCGGGCCAAAAAAAAGAACGGCGCCGGGCGAAGGGCCCGACGCCGTATTTCCTGGAGGGACTCCGGTTCGAGTCCTCCTGGTCGAAAAGGGGGTCTACGACGGTTTCGGCAGCACCCGCTAGATGAACCAGGGCAGGAAGACCAGCCCGACCACGGTCATGAGCTTGATGAGGATGTTGAGAGAGGGGCCGGAGGTGTCCTTGAAGGGGTCACCGACCGTGTCGCCCACGACCGCCGCCTTGTGGGCTTCGGAGCCCTTGCCGCCTTCCTCGCCGTCCTCGATGTACTTCTTGGCGTTGTCCCAGACACCGCCGGCGTTGGACATGAAGATGGCCATCATGACGCCCGCGACGAGCGATCCGGCGAGCATCCCGCCCAGGGCCTGGACGTTCCAGAGACCGACAACGATGGGAGCGATGATCGCCATGGCGCCGGGCAAGACCATCTGCTTCAACGAGCCCGCGGTCGAAATCTCGACGCAGCGTGCGGCGTCGGGCTCGGTCGTGCCTTCGAGAATGCCGGGGATCTCGCGGAACTGACGACGGATCTCTTCGACCATCTCGCTGGCGGCCCTACCGACAGCACGCATGGTCATGGCGCTGAAGAGGAAGGGCAGAAGGCCACCGATGAGAAGGCCGATCATGACCTCCGTCTGGTTGATGTTCAGAACGAGCGGGTTGCCCTGGCCGTCGCCGGCGGCCGTGCAGAAGGCACTGAAGAGCGCGAGAGCGGTCAGTGCCGCGGAGCCGATGGCGAAGCCCTTGCCGATGGCGGCCGTGGTGTTACCGACGGCATCCAGGGCATCTGTTCGCTGGCGTACCTCGGGGGGGAGTTTGGCCATCTCGGCCATGCCGCCCGCGTTGTCGGCCACCGGGCCATAGGCATCGATGCCGAGAGAGATACCGAGGGTCGAGAGCATGCCGACCGCGGAGAGCGCGACGCCGTAGACGCCGGCGAACTCGTACGAGGTATAGATGGCCACGCAGATCATGATGACCGGCAAGGCGACCGACTCCATGCCCGTTGCGAGGCCGTGGATGATGTTCGTCGCGGGGCCGGTGTTCGACTGTTGGGCGATGTACTGGGCGGGCTTCGATTCCTTGGCCGTGTAGTACTCCGTGATCTTACCGATGACGACACCGACGATGAGGCCGGAGATGATCGCACCCCAGAGCTCTATGCCCGTGTACTCGCCCGTGAAGGAGAAGATCATGTTCGTGGCCAGGTACGCTGCGCCGATGACGATGACCGTGGCGACGAGCAGGCCCTTGAAGAGCGCCGAATGGAGGTGGTGCTCGTCGGCCGCCTTCACGAAGAAGGTGCCGATGATCGAGGCGACGATGCCGAAGCCGGCGATGGCCAGGGGCAGAATCGTCAGCGAGGCCGCATCGTCGCCGCCGAGGAAGGCGCCGAGGGTCATGGCTGCCACGATCGAGCCGACGTAGGACTCGAACAGGTCGGCGCCCATGCCGGCCACGTCACCGACGTTGTCACCGACGTTGTCCGCGATCGTGCCGGGGTTCCGGGGGTCGTCCTCGGGGATTCCCGCTTCGACCTTGCCGACGAGGTCGGCTCCGACATCCGCGGCCTTCGTGAAGATACCGCCGCCGACGCGCGCGAAGAGCGCGATGGAGGAGGCCCCGAAGCTGAAGCCGAGGACGTTGCCCAGGACCGCCCCGGTGATCTCACCGCCACCCGAGTAGACGATGGTGAAGACGCTGACGCCCATGAGGCCGAGGCCGACCACGCACATGCCCATGACCGTGCCCGAGCTGAAGGCTATGTCCAGGGCGGCTTGAAGGCTTTTTGACGCAGCGTGCGTCGTTCGCACTGCCGAGCGCGTTGCGGTGTGCATGCCGAAGTAGCCGGCCAGCCCCGAGGCGAGGGCCCCGCAGATGAAGGCGATGGCCGTGCGCGGGCCCAACCCCTCTTGCCCCGAGGCGAAGATCGCCGCGGAGACAACGATCACGAAGACCGTGAGCCACTTGTACTCGGCTTTGAGGAAGGCAGAGGCTCCTTGCTGAATCAGCTTGGAGATGTGCTGCATCTTTTCGCTACCGGCGTCCTCTTTCATGATCGCGCCGTACTTGATGAAGGCGAACACGAGGGCTAATGCAGCCGCGCCGGCGCCGACGTAAAGGAATGTTTGTTCCATCCTTGAGAGGTAGCGTTCCTGGGAAAGTCAGGTAGGACCTGGAGAAGACTGGGGACTTCGGCTCTTCCGCCAGATGCATGGAGGAGAAAACGTGCTGCGTGGGCGACGTGGAAGAGCTGGTGTGAGGGTTTCCCAAGATGCCGTTTTGGCGGGTTCTTGGGACGGGCAGTCTATCCGCAAAATCTGGAGGAGGCACACGCCGCCGGGGCTTTCTGCGCCGGTTCCCGGGACCCGTTCTCGGCCGCTCCTACTCGACTGCGGATCGCCGAGCCGATTTTGTCTCGCGCTCGCTCAGGGGCTCCTGGGAGAGCCCGAACTCCGCCGTGCCTGCGGCCTCCTGCTCTGCATCCCGCTTTTCATCCTGCTCTTCACTCCGGGTGTGCGACGCCATGGTCTCCTCGAGCGTGCCCGGAGCAGGATGCGGTGCTTGCATGCCGCGGGGCTGGCGGCGGTGGCGCAGGATCAGTACGAGGACCAGCGAAAGGGCCAGGAAGGCGAGGATCAGGTGCATGTCCGCGACCCGCTCCTTCAGACTGTCGATCGAGCCACCGAAGATCTTCCCGAGGAAGATCGAGGCCGGAACCGAAATCAAAATCCCTAGTCCGTCGAGCAAGATGAAGCGCGAATAGCGCATATCCATGGTCCCGGCGAGGAAGTATCCCGGGATGCGAATTCCTGCAAAGAAGCGGCAGGCAAAGGTTGCCCAGTTCCCGTGCTCGTCGAAACGCCGTCGCAACCGGCTGAACCGTTCGGGGTGCACAATGCGCGCCACCCAGGGAATCTGCAAAGCGTTCATGCCGTACTTCTTGCCCAGCCAGAACGGGACCGAGTCGCCCAGGAGAATTGCGGTCGAGCAGACGAGCACGATCGGGAAGAACTCGACCTCTCCCTTGTAGAGGAGCAACCCGGAGCCAATCAGTGTGACCTCCTCGGGCAGAGGGAGTCCGACGCCACAGAGGAGGAGAACCGAGAACGCGAATAGGTAGCCGTAGTCCCCTGAGACCTCCAAGAAGAGGTCCTGCAGATCGAGGAGCAGCATGGGGGGCCAGTATAGGCCGGCATCCAGCTATCGGAAGTTCCGGGAGCGCTGTTTACGAGACCCGCTAGCGTGGAATAATCGCTGCCGTCGCGCGGCAGGATTCTCCTGGCCGTGCATGAGAAATCTCTGTTCGTCCGAATTCGCTCGTCTCCGACGGGTACGGCGGCAGGCCTCGTTTCCGAGGGAGGAAGGCCCTCCGGGGCTCTGAACGCGCTATGGGAGACTTCTGGAACACGATCCTCGACTTCGGCAAGGACAACCTCGCCGACTGGACGATGACCAAGATCTACCTGATCTGCGCCGCCGCGGGCGGATCGGTCCTCTTGGGGCAGATGGGCCTGAGTCTGTTCGGGCTGGGAGATGCGGACGACATCGACCCGGACGTCAGTGTCGATGATCTCGATGGGGGCGACGGGCTCAGCTTTCTCTCGATTCGTGGGCTGGCGGCGTTCCTGACCCTCTTCGGCCTCGTTGGAGCCGCCGGCACGTCATCGGATTGGCCTCCCTTGCCGACCGCCGTGGCGGCCTTCAGCTCGGGCTTCGCCGTGATGTTCTTCATCGCCCTTGCGATGCGTTGGTTTCGAAGCCAGCAGTCCAGCGGCCACCTTCAACCCAAGAACGCTCTGGGGAAGACCGCGCGTGTCTATCTGCGCATCCCGGCCAACAAGGCCGGCAAGGGCAAGATCACGGTCTCCGTG
Source organism: Planctomycetota bacterium (assembly GCA_965662355.1). Taxonomy (GTDB): domain Bacteria; phylum Planctomycetota; class UBA1135; order UBA1135. The sequence goes on along the minus strand of CBFIHP010000007.1, from coordinate 278,604 downwards.
CAGGGGCGTAGTCTCGAGCTCGAAGCCGTGACATCTGGCCCCGAACTCCCGACCGGTAGCTCGTGCCGCGTCGTTTCGATGATCACCGAGGCCACCTTCGAGGTTACCTCCATAGAAGCAGGAGAATCCGCATGAACCTAGCTCTGCTTACCCAGGACCTTTTTGCCAACCCCTATTGGCCGCTCGTTTTTCTGGCGCTCGGAATCTCGGGGGTCGGGCTCTTGGTCACGCTTGCGCGCCGCTACAAGCGCTGCCCCAGCAACCGAGTTCTCGTCGTCTATGGACGCGCCAAGGCTGGCCGCGTCTCGCGTACCTTCCACGGCGGCGGCGCTTTCATCATGCCGATCCTCGAGGATTTCGAATACCTCTCGCTGGATCCGATGCAGATCGAGATCCCGCTCGAGGGTGCCCTCTCCTCCGAGAACATTCGCGTTTCCGTCCCCAGCGTCTTCACCGTCGCCATCGGCACGGACACCGACGCCATGTCCAACGCGGCCATCCGTTTGCTCGGCCTCACGAGCGCGGAAATCATGAAGCAGGCAGAGGACATCATCTTCGGTCAGCTTCGCCAGGTGATCGCCTCGATGGCGATCGAGGAGATCAACAAGGACCGCGACGTTTTCCTCGAGAAGGTCCAGTCCGCGCTCGAGCCCGAGTTGAAGAAGATCGGTCTCGTGCTGATCAACGTCAACATTCGCGACATCACCGATGAGTCCGGCTACATCGAGGCCATCGGTCGCAAGGCGGCGGCCACGGCCATCAACCAGGCCGAGATCGACGTGGCTGTGCAGACCAAGAAGGGTGCCATCGGTGTGGCGCAGGCCGAACGAGAACGCGCCATCGAGGTCGCCAACGCCGAGAAGGTCCGTGACATTGGAACCAAGGAAGCCGAACGCGAACGCTCCGTGCGCATTGCCGAGCTGGAGAAGGAGCGTTCGGTCGGCGAGCAGTCCGCCCAATTCGAACAGGAATCCCTCGTTCGCCATCAAGAACGCGAAATGCGCATCCGGGTCTCCGATGCCAATGCCAAGGCTGTCACCGGCGAGAACGAAGCCAAGGCGGCCATCGCCGTGACGAATGCCAACCTGCGTACACAGGAGGCCGAGGCCTACGAGCGCGGAGAAAAGCGTTACCGCGAAGCCAAGGCCGCGGTTCTCGAGGCCCAATATCTGGCCGAAGCTCGCGCCGCCGAAGCCGAGGCCACCAAGGTCGAGGCCGAAAGCCGCGCCAAGTTCGAAGCCGTCTCCAAGGCTCAGAAAGCCAAGACCATCGTCGACGCCGAAGCGGCCGCGGCGATGAAGAAGATCGACGCCGAGGCGGAAGCTACCGCGATCTACCTCAAGCTGGATGCAGAAGCCCGCGGCCAGTTCGAGATCCTGGCCAAGAAGGGCGACGGCCTGAAGCGCATCGTCCAGAGTTGCGGCGACGCGCAATCAGCGTTCCAGTTGATGATGCTCGAGCACCTGGAGCAACTCTCCGAGACCGCCGCCACCGCCATCTCGAACGTCAAGTTCGACAAGGTCATCGTCTGGGACAATGGACAGAACGGCGAGGGTGGCAACGGCGCCTCGAACTTCCTCCGCGGTCTGGGCTCGTCCCTACCGCCGATGCTCCAGATCATGAAGGACATCGGTGGTGTCGAGATGCCCGAGTACTTCGGTCGTCTGATGAAGGAAGAGCCCACCAAGACGATCACACCGGAGAAAGCCAAGGAAGAATCCGGTGAGACCTCGGAAAGCGCCGCCGCGGAATCCAAAGAAGCCGAGGTCGCCACCTCGCCCGAGGAGAAGGCGCCGTAGATCGGAGCGTCACTCAGTCGCCGTAAAGAAACCCCTGGAGTTCCCTCAGGGCTTCGGCGTTCTTTTCGCGGCAGATGCGCAGCCAGCGTAGACGCTCCTGGGCGCGCTCTGCACCGTCGGTTGCCTCCTGAAGGACATCGTCGAAAACGTCCTGGCGCATGGTGGGCCAGTGGCATTCGATGATGCCGCGTTCGTCGTCCGTCAGGTGCCAGGAGAGCGGTTGGTTGGGGCCCAGCTGGAAGACAAAGGTGCGCATCTGCACCGGCTGAATGTTCGAGGAGTTTTCGAAGAGGCGTGACTCGAAACGGTTGCGTGCCGACTGGGACGAGGTACGCACGTTGAAAAGGGTTTGCAGCGGTCCAAACAGGTGGTTCAAGAAACCACCCTCGGAGGGGGAGACGTTGGCAAAGGGGCCTTTGATGGCGCGCGCGTCTTCCTCGGGCTCTTCCGAATAGCTGGGAGAGGCGCGGATCTCGAGGATGGCGATGCGCTCGGGCTGGCCCGAGGGAGAGTGCTGGGAGTCCTGCACGAAGTCCTGCACCGTCTCGAGCAGTGTCACCACGCCCGAGTTGTCGTAGTAGCCACCATCGGCCACGTGATAGCCCTTGCCCAGAATGGCCGCGTCGATCTCGGGCCGTGCCTGGGGCATGACCAGGGGAAAGGTCGCGGAGAGACGGGCGGCGGTCGTTACGCGCATGTCGTAGCCCGGTGCGAGCGACGTGCGCATGCGGTCGGTGGACGATCCCATCGAGGTCGGAGCGAGAAGCAGTCGTTCGCCCGTTTCCTGGTGCGTCGCGTTGAAGACGAGCAGCGGGCGCCAGCCCTCTTCCACCCCCCTGAGCCAATCGTGGAGGGTGGTCATGGGATCGCGCATGCGTCGGCCCCAGATGCGCTCGATGGCCCACCCGCGATCGTATGTCGGGAAGAAAGGCAAGGCCAGGCGGGCGAGGTCCGGATAGGCGAGGCCCCACATGGCAGCCCCGAGGCTGGTGGCGCCGGCCTGCTGGCGGACTTCGACCATGTCACTTCGTGGCGTACGGTCCGGACGGAAGCGATCGACATAGAGCATCGCCCCGACACCACCGCCGGACACCGAGCTCATCATGAGGACGCGATCGCCGAAGCTGCCTTGGGGCGGGGCGGCCTCGCGTTCGAGTTGCTCGAGCACGAAGGCCGTCCAATAGGAGGCCACGATACCGCCGCCGCTGCAGGCGATGGCGCAAACACGGGAAGGGGCGTTGCGGTTTACCCACGACCTCTGCAGCACACCGATGGCATGGTTTTCTTGCCTGGCGCCGGCGGGAGCACTCGAGTCTGCAAGGGGCACCACCTTATACAGGTGTTTGCTAGGGCGGACCGCTTGCAAGCAAAAGAGCAGGATCAAGACGACCGAAAACAGCGGTGCGCGGGCGCGATCCAGCTGGAAAGAGGCGGCCGAGAGAATCCAATCGACCAGCATCACCAAGAGGTATACGTAGGTGATGGCGGGCATGTGCTCCGACGTCCAGGGGAAGACGTGTGGGTTCCCCGCGACGAAGAACCCCACGTAGACGACGGCGGTGATCAAGAAGAACCAGGCAGCGCTGAGGTGGTAGCGCTGAACCCCCTCCGGCATTTCGCGCGCGGCTGGCAAGAGCAACCACCGGGCCGGCGCTTCCAGGCGCAGGTTCCGCGCGGCGACCAGAAAGACCACGGCCCAGGCGAGGCCCAATCCATAACCGATCAGGACCTCTAACTTGGGCGCGGAGCTCAGGAGTCGAAAAAGCAGTGGCCCCGTGAGGACGACACCGGCAGCGATGTAGTTCAGGGGCGACAGCAGGTTCGGACGTAGCTCCTCGGTCGCCCGCTTGAGCGAGTCATCCTCGCGGTGGCGACGTTGTTCTTCCCGGGACAGGAACAACATGCAACGCGCGGGCGTGGAGATCCATATCAGGCGCCCTGTAAAAGCGATACTCCACATGGCGAGCAGGGCGGAGAAGGTGACGACTGCCGTGCCCATGCGATCCAGCTCGAAGACGTTGCCCAGAAGATCCGAAGCCATCGCCGGACCGTAGAGCGGCAAGAACACGAGCAGCAATCCCAACACGAGGGGGATACGGACGAAGAACAGATACTCCGTCAGGAACAGCGTGCGCTGCTTGTACCAGACGAGGAGCACGGCCAACGCGAAGACAAGCAGGAGGCTGACGATCATCGGGTTGGCTCCTTTCGGGTGGAGCGCCAGAAAAGTTGAACGAACGCCTCAGGTGCCTCCAGGACGAGCCTGAACACTCCAAATGCCTCCATCAGACTCCCGGTCGAAGCGTGGCTAGAAAGACTCCTCGGCGGAAACACCTTCCTTGGCGCCCACGATTTTCTCGTTCTCCACCAGCATCTCGCCCGGGGTCGTGATCACGTAGTCCATGGATTCGGGGAGTGTGAGCATCTGCACGAAGCCACCGCTCGGCATCATGCTCACGACGCGGTTGGCTTCCGTATCGGTGGGCATGCGCAGCTGAACGAGCGTGACCATGCGCTCCCCGATCTCGGTGTTCACCATGTTCGCGAGGTGCTCCTTGCAGTGGTCGCAATCCTGGCGCCAGAACACCCAGATGCCGTCGGTGATGATCGACTCCACGTCGATGTGGTCGCTCAACGGCGGCTTCGACAGCGGGGATTCACGAACGTCCTGGCCGACCCAGTCCTCGATGTTCATCTCGAGCCAGGCTCTACCTGGCTTGTCCACGGGGTCGCCGTCGGCCGTGATGCCCGTGCCTACCTGCCGGTCCATCATCCACGGGATCGCAAAACCGATCGCCATCACGAGGACTGCGACCGGTACCGGCGCGGCCCGCGGCATGTTGCGCCACGGTTTCGAGAGCAGTAGGCCGACGAGCAGTACCGAGTCGATCGTCAGCATCAACCAGGGCGGCATGGTGATCTTCGAACCGAAGCAACCGCAGTTGTCGCTTCCGAGTTGCGTCGTCAGGATCACGTCGAAGACCACGAGGGCTCCAGAGAGCAAAAACCAGGCCCAGGCGGGTTTGACCAGGGCGCAAAATCCCAGAGCCAGCTCGATCGAAATCACCAGGCTGTACGTCAACCCGAGCTCCATGGGCAGATCGCGAACGACCTGGGGCAGGTCGTTCGGCGTGCCGACCAGCAACTTGAAGAAGGCGCCGATGAGAAGCCAGGCGGCGACCAGGCGCACCATCCACGGCGCAAAGCGGTTCGGAGTTTCCGTATCCATTAGGTTTGGGAGCATTCCCCGAGTTTCATGTCGCCGGTCAGGGCATTTCTTGCAGCGGGCAACCGTGCGGGAAGATCCTGGGCGCCAGGAAACGGTTTTCCACAGGGATTCCAGGTCCAACCCCCTCGATTCGAGGGGAGGTGTATCCTAGTAGGGCGAGTTGACCACTCATAGAGAGCAGACCGACTCATACCCCCCCTTCGTTCACCCCGCCTCCTCTTCCCGAGGAGCGATAAAGGCCCCTGCCCCCGGCCCATGTTGACTCGTCCGCTTCGCATTCTTCTGGGATTCTCGTTCTTACTCCTCACGTTCGCTTCCAGCCATACGGCTCAGGTTTCCGTTTGCCCAGGCGGCGGATGGACGGCCGGTACGACCCACGCGGCGGGTACGGGCGCGGATCGCTTGTTGGTCGTTACGGTGGGTGCAGAGTCGAACACTCAGGGCGCCAACGACATCGCGTCGGTGACTTACGGTGGGCAGACCCTCACGCTCGCCGAAAAGCTAGAGTCGCCCGATGCTGGGTTCTCGTACCTGGGTTCGCTTTGGTACCTGAAGGAAAGCGCCCTCGCGGCCGCTTCCGATTCGACGATCGTCGTCAACGTTACCGGTGCCTTTGCCGAATTCTCCGTAGCCGCCGTGACCTATTGCAATGTCGACCAGACGACGCCGATCGGGAGCATCAACAGCGCAACGAGTCTCGTCGACCCGATAACCGTATCGATTGTGGTCGATGCGGGCAGCGCCGGGGTCGCCGCCGTAGGGTGTGGAAACGCCTTCGAATTCGCCTGGACCCAGGATGTCACGGAACGTCTCGACATCAACCAGGGTTCCAGTACGTGGTCGACGGCGGACCAGGTCAACTACGCGACAGCCGGGACGAAGACGGCTCAGGCGGACTTCCTGAACCTCGTCAATCGCGTCGTGCTGATCTTCGCCGAGATCCACGAAGTTCCCCAGGCCCCGGGCCCTCCGATAGCGCAGTTCAGCGGATCGCCGATTTCGGGCGCGGCTCCGTTGACGGTGAACTTCAGCGACCAATCGAGCGGTTCGATCTCGAGCCACTCCTGGACCTTCGGCGACGGTGGCGGATCCGGACTGGTGAATCCGGCGCACACGTACAATGCCGCGGGGACCTACAACGTCACGTTGAACGTGACGGGCCCGGGTGGTAGCGACGGCGAGACGAAACTCGCCTACATCACGGTCGACCCACCGGCTCCGGTGGCGCAGTTCATCGGAACGCCGACCTCGGGCGCGGCTCCGTTGACGGTGAACTTCAGCGACCAATCGAGCGGCGTGATCTCGAGCCACTCCTGGACCTTCGGCGACGGCGGTGGATCCGGGCTGGCGAGTCCGGCGCACACGTACAATGCCGCGGGGACCTACAACGTCACGTTGAGCGTGACGGGGCCGGGTGGCAGCGACGGCGAGACGAAACTCGCCTACATCACGGTCGATCCACCGGGCCCGGTGGCGCAGTTCAGTGGCTCGCCCACCTCCGGTGTCGCTCCTCTGATCGTGGGCTTCACCGATCTTTCCACGGGGATCATTTCGAGCCATTCCTGGAACTTCGGTGACGGCGGCGGCTCGAGCCAGAGCGACCCAGGGCACACCTACACGAATCCGGGCACGTACACCGTCGTGCTCACCGTGACGGGACCGGGTGGGAGTGATGTCGAATCGAAACCGGGTTTCGTCACGGTCGACCCCGCGGCCGTTGCAGCCTACCGCAATGGTTCCGGCGAGAACGCGCCTTGCTATACCTCCACTCCGCCGGTCCTCGGGGGCACGTGGATGGCGGGTGTCGATAGTTCGGCCTTCGATGCCGCCGTCGTTTCGGCCATTCTCGTGCGGCCGATCGGGATTCCGGGCACGAACACGGCTTTTGGCGAGCTCCTGATCGACACCACCTCGGCGGTGGTGGTGAACAGCTTCACGGTCGCCACTGGAGGCGTCGATGCGCACACCTTCAACCTGCCCAACGATGTCAGTCTTCTGGGGAACGTGGGTACGTCGCAGGCCATTCTCCTCAGTGCCAACAACACCGGTAGGTTCTGCAACGCCGTCGACCTCACGATCGGCTTCACGCCCAACTTCGCGCGTCCGATAGCGGCCTTCACGTCCACGAACACCATCGCTCCGGCACCGTTGCTGGTGAACTTCACGGATCTAAGCACGGGTACGATCACTTCCCGGACCTGGAACTTCGGTGACGGGAACGGATCGTCCGCCCAGCACCCTGCGCACGATTACACGGTCCCCGGAATCTACGAGGTCTCGTTGGTCGTCGAGGGGCCCGGTGGTTTCGACGCGGTCTTCGAGAAGGACCTCGTCATAGCCGGGTTCACCGCAAGCGCTACCTATCGAAACGGCAGTGGCGTCAATCCGCCGTGCTACATCGCCGATCCGCCGATACCGGGAATGAACTGGATCGCGACCATCGATCACCGCGATCGGCCCGGCGCCAGCTTTGCGTTCGTGCTGATCTGGTCCCAGGTAAATCCAGGGGTCGATGTCATGGGGCTCGGCGAGCTCTTGGTCGGTGGAATTCAGTTTTTCCAGTTCGTGAGCGCCGCAGATGCGAGTGGGATCACGACGCTCAATTTCAATATTCCCAACGACCCCTCGATCATGGGCGTGGGCACTTCGCAGGGCTTGATCGCAGGCACCCCGGCAGCACAGACCCTGTGCAACGCGGCCGACATGCGTCTCGGTTTCGCCCCCGTTCAGGCCCAGCCGGCGGCCGATTTCATCGGCGGTCCTGGAATGGGATCCGCTCCACACACGATTTCGGCCACCGACATGAGCACGGGCATCGTGACATCATGGATTTGGGACTTCGGCGACGGCGGAACCTCGACCCTTCAAAACCCGACGCACATCTACAACCAGCCGGGCACCTACTCGATCTCGCTGGTCGCCTCGGGGCCAGGCGGGTTCGACATCGAGCGCAAGTTCGACATCGTCGTGGTTCAGTAGAGCAGCGGAGCCCGCCATGGCGAGTCCGGACTCCACGCGACCGGCTACCCTGGGGAGTCTCTTCGAGGAGGCCTGCTCGCGGTTTCCCGAGCGCCTGGCCGTAATCGGTAAAGAGGAGAGCTGCACCTACGCAGCGCTCCACAGACGAGTTCTCGCCCGAGCTGGCGATTGGCGCGAGCGTGGCGTGACTCGGGGGGAGCGCGTGGCCTACCTCGGTGAAAACACCCCTGCGTTTCTCGAGGCGTACTTCGCGGCGGCCTGGTCTGGGGCGGTGCTCGTGCCGCTGAACTACCGACTCAGTCCGCGCGAGCTGCGCGATATCCTCGAGGATTGTCAGCCGAGTCTGCTCGTGTGGGAGCCCTGTTTCGCCGACCTTGGAGAGGCGTCGTTCGCGGGGCCGTCGCTCGAGTGGGAGCAACTCGCCGAGGCGCCGCCCGAGCAAGGAGCCATCCACGCCTCGACTCCGGCGGCCTGTGCCCCGGATGATCTCGCGCACCTCTATTACACGAGCGGCACGACCGGGCGTTCGAAAGGGGTCATGCTGACGCACAAGAACGTCGTCACGCACGCGCGGGCGAGCGTTCTCGAGCTGGGGCTGGACGCGGAGGATCGCTGGGGGCATTTCGCGCCCATGTTCCATCTGGCCGATGCCTGGGCCTGCTTCGCCATCACCGATGTGGGTGGGGCGCATGTGCTTCCAGGTCGATTCGACGCTCGCGAGGCTCTCACACAGATCGAGGTGCAACACGTCACACGCACGAACCTGGTTCCAACGATGCTGGCCGCGATGCTTGCCGATCCCCATGTGCACGAGTTCGACCCATCGAGCCTGCGCATGATCCTCTCGGGCGGCGCGCCGATCGCGCCGGCCCTGGTGAAGCGCGTGATCGATACCTTTGCCTGCACGTACGTGCAAACCTATGGCATGACGGAGACGAGCCCTTTTCTGACCCTCGGCCTCCTGACGCCCGAGCTCGAGAGATTGCCGGAGCAGGAACGCCTGGCCTTCGTGGCGCGCACGGGGCGTCCCTTTGCAGCGGTCGAGCTGGAAGTGGTCACAGAGGCGGGCGAGCGGGTCCCCGCCGACGATGTGACGGTGGGCGAGATCCGCGCGCGCGGCGCGACCGTGACACCCGGCTACTGGCAGCGTCCCGAGGAAACCCGGGCTGCCTTCCGCGACGATTGGCTCCACACCGGTGATCTGGCCGTGGTCGATGCCCACGGCTATCTCAACATCGTCGATCGCAAGAAGGACGTGATCCTGACCGGCGGCGAGAACGTCTATTCGACCGAGGTCGAGAGCGTGCTCTTCGAGCATCCAGCCGTGCTCGAGGCGGCGGTCATCGGACGTCCCGACGAGCGTTTCGGTGAGTGTGTTCACGCCGTATGCGCCCTGCGTCCCGGGACGCGCCTCGGGGAAGCCGAACTGATCGAGTTCTGTCGGGCACGCATCGCACGCTACAAAGCGCCGCGTTCGGTCGAGTTCCGGGAGCGCCTGCCCAAGACGGGCTCGGGCAAGATCGCGAAGCACCGCCTGAGGACGTAAGAACCGGGTTCGAGGTTCAGGTTCCGCGGCTCTCTTGACGCACTTCCTGAGGGGGATCGAAGATGATCTATTCCATGCCGACTGGCAGAGAGAGTATGTCAGCGTGTATCCCTCCCCGAAGGAGGACTCAGAGGAGAAGGACTAAGAGAGAATGAGACGAGGCTGGATTTCCGCAACCCTGGGCATAGTGGCCCTTCTGGTGTCTTTTTGGTGGCTGCAACGGCCCGCACCGTTGGCAGCCGAAGCCGACAGCGCGTTCCGCTTCGTTCTGCCCGTGACCCTGACCCACGTCGAGCGCGGCACCATGCAGCCCAGCGCCGCCCTTTCCGGCAGCGTCCGCGGCGCACGACGAGCGGTGCTCGCGTTCGAAACGGCCGGACTCGTCGAGCGCCTCGAGGTGAACGAGGCCCAATCGGTTGAGGGTGGGACTCTCCTGGCCCAGCTGTCCTCTGGCGATGAGCGTTACGAACTGCGTGCGGCCCAGGCGGCGTTGAAGCTCGCCGGTCGCGAACTGGAGTTGCTCGAGGCAGGCGCCCGCGAGGAAGAGAAGCGACGCATGCTGGCCGTCCTGGACGCGGCGAGGGCCGAGGCCGATCTCGCTCAGCTGGAGGTCAAGCGCGGCGAGGAACTCCTGAGGGAGCGCATCCTGTCGGAAGCGGAAATCGACGTACTGCGCATGCAGTATCTCGCTGCGGACAAGCGCCGCACGGCGGCCCAGGAAGCCCACGCTCAGGTGGAGGCTGGCACCCGCATCGAGGATCTCGCCATCGCCCACGCCCGCGTCGATGAAGCCAGGGCGCGCGTGGCCACGGCCGAGCACAACCTCGAAAAGACCCGCCTGATCGCTCCGTGGTCTGGCGCCATCGTCAAGCGCCTGGTCTCGGTGGGCGGCTTCGTCTCCAGTGGTGAAGGCGTCTTCGAGCTGGTCGACGTCGAGAATCTCGAGGTGCACCTCGAGATCCCCGGCCGATACGCACCGCGCCTGGCGGACGGTGGCCGTGTGCGGCTCAGCGTTCCCGGTGACGAGAGCCGGGCCATCGAAACCCAGCTGGATGCGACGATCCAGGCAGCGGACGAAGAGGCGCGCAGCTTTCGCGCCATTGTGCGGCTCAGCAGAGAGGAAGGCCGCAGAGCGAGGCTCCAACCGGGTCTCTTCTGTAACGCCGAGATCTTCTTCGAACCGCTGAAAGACGTACTGTGCGTTGCTAGCGATGCGCTGATGGCTTCGGACCGCGGTCTCTATCTGGTGCGCGCAAGAGAAACGCCGTCCGAGGATGGAAGACCGTCCATGGTGGCCGAGTTCGTTCCGGTGCGCATCCTGGCAGAGTCGAATGCCAAGTGCGCGATCGAACCCCTGGGGCTTTCACTGGCATCTGGTGACGCCGTGTGCCTGGTCGGGGCCGACAACGCCTTTCCGGGAGCGCCGCTGTTGCCGCGGGGCGAGCCGGGTGCCGAGCCCGGGCATGGAGACGCCGAAGATGACGTTCCGCAAGCAGGCGAGGGTGCCAACGAATGAACCCCATTCACGCCGCCGTTTCGCGCCCGTACACGGTTGCGGTGGGCGTCATCCTCGTATCGCTCTTCAGCATCCTGGCCTTCCAGCGGATCCCGGTCCAGCTGAAGCCCACGGTCGATCTTCCGCGCATCAGCATCAGCACGAGCTTCCGCGGCGCGAGTGCCCAGGAGGTCGAGGAGCAGGTCACGCGCGAACTCGAAGAGGTTTTGCAGAACGTCGAAGGCCTTGCGGAGATGACCAGCACCTCCGCCCAGGGCGGTAGCTCGATCCTGCTCGAGTTCGACTACGGGTTCGACACCCGGGCCGGCATCGTCGATGTCATCAACAAGCTGAACCAGGTTCCACGGCTTCCCGAGGAAGCCGACGAACCCGTCGTCGCCATCTCCAGTGCGCGCGACAACGAGGTTGTGAACTGGATCATGGTGCGCTCGAACTACGACGTGAACCGCTTGCGGCGCACCATCGAGGACGAGGTCGAGGCTCGCATCGAGCGCGTACCCGGCGTGTCGTCCTTGTTCGTCGTCGGCGGTTCCGGACGCGAGGTCCAGATCCGTGTCGACCCCGAGCTGCTCGTAGCTCGCGGAGTGAGTTTCGACGAGGTTTTTGCGTCGATTCGGGGCGCCAATCTGAACGTCCGCGGTGGAACGATCGAAACGTCGAGCCGCCGACCGATCGTGCGTACCGTTGGACGCGCTTTGAAAGCCGAGGACCTGGGCGACATCATCGTCAAGGAGCTCGCGGCCGGCTCCGTGCGGCTCACCGATGTCTCCACGATTGTCGACGGTTATCGCGAGAAGGCGGGCTTCGTTCACATGAACGGCATCGAGTCCGTGGGCATGGGCGTGCGCCGTCAGGCAGGCGCGAACGTCGTCGAGTTGATCGCGGCCATCGACGAGTCCATCGAGGAGATCAACCAGGACTTCCGCAGGCGCAATCTCGATATCGAGCTGTACTCCGTCTACAAGGAGACGACGTACATCCATCAGGCGATGGGCTTCGTGCGCCAAAACCTCGCCTTTGGTGCGGTGCTGGCGACGTTCGTACTGCTCTTCTTCCTGCGCAGTTTCAAGTCCGTGATCATCGCCGCCGTCACGATTCCTATCTCCCTGGCGTCGGTGTTCTTCGTGCTTTCGGCCGCCGACCGCACGCTGAACGTCATCAGCCTCGCGGGACTCGCATTTGCCAGCGGTATGGTCGTCGACAACGCGGTGGTTGTGCTCGAGAACATCTTCCGCCACCTGGAGATGGGCAAGGGCCGGATTCGCGCCGCGGTGGACGGTGGGCGCGAGGTGTGGGGCGGTGTTCTGGCCTCGACCTTGACCACCATCGCCGTCTTCGTGCCGATCCTTTTGGAAGCGGACGAGGCCAGCCAGCTCTTCATGGACATCGCCATCGCGATCTCGGCCGCGGTCGGTTTTTCGCTGCTCGTTGCGTTGACGGTCGTTCCGGTGCTTTCGACGCTGCTCTTCGGAGAAAAAAGCCAGGCCCCAAAGCGCCGGCACGGTCTTCTCGAACGTCTCTACGAGCGTTTTTGCGTCACCCTCGAGGGCAATCAACCTGGTTCCGTGCTAACGAAGATTGGTTTCTGCACGTTCGTCGCCGCCCTGGCCCTGGCCAGTTTCAAGCTGGCGCCGCCCGCGGAATACCTGCCGACCGGCAATCGAAACCTGGTCATGTTCTTTTGCGATCCGATCCCCGGGACACGTCCCGAGGCTATCGCTGACAACTACCGGCCGTTTGAACGATGGCTGCTGTCCCAGCCGGAAACAGAACGCATGTTCTCGGTTGCGGGTGGCTTCAATGGTGGTGGCGTCATCCTGAAGGAGGACTCCTCCGACGGGGAGACGTTGGCGGATTTCCATCAACGCATGTTCGGGCCGGCCTTCACGACGGCGGGCTTTCGTTTCATCGTTCCAATCCGTTCATCGCTCTTCGAGAATCCGGGCAAGCAGTTCGAGGTCGAATTGTCTGGACCGGATCTGGCGCGGCTAGAGGGCAGTGCGCGCGAGCTCGAGGAAGCATTGCGCAGCATGCCGGGCGTCACCAGCGTGCGCAGCTCGCTCGTCAGTGGACAGCCCGAGCTCCGCATCATCGTCGACGAGGTGCGCGCCAAGGACCTCGATCTGGACGTGGCGGAGGTGGGGCGCATCGTCGAGGCCGTGGTCGCGGGGCGGCGGATCACCGAGATGATCGACGGTGGGCGCGAGGTCGATCTGAACGTCATCGCTCCGCAGTCGAGCATCCAATCCCATGAAGACCTGGCCGCGGTGCGCTTCATGACGCGCTCCGGCAAGGTCGTTTCCCTGGGCGACGTGGCTCGTGTCGAGCGTACCGTTGGGCCCCAGTCGATCCGTCGTCTCGAGCGCCAACGCAACGCGCTCTTGACCGTGAACATTGCAACCGGCGCGCCACTCGAGGAGGTCGTCGAGCGCGTCGAGAATGACCTCTTTCCGGCCATTCTCGGGGGCCTGGGCCCGGCGTACAGCTTGCGTGTCGGCGGCTCGGCCGATGCCTTGCGCACGACCTTGACAGTACTGTCTTCGGGCTTCGGGCTGTCGGTGCTCGTGATCTACCTCTTGCTCGTGGCTCTCTTCCGAAGCTGGCTCTCGCCCTTCGTGATCCTCGTCACGGTTCCGCTCGCCTTGTCGGGAGGACTGGTCGGGATTCGTCTCGCGTCCGAGCTGGCCCCCGGCGCGGCGGCTTTCGACGTCATCTCGATGCTGGGCTTCATCATCCTCGCGGGGTTGGTCGTCAACAACGCGATCCTGATCGTGCACCAGACGAACAACTTCCAGGTCGAGGGAATGGCACGGCGTCAGGCCCTGGCCGAAGCGACGCGAACCCGGTTGCGGCCGATTCTCATGAGCGTCTCGACCACGGTCATGGGCATGCTGCCCCTGGCCTTCGGGGGAGGTGCCGGAGCCGAGCTGTACCAGGGGCTGGGTGCGGTGATCGTCGGGGGGCTCTTCTTCTCGACACTCTTCACGCTGTTCCTCGTGCCGGTTCTGCTCTCCCTGGGCGAGGACGTCCGCGAAACGTTGGGCAAGGCAGCCGTGCCGGCGGATCCGATGCCCGTACCGGTGTCTTGAGCCATCAGGAGCCAAGCTCCTGGGCCGTCGGAACAGGGAAAGCCCCAATCTCCTTGAACGAAGGGGGCGGGACGGTGTACGAGCTGCATTCCCGACGGGCCCTCGAAGCACGCTCGTCGCTCCGTTTCCATCCCACTGGAGTTCCGTGTTGGACTGGTTGACCGACCCCCACGCCTGGATCGCCCTCGCGAGTTTGACCGCCCTCGAGATCGTCCTCGGCATCGACAACATCGTCTTCATCTCGATCCTCGCGTCCAAACTCCCCAGCGAGCAGCAGAATCGAGCGCGCGTCTTGGGACTCCTGCTCGCGCTGTTTGGGCGGGTAGGGTTGCTGCTCTCGCTCAGCTGGATCATGCGTCTGGAAGCGACCCTCTTCACCGTGCTCGATCAGGACTTTTCGGGGCGTGACCTGATCTTGCTGGCGGGCGGTTTGTTTCTCTTGGGCAAGGCGACCCACGAGATCCACAACGAGATGGAAGGAAGCCACGGAGACCGCGAGACAAAGGTGGCGACCTTCGGTTCGGTGCTGTTGCAGATCCTGGTCCTCGACATCGTCTTTTCGTTGGATTCGGTCATCACCGCCGTCGGCATGGTGGACGAGGTCCCCGTCATGGTCGCCGCGATCGTTATCGCGCTCGGTTTCATGATCTTCAGTGCGAAGGCGGTCTCGGGGTTCATCGAACGCCACCCGACGGTGAAGATGCTTGCGCTCTCGTTTCTCCTTCTGGTCGGTGTCTTTCTCGTCGCCGAGAGCTTCGGCGTGCACGTGTCCCGCGCTTACATCTACTTCGCCATGGGCTTTTCCATCCTGGTCGAGCTTCTCAACTTGCGTGCGAGCAGCCGGCGCAAGAAGGCTGCGGGCGCATGACGTGACCCAAGCAGGGGTGTTCGGCTAGGATTCCGCCTCACGAACAGCCACATCCCGAGGATGGAGGAATCCCGCGTGCTGATCAGGCTCTTTGCCACCCCCTTCGTTTCCCTTCTCGCTTCCTGCTCGACCCTGCCTGCTCCGAACACCGGGCAAGAGGTCATGACACCCGCGGGGCACCTGGGGCGCCCCGTTGGGCAGGACTTTGAGCTCGCGGACTGGAAGGAGGTCTCGGGCTACTTCCAGCGATTAGGTCGCGAGAGCTCGCGCGTTCTCGTCGAGAGAGTCGGCGAGACCACCGAGGGGCGCGACTTTCTGCTCGCGGTCATCTCGAGCGCAAGCAACCTGGCGAACCTCGAGAGCCTGCGTGAATCCGCCCGGCTCATCGCCGACCCGCGGGGGCTCGATTCGGAGGACAAGCAAGCGTTGATCGCGAGGGCGAAGCCGATTCTCTTCATCTCGATCGGCATGCACTCGACCGAGACAGCGGCACCGCAATTCGGAATGGAGTTCGCCCACCTCCTGGCCACGAGTGAGGAGGAACCCTACAAGTCCGCGCGCGAGGAGATGGTCTGTCTGATCGCGCCGTGCCTCAACCCCGACGGGCTCGACCACGTCGTTTCGTGGTATCGCGAGACGGTCGGAACACCCTACGAGGCCAGTGGGCTCTTGAAGCTCTATCAGTACTACTCGGGGCACGACAACAACCGCGACTGGTTCATGCTCTCGCAGAATGAAACGCGAATCGTGACGCGGCTTCTGTATTCAGAGTGGCGTCCACAGGTGTACTGGGATGTGCATCAACAGGGTCGCTCGCGAGAACGCTTCTTCGTGCCGCCCTTCCGGGATCCGTTGAACCCGAACCTTGATCCCGGGATCATCTCCGGCATCGGCCAGCTGGGAACGCGCGCGATGTTCGACATGACGCGGGAGGGGTACACGGGCGTCTCGACGGGCGTGACCTACGACATGTGGTGGAACGGAGGCAATCGCAACGTTCCCGTGCGTCACAACATCATCGGGCTCTTGACCGAAGCGGCCTCGGTGAACGTCGCCTCGCCGGTCTTCCTGCCGAAGTCGCAACTGTCCGCTCCGCGCGGGATCAACGGCTATGCCCCGTCGAACCGCTTCCCGAGTCCCTGGCCGGGCGGGTGGTGGCGTATTCGCGACATCATCGACTACGAGCACGCCTTCGGACGCTCGGTCGTGGGCAGCATCTCCAGAGAGCCGAAGCTCTGGCTGAAGAATTCCCTCGAGGCGTCGGAGCGCTCGATCGATGCGGGGAGCGACCTGACCTCGGGCGGCGCGCCGCGCGGTTGGATTCTGCCCTCCGACAATCGCGACCTTGGGGCCGTGCGACGTTTGCTGGACACGCTGCTTCTCTCCGGGGTCGAGCTCGGAGTCGCTCGCGAGGAGTTCAAGGCGGATGGCCGCCCGTGGCCGGCAGGTTCGATCGTCATTCGCCGTGACCAGCCCTACGGCCAGCACGTCAAAGACCTCTTCGAAGTCCAGCGCTACCCCGACGGCGATCCGCCGTACGACGTCGCCGGCTGGAGTCTGCCCTTGCTCATGGGCGTGCGCCGGGTCGAGGTCATGGGCGAGCTGGACGTGCGTACGCGACCGGCGGATGCCCCTTCCGTGGCCATGGCGGGCTTTTCCGGTCAGAGCACCGCTACCGAGCTGGACAGTCGCGACTCCGATGCTTGGCGCAAGAGCATCGAATGGCTGGGCGCCGGCCAGCAAGTCGAGCTCACCGAGGCTGGCAAGCTACAGGTGCTCGAGCCCGGGTCGGAAACTCCCGGGCAGCGCTTCGAGACGCTACCGCGGGTCGGACTCTATTCACCGTGGGCGGGCAGCATGGACGAGGGCTGGGCGCGCTATGTGCTCGACACCTTCGACGTGCCGTACACCTCGGTGCGCAACGAGATGATTCGTGCGGGTTCGTTGCACGACTTCCTGGACGTGCTCGTGATCGCGAGCATCTCCGGGCGCTCCATGGACGCCGGCCGCTCGCCCGGCAGCGTGCCACCGGAATACACACGCGGGCTGGAGCCCGAGGGAACCGCAGCGCTCGACGACTTCGTGCGCGCCGGTGGAACGCTCATCTGTATCGGCAGCAGCGCTTCCTGGGCCGTCGATCTGTTCGACTTCCCCCTGAAGAACGTCACGCGTGGCGATGATGCCGCCAACTTCTCGTGCCCCGGCAGCGTCCTGCGCGCGGTGCCTGAGGATCACGAGCTTCTCGCGGGATTGCCGGAGTCGATGGCACTCTTTTTCTCGCGCTCGGTCGCCTGGGAATTCGAAGAGGCAGACGCCAAGAAGAACGAGGAGGCAGGCGAGGTGCTCCTCCGCTACGCCCCGAGCCGCGTCTTGCTCTCGGGTTGGATTCGCAACCCCGATGCCATCGCCGGCAAGGCAGCCTGGATGCGCATGCACCACGGCAAAGGCCAGGTCCACCTTTTCGGCTTCCGCCCCCAATACCGCGGCTGGTCCCACGGCACGTTCCAGCTGCTCTTCCGCGCGATCTTGTCAGCGGGGTAGGAGATACGTCCGCTACGGAGTCGCACACCACCCGCAGTTCTTGCTCTCGAAAGTGCCGCACCACTCTTCGACGACCCGCCGAGGTTTAGAACCACACAGCGCCGGGACGAGCGTATTGCTCGTCTCTAGTACTCCAGCCGATCGGGCTTCCGCTTCCAGGCTTCGAGCACCTCGAGGGCCTCGGCCTGGCCTTCGCGCTCGAAGGCCACCTTGCGCTTTTCCGGGGGCAGGGCGATTTCCTCGTAGATGAGTTCATCGTCGAAGCCTACCGCGGCAGCGTCCGTGCGTAGCGCTCCGTAGACGACCTGTCCCAGGCGGGCCCAGTAGATCGCGGCGAGGCACATGGGGCAGGGCTCGCAGCTGGTATAGATCGTGCAATCTGCCAGGTCGTGGGTCCCGAGGGTGCGGGCGGCGTCCCGGATGGCCAGGACCTCGGCGTGGGCGGTGGGGTCCTGGCTCTCGACGACCCGGTTGCGGCCGCGGCCCACGATATCGTCGCCGCGGACGACGACGGCGCCGAAGGGGCCACCGCCCGAGTCGATGGATTCGCGTGCCAAGCGCAGGGCTTCTCGCATTGCGGCTCCGGGGGGCATAGCGGGACGAGTTCAGCGGCAAGGTGCTTGATTCGCAAGGCTCCGGCAGCGAGCGGGAGCTCTTCTTCCCTGGAAACGGGGTTGAAAAACCCTGTTGGGGGGCCCTAGAGGAGGGGAAAGGAACCAGCGGAAAAAGAGCGAGCGTCGGCTCCTAGCAAGGTTTCCTCCCCCGATACCCTCCTCACTTGGAAACCGCCTGAGAGACGAGAAGCGGGCCGACGTTCGGAAACGTGCTTCGTGATGGCCTCCTAGGGATGGAGTCCGCTGGATCCTGGGGCTGGAGCGTCCTTCCTCCTCCAGCCCCATTTCTTTTTAATCTCCCCGCGCGAGTGCCGGGGTGACCCATCAAGCTTCGCGGAAGAAGTGATGAGTTCCCCGAAACGACCCCGCCTGATAATTCCGCGCTCCAGCGAGGACGACTATTCCAGCGAAGCGATCGCCGCCCGACGCGAGCTGTGCACGAGTCTGACCGGCCGCCCTCTCGAACACCTGGCCGGCAAGCCCGTGCCCCTCGACCAGGCGCGCGGCAACGTGGAGAACCTCGTGGGTTACGCGCAGGTTCCCGTTGGACTGGCCGGACCGCTCGTGGTGGACACGTCCCAAGGTGTGCGCGAAGTGTGCGTCCCGATGGCGACGACCGAGGGCGCGATGGTGGCTTCCTACTCGCGCGGGATGAAGGCCATGAACGCTGGCACTCCAGCGCGTGCGCGCGTTGTTCAGGAGCGGCTCTCCCAGCATCCCGTACTCGTTTACCGAAGCGCCTCCGATGCCGTCGATGCGGCCCGCGTCGCGCGCGAGCTCGTGCCGCGCATGCGTGAGCTGACCCGCGGGATCACCTCCCACGGCAAGCTGCTGGACGTCGTCCCCGAACCGATCGGCCGGCGCCTGATCCTGCGCTTGGGGTTTGAAACGGCGGATGCGATCGGGATCAACATGGCGGCCCACGCGGCCGAGTTGGCCTCCAACCTGCTGGCGGAAGAGACCGATCCCACCGAGCGCTATGTCCATGGCGAAGACGTCGAGAAGCGCGCCAACGCCTCCAGCTTTCTGACTGGCCGCGGTCGTTCGGTCGTTTGCGATGTGACGATTCCCGCCTCCGAGCTGCGCGCGATCCTGCGCGTGGCGCCGGCCGATCTCGTGCGCATCCACCGCACCTATCAGGTTGGGTTCGCGCGGCTCTCGACCGAAAACCAGCTGGTGCAATCGGCCAATGGGCTGGCGGCGGTGATGATCGCTTGCGGACAGGACGTGGCGTACTTGACGGAAAGTGCAACCGGGCTTCTGGACTTCGAGGAGACCGACGCGGGAGATCTCTACGCCAGCGCTTACCTGCCCTGCCTCTTGGTTGGCACGGTCGGGGGAGGATCCGGTCAGGGGACGGCCGCGGAGTGCCTCGACCTGCTCGGTGTGCGCGGCAAGGGCGGCGCGAACCCCTTCGCCGAGATCCTGGCGGCGACGATTCTGGCCGGAGATCTCTCGCTCCTGGCCTCTTTCTGCACCCACGAGTTTGTCGCAGCCCACGAGAAGCTCGGACGCAATCGGCCCTCGGGGAGTGACACGTGAGTTCCTCCTCGTCGAAAGAAACGCTGGCGCCCGCCACGGAGACCTACGAGCTCTGGGCCAAGCTCGGGTTTTCGGTGTGTGGCCTCGCCGCGTGCATGACCCTCTACCTCGCCCTGCGCCCGGGGGGAGAGCGGCCGGTGCAGATCTACGGGCTGTGGTTCGTGCCCGGTTTGCTGGCGGCGCTCTTGCTCGCGATCTCGCTCGTGTGGGGAGCGACGCACCTGCCGCTGCTCCAGCGCGGACGGCTGAAGGGCTGGATCGCCCTGTCGGCCTGCCTTTGGTGGTCGGTCTTTCCCTTTCCCTATCCCTCCTCCCACGAGGGGCACGCCAGCCTCGTCACCTTCCAGTTGCCCTTTTCCGAGGAGTGGTCGGTGATCTTCGCCGGGAACCGGTATCGCGAGAATCCCCTGGTCTTGCGGCCCGAAACCCGTTTTGGGGTGGGTCTGCAACGGACCGAGGCGGGCGAGGTGCTCGCGCCCTGCGCCGCCACGGTGCGGGCGATCGATGCCGTCCCCGGCTTCGAAGAGCGTCTCGTGATGGTGCTCGACGTCGCCCCCGAGGAGGCCCTGGTCCTGCGCGGTATCGAACGCGAAGGGCTGGCCGTCGAGGTAGGGGACTCGCTCGGTGCCGGCACCCATCTCGGGCGCACGGATCGTCTCGATCTCTACCTGCACGATCCCTCCTCCGAGGGCATTCCCATGCGCTTCTCCAGCTATTTGGAGGACGGTAGACGTGTCGAGAAAGGCGAATTGCGGCTCGGAACAATTGTTTCTGCGCAGGCTGACAATTCGCCTGTTTCCGAACATTAAGTGAAAGCTTGCTCTGGGGTCATTGACACCAATTGGGCCCGGACTAGGCTAGTTCGCTCAAATCGTGGGGGGATCCGTCCGAAAGGGCGCTTCTCCTTGATTCGAAACCCTCCGCTTTTTGCCGGCAGAAGGCCCCGACATCCGGCCTCTCCGATCCTCTCTAGTGGGCAGATCGCTCCTACCTCCTTCATCACCATGGCACCCGCCGTCCAAGACAAGCTCCGCTCCCAAACCCCGCCAACTGATGGTGGTCTCCGCCGTCGTCGCAACATCGGCATCATGGCCCACATCGATGCCGGCAAGACCACGGTAACCGAACGGATACTGTTTCTCTCGGCGAAGATCCACCGAACCGGTGAGGTCCACGACGGGAAGGCGACCATGGACTTCCTCGAGGAAGAGCGCGAACGCGGCATCACGATCCAATCGGCAGCGACGAGCGTCGAGTGGAAGGAGCACGAGGTCAACATCATCGACACGCCCGGCCACGTCGACTTCACGGCCGAGGTCGAGCGCTCGCTGCGTGTTCTCGATGGCGCGGTTGCCGTCTTCGACGCCGTTTCCGGCGTCGAGGCCCAATCGGAGACGGTCTGGCGCCAAGCCGACCGCTATCGGGTGCCCCGAATTTGCCTGATCAACAAGATGGACCGCGTCGGAGCGGACTACTACAAGGCCATCCAGAGCATCGTCGATCGCCTGGGCGCGCGCCCCATCACCTTGCAGATGCCCGTCGGCACCGAGAAGGACTTCAACGGCATCGTCGATCTCGTCGCCATGAAGATGTACGAGTTCGATGACGAAAGCTCGGGCCGTGCCTACCACGAGGTGCCGATCCCCGAGTCGTTGCGCGAAGACGTCGAAATGCATCGCCACGAGCTATGCGAGACCGCGGCCGAGTTCGACGAGGAGCTCTTGGACCTTTTCGTCGAAGACGAAGAGGTCCCGGTCGACCTGCTTCAACGCGCGATTCGCACCGGCACGCTCAACATGGAGATCACCCCGGTGCTCTGCGGTTCGGCCCTGAAGGACAAGGGCGTGCGCTTCCTGATGGACGCCGTGCTCGACTATCTTCCGAGCCCGGTCGACA
This sequence comes from Planctomycetota bacterium, assembly GCA_965662355.1. Lineage (GTDB taxonomy): Bacteria > Planctomycetota > UBA1135 > UBA1135. The sequence continues at coordinate 256,985 of CBFIHP010000007.1, read as the reverse complement.
TCCCCCCGATCGAAGGCATCAACCCCAAGACGGACGAGCCCGAGGTGCGCAATGCCGACGACGGCGACCCGCTTTGCTTGATGGCCTTCAAGACGATCGCCGAGTCCACCGGCGACCTGACTTTCGTGCGCGTCTACTCGGGTGTCCTCGAGAAGGGCCAGAAGCTCTACAACCCGCGCACGAGAAAGCACGAGCGCATCGGTCGACTCGTTCAGGTCCACGCCGACAAGCGCCAGCAGGTGGACAGCATCCCCGCCGGCGGCATCGCTGCCGTTCTGGGCCTCAAGCGCACGGTGACCGGCGACACGCTCTGTGACGACGACCATCCGATCCAGCTCTCGGAGATAAAGTTCCCCGAATCTGTCATCTCGATGTCGATCGAGCCCAAGAAGTCGGTGGACCGCGACAAGCTCTCGGAAGTCATCGGGCGCATGATGCGCGAAGATCCGACCTTCCGGGCCCGCTCGGACGATGAGACGGGCGAACTCGTCATCTCCGGCATGGGCGAGCTGCACCTCGAAGTCGTCGTCAACCGCATCCAGGGTGAGTTCAACTGCAACGTCCTCACGGGTCGTCCGAAGGTCGCTTACAAGCAAATGCTGACCAAACCGCGCGAGATTGAATCGCGGTACGTCCGCCAGTCCGGCGGTAAGGGTCAGTTCGCCGTTTCCAACCTACGCTTCGAGATCGGCCAGCCCGAGGACGGTGCGCTCGAGTTCGTCAACGAGGTCAAGGGCGGCAACGTCCCCCGCGAGTACATCCCGGCGGTCGAAGCCGGTATCCGCGCGGCCATCGCCGGCGGCGGCAAGACCGGGTACCCCTTCGTGAACGTGCGCGCCGTGCTGTTCGATGGCAAGGCCCACGACGTCGACTCCAGCGAACTGGCCTTCCATGCCTCCGGCGTTCACGGCTTCCGCGAGGCGATCCAGGGCAACACGACCCTGCTCGAGCCGATCATGAAGATCGAGGTCCGCGCGCCCGAGGAATTCCTCGGCAGCGTCGTCGGCGATCTCAACTCCCGGCGGGGTGAGGTGAAGGAGATCGAGTCCCTGGACGATCAGCGTATCGTCCGCGGTTTCGTCCCCATCGCCGAGATGTTCGCCTATTCCTCCGCCCTGCGTGGGGCCACCCAGGGGCGCGGCTCCTACTCGATGGAGCTCGAGGAGTACCGCCCGGTGCCCCGTGCCCTCGCCACCAAGATCCTCGAGGGTTAGTCGGCAAGAAACTGCGCTACTGTTGGGGCCCGAAATGTTTGTCTGGGCCCCAAAGTTCGTACCATTCCGCCATGGCGCGCACAGCACGCAGGCGTTGGAGCCGTGAGTTCCAGGGAGAGATCGACGGGATTGCCATCGGCGGGTCGGGGCCGGTGTTCCTTCACGGCTACGACCCCCCCGCGGGGGGCAAGTGGATCGATGACGTGATCCCCGGCAAGCTCGGGGCCTTCGACCGCACCAGCGGAGAGCCCCTGTGGGTCTCGCCCTGCGAGGTCGGCTACGGCCGCGGCTTCGGGGCCGGACTGGGGGACGAGGATGACATCGTCGTGCTCGGGCCCAGCAGCGCCGGGCACCGCATCGCTCGCATGAACCTGGAGGCGGGCGAGCTGATCGGCGCCAGCGAGATCCAGGCCTTCGACCAGGCCATCGTGGGCGGCGACATGTGTGTCACCGTCACACCGGGCCGTGTCGCAGGCATCATGACCTCGCCGATGTTCGAAGTCTGGAGCTTCTCGCGGCTCGATGAGCGCTACCACATCATCAGCCGCGTCGGGCCCCACGTGTACCTCGTGTACACCGACGGTAATCGCAAGCGCCAGGGCATCCTGCGCCTGGACGTCGAAAGCGGCGATTTCGTCAGCCAGTTTGCCGAGCCCGAGTATCCGGTAATCCACGACATGGTCTGCGGCGAGGGGCTCATGGTCCTGCTCGTCGGCAACCGTGTTCCGACCATGCACCGTCCTTCGGGGCCCGAGGAGATCCGTCTCGAGGCCTTCCGGACCGATGGCGACGAGGCCTATCCGCTCTGGCGGGAGGCCCTCGGCGAGGAAGCAGACGAGCTCCTCGACACGAGCATCTCGATGGACAGCGGCAAGCTCTACGTCGCCAATGGCGCCATGCTGGCCGTGCGAGACGGTCTCTCGGGGCGTAGCCTCGGCGAGATGACCCTGCCCGGGCTCGACGAGCGCATCGCCTGGCAAGTCTCCCAGGGGGCTGGACTCCTCGCCGAGGAGACCCGCGCCACGGTGTTCGAACTCCCCGCCTAGATCCCGCCCAATAGCGCACGAGCGCGCAGCAGCGCAATTCCCACGACATGGCCGACAAGGAAGCAGCAACCAGCGACGCTGAGCTCGACGAGCACGGGCTTGTCATCCACCGCTACGAAAGCACGATCCTGGTTCTCGTGCCCGCCAACGGATATGCGGAGACGACCTTGCGCTATGCGCGCTCGGCGCTCTTCAATGTCCACGTGGGCACGACGACGGTCTCGTCCAACGACGAGGACCTCATCGTGGGGGACATGCAGGATGAGCTCCAGGCCGACGGCAAGCTCTCGGAGGCCAAAATGGAGGATCACGCCGGGGTCCTCGTCGTCGGCGGTCCCGGATCCCTCGAGATGGCCGAAAACCCCGACGCGCGGCGTCTGGTGGCGGAGGCGGCGGCCCAGGACAAGCTGATAGGCGCCTGGGGCCAGGGGGTTTCCCTGCTGGCCGCGGCAGGCGTCGTGGCCAAGAAGAAGGTCACCGGCGATCCCGCCGCAAAGTCGGCTCTGGAGAAAGCGGGCGCTCGCTACACCGGTACCCAGCTCCAGCGTGACGGCAAGCTCGTCACCGCCTTCGACGATGCGGCCGGCTTCCGTTTCGGGAAGGCGCTCGTGCAGGTCGTCGCGATCTGAAACCTGCGCGCGTCGGGATTCACGATTCCTTCGGTGGGGCACCTATTCGCCCAACGCCCCGCGAGCTAATATACTCCGCCCCCGGTCCAGGAACTCGCCGATCAAGGAGTTCCCGGCCGTGGTTCGAAAGGGGCTCCACGTAGAGGAGTCTCGGTAGTTTCTTCCTTTTCCCGAAGTCTGGTTCGACCCGGACCATCGGAGCCAATTCCGAGAGGTTCAACGTGACTGCAGCGATCGTAGAGACGCTGGCCAAAGAGTTCTCCGTCAAAACCGAGCACGCCCAACGCGTGTTCGAGCTTTTGAAAGCAGGCTCGAAAGTGCCTTATATCGCGCGCTACAGGCGCGCCGAAATCGGTACCTTCAACGACGGCACGATCCGTCGCTTTTCTCGTCGACTGAAACAGCTCGACGAGCTCGAGCGCAGGCGCGGTTCGCTCTTGCGCTCGCTCGAAGAGTCCAAGAAGGATGGCCCCAAGAAGGGCGAGGCCAAGGCGCTCGAAAGCGAGCCCCAACCCGCTGCCCTCGAGAGCAAAGGGGCGTTGCCCACAGAGGCCAAGCCGGACGAGGCCAAAGCGGACGAGGCCAAAGCGGACGAGGCCAAGCCGGAAGAGGCCAAGCCGGAAGAGGCCAAGCCGGAACCGGCGCCCCAGGCTTCGCAAACGGATGTGCCCGCATCTCGGTCCAAGCCGGGGAGAAGGGGCAAGGATCCTTTGCGCGGTTTGCGCAACTGCATGGATCGCTTCGAGCTCGAGGATCTGTTCCAGCCCCATCGGCGACCGGAACCGGAAGTCCAGCTGGCCCTCGACCGCGGTTTGGGGCATCTGGCGGATCTCCTGATCGAACCGCTGCCTCCCGGTGCCCCCGGAGTGGTGGAAGGCGAGCCTGCCAAGGACGAGAAACCGGATAGCGAAGAGAAAGCGGACGAGACAGAGGCCAAGGCCGCCGAAGAGCCTGCCGAGGAGTCCGACTCCACCGCTGCGGCCCCCGGCGATTTGGATTCGCAGACAGCCGAAGCCGACGCCCCCGAAGCTCAAGGATCCGAAGTCGCCGCAGAAGCGACCGCAGAAGCGACCGCAGAAGCCGAGATCGCGGCGGACGAGCCCGCATCGACCGTCGATGCCCAAGCAGACGGCGACACGTTGGCGAGCACCGAGGCCGAAGTCTCTGCTCCCGAAGCCGCAGGCGATGCCGCCTCCGAGTCCACCCCCGAGTCCACCCCCGAGTCCTCGAGCGAGGCCGATGAATCTGCTGCGCCTGCTGCCGAGGGTGAATCCGCTGCCGAGGGTGCCGCGAAGGCCGAGAGACCCAAGCGCAAGCGTCCCAAGAAGACGCCGCCGCCGCCGCCCCCGGGGCCGTTGCCGAGCACCAAGGTCGAGCACTCGCCCGAGCTGGCGCGTGTTTGCCAGCCCTTCGTGAATACCGATCGCGGGATTCACTCGGACATGCAAGCGCTCGAGGGAGCGATTCGCATCCTCGCCGACCGGCTGGGCCGCAACCCCGAGCTGCGTTCGCTGCTGCGTCGCTCGCTGCGCAAACACGGCCGCCTGACGGTTCGCCCCCTGGTCGAGGAATCGAAGCTGGGGCGCAATCGTTCGCTCTTGAAGATCAATTCGCCGCTGCGCCAGCTCCAGGGGCACCGTCTCCTGGCCCTGCGTCAGGCACACTCACAACGTCTCCTGGCGACGGCCATCCACATCGACGAGGCGCTGGTCATGCCCAAGGTGCGTGCCGCCCTCGGCAAGCGCCTGCGTCCGGAATACGCGAGCGTGGCCCAGGTCGTTGCCGAGCAGGCACTGCGTCAACGGCTGATGCCGATGATCGAGGACGACGTGCGCAACGAACTGCGCGAGCGTGCGGACGAGGAAGCGATTCGTTTCCTCTCCCAGCACCTGCGCCAGGTCCTTCTGGCTCCGCCCGCGGGACCGCGGGCGGTCGCCGGTGTGCACGCGGATGCGAAGGGCGATTGGTACATCGTCGTCATCGACGGCAATGGGGATCCGACCGGTCCCGAGATCAAGATCGAGGCCTCGACGCTCAATCCGGGCGAGCTGGCCAAGAAGCTGGGTGAGGAATTGCGCACCAATGCGCGCACCCGCGGCCTGGCCATCGGTCACGGCAAGAATGCGCGCAAGGCGCTTCATCAGCTGCGCGAGTCCATCCAGTTGCTCTCGGCCGATGCCGGCGTGTTCCTCGTGAACGATGCTGGAGTGTCGAGCTATGCCAACTCGGAACTCGCTCGCACCGAGCTTTCCGGCTACAGCGTTCCGGCGCGCGAAGCGATCAGCATCGGGCGCCGTCATCAGGACCCGATGAACGAGCTCTTGAAGGTCGAGCCGCGTCACCTCGGGCTCGGTCGCGAGCAATCCGTCGTCAGCAAGGCCAACCTGCGGCGCGTGCTCTCGGACACGATCGAATCCTGCGTGGCCCACGTCGGGTGCGACCTCAACTTCGCCCCGATCAGCTTCCTGCGTCACGTGCCCGGACTGAACTTCGACCTGGCCAAGAAGCTGGTCGAGCGTCGCAAGGAGCGTCCCTTCACCTCGCGCGAAGAGCTGCGTACGGAGGGATTGCTCGACGATACGGCCTGGACCAACGCCATCGGCTTCCTGCGGGTCACCGAGTCCAACGAGCCGCTCGATCGCACGATCATGCACCCCGAGCAATACGACTTGATGCGGCGCGTGATCCTGAAGACGGGAGGCAGTGTCGAAGAGACGCTCGGCCGTCGTGACGCGACCAAGGGGCTGCGGCGCTCGGACTTCGAGGTCGACGAGGCCACCTGGCGCGATCTCGTGCGTGAAGTCGCCTTTCCCGGGCGGGATCCGCGTCCGCGACTGTACTTCCCGGCGCTTCTGCCGTTCGACACGGAGCCGAAGACGCTCGAGAAAGGGCGGGTGCTTGAGGGCATCATCTCGAACGTGGCGAGCTTCGGCGCCTTCGTCGATCTCGGTATTCCGCGGGATGGGATGATCCACATCTCGGAGATCTCCGATCGCTACGTGCGGGATGCGCGCGCTCTGCTCTCGATCGGCCAGATCGTGCACGCGCGGGTTCTCGATGCGGACGGTCCGCGAGTCGAGCTGTCGCTCAAGAACGTTCCCGATCCGCGTCGCGCGGGCGGTCCCCGGCGTCGGGCCGGAGGCGGTGCTCCGCGCGAGGGTGCCGCTGGCGCTGGTGGCGGTCGGGGAGGCGCTGGACGCCGGGGCGGTAGCTCTCGCGATCGGAGCGATTCCCCGTGGCCCGAGTACAAGCCCGTCACGCGCGCCGCACGCTCGCGCCGGGACGGACTCGCGGGAGCGTCGACGACGAACGAGCGAGGCCGCGGAGGCGGTGGTGGTCGTGGCGGAGGTGGAGGCCGTGGTGGCCCGGGCCGCGGTGGTCCCGGTCGTGGCGGTAAACGCCGAGGCCAGGCTGACGAGCACTACGATGCCGATGCCATCAAGAAGGTCAACGATCCCGCCAACGCGGCGTACAACCCCTTCGCGAACTTCTTCAAGAAGGAAGACGAGCCCCAGGACTCCGGAACAACCTCCGAGTCGGGCGAGTGATCCGCTGCGGCGCCCATGTCCATCCGTGGGTCTAGCCGCGTATCTTTCACGGTGTCTTCTTCCGAGCTGAAGACGAAAGTCCTCACCTGGCTCCTCCTGGGTCTCGTTGCCTGGCAGGGGCTGTGGATGGCTCGCAAGATCCTCTACGAGGTCGCGGACGTTCCGCGGCGCGGCCTCGCCCACGCCTTCAGCGATTCCGAGGACCAGCGCATTCGCAAGTCGATGCAGGTTTACGACGACATCGCCGGCGAGTCGCTTGGGCTCTACGAGCTGCAGCGTGCGATCGTGCGCAACAGCGAAGAAGGGGCGCGAGTCTTTTGCGTTCCAGGCGAGGACGACTACATCCTGCGTGCCCTGATAGGGCTGTCAGGTTTCCTTTATCCGCGGCGCATCGACATCGTCTCTCGCCTACCGGGAGATGAGGAGCGCGGTCATCGGCCGGATCTGCTTGTGTTGACCCTGCGTGGGCCGCATCTAGACTCTCCACGAGGCTACAAGCAACCGATCGCCTCCAGTGCCGCATGGACCCTGTGGAAGTGAACGAACCGGGTGTGATCTTCGTTCTTCTGCGTCTCGTCGGGGTTCCGTTGATCCTCGGCATGGCGCTACTTCGGGCGCTCGGCTTTCGGTTGGCGTCCGATCGTCTTGGCTATCTGGGCTGGAGCTGGATCGGGGGAGCCTTGACGACGGCCTTCGTTCTCTTCGTGTGGCTGTGGTTTGCCGTTCCCGCCGCCTGGGCGATTGACGTGACCCTGTGTGGGCTCGCCGCGGGGCTGTTCTACCTCGGTCGCCGGGTTCGTTTTCAGCCGGCGTTGATCCAGCCCGAGACGACCGCATGGGAGAAACGTCTGTTCCTGGGCGTCGTGACGTTTGCTTTCGTTGTGACGGCGCTGCGCCTGGTCATGGCTACGAGTGAAGTCATTCACCGCGCCGACGAAGCAACGTTTTGGTCCTTGCACGGCAAGGTGATCTTCGAGTCAGGGGGGTTTACGTCCGCCTACGCAAGCGCGGCGAAGAGCCGTTTCTTGTTGCACGGGGATTACCCGCTCTTCAATCCCTTGCTTCACGTCTGGACGTATCTGCATTTCGACCGCATCACTCACGTGGCCAACAGACTGCCCTTCCTGGGCTTTTCGATGGCCCTGATCATGATTCTTGCCTCCGGTCTGAGACGGGTTCGACCGGCGTGGGTGGGGGCCGCGCTGCTCCTCATCTTCATGGGATGCGGGCAGGCCATCATCTGGACGAAGCGTGCCCACGGTGATCTCTTCGTGGGGCTCGGCGCCCTGCTTCTCCTCGATGGCGCTCTACGCCAACAGGAGGCCCAGGATCGCTCCATTTGGTGGAGATTGTCGGTTCTTGGGGCCTGCCTCTGTGTGTGGGGCAAGAACGAGGGGATGCTCGTGCTCGTCTGCACACTGGTGGCGATTCTCGTTCGTTGGCTCGGGGCACGCGGCACCGACGACTCACCGACGCGGAGCTTTCACATGGGCTTGCTCGCGCCGTTCTTCTTCGTAGTCTTGAACCGCGGCTTCAACGCGTACTTCGGACACCAGAGCGATGTCTTGACCGGCGAAGGGGCGCCCCTTGGCGAGGGCATCTTCACCATGCTTCGAGAGCATGGTTCCGAACGGATCCCCATCGTGGGGGGGGTCCTCTGGAGCAAGGCGCTCACGGTTCCCGAGCACTCGGGCTTTTTGATCCTCGCCTTCCTGACGATCGTTGCCTGCGTCCCGTTTCTTGTCCTGCGTTCGAAACTCGGGCCCTCCGCCGTGGCCCTGCTCCTCTTTCAGCTGGGCATCTTCGTTGTCTTCCTGGGCACGGGCCGCTACTTGGATAAACACCTGCGCACGGCTTCCGCGCGGGTCCTGTTCCAGTGCATGCCGGCTCTGGTCCTGTGGTTGGGTGTGTTTTGCGATCACCTCCACAGGCGGCGTTGCTCATAGGCAAAAAAAGAAAAAGACCCCGTCCGATCCGTGATCGGCGGGGTCCTTCGGTTGGAGGGGGGCTCTCGGCCAGAAGGCTAGTTCTGCTCTTCCGGCGTCCGCCGGAGGTCGTGCGGATTGCTGGGCATGGTGCCCGGCGGATTCGGTGCGTCAAAGTCTCCCGCGAGCTCGTCGAGTCGATCGAGCGTGGTCCCAAAGAAATCGGCGGACTCCTCCGGGGTTGTCATGGGAATGGTTGGCGCCGGGCCTTCAAGGTCGACGAGGATGTGGAGCTCTTCGTTTGCGGGGGTGATTGGGGAGAAGCCGGGGGACATCTTCGAACTGGGTTGTGAAGCGGAAGCGTCGATATGCGCTTCCAGGTGATGGCGTGTCTGATTGAGGGCGTGGATTACGCTGTCGAGCCCACCTCGGACCTGTAGGTCGAACGCGTGAATGCGCTCGTCAAAGTGGGCGTTCAACTTGTCCATGCTAGATGCCAGGCGGAACAGCGCGTCGCGGTGTTCCAGCGCGAGGTCATCCTTGCCGTTCAGTTTGGAAAAGAGACTCTTCTGTACCCCGGCCATGGCAGTCACGTCTTCCGAGACTTGCAATGACGAGGTACTCAGATGAGTGAGCTTGGTGATGAGCTGAGCGACAATGAGTCGAAAATCACCGTCTGCTTCGGAACTCTTTGGCGCAGCGATGAAGGCAACCGGTTGCACTCGTTGCCGCGCGAGAAGGCCGATGCCCAGGAGCACCAAACCACCGACGATCAGGATACCACTTTCCACGCCAGCTGTGGCGAGAGCATGGGCGATCTTCGTCAGATGCCACGAGTACTCCGGTGCCGTGGCGAGTGCCAAGCCGAACACGGCAATCACCCCGCCTGCGGAGAACAGTGCGTTTGATTCGGTGTTGTCGGAGCGCTGCTGGTCGCGTTGCGAAGCGTCAGAGTGTTGCGGGTCCGGCAGTTCTTCGGGCGACGCCGCGGGGGGCGATTGTTGCGTGGAGTGCTGAGCTTCCATTGGGTCCTCGTTCTTCTCCTCGGAATCCAGGACCGAGTTCCGGCAAAAGAGGCCTGTTCGTCCCTGGTGAACGCCGTATTTCAAGCTCCCGATGCCCTCGATTCCGTATCGGTTTCACCCCTAGGTCGGGATATGCCGGGATTCGTCTTGAGCGCATTTCTACCCGGTGGCCCGCGCCGGTTATGGTCTTGGCCCCACGTCTTCCAGACGGGCAACTCCTTCCCATGCAGAAAGGCACGATTCAAGGCACCGCGGTCTCACCGGGACTCGCGCTGGGGCCCGTTCATATCGTTTACGCAAGCCCTGCGGACATTCCCACGTGGACGGTGGGGCGGCACGAAATACCGCTCGAGATCGGCCGTTTGGCGGCCGCGCTCAACGTCGCGGCCGAGCGCCTGGATGAACGTAGAAAGAAAGTCGCATCGAGCGCCGGCGCCAAGGATGCGGAGATTTTCGCGGTCCACCGGGCGATCCTCCAGGACCCGAGTGCAATGCGGCAGGTCGAAGATGCCATTGCAGAGCAACGGATCAACGCCGAAGCCGCGGTGAAGCTTCTCATCGACCGCTTCGAGCAAACGATGAGCAAGCTGGAAGGCAACAGCGTGCGCGCCTACGCCTCCGACGTCAGCGATCCCTGGTATTACGTCCTCGATGTACTGCTCGAAAAGGATCGCGAGGAGATCCTGCAGACCGAGGGCCAGGTCATTCTCGCCGCGGCGCAGCTGACACCGGCGGTCATGACCTTCGTCGAACGCGGGCGATTGGCCGCCGTTGTCGCCGAAAAGGGTGGGCGCTTCTCCCATGGGGCACTCCTTGCCCGGGCCTTCGCGATTCCCTGCCTCATCGGCGCGAACAACCTGCTGGCTCGCCTCGAGCAGGGGATGCAGGTCGCCGTGGACGCCGACCGTGGTGAGGTGCATCTCGCGCCTGCGGAGGATGTGGTCCAGCAGCTCCTGACGCGCAAAGCATCGATAGACAACCGGCGTGACGCGCTCAGTCAGGAGGCTGCAAGTCAGGCTTGCACTCCGGATGGAACCGAACTGGCCATGTTGGTCAACATCGAGAGTGTGCGCGACCTCGAGACCTTCAACAGCGAGCACATCGATGGCGTCGGTCTTCTGCGAACGGAGTTCCTCTACCTCGAACGCAACGCCTTTCCCTCGGAGGAAGAGCAGTATCGTCTGTACAGGCGCGTGCTGGAGCACCTCGACGGCAAGCCGGCAACCCTGCGGCTGCTCGATATCGGCGGGGACAAGCCGCTGCCGTACTTTCAGACCCCCGCCGAGACCAACCCCGCTCTGGGCTGGCGGGGCATTCGAATCACTCTCCAGTGGCGCGACCTGCTGCGGGTCCAGTTGCGAGCCCTCCTGCGGGCGAGCGTATACGGCGATCTGTGCGTGCTGGTTCCGATGGTCACCTCCCTGGACGAGATCGAGGAGCTGCACCAGATCTTCCAGGAGGTGCGCGGCGAGCTGGCCGGACAGGGCTATCCCGTGGCCAGGGACGTTCCGGTGGGGGCCATGATCGAGGTGCCCTCGGCCCTGCTCGAGATCACCCGGATCTTCGACGCGGTCGATTTCATCAGCGTCGGGACGAACGATCTCGTGCAGTACCTCCTGGCGGTGGATCGCGACAACCCCTGGGTGTCCGATCTGTACGACCCCCACAATCCGGCCATCATGCGGGCCCTGAGTCAGATCGCCGAGGCGGCCTCGAACTGCGGCAAGCCCGCCGCGGTCTGTGGGGAGATCGCCAGCGATCCGGCCATGGCCCTCTTGCTCCTCGGTCTGGGCTACGATTCGATCAGCGTCTCTCCACAGTTCGTCGCGGAGATCAAGTACGCCATTCGACGCACGAAACTCGTGGATGCCAAGGAGCACGCCCGGGAGGCCCTAGCTGCAGCGAGCTCTGCCGGTGTTCACCGGGTCCTCGAAGGAATTCGCAAATCCCTATACAGGGACGAATCAGGGGGCTAGCAAGCCGGAAAACGCGAGGTCCAGGATTTAGATATCCGACTCCCGCCATTTGGGAGCTATCCTGGGCAGTCCCTAGGGGCTAGAATTACCCGCGAACGTTCGACTCGCGAACGTTCGCTCCCGACCTTGAGGCAGCGCCTCGAGGATTTGCGCCGTCCTAGGGAGCGGCACATTCGTCCTTTGGAGGAGACACCCAGGGGGGAGACGGATGCAGACAGACGGCAGTAATAATCGATCCTCTACGCCGCGGCGTGGACGTTGGTCACAGGCGGAGCAAGCTCGCCTGCGGCGGCTCTACGGGCTTCGTGACGACGCGTCAATCGCGCGTGAGTTGAACCGTCCGGTTGCGAGTGTCCGCCGCATGGCGGAAAAACTCTTTCCCACGGGGACCAAGAGCGGTCCCTGGACGGCCAAGGAGGCGGTCGATCTCAAGAAGTACCTCGGTGCCACCACCCCCGAGGTCATCGCCCGCATTCTCGGACGCAGCCTCGAAGAGGTGAACGAGCGCATCCTTGAGCTTGGTCGTATCAAGCGCGGAGGAGCCTGGAGCCGCGAGGAGACCGCTGATTTCAAGCGTATCTACGGCACCCGGACCGACGAGGACCTCTCGCGCATCTTCGGCCGCACCGAGGAGGAGATCCGGACCTATGCGGTCAGGCATGCTCTGGCCAAGGACAAAGCCTTCCTGCGCAAGCTACAAGGCGAAGCCGCCACCAAGATGCCGCGCTGGAGCTCCGACGAGCTCGAGCTCCTGAAGCGCGAGTACTCGACCGAGTCCAACCTGGACATCGCCCAGCACCTCGGTCGTTCCGTCAAGAGCGTCGTTTCCAAGGCCCACCACCTGGGCCTGAAGAAGTCCACCGAGCGACTGCGCGACATGGGCCGCGAGAACGTCAGCCTGCGCTATCAGGACAGGTAGGGGCTGGTTGCCGGTGCTGATGTACTGGCGGTTGCCGCGGAAGTCCGCGTAGGCCAGGGTGTGATCGTCGATCGTCTTGAGGAAGCCCTTCGGGCCGCCTCGGAACTGCAGGTAAGGCCAACCATCCGCGTTGACCGTCGCCATGTAGAAGCTGGTTGCACCCGGCCACGCTGACATCGCGCTTGAAAGCGATGGGAATCAAACGGCCGCGAACGAGCGGATCTTGAAGGATCTGGGCTTACCAGATGCGTTCTGCGTGCACCGTACACGACCCCATCTGATCCTCGACGCGGCCCGAGATCAGGAAAGGGCCGCCCTTGCCACCAGCTCCGTCGCTCAAACGGTGGCCATCGCGTTCGTAGACGTCGGAGAAGCACACGACCTCGGCGATACCGCCTGGGTCTTCCATGGTGAGAAAGCGCATCCAGCGACCGTCGTTCGTACGCACCCGACGCGAGGCGGCCAGCCAGCCGCGGAGCGAGATACGTTTGTCGCGGTGCCGGTCGATTTCATTGCAGGGCACGACGGGGGGGATGTTGCGCGCGCGTTCTTCGCCGCTGCAGGGGAAGAGCTGCGTGGGATGGAGTGTCGTTGTGAGTCCGAGCAGCTCGAGTTCGAGTCGGCCACGGTGGTCGGGGTCGAGTTCGGGCCGCGGAGGGAGAGCGAGTGAAGGGGTCGGGGGGGTGGGAAAGAGGCTGGCACTCTCGCCGCCGGAAAGATCGATCCCCGATACGCCCAGGCCGTGTTGGGACCAACCGCCGGTGCTTTCACGGGCACGCTCTTCCGGCGTGGTCTTGCAAGCATCGAGCAAGCCCCGATCCAGGGGCTCGAGTCGTTCGACATCCGAGGGAGGGCGACGTTGGGGCGTCTTCAACAGATGCAAGCGCCACAGCATCTCGGGGCGCGTGCGATCGAAGGCATCGAAGGCTCCACACAGGATCAGCTTTTCCGTTTCATCCACGCGCGCACGGGTGCGCGTCAGGAAGTCGGGCAGGGAAAGGAACGGACCGTCGTGTTCGCGGGCCTCGAAGATCATGCCCAGGGTGGCCTCGGTGATACCGCGCACCCGTTGGAGCCCGACGCGGATGGCGTTCTTTTCGAGCAGGAATTCGCAGGTGCTCTTGTTGATGTCGGGTGGCAGGATGGCGATGCCCATCCGGCGAGCTTCCTCGATGTACACACGGGTAGCGTAGTAGCCGGTCTCGCTGTTGAGGAAGGCGGTGAGAAAGGCCGCGGGATGATGGGCCTTCAGGTACACGGTGCGGTACGAGATACGTCCGTACGTGACCGCGTGTGCCTTGCAAAAACCGAAGGAGGAGAAATTCGAGACGAGCTCCCAGATGTGCTCGGCGTCTTTTTTCGAGATACCGTTGCGCTCGCACCCGCTGAAATAGCGCCGGCGTAGATCCTGCAGCTCTTGCGAGCGATGTTTCGAAAGCGCACGCCGCAGCCGATCCGCATCGGCCAGGTCGAAGCCCGCGATCAAGACGACCGATTGCATCACGTCTTCTTGATAGAGCAGAACTCCGTGCGTTTCCCACAGCAGCTCTTCGAGGCGCGGGTGGGGGGCACGTGGAGATTCGAGCCCTCGGAAGCGGCGAACATAGGCGTCCTTCATCCCCGACCCAGCGGGGCCGGGGCGGATCAAGGCGACCGCCTGGATCACATCGTCCATCGTGCGCGACGTGGTTTGCAGGAGCAGGTTGCGCATGCCCGGCGATTCGACCTGAAAGCAACCGAGGGTGCGGCCGTTCACGAGCAGGTCCTTCGTTCGCAGATCGTCCTCCGCGATCTTTTCGAGATCAGGAGCTTCGTCACCGAGCGACTTCAAGCAATCGTCGATCACCGTCAAGGCACGGTTGCCGAGCAGGTCCATCTTCACGAGCCCCAGGGCCTCGACGCCGTCCTTTTCGATCTGCGTCATCAGAACGCCTTTCGCGGCGCGCTGGCACGAAAGTACGTCGGTGATCGGTCCCGGAGAAACGACGACGCCCCCCGGATGCAAGCCCAGGTGACGTGGGGCATTCAGCAGCGCAGCCGATACGTTCAGAACGAAGGCATAGCGGGCATCCTCGAAGGGGAAGCCGCGACACTCCGGCGTGGCGGCGAAGGCGAGTGCGATGGGGTTTTGTCGAAGATTGGGAGGAAGTTCGCGAAGCAAGCCGGTCGCAGACGAGTGCGGATCGCTCGGCGCCCGAGGGGGGTCGAATTCGTTCGGCTCGCCTGTCGTACCAGAGGAGTCGTCGGGATTTTCCGCTCCTCCCGCAGTTCCATCGAAGGCATCCGCCTCGCCACCGCCGACCGCCCAGGGCAGGCGTTTCGACCAGCGACTGACCTCGACCGGCGGCAACCCCTCGGCCAGAGCTGCCTCGCGAAAAGCCGAGCGCAAACCAAAGCGATTCCACGTGGCGATCATCGCCGTACGTTCGGCGCCGAAGGCTTCCCACACGTGCTCGATCACCTCGTCGCGCCGGCGCCAACAGAAGTCCAGGTCGATGTCGGGGCGATCCTTGCGCGCGGGGTTCAAGAAGCGCTCGAATGGCAAGCGATAGCGCAAGGGGTCCGCATCGGTCAGATCCAGGCAATAAGCCACGAGGCTGTCCGCTGCCGATCCACGCCCCACGTACGGGATGTCCTTATCGTGGGCGTAGTCCGCGATGCGTTTGACCAGGAGGAAGTACGGCGCGAATCCCAGCTCGTCGATCGTGGACAGTTCGAAGTCGAGTCGTCGCACCACCTCGGGGCGTAGCGGTGCAAAACGTCTCTGAGCTCCGTCGAAGGCCAGCTGGCAAAGCCGTGAGTAGGCTGTCTCCGTCTCCGCCAGTTGAGCCTCGGGAAAGATCACATCCCCTAATGTCGGTACGAAGCGACATTCATCGGCGACTTCGAGCGTGCGCGCAAGCGCTCCCGGAACACTTCCGCGTGGCCTTGGGAATGGGCCCGCGCAATCGGGAAGCGGTGCGAACAACTTCGCCAGTTCCTCGGGCGCGATCATATGTGCCGGCCTTTCCGCCAGCCAGCTCTCGGGCAGATCGCAGCGCAGGGCATTGTGTTTGATCGCCGTGCGCATGCGGTGATGTTCGAACCCTCCGCGTCGGGCCCAGTAAACATCGGGCACGGCCAACGTAGCCAGGCCACTCGATTGTGCGCACTCGAGCAACGCCTCGACGGGAACCGCTCGGCTCGGTGGGGGAACCTTCGGAGCCTCGATCACGAAGGCTCTCTGGCTGGCACGGCCTTTCTTCGCAAAGCACGCCGGTGCAATGGCGACGAAAAGCTGCTCGCGTTCCAGGCGTCCCCCTAATGCGATGACGAGTCGCGGATGATCGACCAGGAAGATGAGCCCCTCGCGAAATCGCAACACCGATTCGATCAGCTCGAAGTTGTCGGCCTCGAGATGCGCATCCAGGGCCCCGGGATCGTCACCGACCTGACGCGCCGAGACGAGCCTGCACAGATTCCCGTATCCCTTCGCATTGCGTGCGAGCGCCACCACCCGCCCAGGCTGCCCCGAAGGATCCGAGATCTCTGCTCCCAAAACGGGCCGCGGCGCACCACTCTGTTCGGCCGCCTTCAAGAGTTCGACCGTCCCGGCCAGCGTGTCGACATCGCAGAGCCCCAACGCGGGAAACCCGAGCCGCGCCGCCTGTGCGAGCAAGGTGGCGGGCGAGTCCAGCCCGGTGAGCAGGGAATGCCAGCTGTGGGTCCTGAGGGGAATGTACATCGTGTCTTCCTCCCCAGGTCGAGTCCGAACCCTAACAAAAGGCGAACGCCTTTGTCGAGGATCTCGCCAAAAGGCCTCTTTTCAGGGCCTGGGGCGATGTAGGGACGCTACTCCTCGAACGGTGCCTGCGGAGGCTACCCTGTCTTTTGAATGGACCCCGGCAACCACGAAACGGAACAGCGAGAAACCCTGGCGGAGGCGCCCGGTCTACCGTCTCCTTGCGCCAGGTCCGGGGCAGGCCGTCCCATGGCATTCGCATACGGAAATCACGGACACGTTCGTCCTCCCCGGAAAAGTAAGACGATGAGCGACTGGATTCTGAGCCTGTGCCGTTGCCTGCCCTCCGTTTTTTTTTGCGGGATCGGAGCTCTGTCAACGTTCGCGCAGGAAGGCCCGAAGGCGGATCCGGTTCCCTTCGAGACGCGACTGGGTTTCGAACCCCGTCCCCTCAGCGACCCTCCGATTCCCGCACGCCGAGCGGGTCTTGCGGAGGCCGACGTCTATGCGTTGGCCGTACACGCGGTGGGGGATGTCCATGGTTTGCGGCTGGCGGACATCGGCGCAGGTCGGGGTCGCCACCTGCTCGGTTTGTCGCAACGTGTGGGGGCCGAGGGGCGTCTGTTCGCGACCGAGATCGATCGCGAGGACTGTGACGCCCTGCGAGCGGCCGCCAAGACAGAAGGCCTGACCAACGTCGAGGTTCTCCTCGCGACGAAGACCAACGTCGGCCTCGAGCCCGGTTCCATCGACCTGGCGTTGCTCTCGGATGCCTATCAATTCGTCATCTTGCTCGACGGTCGCGGCGGACAGGACAAGCACGCCTTTCTGACATCGCTGCAAAAGGTCATCGCTCCGGGGGGGCAGGTCGTCGTCACCTATGTGACCTCCTCCGAGTTGAGGGAGCTCGACACGCGCAGGGCGCTTCTCGAGAACACGCTCCGTGACTTTGCAGCTTACGGCTTCGAGCCGGGACGGCGCTGGATCGTCGAGGGACCCCACTGGCCCCACCTCGTGCTGGAATTCCGCTCGCCCAAAGATGGCCCAATCGCGCCTCGTGTGTACATGGGGCGCACGATCGCCAAGACCATGCACTGGACGGGCGGCCAATGGCTCCTGCGCGACGAGCGAGCCCGGGAGGAAGCGACGGCCAAGATGCTCGGAGCGCTGGGCGTGAAGCCCGGTCAAAGCGTGGCGGACTTCGGCTGTGGGAACGGCTACCACACCCTGCAGCTGGCGCGGCTCGTTGGACCCGAAGGGCATGTCTACGGCATCGACATCCAGCCCGAGATGCTGAGCCAGCTCGAAGAACGCGCGGCCCAGCAAGGCCTCGAAATCGTCGAGCCGGTTCTCGGAACGCTGCTCGACGCGCCATTACCGCCGGCATCTTGCGATCTCGTGCTCCTGGCCGATGTCTACCACGAGCTGAGCCATCCCGTCCCGATGCTGGCTTCCATTCGGCGCGCGCTGAAGCCCGGCGGCCGCGTCGCCGTGCTCGAATTTCGCGCCGAGGACCCCGATGTTCCGATCAAGCCACTGCACAAGATGAAGCGTGACCAGATCGTCGCCGAATTCGAAGCCAATGGTCTGAAGCAGGTTGGCGGCTTCGAAGAACTGCCGTGGCAACATCTCTGTTTCTTCGAAGCCGAGCGCAGTCCGCGCTGACAACACTTCCAGGGCCAAGCCCCATGAAGATCCTGATGAGGACGCTTTGGCTTCTTGTACTGCTCGGTTGCACCGCGCTCTTGCTCGCCGGGGTTCCGGGTTATCGGACCGAAGGGGACTCGAGCATCCATTTGGGGATTCTCTTGCGGCAGGTCATCGATCCACTTCCCCTCGTTGTCTGCCTGTTTGCAGCCCTTGTCGCTGGGCGCTGGAGTGGTCTGAAAACGGCAACACGCTATGCCTTGGGGGCAGAATGTGTGGATGGGGCGAGCGCTGGCAAGACCCTGGCCGCCGCGGCCCGTGGGTTGCTCTACGGAACCCTGCTCGTCAACGGGGTCTATCTCGTTTCGTTCTACTGGCCGGAGAGTCCGTTGATTTCGGCAGGCTTCATGGGTGAGTATCGCTATTGCACCTACGTCCAGTATGGGCCCTTGGTGGTTGGTTTCTTGGGGGCCTTCCTCTTGATGCCGTGTGCCGTTCGGGCGCGTTCGGCTACGGCGGATACAAAGCACTCGCTGTTGCGTCCGCTGGATCCTCTTGCCTGGATCGGGCTGTTCGCCTGTCCGCTGGTCGTGCTCTTGTCAGTCTTCGTGTATCGGTACCCGGCCATCGGTGTCGAGGGATCCGGAGTGAACTATGTGCTTCCAGCGGCGGGTTTGCTGGATTCTGCCTTCGTCGCCTGGAGCCTGCTCGTGGTGGCGCTTCTGCCCTGGGTGGTGCTGTGTCCTCACGCGTCGCCCAGGGAACTCTTCCGGGCGCTTCGCAATCCCACCTCAGCAGGACCGGACCTGGTGGCCCTACTGACACAGACCCAGCTCGTGGCCGGATTGTATGTCGCGACCCTGATCCAGCTCGTTGGGCTGAACTACATCTCCAACACCGGTGGTAGCGGAAACCCGGCGGAGATTCAGGACCTGGTTGGACGCATGTTGGTGCCGGTGTCTGGCGGTGGGCTATTTGCTCTCGTGTTCGGTTTGATGAACAGAGTCCGAGTTGGAGCGACCCGTTCACGAATGCCGCCGGGTGGGTAGTCGAAGCTGATTCAGCGCCCCCGGTCTCGCCGGTCGGACAGGTAGAGCTCCTCCACTTTCTTGCGGGCCCATTCGGTCTTGCGCAGGAAGGCGAGACTGGACTTGATGCTGGGGTCCGTGCTGAAGCAGCGGATACGGATCCGTGTTGCGAGATCGCTCCATCCCCGCCGTTCGACCAGGTCCTCGAGGATGGCCTTCAGGGTGACACCGTGGAGCGGGTTGTTGGGTTGCTGCGGGCTCACGGTCGGTCTCGCCGTGTCGTTCGGCGTGTGTCTCGGTGCTGCGTGCCATCGATGAGTGTCGCCCGAAAGCGCTTGCCCTTGATGCGTCCCTGGTTGAGGCGTGCCATCGCGTTGCGCGCGACGGCCTGGGCGACGGCGACATACGAGAGCTGGTTTTGCACCTCGATCATGCCCACGTCCCTTGCCGCGAGTCCGCCCGCGTCTCCCGTGAGGGCGCCAAGGATGTCACCGGGACGTACGCGGTCCTTGCGCCCCCCCGAGATGAGAATGGTCGTCATCACGGAATCCCGCGCGATCGCAGCCAGGAGCGCACGCGAGGGTGGGACGGAGAGATCCGGCGTAAGGGTCTCGATCCGCGATCCGCTGAGGTGCTCGGCGGCTTCGATACGGGCATCGTCGGGTCCTCGCGAGAGCGAAATGGCGACGCCGCGCCGATTCGCACGACCTGTGCGACCGATGCGATGCACGTAGATCTCCGGCTTGGACGGAAGCTCGAAGTTGACGACGAGGTCGAGACCCTCGACATCGAGACCACGCCCGGCGACATCGGTGGCGACGAGCAAACGCAGGCTCTGATTGCGAAAGCGGGCCAGGACCTGGTCGCGATGAAACTGATCGAGATCACCGTCGAGCCGATCGACGCTGAAGCCTGATTCGGCCAGCGTGCGTGCGAGCTGTGCGACCGTAGCCTTGAAGTTGCAGAAGATCAGGGCGGACTCGTGCGGGTGTTCGTGCAAGAGCCAGTAGAGCGCGCGGAGCTTGTCCTCCGGCTCCACCACAATTTGCATCTGTCGAATTTCCCCATGTGGCACCTCGGAAGCGTCGACGCTGACCCGGACCACATCGCGCTGATACGCACGGCTCATGTCCTCGATCGCCTCGGGAAAGGTGGCCGAGAAGAGGATCGTTTGGCGCGAGCGAGGGAGCTCGCGGAGAATCTCGCCCACGTCCTTTCCGAAGCCCATGTCGAGCATGCGGTCGGCTTCGTCCAGCACGACGGTTTCCACGCCTTGCGGCTGTAACGTGCCGCGCTGGAGGTGATCGAGCAGGCGCCCCGGCGTGCCGATGGCCACGTGAACACCCCGCGCGAGGGCTTCGCGTTGGGGGCGGGCGGGTTGTCCGCCCGTGATCTCGAGCACCGAGAGCCCCGCATGGCGGCGACCGAGCTTGCGTAGATCGCGCGCAACCTGGGCGCAAAGCTCACGGGTCGGGCAGATGACCAGGGCTTGCAGCGCGCGAACGTCGAGCCTCGTTCGCTGCAGGATCGGCAGAGCGAAGGCGGCGGTCTTGCCACTGCCGGTCTTCGATTGACCGATCAAGTCCCGTCCCTGGATCAGAGCCGGGATGCTGGCGGCCTGGATCGGTGTTGGCTCGCGGTAGCCGAGCTCTCCCAGGACAGCGAGCAATTCGGGCGACAGGGAGAGCGCTTCGAAGGTCGACGACACCGAGCTACCTTCGCTGATTCAACAGAGGGGCACAACGCTCATTCCCTTTCGATCTTCGACTGGATCTTCGGCACGGCCGTCGTTCCCGCCGAGCGGCCCGAGTCCTTTGGGATCGACGAAAAAAGCTTCCCGGAGGGCAACATCCTGAAGCAGTTCACCCTCGCCTTCCGCCCCTTCGACAGAGAGTAGAAACCAGTCGTATCTCGAAATCCCTCCAAGGAGGCGACCGCTGGAGCGTTCACACTGATAGTCTGCGCCCTTGCCATGGGCGCCAAGAAGCAACATCTCCGCAACTGCCACTCCTGGAGAACGCTCGTTCCCGAGCGCGGTCGCCGCGAAACCCGGGCGCAGCTCTTCGGCAAGCGCTGGACGTTCACGGTGCGCTTCGAGGATGAGGAGGACTGGTCTCCGCTCGAGAAACCGCACTTGGAGGATCTCGAGCACTTGCACGAGGTGCTCTTCAACAAGTACCAGCGCAAGCACCTGGCGTGGGATCACGTGATGGGTGTGCAGAAGCTGATCGTGGCCAGCGGCGGTACGGTGCCCGAGAACTGAGACCGGGGTTCGACGGTCGAGGACGAAACTGCGCGCCGAGGGACGAGCTAGTTTTCGAAGCGCACGCCTGCGGGTGGAGGAGGATCGATGGTTGCCGATCTTCTGGAGCCTGGACTTCTTCAAAGGCCAGCAGGCCTACGATGTACGCGAGAGCGACTGGTCACTTCCCGCCGTGAACGAAAAGAACGTGCCATCTCCGAAACAGGCCCACCCTATCGCACGACCCGAAGAGAGAGCACGAGACGGCTCTTGCTGTTGCAAAACGGTTTTCCGTTCGAGGGAAGCCGGATGGAAAAGCGGATGGAAAAGCGGAAGGAGAAGGGGACAAGGCGCGCCTCCGCCCGCTCTTTGCTGAGAAAAGCAGGAGAGGAGGAGGAGTCGCGCGGGCATCGGCGGCGCGCCCTATCCAGAAGACTTTGCGAACCATGTTTCCTTGGTTCACAACCCCATTCGCAGAGCCCGCCGAATTGCCCCCATGAATTCGGAAAAACCAGTTTCACACGGCGCGAATGCGCAAGGCACACCGTCCGGTACTACCATCGGTTGATGAAAAGCCGCCCCCTTTCGCTCTTGCTCCTCGGTCTGTTCACCGTCCCGGTCGCGGCCCAGGAGGACATCCTGGATTGGGTCGAGCACGCGTACGCCGAGAACGACGGCGTGCGCTTGCACTACGCGGCCATGGGGGAGGGCCCACTGGTCGTGATGCTGCATGGCTTTCCCGACTACTGGTACACGTGGCGCCATCAGATGGGGGTGTTGGCGGAGGACTTCCGCGTCGTGGCGCCCGATCTGCGCGGCTATAACAAGAGCGACAAACCCAAGGGCGTCGCGGCCTACGCCATGCCCAGGTTGATCGCCGACGTCGCCGCGGTGATTCGAGCGGAAGGGCGCGAGAAGGCCATTGTCGTCGGGCACGACTGGGGCGCGGCCATTGCCTGGCAGGTGGCGATGAACCTACCCCAGCGCGTGGAACGCCTGGTCATCCTCAGTGTGCCCCATCCCTCGGGGTTCGGGCGCGAGCTCTCGACGAACGAGGATCAGAGACAAAACAGCCAGTACGCGCGCGACTTCCAGAAAGAGGATGCCCATCTGAAGCTGACGGCCGAGGGGCTCTCGACCTGGGTCAACGGCAAGGCGCGCGCCCGCTACGTCGAGGCTTTCCAGCGCTCGGACATCGAAGCGATGCTGCACTACTACAAGGCCAACTACCCGCGTTCCAGCGGTGGCGGTGAGAATGCAGCCTCGATCGCTCCGGCATCGGCCCCTTCCTTTCCGAAGATCCGCTGCTCCGTACTGGTGATTCACGGTATGCAGGACCAGGCCTTGAATCATCGTGGGCATGCGTACACGTGGGAGTGGGTCGATGCGGATACCACTCTCGTGATGTTGCCCAAGGCCGGACATTTCGTTCAGCACGATGAGTCGGACACGGTGACGAAGACGATCCACGATTGGTTGCTGCGCTAGTCCAGAGATCCTGGTGTAGAAGCCGCAAGAAAATGTGGGTTCTTCGAGTCCCTCAGGCCCTGACGACCCTCTTGACCCTTGCCGCCTCGAGGAACCTTGCAAGGCCGATCGCATGATGTCATTTCTCTCACACGCCCTCGCCAGAGTGCTCCTGTTCCTGTCCTTGACCCCAGGCCTTTGCGCCCAGGACTCCGTACCGACCATGCGTCAGGCGGATTCCCTCCTGCGTCGCCAGAGGTGGAGCCGCGATCGCGGGCGCCCACTTCGATCCGTAGGCTTTGCCGCACCGGGTACAGTCACCCCCGCTCAGCCGTGTTGCTCCAGCAACCTCGCGAGCGTCACGTAGCCGCGGTTATGTGCGTGATGGCTTGGCAGAACACCCAGACCATCGGGGACGTTCTTTGCTCCGGCCCGTAACAGCAACTTGACCAGCGGTAAGAGCTGCTCTTCCGGTCTCGCGACGAAGGCAGAGGGAGATCCTGGCGGTTGGGGCTCGACGGCATTGACAACCGTGCCCAGTGCATTGAGCCCGGTCGCATCGAAGTGATTCACGTTCGGGCCGGCGACCAGCAGCGCCAGGACGACCTTGCCATGCACGCCAGCGGAAGCGGCCAGCAGCGGCGTCAGGCCAGTGATGTCGGCGGCATCGACGGGCGCTCTCCCCTGGAGCAGGTCCTGCACGAGTTCCTCATGGCCTCCGCGCGCCGCTCCGAGCAATGCGGTTCCACCCCGAATGTCGGGTAGGTCGACGCGGGCTCCGGCCTCGATCAACATGCGACCGATGGCACGATGTCCGGCGAAGGCCGCGAGCATCAAAGGGGTTTTGCCTGCATGGTCGATCGCGTTCACGTCCACCGAGTACTCCAGAAGAACCGCGAGTACGTCGGTATGCCCGCGGGCCGCCGCTATGTGACACGTCGTGCGACCCAGCTTCATCCCGTCCACGTGATGCAGGGCGACATCCTCGTTTTGCGACAAGAAGCGAATCGCCTCGGCGTGTTCGTTCGCCGGATCGTCGGACAACATCGGATCGGCGCCGTTCTCGAGAATGTGTCGCACCTCCGCTGCTCGGCCCTGACGGGTCGCTGCAAAAAGTGCTGCGGCATCACCCAGGACCGCTCGCGGTGCGCGGTTCTCCAACAAGGGGATCGTCCCGGACTTGCGCGGAGCGCTGTCGATGGTTTGTAGCGATTCTTCCTCCGGGCGCATCAAGTCGCTGAGTCGCGGATTGTCGCCCGCAGCTTCGCCCTGGAGTCGGAGCTTGGGCTTCTGCTGTACACGCGGCCCCTCGGGTTGGCCCAATCCCAGGGCCTGAGCCTCCTCTTCGGAGAGATCCAGTTCGTTCTCGCTCCGCGTCGGCTGGGGTTGGGTTTGCGGCAGCGGTGCCGGGGGCTCTGTCCCGGAAGGATCGCCCGAGGCGTTGGCAGCGTTGGGATCGGGGTTCGTCATGGGGGGGTTTCGACCCGCTTTCAATCGACTGTTCCCGGACCGACCTTTATCGCCCCTTTAAAAGGTGGGCTGGCGTCCCAGTGTGGGCTTTTGGAGCCTGCGGATCTGCTCAGAGGGAAGGGCCTCCTCGCACGTTGAGCGGATGTCTCACCGCAAGGGGGCACCGCGCAGCGGTCATGCGTTTCACGGAGAAGGACGGGTCGAAGCCTTCGTTGGCCATGCTGATCGAGTTACGCGACTATCCGCGCAGCCGTAGCGAGACCGTGGCCCGTTCTTGCATCTTGATGTTTCTGGTCCGTGCCCCGGAGGCGGCCAATCTCGAGCGCTTCGAGCAGGAATTTGCCTTCCAGAGCGCGCCGCTCACCGAGGCCGCGCCCCTGGCGGATCTACCGCGCTGATCGACTGGAGTGCAGGCGCTGCAACCACATGCCCGTGCCGGCCGGGTCGACCAGCAGTGGGGCGAGTTCCTGCGCGCGCTCCTGTTGCACACCGAATGCGAGCCCAGGGCACCAGCGCATGGCGAAGGCCTCGTTGTATTGCAGGAAGGCTCGCAGCAAGTAGATCTCGTTCCAGGCACGCCCTTCCTCTACCCAGGACTGTGGGTACTCCATCGGCCAGGTGATGTCGTGCAGGAAGACCCAAACGCCGGGTTTCAAGCGGGGCAGGGCGTGGAAGAACAGGAACCACAGATCGGAGCCAGTCTTGATGACGTGGCTCGAATCGATGAACAGGAGATCGTTTGCCTCCAGAGCGTCGAAGAGCTCCAAGGGGACGTCCTGAACCTCCTGTTCCCAGATCGTACAATCGCCATCGTCGCCCTCGCGCAAGAGCCCGCGAAGCCGTTCGGGGAAGGGCTCGATGAAGTCCAGCTTGGGGCAGCGAATGCCGTGGGCGCGTAATTCGGTGCAGACGTCCAGCATCACGGCCGAGGAATAGCCCGAGCCGACCTCGATGATGCGTTGCGGCCCAACGTCCCGCAGGAAGCGGTCGGTGTAGAAGGCGTCGGCGAAGGGGAAGTAGTCATTCCGCCAGTAGTAGCGACGGCCTTCGGTGGCCAGTTCGGGGAAGTAGTCCCCGCGGTAGTGCCCCAGCAGGTGCTCCCCGAGGCGCAACTGATCGTCCAGGTGTAGGTCTACCCCCGCGATCTCCTTGGACTCGGGCTCGAAGATGCTCTTCGCCCGTTTGCGAACGGAATCGAGGTTCGGAAAGGGAGAGTAGAAATGTTCCGGCGGCATCCAGGTCTTGTAGCCCGGATGATCTGCAAGCTGCTCTTCGGGGTGGGTCACGGTGCCCTCTTCGGGCCCGGGGTCCCCTGGGCTGGAGTTCGTTGCCGATGACGAGGTGTATGAGGCACATGTGTGTTTACTCCGAGGCATGGAGCTGCCGTATCGGAAGATGTTTCTGCTCCAACTTGGAGTGCGGAGTACATTGTGTCGACCATGGGCACCTACATTGGACTCCTCCGAGCCGTGAACGTCGGGGGCACGGGCAAACTGGCCATGCGCGACCTCGTTGCTCTATGCGAAGAGATCGGCTTCAGCGATGTGAAGACCTACATTCAAAGCGGCAACGTGGTCTTCAATAGCCGCGCGGGGGCGGCCAGCGTGAAGTCCCGGCTCGAGAAAGGCTTGGCGGACAGTGGCCACGCGACCCGTGTGATCGTGAGGGACGGTGCCGAGCTGGCGCGGGTCGAGAGGAACAATCCCTATCGCGACGCCGCTCCGAATCAGGTCCTGGTGTTGTTTCTCGACGAACCCGCCAAGAAGAGTGCCGCGAAGGATCTGGTCATCCCGGGGCGTGAGGAGGTCACGATCAAGGGCCGCGAGGTCTATATCCACTTTCCCGACGGCATGGGGCGCTCGAAGCTCAAGACACCGTTCGTGGATGCGGGAACGGGACGCAACCTGAATACGGTGCGCAAGCTGATCTCGATGTCGGAGTGAGTCAGCGAGCGGGATGTCGCTTGCCGGTTCCGCTTTCCTCCGCGGCCTGGATCAGCGATTCCGCGAATTCGCCCGTGAAGAGATCGTTCTTGGGGTCGCCGTCGATGACCTTGTCGATCACGCGCTGTTTCTTCAGGAGCGTGCCTACCATGCGGGCGTCAAGCGATTCCTGAAGTACCAGGTGTTGCACGAGCACGCTGTCACGTTGACCGATCCTGTGCGTGCGATCCTCCGCTTGGGTCAGGAGTGCGGGAACCCAGTCCAGCTCGGCGAAGATGACGTGGGCGGACGCTGTGAGCGTCAACCCGAAACCGGCGGCCGTGATCGATCCGATGAACAAGCGACAGGTCGGATCGTTTTGAAAACGATCAACCGCGGCTTGGCGGCTGTTCACGTTGTCGTCACCCTTCAAGGTCACGACGATGTCTTCGAAGGGCTCGGCCAGCTCGCGGATCACCGCTCGGTGATGGGCGAACACGACTATCTTGCCGGTATCCTCGAGGACGTTCTTGATGTGCTCGACGACCAGCGGCACTTTGGCCAGGGCCGTGTCCTGGCGTAGCTTTGCCAGCTCGCCGAAAGCCGCGTTCACGCCAGCGCGCAGGGCCGCCAGGTCCGACTCGTTGCCCTTGGCGTGCGAGACGGCGCGCAGGTCATTCAGACGCCGCCGGTGCTCGTCCCAGGCTTCGGTCTCGATGGCGATCAGGTTCGCGAGGTGATCCGAAGCGAATTCGATCACCTGGCGTCGTTTGGGCGGCAGGTCGGGGAGAACTTCGGCTTTCGTACGGCGCACCATGATCGTGCTGCGTAAACGTTCGTGCAGTTCGTCGAGTTGGGTCGCGCCGTTGAATTCCCAACCGAAACGGTTGCGGGTCGGTTTGCAATAGCGCTTGGCAAAGTTCCAGAAGTGGTCGAACTCCATCGGATCCAGCGAGCTGACGATGGTCCACAACTCGACCGGACGATTAAGGATCGGCGTACCGGTCAGGAACAGCTTGCGCCGAGCCTTCAAGGCGAACAGTTTCTTCGAGCGCTGGGCGTCCTTGTTCTTGACGTAGTGGCACTCATCCGCGACCAGCACGTCCCAGCGCTTGCGCAGTTCCTTGGACCACTTGCCGAGGATGTCGTAGTTAAGGATGACCACGTTCGCATCCTTCGGGAAGCTCTTGCCAGCGACGGCGACCGTGCCGCGATCTACCAGCCAGCGCTCGCACTCACGGGCCCAGTTCAGCTTCAGGCTGGCGGGGCAGACGATGAGGATGCGTTTTGCCTTGGGGTCGGCATTGATCACGCCCAAGGCCTCGATCGTCTTGCCGAGGCCCATTTCGTCGGCGAACAGAACGTTGTCGCGTTCGAGGCCGAAGGCAATCGCCGCCCGCTGGTAGGGCAGGTACGCGAGTCCATCGGGGCTGGGCACTTCGATCTTCGCGTCCTTGGCGCGACTCGCCTTCAGCGTTGCGGCTCGCAGCTTCATCCTGGCAGCGATCTTGCGTGCGGCGCGGCGCTCCTCCTTGGCGCGTTCCTCGCCCGCCGGGCCGGCGCGCTCGAGAATCGTGTCACGCAAGGGGCCCTGCGCATAGTCGAGCAGTTCCAGGGCCGCGAGCGGGTCACGGGTCCACCAGACGGGACCGAGCTCGTTCTCGCAGGCTCCGCAGCCGCTACGCCGACAGGTCTCACCGGCGTGCCATTTCAGCCCGGCTCGCCTGGGAATCGCACGATCCTCGTATTCGCTCTCGAGAACGAAGAGCCCCTCGACGGGCTCGGTCAGCTTGGGACTACCCACCGGACACACGACCGGACAGGCGGATCGAGCCTTGTTTCACTCCACCCTGTTTCGTTCCCCGCGAAGACATTCGGAACATCGTATCGGCGCTGGCACATGCCTCTTCGTCAAAAACCAGAGCACGTGCACAAGCGAGTTACGACCCCAGGCCGCCGCGTTCCATGCACACGGCGATAGCCGCGATCGCGGCTTTCGCTGGACCGGCCGCCGAGCCTCGCGGATCGAAACCTGGCGGCCTCGATTCTCAATCAGCACTCGGCGGATTGGAGCACGAGCACGCTCGGGCGGGGATCGATGAACAACACGTTGCCCGCGGTGGCGGCGGTGCCTGTGTTCGGAGGCGGGACGGTCTATTCGGTCGCCGGGCTCTTCGTGGCGGTGGGGCTCTGTTGCTGGTGCGGCGCCGAGGGAGCTCGGTGCTCGCCTTTTTTTATGAGCGCGCTCAGTTTTTGGGTTGACGTGGCCGATGAAGGGCTTATTATGAGCGTGCTCATTAAGGAGATCGCGCTGTGCGAGTGACCCGAGAAACCCAGGAAAAGACCCGCCAAGCCATCGTGGAGGCCGCCCAGAGGCGATTCGCGGAGACCGGCTTTCACCAGGCGACGACACGCGAGATCGCCCGGACCGCGGGCATCGCGGCCGGCACGCTCTTCAACTACTTCCCCAGCAAGGAGGCCCTCGGCCTGGCCATCCTGGCCGCTGCGGCCGAGGCAGGGGCCGCCGAATTCGAGGCCTCGCGTCGCTCGGGAGAGACCCTCGAGGAGGCGATGTTCGCCCTGGTCGCGATCCAGCTCCGTTACTTCGAGCCCTATCGCGGTTGGGTGGGGGACGTCATGGACGCGGGCTGGAGTCCTTTGCGCAAGGGAAGCGACGAGGGCGAAGGCGGCGCGTCCCGGCTCCGGCAGCTGGAGCGAGTGGAAACGCTCCTGCGCGAGCACGGTGTCACGGCCAGCGACAGCCCGGTGGATGAACACCTGTACTGGACGCTCTACCTGGGCACGTTGAGTTTTTGGGCACGCGACGACACGGAACACCAGCAGGCCACGTTGGCCCTACTCGACCGATCGATGGGGCTTTATTGCGGATCACTGCGTGAAAGAACCCATTGAAACAGACTAGGAGATTGATGCTCCATGGAACCGAAAACACCGTCTCTCGCTGAACTGATCGAAGCCCTTCCCGCGGACGCGATGGGGGATGTCTCTGGCACCGAGCGTGCTCCCGCGCGCGTTGAGCTCAAGGAGCTTCTCGAGGGCCTGCGGCACAAGCCCATTCCAACCGGCCGATTGACGCGGCTCTGGTCCCTGGGAACGTTGCAGGCCAAGGTCGGTGCGGCCTACTTCGCATGGTGGTTGCGCAGCGGTTTCATGGACGCTGACAAAAAGCGCCGCGGCCTGGACGAAACGCACATCGCCGCCGCGATCCAGGTGTTGGGTCGCATGAGCTATCTGCGCGGTGCCGTGATGAAGCTCGGACAGGTCATTGCGCACTGGCCGAATGTACTCCCCGGTTCCTTCGCTGAAGTGCTCGGTCGCGTTTATGCGGAGGCTCCGCCGATGCACTTCGCCCTCCTGCGCGAGCATGCTCGCCGCGAGCTCGGTGCGGATCTTGCGGACATCTTTGACGACTTCGAGAGCGAGGCTTTCGCGGCCGCATCGCTCGGACAAGTTCACCGCGCGCGCATCAAGGGCACCGATCGTCGCGTCGCGATCAAAATCCAGTATCCCGATATCGCCCGTACGATTCGCGACGATCTGCGCAACCTGAAGAGCACATTCGTCCACGCACGGCTCTCCAGCGATTTCAGCAACCTGCTCCTGCAATACGAGGGCATCCAGACCATGCTGGAGGCCGAAACCAATTACGAACAGGAAGCCGAGAACATGCGCCTTGCGCGCAACACGCTCAGCGGGCTGAACGACGTCGTCGTCCCGAAGGTCCTACCTGAGTATTCCACCCGCCGCATCCTGACCATGGAGTACCTCGACGGCCAACACCTCGAGGCCTTCAAGGCGAATTCGCCTACCCAGGCACTGCGCAACCGCCATGCGGAACAGATCAGCCGCACCATTTGCCGGCTCTGGTACCAGGGCCGGATGATCTATGCCGATCCGCACCCCGGGAACTTCCTCTTCCTACCCGATGGCAGATTGGGACTTCTGGATTTTGGCTGCTGCCATCACTTCTCCGACGAGGAGTTCGCCTACGTGATGGAGGTCGAGCACGCCGCCCACGGCGACGATCCCGATCGCCTTGATCGCTCCCTTGCTCGCGGTTGCGATCTCGATCTCGACGACATGAGCGAGGAGCGCAGGGCCAAGATGCGCGAGTATTGCGACTGGCTCTGGGAGCCTGTCTTGACGGACGAGGCCTTCGACTTCGGTCGACCTGACCAGTTCAAACCCGGTGTTCAGCTCTACGGCGACTTCGTCAAGCGTCGCTGGACACGCTCTCTCCCCGTCAACGTCTGGCTGAGCCGCACCTTCTTCGGCGTTCGCGCCATGCTGACCCACCTGGAGGCAAAGCTGCACTACGGGCGGATCATGCGCGAGGAATCGGCTGGGCTCTAGGTGCCAGGCGGGCCTTGAACGGCCGGATCCGAGGCATGTTAGGATTGGTCTTGCTCGTCGGGGCCAGGGGCCGAAGATGGCGGCTTGCTCAAGGGAATCCTCTCGGTGCTCGAAGAGGGGAGGCACTCGACTTTCTTTCACAAGGAATACCCGCATGGTTCGCCGTTCGCTCCAAGCCCTGCTTTCGGTTTGTCTCCTCGCTTCGCTGGCCACGGCCCAGAGGATCAACTTCGAGGTCCTGCCCGGCGGTTCGACTCGGCCGGCCGATGGCATGCCGATCGACAACCACTGGCGCGGCTCGCCACACTTCCTGCACTTCATGCTCGAAGGAGCCGGTACTCCGATGGTCCCGCAGATCGCCTGGGCGGGCGGGCCCGCTACAGCCTTCGATGGTGTGCTGGGCGGGTCTTGTGACGTGAACAGCGCGGACATGCCGCTTTCGAGTTTGAACGCCGACTGCACGTTTCTCACCGATGATGGCATCGCTGGAGCCGGAGGGAGACCGCGGACGATTCGGATCCAGTACAACCAGCCGGTGATGGAGGCCAGCGGGATCCTGTTGGATGTCGATGGGGTCGAGAGTTATCGCATCGAGGCGCTCGATGAGTCAGGCGCGGCCATCGCGGGCGTCTTCATGGACGTGGATGCGACTTCACCCGGTTCGGGCAACGGTTTGGCGACGCCGTGGGCGCTCGCCACGGGCGACCCTTCGAAACCGATCTTTACCGTGCGCATGGAATACACCGGGCCGACGACAGGAGCGATGGGCGATGGGCTCAGCTTCGACAACTTCGCCCCCTCGACGATTTGCCCCGATCGGATCGAGCATCGTGGCGGTGGGCTTGCGGGCGGGAACGGACGGCTGGCTCGCATCTCTCCTG
This sequence comes from Planctomycetota bacterium, assembly GCA_965662355.1. Taxonomy (GTDB): domain Bacteria; phylum Planctomycetota; class UBA1135; order UBA1135. The sequence goes on along the minus strand of CBFIHP010000007.1, from coordinate 225,951 downwards.
GATGCCCCGCGGTTGGGAATCCTGGATCGATCAACATCTTCAATGCGCCGGGCGGAGCCTTCTTCTGCTTGATCATCTCGCCCGCGACCTCGTTTCGAGCCTTCGGAACCTGCGGCTCGGCAGACACCGTGATCGACATGCCCGGTGTCATCATGCGCGAAGCCATCTTGAACGGTCCCTTCGGTATCGCCGGCGCCGGTTCGATCAGCCTTCCCTTCGGTCCATTGCAAGCCACCTTCGGTAATGGGGCCTACCACATCCAGGCCGCCTTCGTGGATCCCGCCGTGGCGTGTGGCTTTTCGCTCTCGGAAGTGGTCTCCGTGAAGATCCCCTGAGGGACGAGCCTTCGGCTGTCCAGGACAACCCCCAGTGGGGGATCACGATGTGCGTCAATACGAGGCGTCTTGGACAGATGACCGCAGATGGGTCCCTGGTCGTGGATAGCGAGTACACGATTATGTCTCAGCGGGTCCGTGGGGCCGCCCTTATACTCGGGCGCTGCTCAGGGACTCACTTCCAGCGGAGTCCGATCGTGATCTACCCACGCGAAGCCATGCAACTGGACACAATATCTATCCGTGCAACCTTGCCCACTCTCTTCCTCATGGCCGGTCTGGGCTCTGCCCAAGCTGAGCCGCAAAGCTGGAAGTGTTTGACAACCACGGAGAGGCTGGCCCCCGACACGTTTACCGGGGTTTGTCCGACCGAAGGCTCTTGCGACGTGCCCTCGATCCGCGATCCGTTCGTTCCGGACGCGACCACGCCCATTCGTTGGTTCAAGCTGCACATCATCGTCTTCCGTGCCGATGACGGCAGCGACCCTGCCGAGACGCCCGCGGACATCGACGGGCAGATGGCGACGTTGAACGCGGACTACCTGCCGCACAACATCCAGTTCACCTATACGTGGGAGTACGTGGATGACTCGACGTGGCGTTACAGCTCCGGGGCGTCTTCCTCGATGAAGGACATGAACGCACAGGATCCGGCGAACCAGTGCAACATCTTCATCAACAACCTCCCGGGTGGCGTCGGCACCTTCCCCTGGAGTGACAGTGCTTTGACCAACCAGGGTGGCGTCGTCATCGGTCGCGACTTCTTCAGCCCGATTCACCATGTGCTCACTCACGAGATGGGGCACAACCTGGGGCTCTGGCACATGCACCACGGAGTGGAGGAAGTGTCGTTTTGTGGCAGCTGTTACGAACGGGCGGATGGCACGGATGGGGACACGACGGGGGACTTTGCTGACGATACGCCGCCCGGGCCGTCTGATTTTGGCTCCTGCTTCCCGCCGGGTGGAAACGACTCCTGTTCGGCTACGCCATGGGGCGACACGCAGCGCGAGAACTACATGAGCTATGGCTCGGGAGACGGGATCGCATGCTGGTCGAGCTTCAGTTCGAAGCAGGCCGGTCGGATGCATTGCTGGACTTCCTCAGCTCTGTCTTCATGGCTCGATTGCAACGTTGGCGACGACTGCAACTCGAACTTCATTTCCGACTATTGCGACATCCGCGATGGCTTCAGTCTGGACACCAACGGAAACTTCATCCCCGATGAGTGCGAATCGGTCATGGCGACCGTAACTCCCTACAACGGCAGTGGCACCAATCTCGACAGACTGGATGCGAGTGCGGTCGTGGTCGGCGCGAACTGGGACGTGACCCTGACGCCCCAGGCCGGCCGCGGTAGTGGTGCGTGGATCATTCTGCTTCGCTCGAACAGCGTTGCTGGTCCCAGCTTCGATCTGGGCTTGCTCTTTGGGTTGCCGGCCGCCGGAGTTTCCGAGCTCCTGGTCGATCCCGTCAGCTATCTCACCAACTTCGCTCCTGGCCAGCACACCGGTGGCGGCGCACCGGCCATGTTCTCGACTCCGGTTCCTCTCGACTCTTCACTCGTAGCCAACGGTTGGTTTGCGCAGGCGGTCGTGCTCGGGGATCTTCCGGCCGGGGCCGGTGCCCTCGATCCGTGGTTCTCTCGTGCGACGAGTGGGACCATCGGGACTTTCTGAATCTGCGCGGGGACGAGCAGCTCTTGCTGGAACCATGACCTGGGGCCCTGGCGACGGTGCAGGCCAACAAATGAGAGACAGCGCGCTCCTGGAAGGCGGTGCGGGACTAGGCTCGTGAACGGCCCACTTCCCAAGGCTCGAGAATAACCATGACTCGGATTCCCCCTTTCCGTTTCACGCTTCCCTTCACCCTTCTTGCCACCCTTGCCTCGCCTTCCTCATCGAGCCCGCAGGAGTTCGAAAACGTGGCCGCCGCCGCTGGGCTCTCGGCCTACCTCGGCTCCACGGGAGATCCCCATGGGCCGGGAGTGGCCTGCGGTGACTACGACAATGATGGATGGGCGGATCTTTACTTCGTCGGCGGCTGGGGTCATCCAGGACACTTGTATCGCAACACCTCCAATGGTAGCGGGCGTGTTTTTGTGCGCGATATCGCTGCCGGTATCTTCGAATTCTTGCCCAGCACGGGTGCGGTCTTCGTCGATATCGACAACGATGGGGATCAAGACCTGTACGTGTCCAACTACACCGAGCGAAACACGCTCTACGAGAACCGCCTGGTCCCCGACGGGGCGGCATCCTTTGTAGACATCACCGACAGCACCGATCCAACCCCGACGGATCCCCCAGGAGATCTCCAAGAAGGCGTCGGTTTCGGTGTCGATGCGAACGGCGACATCCTGAACTACACCTTCGTCGCTAGCTTCGGTGACGTGAACCGCGACGGGTTGGTGGATCTCTTCGTGGGGAACCACAAGGCCTTCTACAACAATCCCTTCGGAATCGACCCCGGACAACGGGACGTCTTGTATCTGCAGCAAGCGGACGGGACGTTCCTGGACGTGACGAGCGAGGCGGGAACCCCCGGGTGGTTGTCGCCCTTGGGGGATTCCCAGACGGCGTACCATGACTACGCATCGTCGAATGCCGCGATGTTCGCGGATCTCAACAACGATCGCTGGCCCGATCTCTACGTTTCGAACAAGACCGGCTCGGCCATCGACCATGATTCGATCTACATGAACCGTGGTGTTGACCCCTCCGGTCATTGGCTCGGCTTCGAAGAGCGCGCGACAGACCTGCGCATCGGTGACAAAACGCCCGGAGCCATGGGCATCGATGCCGGGGACTACGACGCCGATGGGGACCTCGATATCTACATGACGGATCTGGGCTCCGAGACGGGAGCCTTGAACGACCTCTGGGTCAACGAACTGAACGAACGCAACGGCGATTTCCACATGCACCACGACGGCCATGTCGGTGCGACCTATTCCTGGGGGACCTGGATGGGAGACGTGGACAACGACGGTGATGTCGATATCCATGTTGCGACCAACGTGGGCATGTCCGACCGGTTGTATCGCAACGACAATGCGCGCATGGTCGATGTTTCGGCGACCGCGGGAATCGATCAAGCGAACGACTCCAGGGGAGATGTCTGGTTGGACTACGACCAGGACGGTTGGCTCGACTTCGTGGTCGTCAACCTGTTCATTCCTCCCAGCTTGTTCCGCAACAAGACCGGGGATTCGGCTTCCGGCAACTACCTGATCCTCGAGCTGACCGGAAATTACACCGAAGCCACGCCGCGGCGCAGTACGCGCGATGCCGTGGGGACGCGTGTCCTGGCCCGCGGGGACTTCGACGGAGACGGTGATGTCGATGCGACCGAACTCTCTCTTCGCGAGCTTGCCCGTGGCGGCAGCAACTGCGCCTCGAGTGACGAAGGCATGCTGCATTTCGGTCTGGGCGCGGCGACGGAAGTGGACCTGGAGATCCTCTGGCCCAGCGGCCGCCGCCAAGAGCTGTTGGGTGTCGCCGCCAATCAGCGCATGTTCGTGACCGAACCCTCGACGATCCCGGATGCAACGGTGCCCACCGTCGCCCTCCTGGAGCCCCTTCCCGGTGCGATCCTCGCCAGCCCAGGGACCGTCGAGGTTCACGTGCAAGCCAGCGATGACACCGCGATCACCGACGTGCGCGTCTTCGTCGACGACGTGTTCGTGGGGCGCGAGTTGCAGCCCCAATCCGGGGATCTCTACGTGCATGCGCTGCGCCTGGACGACTTCACGAACGGTCCCCATACCTTGAAGGTCTTTGCGACCGATGCACGTGCCAATGTGACGGAAGCCACGACGGGTTTCGTGATCGATACTTCTGTGCCCGCCGTTCTCGGATTGGAGGTCGATCGTTACGACGACCTGGCGGTAGGCGTGGTCCCCGGCGAGAACTTTCCCGTGGGGCTCGTCTTCGATGATGAATGGCGCGACTTCACCCTGAGCTATGGCGGTAGTGTGCAGCAGCGCTCCTACTACGTCGCTCATGATGCGGAGGGCCTGTTCGTCGATGGTAGCCGTCTCGAGGTGCGGGGAGAGATTCGCCAGATAACGGATCCCGAGAACTTCCTCGGTTTTGGCGCCGTCTTGATGCGGGCGCCTGGGCTGAGCGATGACGACCGCATCGAGCTTTGGTTGCGAGCCAACATACAGGACGACATTCCCTTCCTCCTCGTCGGCGCCAACCTCCCCGGAGGGCCCCCCGGACTTTCTCCGGTGGCCTGGTTGGATTCCGACGAGCTGATGCAGGAGTTCGAACTGTCGCTGACGCGCAAAGGCGATCGTCTCAGCATGGAGATCCAGCGCGTGGGCATCGGTACACGGCTTGTGATCGGTGAGTTCGACGCCGCTGCCGCTGGCATCGACCTCGACGAATACGATCGGGCCGGATTTCTCGTCGGGGGCTATGCCGCCAACCCGGCCGGCGTGAGCGATCGCTTCGGCTTGACCCAGGTACGTGTGACGCATCCTGCCTTTGGCACAGCCTGTCCCGACAGCGACGGCTACGTTGCGGAGCTCGGGCTGATGGACCAACCCCTGCGCGGGAACGACGCGTTCGGGTTCAGTTTGCGAGGAGCTCGCCCGGGAACACTGGCGGTCCTGATGGTGGGGCTCAGCGACCAGGTATTGAATGGCAATCCCGTGCTACCACTGTCGCTCAATCCGTTCGGAGCTCCCGGTTGCACGCTCTATGTCTCCGGTGAGTTCGGTTTCTTCAACATGACGAGCATGCCCGCCGGGATGCAAGCTGGCAGCGGTACTGTGGGCGTACCCGTTAACGTTCCCGACAATCCGGCGCTCGTCGGCCGTTCGTTCTACGCCCAATGGGCCGTTGTCGATATCCTGGCCAGTTCGCTGGGGATCGTGTACTCCGCCGCCATCGAGGTGCAGGTGCAGTGACGAGTCAGGCCAGCGGGTGGGATTGGGCACGAGCTTCGATTTTCCATGACTATCAAGAGCCGTGCCGCGTAGCCCGCAGCAGCCACGCTTCTGAACTCCGGCCCCTTTTACTTCCCTTATCATGAAGACACGCCTTCTCGTTTCCCTGGGCCTGGTCGGCCTGCTTCTTTTCGCCCTGATTCGTTTCATCGGGACGGACGCAGGAGAGGGCCGCCAGGCGGATCTCGCGCCAGCTCCTACCGCATCCGGAGAGCCCGAACCCGGACCGAAGGGCGCAGATGTCGATGAGCTAGAGCTGTCAGAGTTGCCTAGCGAGTCCGAGGATGGGGTCGCGCAGCCGCGTGAGGTCGTCTCCTCCGAGCCCGAGGAAGAAGCGGTGCGCAGCTGGCCGGCGGAAGAGACGCGCTGGATCGAGGTCTCCGTGATCGCACCCGCGGAGACGCCCACCGAGGAACGGACCTGGGTCGTGGCCCTTGGGGCGGAAACCGGCGCCAAGACGATACATGGCAAGAAAGGGCCCCTGGTGCAGTTGCACAACGGCACCGACCCCGCACGTATCGAGGGTATTCTCGCAGCGACGCTCACCGATGCAGCCGGCCAGGCGCGCTTGGGACTGCCGCCCGACGCCGAGGTGGTCTGGCTCGCGGTGGGTGGCTCGTATCTCTACTCCCATGAAGGGCTCGAGCTCGATGTCTCCGAGATCACAGAGTCCGTGGTTTTGCGTCCGGTCCTCGGCGCCTGGATATCGGGCCGTTTGCTGGCTCCTCTTTCGGATCCTTCGGCCGAGTTGACCGGCGTGGAAGTCGAGCTCAACTGGTCTAACAGCACGGCGCTGCAGCTGGGTTCAGCCAGTTCCGAGCGGCTCGATCGTGAAGCGCTTAGCGACGCGGAAGGTCGCTTCGAGCTACGTGCGATTCCCATCGGCAAGCCACAGACGCTCGAGACCGATTCACCCACACTTGCTGCTACGTTCACCGAGGATGTTCAGCCGCTGCCCGGAACCCATGTGCAGGTCGAGCTGCCCATGCTGCGTGGAGGCAACATCCGTGGGCGCACGCTCGATGGTGCGGGCCAACCCGTGGCTGGCGTCGAGATCCTGGCCCTGGGCCAAGAGGTCTTCGGCAATCCGAGTGAAAGACTGCGCGAAATCGAGAGCGACACCGAGGGATACTTCGCTCTCGAGGGTGTGACTCCCGGCCGTACCTGGCTTCGTATGCGCCTCGAGGGCTACCAGGATGTTCTCAGTGCTCCTTTCGAGCTGGCGGACGGCGAGACCCGCGAGCACGGAGACATCGAATTGGATGAAGGGCTGGCCATCGCCGGAACGGTCGTGTTCCCCAACGGTGCGCCCGCGTCAGGAACGCACGTCAAGCTCGGGCCCGATCTCTCGGGCAACCTGGCTGGAACCTCGGTCGATCCGCGCGCCTACATCGGCGCCAGAAACGATGCCACGGCCGACGAACAGGGTGCTTTTCGTATCGCAGGCCTCGGCCCCGGCCCCTGGGTCGTCGTCGCTGAGCTCGACGTCGAAGAGGAATCTGCGGGCGGTCTCGCGCTAGGGCGCTGGAGCGTGAGCCAGGGTGCTGTGAGCGCACCGGCGGAGAACTTGAGCCTCGTACTCGATGAACCGGTGTTCGTCAGTGGTGCGGTGGTCGACGGTGTAGGCGAGCCTTTCGGCACGGGCTTTCAGATCCGGGGCGAACGTGCCGGTATCCAGTGGTACATGCCGCCCAGCGACACACGCGAAGAGACCTTCGAAAGTGAGGACGGCACCTTCCTCATGGGCGGCCTGCGCGAAGGCGATTGGACTTTCACCGCCGTGGCCGAGGGCTATCCACGCTCCGCCGAGGTCAGCCTGAAGCTGCCCAGCGAAGAGCGACTCGCGCTCGTGATTAACAAGCCGGTGCGTCTGGCAGGCTTGGTGGTCGATCCCGACGGGCGGCCCGTCGCAGGGGCTGAAGTGGGCAAGGAACTGGAAGGCGCCGAGGTCTTCGAAGCCATGCAAGGACGCGGGGATTGGCCCGTGGCCAAGACCGATGCGGAGGGCAAATTCGTCCTCGAAGAGCTCACCCCGGGCGCGGGATCCGTCGTCGCGAAGAAGGACGGTTTTGCACCCAGCGAGCCTGTGGCCTACGAGCTCGTCGAAGGGGAAGCGAAGAACGACTTGAGACTGGTCATGCGGCGCGGAGCGACGCTCACGGGAGAGGTCTTCGGCGCCGACGGGAAGCCCTCGGGAGGCTGTGTGATCGTCATCCAGATGCCGACCATGCAGGAGCGTCGAATCACGAACGCGGCCTCTGATGGAACCTTCATCGAGCACGGTATGACCCCGGGCACATGGCAGGTCCAGGCGTTTCCTGGCATCAACAGTCTTCAAAACGAGTCTGGTGAGGCGATCGAACAGAAGACCCTCCTGGCTGCCCTGAAGATGAGCACTGTCGAGCTCGTCGATGAAACCGAGGCCCACGTCGTCCTCGGCGAGCCTCCCGCAGACCCCGTACGCGTCCATGGCCGCGTCACCGTCGCGGGCGAGCCCGTGCGAGACACGCTCATCAGTTTTGTTCCCACCGATGGCGGGGGCATGGACCGATTGAAGATCAAGGCGATCGAGGACGATGGTCGCTATGAGGTGCTAATCGACGAGGCTGGGAACTACCTGGTCACGATCCAGACCACGGCCACGCCGGGGCAACAGAGCAGCATCGAACTGCGGCGCACCATCCCCAGTGGCGAGGACCACAGACTCGACTTCGAGTTGCCGCTCGGGAAGGTCTCGGGTCGCGTCCATGACTCGGCCGGACAGGCGCTCGCCGAAGAGCGCATCACGTTGAACATGGAAGGGGGACTGGTCTTTGGAACCGTTTTTGGCGGGCAGTACAACGAGACCGTGACCGACGAGAACGGAGAATACGAGATTCCCTACCTGCGCCCGGGGCACTACGCCGTCGCCGCTGGCGGTGCACGCGCAGGGGGCATTCTGGACACGGGCGACGGACACGGCCGCCAGGTGACGACGGTCGAGGTCAAGGAGAGCCAGTGGGTCCGTGGTGTCGACTTCGAGCTGGGCAAGTCGGGGACGATCCAGGGAGCGGTTCGCGACGAGAGTGGTGCTCTGGTCGGAGGCGCTTCGATCTTCGTACGCGATGAAGATGGCCATCTGGTCGAGCTCTTTTCCGTGGCCCAGACCAATGCCTCGGGGAAGTTTCGACATCCCGGGTTGGCGCCTGGCGAGTACACCGTCGTCGCCCGCACGTCCACGCAGACTTCCGCTGCCGGTGTGCCGGTCCGGGTTCGTTCCGGTGAAACCAGTGACGTGACGGTGACCGTGCAGGCTGGCACGATTCTGCTCGTGACCCTGGTCGACAAGAGCGGCGCCGACGTTCCCGCTCGGGTCAGTGTCTTGAACTCCGAGGGGCGCGAGATGAATGGCATGCTCGGTATGGCCGAGATCATGGAGCGCTATAGCGGTGGCCTCGGCAATGCGGTTCAACGTGTAGGGCCGCTGCCGCCGGGTCGCTATGTAGTGCAAGCGTTCGCCGAAGACGAACGCACATCCGAGCGCAAGATCACCTTGAAGGGCGAGCCCGAACGGAAGGCGAAGCTGTGGCTCAGATGATGTTCGCCTAGCTGCGGCTTCCAGTGGCGGTGCCAATCCGGTAGGGTCAGGGGCGCTCCCCTGGAATGGAAGAAAAGCACGGAAGACAGCATTCACGTCGAGGCCCCGAAGGGCCGCATTGCTCCGGCCGAATGGCTATGTCTCGCCATTGGGCTGATGCTCGCGTATCGCTATGCGTGGGTTCTCGATGACGCCTTCATCTACTTTCGCTACATCGACAACGCGCACTTTCTGGGCATCGGGCTGGTCTATAACGAGGGCGAGTATGTCGAGGGTTTCAGTAGCCCAGGGTGGATGCTCTCGCTCTGGCTCCTGCGCGCGATGCATATGGCGTATTGGCCCATGGTTCTCGCGTTGGGCGGGCTCGCGTTCGTCGGATTTTGGTACGGGCTCGTACGCCTGAACAGGATCCTCGGCCCCGGGCGTGCGGGCTGGAACCTTCCACTCGTTTACTTGACGGCTAACTATGGAGTGCTGTCTTACTTCACCTCCGGCCTCGAGACGCCCCTGATTCAATTGTGGAGCGTGCTCCTGGCCCTTGCGGTTGTGCGGCCTCGTTCGCTTCCGTTGCAATTTGCTGTCGCATTCGCGCCGATGGTGCGGCCGGAGCTCACGCTGCCGATGGTGCTTTGGTTCATATGGGCGACCTGGAAGGAGCGTCGCGTGCCCTGGCGAGCGTTCCTGCTGATTCTCAGTGTGAACGGAATCTGGCTTCTCTTTCGGGTGCTCTACTACGCGGACCTCTATCCCAATACCTTCTACTTGAAGCACGAGCACTTGTCCGGTCAGGGGTGGGTCTATCTGCAGGACACGCTATCGACATACCACCTCCTGATTGCGGCCATGTTGCTCTGCGTCTTGCCCCTGTGGAAATTATGGGGGCGTCGCAGCGAGGTTCCTCTGCGTCTCGGACCACGCGCTGTCATGCTGGGTATGGCGTTCAGCGTCGCCGGTTACGTCATCTACATCGGCGGCGATCCTCGCCACTACCGGTATCTGGCTTTTCCCTTTTGTATGGTCGTGTGTTCGTGGTCCGGACTGTCGAGCCACGTCATCACTGCGCGTTTTCCCCGACCGAGCTACCTGCCGCTAGGGGCTGCCGCTGTTGCGTATCTGGTGGTCGCATCGTTCTATCCCCCGCCTCTCGATCGGCATCCCATCACCCACGCGGAAAAGCACCGAATGGTGAAGTTGATCAACGACGCGTCTTATCATCGGCACGATCCCAAACTTCAGCCCGAGGTCTGGCGCCTGACCCCCGAGGCTTACGTCGAGCGAGCCCGTACCGGCCGCGAGCGCTATCCCAATCAGCCACCGATGGTTTCAATGGCCTCGTGCGTGCTCGCCTATCTGCAGCCAGGGCGCTACATCGTGAACTCGTACGGCTTGATCGATGGCGTGCTTGCGCACGTGAACTTGAAGACGGTGCGGCCGGCCCACAATCCGGGGCTGGTTGCGATGGCGAGCGAGCTCATCGAGGCTCGCCTCGCCCTGGGCTGGGGTGGGCCCGGGATGTACCGAGCCATGGTCGCAAAGGGGATCGGTGCTCCATGGATGGAAGCCAATCTGGGGGAGCTGGAGGTGCTCGAGGCCAGGATCTACAACCGAAAGAAGCTCTTCGAGAACTTGGGTGTGGCACTAGGGCCCGCAGCGAACATCGAGTTGCAGCCTGGCGCTGCGGCGAATGTCGGTAATGCGTCGCACCAGGGCTCCGGCCGTTATCGGCGTCTGCGTTCACGAGAGAGTAGCGACGCGCGAAAGCTACTCACCGAGCTCGAGGCCATCGGCTACTCAGGTGGAACGAACACGGAAGAACGCTCGGGGGTCACCGTTTTCGATTCGAAGCAGATCCAGCCGGGGCTCAATTTCTATTCGTCGGGACATGCCCCGAACGCAGTGCTCATGGATCTGCAAGGCCGCGTGGTGCACTCTTGGGACGCATCCTACGAGCGTGTGTTCCCCGGTTCGCGCCATGCGCAAAAGAACTTTGCCTCCTGGTGGCGCCGCGTACGTCTGCTCGAAAACGGCGACATTATCGCCGTCTTTGAAGGGCTCGCGATCCTGCGCCTGGACAAGGACTCGAACGTTTTGTGGGCATATGAGATCCCGGCCCATCACGACTTCGAGGTGCTCCCCGAAGGAGACATTCTCGTGCTCACGCGCAAGCCACGGCTCATCCCAGAAGTGCACGCGACTCTTCCCATCTTGGAGGACTTCCTAGTACGGCTCACGCCGACTGGTGAGGTGCGAAGCCGGATCTCGTTGGTCATGGCCTTGCAGCGTCACGATCCAGAACTGCTCACCAGGGGCAAGTTGCTCTACGGAGACATACTGCACACGAACACCTTGCATCTCGTGGGCCCGGGCCATTCCAGCCCGGGTTTCCCAGCAGGGAGTGTGCTGACCTCGATGAACGGCTTGGGCTTGCTGTGCGTCATCGATCCCGAGGACGGCCGTATTACTTGGGCGTACCGCAAATCCCCCGACGGCCAACACGATCCCCAGATAGTCGCTGGTTCGCACGTGTTGTACTTCGACAATCGTGAAGCCGGGCCGCATTCGGCGATCCACGAACTGGATCCAATATCCGGCAAACCGGTTTGGAGCTACACGGGCTCCGATGAAAACCCTTTCTACTCTCGCTTCTGCGGTGCGGTTCAACGCCTTCCCAACGGGAACACCCTGATCACCGAATCCGAAGGTGGCCGTGCCTTCGAGATCCGAGCGGATGGTGAGATCGTATGGGAGTATTACAACCCCGAGCGCGCCGGAGAGGCACGTGAGTACATCGCCTTGATCTCGAAGATGGAACGGGTCGCCTCGGAAGCAACCCTGGGGTGGCTAACGGAACGCTCGCCAGCCAACCGCAAGTAGGCCCTCGGGAAGCGAACATTGCTTGGGAGGCCGCGAGCATCGCATCCCCGTCGCACGCAGGTGAGGCTACGCTAGTCCTTGCTTGACAGGCCCTAGCTACCAACTAGCATTGGCGATCTCGGGATCGTTGGAAACTTCGTTGGAGCGCGGGAACTCCTGTCGGGTTTCGTTCGTAGCGGGGGTGGATCCCATGACGATCACGAAAGAGGAGACGGACGAGGGGTTGGCGGCCAGGGCGGTCGCGGGTTCGCGTTCGGCCTTCGAGGAACTCGTGCTGCGCTACGGGGGGTCGGTCCTCGCACTCATCAAAAAGCGCCTGACGGACGAGCATCAAGCCCTGGATGTGGCCCAGGAGGCCTGGATACGGGTCTTTCGAGCTCTCTCCAGTTTCGATACGGAGCGGAGTTTTCGTTCCTGGCTGTTCAGCATCGTGATCAATGGAACGAGGGATGAAGGGCGCCGCCGCGGTCGCGACCGCATTGTCTACCTCGATGATTTTCGCGAGGAGGAGCTCAGCGATTGCGGCCAGGCCGGGGACGAGCGCGACGCGATCGACACGGCCCTGGGGCGAGTCGCGGAACCGTTCCGGAGCGCCTTGATGCTGATCGACGTCGAGGGACTCGCTTACGAAGAGGCTGCCGTGAGCCTCGGGTGTGCTGTGGGCACCGTCAAGTCACGGACCAATCGCGGGAGGCTCCTCTTTCGTGATCAATGGCTGCGGCTCTCGAACGAAGGAGCGGCAGAGCGGACAGGAAGCACATCATGAAGTGTCAACATGTCGAAGCCAGATTCTCCGCGTTCGTCGAGGGCGATCTCGACGAGCGGTCTTTGCGCGAAGTTCGAGCTCACCTCGAGGACTGCGCGCAGTGTGCGGCGGCTCTCGAGGGCTTTCGCAGTGCGCTCAGTGCGCTACAGGCCCATGGGCGGCCCGCTACGACTCCCGATCTCGTGCAAGGCATTCTGGCCGGTGTCGATGCGGCGGCTCGAGATGACGTCTCTTCATCCGATGTTGTCTTCGAGCGTGCCATGCGGATGTCGGGGGCCTTGCGACGGACCCGGCGACGCTCCACTTGGGCCTCCCATAGCGCCGCCGTTCTCGCCGGCGCGGCTGCGGTTCTCTTGATCGCTTTCTTCCAGTGGGATCGCTTCAGTGTCTCCACTGGGCGCGGGACGACTCTCGTTGCCGACATCGAACTACCCGATCGAAATGTCGAGCCGTCCGGTGTCCCGGAAGCCGGAGTCGAACCGATAGAACCCGCGTTGTCCGGGACGCCGACAACGCCTGCGGATCCCATCGTGATCGAGCGCATCGTCGAGGTTTCGCGCCCCGTCATCTTCGAACGAGTCGTCGAGCGGGGCCCGCTCTTCGAATTGAATTTCGCAGGGTTGGCCTCCGCCTTCGACCGGGCAACGTCGACGCTCATGGCTTGGAACACGAGGCTCGACGAAACCCGGCTCCTCCGCGAGCCGGTTTACGAGGCCCCGCATGCAAAGCCAGCTTCACTGGAGACTCGCGCTGATTCCAGGAGTCGTGCCGCCGGTCCCCATGCCGAGGCCAATTTGGTTTCGACCGTACGTAATCGATGGAGCGAATCGGTTGTCGTCGATGATCTCGATGGACAGGTGATCATCCGCCTGAACGGGCCCACGAGCGTCGTGATTTCCGATCTTCTCGATGAACTCGCACAGGCCGAGGGGAAGCATGCCCAGATCCTCGAGAGGTGTTTTGCGGAGATCTACCGCGAGGTCCGCGAGCAGCCGCAGTTTCGCGAGCGGCTCAGTCCGTATCTGCCTGAAGATCCCACGCTCTGGTGGGAGTCGATTCGTGCGGAGTACATGGAACTGGAACCGACCGAGATCCTCATGGAATTCAGGGACGCCGGGAACTCCTCTCCTTCCAGGAACGTACGGGTCAGCGTCTGAGGGAAACAAGATCAACGCAGAAAACAAAGCCATGAACCTACGCAACATCACATGCCTGAGTCTTCTCCTCGCCCTGTCGGCGGGCTGTCGTGTGTCGTCCAACATGATCATGGACCGGGGCGTCGATGGCGTCATGCTCGCCGAAGCGAAGGTAGAGGACGGGCGTACCACGACCTGGAGGATCCACCCCGGCGCAGCGGGCAAACCGCGACTCGAGCGCACCGTGGCATACAAGGAAGTCCATCCGCGTATCGGAGTCACGGTCGGCCCGGTGAATCGCAAACGCGCCGAGGGCGCCGGAGTCGAGCCGTGGAAAGGTGTTTGGGTCGAGAAGGTCAGCTCTGGCTATCCCGCGAACAAGATGGGCGTTGTCGAGGGGGACATCATCCTCAAGGTTGGGCAAGCAGACATTACCAGTGTCGAGCAGTTTCACGATGTCCTGGGAGAAACGTCGCAGGTCGGAGCGCCGATGGATTTCGTTCTGCGCATCTATCGCGGCCGTGGCGAGCCCATCGAATCGAACCGCACGGCCTCACTGGCGATCACTCCCGTCGGCGTCGATGTCAATCAATCGAAAACCGATTCGTTCTCGCTGGAGACGTCCAAGGGCGTTCTGGCTTTCACCGGATTGCAGCTGGCCCAGATCACTCCGGATCTGTGCAAAGAGGCCTTTGGCGAGGAGCAGGGCAGGCTCGTGGTCTCCGGGGTCAGCACGGGATCGCCCGCGTATGAGGCGGGCTTTCGCTCGGGAGATCAGGTGCTGAGTTGCGACGGCCACTCTGTTGAGTCGATCAAAGACGTTCGCCAGGCGGTTCACCAGCGAATCGTCCAGAAACGCCTGGACGGGTCCCTGCACGACCTCACGGGCCTGGATGCCCCCAGGTCTGCAGGCTCCGTGTCCGGCAAGATCCCCCTCGAGGTGAAGGGCCCGCTCGGACATCACACCGGAGAGCTGGCGCTTCGCGCAGATCTGCAGGGTGGATCGAAGATTTCCATCCCGATCGTGCTCCAGTACGACCAGCGCCTGAACAGGAAGTCGGTGTCGTTCCTGGATTTCATTTTTCAGTTCGGATTCAACTACAGGTCGAGGATCCAGCCCTCGATGACGCGCAAACCCGTGAAGACCTGGGACTTCTCCCTGTTCCCGCTCGGTATGTTCGAAATCGAGAAGGGTGCTTCGCGTACGAACTACAGGCTGTTCTGGTTCATCACCTTCGGGTCCAAGCGCTGATCTAGAAGGGCAGGAGCATGAAGGCCGGGCAGCGACGCATTCGCGGCCTGGATTTCTTGTAGCCAGGCCGGGTTTTCGCATTCGTCTGGCAACCCGGGGGGCCGATCGTTACGGTCGCGATGTGACCCGAGCAGCGCACATCCTGGGTATCGTCTACGGCGGCCACGACACGGCCGCGGCGCTCATGAGCGGCGGCAAGTGGGTTGCTGCCTGTGAGGAGGAGCGCTATTCACGCGAGAAGCACAGCCGTGCCTTTCCGAACGGAGCCATCGCCGATTGCCTGAAGATCGGTGGCCTTGGAGTCGGTGATCTGTCCGCGATCGCCTTCACGCTGGACCCGTATCGCTACATTCAGGAGACCTACCTACGACCCGGCCTGGAGGATCGCCAGCGGATCCGCAACGTGGTCTCCGATATCGGCCGCATCGAGCACTTCCTGGCGACCGAGGAGCGCATCCGGGCCGAGACCGGCTTCGAGGGGCCGGTGCACCTGAACACCCATCACCTGTGCCACCTCGCCAGTACTTACTATCCGAGCGGTTTCGACGAAGCCCTGCTGGTCAGCATCGATGGCCTGGGAGAGATCGAGTCGGGTTTCCTCGGGGTTGGCCGTGGGGGCGAGATCGAAGTCGTGGACAGCACGAACCGCTATCCCGATTCCCTGGGCTTGCTCTACTCGGCCATCACTTTCTACCTGGGCTGGCGGCACCACTGCGACGAGGGGATCATCATGGGCCTGGCGCCCTACGGGGATCCCATGGCCACCATTCCCGGTGCGGGGCGCTCCTACTATTCGGTCTTCGAGGAGATCGTGCAGGAGACGGGGCCCTATTCCTACACCATCTCGCGCGATTGGATCTCCTATCACGAGGTCCGCGACAAGTGGGTCAGTGATCGCTTCTACGACACCCTGGGCCCGCGACGTGACGCGGATGGCGAGGTGCTCGAGCACCACAAGAACGTGGCCGCTGCCTTGCAACGCAGACTCGAGGAGGTCGTGCTCGCACAACTTGCTCGAGCACGCGAAGAGTTCGGCTTGTCGCGGCTTTGCTTGTCTGGGGGGGTGGCCCTCAATTGCTCGATGAACGGCAAGATCGAATCCTCGGGCATGTTTGACGAGATCTTCGTTCAACCCGCCAGCGGAGACAGTGGCACTGCCCTGGGCGCCTGTTGCCTTTCCGCCAAGACCCTGGGGCACACCCCGCGACCGAGCAAGTGGCACGACTTCTACCTCGGCTCGCGCTTTTCCGACGAGGAGATCGAGAGCGCCTTCGAAGAAGCCGGTCTGCCCGTGCAACGCGCGAATGACATTCACGCCAGGACGGCCCAAGAGCTCAGCAACGGCAAGATCGTCGGCTGGTTCCAGGGCGGCGCCGAATTCGGACCACGCGCCCTGGGCAACCGTTCCATCCTGTGCCGGCCCTATCCGCAAGGCATGCGCGATCATCTCAATGCGCGCGTCAAGTTCCGCGAGTACTTCCGACCCTTCGCACCCGCCGTGCTCGCTGAGAGGGCCAAGGAGTACTTCGACATCGGACAGGAGAGCCCGCACATGTTGATCGCTTGCAAGGTCCTCCCCTCCAAGAAGAGGGCCATCCCCGCAGTGGTCCACGTCGACGACAGTTGTCGAGTCCAGACCGTCACGGAAGAGAACAACGCGGCTTTTCGC
>CBFIHP010000007.1:0-209375 GCA_965662355.1 Planctomycetota bacterium | reverse complement strand
GAACACCCCCCTGGAGGCCATCGAGTGCTTCCTGGGCACGAACATCGACTACCTTGCCATCGGGGACTACTTCGCGGAGAAGTCCGCGGACTCATAGGTCCGGTGGCTCGCCCACGACACCGGCCTTCCTCGAGGCCCTAGTCGTTGAACCTCGCCGACCCGATGATCTTTTTGAGCGTCTTTATCGACTCCCGTCGGTCGTGGGACATGCTAGTGCAATGGAAGACGTAGCCTTGGCCATCGCGAATCAGGCAGATGATGAACGAGTCGGGTTCCGGACTCCTGGGATCGCGGGCTGCGATTCCCCAGCTGGCCTGGAGGCCGTCGAGCTGCATCGGGCCGCCGCTGGCGAACTCGAAGCCGGGGTGCCTTTCTTCTAGCTCGGCGAGGTTGTCTGCCGCAAAGCCGACCAAGGTGCTCCCGGGGGGCAGCCCACGGATTTCGATGCGAATCGAGGCCTGAGAACCGTCCCAGACGTGTCTTCCATCGATGATGGTGCGCTCCTCGGTGGCGCCGCCACGCGGGGTCCAGCCATGGGGCAGAGTCAGGGTGAGCCCGGCTTCGGCGATCGTGCATTGGCGCCAGGGGAGATCCTTGATCGAATAGTTGCGGTACCAGGGATCGCGAATGTCCAGGGGGATAGTGCGGGGGAGGATCGAGAGTTCGTCCCCCTTGAAGCTGAGTTCGAGAAAGAGCAGCGGTCCATCGCCGGTTACGAAGGGACCAAGGCCTCGCCCGAAGAGGATCGAAGTGAGCAGGTAGTGCACCTCGATGTCCTCGAAGTGCTGAATGGCGTTGGAGTTCTCGGGGAAGTAGTCGCCGCAGATGACGTAGTCCACCTTGCCAGCGATCAGCGGAACAACGGCGGTGTTCCAGTTGCTGTTGCGAAGGAAGTCGCTGTCGAAGCCACCACGGTAGGGGGGCTGATCGGGCTGCGCGGGGGCGTAGTTGACCAGGTAATGATGGGTCAATAGGAAGACGTGGTCGTATTCCTCCCGGTCGGCGAGCTCTTCTCGAAGGTAGGCGAGGTCGTGTTCCTCGTAGACGTCCTTCGCGTCCAGGGTGATGAACTTGCTCCCACCGATGATGAAGGCCCGGTTGACCACCCCGCCATGCTCGAGGAAGACATCGCGCCCGCGCAGTTCGTGGTTGCCGGGAATGAAGATCTTCTCTGCGGACACCCGCGCGAAGGCGCGCTCGATGGTCTCCCACTCCTCGTGGCTCGAATAGCGCGTGTTGTCGCCCAGAAAGAACACGGCCTCCGGATCGATGCGCTCGATCTCGTCGGCGAAGGTCCGCATGACATGATCGGAAAACACCGCGGGCTTCTCCTCGACCATGGAGCGCACATAGGCGCTGTAGAGGTGCCCGCACACAACGACGCGATTCGTCTCGCTCTCGTCCGCGGAACAGCCGGCCAGCAGAAGAGTCGTGGCGAGCAGCGTGAGGCCGAATTGCAGGGGGAACCCAAGACGGTACGGTGAGGGGCGGCGCTTCATCGGGCCACGCCATTCTAGATCCAACAGCGCGTCCACCGCCATGTCCGCGGGCCGGTTCGACTGTTTTCGGAGACGGCGTCGTGCCAGCTTCGTCATCGCGAGTTTGCGACGCCTGTTGCTACCACGGCACTGCGCTGGGCGAGGAGCTCCACCGTACGTGCGGCGCAGTGCTGCGCGCGCCATCGGGGGGAGAATGCGAGTGCCGCCGCGCGGTAGTGGTCGTAGTTCGAGACCATGTCGCTCAATGCGAAGAGGATGTGCTGGGGAAGATCACCCTCGGAGTCCACGATTCTCCCGAGCTTGCCTTGGGGGCGGTGGTTCTCCGTCCCGGGCAGGAGCCCGAGCGTTATGGCTTCCATTCGCACGGGTATTCCCTTGAAAGCCTGATGAAAGCGTAGCTGGAGAGAGCGTACGCCCGGGTGCAGTGGAACGACGAAACGCACCCAGGATCCGTCACACACCCCGAGCACCGTGTGCTGGGCGGCAAGCGGATCACGGTTGACGCCCAGCTGCACGAGTCGAGCGCGCAGGTAGTGCCCCGTTCCGTTGAGCCCGCGGGTCTTGACCGCCACCAGCAGGTCGCTCTTGCCTCCTGGATGCTCCGGAAGATCGAGCTGCCAGCGCTCTCCTTGGGACCGGAGGTTCTCTATCTGCCAGAGCCTCTGTGGGGCGAGCGTGGAGAGTTCGGCACAGTAGGCTTGCTCAGCGCTTTCCAGCTGGTTGCTCAGCCAGGAGCCGCCGGGGACGATCGCTGGTGTTCCCGTTGCCAGCAATTCGCAGAGGGGGCCCGATGCGCGACCGAAGTACTCGTCTGGGTCGTAGGGCAACAGCCCGACCTCCACGCCGCGCATGAGTTTCGAGTAATCCTGCGATCCCAAAGGGTGCGGCAAGCCCACGACGCGTGAGGGCGGTAGGTTCTCGAGGTCGAGGTGATCGATATAGGTGACATCGTCCGCGACGTCCTTGAGTAGCTTGCGACCCTTCTTCGGCGTTGTTTGAACGAGCAGTTGAACCGCATCGCGAAGTTCCGGGGCGCGATCCAGCTTCTGCAGCAAGGGGGTGACGAGCCGCTTGCCCTTCTCGCGTCGCAGAGCTCCAGGGATCAAGAGGCGCAGTGGGCGTCGCGTCGTGGCGGAGCCGTGGGGTGTGAAGCCCTCCGCTACGGGCCACGCCAAGGGGGTGACCTGCGCGCCGATGACCGCGGTGTATTGCCGCGCGAGCTCTTCGGTGGTGGCGTAGAAGTGAAAACGAGTCCGTGGGGAGGCTGTGATGCTGCGAATTCGGCGACGCAGCTCGCGCGTGTGCTGTTCTTGCTCCGGATAATCTGGATCGCGGCCGGTGAACACCCGGAAGTGAAACTGCAGGTGCCAGATGGCCTCGCGTGCCTCGGGCGATTCATCGAGAAACCTGGCGAGCCCGAGCAGGTTCAAGTCCTCGCATGTGGAACAGAAGACGACGTCGCCGGGTGCGAGGTTCTCACGCTGGAACAGTTCGTGGCAGCCCTCTGCATAGGCTTCGATCGCCGCATGCCTACCGCGCCAGGTGCGAAGCTGATCGTGACGCGCCTTCGCCTCCTCGGCAAGGACCCGACCCGCTGCCCCCAGCTTGCCCGTCGCCGTGGCGGCGCCCCGAAGTGAACGCGAAAGCCGTCGTAGCGGGTAGCGCGGTGCCTGGTACCAGGCGCTTCGTTGACGCTCGAACACCGGATGGACGCGCCAGTGCTTGGGGAAACACGACGTGTCCTCGAGCTCGCGCCCGACAGCGACCACGGGCTCGAAGCCCAGGGCCTGGGCAGCCTCGGAGATGCCGCGGGCGTACTCGAAGTAGTGGCCACCTACACTCCGTAACGAGTGCTCGATCATTACGAACTTGGACATTACCCCATCCTAAAGCGCGTCCTTTGAAAGCTTGCCGACCCGGTCCCCAAAAGAACCTAGGAATGTGGTATCGAGGGGTGGCTCCAGTAGACTCCCGATCGGACTCTCCGGCCAAAAGGGCCTTCGAACGAGCCTGGAAGCAGATGAAGGGATGAAGAACAAGGTTGCGTTGATCACCGGTGTTACGGGCCAGGACGGTGCGTACTTGAGCGAGCTGCTCCTGGAGAAGGGCTACACGGTGCACGGCATCAAGCGACGTAGCTCGCTCTTCAACACGGCTCGCGTCGACCACCTGTTCCGCGATCCGACCGAGGAAGGCGTGCGCTTCTTCCTGCACCACGGGGACATGACGGATTCCTCGAACCTGATCCGGATCATCCAGGAGGTGCAGCCCGACGAGATCTACAACCTCGCGGCCCAGTCCCATGTTGCGGTGTCCTTCGAGATGCCCGAGTACACGGCCAACGCCGATGCCATGGGAACTCTACGTTTGCTCGAGGCGATTCGATTGTTGGGCTTGGGGGACAAGACCCGCTTCTACCAGGCCAGTACCTCGGAACTATTCGGCAAAGTCCAGGAGGTCCCGCAGAAGGAAACCACACCCTTCTATCCACGCAGCCCCTATGCCGCGGCCAAACTCTACTCCTATTGGGTGACGGTGGGTTACCGCGAGTCGTACGGGTTGTTCGCGTGCAACGGCATCCTTTTCAATCACGAGAGTCCGATTCGCGGCGAGACCTTCGTGACCCGCAAGATCACCCGCGGTGTCGCGCGCGTCTGTCTGGACATGCAACCTGGCATCCGCCTGGGTAACCTCAGTGCGACCCGCGATTGGGGCCACGCCAAGGACTATGTCGAGGCCGCGTGGCTCATGCTTCAGCAAGACACTCCCGAGGACTTCGTCGTCGCCACCGGAGTCAGTCGGTCCGTGCGCGAGTTCGTGCAGATGGCATTCTCCGAGGTCGGCGTTGGGATCGAGTTCACAGGTAAGGGTGAGAAGGAAGTCGGTCGTGTCGGTTCCATCGACCCCGGCCTCTTCGAGGAACAGGTCAAGAGCGCACCCTCGCACCTCGAGGTCGGTGACGAGCTTGTCTCCGTAGATCCCTCGTACTATCGTCCGAACGAGGTCGACGACCTGATCGGCGACGCCACGAAGGCTCGCGAGCAGCTGGGTTGGAAACCGAAGCACGACCTCGCTAGTCTCGTCGAGGACATGATGTCCCACGATCTCATCGGTGCGCGCAAGGAACACCTGGACGTCCGAGTATGAAGCTCCTGGTCACAGGGGCTAGCGGCATGGTCGGTCGCAACGTGCTCGAGAATCCCGCGGCCAAGGGGTACGAGATCGTCGCGCCTTCACACGGCGAGTTGGATCTGCTGGATACCCTCCTGACGCAGCGTTATGTCGAGCAAGAGAAACCCGATGCGGTTCTGCACTGCGCCGGGCGGGTCGGTGGCATCCAGGCCAACATGAACGCCCCGGCTGCGTTCATGACCGAGAACCTCTTGATGGGGACGAATCTCGTGCTCGCTGCTCGCAGGATGCGCGTGCCGCGGTTATTGAACCTGGGAAGCTCGTGCATGTACCCGAAGGACTCTCCGGAGCACCTGACCGAAGACATGCTCCTTGGCGGCCCGCTCGAGGAAACCAACGAAGGCTATGCACTGGCGAAGATTGCCGTCTCTCGACTTTGCGATTACGTCTCTGCGGAGGAGAGCGAGCTGTCGTACAAGACGATCGTGCCCTGCAATCTTTACGGTCGCTTCGACAGCTTCGATCCGAAGAATTCGCACATGCTTCCTGCGGCGATCCGCAAGGTGCACGAAGCCAGCCTCTCTGGCGCGGTCGTCGAGATCTGGGGCAATGGCGAGGCCCGGCGTGAATTCATGTACGCCGGTGACCTGGCCGATTTCCTGTTCTTTGCCCTCGACAACTTCGATTCGATCCCGGCGCTATTGAATGTCGGGTTGGGGGAGGACCTCTCGATCAACGAGTACTACCACACAATCGCAAAGGCTCTCGGCGTGTCGGTCGAGTACTGTCACAACCTGGACAAGCCCACGGGCATGCGCCGCAAGGTCCTGGACGTGTCGCGTGTCCACGCCCTCGGATGGCGGGCCAAGACCTCTACGGTGGAGGGGATCTGTTCCACCTTCGAGTATTATCGGGGTCTTGCGCAGTAGGTTCTCGCACAATGGAAACGGACAAGATGGACGGTTATCCGCTCGCGGTCAGTAGCTGGAGTGCAGACGAGGTCGCGGCGATTCAGCAGGTCATTCGACGCGATCGCTTCACGATGGGCGACGAGGTCGCGGCCTTCGAACGCGAGTTCGCCGAGGGCCACGGCAGCCGCTATTGCGTCATGGTCAACTCGGGCTCCTCCGCGAACCTGCTGGCTGTCGCCAGCCTGTTCTTCCGCAAGGACATCCCGTTGCAACGCGGCGACGAAGTGATCGTCCCCGCGATCTCCTGGGCGACCACCTTCGCGCCGCTGCAACAGTATGGCCTGCGGGTGAAGCTGATCGACGTCGATCTCGAGACCTTGAACATGGATCTCGATGCTCTCGAGCAGGCCATCGGTCCGCGGACGCGACTGGTCTTCTGCGTCAATCTGCTCGGCAACCCGAACGACTTCGCCCGGATCCAGGACATCATCGCTGGGCGGGATGTGCTTTTGATCGAAGACAACTGCGAATCGATGGGGGCGGAGTACGAGGGTCGCAAGACCGGGACCTTCGGGCTGCTCGGAACCTTCAGCACTTTCTTCAGCCACCACATGTCGACCATGGAGGGGGGCTTGATTCTCACGGATGACGAAGAGCTGTACCACCTGCTGCTCTCCCTGCGAGCACACGGCTGGACGCGCTCGCTACCCGAGGAAAACACTCTCGTCACGAAGGAGACAGACCCCTTTCTCGAGGAGTTTCGCTTCATCCTGCCCGGATACAACGTCCGCCCCCTGGAGATGTCGGGAGCTGTCGGTCGCGTTCAGTGGAGGAAGCTCCCCGGGTTCGTGGAGGCGCGCCGAAGCAACGCGGCCTACTTCCGGGAGCGCTTCGAGGGTCATCCGCACCTGATGATCCAGAGGGAGATTGGCTCGAGCAGCTTCTTCGGTTTTTCACTCGTGATTCGTCCGGATAGTCCCTGGAGCCGGACGGACCTGATCGAACGCATGCGAGCACGTGACATCGAGTGCCGTCCCATCGTGGCCGGTAACTTCGCCGCGAGCGAATCCATCAAGTGGTACGACCACGAAGTGTGCGGCGAATTGTCGAATGCGGAACACGTCTCCAGCCACGGGTTCTTCGTGGGCAATCACCACCTTGATATTCGCAAGCAGATCGACCTGCTGGCGGGAGCGATGGCCGTGGTGAAGGAGAAGAGCGCCGGTGTCAGAGGTTCCTGAGCGAGTCTATCCAGGCTGACGAAAAAGGCCGCGACTCCGGAGAGCGCGGCCTTTTCGGGTTCTTTTCTAGCAGGTTCTCTCTGCCGAGTTCTTTCTATCAGGACTCGCCTAGTAGCGGCTGGCAGGGAGCCGACGTTGCCCGTCATCGCCTCCTCTGGCGGAAGCGGCGGGCATGGGCATGGCGATCCCGAGGCTCGGCGTGTATTCCTCGTCGAGGGTATCGACGCCATCGTCGGCATCCCTGGGGGAGCCGGCAGGAGTGAGGTTGAATCCACCGCGGACCATGGTGAGCTCGCGATCACTGAGTTGTGCGGACCATGTGTTCTGCTTCATCCTGTGCTCCTGAGGCAAAGCGGGTTTGGCAACGCTCGGTAAGAGAGAACCGCTGAGGTTCCGTACTCGGAACTTCCAAATAAGATGTCAACGGAGGGAACTCGCAGACGCGGCGCGCCCCCACGCGGGGCTTGCGTGGTGACCCAGATCCGAGAAAAACCCGCCGATAGAGCCATACCGCGGATTCAGTCGCCCAGGTAGCCAAGCGCTTTCAACTCGGCGATTTCCTCGTCGTCCAGCACGACCTCCTGGGGGCGCAGATTCCAGATCCGGCACCACACCCCGTCCCGAGCGTCCCAGGCAGGTGGCTCGTCGACCCACAGGCCTTCGTCGGTGTCGGACACAGAGACCTCGGCCGATGTGGCTGGCCGTTGCGAAGAGCCGAGGAGGATCCGAGCCGGATCGACCTCGGCTCCGCGCACGAGAAACGTCAAGAGTGCCGTGTCCCCGCGATCGAGATGCAGACGCACACCATCTCGCCCGTCGCTCCCCCCAACCTCGAGCTCGAAGAGGTGGTCGTGTTCCGAGCGCTGGCGAAAGTGATCTCCTTCCCGTTCGCACTCGACCAGGCCGTAGTCCAGCTGACCCTGGTCCATTGCGACGTTCATGACGACGCGCGCTTGCGCTCCGCTGCTGAGGAACTCGACCACGATGCCAGCGCGCGGAGTTTGCTCGAGGTGCAGGTTCAGGGTCTGGCGGAAACGCTCCAGCTCTTCCTTTGGCGCGTTCGCCAGTAGGTTCTCGTGCTCGCCCGGGTCGGACGCGAGATCGAAGAGGAACTCGCCTTTCGCGGGCTGCAGGTAGCGCATGTATTTGCGGTCATTGCGGCGCAACGAGACGATGTGGATACCCTCCTTGTTCAGCTCGGAGAGCACGATGCGTGTTTTCCAGAGCCTGGGAGCCATCGCGAGGGGAATGAGGTTCTGTCCGAAATGGCCGAGGTCCTCGGCCCGAACTCCCGCGAGGCTGCAGATCGTCGGTGCGAGATCGACGAGTCCAACAGCTTCCGCGATGCGTGCTGCGGGGATGTTCATCGAGATCGGGGGCTTGATCACGAGCGGAACGAGGATTTCCTCCTGGTGCAGGGACCCTCCGTGGCTCCACCCGCCGTGCTCCAGGAACTCCTCGCCGTGATCAGCGGTCACGATCAGGGTCGTTTCCCCCCACAGTCCGTTCTTCTTCAGGTACTGAATCAACTCGCCCAAGCGCTCGTCAGCGAAGCGGATCTCCGCGTCGTAGAGATCGTGCAGAAAATCGACATCCTCAGCGCTCGTCTGCTCTCGTTTGCGTTTGTTGTGGGCACCGGATCCCTCGAGTCGTCCGGTCAGCTCGCCCGTGTATTCCTGGCGTTGGAACGTGCGGCGTAGTTCGGCCGTTGGGACGTAGGGTTCGTGTGGATCGACCGTATGGATATACAGGAAGAAGGGCTTGTCGCGATTTCGATCCAGCCAGTCTATCGACTCCGCTACGACCGAATCCGCCCGCGCACCGCCCTCGCGTTTGTGGTCGATCACGGAGAAACGCTCCTCGAAGCCTTGCAGAAGGTTGAACTTCGCGTTGAACACCCAGCCGTTGTAGCCGACCGCGCCGGTTCGATATCCGGCCCGCAGCAGCGTCTCGGCCAGCGTGACCGCGGCGTTGCTCAGCCGGTCCTGGTAATCCTCGGCCCCGTGCACGGAAGGTGGTTGTGACGTGAAGAGCGTCGCGACCGAGGCCTTCGTCCAGGGAGCTGCGGAGTGGGCTGCGGTGAAGACCAGGCTCTCTTCGGCCAGGGCGTCGATGTTCGGAGAGGTATTGCGATCGTAGCCGTACGTGCCCAGATGATCCTGCCGCAGCGTATCGATCAGGAACACGATGACGTTGCGGTGTTGCTCCTTGGCCCTGGCCTGCTCGAGATCTCGCAGGATGAGCTTGGGGTTGCTCCAACCAGGGACCGCGCGGAGCGTGATGGAATTGACGCTGTCGTCGCCATCATCGCTATTGTCAGCGGCGCACCGAGATCGAAAGCACAATGTTCCGCGCTCACCCAGCTCGTCGGGAAGTGGCACGAGGATCTCGCTCCAACGCCGATCGTCCTCGTCAGCGGGGGCGTTGAGGGTTTCTTGCCAGAGAACCGATCTGTGACCGTTCGTGCCCTCGGCGATGATTTCCACCGAGAACGCCTCGGCCGCGCCAGGCGGCCCGCGATACAGAACGGCGGTCTCCAGCACTGCGCCCGCCATGGGGACTCCATGAAAGCACACGTCGACCCCCGGCTTTTGCACGATGGCGCGGCGCTTGTCGAAGCCGACCTCCGCGCCGCGCAGGGCAACGTCACCCAGCTCGGATTCGTGCAGTGCGAAGGGCCTCTCTGCACCGACCGAGACCTGCGTCGTCGGCAGGTTCGTCAGGAAGATCGTCCGATCGTGGCGTGTGGGCTCTTGACGGCAACCCGGGATCAGGGCGAAGGCGAGAAGGACGAATCGAAAACGCGAGATCAGGGCTCCCATATCACTTCGGCCGGCGGGACGATGCTCACCGCCTCGGCCGTGGGAAAGTCCGCGGGGATTGGCAGCGTCACGCTTCCCGTCGCGACGAACTCGGCACCCCGCGCCAGCAACGTCTGGAACCCGACGCAATGCACCGCTTGCACGTCCTGTGGGCCGCCGACGTGTCCCAGCGGAAGGTGGAACACCCTGCCCCTGCCGTAGGTGATCAGCATGGCCATCGGCTCGTCGGTACCTGTGGCTTTCGAGGGGGAAGAGGCCAGTACGGTGACGTTCTCGCAGGGTCCTCGCAGCGAGTTGTAGAGCTCGTCATTGCCGTGCATCCAGAGCTTCGGTAGCCCCTTCAGAATCGGGTGGTCGGGTTTCTCAGCGCGCACCGGGAAGGCCCAGCGTGGACCGTGTCCACCGCTGCCGCCCTTCGGTGCCTGGTCGGCGCCCCAGCCCTTCTCCGTCTTGCGCAGGAGCGAGCCGTGCGTCGCTGGCTTACGGCCACCCCAGCCTCCGACGGCGATCATCTCGTTGTATTCCGGCCAGTCGGACGAGGAGTTGTCCGCCGCGTGGATCGGGACGAATCCGCCACCGGCCTTCACGAACGACACGAAGGCATGCTTCGTCTGCTCCGACCACAGACAGTGCCCGCCGTCGTTGAAGTTGCTGACGACGAGCTGGTACTTCGCGAACTCCGGTTTCCACTGTGCCCAGGCTTCGGGATCCGCGTCTTTCGCTGGCGACGTCGAGACATCGACCGTGAAGCGCCCTGTCGCCAGCAGGGTCGCCTTCGTCGCCTTGGTGGTTGCTTGCCAGTGGTGATTGTTGACGCCGTCTATGATCAGGCAGCGGATCTTTGCGGGAGGCGTGCCCGCGTCTGCACCAGAGAGGGGAGAGGTCGCTCGCGCTCCCAGAGCGCTCATAGCGATCAGAGCTAGAGAGAAAAGACTCGTCGACATCCCGGGATGCTATCAAGAAAGCCCCTACTGGTTCAGGGAAGGTGTCCGCAAGCGGAACCCGTCCTCGCCCAGGGGATGGGTCTTTTCCAGGGGCGTGCTCGTTCCGCGCAGGATGCGTCCGAAGCCGTGGCGCTTGCGAAGTTGATCCAGGGCGGCGTCGAGCCGTCGTTGGCGATCGGGCCGAGAGGTTCCCGGCCCTTTGCTCTCGCAAGGAGCGTCGAGGAGGTTTTTCGAGGTGGCGCGGGGCTCATCCCCTTCGTCGAAGAGCCGGCCCTGCCAGCCCGCGGCGTGGCCGAAGTTCGACAGTTTGAGGGTCAAGCGCTTCACGAGAGCGCGCTTGCGCGGTAGCTCTCGGTAGAGTTCCCGTGCGCAGTGCCAGATCTCGTCGGTGGCATCGGTCGCTGCGGCGAGGGTGCGGCGGCGCTCGACGCTGAGGGGCTCGCGTTCGCGTGAACCCGACCCCCCCCGTGATTTGGATTGTCCCGGCTGTTGCCCAGGCCGTGTTTCGACCCAACGGACGCGAACCTCGAGCGTGCGCACACTGAGCTTTTGCTGTCGCAGGCGATGGGTCGCGCGCTCGACGAGGTACGAGAGCATGGCCTCGATCATCTCGCGGCGTCCCTCCTCGGGTTCAAAGGTCGTCTCGCGTTGGAGCGACCGTGGAGGGCGCGCGTGGAGACCCCCCTGGTCGTCTTCGAAGTGCGTGGCCTCGATGGGACTCTCGTCCTTTCCCTGGGCGCGATCGTAGATCACGAGCCCGTCGCGACCGAAGCTTGCGAAGAGGATCTCGCGCGGCACGAGGGCCAGTTCGCCGACGGTGCGGATCGAAAAGCGCTCGAGCCGTGCTCCGATCGAATGTCCGACACCCGGAAGATGATCGACCGGAAGCGACGTCAGGAAGGTGCGTTCGTATCCGGGCAGGATCTCGGCCACCCCACCGGGTTTGGCCAGCTTGCCAGCCAGTCGCGCCATCAATCGATTCGTGGCGACCCCGATGCTCAAGGGCAACGAGCAGTGTTCACGTACGAGCTCTTGAATGTGGAGCGCCGTGTCGAAGGCCGCGCCGTGCAGCCTTCCCGTGCCGGTGAGATCGAGAAAGAAGTCGTCGATCGAGGCGACCTCGACGTGGGGACTGAAGCTCAAGAGGATGCGCGTGATCTCCTCGCGCAAACGGTTGGCAGCTTGCGAGTCCCCGTCGCGGAAAATGGCGCGCCGACAACGTCGTTGGGCCTCGGCGAGGGGCAGGCCCGGACGGATTCCGAAGCGTCGCGCCTCGTACGAGCAGGACATGACGAGGTTGCGCGAACGCGGCGAACCACCCACGACCAGCGGCTTGCCGGCCAACTCGGGGTGGAGCGCTTGCTCGACCGACGCCAGGAAGGCATCGACGTCGAGATGCAGGATGCGACGGGTGCCCGGGGAGAGGGCGAGGTCGCGGTGGTGAGGCCGCGTGTCCATGGACCCTAACAAATACCGAAAATCGAGGCGGTTCGTGGATCAGGAAAGCGGATTTCCCCGATCAGGGCTCCCGCCAGGCGCCTCAGGGCCCTCCCTGGCCTATCCTGGCCCTATCCAGCCAGGCAACCTCGGGTACCCTGCGCAGCATGGACCTCGTCCTGATCCACCCCGAAATACCCCACAACACAGGCTGCGCGGCTCGCCTCGCCGCGGCCACGGGCCGGCCCTTGCACCTGATCGAACCGCTCGGATTCTCGCTCGAAGACCGTTACCTGAAGCGCGCGGGGCTCGACTACTGGCCCCAGGTGGACCTCACGGTTCACTCCGACTGGCAGAGCGCCTGCACGGTGCTGCGCGCGCGTTCAGCCCGTCCGTTGGAGGAGCGCTTGAAGCTCTTCAGCGCGCGAGGCGGACGTTCGCTCTTCGAGACGCAGTTCGCCGCCGACGATGTGCTTTGCTTCGGCAGCGAAACCAAGGGTTTGCCTGCGGGCATGCTCGAGGAACACGGGAAGCATCGCGTGTACGTTCCCATTCGTGAGGGAGTGCGTAGCTTGAATCTCGCCAATGTCGTTTGTCTGGCGACGTACACGGCGATGGTTTCGGCCCGTATGGATTTGCCGGTGAACGACGGGTCTTATCAACGCCCACACGGCGAGCCCATGGTTCCCTCCGAGATCGCGCGCCGCGGTGCAGATCTAGGTGCAGATCTCGGTGCACATGCAGGTGAAGCGAGGGAGACAACGTGAACGTTCGCGCACCCCGCAAAGGGGAATCCATCGAGCTCTCGATCGACGGCATCGACGACAAGGGGCGCGCCCACGGTCAGCTGGACGGGCGTACCGTGCGCGTCCGCGGCGGTGTGCCCGGATCGCGCGTGAAGGCCTTGGTGCATCGTCGCCGACGCAAGGAGATCGAGGCCTCGGTCGAGGACATCATCGACCCCGGGAAGAACTACATCGATGCGCGTTGCGAACACTTCGGAAGTTGCGGTGGGTGCAGCTTCCAGAACGTGCGCTACACCCAGCAGCTCGCCGGCCTCGAACTGGCTCTCGAGAACCTGCTGGAGCCAATTCTTGCGACCCATGAGGGGCTGGAGATCGCTCCAAGCCTGGGTTGTGAGGACCCATGGCATTATCGCAACAAGATGGACTTCACCTTCGGCAACCGGCGCTGGATCGAAGCGGACGAGCCGCAAGGGGTCGAGGCGGATTTCGCGCTGGGCCTGCACGTACCGGCGCGCTTCGACAAGGTTCTGGATGTAAATGCCTGCGACATCGCCTTCCAGGAGGCGTCGCCGATCCTGCGCACAGCGCGCAGGCTCGCCCGCGAGCACGGCCTTTCCGCGTGGGACGTGCGAGCCCATGTTGGATTGCTGCGGCATCTCCTCTTGCGTCGTTCGTTCGCCTCGGGCGAGATTCTCGTGGCGTTGTTCACGACGACCGAAGACGCCGGTTCGGTCGATCCCTACCTGGCTCAGCTGCTCGAGGCCCATCCCGAGATCACGACCTGCGTGCAACGCGTCACACCTGGTTCGGCCATGGTGGCCAGCGGTGGTGAAGAACGACGCTTCAAGGGCGAGGGTTTCATCACCGAAGAGCTCGGCGGTTTGAGCTTTCGCATTTCGACCGATACGTTCTTCCAGACGAACAGTCTGCAGGCGCAGGTCCTGTGGCAGCACGTCGTCCACGCGGCCGAGGTCAAAGAGGACGAGGTCGTTTATGACCTGTGCTGCGGATGCGGTCCCTGGGCGCTCGCCATGGCTCACGCCCGGCGCTCCAGTGACGCGCCTGTATTCGGCTTCGAGCTGGTTGAAAGTGCCGTCGAGGATGCGCGTCGGAACGCCAGCCAGAACGATCTCAGCGTTCCCGTCTTCATCGCGGGCGACCTTGTCGATGTCTTGCGACCGGAACTCCTGGGAGAACGCGGTATTCCCGCACCGGACTTGTGCATCGTCGATCCTCCGCGCGCGGGGTTGCATCCGAAGGTGCTGGGCGTGCTCGCCCAGTTGCGTCCAGCGCGCGTCGTGTATGTTTCGTGCAATCCTCGCTCTGCGGTTCGAGATCTGGGGCAGCTTGTCGAGGAAGGCTTTCGTGTGCGTTCGATCCAGCCGATCGACCTGTTTCCACACACACCGCACCTGGAATGCGTCTTCATGCTCGAGCTCGATCAGAATACTGGCGGCAACGCCCCAGGCGGGTTAACCTCGACTAGAGAATGAAAAAAGACCTTCGCGTGGAGGCTGGCACGTTGCTCGCTGCTTGGCCGGATCTCCTGGATCCCAACTTCATGCACAGCGTCATTCTGATCTGTGACCACAGCGAGGAAGGCGCTTACGGTCTGGTCACCAATCGTGATAGCGAGTTGACGATCGGTGAGTTGCTCACGGACCACGACGTCCTGGCGGATAGCGACTTCCCCGTTCATCTCGGAGGCCCGGTCGATCACACGCGCCTGCAGTTCGTGCACATCCTGCCCGATCGCATCTCCGGTGGGGTTTCCATCGATGGGCGCCTGTGGCTTGGCGGTGATCTGGATGACATCGCGCGCTTGATCACCGACGATCCCGAGCTCGCACGGCGCACCATGCGTATCTTCCTCGGCTACTCCGGCTGGGGCATCGGCCAGCTCGAAGGCGAACTGGATTCGGGTTCCTGGCTGCCCGCGCCGCCCGCCATGAACGCCATCTTCGGCGGCGTCGGGGTTTCGACCTGGCGCCAGGTCGTCCGCTCGGTCGGCGCGGATGCCGATGGGCTCGAGAAGCAGCCGCCCGACGTCAGCTGGAACTAGTCGTGCCCGGTGTCGAGACCTCGCGTCCCAGCTTCTCGGTGACTGTGCGCCTGACGTTCGAGAACAGCTCGTGCCCGTCGCGATCGTCGAGCCAACGCTCGTTCTCTGCGTCCCAGTCGTAGTGCCAGGCTCGCGCACGAGCGGCGAACCACATCTGGCTCGAGCCCGCCTGGCGGTTGAGGACGAAGCGTACACCGTCGGAGAACTCGAGCACGACCACGCCGTCGGTGGTCGAAAAGTCGAGTTCGTCCGGATCGAATTCCTCGAGCCAGTCGGCTGTAGATTCGAGGCACTTGTCGGCGAGCTGTTCGAAAATCTTCTGATCCACGCCTCTCACCATAACGACTCGGGGGGCGGGCGCCTAGGCGAGGCCCATGTGCTCGACGTCGTCCTCGTCGAAACCCAACGCGTGGCCCAGTTCATGGTAGAGCGTGACCTGGATCTCCTCGATCAGCTCCTCCTTGCTGGCTGCGAAGCGCTCGAGGTTGCGCTGGAAGAGGAAGATCGTGGGGGGCAATTCTCCGGGCAGCGGCTCTCCCTCGCTCAGCGGAGCGCCGACGAAGAGGCCAAGAATATCCGGTGGGTGTCCGGTGTTCTCGAAATCGACGATCGCCTTGGTCGGCATGGAATCGATCACGACGACTACGCGCTCAAAGGCCTCGCGGAACAGTGGGGGCAAGGCGTCGGCCGCCGTGCCGACGCAGCTCTTGAACTCGTCCGGTGTGAAACGCGGCGGATCGTACCCCTCGTTCGAAACCGCGATGGCCCGGGCGTAGAGCTCGTCCGAGCGCTCGAGGTCTCCCTCGACTTCCGCGCACATGGCACGAAAGACGAAGACCTCGGGGTAGAAGGACTCGTGGGAGATGACCTCGAACTCCTGGCGCGCTTCCTCGATCCTCCACTGCAAGAACCGGAGCCTCCCGCGGACGAAGCGGACGTGGTCTTGCTCTTCACCGAAAGCAAGAGCGGCCTTATCGAGTTCGGCTTCGCCCTCGTCAATAAGGAGCAGGTCGAGCTTGGCGTGGGCTCGTACGAGGTGTCGTTCGGCAACTTCCGGAGGTAACGCATCCGTGATGCGTAGCGCCTCTTCGGCATCCACTTCGAGGATGTCCCAGGCCCGGCATAGTTCGGTCTCTATCTCGTTTTCGTTCATGCTTTGCGGCGCCGTCTCTTTTCGGATTGGATGCGTTTCTTCGTCGCGGCGAACGAGCAGATCGGGCAGTTCTCCAGATCGTGTCCCAATGCGGGACAATGCTCGCGCCCAAAGTAGATGAACTGCAGGTGGAGTTTGGCCCAGCTTTCCGCGCGGAACGCGAGCTTGAGGTCACGCTCCGTGCGCTCTACCGTCTTTCCGGGAGATAGCCCCCAACGAGCCGCCAGGCGATGGATGTGTGTGTCCACGGGAAAGGCGGGTAGTCCGAAGGCCTGGATGCGCACCACGCCCGCTGTCTTGTGGCCGACGCCGGGCAAGGCCTCGAGTTCCTCGAAACTCGTCGGGACCTGTCCGGCGTGATTCTCGACCAAGAGCTTCGAGAGGCCCACGAGGGCCTTGGATTTCGTCGGCGCCAGCCCGACCTCGCGGATGATGTCGCGCACGGTTTCGGGCTCGAGGAGAGCCATGGTCTCTGGCGTGTCGGCCAGGGCGAACAGTGCCGGTGTGACCTGGTTTACCTTCTTGTCGGTCGTCTGGGCGGAGAGTGCCACCGCCACGAGCAGCGTGAAGGGATCGCGGTGATCCAGGGGGATCTCCGTGTTCGGGTAGAGTTCATCCAGAACCGCCTGGATGGCCTTCGCCTTTTCCGCACGCGTCGCCATGGGGTGAAGAGGATAGCCACGTAGACTCGCACGTCTCTGGTAACATCCGCCTTTTGAGGACCCCATCCCAATGAAGACGGCAACGATCCTGTGCCTTCTCGCGAGCCCGGCGATCTCCCAGAGCGACGACCTGACCTCCGGCCGTCCCATACCCCCCGAGCAGGCGGCCTACGATGTGCAGCACTACCGGCTAGTGGTTCGGGTCGATCCGAAGAAAAAATCGATCGAGGGGCGCGTCGAGGTCAGCGCGAAGCTCGTCGCCAAGACCGACACCGTCGTGCTCGATCTCGACGAACGCCTGAAGGTGCACAACGTCCATCTGTCCGAAGAGGTGTGGAACGGAACCGAGGCCAGCGGTGATGGAAAGCGGGCACGCTTTCGGCACAAGGACGGCGAGATCCGCATTCGCCTGCCCAAGGGCTTCCCAGAGGCCGGAGCGAACTTCCGGGTGATCGTCGACTACGGCGGCAAACCACGCGTTGCTCCGCGACCGCCTTGGGACGGGGGATTCGTCTGGTCGGAGACGGCCGACGGCCAACCCTGGATCGCGACCGCGAACCAGATGCAGGGGGCCGATCTCTGGTGGCCTTGCAAGGACCAACCCGACGACGAGCCCGAGGGTATGGACATCCTCGTGACGGTCCCCGAGGGCCTGGTCTGTGCCAGCAACGGGCGTTTGGTGGATACCTGGGTTCCCGAGAAGCGCTGGAAGACGTTCCACTGGAAGGTGAGCACGCCGATCAATGCCTACGGCGTCGCGTTGAACATCGCTCCCTACGAGACCATCTCGAGCGACTACATCTCCGTCACCGGTGAGACCTTTCCGATCACGTACTGGGTGCTACCGCAGAATTTCGATAAGGGCAAAGAGCTCTTCGCGGACATCCTGAAACAGGTGCGCTTTTTCGAAGAGACCTTCGGCCCGTATCCCTTCCGTGCGGACAAGTATGGCGTGGCTGAGACGCCACATCTGGGCATGGAGCACCAATCGATCATCGCCTACGGCAACAACTACGCAGGCAATCCTTGGGGTAGCGAGCACGGTTTCGATTTCCTGCACAACCACGAAATGGCCCACGAATGGTGGGCGAACCTCGTGACGGCGAAGAACTGGAACGACTTCTGGATCCACGAGGGCTTCGCGACCTATGCCCAGGCGCTCTATTGCGAAGAGCTGGGCGGACCCGAGGGCTACTTCCTCGAGATGCGAGAAAAGCGCGCCGGAATCGCCAACCGCGGCACGCTAGCGCCGCGCGAGACAAGGGCCACGCGCGACATGTACTTCGGCGACCGCCCGGATTCCCCGGGCGGCGACATCTACAACAAAGGGTCGTGGATCCTGCACTCGTTGCGCTGGACGCTCGGCGACGAGGTCTTCTTCAAGGCCTTGCGACGCATGGCCTACCCGGACCCGGCAAAAGAGGCGTTGACGGACGGAAGCGCCTGTCGTTTCGCGACGACCGACGAGATCCAGGAAATTGCCGAGAAGGTCTCGGGTGAGGATCTCGACTGGTTCTTCGAGCTGTACTTGCGCCAACCGAAACTTCCCAGGCTCGTGCAAGAGCGCCGCGGCGACAAGCTGCACCTCTCCTGGGAGACTCCCAGAGATCTGGCTTTTCCGATGCCTGTCCAGGTGCGCGTCGGGAACGAGCTCGTGCGCGTCGAGATGGGTGAGGGATCGGGTGAGCTCAGAGTCGGTGAAGGCACCGACGTGCTCGTCGATCCGAACACATGGATCCTCAAGGAGGAGCCGCGGAGTCGGCGACGATGAACTCCTCGGAAACGCAGGCCAGGATCGAGGCCTTCCTCAGCGCAGGGCCCTGGGCAGTCGTCGGTGCCTCGACGAACCGCGCGAAGTACGGCAACAAGGTTCTCCGCTGCTACTTGCAAAACGAAATGGGGCCGGTCTACCCGATCAATCCTCGTGCGGACGAGATCGAAGGCGTGCCTTCCTACCCGGATCTTGCGTCCTTGCCCGAAGTTCCGCGAGCGCTGTCGCTGATCACGCCGCCAAGCATCACGGAGACGGCCGTCGATGAAGCGCTCGAGCTGGGCATCGAGCACTTCTGGATGCAGCCCGGAGCCGAGAGCGAAGAGGCGATCGAAAAAGCCGAGGGGCGCGGTGCCAGCGTGATCGCCTGGGGTGCATGCCTCCTCGTGGTGCTGGGCTACCGGGAATAGCCGCGTTCGATCAGCCTGTCGCTTCGACGATGGCTTCCAGATCTTCCCACCGCGCGTACGCGGTTTCGAGCCGTGCGCTGATCTCGGCCAGTCGTGTCGTCGCATCGGCGATCTCGGTGCCATCGCCCTTGTAGAAACCGGGATCGGCCATCTTCGCCTCCAGCGCGCTCTTCTCTTCCTCGAGCGCCTCGATCTCGCCGGGTAGGGCTTCGAGTTCTTTTTGCTCCTTGAAGGAAAGCCGGCGTGGGCGTTCTTTGTGCTTGGGCTTTTGCTTCGGCTTGTCCTTGGGTTTCGCCTCTTGCTTCACTTGCTCGTTGCGGTGGCGTTGCCAGTCCTCGTAGCCTCCGACGAATTCGTTCACCTTGCCCTGGCCTTCGAAGACGAGCGTCGAGGTCACAACGTTGTCCAGGAAGGCGCGGTCGTGGCTGACGACCAGGAGTGAGCCATCGAAGTCCATGAGGATCTCCTCGAGGAGCTCCATGGTCTCGATATCGAGGTCGTTGGTCGGCTCGTCGAGGATGAGGACGTTGCAGGGGCGTGAGAGGATGCGCGCCAGTTGCAAGCGGTTGCGTTCTCCGCCCGAGAGCTTGCTTACCGGACCGCGGATCTGATCGGTGGTGAAGAGGAAGTCCTGGAGGTAGCCGATCACGTGCCGCGATTTCTTGCCGACCGTGACCATGTCACCCTCGTCGCAAATGTTCTCCTGGACGGTCTTGGTTTCATCGAGCGTCGAGTGCAGTTGGTCGAAGCGGGCGACCTGAAGGTTGGTTCCCAGCTTCATGGTCCCGCTGTCGGGCTTCAAGCCGTCGAATAGGATACGTAGCAGCGTCGTCTTGCCGCAGCCGTTGGGCCCGACGATGCCGACACGGTCGCCGCGCTGGATTTCGAGGGTGAGATCGTCGATCAGGGGGGGTGCGCCGTCGAAGGAATGCGTCAGGTTCCACACGCGGGCCACGATCTGGCCCGTGCGCTCGGCCGTCTGGACCTTGGCGTTGACCCGGCCCACGACATCGCGTCGCATCGCACGTTGCTCGCGCAAGGCGAACAGGGCTCGCACGCGACCTTGATTGCGTTTGCGGCGTGCCTTGATGCCGCGTCGTACCCAGACCTCCTCTTCGGCCAGTTTCTTGTCGAACACCGCGTTTTGGGCCTCTTCGGATTCCAGCTCGGCTTCCTTCATGCGGCGGTACCTACCATAGTCGCCCGGATAGCTGGTCAGCCGACCACGGTCGAGGGCCACGATGCGCGTGGCCAGTCGCTGCAAGAAGGTTCGGTCGTGGGTGACGAAGACCAACGCACATGGGCGGCGCAGCAGATCCTCCTCTAGCTTGCGAATCGCACGCAGATCGAGGTGGTTGGTCGGCTCGTCGAGAAGGAGCAGGTCCGGTTGCACGACGAGCGCCTTTGCTAGCAGGACGCGACGCTTCCAGCCGGCCGAGAGGTGCTCGACTTCCTCGTCGGCACCGAGTCCAAGGAGTGCGACCGTCTTTTGGATCAGTTCGGCGACTTGCCAGTCCTCGACCGGCGCTACCGAGAGAGCGCCTTCGAGCTGTTGGCGTACCGTGCCTTGGAGGGCCCGCGGGACCTCTTGTTCGAGGCAGGCGACGCGCAAACCCGGACGCAGGACGCGGTTGCCCCCGTCCAGTTCGAGGGTGCCCGCGAGGATGCGCAAGAGCGTCGACTTTCCGCAGCCGTTGCGTCCCAGAAGCCCGATGCGTTCGTCACGATCGACATTGAGGTTCGTCCCGTCGAGGAGCGGTTGCCCCCCGAAGGTGTGGGTCGCGTTCGCGAGTGTGATTTCCGCCATATGAGAACGAGCCGAAGCGATGCTAGCCCGTGTTCAAGAACTAGTTGCCCCCGCCGAGTCCCGGTTGCCAGTGCAACGTGAGCTCGTCGGCCACGTCGCCCAGCGAACGGCGCAGCGAACGCATAGTGACGACGTCGGCGTAGAAGGTGGCCGGCACGATCAGAATATTCTTGCGACCCCGATCGCGTAGTTGGGTGACCACCTTGTCGAGCGAACGTTCGCCGTTGACGGTTGCGATGCGCAGACGATGAAAGCGACTCTTTTCATTGATCGGGTCGTTGGCCTCGATCGCTGTCCAGGCCTCGATCTCCTCTTCAGTGGCCTCGGCAGGCATCCACACGATCGTGGTTCCGCCGAAGGGGCCTGGGCAGAGGGGAAGGGCGTCGCCTTTGGCGAAGTCACGTGCGTGTATGGAGAGCGAAACGGATAGGGCCCCTTCGGTCTTCGGTGTTTCTTCCAGCACGGCGATCACGGCTTCCTCGGTCGCGCTGCGCCGTAGGGCTTCCAACCGAGTCCAGTGTCCCTCGCGCGGCGAATCACCGCTCCAGAGCGTGAAGAGCTTGCGGCCGGAGGATTCTCTCAGTCGAGGAGTCTCGAGTCCCAGCCCGGTGGAGAGCGCGCTTTCCTTTTGATGTTCGACAAGCCACGCGTCATCGGTGGACAAGGTCAATGCCTGCTGGAGTCCTACGTCGTCGTACTGGTCGAGCTCCGAGCGCCACCACCCCGCGTTTGCTTCCGAAGTGATGACGGTCAGCGATTTCTGGGGCCGTTCTCCGGGGCCGCGGTATTCGGCGAGGGGCAACGGCATGTCCTTGATCTTCGAGAACTCGCGCGGCTGGATGGCGATGGCCTTCACCGCCATGCGCTCGCTCATCAGAGTGGCCAAGGCGACGACCGAAGCTCCGGTTCCCTCGCCGGCGAGACAAACGCGCAGCGCATCGATGTCGTAGTGGCGAAGCAGGAAAGCCCAGATGCGCTCGATGCCGACACGCAGGGCTCCCATGTCCTCGGAGAAGGTCCCCGGACGATACCAGCGCCCACCTTCACTGAGGTCGGCCTGGATTTCGGGGTAGTGCGGTTCGAGAACCGCGATCGCGGCCCGATCCCCCAGGCGCTCTTTCCACAACTCGAGCCCGTCCGCCGCCGTCAGTCCATCGTCGCAAAGCCAGATGAGAAGCGGCAGGCGTCCAACCTGTTCCTGGGGCGCTTGCGGGAGGTGCAGTCGGTACTCGAGTGAGCGCGGGATCGTGACCGCGTACTTGCCTTCGTTGATGTCGCGCGCGCGTTCTTCGGCGAAGACGACATAGTCGGCGATGGGCACCTCGCCCACGTCGGCGACCGCGGGATGCATCGTGGGCACGATAGCGACTGTGCGGACCAGGGCATCGGGCTTGCGCAGGCTGAACTGCCGAACGGTTCCGTCTCGATAGGCGCTGTGAAAGCCACCGTTCACGTGCAAGACCATCGCCTCGGGGTTCTCGTCCAGCGCGATGGCACAGGCTTCGCCCATCGAGTTGTCCCACAGAGACTGCATCGAACTCAGCCGTGCTTCCTCGGTTCGCGGTCCCATCATCTGCAGGTGTCCGCGAACCGCGTTATCGACGCGCTTCCAGTAGGGACTCGTGTTCGCCAGCAATTCGCTCGGTACGAGAGCCTTCTCGGATTCGTCGAGCTGGTCCATGCCCTTGGCGCGCAGGGCACGCGGATAGTTCGAGGCGACGACCTTGCTGTTCGTGTGACGTGCGTGCTCGATCAACGGCCGGTACGCCGTGCGGTAGTTGCCCCACGGGCGCGCGCTCGACAGGAACTCCTCTTCGCTCGCCGTACCCGATACGTACTCATCCAGCCGGGCCTGGGCGTCGCGTTGAAACATCTCGAGTGCCAACACAACACGACCCTCACGGCGCTCGAGAAGACCCTCGTAAACCCCGAGTTGAACCCGGTGTGTCGTCTCGTCGATGTGGGTCTCTCCGAGGAAGACCGCATCGGCTTCGGCCAGGGCGTCGAGGAAGTCCGCGAAGTCGATCCGCGCTCCCGAGTGACCATCCCGGACCGCAACCGCCCGCTCCAGCGCCGGCGCGGACCAGGGGTGGGATCTCTTGGCCTCGACTTCGAAGCGCCCACTCCCCGTGGGAGTCGGTGCTTGACAGGAGAGGACACAGGCGGCGAGCCATGGGCTCCACAGAACCCGTACGTTTAGGGGAATAGGCAGGGAAATCGGCATCCTTTCATCCTCGGCTTGGTTTTCTTCCATGGACCCTGGGGGAGTCCCGCGAAGTTGGTGTTCTAATCTCTCGATGCGCAGCGCAGACAGCACACTCGAGGGCGACCCCTCTCCGCAGGATCGAACTCCCATGGAAGAAGGCGATACTCTAACCCCTGGTGGGTACTCCGGCAGTCCGAACCCCGACGGAGAATCGCCCCTTCGGCAATCGGGCACCGGGCGCCGCCTCGGGCATCATTACGGGGAGCGCGTGCACCTGCTCGACGACCCCTACCTCTTGAGTCTGCTCTCACGTATCGGGTCCCCCGAAAGCGACGGCGAGCTTCTCCCGTCCCTGGTGCGCAGCGCGTACAAACGGCTCTTTCAGGACATCTTGAACGCCCACTTCCCGACGACGAACGAACGCGTTCCCACCCGGATGGCCCAGGCCGATCCTCGGGGTGTCTATGAGGGCCCCCGCTTCCAGGACGACGTCGGTCTCGTCATCTGCTCAATCGTCCGCGGTGGCGTCGTTCCCGGCCAGGTGTGTTACGAAGCCGCTTGCGAGGTCCTGCCCAGCCAGAATGTCCGCCTCGACTTCTTTTGCGCTTCACGGACCGTGGACGCAAACGGTGTTGTGACCGGGGTCCGCCTGGACGGCACGAAGATCGGTGGCTCCATCAAGAACTCGATCCTCGTCATTCCGGATCCAATGTGTGCCACCGGTGGAACGGTGGCGACGGTGCTGGAGGCCTACGAGGCCTACGACGCAAAGCAAGCCCGGGCGCTCGTGTCGGCGAATCTGATCCTGACTCCGGAGGCCGTGCAGACAATCACGAAGCGCTGTCCGCAGGCGCACCTGTGGGGCGCCCGCCTGGATCGCGGAGCGTCACCGGAGCATGTGCTGGGGACGGTGCCAGGCACATATGCGGAGGAGGAGAGCGGATTGAACCAAAACCAGTACATCCTGCCCGGGGCGGGAGGAATTGGCGAGGCACTGACGAACGTGGACGTCTGACACAAAAAACGGCCCGAGCTCTTTTTCGGAGCCCCGGCCGCGAAGGCGAAACAGGATGTCGAACTAAAGCGTGGCGCTGACCAGGGGACTGGCCTCGCACGTGGTGATGTTGACCGCTTGCATGTGGAGCGTCTGACCCGCGAGTATCGGCGGGATGTTCAGCGAGACGCTGGCGGAGCCAGCCATCGTGCGGTTGAGACCGAGGAGGCGCGGGTCCAGGATGTCGAGCCCCACACCCATGGGGCAGGGGGCCGGATTGATGGTGCGCGGGCCGCTGCTAAAACCGAACAGGAAGGCGACCAGGCCACCCTCGGTGCCGCCCGTGGCGGTGAGGGTGTTCAGGGCGCCGGCGGCTGCCGGAGCGACGGCCAGCTCGAAGGTCGGCGGCGGGGGCGGATCGACGACGTTGTCAGTCATGAGGCCGATGATCGAGAAGAGGTTCGTCTCGATCCTGTGGACGCCGGGGCCGCCGACGTTGCGGCCGCGCACGCGGAAGACGTTCGTGCCGAACGGGCTACCGGTGATTGTGTGGGGGATGGCTGGATCACCGACGTACTGGTTGCCAGCAGCGTCCATGATCGGAAGCTCGGAGTCCCAGGTGAGGAACGGGCCGATGGCCCCGCCGAGAGCGCCCTCGAAAATACCGGGCATGAAGCGGCCGACGTCGTCGGTGAAGTTGATACCCCGAGTAGCCGAGTTCTCGGCGACGAAGCTGTAAGTGCCGACGGGGGTCGTGACCTGGTAGGTCTCTCCCTGGACCAGGTTGTCGATCCGCACGCGAAAGCGAGCGAAGACGTCTTGATCGCCGTTGATTGCGGCTTCGGTGTCGTTTGCGAATCCACCCTGAACAGTGATGACGAGCAGTGCGAGGCCGCCGTTGCCGCCCGACTCCATATCGGCTTCACATACGTTGTAGAGCACGTGATCGGAAAAGGCGCCGCCGTAGTTATCGGGGAAGGGCAGGGAAGGGTCGATGAGTTCGACCGGAGTGTCCATCAGGCAGAGGCCGACGTCGGTCAAGCAGCTGCCGAGGCGTAGTCCGTTGAAGTCTTCATACCATTCGGGGAAACCGTTGTCGGGGCTCGTAGGGCCGACGGCGGCCAGACCTTGTGCGGTCCCCACCATGGGGAAAAGCGCCGCTGCAGCGGCACCGATTAGAAGAGCACGCATTGTTTTTTATTGGTGAGTTGTAGTGAGTTCTTGGTCTCCTCACGACATCTCAATCCTTGCACAACGTGCTCTTCGCGTGTGCAGACCTTGGAGGCTACGGTTGCGTTTTCCTGAAGTGAGGGGCGATTTCTTCGGGCGCATCACCTGCAGCAGGGAAATATTTTCCGGGTGACGGTTAGTTCCGTTCGCCGATCGCGACTGCCGCTGCAACGCCAGCGTCGTGCGTGATCGTTATGTGGATGTGCTCGATCTCGCGCTGCTCTGCGACCTGGGCACTTGCGCCGTGCAGCTGGACTC
The DNA here is from genome assembly GCA_965662355.1 of Planctomycetota bacterium. Taxonomy (GTDB): domain Bacteria; phylum Planctomycetota; class UBA1135; order UBA1135. The sequence goes on along the minus strand of CBFIHP010000007.1, from coordinate 184,090 downwards.
TCGGTGCTTCTCCGGGGGCACGCAGGATCTCGATGTCGACCCAGCGCACTCCGCGTGCCCAACCGGTTCCAAGGACCTTCATCACGGCTTCCTTGACCGCATATCGCCCTGCGTAGTGCGTTGCACGCGTCTGGGGCCGCCCTTCGCAATAAGCCTGCTCACCCGCTGTGTAGATGCGGTCGAGAAAGCGCTGGCCCCGCGCTTTCAACACACGTTCGATGCGCGAGATCTCCATCAGGTCCATACCGATCGATACGATGGCCACGGGCGCGTCCTTACTTCTGAGCCAGGCGCTCGACCAGGGCTTGCATCGCTCCCTGGGTCTCGTCGCTGAACCACTCCTCGATGAAACGATCGATGGCAGCTTCATCCAAGGATTCCATTGGCTTCAACAGAGCGCGCCGCGCCAGCGCTCGCGTCTCGCGGAGGGCTATCCTGGGCAAGGCGAGCATCGACGCGGTCCATTCGAGCGCTCGCGGGAGGACGACCTCGACGGGAACCAGCTCGTCGACCAAGCCGATACGCAGCGCTTCCTCTGTTCCCAGCAGCTGAGCGCTCGTGCACATTCTCTCGGCTTGTCGGGTACCGACGACGTGCGTGGCAGCGGCGTGGATGGCCTCGGGCATACGCAGCCCCACCTGGACTTCGTTCAGCCCGATCTTGAACCTGCCCTCGGCCATGACGCGCCAATCACAAAAGAGGGCCAGAACACAGCCTCCTGCTGGCGCGTGCCCCGTGATGGCACAGGCAACGGGCCGTGGCGATGCTGCGAGCATATGCATCACGGCGAAGAAATCGACCCAGGCCTGGCGTACTCCTGCTCGGTCGCTCTTCATGAACTCGGGAACGTCGAGTCCGCCCGAGAACATTCCCTCGCGGCCCGAAAGGACCAGGCCCTCGACACCTTCCGTGAGCCCCTCGAGGGCTTGCCGCAACTCGTGAATCAGTTCCGGAGAGAGTGCGTTTGCGGGCGGGCGGGCAAGACGCAGCTCGAGAATGGGCCCGTGTTCAATTCGTTCCAGCATGGTGGCTCCTGCGGGGCGGAGCTGGGAAGTCTACGGAAGCGGTCCCACGATTGGGAAGTTCGCGTCCTTTCGGATCTTGGTCAAGCTGGGCTAGGGCGAGGACGAAGAGGGGTGTGCGAGACACCCCAGCTACGGAAAGACTTTCCCCATGAGCTCCGATTCCCTTCTTCAAGAGACCCTCCCCAAACTCCAAATTCCGACGGTGCTTTTGGAGGCGGTCATGGGGGGAGTTACCGAAGGTATGTCGATGGCCGGCGTCGAGCCTGTTCCGGTTGGGGCCTCGCGAATGCTGACGGTCTCCAAGAAGTACTCGATCCTGGTGAGCCTTATGGGCGAGGTCAGCGGGAACCTGACGATCAACATGTCCGAGCACGCGGCGTGCTTCTTCGCGGGCAAGATGCTCTGCGAGGAGATGACGGAAGTAAACGAAGAGGTGCTCGATGGGATATGCGAGATCGGCAACCTCATCGCTGGTTCCATCAAGGGCCTTCTGGAGGGAAGTGAGTACCAGATCTCGTCGATCAGTGTTCCGGCCCTGATCGTTGGTGCAAACTACAGCTTGTATCACTACCGAGGCTTCACCACGGCTTCGGTCGAGTTCGAGGTCAACGAGATCGATGTCGCCCATCTTCAGGATCGTTTCATGACCGTCGCTCTATCGCTGATGAAAGCGTAATGAGCGCTGCGCGTACGAGGTGCAGCAAACTAAGATGACGGAGTCCATGTTCGTCGGATCACCTTGGCGCCGCCGTCTTCTGGCAATCACCCTTTCCACAGGACTCGGTTTCCTGGTCGGGGAAGTATTCGTGCGCGTGATGGTCGGTGCGCCGTTGCCGGAGCGCCTGCCACTCCTGCGCATGCGTGCCAATCCCGAACGCGGCTGGGAGATGGTCGAGGGCATCCACTACACCTATCAGCACGAGGCCTTCGTCAACCGACTGGGCTTGCGCAACTTCGAGATCGAAGCACGTCGGGCGGGCGAGGTTCGGGTGTTGGTTTTGGGAGATAGTCTCGTCTATGGCCAAGGGGTGGGGGATAACGAGACGCTTCCCTTCCTGCTCGAAGAGCAACTCGACTCCGTAACTCCATCCGGGATCGACTGGACGGTCATCAATTCGGGGCACCGGGCCTATGACACGCGACAGGAGCTTGCGCTGCTCGAGAGTCTCGGTCACGAACTGGATCCGGACATCGTCGTTTTGTGCTGGTACTGGAACGACCTCGTCGAGCGGGACATCGACGGCACCTATGAGCGCTTGAAGGGCAAGGGCGTGCTGTACTTCGATACCGGCACGCGTATCGAGGGCTTCGAGCGCTTCATGTGGACGGGGCGCGAGCTTGCACGCCGCAGCGCGCTTCTCATGTGCCTGCACGATATCTTCGATCGTTCGCAGGCCGAGGACATGACCACGGACGATATCGAAGCCGGCCTGGTCAGGCTGCCGGATTACATGCGACGCTTCGTCGCGCTTTGCGACGATCTCGATGCGCGGCCGCTCTTCGGTGTCATCCCCGATCCCGAGTCGCTAGCTGGCTCGCATCCGAGCACGAAAATTGCGGAGCGTGCCCTCACCTTGGCCAAGGCCGCGGGCATTGCCACCGTGCCCCTGGAACAGGAGTTGGCCCGTCTTGCGCAAGAGGGAAAGGCTCTGCCCGTCATTCCTTTCGATGGACACTACCTCCCGCTCGGAAACCGCCTGATGGCGGATGTGCTGGCCCGGGAGATCGGGGCGCTGGTCGGCGCCGGCGAACATTAGCCGCGGCTTCCCTCGATTCCCCGGGGATCCGAACTACGATGGGGACCGCCCATGGCTACCCAAGTTCCCGGCATCGAAGGCAAGGAAGTCCTGCTCGCGTCCCCGCGTGGTTTCTGTGCCGGCGTCGACCGAGCGATCGAGATCGTCGACCGCGCTCTGCAGCTGTACGGTCCGCCGGTCTACGTCTTTCACGAAATCGTCCACAACCGCCACGTACTCGAGGACTTCATCGGGCGCGGAGTGCGCTTCGTGGAGAGCCTCGATCAGGTGCCCGAAGGGTCCGTGACCATCTTCAGCGCCCACGGTGTCTCCGCGGAGGTCGAACGTATCGGACGCGAACGGGATCTGCGCGTGATCGACGCGACCTGTCCTTTGGTGACGAAGGTGCATATGCAAGCCCAGCGGTACGAGGAGCGAGGCTCGGAGCTGGTCCTCGTCGGGCACCCCGGGCATCCCGAGATCGAGGGAACGGAGGGGCGCATCCACGGTACGGTGCACGTGCTCTCGACCGTGGCGCAGGTGGAATCCCTCGAGGTAGAGAATCCCAACCAGCTGGCCTACGTCACCCAGACGACTCTTTCGGTCGACGATACGAAGGAAGTCATCGATGCCCTGAAGCGACGCTTTCCCGGCATCCGCGGTCCCGAGCTGAAGGACATTTGCTACGCCACCCAGAACCGACAGAATGCCGTGAAGAGCATGACGGACGAGAGGATCGATCTTCTCCTGGTCGTCGGCTCGAACAACAGCTCGAACTCGAACCGTTTACGAGAGCTAGGGGAGAGACGCGGCGTGGTTTCCTACCTGATCGACAGCGAAGACGACCTGGACCCCGCCTGGATCAAGGCCGGTCAGCGAATCGGGGTCACCGCCGGCGCTTCCGCCCCCGAGGCCCTCGTGCAACGCGTCTTGAGTCGTCTCGAGGAGCTGGGCGCGAGTCGCGTGCGCGAGATGGATGGCGAGCCTGAATCGGTGGTCTTTCACTTGCCCGAAGAGCTACGCTCGGGCCGGATCACCAAGGCCTGATCAGGCGTCCTCGACCTCGATCAGAGGATCCCCTGCGCTGACTTCATCGCCGTCAGCTGCCAGCAGCTTGATGATACGCGCCTTCGAGGGGAGCTCGCCCTGCGCCTCGTAGCTGAGATGGGTGAAGGTCTTCATGACCTCGATCAGGCCCAGCGTGCGTCCGGGTTCCAGAATATCGCCTTCCTTGACGAAGGCCGGATCCTTCGGGGCGGGGCGGTGCCAAAAGCGACCGCTATAGGGAGCGCGCACGGCCAGGCCGTCGAGTTGCGTGGCCTTGTCGTCACTGACGGTTTCGTCGCCGACAACCTGGGCGAACGGAACCAGTTCGTAGAGGACGGCTCCGAACTCCACTGGCGCGTGAACACGCTCCGGCGGCACGGTCGAGACCCGACCCGTGACACCCTCGGGCACCATCAAGTCGTAGGCGACATCCAGACGATGTAGAACGCCGGCTTTCGTGCCAGGGGTCAGTACCGTTCCCTCTGCGGCGATGCAGGTGAACGTACCCACGTCCGGCGAGCGCAGAAACACCCTCTTGCCCTGTCGGTCGACGATCAGCAGGCGACGCATGGACCTAGCCCCTGTCCTTTGAAAGGACCGCGAGGTCGTGCATGGCCCAGATGCGTGAGTTCTTGACGCGTCGATAGCCAGTGGCCTGATAGGCAGTTTCCGCGAACAACTCGACCCAAGCTCGCAGCTCGTCGAAGGCGATGATCTCGTCGGTGTCCATCTGGCTGGCAGCGCGGTAGGGATCCATGTCTTCTTCGATGCGTTCCTCGACCTTGCGCATGCCGGATTCGATCTTCTCGCGCTCCTCGGGGTCCTTTGTCTCGATCTCGAAGTCGTCGGTCAGCTTGGTATTGAAGGCGGCGATGGCAAGTGTGCGTCCCTCCATTACCGAGAGCCGTGTGATCGGGGTCGAAAGCTGTACCACCGGGTCGTACGGCATACCGGCCATCGCGTAGTACCCTGCGCCCGAGGCCTTCCTGAGGAGCACGGTGAACATCGGTGTCTGGTTCGTGCTGTTCGTGTAGATCAGGCTCGATCCATAACCCAGGAGACCCAACCGTTCGGCTTCGACGCCGATGTCGAAACCCGAGACGTCCTGCAACCACACGAGGGGGATGCCGTCGGCGTCGCACGTGCGCGAGAACTCCGCGATCTTCGCGATGCCCTCCTTGTAGAGAATCCCTGCGGGCTTCTTCTCGTTGCGGTGCTCCGGATCGTCAAGGAGCCCTTGGCGGTTGGCGACGAAGCCGACGTACAAGCCCTGGACACGTCCAACGCCGCACAAAATCTCGCGTCCACGACCGGGGAAGAGCTCCCAGAATAGGCTCTCGTCGACGAGCCTGGCGATGAGCTCTTCCGCCGCGTAGGCCATGCGGTGGTCGGAGGGCAGGATCGAGGACAGTTCGGTGGCCGGGAAGTGGGGCGGTGCTGACTCTGCTCCGTAGCGGTAGTAGTCCACCGCACTGGCCGGCAATTTTTCGATCTCGCGTCGAATTCGCTTCAGCGCCGTCACGTCATCAGGGACGCGTTCGTCGGCGCAGCCCGATTGGGAGACGTGAACCTCCGGGCCGCCGATGTCGAGGCTGGAGAGGTGCAGGCTCTTCGCGCCCTTGATCAGCGCTGCCCCGGCGATGACCATGTACGCGGCCTCGGTCATGAACACGCGGTCGGAGATGATCGGCATGTAGCCGCCGCCCGCGATGCAGTCCCCGAACACTCCGGCGATCTGGGGTACACCCTCCGCGGAGAGCAGGCTGTTCTTCTTGAAGATATGCCCGGCCCCCGTGCGCCCAGGGAACGAACGCGATTGCTCGGGCAGGTACAACCCGGAGCAGTCCACGAGATACACCACCGGAATCCGAAGCCGCAACGCCATCTCCTGGGCGCGTTCGATCTTCTCCGGCGTTTGTGGCCACCAGGAGCCCGAGGCCACGGTGTTGTCGTTGGCGATCACCATCGTCCAGCGACCGGCGACCTGGGCGTAGGCGGTGATGCAACCCGCGGCGGGGCTTTCTTGCTCGCCGAAGTGGCGTCCCCAGTTGACGAAAGTACCGACCTCGAAGATGCGCGAGGCATCGTCCTTCAGGAGCTCGATTCGTTCGCGCGTCGTCAGCTTGCCCTTCTTGTGGACCCGCTCGCGGTATTTTTCGCCCCAGCCAGCATGCACGCTCGCCCGTCGTTCTTCGAGCACGGCTTCGCGTTCGGCGTTGGCTGCACGCTGGTGATCCAGCTCGTTCGTGTCGAGAAAGGCGTCGGTCGGGCGGCCGATCGGGACGAGGGGGACCTTGGCCATGGCTCAGGAACTCCAGCCTGGAATCGAACCCGTGTCGTAGTCGCCGGTGCCAAATTCGTCGCTGGCGAGAACCGCGAGGTGCAGGGGAACCGTGGTCGGTACGCCCTCGATTCTCGATGCGCTCAGGGCGTTGCGCATGGTCTCGATAGCGGCGTCGCGCGAATCGGCGTGGACGATGATCTTCGCGATCAGCGAGTCGTAGTAGGGGGGGATGGTCTCGCCCGCTTCGATGTGCGTATCGATGCGCACCCGCCCCGGGCCGCGGTCCGTCGGGATCTCGAAGGTTTCGATGCGACCGGGTGCGGGGCGGAAGTTGGCTTCCGGATCCTCGGCGTTGATGCGGCATTCGATCGCATGCCCCTGGAGTCGAATGTCCTCCTGTTGCAGCCCAAGCGCTCGCCCGGCGGCGACTTCGATTTGCTTTTGCGCCACGTCGACGCCGCTGACCATCTCTGTCACGGGATGCTCGACCTGCAGGCGGGCGTTGACCTCCATGAAGAAGAGCTCGCCTGCGGGGGTTCGCAAGAACTCCATCGTGCCGGCGTTTTCGTAGCCGACCGAAAGGGCCGCGTCGACGGCCCGTGCGCCGAGGGCGCTTCGTTCCTCATCGTTCAACGCGGGGCTCGGACTTTCCTCGATGAGCTTCTGGTGCTTGCGCTGGACGGAGCACTCGCGTTCGCCGAGGTGGACGCCGGCGCCGAGTCCGTCGGCGAGCAATTGCACCTCGATGTGTCGACCCGCCGTCAGGTAGCGTTCGAGGTAGACCGAATCCGATCCGAAGGCGGAACGCGCCTCGGCCTGGGCAGCGCCGAAGACCTCGCGCAACTCCGCCTCGTTCGTGGCCAAGCGCATGCCCCGGCCGCCGCCGCCGTAGTCGGCTTTCAGGAGCACCGGATACCCCGCCTCCTGGGCGCAGGCCAGAGCACCCTCGACATCGGCGATCGGACCGTCGGATCCGGGGATCACATCGAGTCCGCCCGCGCGCATGGCGGCCTTGGCGGGGGACTTCACTCCGAGCAAGGCCATGACGCTCGTCGGTGGGCCAATGAAGTTCACGCCGTGCTGCCGACAGAGTCGTGCAAAGCGTCGATCCTCGGCCAGAAAACCCCAACCCGGGTGAATCGCGCTCGCGTGCGTCTGGAGTGCTGCCTGCACCAGGCGCTCGGCCTGGAGATAACTTTCTGCGGGAGGGGCCGGCCCAATACAGACGACCTCGTCGAAGACCCGGGTCCACGCGGCACCTTGATCGGCCGTCGAGACCACGCCCACGGGCGAGCAGCCGAGCTCGCGGGCGGCTCGGGCAATTCTTACGGCGACTTCACCGCGATTGGCGACCAGTAGGCGTCGAAACATCGAGCCAGAGAGGGTACCCGAGGTCGCTTTCCAAGTCGTCCCTTCTCGGGGCTCCTCAGGCTTGGTTTGATACCGGCGACGCATGCAGCCGCGAAACGAGAACTCCAGGACCGAGCGCCTCCCGGGCCTTCTGGCCCCCCTTGTCGTCCTGACCCTCTGGGGAGGGGACTTGTGGGGAGGGGACTTGGCCGGCCAGGACGAGCTCGGCCGGGCACTCGAGGGGCTTTCCGCCGACCAGGCCAGCGTCCGCGAGCGCGCCGAGCGCTACGTCGCGGGCCATGCGGGAGTCGACGATTTTCCGAGGCTCGCCCGCGTGGCCGCCGCGGGGGACGTCGAGGTTTCGACCCGCTTGGCCCGGGTGATCGGCTCCAGCGATGCGAACCTCGAACTCGCGGCGCTCTTCATCGCCGACTCCGACCCCGCCTTGCAGCGAGTCGGCGACGAGGCGCTCTTGCGTCGGTTCGTCGCCTGGAACGAGCGCCTTTCGGCTCCCGGGTTGAGCGGGTCGGAGTTGCAGAAACGGCTCTTCGATGCCTCGCAGCGTTCCTATCCGTACACGGTGCGCATCGAATTCGGCGGTGCCCTGATCGAGCACTGCAGCGCGCTCCAGCGCGAGACCGGATTGCCCGTGGGCATCACGATTGCCGAGCAGCTGTTCGATCGCGAACCGATTCGTGAAACCCAGGCGCGTTTCGAGGGGCATTGGCTCAGCGCACTGTTCATTCTGGCGCGCATGTACGGGGTCGGGCTCGAGTTGCACGGTTTGCCGCGCCGCGAACGCGATGAGGACGAACTCGCGCCACAGAGCGGGGCCTTCCTGCGCGTCGCTCCGCTTTCGGAGTTGGGCGCGCGCACCGGGCTTCAGCACATGCTCGAGTGGTTCCGGACCTTCGCTTCCTCGAAGGATACCCACGCGCGCCGTCGTGCCGCCCACAACCTGGCACGTAGCGGATGGCCTGGCGCGTTGTCATGGATGCAGGAACGTGCGCTTCGCCACGGAGACGCGGAGGCCTGGGGTGGGCTCGTCATCGCGGCGGCCCACGGGCGTCGTGTTCCCTCGCTCCTGCGACCCGCGTCCCTCGCCGTGCTCTTGCGGCGCGTTGACGCGCAACTGACCGCCGCGGATCCAGCGGCCCATGACGCACTCGAGATGTTGCTCGCGGCGTATCGTGACGCCGGATGCTTGACCGCACGGAAGGAGGGGGAGGAGACACTCTCCGAGGTGCTCTTTGCGGGTTGGGATGCGCTTTCACCGGCTGCACAGGCGTTGCGTCTGGCGCTGCTCGAGAGCCTTGGATGTGGGGATCTCGAAGGGCTCGCGAAGGCGCGTGCCGTGGCGGGCACGGCTTCCGCGCCGGTGGAGTTGCGTTGGCAAGCGTTGTCGGCGGCGATCCACGTCGCCGCGGTGCGCGGTGTCGGAGCGGCGCCCCCCCCTTGGCCCCGCTCCGAGTCCATGTTGGCGGGGCTCGACCAGGCGCGTGAAATCGCGCGCGCGGTGCAGCAGCTCGTCAAGGCGGGCATCGAACCGGATGCTGCGTGGTCGGAGCTAGGACCCGACATGCTTTCCGCCGCGAGTGGATTGAAGGCCTCGATGCTCGTTTGGTGGTATGGGGTCGGCCAACCGCGCGTCGCCGCTCTCTATCTGAACGAGTTGTTTCAAACCGATCAGTCCCGACTCGCGATCGAGACCCTGCGCCATTTCGATACGCGAGGCGACAAGCGGCTCGCTGAACTCTTCGATCTGGCCCACGAGAGGGCCTCGGATCCCGCCTTTCGCGCGCTCTCCTTGGCAGGTTTGGGGCTCCTGCGCTTCGAGCTGGAGCGCGGGCAAGTGATGCTCGGACTGAACTCCCCCGAAGCCTTCATGATTGCCCTTTCAAAGGCCGAGCGGGACGAGTACCTCGATCCGAAGGATTTCTCGCTCTACGGGGCTCTCGGGGCCTGGGGGACGGGCACCGCCTCCTTCGAGGCCCGGGCGCACCTGCTTCAAGAGCTGAAACAGGCCCTGGGTCGGGGGGGGGATTCCAAGCGCTACGGACGGCTTGCCGCGGCTCTCGAGGAGCTCATCCGTGGGCTCTTCCGGCGCGGTGAGGACGCCACCGCGAGCTCGATTCGGGAAGAGATTGCCCAAATCACGGCCCGTTCTCCCGAGACCGGGCTCGCCCGGATGCTCTCTCGGGGCTGGCCTCCGCCTTCGCGTACCCACCTGCGAATCCTCTCCAGCACGCCCGCCGGGAGGCGAATCCGGGCTCTCTCGCAAGGCACATCCCAGAATGGTCGATGAACTAGGGGTGTCGTCTTCAGCGCAAAAAGCCCTAAATAAGAGGGAGCCCCAGGCCGGATACGACTATGCCGGGGCAGCCGGTATGACCACCCCTCACCCCCTCGACGAGAATCTCGCTGCCCCTGTGCCCGGGGAAGGCCGCGAGATCCCGATGCGCTCGGAAGAGCTCGTCGTCGTTCACTCGCCCCATTCCTCCGCCGCCGAGCAGTTTCGCCGGATGCGCAACTCGGTCCAGGCCTTGAACCCCGACGGCGCGTCCCGCTCGATCCTGATGACGAGCGCGCTCCAGGGCGAAGGCAAGAGCATCGCGACGCTCAACCTGGCCCTGGCCATGGTCGAGCTACCGCAGTTGCGCGTCCTCGTCGTCGATGCGGACCTCACCCATCCCTCGGTCGAGAAGTACCTCGGCTGGCCCCGACGCCAGGGCATCAACGAGGTACTCGATGGCCGGCTCTCGATGGATCAGGCCATTCGTCCGACCTCGGTCGATCGACTCGACGTTCTTGGCGCCGGCGAGCCGACCCTGAATCCCTCGATTCACATCGAGCGGCTCGAGACCGTTCTCAACGCCTTGAAGCGCCGCTACGACTACGTGTTGCTCGACGGCCCGGCCGTTCTGACCGCAAATCACCCGAGCCTCCTCGGTTCCATCGCGGACGGCATCCTGTTGGTCGTACGGCTCGGCATGACGCCCAAGCAAAACGTGGAAGAGGCCTATACGCTGCTCGAGAATCTCGGTGGCAACGTGCTCGGTACCTGCGCTACGGGTGCGGTCGGTACTCGCTAACCCGAATCAGGCCCGAGAACGGGATGGTTGAAATCGGGAAGCCAAGACCGGGTTAACCAGAGCCGGAGTTAGCTAAAAGAGGAAGAGCTGTTGGGAGGCCAGGTCCAGGTCCAGCTGCGGCATGTTTGTTTTTTTGGGGGCCTTCATGGGTTTGCCCGTGCGAGCAGAGCGCATGAGGTCGCGGATGTTGTCGTCTTGCCACTCGAGGGCCCGAGCGTAGTCCGCGTAGGCCTCTTCCGCGCGGCGGAAGAGCGGGCCGTGGTGGGGGCGGCGACCAGTAGGGCCTGCGGGCTCGTCTCCCAGGGCGGCGTGCACGAGCTCGTGGAAGACGACGTAGCGGACGAAGAAGTGGGGGACCGCCGCTTGGTCGAGAACGGGATGGATGCGGATGACGCCCGTCTCGGGGTCGAAGGAGCCGAGCTGCAGAGAACGTCGTGGCCGACTCGAACTTCGGCGACCCCAGGTGATCTTGGGGTCGGGATTCTTGAACTCGATCCGACGGAATTCGTCGCTGATCAAGGCCTCCATCATCGGGCTCAGGTCAAAGTGCTCGCCCTGGCTGCGCAAGCGTACTTCCCTGCCGGGCTTCAGCCGCGGTTCGATCTCCGCGATCCATGCGTCGAGACGTCTGCAAGCCTGTCGCGCGCGGCGGCCGTTGCGCATCCACTTGGCCACCGATTCGGCGACGCCGAGCGGAGCCTCTCCAAAGATGGCGTTCATGCGCACCGCGAGCACGTGTCCCTTGTCCTGCACGACGATCACCTGCCGTCGAGCATGACCGAAGCGAACCTCGACCTTGCGCTCGAGTGTGACACTCAAGAGCTCCGACCAGGACCTAGGGGTGGAATACGGTTTGCGCGACACCGGCAGCTTCCTTGCGCCCGAGGAGCCTCCCCCAGAGGCAGCTGTGGGGCGCTGCGCCTATTGTGCCTTGGTTATCGTGAGATCGAGACGAATCTCTTTGCCCGATTCCAAAAGCGCTTGCTTGGGGACACTCGTTCCCTGGTGGCCGAGGATCGTTTCGACCTTATAGGAACCCGGAGGCAGGGTGATGGTCCGATAGCGACCGCCAGGCAGCGAGTTCAGGTAGATGGGAATCTCGAGCTTGGATCCGCTGGCACCATCCTGGGTCACGCGGATGCGCACACCGGATTGGGGGGTTCCCGTGCGGTCCTTCACGGAACCGTAGATGACCGCGCCGGGCTCCATGGGGATGTTCAGGACCACATTCGCCTCGTCTCGTGTGCGCAGGGGGCCCCTCACGGCCGGTAGGAAGCCATCCTTCTTCAGGAGCAGCCAAACCGTGTCGTTGAGCCCCACGAACGACGCGCGACCGTTCGGGTCCGTTTCTGGCAGGGGTTCGAGGCGTCCCAGCTGGGGCGCCCAGATCTCGCCGGGCCGTGGCGCGTTGGGGCGCACGTCGCAGGTGACGTCGTGGACGGGGCGCCCTGCGCTCGTGCAGAGGATCTCGAGGGTTCCGCCCACTTTGAGCCTGATTTCGCCCAGCTCGTGATCGCCGTTGAGCCCGATCAGGAACGGGGCAGATTCATAGGGAGCGAAGCCCCTGGCGCGCACGTGTAGCACGTAGTGGCCCGGCCGCAGTCCGCCCGCTCGGAAGCGGCCGTCGGATCCGACGGGGCTACCACCGTTGCGCCCGAGCATGCGATCGCTCGGGGATCGGGAGGGCAGGGCGAAGACCTGTGCGTTGTGGGGTAGGGTCTTTCCCGAGGGCGCTTGCAGGCGTCCGGTGATGCCCGGCCAGCGGGGGACCTCGATCTCGTGTTCCGTTCCGTCCGCGGTGAGACGCGGTCGCCCGGCAGGTCGATAGTCCACCTTGCGGATTTTCGCGTTCCACATCGGCGAGCCAAGATCCGCGAAGGACGCGCGACCCTCATTGTCGGTGAGCTTCTTGCGCCCGGGCGAGCCCGGGTCGCTGCACGAGAGTTCCACCTCGGCGCTGGGTAGCGGCCGGCCGAGATCGTCGAAGGCTCGTAGGCGGAGCACGTGACCGCGGCGCAGTTTGATCTCGATCGGATGGGTGCTCCCATGGGAGTGCTCCACCCTCCGCGCGCCGAAGCCTGGCTTCGAGGCGGTAACCACGATCTGACCCCGTGGCGCCTCTCGAAACAGAAATTCACCGTTGTCGTCGGTGGTCGTCTTCAGATCGACTGTCTGCGCGCTGCGGATTCCCAGTCCGATCTCGACTTCCGCCTGGGGCACCATACGTCCGGAGGGATCCAGGACCGTGCCGACGAGTGGTAGAGCCCGCATCAGGCTCAGGCTGCCGAGGTTCTCCGTGCTGGCGACGTCCTTGAACCCGAGCGGTTGGCGCAAGGGAACGAACCCGCGCGCGATGGTCACGAGCTCGGCTTCCTCGGACTCCTGGACGAAATTGATCTCGAAGCGTCCTAAGTTACTCGTGCGCACTTGCGCGAGGATGCGCTCGCCAATGCGGACCTCGATCTTGCCCTCCTCCATCGGGCGTCCGTCGGCACGCAGAATGCCACGGAGCTGTCGCACGACCTTCCGCGCAGCCGGCGCACCGGTGTCCAGGGTGTAGCGCTTGGTCGTTTCGACCAGTTTCGCGCTCTGGTTCGGGTTGGACTCCAGTGTCAGTTCGGCCGGTCCCCGATTGCGCGGGGGCGCCGGAGCTTCCCGATCCGGGCCTGCAACCTCTTCACCCTCGCCGCGACGCGAATCGAAACCTGGGCCGAAAAGAAGCAGTGCGGCAAGGCCGATGCCCACCGCCAGGATCAGGGTCGCGAGGAGCTTCAACGATCACTTGCGTCCGAGGTTGAGGTCGTGCTGGTACTTCCCACCATCGGCAATTTGTATGTTGGTTTCGGAGTTCTTCATGTCCGCCACTCCGTCCCACGGGCTTGAAGCAGGCTTTGCCTGGCGCTGCGCGTGCAACCTGTACCTTCCAGCCTGCACGTTCTTCATCTCGAAGCGGCCCTCGGCATCCGTGCGGGTGCGCTGTCCGGACCAGAGTTTGGCGTTGTCGAGCGGTGAAAGTTGCACCATCGAGCCCGGCTCGATGCTTCCATCCTCGGCGTAGACGATACCCCAGACGACGGCACCTTTGACGAGCGCCTTCGTTCCCATATCGGTCTCTTCGTCGGGCCGAACGAGGACATCATTCACAATGAGCGTGGTGAAGTCCTTTTGCTTCACCTGGACCTGATACTCACCGGGCGTCATCAGCTTGAATTCGAAACGGCCGTCCGCATCGGTCGTGTCCACTCCCTTCGAGAGCGAGGAAGATGAGAGCGAACCGAACAACTGGAAGATGTCGTTGTCCATCCAGTTGTTGTCGTTTGTCGAGACCTCGGCGCCGGCGATCGGTTCGCCTGTGTAGGTGTCGACGATGCGCCCGCTCAAACGGCCGCCATAGGACATCTTCACGACGATCTCGTCGGTCGCGATGCCCTGGGTGACCATGAAGGGATCACTGAGGCTCGAGGCAAAGCCCGTCGCCAGGGCCTCGACGATGTAGTTTCCCTCCGGCACGCCGATGACCTCGAAGGCTCCGCGTTTCGGGCTGCGGAAGGACTGCTTCGTAACGGGCGAGCCCGGAAGCGGGTTGCCGGGGTGATAGGCGCGAATCTGAACCGTGAAAGCACCGGTGATCGCTTTTCCAGTGGGCAAGAGAACGCGACCGCGGACCGAGCCCTGCTCGGCCAGTACGATTTCGACGTTCATGTCCCCGGCTTCGATACGCGGGACCGGGTTCGTCTGGTAGCCCTCGGCCGTGACCTTCAGGGTGTAGAGGCCTTCGGCCACGCCTTCGATGAGGAACTCGCCGCCGGCGACGCTGAGAGTTTCGCCCCGCGATCCCACGGCGCCGGTTTGACTGAGCGCTTCGACCTTGATGCCTTCGATGCCCGAGCGATCGGGTGCTAGTACCCGCCCGCCAATGGCCATCCCTTGCAGGAGCTCGAAGGTTTGGTTGCTGGACTTCCACTCCTTGCGTTGAACCCGGTTGTTCCTCACGCGCTTTTCCGGATCCGTCAGCACGAGCATCTGGAAGTTGTTGTGGACTTGCGTCGCGTAGCCACTCGCGGTGATGACGAGCGTTTTCTGGCCGCGGCTGACGTTCTTGAAGACGAAGTGCCCTTGTTCGTCCGATTCGGCCTCGAGTCTGCCCGTGTTGTTTCTGCGTGCTGCCGGAACGAAAGCAGCTAGCGGGTTGTCGACGACCAGTATGGCGCCGACGATCGGGACCTTGGAATCGGCATCGACCACGTAGCCCTCGCAGGAGAGTCCCCGTTCGAGCCGGATCGTCTCGCGCCGAATGCTGTTCTCGGGAACAGGGATCGGACCTTCCTCGGTGCGCGAGAATTCGGAATGCGTGACGACGATCGTCCAGGGCTTCTTGGGATCGAGGTTGGCAAAGCTGAACGTACCATCCGGCTGGGTCGTGACTTCCTGCACCGGCTTCGGCGGTGCCTGGTTGTGCATCAGCTGAATCGTGTCGGAGAATGCACCGGGACGCTTGTTGAGGAGGCTGACCTTGGCGCCGCCGACCGGAATGTCCTCGTTGTCGACGACGAGCCCCTCGATCCCGCCACCGAAGGCTCCGCGCGTCTGGACGGCGATGTCCATTGTCGTCGCAGCCACACGTGCCGGGGTCTCGATCGGTTCGGGGATGACGACGGGGTCGAACTTGGCCGGAGGACGCGGGCCGGTGGCTTCTCGAGTCGCCGTGGCAGGTCCGACGATGTTCGTGTCCGTGGTGGCACGCCCTCCCGAGATCGAGGTGAGGGCATACAGGAGCGCGGCGATGGCGCCGACCACGAGGATCAATACAGCTAGCGGACGCATGGCTCGTCTACAGAAGCGTTGGGGAGGAAAAGTAAGGACGTCTTCGCGGTGCAGGAGAATCCTAACCCGACCGAAGGGTCCGTGCTGCCCACACGTTACAGCGGGCACCTGGGGGGGGAGGGGATCGTCGAAGATCCCGAGGCGCGGGTTGGACGGTCAGGCACTGGGTTTCTTCCCGGAGAAAACCGGCATTTTCGGCCATTTCAGTTGCGCCGCCTTCGGTATTACGAGCGATTCGAGTCCGCTGTTGGGGAAAACCCCATGAGCCCCGAAATCGTGCGTGCGGTGATTTCTACCGCCCGGTCGACCTCCTCGGGGCGTGTCATCCGCGACAGAGAGAAGCGCAGGCTGGCCCGGGCCTCGTCCTCGGGGATTCCCATGGCCAGCAGGACGTCGGAGGGCTTTTGCGTGTGCGCGCTGCAGGCGGAGCCGCCCGAGACGCACAGGCCTTCGGCCGCGAGGCTGAGGTGCAGGAGCTCTCCGTCGATGCCCTTGGCGTCCGCCTCCGTCAGTCCGACGTTGCTCGTGTTAGGGAGTCGCTCCGCACCACTGGCGTGGATTCGAAGTCCGGGGATGCGAGC
Source organism: Planctomycetota bacterium (assembly GCA_965662355.1). Lineage (GTDB taxonomy): Bacteria > Planctomycetota > UBA1135 > UBA1135. The sequence continues at coordinate 168,151 of CBFIHP010000007.1, read as the reverse complement.
GAGGAGCCCGGTCTCGAGCCGATCGCGCAGCTCGCGTAGGCGAACCCGGGCGGGGACGTCCGCCAGGTGCTCGAGGGCGCGATCCGCGGCGACGCCCAAGCCCACGATTCCGGGGACGTTCAGCGTGCCTGCGCGGCGTTCCTCTTCCTGTGGCCCGCCTGTGAGAAAACCCGCTGCTGGCGTGGGGAGCCCACTGCGCACATAGAGCGCACCGACACCTTTGGGGCCGTGAAACTTGTGGGCGGACAGGGAGATGAGATCCGCGTGGTCCACCCAATCCTGGAGCGGGAGCTTGCCCGGTACTTGCACCGCATCGAGGTGCACCAAGGCGCCCGCTTGCCGTGCTCCGTTGGCGATGGCTTCCAGATCGTCGACCGGCAGCAACACACCGGTTTCGTTGTTCGCCAGCAAGAGCGAGACCAGGTGTATGGGGCGACTCTGTGTCTGGCCCAGTGTGTTCTTCGCGAGCGCGACCAGGACTTCGTCCAGCGCGAGCCGGCCAGCTTCATCGACGCCTATTCGCTCGAGGGACATACCGCGCCCACTCCAGGCCTCGAGGGGGCGCTGCACGGCCGCGTGCTCCACCGAGCTCATCAACACCGAGCCGTTGGGCTTCTCGGCCAGGGCGATGTGAGCCGCCGTGTGGATGCTCTCCGTTCCGCCCGAGGTGAAGACGATTTCCCTCGGCGAGTTGGCCCCCACGAGTTGCACGAGTGACCGGCGCGCACGATCCACCGCGGCGAGGGCTTTTTCGCCCAATGGATGGCGGCTCGAGGGGTTGCCGTAGTTCTCGGCGAGGGCCCCTTGCAGCGCCTCCAGGACGACCCCGTCCAGGGGGGTCGTGGCGTTGTTATCGAAATAGAGCTCGTTCAAATCCCAATGGACCTGCGGTATATAGTCCTACGTTAACGAGCCTGAAGACGCTTCGGCGCATCGCGGCCCAAATCGTTCTCGGGAGTCGCGAAGGAGAAGCGTGAACCACGGACCCCGCTCCGTCGACCCTTCCCATGCCCTTCTTTTTCTTCGACCCGCTGTATCTCCTCCTGACCGGAATCGGGGTGGCAATCACCCTCTGGGCCCAGTATCGCGTCAAGTCCAGCTTTGCTCATTATTCCCGGGTCGGGGTGAGCGCTGGAATTTCCGGCGCCGAGGCTGCGGCCGCAGTTTGTCGTGCGGCAGGCGTGGGGGGCGTGCGCATCGAGCGCCACGAGGGTTTTCTCTCCGACCACTACGACCCCCGTGAAAAGGCCTTGCGTCTGTCACCGGACGTGCACGATGGCCGCTCGATCTCGGCCATCGCGGTCGCGGCGCACGAGGCCGGGCACTCGATCCAGGACGCGCGTGGTTATCCGTTTCTGGGCTTTCGCTCGAGCGTGGTCCCCATGGCGAACATCGGTTCGAAGCTCTGGCCCCTGCCCTTCTTCCTCGGGATGTTTCTGGCCGGCGGGCTCTTTGGCAAGGGCCTGATGCTGCTTGGCATCGCGCTCTTCAGTGGTGTCGTGTTGTTTCAGCTGATCACGCTTCCGGTCGAGTTCGACGCCTCGAAGCGAGCCAAGGCCGTCCTGGCGGAAACCGGTATCGTCCAGACCCAGGAGGAGGCCCAGGGGGTGTCCAAGGTGCTGGATGCGGCGGCCCTGACGTACGTGGCCGCGGCCCTCTCGGGGATCCTGCAGTTGATCTACCTTCTCATTCGGGCCCAGGACCGCTGACCCAGGGCCGTTTCGGGCCGGCCCGCGACGCCCGTCGTGGGATCGCGTTAGAATCCCCCCTCGAAATCCTTTCCGACCCAAGCAGGCTCGAAACGGCTTTCGTTCGAGTCGAGGAGTAGCCGTGGACGATCCTGCAGAGCATGAGGAGCAAGCGCCCGTAGCCAACCCGCAGGAACACGCCATGCCCAAGGAGCAAGAAGCCCTCGCTCCCGCCCCCTCCCCGGGTGGCGCGGAGCCGATGCCCCGCATCGAGTCCGCGACGGAGACGGAAGCGAAGGCAGCGAAGGCAGCGAAGGCAGCGAAAGAAGCGAAGGTAGCGACGGCAGCGACGGCAGCGACGGAAGCGACGGCAGCGACGGCAGCGACGGAAGCGACGGAAGCGACGGAAGCGACGGCAGAAGCAGCAGCGGCGACGGTGAAGGATGCGCCCCTGGAGACGTCGACGGCCCACGGGTTCGTCATGGATCCTTCCCAGGGATCCGTCGACACGAACGCCGATCCGGAAGTTCCCGTCACCGAAGCGAATGCGGAGGCCACCCAGGTGGCCCCTGAGCCACCGAAGAAACGCCGCATCTGGGGTCTCATGTCGTGGATGGAGCGGCGCGCACAAAGCGCCATCTCTAAGGTCTATCAGACCCAGGCGGACGACCTCGAAGAGCGCGCCAAGCGTGTCGTCGGTTCGGCGTACCGCGAGCACTCGGACGATCTCGAGGAACGTGCCGTGCGCGTGCTGCGCTCCGCCATCGCCGATGAAGCGGATCGCATCAAGGAAGCGATCTCGCATGGGGTCGCCGTGAAGAAGATCGAGGTGCGCCTGTCCCTGCTCGTGCTGGTGATCGCCTCGCTGATCTACCTGGGGCTCTTCTGGTTCACCCAAGGTGGCGGGAGCACTGCCGGGCAATGAATCAGGTTCTCGTCGAGCCCTACATCTACGTTCGTGTGATCACGATGGGCTTGGGGACGATCTGGACCATCGGCGGTATCTACCGCACGATCCGCTTCTACGTGCGCTGGAGAAACCGCCTGGTACCCATGGGCTTCGAACGCGCATGGTTGGCCCTGCAGGTGCGCACCTTCGTGCTGCGGTCGACGGTTTTCGATCCGATCAACCTGTTTCTGATCCTGACGTTGTTCGGGATCTGGGGGTTGCGCTGGTTCTTGGAACTGGGCTAGCGCGATCGTGCCCCTAGCACATCGGGGCAATCCACTTTGCCGCTCCGAAGGTCCTGGGTTCCCGTCCTGGGTCGACGATAGGGCTAACCAGGGGCTGATGCTCGCGTCCGTTGAGGGATGTGACGACCCGGGCATGGACGGCACTGCAAGGCTACTTCAGAAACCGGTGGCAGTCGGCGCCGAGTTGCTCGAGCGCCTTGCTTTCCGCCTGCAGGACCGACAGGTCATCATGCTTGACGTTCCAGCGATAATCGTAGAGCTCGACGTCGAATTCCATGAGCGACAGGGGCACGCGGATGATGCCCTCCGGGGTCCACAGCCCGAGTTCGTTCCAGCCCGAGATTACACGTTTGCGATCGGCGTCGGGGGAGAGCAGGTTACCGCCGAGGCTCCAGTGCTTGCGCACGCTCGGGAGAGCGCCCATTTGCTCGAGCAGGGTCGCCGGGATGTCCAGGTGCGTGGTCGGGCGTGTTTCGACGCCCGCTTCGAAACCAGGACCACGAACCAGCATCGGGACCAGGATCTGGGGCGGCGTGAAGGCACTCGTGTGTCCGAAGAAGCCACACTCGCGGAACTCCTCACCGTGATCACCCGTGACGATGATGAGCGTGTTCTCGTAGAGCGGGGAATTGGCGAAGTGCTCGAGGATTCGACCCGCGACGTCGTCGGCGTGATGGATCGCGTTGCGATAGCGATTGAATACCGCCTGCAGGAGCTCGTCCGGCGGCCCTTCGTTGCGCGTGATAGTGACGTAGTCCAGTTCGGGAGCACTGGGCTGGAAGGGCTCCTTGTCCGGCGGATAGCTGTATGTCTGGTGTGGCGAATCGAGCAAGAGGAACCCGAAGAAGGGCTCGTCCGAATTCTCGCGAGCATCCAGCCACTCGATGAAGGCGTCGGCGGCGAGCTCGTCTCTGCGCCAGGGCTCGGGCGAGGGGAAGTCGTCTCGGACGTCCTCGCGTACGCTGGACCAAACGGTGTCGCGCAACTCGGGATAGTCCATCGAGGCGCTGCCGAAGATGCCAAATTCGTAGCCCTCTTCCAGCAGGACATCGATGACGACGGGCGAGTGCTGCTGCTTCAAGACCGGCAGCCAGTACGAGCCGTAGAGCCCATAAAGCATCGAGAAGATGCCGTAGCGCGTCGAGTTGCCTCCGCTGGCGTGATCCTCGAAGCTTCGCACGGCAGCCTGGGACCAGGCGTGGATGCGCGGGGTTTCCAGCGGGCTCAGCATGTCCTGGCGCCAGCAATCGATGGCCAGGATCAGGACGTTCGGCCGCGGCCCGCTTTCGCTCAACACGGGAATCGCCCCGGGGTAGGCGAGATCGATCCCATCGAGTTCGGGAGGGGCGGGAATCCCGAGGTTGACGCCCAGCATCTTGCTGGCGAAGTCCTCCATGGGAACTCGCGCGTACAGGGGAAAGAGCCGGGCCAGGTGTGTGATCTGGTTGTCGCGCGCCAGATCGGCTTGAGCGTAGATCGTCTTCTCGATGAAGATCGTCGGCAGCAGCACGCTCCAGATGAGCGCCGGTCGGAGGAGCGGCGTGGGGGCGCCGTGCTCGAAGTGAGCCCTCGCACGCGACAGGGCCTTGCGCCACACCAAGGTCTCGAGCAGCGTGAAGCCCAGGATGATGAACAGCACCGTGCTCCACACGTTCCACCCGAGGTGCACGGCATCCTCCGAGCCGCGCGTGTACATGAGGTTCAGTACCTGTCCGTTGAAGTGGTAACGGAAGACGTTGTAGATGCGCGTGTCAGCGAAGAGCAGCATCTGAAACATCGTCCAGAAAGCCCCCTGCATGACTCCCAGCAGCTGGCTGGATCGAACCCAGTGCGACGCTACATAGAAGAGCGCGCCGGGCAGGATGGTCAGGGTCAGGACCGACGAAACCAACGCCGAGATGGCGAAGAGCCAGGGTTTCGCACTGTCCACATCCGGCACATGAACCAGGTAGTTGCCGCCGACGATCAATCCGAGACCGAAATTGACGAGCCACAGCGTGAACGACGCTCGGCGGCGGATGGCTCGATCTCTGGATTGCGGGTGCATGGTGCGTTCGGCGAGAAGGCTAGTTCGGCGGGATTTGCCCGGATCTTCCTAACTTTTGGGGCCTTGGCAACGGGATCCGCTGCAAAACGCTCCCTGGACGCCTACGAAGGCCTTTCTCTGGCGCTCTTTTTGGCCCGGGCGAGCCTTTTTTGGGAAACGACGGCCGCGGCTTACAGCCCGCATTGGTTCTCGAGCGTATTCAGCGTATCGATCCCCAGCTCCCGACGTGTGTCGAGGAGCTTCTTGACCGCCTCGCTGGGCAAGGGCTCGAGCCCCCCGCGGGCGGTGTGGGCCAACCAAAGGATGCGCGCCGTGTGCTCGATCATGTCGAGCTTCTTGAACGCATCCATGAGATTGATTCCCAGGGTGACGGCTCCGTGGTTCTTCATGATCAAGGTGTCCGAGCAACGCACCACGTCGCGGATCGAATCGCCCAGCTCGTCTGTACCGGGTGTTGCGAACGGAGTCGTGGGCGTGCCGCCGATCGTGACGATGATCTCGGGGATCACCGGAAGCAGCATGTCGATTTCGGCAATCGAAAGCGCGACCGCGTGGGGAGGATGGGCGTGAACGACCGCGCGCATGTCCGGGCGCTGCTGATAGGAAACGAGGTGGATCCCGATCTCGGTCGAGGCCTTCGGTCCATCGTCGATGGCACGCCCTTCCATATCGACATGGGCGATGTGGTGGGGCTCGAGGAAACCCTTCATCGCACCCGCCGGCGTGACGAGGATCGTATCGTCCGCTAGCCGGACGGACATGTTGCCGTCGCTGCCGACGATCAGACCTTTTTGATAGCAGAGAGCACCGATCCGACAGAGCGCCTGGCGCACACGGGTCGTTTCTTCTCGGTTCGAAGGGGCGGGGACCATGACCACAGGGTAGCCCATTTGGGCGCCGGCGAACTATCGGCGTGCGTCGAACACGTTTTTCCCCTGGAGCTCGACGTAATCCACGACCCCGATCACGACCGTTTTCACCGGCGCCTCGGGGGCTTCCAGGACCTGACGGCCCGAATTGCCTTCATCGATCACGAGGACTCGGTCGCCGACCCCGGCAGCGACGCGGTCGATGCCGATGCGCGTGGCACCCTGCGGTTTGCCCATCGGGTCCAGCGGCCGCAGTAGCAGCAAGCGCTGGCCTTCGAGCACCACATGTTGAATCGGCGAGACCACCGTTCCTATGACTTCGGCGAGAAACACTCAGCTACGCAGGTGGACCGGACCGTCCACCTCCTCCACGAAACCCAGGATCGCCGCGTCGACCGGAACGAAAGTCTCGGGACATGCGAGCGCGCCTTCGCGCCCGTCGACGAAGTGCACGAGATCGCCCGGGCCTGTCGATACGGTCGCGCAGGCGACGAGGGCCTGGCCCTGGGCTTGGCCTGTCTCGTCCAGGGGTTGGATCCACTGCAACGCGACCCCATCGAGGCCCGCGTAGCGTTGCGTCGCGACGACGCGTCCGAGAACTCGCGCCAGGTACATGGCTACTTCCACTTCTCGTAGACGTGCTCGCCGGCGAGATCCCACGAGTCGACGATGGCCATGATGACGGCGTCGCACGGACAGCCCTGCGTTAACGTCGTTTGCCGTGCGCTGGAACCTGTCGCGTACATGACCATGTCACCCAATCCCGCCTGGACGGAGTCGACCGCCACGACGTATTCCTCGGTGGCTTCGTTCTGGTGCGAATGCACCTGCACGACGAGCAGCTTGACGTTCTCGAGCTTCTCGTCCTTCTGTGTTGCGACGACGCTGCCGACGACCATACCGATTTTCATTTGGGGCTTCTCTCCACTATGCGGACGGCCCTGGATGGCATCAGTTCCTCCACGAGTCGACGTCGCAGCTCTTCGTGCACCTTGCCCACCATGACTTCCCACGAGGGGCTCTCGCGGACACTCGATAGCCACAGGAGTCCGCAGCCTGTTTCCATGCGCACCGGCCCCAGGGCGATACCGCCCGAAGGGACCTTACCACCGGTGTCCAGGTAGTCGAACACGGCTTCCCGCAGGGGCCTGGGCACGCGTGGGTCGCCGCGTGTCACCCAACCGATGAGCCCTTGCTTCTCGCGCCCCTTGGGGTCTTCGGTGAATTGCGCGACCAACGCTCGAAAGTCGGCGAAATCACCGGCGCGCTCCTTCAAGGTATCGAGCTCTTTGTCGGCATCCTCGAAGTTGCGCGGCACGAGTTCGTTCTCGAACTGTCCTGCGACCAGGAGCAGCACGCTGGCCTGCACAGCTTTGCCGTAACGGCCCTCGAACAGTTCGCGTTCATCTTCATAGGTCTTGCGCAGACCGCTCTCACCGTACTTCCGATCGACCCACGCACGCGTGAGCGCGGCGATGGACACCGACGGGTCAGACTTGAGGCTGTCCAGGGTCTGGCCACTGGCACCCAGACGTTGTTCGAACGTGACGCCGGGATGCCGGATGGCATGCCCCGCGCGACGTCGGTCAATCTCGAGGTCGATGGCCCGGCTGCGTGCCTCTCTGGAAAGATCCGGCAGCTTCTTTTCGAGTGCCTGAATCAAGAGCATGTGCCAGGCCGTCTCGACGACCTTCTGGCGCGAAAGCCGTGCGTGAAGAAAGGTTGCGTACTCAACTGTTTTGATCGTGACGTCACCGCAGCGGGCGATCAGCCCTTTCTCCCAGGGCGGCGGATGTTTCTCGACGCCTCGTTCTTGGATCTCGCCGTTCAGCCAGATCTCCTGCTGGGCACCGGTGACCTCGTCCTTCTTTCCCAGACCCAAGGCCTTCTTCGTGAGGCTTTCCTGGATCAGCGACAAGCGGAGGTATTCGCGAAACTCCTCCACGCTGAGACCGCTCTTTTGGATCTGGTCGACGATGCCCTTCTCCCCGGCTTCCCGCGCCCGCCGATCGAGATCTTGCCAGCGCGCCGCGATGGACCTCGATGAGACCCTCACCCCGCCCTCCTTCGCCAGCGAATCGAGCAGTCGCGTCTTGAAGAGCAGGTCGAAGAGGTCTTGGCCTTCCTGGACGTACGCAAAGCGCTCGAGCAGGAGCTGTTCGAGCTCGCTTCTCCGCACCACGAGCCCACCCTGCCCCTCGGCCACGATGGGGTCTTCGCCCTGCGCTTCAGCGGAGGTTTCCTGGGGCCGCGAGCAGGCACCCGGGGTCAGAATTACCCCTGCGAGGAGGGCGTAGAACACCTGGATCATTCGCGCAGCATAGCGCAAACCACCCTCGATCACGGTCCGCGCTGGCGACAGAAGTGCTTCGGCCTACGATGTGACGCAGGGAGGATAGAACCCACGATGAAACCGAGCCCGCAATGACGATTCGACCCGAGGTCCCCGACGATCATGCGGCTGTGCAGGGGATCGTCGCCGAGGCCTTTGCCGGCACGGAATTCGGCCACCAGGGTGAGGCGGATCTCGTGATTGCGTTGCGGAAAGCGCCGGAGGCCATCTCGCTCGTTGCCATCGAAGGCGATCGGGTTTGTGGGCACATCCTGTTCACACGGGTCAGGATCCACGCCGGCGACGAGAGGATCGAGGGGTTGGGGCTCGCTCCCATGGCGGTCGACCCGGAGTGGCAGGGGCGGGGGATCGGATCGTCTCTCGTCGAGGCGGGACTCTGCTTGTCGAAAGAGCGCGATGTGCCCTTTGTCGTCGTCTACGGGCATCCGGACTACTACCCGCGCTTTGGCTTCGTCCCTGCCCTGGAGTGCGACCTCCGCCACGGGTTCGAGGGGATGCCCCTGGACCTGTTCTTCGTGCGCATCCTCGACGACAGAGTGCTGGCGAGGATTCGTGGTGGCACGGCGCGTTATCGCGAGGCCTTCGGGCCCCAAGACTGAAGTCGATGCTGGCACCGGTCCACGTCGAGAGGGACCGCAGGCAATCGTGCAGGCCGAGAGGAGAGCTCGTACCTACCTGATGTCGATGAGCTCGACCAGGAAGAGCAACGTGGCGTTGGGCCCGATGGCGGGCGGTGCGCCGCGGGGCCCGTAGCCGAGTTCCGGTGGAATGACGAAGCGCGAGGTGCCCCCGGTTTTCATCAACGCCAAGCCCTCTCCCCAGCCGGCAATGACGCGGTTCAGGGGAAACGATATGGGCTTACCGCGTGCATAGGACGAATCGAAGAGCGTTCCGTCGGTCAGCCAACCCGCATAGTGCACGGTGACCGTTTCGAAGGGCCCGGGCGAGGCTCCATCGCCCTCGCTGACGAGCTGATGTTTCAACCCGCTCTCGCTCAGCGCACACTCGTTGTCGCCCGGAAGCACGAACTCCGGGACGTTGCCTCGACCGAAGAGACGTTTCAAGAAGCCCATGGGCTAGCCCCCAGGTGGGAGCTCGTACATGCCTTGGCGTACGTCGACCAGGCGTCCCAATCGGGCGAGCTCGTCCCAGACTTCGCGCGGGTAGTGAACCGGCGGGGTGATGCCGACAATATCGGAGGCGCGCCCGCCGCTCATCGGGCCGCCGCCCACGGTGGATTCGGCATCGAGCAGGGTGAGTTTCAAGCGCTTGCGGTAGGCTTTCATGGCGCGCTTGAGCACGTTGCGGTCCTGCTCGGGGAGCCCATGGTCGGAGGCGTACCAGCCCTCGACGATGGCTTTCAGATCAGCGAGGCTCTCGCTCTCGACCGCGGACACGAGCTCGGCATTTTCATCACGCATCACGCCGATGACACGCTTCGCTTCGGGCCAGGCCTCGGGACTCGAGGAGTCCGCCTCGAGTATGCGCACGACGTTGGACAGCGTGTAGCCGATCAGGGTTACGTTCTCGTCGCTCATGGCGAGTCATTGTAGCCGCTGGGATGACTTGCGTCCTTCAGACCCTCTTCAGGCTTCGGAAGGGGGCTGCATTTCCTGCGCGCCCTCGTCGTCGGAGGCGTTCGGCTCTTCGGGAGCGGGCTCTCTGACGATCGGGTCCCCGTATTCATCAAGCTCGACGATGTCGGGGTCCTCGCCGCGATCGCGCATCTCCTTGCGCTCGACCTTGCGAGCTTCCTTGCTCTCACGCTTACGACGCTTGTCGCGCTCTCGTTGGCGTTTGTTGCCAGTCGTCTTGCCGCCGCGTTTTGCCATTAGCCTTTTGAAGACTTGAGCGAGGGGTTGATCGTGAACTCTCCGGAGAGCAAGAACTCGACCAAGGAGAGTGCTTCGTCGCGCGGCGGGCCGCTCAGGACCTCGACGGCTGCGTTCACTTCTCCCTTTTGGGGGATCTCGCCGGCGGCTGCACGCTTCAGGAGTTGGACGGTGTTGTCATCGCCGAAAGGACCGTCCCCAAGGGGCAGCATGGTCTTCGGAACCTCGGCCAGCCCGCGCTCCAATCCCCGGGCCAGGTTCTTCGCATCGTCGTGGCCCACATTCTGCTGATCGGGGCTGAGATAGCCCTTGTAGTCGAGTCTCGTGGAGTCTCCCGATGAAGTGGTTCCGCCGGGTTTCCATCCATGGACGGTGGCGAGCTCCAGGGCGGCGATCCAGAGGTCGGAATCGACGCCATAGGGGGGACTTCCAGAGCGATAAAGAAGAATGCTGATGGAACTGCTCCTCTGGAGGAGGGAGGAAGAGAGGCCGTATTGGGCTCTGATGGGGGTGTGCTTCTAGCCGGAATAGACCCCGGCGCTGGGCACGAGAGCGCCCACTGCTGCCTCGTTCTAGCCGCAGCCCCAGGGAACTCCGCGCGTAAACCCGGAAGTTCACCCATTTTTGCACCAAGAAGGGAAGGCTGAGTAGCCGTGCGGGGCGTTTCCACGGCTCTCGCGCTCTCGTACGAACTCCCTGTGATGACCGTTCGGTGCGACGCTCGGGCGATCCTCGTCGTCCACTCTGCGGCCTGGAGCCGGCGATTCAGCGCGGGGTGCCTGGGCCTTCCTGGCTATCAATGCGCCGGGGCTCGAACCAAGAGAACGCATTGGGGTGGCCCTGATTCTGTTCGCTTGCCCTGAGAGCCCTCGCGTGTGCCGAAAAGCAACGTGGCACCCTGGGGGCGGGCAGGATCAGTGCAATTTTGTTGGAATCCAGTCAGAGTATCCCAGCCTGGCGGGGCGTTCCCGCTGCGGGAGGATATCCATTGTCCGAGCGAAGATGCGCGACGTCGATTTCTTAGCCCTGTTGGTGCACCACCGCCACCTCTCTCGAAACGAGGTGGAAGAGCTTCTTCCCAGGCTGAAGGGTGGCGAGGACCTCGACGAGTTGCTTGTCCGTACCCAGGGCTGGCCAGAGGATCGTGTTCAGGAGCTCAGACGGACACGTGTCGGCGAGCTTCCGGAAATCCCGGGGTATGAAATCCTCGGCTGTGTGGGGACGGGGGGAACCGCCAATGTCTTTCGGGTCAGGGACAAACGGACACATCGCCAGCTAGCGCTGAAGGTGCTGAAACCGGATGCAACCAAGCAAGCGGCAACACGCAAGGGCTTCATCGCCGAGGCGCGCCTGCTCGAGAAGCTGGAGCACCAGGGGCTCGTTCGTGGGTACGGTGTCGCACGCAGTGGCAATACTTTTTTTTCGCGCATGCAGTACATCGATGGGGCCACCATTCTGGAAAGGCTCGACGAAGGTGCGGCTTTTCCGGAAGACCAGGCGTTGCGCATCGTCCTGGAGACAGCGGAGGTGCTTCGCTATCTCGAACGGAAGGGCGTCGTACACCGCGACGTCAAGCCTGGCAACATTATGTTGGACTCCGATGGCAGTGTCGTCTTGATCGATCTCGGATTCGCCGCGCCCGAAGCGACGGCCTCTCCCGAGGATTCGACCGTCGGTACGATCCAGTACCTGTCACCCGAACAGTGTCGCGGCGGTGCCGCGGCCGATACGCGTTCCGACATCTACTCGCTCGGCATCTCGCTCTTTCACATCGTGTGTGGCCGACTCCCGTTCGAAAGCTCCGACGATCGTGAAGTCCTGCGCATGCAGGTCATGGAATCCCTGAACTCGAAAGAACTCAAGGGGCGGGACTTCACTCCGCACCTGCAATACATCATCGAGAAGATGGTCGCGAAGGAAGCCGATCACCGTTACCAGAGCTGGTCCGAGTTGATCGAGGACATCCAGGGGCAGCTCGACGGCCGTGCGGATCTCGATTTTGAAAGCCACGTGCGTGGGCACTAGCCCGAACGATTCATGAACACGTACCCCAGGCATTCCAAGCTGGAGCGTTTTGCGTACCAGCTGATGAAGAGTCCGGGCCAGGAGTGCTCTTGAAGCGTGGAACGAGCCTGCTGCTGACTTCGATCGCTTTGTTGCTCGGAGTCGTTGCCGTGCTCCTGCGTTCTCTCGTTGCGACACCAGCGGTCGCTCCTGAGGAGACCTCGTCGAACGTGGCTGTTCCGGAACCCGTGCGCGTTTCCCAGACCATGGATGGGCCCCCGACGCACGCCTCACCCGCATCGTCGGGCGACGGTCAAATCGAGCTCCTGAGCGACGGAGATGACGCGAGCGAGTGGGTTCGCCTGAACAACGAGACGGCTGCGTTGCTCGAGAACGGTGACCTCGAGAAGGCCTGCGAGGGATTTCGGCGCTGCCGCGAAGCCAAACCGGACAACGACATCTTCCGGCGCAACCTGGCCGAGGCCCTGGCCCGCTACTCGCGCGAGCTCTACAAGAACCAGGAGCTGGCCGAGGCCATCGCCTCCGTCGAGGAGGTGCTCGAGCTCGCACCTGAACGCGAAGACTCCGACGCGATGCGCCAGCTCCTCAGCCGTTGGCGCGTCCAGTCTGCGGTCGAAGAGGATCACTGGAGCGAGGGCTCGGACCTCTTCACCCTGTCCTTCGATACGGACCGACGCGACATCTTGCACAACTCCCAGGATGTGCTCGATCACCTCGAGCGCAGCTACGAAGAGCTACGCCTCTATTTCGGTGCCGATCCCGTGCGCGAAATGGGGCGGCGCCCGATCCGCATCGTGCTCTATGATTCCCGCGAGTTCGACCGGGTGACTGGGTTGGGCGATTGGGCTGGTGGTGTGTTCGACGGAACGGTGCGCGTTTCGGTCGATGACTTGCGACTCGGCAATTGGCGGGAGACCCTGAAGCACGAGCTCGTTCACGCATTCTTGCACGAGCTCGGAGGAAAGACTCTTCCGGGCTGGTTGAACGAGGGGTTGGCCCAACTGCTCGAGAACCGCCCCAGCGACCTCGAACAAGCCCGCGCCCGTCTACGGCGTGCCGGCACGCTGTTCGAGCTCGAGAAACTCCGCGGCAGTCTCGTGACCTGGACGGACACCGATGCCATCGCGCGTGCCTACGCACAGACCTTGGTCTGGGTCGACGACATCCGGCTGAACTACGGAGACGAGGCCCTGCGTCGGATGGTGCGTGCCGCCGGCGAAGGAGGGAATGTCGAAGCGGCCTTCGAGCTATGGGCGACCGTCCCGATGAGCTTCGCCTATCAAACTTTCACGGAGCGCTTGTTTCAATAGGGCAGAAGCCCTTTCAGGGAATGACAAGCACGGATCTCGACCCGGCTGCTACTTTCGGAGTATGGACCTGGCGCGGCGCTACCTGGGAAGTCTCGAGCGAGGCATCGAGATCGGAGCCTCGGCGAACAATCGTTTTCCTGGCGTGCGAGCCTGGAACGTGAATCTGCCCGATCCGGAGGTCTATCAGAGGATCCAGATGATGAGGGCGGGCGAGGTAGCCGACATCTCGGTCTTCGCGACTGCAGAGCACCTGCCGTTTGCCTCGGGCTCGCTGGATTTCATCCTGAACAGCCATGTCATCGAGCACATGCCCGACACGATCGCGACACTGATCGAGTGGGATCGCGCTCTGCGGGTGGGGGGCATCGTTTTTTTCATTGTGCCGCACAAGCAACGCACTTGCGATCACCTGCGTCCTTGTACAGACCTGCGCCATCACCTGGCGGATCACGCTCTCGGGACGACGGCCAGCACGGACTCGATGGACTCGGGCAGCCACTACCACGTTTGGGTGACCGACGGCTTCATCGCGTTGCTCGAACACCTCGTTGAGGTCGGATGCTTGCAATGGACGATCGACGAGGTCGAGGACGTCGATTCGAAGGCTGGAAACGGATTCACGGTCGTGGCGCGAAAGTTGGCGGTTGCGGCCACCCTTTCTTCTACAACGAGCGCACGCGTGGCCTTTCATCTCTTGCGTCTCGATCTGCCCTTTCAGGTGCAGGGGCGAAGTCTCGAGATCATCGTTCAAGGCGAGCATCTGCCCCGGGATCTGCAGGTCCCGCGCGGTGAGTATCGAGTTCAGCCGATTCTCGAGGGCTTCCCACCGCGTCCTGGAGTGGCGTCGCGGATCCTTGTCGGCGAGGAAGTCGAGGCTCCTGTGATCGAGGGCGCCCGACAGGAGGGTGCCTTCGTCGTCTTCCGCGGACGGAATTTCCACTCCACGACCTGGTTGAAAGCGATCTATCCCGATGGCTCTTCCCACTCCGTTCTGCCCGAGTTCCTCGAAGGCGAGCTTGCTGTCGACCTCACCGGTGCGGCTCTACCAGAAGAACCGCTGCGCATCGTGCCGACCAATCCCGCTCCCGGCGGTGGGCGCGGCCCTACCTTCGTCGCGCAACTCTCCCCGGACGTCCCCGCCTACGCCAATCCCCAGCACTCGACCCTCGCTCCCTATCGCCAATTCCGTGAACGCCGGGAGAGCGACCGGGGCAGCAGCGAATCCAACTCGGATGCAAACGGCTAGCGGGCGTTGTGGCGGCTGGTAGGCCGGAACGTGTCTATCCGTTTCGGACGGCCGAAGGCCCGTCCACCCCGGGCGGTATGAACCACAGTCGCGCCGGATGTTAAGGCAGGCGACTGCGATAGCAGTCGCCTGCTCCATAATGCGCGAGAGAGCGTTCGCGCAAGGCTACGGGCCTGGTCAAGTGAGGCGCTTGACCGATCTCGAATGCCAGGAGGTTGGCCCGTAGGTCAGGAGGAACATGACGGTTAGCCACCCGTCTTCTGCAGGTTTCGAAAAAATCGATGGACGACAGATACTCCGAAAAGCCCTGGCATCCGTTCCCGCAGAAGGGAGAGGCTCATCACCCACGTATGTATAAGGGATCGGACCGGATTCCTCACCTCTGGACTTCTCATCAATGTCTTTTTCGCAGGAGTTGGAAACTGTCTCGCGCCTGGGAGGCGACACGGTCTGACAGGCCTCGAAACAGGTACGAGGCCTGTGATCATGGGCTTTCCCACAATCACCACTTCCCGATGTGTCGATCGATTAGTGAGATGACACGCTGGGGCGTTTGCTCCCCGGAGAGTCCCATGAGGCGTCCTGTGTGGCGTAACCGCAAGGCTCCAAAGGAACGTGCAACAAAACCTCAGCCGCCGGAGAGGAAACGGCGCACGATGGCGCCCGCGAGCGCCCGCGAAGTCTCTGCGCGGAAGTGACCGTCGAAGCGCAGGTATAGAGGATGGGGCAAGCTCGCGAGGAACTCACCGGTCTCGAAGAATGGAATCGCCAAGCGTCCGCAGAGCGCGGCGGCTTTCTGGGAAGGGAGGTCGCGTTGCCAGGCGTCGTCGTCCAGTCCAGCGCTCGCGATCGATGCGGCGCACCGTTTCTCGTCCACCGTGGAGCGGGCGGGGAGCAGGATCACGAACAGGGGAACGTCGTGTTCGCGACAGAGATCACGGATGCGTTCGAGTTCCTCGGAGTACAGGCGCAGAGCCTCTGCGAGTCGGCCGTCGAACCACTCGCTGCGCGTCAAGAGCTCGGCATTCAGGAGCAGATCGGACTCTCCGCGCCCGAATCCCAGGCCGTGGGCCGCGGCCGCGAGGAAGCGATAGAGGTGGCTCGTCTTCTTGATCCAGTAGCGACGGCCCGCCGTGGCACCCAGGGCTCCGTCGGTGATCGGGCGCTCCTTGTTCCAGATGCAGTCGTGGAAGTCGTTGCCGAGAAAGCTCGTCAGGAAGACACCGGCCAGGGGCTTGGCGAGCGCGGGGTCGGCGAAGTGCTTCTCGAGGACCCGACGGTATTGCTCGGGGCCATAGCCCGGGACCGAGGCGTTGCGGACGGAGACCCCCTCGAGTTCGCGATCGAGGATTCCGTACAGGCTGTCCTCGAAGTCGGTCCCGTGGCCGAAGGCGAAGGAGTCGCCGAGGCCGAGCAGGTAGGGCCCGGAGGGAGACGGTTCGGCTGCGGGGGACGGGGCGCGATACCCCCCCTGGTTGACGTGGACCCACCAATCGGTCTCGCCGGTGTCGATGTGCTGGGAGACCCCGGGGAGCAGGCGATAAGGAAGCGCGGTGTCCGGGGCGTAGATCGAGAGCCAGGAGATGGGCCGGGGAGCGAGGATGCGGATCCCGAATTCGGCGGCGAGGGTGGCGAGGGCCAAGGCCGAGAGGGTCAGGACGAGGCGCAGGGCCAATCGCCGGGGTGAGCGGCGGCCCCTGGGCTCGCCAGGGCGGGGAGGAGCCAGCGGCTCGGGGGAGACCGGAGAAGGGGGATTCACCCTTCGAAGGTCGGACGGTTCGGGAGGCGGCCTGAGTGATTACGAGGAGAAACGGGGGGCGCTCTCGAGCTGCTAGGGCCAGGGGGGAAGGGCCAGCGCACAGGCGGTGATGGCCGTGGCGGCCTCGGCGGCGGTTTCGATGCGCAGGATGTTGGGGCCCAGGGTGCAAGTCGTGGCCCCCACGCGCAGGAGCAGGTCCAGCTCGGAAGAGTCGAAACCACCCTCTGGGCCGATGACGAGCACCAGGGGACGTTCGCGGGTGCCGAGCTCGGGGCCGCCGGTGGAGATGGAGCGCAGCCAGGTGTCGAGCGACATGCCGGTGGGATCGAGCACCGCCATGACCCCACCGGAGCGGGATTCGCATAGCTCACTGATGTCCATCGGCTTGCCCAGGACTGGCATCCAGGTGCTCCTGGACTGTTTCAGGGCTTCCCGGGCGGCCCGCAGCCAGCGCTCGGGAACGAGGGTCGGGATGGGCTCCGGGCCCCTGTGGTGGGCCTCGAGAGGGGTGATAGCGGCGACGCCCAGCTGGACGAGCCGGCCTAGCATGGCCTCCACGCGGGTTTTCTTGGGCCAGGCGCAGGCCACCTCGATCCAGGGCAGGCGAGCCCCCTCGGTGCCCGGCGCAGGCAAGAATTCCGGCTCACCCGTGGGGGTCAAGACGTAGCCCCCGGGGCCACGACCCTCGATTTTGAGCTCCCAGCGTCCACCCGCGCCATCGATACCGACGATGCGGTCGCCCGGGCCCAGGCGCCTGGCGTTGAGCACATGCCGCAGCTCGTCGTCGGCGATGCGGGGTGGGCTCGCCCCGATCGGGGTCTCCAGGAAGAATGAGGGAGGCGCGCTCGGCATGGGCGCATGCTAGCGATCTGCGGGAGATATGCCGTACGAGATCGGCCCAGGCCCAGTAGGGCTCGCGCCTCGGGCCAGAACCCACTAAGATCGCCGGTTTGGATCCCTAGCGGCTCGCCTCTCACGGTGGGCGCGGCGGGCGTAGGAACTCCGGGACCCTCAAAAGTCGGCGGAAGACCTCTGTTCGCGCTTCCGGCCGTGTAACAAGGGCCATGGGGAGGGCTATCCTTTCCTGTCCGCGGCCAGAGACCCTATCTCCCCACCCCTAGATGCAATCGTCCGAAACGCGTTACAGCCTGCGTATCGAGACGGGCGAGCGTCAAGGTGAGACCATGCCTCTGCACGAGGGGCTCGCCACGCTCGGTCGCCGAAGTGACAACACGTTCGTCCTTCCCTACGGCTCCGTATCCGGCCGCCACGCCGAGATCCGAGTCAACAACGGCCACGTCGAGCTCAATGATCTCGGCAGCACGAACGGCACGAAGGTCTCGGGCCGCAAGGTCGACACCGTGGATCTCTCCCACGGCGACGAGATCGCCTTGGGCTCGTTCAAGCTGCGCCTCCTGGATGGCCAGCTCGGCGAGATCGATTTCGAGCCCTCCGACGAGCTCGAAATCGAGATCGAGGAGCCCGACAAAGCCCCCCTCGACGAACCCGCCCGGGTTCCTGCGCAGGCCACGCCGGCTTCGCCCGATCGTCTCGATTCGCTCGGGGGTCCGACGGAGTCCGTGGGCGAGCTCAAGCGGCTCAGCGCCGAGAAGGTCGCCGCGTCCGGTTCGAAATCCCGTCTCGGGCTGCTCGCCCTCGGAGTGATCGTGGCCTTGGCCGTGGCGTACTTCAGCTGGTCCTGGCAACAGAGAAAAACCGCTGGCGGGGCCCAGGCCGCCGCCGTCGTCGAGGAAGAGGGCAACCTGCTTGCCGGAGGATCCTTCGAGGAGGACGCCGCCGAGCTGGATTGGTCCTCTCCGGAGACCGCCCAGGGCTTTCTACTGGAGCGCAAGTTCGCGCGCACCGGTCGCGTCGGGCTCGGCGCCGAGCTGGAACAGAACGAATGGGCTCTGGCACGCTCGCCTCGCGTCGAGCTTGCCTCCAGCGCGGCTTCGAAAGCGCTGCGGCTCAGCGGTTCCTTGCGAACCACGGGTGGCGTCGAGGGTCGCCTCGGCCTCGAGTTCGCGACCAGCGCCAGCGGCGAGGGTGCCGTCTTCGTCTGGGCACCGGCCCTCGGTCCCAGCGAACTTGGCTTCAACGATTGTGAAGCGCGCTTCAACATTCCGCCCGGCTACCGTCACGTGCGCTATGTCGTCGCGGCCCGTGGTACGGGCGAGGTCGCCCTCGACGATGCAGGCCTCTTCGAAGCCGAGCGCGACGATGCATTGGACACCAACTACAACGAGATCGAGTTGCGGGTCCTTGGACAGGACGCCTCGACCGCCGCACTCGTGCGTGCGGGCCGCTGCGTGCTTCCCAGTCTTCAGCTCGGGCGCTGGGACACGAAAGGACTCGCTGGAGCCAGCCAGGCCTCCTGGAGCGCATCGCGCGGGGAACGTGGGTTCGAGGTTTCGTTCAAGGGCTCGCCGAAGAGCCTCGCCGTCGTGGTCAGCGACAACGGCATCGATCTCGGAAGCGACGACCAGGCCTGGATCGCGAGCATCGGTGCCTCCGGCTATCGCGGCCATGGGCTCCAGTTCGAACGCACACAGGTGCACTCGGTGTTCCTGGGGCGTGGAACCGAGCTCCTGAGGCTCGGCTTCGAACACGAGGTCACGGTTCGCGGAGAAGCCCATCCCAGCGGGTTGGCGTTGTTCGTCACGCTCAACGAAGCGTCCGGTATGGCTCTGCAGCTCTCCTTCGTGGAGGAGCGCACCGAGGCCACGGTATTGGTTTCGCGGGCCGACGAAGCGGAACGTAGGGGGCGTGTGGGCGAGGCCCTGGCGGCCTGGTCGCAACTGCTCGACGAGTATCCGATCGAACGCTCCCAGGTGAAGCGTGCCGAGGAGGCCCGCGCCCGTCTCATCGGCGAGGGCCTGGACGAGGTGGCCGCCGTACGTGCAGCCTTCGAGCGAGCGCGATTCTTTGCGCTTCCCGAACTTTACCGCCAGGGACGCGAGCGTTGCCGCCTGCTCAGCGGGCGCTATCGAGGTAGCGAAGTCGACGCCGAAGCAACCAAGCTCGACGCCGAGATCGAAGGCGAGCTCGAAAAGGCGAGCACAGGCGGTCTGGCCCAGGAGAGCGAGCTCCTGGAAGGCGTGCTGAAGGCCTTGGACCCGAAGAACCAACCCAAATTGATCGACCATTTGCGCCAGGCCCTGACCCGACGCGAATCCGAGGACTCCCAGGGCGGGGGCGTGAAAGAAGAAGGAACCGATGGCTAGGACGGCGAGCGGAATCGACGTCGGGAGCAAGACCGTCAAGTACCTCCGTGGGGAGGTCAAGGGCAACACATTCGTCGTCAGCGACTTCTACGTCGCCGAAAACGAAGGCGGCGCCGCCGCCTCCGGTTGGGAAGCGCTCGCCGGCGTGTCCAAGCCGGGCTTGACCCGCATCGGCGTTAGCGGTCGCGAGGTGAACCTGCGCTACTCGCGTGTTCCGCGGCTTCCGGACTGGCAGTTGCGCAAGCTGATGCGCTTCGAGACCCAGGAGATCGGCGATCAGTCGGACGCCAGCGTTGCCTCGGATTTCAACGTGCTTCCCGAGATGCCCGAGATCGAAGGCGAGGACGTCGTGCTCCTGTCCCTGGCGCGCGAGTCCCTGTTGACCGAGCACATGGAAGGCCTGAGCTCGATCGGCGGCAAGCTCGATGCCTTCACGCCCAGCACCATCGCGCTGTACAACGCCTTCCTGCACTACGGCGTCGTGATGGAGGATACCGTCCTCGTCGCGGACATCGGTCACGACAACATCGACGTCATCTTGGTCCGTGGCACCGACCTCGTCTTCGCACGCAACCTGACGGGCGGATCGAAGCTTTTCGACGATGCCATCTCCGAGCGCTTCGGGATCACGGCCGATCGGGCGCATCGCTTCAAGATGGACGAGGGCAACCTCGATCCGAACGGGCCCTTCACCGATTCCAATCAGGAAAAGGCCTCGCGCGCCATGGCGGCGCCGGCGGGCCAGATTCTGAGCTTGTTGCAGTCGGTCGTGCTCTTCGCGAAGAGCCAGGTCAAGCTCTCGACGCTGCGTCTCGATCGGGTCTTCATCTGCGGTGGCGGCGCCGCCTTGAAGGGCCTGCCCGAGTATCTCGCCCAGGGCCTGTCGGTGCCCGTCGAGCTCTTTGATCCCTTCTTGGTCGTCGACGTCTCCAAGCTCAGCCCCGATACCGCCGAGCTGCTCGAGGATCACAAGCTGGAGGCAGTGACCGCCCTCGGCCTGGCCACGACGGCTTCCGATTCGAACGCCTACGGCATCGAGATCCTGCCCGAGAAGGTTCGCAAGCGCCGCGAATTCATGGGCGGGCAGGCCTTTCTGATCGCTGCCGCGATCCTGGCCATGATCTATCTCGGGGTTCGCACGGTGAAGGAAAAGAACGACCTCGCTGATCTACAGGCGCAAGCCAACCAGCTCGGTCTGAAGCTGAAGAAAGCCGAGCGCTATCACGGACAAACGCGCGCCCTGCTCGAAGAGAACGAGTCGCTCGCAGGTTTCGTGACCGAGCTCTTCAAGCTCAGTGGAGCTGGCGAACAGATGGTGCGCGCCCTCGACGTATTCGAACGCGAGCTGCCCGGTGACTTCTGGATCGAAAGCATGGCCATGAGCGAGCGCACGAACGTCGACCTCGGTATCCCCCGGGAAGACCAACGTCCGATCCTCACGATCAAAGGCCGGGCCCGGGAAGGTACGGAAACCCCGATCCTCCTGTTCGAGGACTTCGTCGCCTCCGTGTATGCGCGGATGCCTGAAGTGGAATTGAACGATCGGATGGGGGATGGGAACTTCCACATCGACCTGACGAACCTCGCCGAGGCAGTCGCGGCCACCTCGGACGAGGGTGCTGACACCACGGGGGGCGGCCAATGAACCTCGACGACTACTGGCAGGAGAACAAGCGCTTTGTCATGAGTGTCGCTGTCGGAATCATCGTGTTCTTCATAGGCACGAGCGTCATCGATTCAGTCTATGGCAGCGAACGCCGCTTGACCCAGCAAGCGATCATGTCGACCCAGCGCAAGCTGAAGGAGCCGCTCTTCGCCAGCAAGGATCGCGCCCAGGCCCAAGACGAAAACGATGCTCTGCGCGAAGCCTTCGACAAGCTCGCGGCGGTCGCGCGCTTCAAGCCCCTTCCGCGATTCACGCTGAGCGCCGACAAGGGCTCGGCCGCGAATCAGTATCGACGCGCCTTTGCCGACGTCATCGAGGACATCGGCACGCGCGCCAACCGCGCGAACGTGCAAATCGATGCGTCCCTCGGCATGCCCAAGCTCTCGCCAACGAGGGATGTCGAGATCGTGCGCTATCTGGAAGCGTTGGATCTGGTCGAGCAGGTGCTCGACTACTGCATCCTGGCAGGCATCGACCGCGTCGATCGCATCCAGTGCCGGCTCGATCCGCTACTGAACGACCGTCGGGGTCTCGACCGCGTCGAGCGCACACGAGTGACCTTCACCATGACCGGCACCTCGCTGGCCGTGGATCGGGTCTTGACCTGGAGCCAGCGCTCGCCCCATGACGCTCGGCAGGACCCGCGCCGTGGCAGGACGCTCGTCGTCGACGACCTGGAAATCGTTCCTTCCCGTGGCCGGCGTGACGAGGTACGTGCCGACGTGGGCTTCGTGGTCGCACGGCTCGCCAAGGACGCGAACTCCGAGGAGCCCGATCCCAAATAGCCATGCGATTGCGCCAAGAACAGACCATCTTCATCTTCGCGGTGCTCCTGCTCGGGTTCCTGTCCAGGGACCTGATCTCCGGCAGCTCCTCCGCGCTCCGTGGCAGGGGCGGCGGAAAGGACGCCGATTTCGAGAGCTTCTCGCCGCCGGAAGTGGCGCGAGCGCTTCCCGATGCGAACTTCGCGCCGCCCCTGGGGCGAGAGATCTTTCAGCCTCCGCGCGATACGCGGCCGCTGCCGCCGCTGCCCCTGGCCGAGCCGCCGCGCATCGTGATCAGCGCGCTCCTGCCACCGACGGACCCCGGACCCGCGCCCCAGAGCTACGGGCGCCTCTTGCGCTCCGGGCTCGCGCCGGTCGATCTGCCGGATCTCTTCGACGAGGTCAGCGACGACTTGGACCTTTCCACCGACGAGGAGTTCCTCGGAATGGTGGAGAAGAGGGTGCCCGATGCTCCCCGCTCCAGGATCAATCCCACGCTCCCCGATCCCAACGCCGATCCCTTCGAGAACGAGTCGCCGTCCGAGAGGGCCGCGCGTCTGCAGAGCTATCGCAAGCGCTACGACTGGGTCAGCCACGTCTCCGGCGTGCAGTGGGGGCGCATCGAGAACGAGGATCGCTACGGGTTGAAGGTCGACCTGGAGCGTGGAGACGAACCGATTCTCTTCGTGCGCTTGAACCCTGAAACGGGCCGTGGCTTCTTCCAGAACATCCAGACCGGCGCCCTTCCGATCGAGCGCTCGGTCATCAACGACTTCGATTTCTCCGAGACGGCCACGAACGAATTCGAAGTGCGTCTGCTCGAACTTGGACCCCGACTATCGCGCGGTACCTACGACCGCGCGCTGGCCTTCGCCAACGAATGCGTTCGGCGGCGCCTCGAAGCGCCCCGCGCGCTGGAGATCGCCGAGGGCATCTATCGGCGCGCCGCCGCCTTCGACGCTGAGGACCCGATACCGCGCCTGGGGCTTGCGCGTTGCTTCGAGGCCGGCTTCCGGTTCGAGGATGCCTTCGAGGAGTACAACCAGCTCTTGGCGCAGTTCGTCCACCGCGAGGAGGTCCACGTGCTTCTCGCGCGTCTTGAGGAGCGTTTTCTGCTCCTGGACGAAGCCGAGGAACGCTTGCACAAGGCCTTGTCGATGGATCGCGGATCCTGGGTCAGTCGCCTCGGGTTGGGCGGTTTCCTGGCCCGCCGCGGTCGTTACGCCGCGGCCCTTGAGCACCTGGAAGAAGCCAAGCGGGGCGCCCCGGGGGATCCGAATCTCGCTCACATTCGGGCCGAGATTCGCAGTCTCTTGGCCGACGTGCACTTCGCCCTCGGCAATCTGGACGAGGCGGGACCGCTCTACAAGCAGGCCCTGTCCGCCGATCCCGACCACGAACGCTCTCGCGCGGGGCTGGTCGCCCTGAGCTTCACCGGCAAGAGCGATGCGCTTTCAGCGTCCTCTCGAAGTGACGAGGATGTCGGAAACGAAGATGGCTTCGAGACGCTGCTGGCCCAGGGCGTCGGCCTGTTGCATCAGGAAACCGAGGCGAGTTACGCCGAGGCGCGCCAGCGGTTCGAGTTAGCCCTCGACGCCGATCCCTTGCGCGCGGACCGCGCGTACTCCGCTCTGTCTTTCCTCGCCGAGTTGACCGGGCACCCGAACCAGGCCCTCGGCTTTGCCGAACAGGCGCGCGAGGTCAATCCCACGAACGCCTACGCGCTGTTCCAGATCGGGCGTCTGCGCGGGCAACAGGACGACTATGAGGGAGCCCGCGAATCGCTTC
The DNA here is from genome assembly GCA_965662355.1 of Planctomycetota bacterium. Lineage (GTDB taxonomy): Bacteria > Planctomycetota > UBA1135 > UBA1135. The sequence continues at coordinate 144,386 of CBFIHP010000007.1, read as the reverse complement.
TGGCGGCGCTCGAGCAAGAGCTCGACTTCGAGGACGCACTGGTTTCCCTGGGGGAAGTCGCCTTTCGACTCGGACGTTTCGAGGATGCCGAGCGCTACTTCGAGCGTGCGGTCGGTCTGAACAGCACACGGCACAAGGTGCACACCCTGCGCGGACTGAATCACCTGCGCCTCGGTGCGGTCGCCGATGCGCGTGCGGACTTCACTGCGGCCTTGGCCCTGGATTCGGAGAACGCCACCGCTGCTGGCGGAGACGCGTGGTGCACGTACCTCGATGGCGATGCGGAACAGGCCGTCAACCAGCTCGCGGGGATCGACGATCGTCGTCGTCGCCTGGACAAGGACGATCCCTGGCGGGTCTGGGCGCGCGATCAGATGGAGCGCATCCAGAACCATAGGGAGAAGGTCGAGTGGCTCGACAGCTTCGATCGGACGCGGCTTCTCAATGGCTGGCAGACCCGCGAGGGCGACGGCCCGATCGTTTCGATGGAAGACGGCGCAGTGAAGATCGAAGGAACCTTCACCAGGAGCGGCGGAATTGCGCGCATCTACCGCGATTACGCAGCCAGCCTCTTCGTCTCGATCGAGGCCGACATCTGGATCGAGCCCGGAATCGACAATGTGCGTGCGGGTCTTTTCATCGCCCGCGAACGCCGTCGCAAGAACGAAAACGAGATCGTGGCCGAGGCCGCGGTCATGCGCCACGTCGAGGGGGGAGTGCAAGTGCGTTTCGTCCGCTCCGCCCAGGAGAACGACGTGCGCGACATGCAGCAACCGTTCCCGACCGGGCAATGGGTGCGCCTACGCATCGAACGCTCGGGCGAGGCCTCGGAGTCTGCCGTGACGATCACCATGGACGGCATCCCGCTCGTCGAGCGCGAGCCGATGGCGTCCCTCGGACGGGCGTCCACGCCGCTCTTGATCGGCCTCTTCACCGAAGGGGACATCGGGCGCGAGGTGCGCATTAAAATGGAAAACTGTGCCGTCGTCTACCGCGGTGCCGAGTGAGAGCGCGAGTCATGCACAAGATCAAGTTTGGCAACAAAGGCGATGCTCCGGGAGGGTTCACCCTGATCGAGCTCCTGGCCGTGATCGTCATCATCGGCATCCTGGCCACGGTTCTCGTGTCCCAGTTCGGCAGCGTCTCGTCCGCGGCGGAAATCGAGACGACGCGCCAGGACATGGCGAAACTCGAGGCCGTGTTGGAGAGCTATGCCAACGACCATGGTGGCTACCCGCCCAGCCACTTCACGACCGAACAAGGCGTTGCCAACGATGGCACCAACATCGGCGCCGAGGCGCTCGTTTGCGCGTTGTGGTCGAATGACTATGAGGCGGGTGGGCTGCTCGAAAGCGTCGCAAACGAACTCGTCAATACCGACGGCGACGCCTCGTCGAAGCAGCTAACCGACTTTGAGACACGCTCGCTCCTCGAGATCCCCGATGCCTGGGGCAACCCGATCGCGTACATCCACAAGGACGACTACGAGGTCACGAATCGCCAGTACGTGCTCGTGGATCCGAGGACAGGCGAGGAGTTGCTAGGTACGCCTCTTGCCTTCAAGGACAGAGCGACGGGACGTCACTTCAACAAGCTCTCCTACCAGCTGATCTCCGCAGGGCTCGATGGCGAGTTCGGCTCGGACGACGACCTGACCAGCTTCGAGCGCGATTGACCATCGCGGGCGCAGGCACCTTCACGACATCACATAGCTGCAAACCCACACCATGACGATGCGAGCCCGAGCGGCTACCCGAGACACGCGCCTCCGGCGTGGAAACGCTGGGATCACTCTGCTCGAAATGCTCATGGTGATGGCCATTTTGGCGGTCGTGCTCGGTGGGGGAGTGGGCATGTTCGCGTCCCTGGATCTCGGACGCCGGCAGGCCGGGGGGCTTGTCAAGAGCGTCGTGCGTAGCGCGCAAAACACTGCCGTCGCACGCCAGATGCCTGCTCGCGTCCGCATCGACATGAAGAACCACACGATCCGCGCAGAGGCCCTGCAGGTCATCGGTACGTGGCACTTCGAAGACAAGAAGCTCGAAGGCTTCGGGATGGAAGGCTCCGCTCCCAGCCAGCTCTTCCACGATGACGGCTACATCGGTGGCGCCATTTCCTTCGGCCGTGCGTTCAAGGAGAAGGCCATCATTCCCGTCGATCTCGATCCGGCCTTCGATCTGACCGAGGGCTTTGCGATCGAGTGTGCCATTCGCTGGGAGGACACGGGCGGTGGACGCATTTTGCGCATCGGTCGCGTGCTGCGACTCGAGCTGGGGCGCACCGGTGCCTTGCGCGGGCGTTTCACGGCCGCGGTCCACGAAGACGGCGAAGTGCGCAAGGGCTCCCAGGTCGTCGCCGAAAGCGAGAGCGGCACGATCTCGCCCAATCAATGGGTCCGCATTCGCATGCAGTACGATCGTCAGGAGCTCGTGCTGCTAGTCGATGGCGTGCCGGTCGCGGTGCAACAGGAAACCGCACCGGTCTTCGAGATCACCGATGCGCTCGAGCTGTCGGATGGCACGCACCCGTTCCCGGGCAGCATCGACGCCCTGATCATCTCGGCGGTGACCGCCGATCAGGTGGTCAAGCTCGAAGGCACGGCGACCTTCGCCAAGGACACACCCGAGTGGATCCACTTCGTCTCGGGGGGTGGGCTGGATCGCCGGCGCCATCCCGAGCCCCAGGAGATCGTTCTGACGTACAACGACGGTACGCAGGAGCGAATCGCCATCGGCATCTACGGAACGGTGGAGTGATGAACAAGAAGCAGGACTTCGAGAAGCAAAGCGGCATCGCGGTCATCTCCGTTCTGCTCGTGCTCATGGCGCTCTTCGTGATGTGCGCCCCGTTCCTATTGACCATTCGCAACGCCGACAAGGCCAGTTCCCAGCGAGTGGACACCGCTTCGGCCCGCATTGCCCTCGACGCGGCGGAGCGCTTCGCGCGAGCACGGCTCGGCGCCTCGCACCCCGGGCTGGACAACACGCCCTACTTCGACACGTCCGACGAGATGGACATGTCCCATGGCTTCGACAAGGAGTTCTATGATCCCACGGACGAGAAGGGAGTCATGTGGGACATCGATCTCGATGATGTCGCCGGTCGAATCGATCTGAACAGCGCCCCGCCCCAGGTACTCGCGAACTTGATCGGGGGCGTCGCTCGTCTCGCCGAGCCAATCGATGGCAAGGCCACGGAGATCAAGGTTTCGAGCCTCGATGGATTCCTCGAGCAAGGCTACGCGTACCTCGTCGGCCCCGAAGGATGGGAACTCTTCCACTACGGTCGCACCGACGGGCAGTACTTCAAGGACCTGGAACGCGGCCTCGGGGTGCAGACGGACGAGGAGGGCCAGCCCCTGCCGTGCGGTCCGCAGCCGCCCAGCGGCGAACCCCTGCCCCTGGGTTCGTTCGTCATCGACCAACGTACCTTTGCGATTCCCACCTGGCGCATCGCTTCGGCGGAATTGCGCGAGCTCGACGCGATCGAGCAGATCCAGGATGCGGAACAGTTCGCCATGGCAGAGGCCCTGGGTGAAACCGCCTACAACATCCTCAAGCGCACGACCAGCGTTCACGGTGGCGTTCGTGCGGGTGATCCGTGGCAGCGGGCCGTACGCATTACCGAAGCGATCGGAATCGACGCTGGCTCCAAGTGCATTTTCGATGTCAGCGACGGACGCTTCTTCACGATGGGGACGACGGTTTGCATCACCGACGGAGAGAGCGTCGAGTATGGGTTCGTCAGCCAGGCTTCCGGCGGGATCATCACGCTGCTGAACCCGCTGCAGAGTCGCTTCGATCCGTATCGGGCCGTGATCGCACCGCTCGCTCGCCGTCCGGTCAACATCAATGCCGCTTCGGAAGAGGTGTTGATGGCTCTGATCACCAACCTCAAGCTGTCGCGCTCCAGCGCGCGCATCACGCGCAATGAAGCCGGGAAATTGGTCGAGCTGATCGCCGATTCACGCCCCTTCGATGGGTTGGAAGATCTCGTGCGCCGCGTGATCCTGCCGGCTGCCGGCCTGAACGATCTTCCCTCCGACGCGCGCGTCGTGCCCGGTATGGGCATCCTGCAGGAAGCCGCGACGACCGACCCTGACGGCAAGAAGGTCCTGGCCTCGATCATCGACAAGGACGACGCCATCGCGCTCTACAAGAACGCGTTGAATGCCAACGACGGCGAGCTGGCCTTCTCGACGATGCCTTTCTCGTTCGTCTCGCGTGACACGTACGACATGGAGTTGCGTGCCATGGTGAACGCACCCAGCGGCGTGGCGCGTGCCGCCGCGGTGCGCGAGGTGACCGAGATGGTCGTGCCGCAGCGCGATCTCCTGGAGGTCTTCGCCAGCCAGGAGCGCTTCGACGATCATCCGCGACTCGCACGCGCGGCCGGCGGCTGGTTGAGCGGTCCCTCGGCGACGGGACGCCACGATTCGTGGTACCGGAGCGATTGGCCCACGCGTGCGCGTGCCCACCTGGGGCCGTATGACACGAACCCCGCGATCGATCCGCTGACGTTGCCGGACGATACCGAACCCGTATTGACCTTCCCGGAACGGGACGAGAGTGGCTGGCTCCAGCTGGCGCCGGCGCGTTCGCACGCCATCCAGAACCAGACCGTGCGGCACTTCGACGAGGAGTCGCGCGACATCGAGGGACGCTACCTACCCGACGGCGCCATAGACGGTTTCGAATACGGTGCCCGGCGCTGGGTCGACGGTGTCGGCGGCTTGATGCGTCCGATGACGTACTCGATGTGGATCAAGCCCCGCGAGATCCAGGAGGGCGCGATCTTCCTCGACGTGCGCGGCCCGTACGACGACACCGATAGGGTCCTGTTGCTTTTCGAGGACGGCGACCTGGTTCTGCGCGTCTTCGATGGAGCAGGAGACCATCCGACCTCTTTGAACGGTGAAAATTTCGAGGAGATCGCCGAGGTGCGCCAACCCATCGGCGAAGGCCCGGGGATTCCCGTCGACACCTGGTCCCACATCGAGGTATCGGTCAGCGGCAACAAGCCCGACCAGATCCAGATGCTGATCGACGGGCGCATGGCGGAGGAAACGCCGGGTCTGACGTATCTCGAGAACGCCCTCGATCCCCTGGCGCGGACGATCGCAGTCGACTCGACCGAGGGCTTCCCGGAGCGCTGCGTCATCCGTATCGGCAACGAGTTGATCGAGGTAACCAAACAAGGCGACAGCGCATTCCAGGCGCAATTCGAAGCCACGGGCGAGAATGCTGGCTTTGGAGGACGGGTCTCGCGCGAGCTTCACGTCGTTCGCGGCGACGAGGAGTTCAACCTCGGCATCGACAAGAACACGAACCACCCCAGTGGTTCGGCCGTTGCGCTCTACGGCTACAGTCTGCCTATCTTCGGCAACGTTCCGAGCTCGAGCGGGACGATCTCCTCGAACCTTGGTGCCTTCGCGGTGTGTCGGGTCATCGGCATCCTCGAGGATGGTCAGGAGAAGGAGTCGCAGCAGATGGAGTTGATCCAGGTCAACTTCCCCAATTTCATTGGCGGATCGGTTGCGGTGGGATTCGGAATGGACTCCCAGGAGGATCAGGATCCAGAGGCGCTGCTGCTCGCGCCAGGCGATGGCGACGATCTGGGTAGCACCGGGGATTTCGATCACCTCGAGGCTTTTGCGGAGAACGGGGGCTACGCAGCCTTGCTCGCGATTCGCGATACCTTCACCTTCAACGGTTCCCAGACCGACATGGATGCTTTCGAAGAGCGGCTGGGGGGCGTCGAGTACATCTACTACGACCGACGTGAAGGGAATCGGCTCTTCATCGGTCGCCGCGGTGCGCAGGTGAGTGCGGAACTCGGGATTCCGGCGGATGCTAACTCCGTAGGCAATGCTTCCTTCATCTTCGAATACCACCCGAACGTCCAGAGCTTCATGGAGCGCAATGACGAGCTGACCTCGCAGGTCATGGTCATTCCGATCTCCGTGCCCGTACAGACCTCCGGGTTCGGCGGCTTCGCCCCTCCACCCGAGGGCAGCGGGGTAGCTCAGATAACCCACTCCGGTGGCGAGTCCGGGTTGACCGAGTGGGTGTACTTCGATGTCAATCAGAACGGCCATCTGATTCGTTCCGATCCCCGGGTCATGGCGAACGCCAACATTGCTGCCCACGGCGGTGATGTGATTCGGCAAGCAGATTGGGAGCCTCCCACGCCCGGTGGGGGCGGTGGCGGGCCGCCCGGTGGGCCCGGTGGTCCGGGGGACGGCGGCAACGGCGGGACGGGTGACGGTATTCTCGCGCCTTTCGGTGGTTCCTCGATGGCGCTCCCCCTTCCGGGCAGCGTTGGGTCGCAGCAGAGCAGCTCGGGGCTCTCCACGTGGAGCGACACCATGGGGATCGCCGAGGACGAGGACTTCCCGGTCACGAAGGCCGTGCGTTCCGTGCTCTTCTTCCGCGGCGTCATGGGAACGCACTCCCATGCCCACGACCAGGGAACCAACGTGTTTCCCGTATGGACGATCTTCGAACGCGATGAGACCGCGGGTTGGCCCGGGCGTTTCGATCAGGTGATGTTCTTCGACGCCTCGCCGGCGAGCCCCGGTTTTCCCGGCGTCGTGCACCACGCCTATCGACCCCTGGATCATCCCCAATACGCCTACGACAACGGCCCGGATCCTCTTACCTCCGTGTCCGAGGCGAGCAACGGTGGCACACCGGATGACACGGTCACCCGCGGGCTGTTCTATGTCGGCCTGCAGGATCGGCTCAGCGTGCCCTATGCCGGCTCGGTCCAGGACGACACGATCGTCGACACACGTATCGTGCCGCGCGTCACGAAGTTTCCCTCTGGAGAACGGCCGCGCAGCGTGCTCGGTGTTTCCATCGGCGGCGCCGCCGGTGGTACCGGAGGCAACGTGCCCTCGGCGGTCGTCGATGAAACCGTGATCGGTATCAGCGTTTTCGGTGGCGGCGTGGCCGGCGACGCCAGCATCGGCGGCCAGCTCATCGTTGACCGGCACTTTCCCGAGGGATCGGAAACCCTCGAGGTGGCCGCCCTCGTCATCCGCGTCATGAGCGGGGACCACGGGACCGATCGCGAGTTGATGGCCGACCCCGAATTACCCGAGGACGGTGGTCTCCTACGCATCGGGCGCGAGATCATGTTCTACGACAGCTACTCGGCCGAAGGTCATACCTTCCACGTCTCGGCCCGGGGGCTCTTCGGTACCGAGGATCGCGGCCACTCCATCGGCGAAGGTATCACCGTCATGGAATCGTGGGCCACCACGACCCTTGCGGGGCTCATCGAAGGCGACGATGGGGCCTTGCCCGTTACTGACGATGGTGACTTTCCCGAGCAAGGCACGGTCTGGCTCGGGAACGGTGGTGAGCGAGGCGCGTTCGAGCTGATTCACTACACGCGCAAGTTCGCCGGAGCGCTCTCGATGCCGCGGGCCTCGACGATCCCCGGCGAAATGAATGCGAAGGGCCCTGGGCTCTTCCGCGGTCGCTACGGCACGTCGCCCCAGCGCTTCGACCCGGGTACGCCGGTCATCCTCTTTCCCGTGCGCTACTGGGATCGCTGGGCCGAGAACGCCGACGGCCCCGAGCTGCACTACTATCAATTCACCGTCGATCAACCCGACGCATACTGGAAGCATGTGTTCTGGGCGGACGAGGAAGCCGGCCATCCCGGTGTAGAACTGGGTGTTCTCGCGCGCTTCGACCCGGAGGCTCCGTGGGATGCGGACCCCACGCGCCACAAGGATCTGGATCTCTACTGGCGTGGTAGCAGCGACGGCGAGCCCAACCCCTTGGGCTTCCAATCCGATCGCACGGAATTCCGCACCTTTGTGCGCTATCTGCCCGGTGCCTTCAACGAGGAGCGTACCGCCCACGGCTGGAAGACGACGCCGCGCCTGACGCTCTTCGCGGTCGAGTACATGGGGCCCGGCCTCACGCTGCGCAGAGTGACGCGCTGAAAGACACGATGACTACCCGAGCGAACCAGCAGGCTGCACGAGGCTTCACCTTGATCGAGGTGGTGCTGGCCCTCGGCTTGCTCTCGGTCCTCTTTCTCGCCCTCGTGCGTTTGCTCGACACGACGCTCTCGATCTGGGGGCGCACCGAGGCCAGTCGCGAGCTGTTCGAGATCGGGGGCACGGTCATGGATCTGATCGACCACGACTTCGTCGGACTCGAAACCGGCCCGCGCGGCGATCTGCTCGGTGACTGGGGCGGCTTCGATATCGACGCGAACCAGATCGCCGGTCTCTACTGGCCCCGCCTGCGTTTCATCAAACAAGCCTCCGCCGCGCAGCTCGCCCGATTGCAGGACCTCGAGGTCGCGGATCCCCATCGCCGCGATCTGGTCGAGGTGTGCTGGGCGCTCCTGCCCCCGCGCAAGGCGGAGGAGGATGGGCGCCAGCTGGGTATTCTCTGGCGCGGAGAGCGGCGTCTGGCGGACAAGGAATCGCTGTCGTTCTTCGACGACAAGTTCTTCGGCAAGAGCGGCCGCCCCGTGCCCGGAGCGCTCGACGAGGTTACCGGTGGCATTCTCTGGTTCGAGGTGTCTTACGCGACACAGACCACCAACCTCACGAAGGGTTGGAGGACGGGCATCGAGTTGACGGACGCCGCTCCATCCTGGGACAGCTGGAATCGCGCACGACCGGACGCAGATATCACCCACTGGAACGACGCGCATCTCGGCATGCCGCGAGCCAAGGACGTGCCCTTGATGCCGCGTCGGGTGCTGATCGCGATCGAGTTGGAACGACCCGTGGAATTGAAGCGCCGCACACGCGTCGGCAAGCTCTTCACCGTCGAGGAAAACACGTTGCACGTCGGCGACGGATCGCGCTTGCCTAAAGCAGGCTCGATGCTCCTCGTGGGCGAGGAGTGGATGCTCTTGCGTTCGGTACACGGCAGCCGGGCCTCGGTGCAACGTGGCCAGCGCGGAACTCGGCCGATGGCTCACAAGCCCGGTGCCCTGGTGCATCACGGCGCACACATCGTGCGTGAGATTCCCATCGGCGGGTTGCGTGAGGACTGGGATCTATGAAACGCCTCACCGTGAAGTATGCCGCTGGGGAATACGCCGCCGGAAAGGAACAGCGCAGTGGCTTCACCTTGATCGAAGTGGTCATGGCGATGTTTCTGCTCCTGCTCGGCATGTCCTCGATTCTGGGCCTGCTCTCCTTCGGTGCAGCCATGGCGCGCACGGCCGAACTGCGTTCCAGCTCGGCCCATTCGATTCAAGCGGTGATGGCGGATCTCGAGGAGAACCTCTTTCCGTTGGTGCTCGATGAAATCGGTAACGAGGTGGCCGGCGAGCCGCAGAACATCGTGGACCAACCCCTGCCGGGCTACCCGGATCTCATCTACTCCGCCACGGCGTTTGCGAATCCCGACCCCGATTCGGTGCGCTCCGATTCCGGTTCGTCCCTCGAGTATGTCGTCGAGGTCGATATCTCCTGGAGAACCGCCGGTGTGAAGCGCTCGCGTTCGTTCAAAACCTTGCTCTTGCGCGAAGTCCCCTTCGGCGTCCGCCTGCGACGCAAGTTCATCGAGGGCGTGAAGCCCGCGAGGCCAGAGACCGTGTCCGAAACGCCGTCCAGCCCCGAATAACTCTGCACATGAAGAAGACTGTCCTTACCTTCCTCTCGTTCCTCGCGCTCACGCTGGCGACGAGCCTCTCGGCCCAGGAGTCTGCCGAAGAGGCGGCTCTGGCCTCCGGTTCGACGCTGATCGCGGAGCCCACGACCCAGCTCCTGCGCCTGCGGGACGGCAACGTTCTTTGGGGGGCCATCGAGGCCCACACGTCGGTTGGCATTACCTTCCGCCGGCTGGAGACCGGTGGCCGTTTGAGCTTGCCCTGGCCCATTCTCGATCCGACCGAGGAGAAGGGGCTGCGTCTGCGCTTCGGTTACATCGAGGCCCAAGCGGAGGAGTTGATGGTCGAGGCACATCGCTTCACCCTGAGCGATGGCAAGGAGATCGTGGGGGCGATTCTCAACCGCAGCGACGAGCACATCTACGTCAAGCGCGCGGAGGGATCCGTTCCGGTTCCGAAGGCGCGCATCCGTGGTTCGTCGGCCTTGGTACGTGTTCCGGCCCTGGACATCTACACGAAGGACGAGCTCTATCAACAACGCGCTTCCGAGATGCAGGCCCAGCTCCAGGAAGAGGGGCAAGCCGGAGCCGCGGCCCATGATGAGATGGCCCAGTTCTGTGAGCGCCTTTTCGACTACGTGCACGCCCTCGAACACTACACAGCCGTGCAAGCGAAGGCCCCGGGCTACAACACGGTGCGCATCACCGGCGCGGTCGCACGGGCCGCGACAAAGGCCGCGCTCCAGGGGCAGGTCGACTTCATCGCCAAGATCGATCTTCTGCGAGCTCGGAAGAACTACGAACAGGCCTTGAAGCTCCTTGACGAGTTCCCGATCGCCTTCCCGGATTCTCCGCTGATGGAGGACTGGAACAAGATGCGTGTGCGCGTCGGCAAGCATCAGGAGCGCGACGCCCGGTCCCTGGTCGTGCAACGCTGGCACTACTGGACGGGTCGTCTGGCGAAGGAAGCCGCACGTCGTCTCAAGACCTACCAGGAGGTTCTCGACTACCTCGACGAGACCATGAGCCTCGAGGTCAACGAAGCCGTGCGCAAGGACCTGGAGCGCATCGATCCCAACGTCGCGGCCGAGCTCGTTCGCAAGCTGTGGGACGAACGGGAGGGCGGCCGCTTCTCGTCCACGACGTATGGCACGGGGACCTGGCTGCTCGGGCCCGAATCCGCCCAGGACCGGCTCGAGCCCGAGGAAGAGGACGAACCGCTCGATCCGGCTGGGGCCAAGACGTCCAAGAACGCTCGCAAGGACTTCCAGAAGAAGATCGACCGCTACCTGAAGAACATCGAGCTGTCGCGCAAGGCCCAGGCCGGCGTGACGGGCGACGAGGACCCCGAGCTTTTCTGGAAGGATTGGAACCTCGCCGGTCGGGCCCAGTGGGTGCGCGCCTACTACGTCGAGAATTCGGGCGAGTTTCGCGATCTGAAGGCGCGTCTGTCCTCCTGCCGCGAATGTGCCGGCAAGGGCTTCAAGGAGATCCTCTTCACCGGCAGCGCGGTCAAGGGCTCGCGTTCCGGCGACCACCAAGTTCCCTGTCCCCAGTGCCACACGGTACAGGTGATCCGCCGACTGCGTTACCGTTAGGGGATGAAGCACACCGCCTTTCAAGGAGTTCTGCTCCTCGTTCCATTCGTGGGCTGCGCGTCCGGAGGCAGGGATCTTCCCGAGCCGCCCGCGCTTCCCGCCGAGGCCTTCCTCGAGGGAAGCGAGGCCCCGGGGGCCCTTGGGGCTACAGAGGCCAGGGTCGAGACGCCCAGCGTCCAGCCGGTGCCCGCGGGTCCCGGGACCCCGGCCCAGGCGGAGACTCGAGAGGCGGAGAGCGCTGTCGCCGATGACCTCGGCGACCTCGGGCCGCGGCCTGTCGGAAGTGTCGCCGGCCAGCCGGTCACGGCCGAGGACTTGTTGCTCGAATGGAACGACATCTCCAGCCGCGAGCTATGGCTGGTCACCGAACGGCTCGTCACCTCGCGCCTGGCCCTGGCCGAGGCCCAACGGATGAACATCAGGCTCGAACCCGCCGAGGTCGAGAAGCGGGTCGAATCCGAACGGCGCGAGCTGCGCGCGGAGATCGTGCGCCGAGGCCTGGAAATCGAGGAGGAGGATTTCATCCGGCGCCAGTTGAAGCTGGAACCGAAGCGCTACATCGCGCGCCTGCGCCGCGCGACGATCCATCAGCTGCTGGCGGAACGTGCCGTACGCGCCTCCTCGCTTTCCACCGAAAGCGTCATGGTGCGGCTGATCGTCGTCGAAGATCAGGCCTCGATGCAGGAGGTCCAGGCAGCCCTCGACTCGGGCGCCGATTTCGCCGAGATGGCGCAGCGCTACAGCATCGACGAGAGCGCGAAGGAGGGAGGCCTGGTGCCCTTCGTCGTGTGGCAGGAACACGCGCCCTTGGCGCGCCTGGCGTTTCGCACGAAGGAAGGCGAGGTCGGCGGGCCGCTCGATACCGCGGACCACCTGTTTCTCGTCAAGGTCGAGACGTTTCGGCCGGCCCTCGAAGGCGACTGGCAGACCCTGCGCGTTCCGGTGGAACGCTCGCTCGCCGATTTTCCGGTGTCCGACGGAGAGTTTCTCTCGTGGAAGCTCGCCATCGAGGAGCGCTATCCGGTCGACCTGAGCGCGCTCGTGGAACTCCTGGGGACCGCGCGCTGAATAAGGCCTGTTCGGGGTTGACCCCGTTGCCGCGATCGGGATGCTTTCCCAGCGTGGAGATCTCAACCGTGACTGACCCCCTGTCCGAGACCGAAGGCCCTGTTTCCTCCGAAGACGTGGCTGAACTATCCGAATCCGAAGAGGGGCTCGAGAACCCCGGACCCGATCCCGAGGAAGTCTCCGGGGAGATCCCGGACGAGCTCGCCGACGGGACCCTGCTCCAGGAGGCCCTCGAGGAGGACTTCAAGGAAGACCCCAAGGCGCCGAAGAAGCGTCTCGGCAAGGGCGAAAAGAAGTCGGACGACGAGCTGGTCCACGAGGCCTTCAGCCTGCTCTTCGCGGCTCCGGAGCCGCTTTCGCCCGGGCGCTTGCAGGAGCTTCTCGAACGCCCAGCCCTGGCGCGCGTGAAGGAGGCCCTCTCCCAGCTCAATCAAATGCTCGAGGAATCGCCCTTCCCGTTGGTCCTGAAGCGGGTTGCGGGGACCTGGAGGCTCGTGACGGCCGCCTCCGAGGGAGCGGTCATCCAGCGCCTCAAGAAGGAGTCGCGCCCCGAGAAGATCAGTGGCGCCGCCCTCGAGAGCCTGGCCATCGTGGCCTACCGCCAGCCCGTCAGCAAAGCCGAGATCGAGGCTATCCGGGGCGTTCAAGCGGGTCCCGTGCTCCGTGCCCTGGTGGATCGGCGCCTGATTCGGGTGACCGGCCGCGCCGATGTGCCGGGCTCACCGCTGCTCTACGGGACCACGAAAGAGTTTCTCGAGCGCTTTGGTCTGGCGGCCTTGAAGGAGCTCCCGCGCGACGGCGAGCTCGTCGAGGACTGAGCCGCAGGCTCCCCCACCCCCTGGGCGATTCGGGCGAATCGGCTGAATTCCGTTTCTGGGTCGTATCCGGCCGCACTCTCCGTTGCGCCCGCTGCTCGACCCTACGTACACTCTTCCCTCCTTCTCCGACGAGGAAAGGCCGAAAAGAGCCTTCCCGAGGCAGCGTCTCTTCCACCCGACGCGCCCAGAGCGTCCCCATGTCCAAGCGATCCAATCAGAAGCGGAAAGAGCGCATGAAGCGCGAACGTCCCGCCCAGCGTGCTGCGGCCGCAACCGTAGTCTCCGACCAAAAAGACGAAACGCCCGATCCCGCCGCCTTCGAGGTGCCCGAGGACTACCTCGCGGTTCCGAAGGAGACGAGCAAGATGCGTTTCGTGCTCACGCTCGTCCTGATCATCTTTCTCCTGTTGGTCTTCGCGATCCCCGGTGCTTTGCTCGGCGGGTCGGGCGGGGGTGCTCCCTCGTCCGAGGCCTTCATGCGCTGGACGACGCCTTTGGGGACACAGCACGAGCTGTCGCAGGTGGAGTACCGGGGGGAGATGCAGATCTTCCACCAGACCTTCGGCGTGATGCCCTTCGCAGCCTTCTCGCTCGGGATCACGGATCGCCAGCCGAACGAGCATCAGCTGGCACGCATCCTCGTGCTCGACAGCCTGGCCGTCGAGGCCGGCGTCGATATCTCGCGCACCGAGCTGGGTCAACACATCCGCGAGACCGTGGACATGCTCGGCATGACGCCGGAGGTCTACAAGCAACGTGCCGCGCAATCTGGTGGGATCGAGCTCGTCGAGCACACCGTCAGGCGTGCCCTACGTGCGGCCCGCTATCTGCAACTCGTTGGCCACGCCGGAGCGCTCCCCGATCCGGCGAAGATCGACGAGTTCTGGAATGCCGAGCACGAGCAACTAGCTTTCGACTACATCAGCCTCGCCGTCGAGGACATGAGAGAGGAAGCGAAGAAAGAGCTTCCCGACGACGATGCGTTGTCAGCATGGCTCGGCGACCAACCGGAGAACGAAAGCGACGAGCTGAAGACGCCCGAGCGCCGCAAGGCCGAGTTTGTCTTCTTCAAGAGCACGGACGATACGCCGGGCACGGCCCTCGTTACCGAGTTCCCGGACACGACCGAACGCACGCCCGAGGAAGCCGGCGAGGAGTACTACAACCGTGTGTACTTCACGCGCTTCACGCGTTCGGAAGCAGACCTCAAGGAGGGTGAGACGCTCACGCCCGAGAACCGCTACCTGAGCCAGGAAGAGACGACGGAGCAGAAGATCGCGGAAGCGCCGGTCTACTTTGCCATGCAGGCCTGGTTGGTCGATCTCCAGCAGCGCCAAGCCGCCGGGGAGACGATCGATCTCGCGGCCGACGCCGAGCGACTGGGTCTGGGCTACGCCACGGTCGACTTCAAAACCCGCGAGGAGTACGTCGAGGACCCCTTCTTCTCCGAGGATGAATCCACCGACACGATGCTGAACTACGCCTTCCAGGCCGCCGCCGGCGGTTTCGGTTGGAGCATCGCGACCACCAAGAAGCGCCTGGTCATTACCCGCACCAGTGAGATCGAAGAGCGCAAGCTTCCCGAATTCAGCGAGATCCGGGACAAGGTCGTCGACATGTGGACCGAGCCCAAGGCCGAAGAGCTCGCCACCGCGAAACTTCAAGAGGCCTGGGACAACTTCGAGGAGCTCGTGAAGGAGGCCGAAGAGGAGGACCTCCCCGAGCCCGAAGGCCCCTTCCGCACAGCCAGCGCCGAGGCCTTCAAGAAAGCAGCGGAGGCCGGTGGTCTCAACCACGGCCACCGTGATTACGTCGACAAGGGCGGCAAGATCAACGACGACCCGAACTGGGAGGAGGCTCCCAACAAGTTCATCGCCACCCACAAGGACTACTACGGCCTGGACGTCGACGAGGTCGGAGCGCCGCGCACGGCACGCGACAAGAGCGCTGTCTACCTGATCCGTATGGACGGAAAGCTCCCGGTCTCCACGGACCTGATGCAGGCCACCGACTACGAAAACTACAAGTCCCGTGCACGCTCGGCCGCCCTGGGCGAAGTCGGCGAAGCCCTCGACTACGAGACCCTCGTCTCGCAATTCGGGCTCTGGCTGCTCAGCGATGAATGGGATGATGAGGAAGAGGCAGCCGAAAACGCCGCCGAAGCAACCGCCGAAGCAACCGGCGAAGAGGCAGGCGAAGAGGCAGGCGACTCCAACTAGCGCTGGCGAGGTTCAGGGCGGGTTGCCACCCTTCCTCGACAGGGTCTTGATCTCATCGGTCACGCTCTTCGCGATCTCGTTCGGAATCGGGAAGGACAGGACGTAGTGAGCGATCTTCCAGCCGTCGCGCCTTCGTAGTAACGTCCCCGAGCCACGTGCGGCGCCGTAGCTCTTGCTGTTCAGCTTTTCGTCGAACCACGCGAAGTCCCCCCCGGGTGACAACATGACGCTGCGTTCGGTCGGCTCGTAGATCCAGGCCGAGTCTCCTTCGAAGTAGCGATCGGCGTAAGCGTGAAACTCCGCGATCGTCCAGCGCTCGGTGTCGTCGGTGCCGATGAAGATCGCATCGGGGGTGTACAGCGACCAGTAGAGCTCCCCGTCGGCCACAGCGGCTGCGTGGTGGAGCGCATCGAGTACCTTCCCAACCTGTTCTTTCTCCTCGGCGGCTCGCACGGGATGGAAATCGTGGCCGGAGTTCATGACACAGCTGGGGAGGAGCAGGCTGAGCAGGGCGAGGATCCGCATGGGGATACTCTACCGTCCGCGGCAACGCCCTACGATCCGGGCTTCTGGCCGATGGCGCAGATCGAATGTCCCACGGGCCAATCGAAGCGCCGCGAGAAGGGCAACTCGGCCGCGAAGATCGCATGCAGGAGGTCGTGCACGAAGGTCGGAAAGGGCCAGCTGAGGTTCGTGTGATCGGGGTCGAGCTTGCGCGGGAAGATCGCCTCGATCAGCTTGATGCCCAGCACCGCGGGCAGGATCAGCGGGAAGAGGAAGATATTGGAGTGCGTGTTGCGCTCGACGCGGATGCCGGCCTGCTCGATGACCGCGCGCAGGTTGCCACGGTTGTAGCGGCGGCAGTGCTGGGCCACGCGATCGTTGTTCGCGAACAGGAATTGATACGCCGGAACGGAGATCAGCACGCGCCCACCGGGCCTCAGGATGCGCGCGACCTCCTGCATGACCTTCTTGTCGTCGGGGATGTGCTCGATCGCGTCGAAGAGGCACACGAGGTCGATCGAGCCATCCGCGTAGGGGAGCTTGTAGCCGTTGGAGACGACTGCACCGTCGAACCCGCGATCGGCGACGTGGACCAGGCTCTCCACACTGATGTCGGAGGGGTAGACGTTCTCACCGATCTCCGCGAGACCTTCCAGAAAGCCGCCCATGCCACAACCCAGGTCGAGGACGCGCTTGGGCTTCTCGCCTCGCAGGTGGCTCCTCAGAATCCCGAAGTAGACCGTCCGGCGGCCGCGGAACCACCAGTGGGTACGCTCAAGCTCGAGGAACTGTCGATACGCGTTGGCTTCCATCCCGCGCGGTTCGTCAAGTGGTCTTCGGTGATGCGACGACGATCATCTCGTCGAATAGATTGACGTACACCGCGCTCCGACGGAAGAGCGAGAGCGGAGACAGTAGTGCCGAGAGGATCGGGTGCAGCCTGCCCGCACGCTCGGCGATGAAGCCCAACGAGACGTACTTGCCCCCCAACCACGGGCTGTTCTCGAGCACAACGAAACCGGCCCGCTCGAGGATCTCGCCCAGGGTCTTTGGGTTGAAATGGTAGATGTGCTCGGCGTGCTTGAAGTGCTGCCAGCGCTTTCCGAGCACCTTGGCGGCGCGGCTGTCTATGTTCTGCGTCTCGATCAGAAACTTGCCGCCGGGGGCCAGGAGCTTTCTGACTTCCTTCACGGCGGCCACCGGATCGGGGATGTGCTCGATGACGTCCCACATGGTGATCAGATCGAACGAGCCCGGCTTCAGCTCCACCTCGCCCAGGAGCCCGGCCTGTACGTTTTCCTCGCCGAGCAAACGCGCGGCGTGGGGTCGAATGGCATCGGAGGGTTCGAGCCCCGTGACCTGCCAGCCCTTCTCCTGCATCACGCTCAGGAAATATCCCGACGCGCAACCCACGTCCAGGACCCGTCCCGGCTGCTCGAAGTGTCGCCGCACTACTTTCAAGCGGCGACGGTACGTGCGCAGATACAGGGGCTCGTCCGAGCGGTAGTCGGTGTAGCCCCGCTCCTTGGCCGCATCCGAGCTCCAGTACCCCTCGTTATAGACGTTGTCGATCAGGGCCTGGGGGTCGAGTCGGGGCGTGACGTAGGTCAGCTCGCACTGCGTGCACGTCACCACCGAGAACGGTCCCTCCTCGAACATCAATCGACGCTCGCGGCTGCCACACAGCCCGCAAGCGACCTCGGTCCAAGCGCTCTCGGGGATCGATTCCGTGGCGAGCCCCGGAAAGGTGCTCACCCGAAGTACTCCTGGCCGGCCGCGACTTCATCCGCGTTCGCACCGGCCCCTTTGATCAGGGTCTTCGCAATCCGCCGTCCCATGGCGATCGAGTGGTCCATGTTGTTGTAGCGATAGAGACCCTGGCGGCCGGTCGTATGCAGGTTCTTGACCTTCTTAGCCTCTTTCTTGAGGACGTTCAGGTTCTCCTTGTACGTCAGGTCGTAGATCGGATACGCGTACTTCAGCTTGGTGAAGTCGATACCGCGCGCGCTGCCCGCGTCGATGAGGCCGAGGGTGACGAGGTCATCGATGGCGATCTTCGTGGCCTCTTCGATGTTCATGTTCCATATCTCGTCTCCGACGCGGCACGTCATCTCGCAGCAGACGCAGGTCTTGTCCTTCGGTGCTACGTGGTCGGAGAAGTTCTTGAACTCCGAAATACGGTGCACGGTGAGGTGCTTCTCTGGGATGTAGACCCAGTGATCGGGCGATACGGACGGCTTGTCGACTTCGAGGTACACGAAGACGATGGCCGAGTAGTCGAGGTTGCCGATGGCCGTTTTGACCTCGGAACCGATTCCGGGCTCGAAGGCCTCGAGCATGCGCGGCAAGGGCATCGTATTCACGACCTGGTCGCATTCGATCCACTGCTTCTCGCCTTCGGATGTGAAGCCGATGCGCGTGACGTTGCCTTCGTCGATGATGATCTCGTCCGCCGGTGAGGACAGATGCAGCGTGCCGCCCATGGCGACGATCTTCTCGGCATACTTGCGGCCGATCTGGCCGATGCCACCGTGGGCGGGGTACCAGAACTCGCTGACCAAACTACGGACCTCGCCACCCTTCGGCGGCCGCAGGGTCTTCTTGATCGTGTCCCAGAGATTCGCCTGGCTGATGCGCTGGCTGGCCCAGTCGGCGCTGATTTCTGTGCAGGGCATCTTCCATGCCTTCGACGTGTACGTGCCGAAGAAGATCTCGTAGAGCGTTCGCCCGAAGCGCTTGATGACCCAGTTCTCGAAGTTGTCGTCGGGGATCTTCTTGAAGATCTGAATGAAGCGAATCCAGAGGTAGTCCCTCATCGCTTTGACCATCAGGCTCTTCTTCATCTGGAAGAGGTTCTGCGTCTTCAGCGGATAGTGGAAGAACTTCCCCTGCATGTAGATCCGGGAGAGCCGATCGCGCGTTACGACCTCGTCGTCGAGAATCTCGTACAGGTGCTTGATCAGGTTCTCATCGCGACTGTGGAAGCGATGGGGACCGTGATCGAGCCAATACTCACCCTTCTTCCAGCTACAGGCCATGCCGCCTGCGTAGCTCTGTTTCTCGAGCACCGTGACGCGGTGGCCCGCTTTCAGGAGCTCGAAGGCGGAAGATAGGCCGGCGAGCCCGGCGCCTAGAACGACGACGTGCATGGAGAGGGGGATGGGGTGGGGGAATCGGAGAGGATACCCGTAATCAGGGGTCCAGGGAGGGGGTGTCGGCCGTGCGAGCGCTGCGACTTGAACTCCTCCGGTTTCTCTGGAGGGCTCGTTCCTCGACGGAAGTGCTCGTACGCTGGGGGGGATTCCTGACGCAGGACATCAGGAGCTCCTGAGGATACCGAGCCAGGGGGAAAGCGGGAGCCCAAGAACGCCCGGAAACTGCGCGCTCAGGCCTCGTTTTTGGCCAGCTCCTGCCCTCCCGAGGGGGCCGCTACGCCCCGCGGCGCCACTTCGAATGCAACTTGAAAAACGCTACCACCCCCTTCGCGGTCCGCGACCGACACGTGGGCCCGGCAGGTGTTCGCGTGAATATGGACCAGGTGCAGCCCCAGTCCCGTTCCGATCGTCGTCCGCGTGGCCTCCGAGCCGACGCGATAGAAGGCATCGAAGATCTTCCCGCGCTCTTCGAGAGGAACGCCGGGCCCACGGTCCTGGACCTGCAGGGCGATCCGCTTGCCGAGGCGCACCGTGCGAATGAGGATCGGATCCTCCGCCGTGGCCGGAGCATACTTGCGTGCGTTCTCCACGAGATTCGTCAGGATCCCCGTCACCGCTTCCTGAGTCATCCACACGGGCGGCAGGTCCGGTGCCAGATTCACGGCCAGATCATCGCTCACTTCGCCTTCCAAGGAGGCGTGCGGAGCATGGGCCAGATCCCGCGCCAAGGTCGAGATGACTTCGTTGAGGTCGCCCGGGATGGGGTTGCGTTTGCCCTCTTTGATGCGGCTCTTCTCGAGCACGCGCTCGACCAGGACGGATAGGCGGCCCGTCTCACGCACGATGCGCTTGTAGTACTCCTGCTGCTTCTTTGGATCCGATGCCCAACCATCCAGGAGCATCTCGGCGTGCAGACGAATGGTCGAGACCGGTGTACGCAACTCGTGCGTCACGGCGGCCACGAAATTCTGCATGCGGCGTGCATGTTCCAGTTCGGCCCGAACGCTGCGGTAGAGAAGCGTAATGCCAATACCGAGCGTCACGACCAGCATCAAGGCCACCGTGTAGAAGCGGTTCGACTGCAACTGGATGCGCTTCTCGATACGACCGGTATTGATGCTGACCTCGAGGCGCGAGTAGCTCCCATCCTCGGGATTGGGGGTCTCGAATTCGAGCTCTCGGATCGGGTCGATGGTCTCGAAGACCGAGGAGACATCGATCGGGAGTCCGCGGAAGGGCACGCGTAGGACCATGTCCTTGTAGAGAAGTCGCTCTTCGATCTCCCAGGGGAGATCCTTCAAGAGCCACGTCGTGTCGAGCAGGAACCCCTGGTAGATGCTGAACTCCTTGACCAGGGGCTGCAGGCACACGGCTTCGACGGGAAGCTCGTCGAGGAAGGGCTTGGCGTTGATCCGTCGTGTGGCGATGGCGCGCGGAGTGCCTTCCTGGTCCAGATAGAACTGCAGCCGAAACTCCGAGACCGAGGCGTTGATGTGTTCGCCGCGGATCAGTTGTGAACACGCTACCAGGCAATCGCGATCGTTCTCTTGCCCGAGCTTCACCATGACCGAGGCCAGGGGCACCGGTTCCAGTTCCTCGTCCTCGTAGGAGATGGGCCGCATCTCGGTCGCTTCGCCGCGCTGGCGGCGCCGATAGTCTTCGAGGATCGGTTTCAGCCGCTCGACCGTTCCATAGCGCCGGTCGGTCGCATCGCCCACGAAGATCTCGACCGGAGCATCGGGCGAGGGCGAATACGAGAACCAGGCCTGGACGCCCTGGGGTGGCTCACCGCGCGCCAAGGGCGAGGTCTGGGGCACCATCAATGCGTCGTCCAGCTCGTCGTCCTGCAGGAAGAGCTTGGCGTACTGGTAGAAGGGACGGCGCGCTTCCGCTTCCAGCAGGCGCTCGAGCCGCACCTTCATGCCTTCGATGATCAGCCGGGCGCCGGTCTTCGCACGTCCGGGGACCTCGTCCCGCTGGCGATCGAAGTCCTTCTCGAGCTCGCGGTGATAGAGCCAGCCGAAGATCAGCGTCGGCAAAACGAGCAACGACCCGTACAGCCCGAGGGCCGTGCGAGTCGTGGTCCGTTTGACATCACGCCTGTGCCGCATGGAGCGAGGTATCGTCGATCAGGCGAACCAGCGGTAGCCCTTTCCACGTACCGTTTGGATAAGCGTCGGGTTTGCCGGATCGGGTTCGATCTTGCGTCGCAGACCGACGATGTGAATATCGACCGTCCGGGTCTCGATGTTGGCGTTTCTGTAGTGCCACACGTCCAGGAGCAGGTCCTCGCGGGTGACCACGCGATCGCGGTGACGCACGAGGTATTCGAGAATATCGCCCTCGCGGGGGGTCAGCGGGACGACCTCGCCGTTGCGATGAACCTCGAGGCGGGCGAGATCGACCTGGATGCTTCCGGGGAGATCCAGCTGGGGCGGGGGAGCGCTGTCCATGTCCCGGCGTCGGAACTGGGCGTTGACCCGAGCCACCAGCTCGCGCGGCGAGAAGGGCTTGGGCATGTAGTCGTCGGCCCCTAGCTCGAATCCACGTACAACGTCCGCCTCGTCCGCGAGGGCCGTTAGCATGACGACGCGCACGTCCTTGCGGGCTTCCCGCAGCTCGCGCAGGACGTCCAGACCGCTCTTGCCGGGGAGCATGATGTCCAGGACCACGAGGTCGAAGGGGTCCTGGTTGAGCTTTTCCATGGCGCCGTTGCCGTCGTGGGCAATATCGGCTTCGTATCCGGCGTGGCTGAGTGCGTCTCGAATGCCGGAGGCGAGGGCTTCCTCATCCTCTACGACGAGAATCCGTTGAGTCATGTCTCGTGTGTCCTGACTAATGTGGGCGCGCGCCCTCCTGAAGGAACCGTGCGGTCTTATCGACCGGATCGGGGTCGGGCGCTTTGCGAATCCGTGACCTTCTGCTTACGTCTGGGATCTCTCGATCCGTCCAGGAATACCGAAAAGCTACAAAATGCCCTCAGCGGCCTCCAAAATCACCAAAAAGGGTCTCCGCGCGAACGCGACAAATGGACCTGAACATCGATAGAGCGGTCCTGGCGGCCCCCATCAGGTTTGCGGTGTGTTTCGAGTCGCCTCCCCGCCGCGCTCCATATTGGACGGGGATCTCGATCACGCGCAGACCCCGGGCGTAGGCGCGGGCAATCATTTCCGGTGAGAAAGCCGGGCCGCTTTCCTGCAGCGAGTCGCGCAGCTCATTCCAGGTCGCGGCACCCAACGCGCGGTAGGTACAGCCGACATCCGTCAAACGGGGTTCGTTCGGCCACCACCACATGAGCTCCAGCAGCTTGGCCATGACCAGATTGCCGATGCGCAGGAGCAGGCTCATGTTGGCCGCCTGCTGGACCATCTGGTGGGTCGTGCGCGTGCCCAGGATCAACTGTCCGTCCTCGAGGTAGTGCAACAGCTTCCAGGCATCGCGGGCCGCGAACGAGCCGTCCGCTTCGGTGACGAGCGCCAGCTCGGTTCCGGTTTCGAAGACATGGTCGAGGCCCGCCATGATGGCGCTCCCGTAGCCCGGTTTCGATTCGACGAGCACCTCGCCCCCGGCCTGCACGGCGAGCTCCGCCGTGCGATCGTTGCAGTTGTTGTCGACCACGACCACCCGGTCCACGCACTCGAGGGCGGCGAAGGACGCGACGACCTCTGCGATGGTCGCTTCTTCGTCTTTCGCGGGAATCACGACCGCGACGTTCTGGTCCTCGAACATGGCTCAGGTTGCGTCTTGAGAGTCCCGGAGGCTTCCAGGAATACAGGCCGGCGGAGTGGCCGGACAGTCGTCACAGCGCGGTTTCGGTTTGCAGTTGTCGTAGCCGGCGCGGACGCAGAGGGCGTGGAACTCCTCGTAGACGGCCTGAGAGCGTACGAGTCTGTCCTTCACAAAACCACGCAGCTCTTCGTAGGTCGCCTCGCCGTCCGCCAATCCGTGGCGCGCGAAGATCCGGCGCGTGTACGCATCGATGACCGGCGTGCGTCGTCCTGCTCCGTAGCAAAGGATGGAGTCGGCCGTTTCGGGGCCGATACCGTGGACCGTGAGGAGCTCCGTGCGCAAGGGCTCCAGGGGTCGCTCCACGAGCGCACGCAGCCCACCGACCTCCACGTACCAGGTGCAGAGAGCCCGTAGTTTCTTCGTTTTCGCCCGAAAGTAGCCCGATGGGCGCAGGGCCCGCTCCAGCACCTCGTCGCTCGCACAGAGAAGGCTAGTGGGTGTGATGAGCCTCGCACGCTTCAAGTGACCCAGGGCGAGCTCGACATTGCGCCAGGCCGTGTTCTGGGTCAGCACCGCTCCGACGAGGACCTCGAAGGGCGATTCGGCGGGCCACCAGTGCTGGGGGCCGAAGCCTCTCTGGAGCTCGCGAAAGAACTCGTCGAAGGCTGCATCGTCAGAGAAACGCCGGACTGGAGCATGGGCACGCCCGACGTAGCGCGTCCCGTCCGGGCGCACATGGCTCGGCAGCTCGAGACCCGGATCGTCCGTTCGCGAGTCCAATACCCGGCCTACTTGTAGCCGCCGCGCATCTGTCGCCACTTGATGGCGAAGAGCTCTTTCAGGGATCCGAAGACGGCCGAGAGGATCCGCACCTTCGTGCCTTCCTCGTGGCGCCACTCGACGGGAAGCTGCGCGAGTCTGAAATCCATCAGGTGGGCGATCAAGACCAGCTCGGCGTCGAAGGCCCAGCCGTCCTGCGTCGAACGCTTGAAGATCTCACGGGCTGCGTCGCGTTGAAAGCCCTTGAAACCGCACGTGAAGTCGTTCACACCCGGGGCGAGAAAGATGCGCGTCAGCAAGGTGAAGCCCTTGCCGAGAACCTCGCGAATTCGGGGTTGATGCCGCGTGATGTGTGCGCCCGGGGCGTGGCGGTTTCCAATGACGACCTCGTGCCCCGCGGCCAGGGCACCGAGAAAGCGCTCGATCTCGCTGAGCGGTGTCGAGAGATCGGCGTCCATGAAGAGCTGCTTGTCACCGATCGCCTCCAGCATCCCACGGCGCACCGCGGCGCCCTTGCCGCGGTTCTCGGGCAGAAAGAAGATCCGCACGTGCGCGTACGATTCAGCCAGCTCCTTCAGCAGGTTGGGCGAGCGATCCGTGGAGCCGTCATCGACACAGACGATCTCGTAGCTCGGTACGATATCGTCGAGCACCGCAACGAGCTGTGCGAACGTCTCCTCGAGGATGGCCTCCTCGTTGTAGATCGGTATCACCACCGATAGGGCGGGGGCGGGCATGGGGCTGGAAATATAGCGACTGGGATCGTCCAGGAAAGATGTCGAGGGCCGGGCTGGAGCCGAGAACCGCGCATGGCTCCGGACTGGCAGGGTCGTTACCGTAACGGCCCCCGCACCCCTCGAGCTTGACCCGACATCGGACGGATCCTGCATCCGGGTGCCTGCGATGACGAATCTCTCCGAATCCTCCCAATCGAGCGAGTCTCCCGGCCCCGTGGATCCGGTCGCAAATGTGGCCCGGGCGGGCCGGGAGAGGCTCTGGGTGTCGATCCTCGTGCTGGTGCTCTCCTCGCTGCCCTTCTTGCCCGCCCTGATCGGGGGCAAGGTCGCACTGGCGGTGGATGGCACATCCGCGCACTTGCCCTGGGGCGGGGTCGAGGCGGCCTCGGAGCGCGGCGTTCCGCAGAACCCCGAGCTGTCCGACCAGGGCGTGCAGTTCTACCCCTTTTACAAGTGGGTGGCGCGCAGCTGGATTTCCGGGGACCCGCCCTATTGGTGTCCGGACATCTATGCAGGAGCTCCGGGGGTCGGCAACGCTCAATCGGGGGCGCTCGATCCGCAGGTCTGGCTCCTGTGCGTCCTGCAGGTGATCGGAGGCGATGCGCTCTTCGATTGGGGCTTCGGCCTACTTGCCTGGTTGCGGATCGCCGTCGCCATGGGGGGGGCCTACGCCTTGGCCAGGCGCCTGGGCCTGCAATCGCCCGGGGCCTTTCTGTGCGCTTGTGCTTTCGCCTTCAGCGGCTATCAGGTGTTGTGGCTGAACCACGCCCTGGGACACGTCCCGCCCCTCTTGCCGTGGACGTTGTTCTTTCTCGAGGGCATCGCCAAGGGCAGGACCTCGGCCGGCCACTCGCTTCTGTCGGCCGGGGCAGCAGCCCTGTGCTTTGCGCTGGCAATCCTCGGCGGCCACGTCGAAACCGCGTTCTACGTCGGCTGTGCGGCGGGGATCTGGGCGCTCTCCATCCTGCGCCGTGACCGTGCGTCGGGGTTCATGGCCCTGGGCGCTTTGCTTCTCGGCACCGGTTGTGGCGCGGCCAGTCTGTGGCCCGTATACGAATACCTCGAACTATCGGCGGCCAAGTACGTGCGCGAGCTTTCCGCCACCGAGGCACGCGCCGCCCTCGACCTGATCGCCCTGGGCTTGCTGGTGTTCCTGGTCGGGCTCGTCGTGCACTTTCGGAATAACGTGAGCGCCGTTTCCGGAGGCACGCGCCACGACGTGCGTGTGCGCTACATGGCCAGCGGAGGGCTCGTCCTGGCGATCCTCGGAGGAGCGCTCGTCTTCGGTGAGCGCTTCGGTATCGCCGCGCGGCTCGCTCTGATCCCCGATCTCTTCGGCCATCCGGCCCGCGGGGGTTACTTCGGAGAGGGGACCCTGATCGAGAACGGTAGCGCGTGGGTGGCCTTTCCGGTGCTCGCCCTCGCGTTCGCCGGCATCGCGAGCGCGCAGAGCCATTTGTCGCGCCGCGGCATCATCGTCGGGCTCGGTGTGGTCATGTTTCTGCTCGCGATCGAGCTACCGGGTTTGCTCGATCTCTATCGCTTCGTGCCGGTGGTGGGCTTGGGTGCGACCGTGCGTTGCGCCTCGGTCTCGGCTCTGATGCTCGGGCTGCTGGCCGGGGACGCGCTCGAATCCGCCGGCCGCCTGGCGCGGGTCGTCTCCGTGGCGAGCCTGTTCGCCTTGAGCGCGTCCGTGCTGCACGATCCGGGGCCAGCGCCGCTCGCGGAGCATGTCCAGCGCAGTCCGGATGCGGACGAGCACTTCGGGATGGTGCTCTATCCCGATGCGCCCAGCGCCGGTCGCGCCGTGCCTTTCGAGGGGTGGGTCTCCTCCACGGTTCCCTTCGATCGCGCGGTGCTGATCCTGCAGCGGCTCGACCCGGGCGGCAGCGCCATTCCCGACGCGCGCTTCGTGCTGCCGCTTCCGATCGACACCGCTCCCAGTGCCAAGGCCGCTGCACGAGTCGCCGCGGCTTCCGTCGAATCTTCTCCCGAGGTTCCGGCTGGCGCCGTTTGGTTCCAGAACACGGTGCGCGACACGGGCGTCCTCGAGGACGGTCATTGGGCGCTTTCGGTTGCGTTGTACAGGGACGATAGCGATCAGCCCATCGGAACCCGCAAGGCCGGTCTCTTGACCGTTCAGCGCGGAACCGAAGGTCAACCTCTCACGTTGCTCTTCGTCCTCTTGGGTGGTCTTTGCGCGCTCGTACCGATCGGTTCCTGGAGAGACCGCAGCCCGGCGCTCGTGTGGATGGTGCCCAGCTTGGTGCTCTTCCAGGGCCTGTGGTTCGCCTGGGGAATCAACCCCCTCGTGCCACGCGCGCAGGTCTTTCCCCCGACACTCACCGAGGAGATCCTCGCGCGCGAACTCGGGCCCTATCGCTTCTTCTCCGATGCGGATGTCCTACCGCCGAACACGGGTTTGATTCGTGGCCTGCGCGGCATTCAGGGCTACGACGCCATGGATGTTCTGGACTTCAACTTCTATCGCGAGACCATCCTGCCCGCGGGTGGCAATGCGCTGCTTCAATGGACGCCGCGCGGCGTCGATCTGTCCCATCCGGCCTTTCGCCTCTATGGCGTGGGGATGTTGGTGTGCAGTACTCCATTCGAGCATCCTGATTGGGAGCTCTTCGCAGGTCCCGCGTCCCCGGATGAGAGCATGCGCTCCGAGGCCTTTCTCTATCGGGCCCGCGACCCCCTGCCCCGGGCTTTCTGTGTTCCGCGGGTGGTCGAGCTCGCGGAGTTCGTCGCGCTGTTCCAGGCCGACCCCGAGAACTTCGACCCGCGAGCGGTGTGCGCCATCGAAGGCAGCTGGCGTCCGGCGACTCCCTTCACAGAGGCCCGTGTCTCCACGCCTCGCTTCACGAACACCGAGGTCTTTCTGCGGGCCCAGCTCGATGGCGATGGGCTCCTGCTCCTCAGCGAGCAGAACTTCCCGGGTTGGAACGTCTATGTCGACGGCGAACAGCGCGAGGTCTTCACCGCGGACATGATCTTCCGCGGCGTCGCCCTGGAGGCTGGCGAGCACGAGGTCGTCTTCCGCTACGAGCCCGCGTCCATTCACCAAGGACTCTGGATCTCGGGACTCAGCGCCGCCTGCGTAGGCCTTCTGTGTCTGCTCGGTCTCTTTCGCGCCAGGCGTAACCGGGTGGAATCCTAATGGGGTGCGTACCCCACTAGCTCTTCGCGCTTACCGTTTCGTTCGCCGACACGGTCTCCACGAGAATATCACCCACCATGCGTGTCAACTCGTCGGCGCGCAGCGGCTTGGGCACGAAGCACACGTTCGAATCTTGCCATTCGGAGATGTCCGGCAAGTGGAAGCCGCTGATGATGATCACTGGAACCGATGCGTTGACCTTGCGTATCTCGGCAAGGCACTCCAGGCCATCTAGTCTTGGCATGTCGACATCGAGGATGGCCAAACGGATCTGGTCTACGCGTGTGTTCATCATCTCGAGCGCGGCGGCGCCATCGGCGACATCGATGGGCTCGTAGCCGGAAGCCGCGAGGGTCAGGCAGATGACCGCCCTCACCTGGGGGTCATCCTCCGCCACGAGCACGGCTTCGCCGTGGCCACGCCTCTTGGGCGGCGTATCGGTCAGCTCCTCGGCGGGAGGAGAGTCGCAGCTCGGAAGCGTGATGGAGATCGTCGTCCCGACCCCTTGCTCCGATTGGACATCGATCGAGCCCGAATGGTCGTTCACGATGCCGTGCACAAGGGACATGCCGAGCCCCGTACCACGTCCGCGAGGCTTCGTCGTGAAGAAGGGATCGAAGATCTTCTTCAGGGTTGTCTTGTCCATGCCCATGCCCGCATCGTGAACCGAGATCACGATACGGCCGTTGGGCACAGGATCCTGCAGATGTTCTCTTCCCACACGAAGTGTCAACGCACCGCCTTCGGGCATGGCGTCACGGGCGTTGACCGTCAGGTTGATGATGATCTGTTGCATCTCCGTTGCGTTGGCGAGAACCCAGCAGCAGTCGTCTTCACCCGGTGCGTTCACGGAGAGCTCGATCGAGGCCGGCATCATCGCCCCGAGCATCCGTGAAGAATCGCGGATCAGCTGGGCGACATCGATAGGCCTCTTTTCGGAACTTGAGGTGCGGCTGAAGGTCAGGAGCGTGTGCGTGAGGTCGACGCCACGACTGATCGCGACTTCAATTTCCGTCAGCGAGCGTTGTGTGTCGCTCCCCGTGGGCGTCGTCACATTGGCCAGGTCCACCCAACCCCGGATTGCCGTCAAAAGGTTGTTGAAGTCGTGGGCGATACCAGCGGCGACCGTTCCGATCGCTTCCATCTTTTGACTTTGACGTAACCTCTCGCGTAGGTCTCTCTGTTCGGCCTCCATTTGCTTGCGCTTGCTGAGATCGAGCACGAAGCCGATCACCTTCTCCCGTGATCCCTCGAGGAAGGCCATGCCGACGATGATGGGGATGCGCGAACCGTCCTTGCGGAAGTATTCCTTTTCCCAGGGCTCGGCGATGCCATGTTGCTGCAGTTGTCTCAGTGCGCGCCGATCCGTGTAGCTCCACTCGGGTGGCGTCATCTCGTCCCAGCGGAGGGGGAGGTCGTCGCGCTCGTAGCCGACCATGGCCAGGAAGGCATCGTTGGCGTCGGAAAAGGAACCGCCGGTGTCCGCGAAGACGACACCGATGATGTTGGCCTCGAAGAGACGCCGGAAGCGTGATTCGCTGGCTGCTAGAGCCCCTTCGGCCACGCGCCGTTCACTGGCGTTGCGATGGGCTCGAATGATATTGGCGCAGGTCGTGATGAACGGACGCAGGAAGTCGACGACGTCTCCGTCGTAGCCCAGGGCCCGGTTGGCCACGCCGACCATGCCGATCATCTCGCTGCCGAAAAACAGGGGCAGTCCGAGAAATGCTCTCAAAGGTGGGTGTCCGTCCGGGCGTCCTCCGGAGCGAGGATCCCCTTCGGGTCCGTTCGAGATGACCGCCTTCTTGGTTCGGATCACCGCGCCGAAGAGTGTATCGAGGTTATTGAACTCCAGGCCTTGGGGAGCGTTTTCGGAATAGAAGGCGCGCGTCGCATCGTCCCATGCGATGTTCGTGATTGCATGGGTTTTGAGATACTGCAGGCCGTCCGGCTTGCGTTGGATCTCACCGATGAAGCCGTACTCGCTCTCGGTCAAGGACAGAAGCTTGGCAAGCAGGTTGTCGAAGACCTCTCGTGGCGAAGCCTCCTCGATGAAGGTGGTCTGGACATCATGGATGCTCTTGAGCAGTTCTAGCGTGCGGTCCTTGTCCATACCTCGACACTACGGCTCGGTTTTTTAGAGCACCTCCTCTATTCTCGACGCGCCTGAGACTTTCCCATAAGCGGGAAAGTAAATGGGAGACATAATGCCTCAACGCATACCCCGAAGCGTTGCCTGTGCCCAGTCCGGCAGCTCGTCGAGCGAGCCTTGCAGCGCCACCCGGGTCGCGTCATCGTCGATCAGCTCTCGCGCCGTATCGACATTTCCCTCCAGCGCTTCGGCGGCCGCTCGCTCCAAGCGCAGCGCCGGTGCACCGCCCTCGATCCACAGTGCGCTCTTGCGTTGAGCTTGCCGGTAGTTGCGCAGGGCCAAACGGAACGTGGCGTTGTTCGCGTGCTGGCGAGCCCACAGGAGTTGTGCGATGCACTCGAGTGCATCGCGCACGTGTGGAGTCGCTTCGCTGGCTTCGTCCTTGTATGCGGCATGGAGCTGCTCCGGGCCCAACGTGTCGAGCGGCGCGCTCTCGAGAAGCCAGCTACCCGATACAAAGCGAGCTTGCTGAAGAACGAGATTGGCGCCGAGTCCGGCGATCCACGCCTCGTTGTCACAGGGGATCTCGCGCAGCCGTGCCAACCACAGTTTTCCACGCTCGAGTCCTGATTCGACACCTGGGAGATGGGGGGCTTGCATCTCGAGCCGTATGAGGTTCTTGAGAATCCGCGGGTGCTTCGGTGACAGATCGATGGCCCGCTGGAGGTGTTCTCGGGCCACCTGGATATTGCCCTCGCGCGCTTGTGAAATTCCCAAGGCCTCGTGTGCTTCCACGCTGAACGGCCGCACTTCGAGCACCTCCAACCACTTTTCGTAGCGTAGCTCGGCGTTCTTCTCGATGCGTGCCGCCAGAAGGCGTGCCTCCGCGGAACGCGGAGCGACCTCCAGCGCGTGTTCCAGGGCCGCGACCGCCGCGTTGGCACTGGCGCGCCGTTCCGCGACGATGTTCTCCGTCCCATCCTGTTTCACTGCGGCTTCGAGCGCGCGTGTTGCATCGATGTAGTTCGCCATTTCCCGCCCGTGGCGGATGAGAACCGTGGCTTGCCACAGGGCGAAGAAACCGATGATGGCGAGCATGCCGCGCATGCGTTTGTTCGGGGTGACCCGTGGCGTTTCGAGCGGCCCGACCAGGGTGCCAAAGATCGCGAAGGCGAGGGGGCCGGCCGCAGGGTTGGCCAGCAAGGGCGCGTGCAAGAGCGCGTTGAGGAGCAGGGCTAGACCAGCAGCTCCGAGGGCGGTCGAGTGCACCTGTCCGGATCGAATCGCGGCGAGGCTAGCGCCGGCGACCTTGAACAAGAACCACAGCCAGAGGACACCGCCGAGGAGGCCGTATTCCGCAAGCCCCTCCAGCGGATCCGAGTGGGCATGCTCGACCTCCGTGTTGTCTTCGTTGCAGACACCATGGCGCGATTGCTCGATCTCGTTCGCGGACCGATAGGGCGGGAAGCGCGCCTGGAACTGACCGGGCCCGACACCGAAGAGTGCCGCGTCGCTCCACATGGAGAGTGCGTCCTTCCATATGTAGCCACGCACCGCGATTCCACCGAGGCTCTTCGAGGCCTCCACGGCGATCGCGGGTTCGCTTTCCGTCTGACTCTGGGCCTGATCCTGTGCCAGCACGACGGCACCGGTGTTCGCCGAGGGACTCCCTCGAAAGAGGATCAAGGCCGCGATGCCGATGGCGGCCATGCCACCGAGAATCCGCCGCGTACGCGAATGTTTCCTGGGCCAGGGACTCGACATGGAGCTGAAGATCACGGTGATCACGAAGACCAGACCGCCGGTCAGTACCGGCGCCCAGCCCGCGTGAAGTATGAACACGAGCGCACTCACGAGACCCAGGAGCGAGGCCTTGCCACGACGTGTCGCCGCGTACCACGCGCCGATCACGGCACCGGGAAGGGCTGCTTGGGACAGGGATCCCGTATCGCCGAGGACACCGGCCAGGTGCTGGTCCGGAGCGCCGATGCGGTGCACCAGGGCTGTGCCGCACCAGGCGAGGGAAAGCCACATGACTCCGAACTCGAGTCTGCGACGGCCGTCTTGTGTCAGCCGAGTCGCTCCGACAAAGGCGATCGTGAGCCCGAAGAGCTGGCCCAGGGCGCGCCGTGCTTCCAGGGCATCGCCCAGCTCGCCGAAACACGTGACGAAGCTGAACAGAAAGAGTCCGCCCAGGAGGATCGAGGCGTGCCCCAGGCGAAAGCCCCACAGGGCCAGGAAGATCGCCAGTGGCAGGAAGCCGACGAGACTCCAGCCGACGCCCGCGAGATGGGGGAAGGGATCATCGGAGAGCAGCTCGAACGGTGCCGGAAGGGCGAGCAGCGCCGCCGGCAGGAGCAGGAGCCAGGGAACCAGAGCCTCTCTCCGATCTTCCCAAGTTCGCATGCCTTCCGAGCTCCTCACCTCATCCCGACAATACCGCATCGACGAAGGCTTGGGGCTCGAAGACTTCGAGCTCTTCCTTCGTCTCCCCTGTGCCTATGTAGCGCACGGGCAAGGCCAGCTCCTTCTGGATGCCGAAAAGGGCGCCTCCACGTGCGGTTCCGTCCAGCTTCGAGACCACGAGACCCGTGACGCGTACGGCCTCCGTGAAGAGTTTCGCCTGTTGGATGGCGTTTTGACCGTTGGTGCCATCCAGCACCAACCACACCTCGTGGGGAGCTTCGGGGTCGTGTTTTCCCGCCACGCGCTGGATCTTCTTCAGCTCCTCCATCAGGTTTTTCTGCGTATGGAGCCGCCCGGCGGTATCCAGCAGCACGACGTCCGTGCCGAGCTTACGCGCCTGCTCCAGCGCTTCGTAGGCCACCGCCGCCGGGTCGGCGCCCTCGGTCTTGCGTACAATCTCGACCTTGGCCCGCTTCGCCCAGATCTCCAGCTGATCCGCGGCCGCGGCCCGATACGTGTCGCACGCTCCGACCAGGACGGCATGGCCCTGGGAGCGAAAGCGATGGGCCAGCTTGGCGATGGTCGTCGTCTTGCCCGAGCCGTTCACGCCCACCACCAGGAGTACGGTCGGCCTGTGGGATATGGAGATCTCGCCGCCTTCGGGCTGAAGCCGCTCGAGAAGCGAGGTGCGCAGACTCTCGCGCACGTCCTCTTCGCCCTTGATCTCGCCGCGTACGTGGCGTCGTTTCAATTCGGCGACGACATCCACGGCGGCCAGGCCGAGATCCGCCGTGTACAGGAGTTCCTCGAGCTCACCGAGGAGCTCGTCGTCCATGCGGCGTCCGCCCCGGAACAGTCCTGAGATCTTGTCCGATAGCGCCGTACGCGTACGCGTCAGGCGCTTCTTGAGCCTGTCGAGAATCCCCATAACCTGAAAAGCCTAGTGATCGACGACCGGAGCGCCCGCCTCTTCCTGTGAAGCTTGCGCAGGAGCCCCTTCAGGCCTGTCGGCATTCTGCTGCGGGGCGTCCTCTCTGCGCTTGCGCGTGGCATCCTTGATACGGTCCAGGACGCCGTTGATGAAGCCACCGGAGTTCTGGGTCGAATAGCGCTTGCCCAGCTCGATGGCCTCGTTGATCGCCACCTTGGGCGGGATGTCCTTGCAGTGCAGGAGCTCGTACGTAGCCATGCGCAGGACGTTGCGATCGATTACGGCCATCCGTTCGATGTCCCAGTTCTGTGCAACCTCGCGAATGACGCGGTCGATCTCGTCCGAGTTGTGGGCTGTGCCCTGGACGAGACTCAACGCGAATTCGCGCGCGGTCTTGTCCGCCTCCTGGTCGCGTAGGAAGTTGCGGGCTTCGGCCAGAAATTCCTCGCCTCGCAAGTCGAGCTGATAGAGCGACTGCAGGGCCAGCTCGCGAGCA
The DNA here is from genome assembly GCA_965662355.1 of Planctomycetota bacterium. Classification (GTDB taxonomy): domain Bacteria; phylum Planctomycetota; class UBA1135; order UBA1135. The sequence continues at coordinate 111,097 of CBFIHP010000007.1, read as the reverse complement.
CGCGTGCGTTTCTTCATTTCTCTACCTCGATCTCTCGCTGTGTGCTTTGGGGGCCGCTTTCTGGCTGGCTTCTGGGCAAGTTCCCGTCGGCCTCACGGAGTGCGTGGAGCACACCGGCACAGGCCTTTGCCACCTCGTGACCCTTGTCCAGACCACCTTCGGTGCGCCGCCGGGCCCGGGCTTGTGCCTGGTCCAGCGTGTTGCAGGTCAAGACGCCGAAGAGCACCGGTTTGCCGGTTTCCAGGGCCACCGTGGTCAATCCGTTGGCGACCGCGTTCGAGATGTGCCGGTCGTGCTCGGTCTCGCCCTTCAGGATCAGGCCGAAGCAGAGCACCGCATCGATGTCGGCGCGCTGGGCCAGACGACGGGCGACGATCGGGAGCTCGTACGCCCCAGGAACGACGACCTCGAAGACGTTTGCCTCGGCCAGTCCTGCCTCGAGCAACGTCTCTAGCGCGGAATCCCGCATGAGCTCGGTCAGCTCGGAGTGGTAGCTCGAGCGGCAGCACACGACGCGTGTTCCCTGCGCCAGGCGCGGAAGGGCGTCGTCGGACGAGACGGATCGGGTCATTGGAAAGGATCTGGCCTTCGCGGCGGCCTGCGATCGAGCAGGGACCAGCGGGGTCGCACCGCGAAAGAGCCGAATAGTCTACCGGTGCGGCCGAAGGCGTGCCAGACGGCAAACCCGCTCAGGACGACGGTTTTTCGCGGCCTTGTTCAGGCCCCCGATGCTGCGGGGGCTGCGGGGGCTGCGGGCGCCGGATCGTGGGGTTCTGCGATGATCCCGCCCATCGGGGTCCGCTCGTCGGGAGACACGCGCATCCACCAGCGCATCCGGCCCATCAGGATCCGGCCGAAGTCGTCGAACAACGTGTAGGCCAGGGGCACGATCCAGAGCGTGAAGAAGGTGCTCGCGATCAGTCCTCCGGCCACGATCGTGGCCAAGGAGCGGTAGTCGATGACGGTCGAGGAGGGTGGTTCCTTGAAGATCATGGGCGCCAGACCGCAAACCGTGGTCAAGGCGGTCATCAGGATCGGGCGGACCCGCTCTCCGCAGCCCTGGATCACGGCAGTTTTGCGGTCCATGACCGCCGCCAGGCGGTGAACCCGGTCGATCAGCACGATGCCGTTGTTCACGACGATGCCGGCCAGGATGAGAATGCCGATGAAGCCGATCACATCAAGCGGCACGTCGCCCAGGAAGAGTGCCCAGAAGGCGCCGACGATGGCGAATGGGATCGTGAAGAGAATCGAGAAGGGCAACAGCAGCGACTCGAAGAGAATCGCCATCAAGACGAGGATCAGGAAGACCCCGAAGGCCCCAGCTTTGAACAGCTCGCTGAAGTCGTTCTGCGTTCTCCGCAGGGCGGAGTCGCTGCGATCCCAGGAGAAGCCGCGGGGCAGATCGAGGGCCCCCAGGGCGGCATAGGCACGCTCGGTCACGGGGATGACCTGCAGCGGGTCGTCGACCTTGCCCTCCAATGAGAAGCTCGTCTCGCCGTTGCGGCGCGTGATGGCATGGGAGCCCTTCGTGAAGTTGAACTGGGAAAGCGCCGCCAGAGGCACGAAGGCGTTCTGACTGAAGACCGAGAGGTCGCGCAGGGTTCCATACCCGGCCGTCTTCTCCTCGTCGAGCTCGATGAGGAGTGGGATCTCGCGCCCTTCCTCTTGATAGCGCGGAAGCGGCCAGCCTCGAAGCGACCAGGCGATCGTGTTCTGTACGGACTCGGTGCTGACGCCGAGCTCGTGGGCGACGTCGCGGTCGACCTGAACCTCGATCACGTCGGGGGCCGATTCCAGGGGCGTCGAGACCTGGGAGATGCCGGGCACCTTCTCCAGGATCTCCTTGGCTTTCATTCCCAGTCGCTCGAGCTCGCCGGAGTCCGGACCCCGCAGGATGAACTCGGCGACGGCGTTCGTCATGGCTGCCTGGTCTTCGCGATACATGCGCAGCCGATGCCCCGGAATCTTCGGGAAGTCGCGCTCCAGCTGGTCCTTGATCTTGTCCAGGGCCTTCTGGGGGCGTCGCTCGTCGAAGAAGAGCGAGAAGTTGCCGTTGCGTTCGTCGAAGCGCACCGACCAGTGCTCAATCCCGAGGTCTTCCCGCCAGGATTCGAGCTGGTCGCCGTAAATGCGCACCTGATCCTCGGCTTCCGCCAAGGTGAAGGCCGCATCGAAGGAGACACGGAATCCGATCGAGTCGTCCGATTCGCCGGCTTCGGCGGCTCCGAGAGCCACCTGGCCCAGGGGTAAGAAGCCCGAGACCAGGGTCAGGATGCCCAGCAGGGTCGCGGCGAGTCTATGTTCCATCGTCCAGCTTACGAGGGCCCGGTTCATGTCGATGGCCATCTGGATCAGCGAATTGCCCCGCGGCACGAAGTGCAGCGGTCGAGCGGGCGGCAGGGGCGCTCGGTTTCGCCAGCGACGGAAGCCGAAGATGGCCAGGGCTGCGAGCACGACTCCGGCGAAGATGCTGAGCCGCAACATTCCGGCGGCCGCGTTCTCGTAGTCGAACCCCATGCGTGTGAGCGGGGTGGTGCTCTCGAAGGCGGCCGGCACCGTGTACACCCTGTAGCCCGCCAGCCCTATGGCGAATACGGCGATGAACCAGCGCAGCGGACTGGCGAGGGCCAACGTCCAGCGCGAGACCGCGTGGATCCCCCGGCGGAATCCGTACCACGCGAAGCGGAAACCACCAACGATCCAGGCGACGCAGCGCACAGGGACGATGGCGATGCGATTCAAGATCTCAGCACCCCGCAAGACCTTCTTGCGCGGTTCGTTCAAGAGTCTGCCCGTGACGACCGGCAGGAAAATGATGGCCACCAGGAGGCTTGCGATCAAAGAGATCGAGAGCGGGATGCCCATGCCTCCGATCATGACGCGGGCCTGTTGCGAATCCGACATGAAGATCATCGGAACGAAGACCGCCACCGTCGTCAGTGTCGCGAGGCAAACCGCAAGCGCGATCTGGCGTGACCCGAGCACCGCGGAGAGCAGCGGGGGATTGCCCTTGTCGTGGATCCGCGTGATGTTCTCGACGAGCACGACCGAATTATCGACAAGCATCCCGATGACGAGGGTCACGCCGACCATCGTCAGGAAGTTGAACGACTCGCCGGTGAAGTACTGCCAGATGACGGCGACCAAAGCCGACGCCGGGATCGACGAAGCGACGACGAGCGTCAGTCGTACGCGGCGCAAGAAGATGAACAGAACGACCACGGCCAGTGCGCCGCCCCAGATCGCCGTTTCCGTGAGCTGATCCAGAGCGCCTTCGATGAAATCGCCCTGCACGAAGAACAGGTTGACCTTGACCGCCCCGGCGACGGCCGGGTCGTTCTCGATGGCCGTGATGGCGTCGCGCAGGTTCTTGCTGGTCTCGACGACGTTGGACTGGCTGTCCTTGGTCGCCATTCCGTAGTACGCGACCTCGCCGTCGATAAGGGTCAGCATGTTGCCGACGCTCTTGACCTTGGCGACCCGGGCGATGTCCTTCAGTTTCAGCCCGTCGCCGATCGGGAATTCGGCCACGTCCTCGATCGTGTCGAAGCGCATGTCCGCGCGCAGGATGATCTCGCGTCCGCCATCGGTGATCTCGCCCATGGGCATGGCGAAGTTGTCCCGCGCCAAGCGGCCGATGATCGAGCCCAGATCGATCCCCGAGGCCTCGAGCTTGTCTTCGTCCACCATGATCCGCACGGAGTCGCGCAGGATGCCCCAGACGTCCACGTTGCCGATGCCATCGATGGCTTCGAGCTGTGGGACGACGTATTTTTCCATCAGGAAGTCGCGCCGCGATGGATCGCCTTTGACGCTGATCCCGAAGAAGCTCAATGGCAACGTGTCCGCGGATTCGGTCCACATGCCAGGCGTCTCGACCGTTTCGGGCAAGTTGGGACGGGCACGTTCCAGGCGGTCGCGCACTTCGGCCCGGGCCAGATCCATGTCCGCGTCATTTTCGAAGCGGATAGAGATCTGCACGAAATTCTCGCGCGAGCGACTGACCGTGCGTCGGATGCCCGGCAGGGTCCGCAGTTGCTCCTCGATGGGGCGCGCGACCTTTTCCTCGTTCTCGCGCGCGCTTGCACCGGGGTTCGGGATCCAGATATTGACACGCGGCTCGGTGAAGCCCGAGGGGAGCATCTGAATCGGGATCTCCTTGTAGGAGATGATCCCGACGACGACGACGGTCAGGAACAGGACGCCAAGCATCACCGGCCTTCCGACCGTGCCGGCGAAGAACCCCGTCAGCTGCTTTTCCGTCTGAGGCTCTTGCGTCTCCAGATTCGCATCGGTCATGACTTCACTCCACGAGGTCGTCGTCGAGCTCGGGGCCGGCGGCGATACTGACCGCTCCGACCGTCGAACGTCGACACACGAGAGAGTAGACGGTCGGAACGACCACCAACGTAAGGATCGTGGAAGACACGAGCCCGGTGATCACGGCGATCGCCATGGGGGCCCGGATCTCGGCACCTTCGCCCGACCCGAGACTCCCAATCAAGGGTACCGCCACTAGCCAGCCCGTCAGAGGCAGGAGCCCCAGCACGGTCGTGGCGGTCGTCATCAAGATGGGGCGCAGTCGCGCATGCCCGGCTTCCAGAATCGAGTCTTGCAACCCGAGCCCTTGCCGGCGCTTTTGATTGATGCGGTCGACGAGCACGATCGCGTTGTTCACGACGATACCCGCCAACATGATCAATCCAATGAAAACGATCACCGAGAGCGGGATGTCCAGGACATCCAGGAAGAGCACCACGCCGACGGCGGCCAGGGGCACGGTCAAGAGGATGACGAAGGGCTGCAAGAGCGATTCGAACTGACTCGCCATCACGACGTAGACCAGGAAGACCGCCAGCAAGAGCGCGAAGCGCATCGAGGCCTGAGCTTCGTCCATCTCACGTTTCTGCCCGCCCATCTCGACGGTCACTTCCTCCGGAGCCTCGAGGTCGGCTAGCTTGCTGTCGATGCGCGCTGCGATGCCGCCGAGGTCCAATCCGCTGCTGGAAGCACTGATCACGACCGCGCGGGTGTTCTGGATCCGACGGATCTCCGCGGGGCCTTGCACGATCTGGACGTCGGCGACGCTGGAGAGTGGCACCGGGTTCATCGCGGAGGGATTGACGGGCAATTCGTACAGTGCGTTCAAGGAGCTGAGGATCAACTCGTCGCCCTGCACGCGGATATCGATGCGTTCGTCGCCTTCGTGGAAGCGCGTGCTGACGTTGCCCAGCACCTGGTCGCGTACGAGGTTCGAAACCTGGTTCAAGTCGAGGCCGAATTCGAGCGTCTTTTCGCGATCGAAGGTGATCCGCGCCTCGGGGTGGCCGGGTCGCACCGTGCTGCGAATGTCGGTCAGGGCATCGATGTCCTCGAGCCGATCCTGTACATCGGCAGCGACCTCTTCGAGCATCCTCAGGTCGTAGCCACGAATCTCCACCGCGATGGGGGAGTCGAGGGCGAACGGCGTCGGTCGCTTGATCTCGATCGAGCGCATCGCAGGGTGGCTCGCCAGAATGCCACGCACCCGGTTGGCGACGGCCACCTCGCTTTCGATGTCGCTGGCGTCCTCGTCCAGGCGCACCGTCAAGCGCGCCGTGTGCGAACCCTCGATTTCGCGGGTCAGGGTTTCCTTCTCGATACCGGCGGTCAAGGCCGTCATGGCGACGCCGGGGATCGCGCGAATCTCGCGATCGATCTCGCTCATCACCTCGTCGGTGATCTCGAGCGGCGTCACAGGGTCGAATTTTGCGTGGACGGTGAATTCGCCTTGATGGATCTCTGGCAAGAGCTCGACGCCGAGGTGCGGCAAGCGCTGATAGCAAACAAAGAGCAACCCCATGGCTGCCAGCGGGACGAACCAAGGTTGCGCCAGGGAGGATCGCAGCACGGCCGGATAGAGCCGATCCGCGGCGTTCCAGCAGATCTGGAACAGCCACGCAACCGGGCGCAAGAGGAAGCCCGCACATGCGACACCGGTGAAAAGCACGGCGGCCACGAAGCGCACCAAAATGCCCCCGAACCACAGTGCGGTTCGTCCGCCGAAGACGAGCAAGCTCGGGAAGAAACGAACCCAGCTCCACCCGAATCCCCTCCACGGGGCAGGCGGCGCCTGGCTGGTGCCACCGTAGACCTCCTGCGGGATGCCGAGGATCCAGAGCACCCCCGAACCGATCTTCTTCGTCACGTTCACCTTGACCACGGGGCTGGCCACGGCTGTTTTGGTTTCCGTCGTCATCCTGCCCGCGAGCCACTTGCGTGAGGCCAGCATGGGGATGAAGAGCATGGCGACGATCAAGGACACCATCAGCGAACTGACCACAGCCAGAGCCTGGTCCCCGAAGATCTGTCCGGCGATACCCGTGACGAAGACGATCGGTGCGAAGACACAGATCGTCGTGAGCGTCGAGGCGATCACCGCGCCCGCGACCTCGGTCACGCCGCGCGCAGCAGCGGTCTTCAGGTCATCGCCTTCTTCGCGACAGCGCGTGATCGATTCCAGCACGACGATCGCATTGTCGACCAACATGCCGACGCCCAGGGCGAGTCCGCCGAGGGACATGATGTTCAGGCTGACACCTCCCAGGAACATGGGAGCGAAGGTGACGATGACCGAGATCGGAATCGAAAGACCGATAATGAGCGTTGCGGAAAGCCGTCGCAGGAACAGGAGGATGACCGCGATCGAAAGGAAGGCGCCGACGTACGCAGCGTTCTTCACGTCCTCGATCGCGTCGCGGATGAAGATGGACTGATCCGAGAGGATCTCCATCGACATCTCCTTGCGATTGCGCCAGGCGATGAAATCCAGCTGATTGCGGTCGCCCAGGGTCGAGCTGGTCTTGCCTTCGTTTTCTCGGATCCTGGCAAAGGCCTGCTGTTCGGGGGTGCCGAAGACGCGGTCCTTCACACGTTGAGCGAGGTCGACGATGTTGGCTCCGGCCTCGCGGTAGATGGCCAGCTCGACCGATTCAGCGCCACCGATGCGACTGACGACCTCGCGCTTGACGAAGGTGCGTTCGACCCTGCCGACGTCGCTCACACGGATGGTTGAGTTGCCGCGTCGGGCGATGGGGAGCTGCGAAATCTCGTCGATCGAACGGAACTGGTTGACCGTGCGCACGAGGTATTCGGCCGAGCCCTCGAGCAATGAGCCGCCCGATGCGTTGATGTTCTCCTGGGCCAGGCGCTGGGCTAGCTCGGTCGGGTCGATGCGATTGGCGGACAGCTTTTGGGGATCCACGCGCACGCGAATCTCCTCTTCCAAGCCACCGCGTACCTGAACCGCGGCCAGGCCCTCCAGCGATTCGAGTTCGCGCTTGGTGCGGTTCTCGGCCAGCCAGCGTAGCTGGATCAGTTGCTCCTGCTGCTCTTGCGAGCTGGTGCCTTCGCGACCCTCGGGGACGCGGATGCCAATGCGCAGGATCGGGTCCAGATTGGGGTCGTAGCGCAGGATCAGCGGACGCTCGGCATCGCGCGGGAGCGAAACGCCGTCGAGCTTCTCGCGCACGTCTTGCACGGCGAAGGTCATCTGCGTACCCCAATCGAACTCGAGCACGCAGTCCGATGTTCCAGCGCGGGAGACCGACGTCGAGCGCACGAGGTTCTGCAGCGTGCTGAGCGCTTCCTGGACCTTTTCCGAGACGCGTTCCTCGACGTCTTCGGGGGCCGCACCTTCCCAGGTGGTGCGTACGGTCAGGGTCGGATAGGAGATGTCCGGTAGCAGGTCGACCGACAGCTTCGAAAGCGAGATCGCTCCGAAGGCCAGCATGGCCGCCATCAACATCGATATGGCCACGGGCCGGTTGGTGACGAACCTGAGTACGCCGGAGGTGCGCTGGGTTTTCACAGAGCCCTAGCCTTTCTCGTTGTCGTCGCCGGCGTTCTCTTCCGTTAGCTCTTCGTCTCCGGCTTCGCTTTCCTCGGCCGACTCCGAGCCGACTTTCTCTTGGCCGAGACGGGGAGCCCTTGCATTCGGATCGTCGAGAGCCGGGTCGTCGAGGCGCACCGTTTGGCCTTCGGTCAGGTCGCGGCTGCCGATGAAGACGATCTTGTCACCAGCGATCAGCGAACCCGCTCCGACGGGAAGGATCTCGACGTTGTCTTCGTCGGTGTACGACTCGACGACATCGACGCGTTCCAGCGAGCGCAATTCGCCATCGGTTTCGAACGAATCGCCCGCTTCGGGGGCGGGGACGATCTTCAGCACGAAGCGCCTCGAACCTTCACGGCGCAGGGCGCGTTTCGGGACGACGATCGCTCCCGGGTGGCGATCCGTGATGATGCGCATGCGGATCAACATGCCCGGCAAGAGCTGGGCTTGTTTGGTCGAGGCGATACGTGCCGTGACGCGGAACTGTCCCGACTCCGCTTCGATCGTGGGGCTGATACGCTCGACCCAACCGTGGAAGAGCTGGTCCGAGTAGGCCTCGGCCGTCGCGCTGATCTCCAGGCGCTGGGCACCCTTGGCTCCGTCGCCAGTGTGCCCATTCGTCGCGTTGCGGCCGTTCATGCTGCTCGGACTGTGGGTAAACAGCTCGAGTTCTTCCTGGGGCCGCGTGAAGACCGCGCGCAGGCTGTCGATGTCGGTCAGCGTGAAGGCCGTGGCGCCGTTGGAGGCCATGTCACCGGCCCGCACGGTGCGGCGCGCGATCACGCCGTCGAAGGGCGCGCGGATCTCCTTGTAGCTGACACTCAAGCCCGCCCGTTCGAGGGCTACCTGGGCCCGTGCGATGGCGTTTTCCTGGGCCCGAACCTCGGCGTTCGCACGGCGGAAGCCGATCTCGCGCTGGGTTTCCTCGTGCTGGGCTTGGTCGCGCGCGAGTTCCTTGGCCTCGAGGGCCTGGACGGAGACGCCGCTGGCGACCTCGGCCTCTTCCACGAGCCGGCGGTCGCGGTCGAAGTCTCGTTCCGCCTGGCGCGCGGCTTTCTTGGCGCTGATCCGCAGCTCGGCCGCATCCTCCACCGAGAGCTGCATGAGCTCGAGGGTCGTCCGTGCCTCGCTCAGGCCGACCCGCGCGTCGCGCACGGCGAGGACCTCGTCGCGATCGTCCATCTTGGCCAGGATCTGACCGGCCTCGACCCGGTCGCCCTCCTCGACGAGGATCGAGACTACCTCGCCACTGGAGCGCGGGAAGATCTCGATCTCGAACTCCGATTCGAGCTTCGAGGTGGTCTCGAGGACGCGCACCATCTCGCGTTGCTCGACGGTCGCGGAACGGATGGGGAGAATCTCTCGCTTCTGAACCCCACCCGCTTCGGCCTCTTGGTGGTCGGCGGCGGCACTTTCGGGGCTACAGGCGAGAAGCGCCGTGCCGAGTGCCGTGCCTAGGAGGGAAAGAAGGATAGGATGCGGACGGAGTCGGGATTGCACGGGGGTGGAGAACCGATCGGTTTGGGTGTGTGCGGCCCTGGCGGAAGGCCGGAAGTGGGGTGGTGAACGAGCCGCCATCCACAGCGGGAAGGCGGTCCATTGGCGCACCAATCCCCGAAGTGCTGCGCGGACCCGAACTTGCGCCGCTCGAACGCGCATAATTCCTTTTTATGGGGAGTGTGCTTCTAAGGTAGCTTCCCTTCGCCCTTTTCGGCGGAAACGTCCTTCATGTTGCAACCCACAGATGCCCTCCGGGCCATTCTCGAGCGGATTCCGACTCCGTCCACCTCCGAGACCGCCTTCCAGGCCCTACCCCTGGTCGAGGTCGCGGGACGCAGGCTCGCGGCGGACGCGCTCTCCGACGTCGATCTTCCACCGTTCGAGAAAAGTATGATGGACGGCTTCGCCCTGCGTGCCGAGGACGTGTCGGGGCCGGGCAAGCACACCCTGCGGTGGGTCGGCGAGTCCCGTGCGGGCCAGCCCTTCGAGGGCGAGGTTCCGCCCGGCTGTTGCATCGAGATCTTCACCGGCGCCGAGCTGCCACCCGATTGCGACGCGGTGGAGATGATCGAGAAGACGGAGCGTCCCGATCCCAACGGGGATCGGGTGAGCTTCACGGGCCCGATCCCGATCGCGCGCAATGTCAGCCACAGGGGCGAGATCCTGGCGAATCGAAAGCGCGTCTACGCGGCCGGGCGCCGGCTCTCGGCCGCAGACCTCTCTGTTCTGGCCTCCATCGGATGCGATCCTGTCCCCGTCTACAAGAGGCCCAGGGTTTCGGTCCTGACCACCGGTGACGAGCTGGTCCCCGCAACCGAAACGCCCGGCCGGGGCCAGATCCGCGAGGGCAACACGCTCTTTCTCGCCGCGGCCGCGCGCGAGCTGGGTTGCGACGTGGGCCGGGCCGGGATCGTGCGCGACGAGCCCGCTTTGCTCGAGGAGGCCTTTCGCTCGGCCCTGGAAGAGGGCGATGCGCTGATCACGAGCGGCGGGGTCAGCGTCGGCAAGTACGACCTCGTGGGCGCGACCTTCGAGAAGCTCGGCGTCGAGCCGATCCTGCACAAGGTGGCGATCAAGCCCGGCAAGCCGATCTGGTTCGGAATGGCCGGGGACAAGCCGGTCTTTGGGCTGCCCGGCAACCCCGTATCGAGCCTTCTGGGGTTCGAGGTCTTCGTGCGCCCGGCTCTGGCCAAGCTCGCCGGCGGTGGCCCGCAAGAGCAAGGAGAACGCCTCGGTCGGGCCCGCTGGAGCGGCAAGACCCTGCGCGCACCGGGTCGCCAGAACAACGTCCCCGCGCGGCTCGAGACGGGGGCTGACGGCGTCCTCGAGCTGCACGGCCTTCCCTTCCGGGGGTCGGCCGACATCGTCACCGCTGCGAATGCGGACGCGCTGTGCGTCGTTCCCAGGGACACCGAGGTCGAAGCCGGAGAGATGGTCGCGTTCCGTCCGCTTCGTAGATGAAACCCTTGGAGAACTCACGCAACGGATTGGCTCCCCTTACCTGTCAAAGGCGCTTTGCAGGTGTGCTTCTGGCCTGGGTGCTGTTCTTTCTCGCGAGCCCCGGGATGGCCGGGCCCGACGGATCGTTCTTGCTCGCGGTCGGTGCCCTCGCCCTCTTCGGTTTCATCCTGTTGCACCCGCTCAGCGCTCCGGGAGAGTCCCCGCGCAAGCCGCTGCTCGCGGAGTACGTGGCGCACACCCTGGGGGGGGTGCTCTGGTTCTACTGGTTGGGGCACGTGACCCTGCTCACCCTCGTCTACGTCGGGCCGGCGTATGCGCTGTACCACCTGGCCCAGGGGCCCGTGTTGCGCGGCTTTGCGAAGCGCTTCTCGCATGCCCTTTCCCTGGCCCTCTGCTACACGGGTTTCGAAGCCCTGCGCAGCTGGATCCCGACGCCCTTCGGACTCGGGTGGTTTCGCTTCGGCCACTACACCCATCACCACCTCTGGCTCTCGGGTAGCGCGCGTGTTTTCGGCATCGAGGGCCTGAGTTTCGTCGGGGCCCTGGCGGCCGGGGGCCTCCTGGGAGTGTTCCTGGCCTGGCGCAACGGGCGCTCCGTTCGCAGGGAGGCCTTGCTGGGACTCTCGGGCCTTGCGCTTGCCCTGGTGTTCGCCCTCTCGATCCGGGCGCCGAAAACCCGGGAAGGGCCCCAGGTGTTGCTCATCCAGTCGGGGTTCGAGCAAGAACGGCTCGGACTCGATCCCCATCAGGGTCAACTCGTCAAGTTGGTGGCGCAGACCCGGGAGGCCATCGAGGCCCTGCGGGCGCGCCAGGCAGCGCCGGTCGATCTGGTTTGCTGGGGAGAGTCGATGCTGTACCTCCCCATCGCCGACGAGAGTTTCCGCGCCGCCCTCGCCCGCGGCGAACGCCCCGATTGGTGGACCGAGGACAGCGAGGGGCTACCCGAGCAACTCGACCGAAGTCTGCGCCATTACGTCCTTTCCCAGCTGTTCGGGGAGGGCCGGGTTCCTCCGATCCTCGATCCGGGCACCTGGTTCTCGGGGGGGAGCGAGCGCTGGTACTTCGACGACGAGCTCGGCTTCGCGAAGAACGTCATGCTGGGCCTGTTCGATCCTGAGGGCCAGCGCCGGGGGCTCGCCGGCAAGCAGTATCTGTGCCCCGGAGCCGAGACCCTTCACGGTCTCGAACGCTTCCAGTTCGTCCAGGACTTCTTCACCTGGATCGGGGGCTACGTGCCCCGTTTTTCACCCGCCGAAGAGACCAGCGTCTTCGCCATCGAGACCCGTGGGGGAGCCGAGTACCGCTTCAGCGCGACCCTGTGCTTCGACAACGCCTTTGCCGAGCCCTATCTGGAGGCGGTGGGCACCGGCGAGCTGGACTTCCATCTGGTCGCCAGCAACGAGGCCTGGTTCAAGACCAGCTATGAAATGGATCACATGGTGGCTTTCAGCCGCATTTTGGCCCTGGCGACCGGCCGCAGCTTCGTGCGCGCGACCAATTCTGGGATTTCGATCGTGCTCGCCGCGGACGGGACCGAGCTCGGGCGGGTGCGGGCGCCAAGGGCCCCGGGAGAGCCTGCGGTCGATCGCGCGGTCCGCGGTTGGGAAGCCTTTGCCGTGCCCGTGCCCCTCGAGCGGACCGAGTTCCCGCCCTACGCTTCGTTGGCGGGGGTCCTGCGGGCCCTGTCGGTCGGAATTCCTTTCGTCCTTTTCCTCTTCCTGCACAGACGTCGGTAACCGTTCCTGATATTCGGGTTAGAATATGCCAGGCGTCGCTGCGAGAGCTGTGGTGCTTGACCCCCCGAAGGGGTCTCCCCTATCCTTTCCGCCGGCCAAAGCCTGGCCTCGCGATAATCGATAGGCCTTTCGCCTTTCCCGGATCCCGCTGTCACCTAGCCCCTGCTTCGCCCATGAGTCCCATCGGACGGATGTTCATCGTGTTGAACCTGGTTCTCGCCGCCGCTTTCCTCGGCTGGGCTTCCAATGCCCTCTCGACGGTCCAGGACTACAAGTCCCAGCTAGAAACGGAACAGGCCGACCACGCCGCGACCGCTTCGGGCAAGGACGACGAAATCTCCAAGCTGCAGGTCAAGATGCAGAACCTGGAGCAGGACTCGGGTCGCTTCCGTGAAGAACGCGATCTTGAGAAGGCGCAAAAAGAGCGCTTCGAGGGCGACCTGACCGAGTCCAAGCGTACCAACGACACGCTGACGGCCTCGCTCTCGGGGATCCAGTCGAAGCTGGGCGAATACAAAGAGCTCATCGATCAGTTCTCCACCGAGAAGGACAACTTCCAGCAGCTAGCCTCGGAAGCCACCAGCGCTCGCGACGATGCGAACGACGAGAAGTTGGCTGCAGAGATCGCCAAGCGTGATGCGGAAGACGGACTTCGCGAGGCCAACTCCACGGTGGCTTCCCTCACCGAGGCGAACGCTTCCCTGAAGCGCGAAGTCAACCAGATGGAAGTCAAGTTCGCCGTCGTGCTGGCAGAGACCGGCATCAACGTGGACAGCTACGTCGCCGTCCCGAAAATCGATGCCTCGGTCCTCGACGTGCGCGAAATCACCGACGAACTTCAACTCGTCATGCTGAACCGCGGCAAGAACCACGAGGTCAAGCCCGGCTTCACCTTCGACATCTACCGCGGCCAGACTTACAAGGGGCGTGCCAAGGTCGAGACGGTCCAGGCCGAGTACTGCTCCGCCCTCGTGACCACCGCCGTCGAAGGCAAGACGATCTCCACCGGCGATCGCGCTTCCACGCGCCTATAAGGACAAACACCATGGCACGTAGAACTCCCCGCCAAGCGGCTCCCTCGGCAGCGCGTGCCCCGCGCGCCAAATCCAAGAAGACCACCGCAGCCGATGTCGAAGTCGTCGAGGACTCCGGCGAAGGCCTGGACACGATGATCGTCCTAGCGACGACCTTCGCCCTCGTGGTCGCCATCGGCTTCACCGACGCGCTCCTCGGCACATTCGGAGCGGGCCTACTCTTCTAGAAGAGTACCCACCCAAGAGACACCGGCCCTGGCGTTCGCGCCAGGGCCGGTTTTTTTGTGCCCAAAGCGGCGACAGGAGGTGCAGTACGGTGCCGCCGACGGCGATCGTCCCCTGATGGTATTGCGTCCAACGCAAGCCCCCGCCCCTCTTCCCAGACGCCCCATCAGAGCGCTTTTCGGCCGCGTTTGGGCCAAAAAGTCCTGGGCCGCGATGCTTGATCGCCGGCACCCGATAGCTAGACTGCGCAACGTTCTTCCCCGCGCTCTTGATCGATCGCGCCTTTCAAAATCCCTCCCTTCAAACGGGGGTACCAGCGTCCATGGCCACCGTCTTGAAACCCCTCGAATGGGTGCTCGGAAACTTCTCGGTCGACATGGGCATCGACCTGGGAACGGCCAACACGTTGGTCTGCATCCGTGGTCGCGGGATCATCCTGAACGAACCCAGCGTGGTCGCGGTCAAGAAGGGAACGAACGAAGTCCTTCTCGATGGGATGGCGGTCGGCAACGCGGCCAAGGCCATGCTGGGCAAGACGCCCGGCTCGATCGAAGCAGTGCGCCCTCTGCGCCACGGAGTCATCGCCGACTTCGAGGTGACCGAGAAGATGCTGCGCTACTTCATCAGCAAGGTTCACGAAGGTCGCAGCTGGGTGAAGCCGCAGGTCGTCATCTCGGTGCCGACCGGGATCACCGATGTCGAGCGTCGCGCGGTCGTGCACTCGGCCGAACGCGCGGGGGCGCGTCGTGTCTATCTGATCGATGAGCCGATGGCAGCCGGTATCGGCGTCGATCTACCGGTCACCGAAGCCCGCGGTTCCTTGATTGTCGACATCGGAGGCGGCACGACGGAAGTCGCCGTGCTCGCCCTCGCCGGATCTGTCGTCGCGACCTCACTGCGTGTGGCCGGCGACGAGATGGACGAGGCGATCGTTTCGCACCTGCGTCGTTATCACAACCTGATGATCGGCGAGCAGTCCGCAGAACGCATCAAGCTGACCATCGGCTCCGCCTGGCCGATGGAGCAAGAACTCTCGATGGAGGTCAAGGGGCGCGACACGGTCACCGGATTGCCGGCCCGTGCCACGATCACCTCGATCGAGATTCGCGAGGCCCTGCAACAGCCCGTGCGGCGCATCTGCGAATCGATCCGGCAAGTGCTCGAAGAGACGCCGCCGGAAATCTCTGCGGATCTCGTCGACTCGGGCTGCACGATCGTCGGTGGAGGGGCGTTGCTCTACGGTATCGCTCCGGCCGTCAGCGACTTTCTGGGCATTCCGGCCCACGTCGTCGAGGACCCTCTGACCGCGGTGGCCCGCGGCACGGGTGTCTTCCTCGAGAAGCTCGATATCTTCTCTCACGTTCTGTCAGCGGACGACGAGGCCTAGTCCGGTTCGAGATTCCGGTGCTTGCCGGTTCGAGATTCCGGTGCTTGTGGGAAGACCCCGGCCCTACAATCGTCGCCCAAGACGATGAAGAGCCCCCATCCGAGCCTTTGCCGCGATCCAAGGGGTCACCCCGCTCGCCGGGGTGCCGCCTTGATGCTCAGCACCATGGTGCTCCTGGTGCTGATCCTGATCCTGGCCCAGATCAAGTACTCGACCGTTACCGGCGCCCGCGTCGCGCGGAACGAGGAGACCTTGATCGTGATGGACCACGCCATCGAGTCCGCGCTCCTGCGCGTGTACGAGGACTTGAAGTCGGATGCGGAGGCGGCGGCGGATACTGGCGGGGAGCAGGCCGGGCTTCCCGGGGCGCCAGCGGCTCCCGGTGGAGGGGAAGAGGGGCCCGTCGACTCTCGCGAGGATGAATGGGCGAAGCCCGAGCGCACCTCGATGAACGACCTGCAGTTGCGCATCTTCATCCAGGACGAGGACTCGAAGTTCAACGTGCTCTCGCTCTTGACCGAAAACGAAGAGGAAGCCGAGCGGGCTTTCGATCGCCTGGCACGCGTCATCGAGTTCTCGCGCATGGGCACCCAGGGCGAGATCAGCAGCGTCGACTCCGAAAGCATGGCGCGTGCGATTCTCGAATTCATGAACCGCCGCGAGGACCAGTACCTGCCCAACCCGGTTCTGGTCTCGGATGACGAGGACAACGAGGACATCGGTTTGCCCTGGTCCTTGCGCGAGCTCGTTGCTCTCGATCCGGAGTTGTTCCCGGAGGACGTCTTCCGCGACTACAGGGACGAGAACGACCGCGTCGTGCACTCCCTCGGGGCGTTCCTGACGGTTTGGTCGTCTATCGGCACCCTCGACGAAGTGATCAGTAGCTCGAACCAGGACAATCCAGGGGACCAGGGCGACCAGAACCCACAGGGCGACGATCCTCCCGGTGAAACTCCGCCTCTCGACGGCGAAGCGACGCCTCCCGATGCGGCAGCACCCCCCAACAACACCCCCGGAAGTGCTCCCGGAACTGCTCCCGGAGGGGCCGACTCGGAGTCCTCTCCCGGAACCGGCGCCGGCATCAACGTCAACACCGCGCCCGTGGCCGTGCTTGCGGGCCTCATGGACAGTCGCGACGTACCCCCGCGCTTCTGGGAGGCCGTCATCGAGTTTCGCAACGAAGAGGACGAGGAAGCCGCGGAAGCGGATGACGAAGAGGATCCGCTGCTGGACGAGTACGGCGAGGAGATCCTGACCCATCAGTACTTCAGTGCGCCCGGGGAGATTGCTGAGATCGACGGTTGGGACAGGCTCGAGCCCATCATTCAGGGTGAGGTGCTGGCGCACCTCAAGACCGAGAGCAACGTCTTTTCGATCTACATCACCGCGCGCAAGACCACGGGGAAAGAGCAGTTCGATAACCAGGGATCGCGTGATGAAATCGAACGTGAGGAAGCCGAGGGGCACGGACTCGTGCGTACCGTGCGCTCGGTCGTCTGGCGCCGCTCGAACGGTCAGTCGGTCGACATCATCCCCTTGATTCGCTGGGAAGTGCTCGATTACGTGCCCTACGAGATTCTCGACTATCCCGACGACGATCGTTGATGGCCAGGCGGGCGAAGAAGAGTTCCGGTAAACGCAAGCGCGTGCTCGACCCCGTTCGCCTGGACGTTTTTCACCACCTCTTCGCAGCCGCTGCCGAGGAGATGGGAGCCGTGCTACTGCGCTCGAGTCTGTCGCCCAACATTCGCGAACGCCGCGACTTCTCGTGTGCGCTCTTCGATGGAGAGGGACGCATGATCGGCCAGGCGGCGCACTTGCCTATTCACCTGGGCTCGACCCCCATGAGCGTGCGTGCGGCGATCGACACGATCGACATGGAGCCGGGCGATGCGGTTTGTCTCAACGATCCCTATGCGGGCGGCACGCACCTGCCCGACATCACGTTGGTCTCGCCCGTGTTCCTCGAAGGCAGCACACGAGCCGACTTCTATTGTGCCAACCGCGCCCACCACGCCGATGTCGGCGGCTCCGAGCCGGGCTCGATGGCGGCGGTCGGTGACGTGCACGGCGAGGGCCTGCGCATTCCGCCCGTGCGGCTCGTGCGCGCCGGCGAGGTGGATCGTGAGATGCTGTCGCTCTTTCTCGCGAACATGCGCGTGCCCCACGAACGACAAGGCGATTTGCTGGCGCAATGGTCGACCAATCGCATCGGCGCGAAGCGGCTCGTGGATCTCGCGACCGAATACGGTCTCGACGAGCTGCGAACACGCGCTGGCGAGCTGATGGACTGGACCGAGCGTCTGACGCGCGAACTCTTGCGCAGCCTTCCCGATCGAACCGTCCGTTTCGAGGACCAGCTGGAAACACCGGCGGGGGATGCGGTCTGGATCCGGGTCACGCTGGCCAAGAATGGCGAGCGCTTGTTGTGCGATTTCCGTGAGACCGATGCGGCCCCGGAGAGCTCCTTGAATGCGACCCGCGCCGTTGCCTTGTCGGCCATTTTCTACGTCTTGCGCACGCTGCTACCGGAGTTCACCCCGACCAACGATGGGATTCTGCGCCCGGTCGAGGTGTTGACGCGGAAGGGCACGGTGTGTGACGCCACCTACCCCTCCGGAGTGGCTGCGGGCAACGTCGAGACGAGCCAGAGACTGGTAGACACGCTCCTCGGGGCCTTCGCGGAGCTCTGTGGCGAGCGCATCCCCGCTGCCAGCGCCGGGACGATGAGCAACCTGACCTTCGGTGGGCCACTTGGGGCCTCGAGCTCCACCCGCGAGCCCTACGCCTACTACGAGACCAGCCCCGGCGGCGCTGGCGCCTCTCTCCAGGGGCCCGGGGCCCACGTCGTGCAGACCCACATGACGAATACGCGCAACACCCCGGTGGAAGAGCTCGAGCTCAGCTACCCCGTGCGTCTCCTCTCGCTCGAAGCGCGGCGCAATTCGGGGGGCAAGGGCCAGCACCGGGGGGGCGACGGGTTGACCAAGCGCCTGGTCTTCCTCGAACCCGCCCACGCCTCATTCGTCGGTCAGCGCCAGCGAAAAGGCCCCTGGGGTCTCGCCGGTGGCGCCCCGGGACGCCCGGGCGTGCTTTCCCGCGAGCGAGCCGGAAAACGCGAGACGCTCCCGGGCAACTGGTCGGGGCGAGTCGAGGCCGGTACGCTCCTGCGCGTCGATACCCCCGGTGGGGGTGGCTACGGGCGAGGCTAGGGCGCGCAACCGGCCTTTCTCTGCCCTTCGGGGTGCCAACTCGTGTAGCTTGATCGGGTTGCGAGCGGTGAGCGCCGCGCGAAGTTCACCGACAAGAACGGCAGAAGATCAGCCTCGGGCTTGTCCCGCCTTTGCGGGCCGACGAGAATCCCCCGGCGCCAATACCGTGGTCGCCCAGAGCCCTTACTAGCAGCCGCTTACCAAAGCCCACTCCTTCTCGACATGTCCACTCTCAGCGTCTTCGGGGCCCAGTGGGGCGACGAGGGCAAGGGCAAGATAATCGACCTCCTGGCACGCGACGCAGACGTTGTCGTTCGCTGCCAAGGAGGTGCCAACGCCGGTCACACCGTCGTCGTAGGTGAAGAGAAATTCGTGCTTCACCACCTGCCTTCCGGAATTCTCCACTCAGGGACCGTGAACCTCATCGGCAACGGGGTGGCGGTCGATCCGCTCGTGCTGTTCAAGGAGATCGACGGACTCGCCGAACGCGGTGTGCAAGTCACGCCCGCGAGCCTGCGCGTTTCCGCCAGCGCCCACGTGATCTTCGAACACCACAAACGTACCGATGGCTTTGCCGAACGCTGGCGCGGCTCTGGCCGTATCGGCACGACGGGGCGCGGCATCGGTCCGTGCTACGCGGACAAGTCCGCGCGCACGGGACTGCGTGTGGCCGACCTCGTGGATCCCGTGCGCTTCGAACAGCGCCTCGAGCCCACCCTTGCCGAGAAGAACGCGCTCTTCGAAAAGGTGTACGGCGAAGAGCCCATGTCACCGCGCGAGGTCTTCGATCACTACGCGGCGGTCGCCCAGCGCCTCGCGCCCTTCGTCGCCGACACCGGACACGAAGTTCGCTCGGCCTACCGAGATGACAAGCGCATCCTTTTCGAGGGCGCCCAGGGGGCGATGCTGGATCTCGATCACGGCACGTATCCCTACGTCACCTCTTCGAACACGGGCATCGCCTCGATCGGTTCGGGCGGTGGCTTCCCACCGACGAAGCTGGAGCGCGTGCTCGGGATCGCCAAGGCCTACTGCACCCGCGTGGGCGAAGGGCCCTTCCCCTCCGAGGACGAAGGCGGTGCAGGCGTGCGTCTGCGTGATCTCGGCAACGAATACGGTGCGACGACCGGCAGACCGCGTCGTTGCGGATGGATCGATCTGGTCGCCCTGCGCTTCGCTTTCGATCTGAACGGTGCGACCGGTTGGGTGATGACCAACCTGGACGTGCTCTCGGGCTTCGACGAGATTCCGGTGTGCATCGGGTACGAGTATGACGATCGCGGTGATCGTGACCCCGGCATCTACCCGGGGCACCTGGCTTGTCTGGATGGGGTGCGACCCATCATCGAGATGAGGCCCGGCTGGAAAGAGGACATCACCGCGGTGCGCCACTTCATGGACCTGCCCGAGGCGGCTCGCGGATACGTCGAGTGGCTCGAAACGAGCGTCGGCACGCCGATCGATCTCTTGTCGGTCGGTCCGGAGCGCGATCAGGTGATTCCCTGTACGCAAGAAGCCCGTGCCAAGACGGCCGGAGCGGGGGCGTAGAGGGAAGGCGTCCATGAGCCAACGCGCGAAGACGGAAGGGCATGGCGAGGCCAGCCTGGAGACCAAGGACAGGTCCGGTCCCGAGATCGTGCGCCCCCAGCTCGATGGCGCTTTCCCCGAGCACATCGCCATCATCATGGATGGCAACGGGCGCTGGGCCCAGGAGAAGGGCAAGCGTCGCATCTTCGGACACCGTGAGGGCATCGATTCCGTGCGCGAAACGACGACCACGTGTGCGCGCATGGGGGTCAAGAGCCTTACGCTCTACGCCTTTTCCGTTGAGAACTGGAAGCGTCCGCGCCCCGAAGTGCGCTATCTGATGCGCCTTCTGCGCCTCTTCCTCGTGGGGGAACGCAAGACGCTGATGGACAACGACGTTCGGCTGCGCGGCATCGGCCGCCTGGACGACTTGCCGGAACCCGCGCTCGACGAGCTGCGCAGCACCGAAAAGCTGACCAGCGGGAATAACGGCATGCTCCTGCGGTTGGCTCTGTCCTATGGTTCGCGTGCCGAACTGGCCGACGCCGTGCGCGATGTCGCCTACGACGTGAAGGCCGGTCGGCTCGATCCTGCGTCGATCGATGAAGAGACGCTGCGCAGTTATCTCTACGATCCCACGACACCGGACCCCGACCTTCTGATTCGCACCGCCGGCGAGATGCGTCTCTCGAACTTTCTCCTGTGGCAGGTCTCGTACTCGGAACTCTACGTTTCGGAAGTCTGTTGGCCGGAGTTTCGCGAACAGGAGCTCGTGCGGGCGATCGAGGCATACGCAGCGCGCGTGCGCAAGTACGGGGCGTTACCCGACAAGCCCGCAGCGGCCCAGGCCAACGGAGCCGTGAAGGGTTAGGGCCTGGCTTGCGTGGCCCCGACATGACTCACACCGCTCCATGAGTTCACTCGCGCGCCGCGTCTTAACCGGAGCGCTCCTGGCCCTCGGGGCCGCGGGGCTGCTGTATGCGGACACTCGCGCGGCCCCCGGCCACGGTCCCCTGTACGCAGCCTTCGGCCTGGCACTTCTGTGTGCCCTGGAGGCCTCGCGCATGGGGCGACTGGCGAGCATGCATCTGTACCGGGCGTTGTTCGTGTCCGTTTTCGCTGCGGGGCTGGTGCCGGCTTTCGGGCTGCTGCACACCCTGGACATGGGCGTGATAGGCGCGAGTGAGATGGGCACGAGCAAGATCGCTCTGTGGTACGGGATCTCCCTTGGGCTGACGCTGCTCTTGAACATCGATGCCCTCTATCGCGCCGTCTTCGGCAGCGGCGAGGGGCGCGAGCGCGCTCGCTGGGCCATCGGCCTTTCCCTGTGGATCTTTCCCTCGCTCTTTGCGCTCGTGCCCTTGGGCCTGGTCTATGGCACGGGGGGATTGGTGCTCCTCGTCATCCTCTCGAAGATCGGCGACATCTTCGGGTACTTCGTGGGGCGTAAGATCGGCAGGCGCCACCCCTTCCCGAAGCTTTCGCCTGGCAAAACCGTTGCGGGATGTGTCGCTTCGCTCGTGGCCGGAAGCGTCGCCGGTGCGATCTGCATGCCCCTGATCATCGATTCCTCGCACGCGCTCCTGGGCGCGGTCTTCGGGGCCACCTTGAACCTGAGTGCCCAGGCCGGCGACCTCGCCGAGAGCTGGGTGAAACGCAACGCTGGCGTCAAGGACTCCAGCACCTGGGTCGGAGCGGCGGGTGGTGTTCTGGACGTCCTCGACAGCTTCCTCTTCACCGTTCCCACGGCCGTTTTTTTGTTGCCCCTCGTCGTGAGCTGATGAGGAACGTATAAGGAACAGCACCTTGATCGAGATCACCATCCCCCTCCGCTCCCACGAGGAAGCCATCCAGGTCCTCGGACCGTACGACCGTCACGCGAAGCTCTTGCGCCAGTCGCTCGACATCGAGATCTATACGCGTGCGGGCAACCTGCGCCTGAAGGGCGACGACGCCGCGATTGTCGAGGCCCAACGTCGCCTCGAGCATCTTCTGGGCAAGCTGCGCAAAGGTCGTCTGCTCGACCCCGCGACAGTCGAGGAGATCCTGATTCCCAAGGGCGGGAAGGTGGATGAAGAGCTGCGCGAGGACACGCGTGCGGCTTTCGCGCGCCCGCCGGAATCCCTGGAGCGCGGGGTCGACACACACGCCAGTCGGCACGAGGTGAAGCCCACGAAGCTGAACGTGCGGCTGCGCGCGATCGAACCGCGCTCGGCTTCGCAACGGCGCTACCTGGAATCGATCGAGGAGAACACACTGACCTTCGGTTGCGGCGTCGCCGGTACGGGCAAGACCTTCTTGGCCGTTGCAGCCGCCGTGCGCCGCATGCGCAGCGGAGCGTGCCGACGCCTCGTGATCACGCGTCCGGTCGTCGAGGCGGGAGAAAACCTGGGCTTCCTGCCGGGCGACTTGCAGGCCAAGTTGAGTCCGTACATGCGCCCCGTCTATGACGCGCTCTTCGAGATGATCGGCTTCGAGGAAGCCAGCCGGCTCGAGGAAGCAGGCGTGATCGAGATCGCCCCGCTCGCTTACATGCGCGGACGCACCCTGGCCAACTCCTTCGTCATCCTCGACGAAGCCCAGAACACGACCGTCGCCCAGATGAAGATGTTCCTCACACGCCTGGGCGAGGGCTCGTGCATGGTCGTCACGGGCGATCCGACGCAGACCGACCTCCACCGCGATCAAAAGAGCGGCCTGAACGATGCCGTGCGCCGCCTCCGGGGCCATGCGGGGATCGGTGTCGTGGAATTCACCCTCAAGGACATCGTGCGCCACCCGCTCGTGGAGCAGATCGTACGGGCGTACGAGACCAGTTCCGGTAGTCCCGAGCCCCACCGCGGAGAGGCCAGGGATTCCAGGGATGGGGAGGGCTCCAGCGCGTGAGCGAAGCTCCTGGCGCTAGCGAGGTTCATTGGAGCATCGAGGGGACCCCTTCGCTTGCCGACGAAGCGGTGCTGGAGGCCGTCCACGCGGCCCTGCGCCACGGTCAGCGGCCCTGCTGTGGACTCTCGGTCGTCTTCGTCAGCGACCCTGTCCTGGCGGAGATGCACGAAGCCCATCTCGGTGATCCCACGCTGACCGATGTGATCAGTTTCGACCTCGGCGAGGACGAGGACGGTCCGGCCGGCGAACTCTACGTGTCCGTCGACCGCGCGCGCGTTGTGGCCGCCGAGCGCGGAGTGGCTTTCGAACGCGAACTCCTCCTCTACATCGTTCACGGGGCGTTGCATCTCTGTGGCTACGACGATCACGAAGATGTGGATCGAGAGCGCATGCGCGCGGCGGAGCGCAGCGTCATGCAGGAGCTTGGATATGCTCCCGACGATGCTCCGCACGATAGCGACCCGCGGGAAACGCACTCGCCTGTGGAGGGCTCTTGAGCCGCGTTCCAGCGCTGTTTCAGCCGCCGCAAGGGGACGCGAACTCAGGAAGTGGACCGTTTTCACGTTTTTTTTTGACGTGCCAGCGTCTTGACCCGAGCGGTACCAATTCGCTCCTGGATTGGCGCGAAACATCAAATGGAGCACGTTTTGATGTGCGTTGCCCATCCAGCTCACTCGGGAAATGCTCTTGCATCGCTAGAAGTGCTTGAAACGTGGCCGCACTTTGTGGATTCAGACGAACCCAACGGAGCCCAATGCTGGTCTTTTGGCCCGCAACACCGGGGTTCCCGAAGGAACAAACAATGCGAACGCGAGTCCTAGCCGGCAAGCTTCCAAAGGGGGGGGCAACCGCAGCCGTCGTCTCGAAGACCGAGGCGCTTTGGAATTCCTATTGGCGTTCGCCCACCGATGACGCGCGCAACCTCCTCGTCGAGGACTATCAGCGCCTCGTACGCGTGGCCGTGGCGAGCTTCTCTGCCCGCCTACCCCGCTTCGTGGACCGCGGTGACCTGCTAACGGCTGGCAACGTCGGTCTCATGGGGGCCATTGCGAGCTACGACCCTGCCCGACGCGTCCGATTCCAAACCTACGCGGATACCCGTATCCGTGGCGCCATCCTCGACGAGCTGCGCAGCCAGGACTGGTTGCCGCGCCCCTGGCGCCAGCGTGTCGAGGAGAAAAAGCGCACCCTGGAGCGCCTCCGGGCCAATCTCGAGCGCGAACCTTTCGACGAAGAAGTGGCCCTCGCCATGGGCCTCTCCGTCGAGGAATTCGAGCTTCTCTTCGGCATCGGACTGCCCGGCGCGAACAACACGAACAACTACCGCAGGGACGAACCCATAACCCTCGAGGTCGTCGCGGATCCACGGGAATCGGTGATCGGGGAGAGCCTCACGCGTACGGAGCTCATGCGCCTCATGGCCCAGAAGATGACCGAGCTCGAGTCGCGGATCGTGTATCTGCGCTACTGGGAGGAACTTTCGATGCGCGAGATCGGCGGGCTCACGAACCTGTCGGAGTCGCGCGTGTACAAGATTCACACGCGGCTGCTGGAGCGCTTGAAAGATCGCTTCCACGCTTAGGGGAGCGGCGGCAAAAAAAAACGGGGACGCGAACCGTAGTCCACGCCCCCGAAGATCCCGCCTTGCGGACTCGCTAGCGCGAGTCAACGATCCTCATCTCTGGGTCTCCCCGTTGAACAAAAATCGCAATTGCCCTTCTTCCCCAAAAAGGGCATAGGCGGGATGGTGGTCGAAAGAGCAGGTCCCCATCTGCATTCCGACCTCGCATCTCCTCCCTCGACTACGGCGTTCCCGGTCCCCACTGGGCCCGCCGTATTCGTAGGGGTTCTCTAGTTCACTCCGGACTCTTTGGGTGTTGGTGGTGACCAGGGTGTGAAGGGGCGAACGCAAAGATTTTCGTCGCGTGGCGCTACTTTCGAGACGATCCCGTTTTCGAGTCGTCCACTTTTGGGGCCTTTTCGACATGTGAATGAATGCGTTCGCATGGGCCCTCCTCCGCCCGCGGGGAGTTCGTTCCGCTCCTTTGCCCCACGGGGCATCAGGAGGTTCGGATCGGCTCTTACCGGAGCGGGCTCGAAGCCCGTTTTGCCCCATCGGATGACGCCCGGGAGGGTCGACGACATTCGGTAGCTCGGCTGCCCGGAGGGGCCCGTGGCTTTGCGCCCCAGCCTCTCGACTGGTTTGCCCTTGTCGTGCCATCGTTTGGGAGCGAGGGAAACATACCCAGGAATTCGCAAAAGGCAAATCGGGCGTCTGAAAACCTATTTCCTAGAGCAATGAAGTGCCGTAAACCGTTGTTGATAAGCAGCTTATGGCGCCGCCATTTGAGACCAAAATCCGCCCCAGGGACAGCCCAAAAAGGCGAAATTCTTTCGTCCGGGCCCTGTAGCCGGTCGCAGCCCCATTTCCGTCCCGGGCTATTCCCGGGCCCGGTGGATGCGCAATACCCCGTCGAGCACGTCCGCAAATTGTTCGAGGCGGACCATGTTGGCTCCGTCGGAGGGGGAGGACTCAGGGTCGGGGTGGACCTCGAAGAAGAGTCCGTCCACGTTGCCCGTCGCGACCGCCGCCCGGGCGAGGGCCGGGACGCCTTCGCGATCGCCGCCCGTCTTGCCTTCGCCGCTACCGGGTCGCTGAACGGAATGCGTGGCGTCGAAGACCACCGGAAAGCCGGTGGCGGACAGGTCGCGCAAGCCGTCCATGTCCACGACGAGCCGCCCGTAGCCGAAGAACGAGCCCCGTTCCGTGACGAGCAGGTTGCGGTTGCCCGTGGAGGCACACTTTTCCGTCACGAAGCGCATGTCCCAGGGCGCGAGGAATTGACCCTTCTTGACGTTGATCGTCTTGCCCGTCTCCGCGGCCGCCAGCAAGAGGTCGGTTTGCCGACACAGGAAGGCCGGGATCTGCAGCACGTCGACATGCTCGGCGGCAGGACCGCACTGCTCGGGCAGGTGCACGTCGGTGAGAACCGGCACCCCGGTCTTCTCGCGTACTTCGGCCAGGAGCTCCAACCCCGCCTCCATACCCGGTCCGCGAACGCCCTTCACACTGGTGCGGTTGGCCTTGTCGAAGCTGGCCTTGAACACGAAAGGAAGGTCTCGGGCCGCGGTCAGCTCGGCCAGCTCGCCGGCGATGCGCAGCGCCAGTTCCCTGTTCTCGAGTACGCAGGGGCCGGCGATCAGAAAGAGCGAGCCTCCGCCGACACTGCGATCGGCGATCTGAACGGTGGGACGGGTTGCCATGGGCGCTACGGTACCAGCAGACGGTACTGGTTAGGCATCAACTCCAGCTCGAGCGGGGTTTCTCCACCTAGATCACCGTCGATCTGAAAAGGACAGGGCTCCTCCGCCGTGACGCGCACCGATTGCCCGCGGCGCATCTCGACCCCGGCTCCCGGGAGGTGCTTGAGGGTTCCGTGCACCAGCCCACGGATCAACCCCGGCCAACCGGCGGCCGGAAACAGGTAGACCTCGAACTGGCGATCGTCCAGTTTGGCCTCGGGGTCCAACTTCAGAAAGCCACCATACTCCTTCGTGTTCGCGACGAGACAGAAGGCAAAAGTGCCCTTCACCTTGGTGCCGTCGATTTCGACCGAGAGTTTCGGATGGCAATAGTGAACGATCTCGCCTGCGATCGCGCGCACGTAGTTCCACTTCGTGATCGGCCCGTTTCGGCGGCGCTCGACGGCGCGTACGGTGTAAGCGTCGAAGCCGACTCCGGTGCAGGAGGACGAGAGGTTGCCATTCACGCGGGCGGTGTCGATGTTCTGCACGTGACCGGTGCAGATGATGTCCAGTGCATGATGCACATCGCGCGGAAGCCCCAGCATCTGTGCGAGCACGTTGGCCGTTCCGTAGGGGAGCAACGCCACTGCGGTTTCCGGATCCACCAGGCCGTCGAAGACCTCGCGCAGGGTTCCATCGCCCCCGACCGCAACGACGAGATCGACGCGCTCCTTCAGGCTACGGAGTTCGGTGAAGGCATGTCCACGCGCACGGGTCTCCAGCATGTCCACGTGGACCCCACGTTCGCGCAGGCCGTTTTGCAACTCGACGGCTGCGGCGACACCCTGGCCGCGGCCCGAGATCGGGTTCACGACGACGACAGCGCGCTTGTAGGGGGCTGCACCCAGCGAGCTCATGGTCGCCGGGGAGGGGGAATCGGGGTGTGCATTCACCAAACCAGGTGGACACCCTAACGGTTGCAAGGCCTTGCGGGCTAGAGTTCCGCTGTGAGCGAAGTTTCACGATCGACCCTCCTGGTGCTGGGCTCCAGCGGCTTTCTCGGCGCACACCTCGTGCGAGCCGGAGCGGAGCGCTTCGAGCGCGTTTTCGCCGCCTGTCGCCACCCCGAGCGCCATCCGGTAGCGCTGCCCCAAAATGCCCGGTCGGTGGTTTGGGAGGGACACAAGGCCATCGAAAACGTGCGGCTCTTCTCCAACACGCAGCCGACGGGGGTCATCGTCGCCGCGGCGATGAGTCGCATGGCCGATTGCGAGCGCGAACCGGACGCTGCGCGTGAGATCAACGGTGCAATGCCCGGGGGCCTCGCGCGTCTGGCGCGAAGCTATGGGGCGCGGATCGTCCACGTCTCGAGCGACCTGGTCTTCGGCGGCGCGCCCCCCCGGGGCGAGCGCTACGTGACCGAGGATCCTCCGCATCCACTGTCGGTCTACGGACAGTCCAAGGCGGAGGGCGAAGAGCGCGTGTTGCAGGCCAATCCCGATGCGCTCGTCTGCCGTCTGCCGCTGCTCTACGGCGATTCGTTCGGGCGTGGGCTCGGGGCTTCCGATGCCCTCGTGGCCGCTCTCGGGCGCGACGAGACACCGACCCTCTTCACGGACGAGTGGCGCACGCCCTTGGAGGTGAGCGAGGCCGCGACGGCCCTCGTCGAGCTGTGTCTCGGTGACGCCTGCGGCCTCCTGCACGTCGCGGGTCCCGAACGCGTTTCCCGCGCCCAGCTCGCCCGCGCGATCCTGCGCCAGCGCGGTGACGATGATGACGCGATCGCGCAAGCCATCCGGGAAGGGGTGCGCGCGGATCGCGGCCTCGAGCGGGTGCGACCGGCCGACGTCAGCTTGGAGGCGAGCGCCGCGAGCGCCCTCCTCGCGAGCCCGCTACGGGGCGTCTCCGACGTTCTCGGTTGATACCGAGATACCGAGCTTCCTTGACGCTCCGTGGCGCGCCGGTTGAAGTGGGCGCCCCCGTTTCGTGAAGGGCCGTAATGGCGGCCCGCGAAACGGCGACGACCGCCATGAAACTCGACTCACGCTACGACCCGCACGCCCACGAAGCCGAGATCTACCAGGCCTGGACAGACCAGGGTGCCTTCACCCCCGCAGAGGATCCCGGGGGGCGCGAACCCTACGTGATCATGATCCCCCCGCCCAACGTTACGGGGGTCCTGCACATGGGCCACGCCTTGAACGGTACCCTGCAGGACATCGTGATCCGCTTTCAGCGCATGCGCGGTCGCGACGCGCTCTGGTTGCCCGGTACCGACCACGCCGGCATCGCAACCCAGGCCGTCGTCGAGAAGAAGCTCTACCAAGAGCAGGGCAAGACGCGCCAGGATCTCGGTCGCGAGGCTTTCGTCGAGAAGATCTGGGAGTGGAAGGAGATTCACGGCAACAAGATCCTCGAGCAGTACCGCCGCCTGGGCTCGTCCTGCGACTGGACGCGCACCCGCTTCACCTTCGAGCCGCACATGTCGCGCGCCGTGCGCGAGGCCTTCGTGCGATTGTGGGAGAAGGGGCTCGTCTATCGTGGCGCGCGGATCGTGAACTGGGACTGCGTCCTGCAAACCGCCGTGTCGGACGACGAAGTCGAGATGACTCCGTTGAAGGGCAAGATGTACTTCCTGAAGTACCCGGTGAAGGACAGCGACGTGCACTTGATCGTGGCCACGACCCGGCCGGAGACGATGCTGGGGGACACCGGTGTCGCGGTGCATCCCGAAGACGAGCGCTACAAGGGCCTCGTGGGCAAGCACGTGCTGTTGCCCTTCGTCGACCGCGAGATTCCCATCGTCGCCGACGATACCGTGGACAAGGGCTTTGGCACGGGGGCGGTCAAGCTGACCCCCGGTCACGATCCCGCCGACTACGAACGCGGTCAACGCGCCGGTCTACCGGTGATCAACATCCTCGAGAAGGACGGCAAGCTGAACGAGAACGCGGGCCCCTTCGCCGGACTCTCGCGCGAAGCGGCGCGCAAGCAAGTCGTGGCCCAGATGGACGGTCTCGGTCTCCTGGAAAAGACCGAGACCTATCAACACAACGTGCCTATCTCCGATCGCTCGAAGAGCCTGATCGAGCCACTCGTCAGCGAGCAGTGGTTCGTGAAGATGGGACCCTTGGCCGTGCCTGCCATCGAGGCGGTCAAGAACGGCAGCCTCAATTTCCGTCCCGAGCGCTGGACCAAGGTCTATCTCGATTGGCTCGAGAACGTGCAGGACTGGTGCGTCTCGCGTCAGTTGTGGTGGGGGCATCGGATCCCAGTTTGGTACGACGAAGACGGCGTGCCCGTCGCTTCGCGCGACGATCTGGAAATCGGCAGCGCCCACCCGCAGACGGGCAAGCCTATCGTGTCGCAGGACGAGGACGTGTTGGACACGTGGGCGTCGTCGTGGCTGTGGCCCTTCGCAACCCTGGGTTGGCCGGACAAGACACCGGACCTGAAGCGCTTCTATTCGACGCACTTTCTTTCGACCGCGCGCGAGATCATCTACCTGTGGGTGGCGCGCATGGTGATGGCTGGCTACGAGTTCCTCGATCACCTGCCCATGGAGGAGCGTTGCCCCTTCTCGACGTGCTATGTGCACGCCACCGTGCTCGATGGCAAGGGCAAGCGCATGTCGAAGAGCGCCGGCAACGGCATCGATCCGATCGACATGATCGAACAGTACGGCGCGGACGCCGTGCGCATGAGTCTCGTGTTGCTCACGCGGGAAGGGCAGGACGTCAAGCTGTCGGAGGATCGCTTCGAGATGGGCCGGCGCTTCACCAACAAGGTATGGAACGCGGTGCGCTTCGCTCTCGGGCACCTCGAAAGCTACGACCCCGACAACGCCCCTGCGCCGGACGAAAGCTGGGCCCTCGAGGACCGCTGGATCCTCTCACGCCTCGCCCGCACGACGAGCGAGGTCACCGAGGCCTACGAGCAGTACCGCTTCAACGATGCTGCGACGGTGCTGTATCGTTTCGTCTGGAACGACTTCTGTGACTGGTATCTGGAGCTGGTGAAGTCGCGTTTGGAGGCGGATGACGAGTCCGCCGCACGTGCCCGTCACACGCTGGCCACGACCCTCAACGGTTGGTTGGCCCTGCTGCATCCCATCATGCCCTTCCAGACCGAGATTCTCTGGAAGGCGTGTGCCGAGACCCGTCCCAAGGGAAGTGGTGAGGGCATGCTGATCAGCTCCGCCTGGCTGGAAACTGCCGGGCGCGAGGACGCCGCTGCCGAGGCCGAGATCGAACTTCTCCAGGGCCTCGTGCACGCCGTGCGCTCGGTTCGCGCCTTGACCACGATCGGCGATCGCAAACCCCTGTACGCCATCGTCGCGGCTCCGGACGATTCCGATCGTTCCGTCCTCGAGGCCTGCGCCGTTCGCGCCAAGGCCCTGGCCCATCTAGAGTCCCTGGTGATCCATGCGTCCGCCGAACGTCCCGGGTCCTCGGCGGTCGCGATCGCCGGTTCGTTCGAGGTGTTCATCCCCCTGGGAGCGGATGTGGATCTGGGGGAACTCGGTGCGACTCTGAAGCGGCGTGTCGAGAAGCTGGGGAAGGGGCTGCGGGCCACCGAGGGCAAGTTGAAGAACCAGGGGTTCCTGCGCGGTGCCGATCCGGAAGTCGTTGAAGCCGAGAAGACGCGCTGCGAGGAGATGAAACGCGAGCTCGAACTGCTAGAGCGCAACCTGGCCGGGTTGGAGTGAGCGCCTTGCGTCGGGAGTGATCGAACACTCTCGACGCAAACTCTCTTTCTCACTCGAACTCAGACCTCCGAGCCCTGACTCCGACTCTACTGCCAGCTGAGGTCGACGTCGCCGACCCTCAGCCTGATGGGCAAGTCGAACTTGAACCCATCGCGCTTCTTCTTCGTGCTCTGAATCGTGAACGTGAAGCGCAGCGTGTCCACCGGAGGCGGCGGGGGGTTGTCCTTGTCGATCTTTTCGGGCGGTACGTAGGGCTCCAATGCCACGGCTCCCGGTGCCATCCGCCCGAAGGCGGGAACCTGCGCGGCGAAGGCTGCCTGGGGGGTGCCGTCGGGGGTGTACAGGAAGTAGTTGTCCCTGGTTTCGTCGAAACCGTCGACGAGGCTCCAGTCCGGCGCGCTCTCATCCTTGTCGAGCTTGGGGAGCTTGTTGGCTGCACGGTAGAAAACGATGTACGTTCCACCGTCGAGAAGGGGCGCGGCGAGGGTCTTCGAGAGTGACAGGAACCCGACCACGATCGGCTCCCCGATCGTTCTCTTGAACAGGTTGGCGAGGCTGCCCTGATCGATCTTGTCCACCGGCGTGAAGAGCATCCGTTCGTAGCCGGTGACGATGCCGTAGCCCGGAGCGTTGGCGGAGCCGGTCTCGGTCGTCCAGCGCTGCTTGATCAAAGTGGCCCGTTCGAGGAACTCGGTGTTCTGGGGCAGGACACGATAGTCGATGGCATCGTAAAGCAAGTCCACCGCGACGTCGAAGCCAGGAGCCTTGCTGGAGGCGACGCGGAAGCCGAGGGCTTCGGCGGATTGGCCACGGCCGGTGGGCATGCGCGTCGGAATGCGCACACCGTCCTTGGCTTGCTTGAAGGAGCCAGAGACGAGCACGCGCATGTTCGGATCGAAGCCGGCCTCGATGCGCTTCTCGGTCTTCTTCCTGCCGGTCTTTTTCTTGATCTTGATCGGCGCGTACTTGGCGTATGCGGTGTACGGGCTGGAGGTCCATTCCCATACGTTGCCGGCCAGGTCGTAGACGCCGTTGACGGCGCCCTGCTCGAAGCTCGCGACGGGGACGGAGTCGTCCTCGTCGCCTTGGCGAGATTGGCAATGGGTACCCTCGCTCCACTCGTCGCCCCAGGGATAGAGGCGGCTGGAGTTACCGCGGGCAGCGCAGTAGAACTCGAACTCCGTCATGAGGCGCATGCCGGCCCAGGAGGCGTAGGCCTCGGCGTCGGCGTAGGTGACGTAGACGACCGGGTGGGTCTTTCTGACGGAGGGAACCTCCCACTCGGCGCCGCGCCAGTTCTCTTCCCACCATGCTTCAGGATCGAAGGTCTTGCGCTTACGCCGCTTTCCCTCGTCACGGGCAGCCTTTGACTTCTCGGCTTCGGCCTTCAAGAACTCCAGGCGCCCCTTGTCCAGAGCGGCTTCGCCCCACAGGTAGGGAGGCTTGGAGCTCGTGGCGGAGACGAAGGAGGCGTACTGCTCGTTCGTGATCTCGGTCACGCCGAGGTAGAAGTCCGCAACCTCGACGGTGTTCTGCGGAGTCTCACCGGCATAGACGTTCCCGCGGTCTTCGTTGGCCATGATGAAGGCCTCGACGTCCTTGGGGTCGCTGCCGACTTTGGTTTTGACACCCTTGACGAAAACGAGGCCCGGGGGAGCGTCCTGGGGAAGCGGCGACAGGGCGAGGGTGGAGAGATAGATCGCAGTTGTGAAGATGGTTCCGAGCACGGAAAGTACCTCCTGACAAAGCTCGAATCGCGGAATCGGGTGTCCGAGAGACGGATCGACCGGGGCGCGGGAGGGCGCCTGGAGACCGTGGATACCCCGCTAGCGCGACGATGTTACCGAGGAGTCTCCGCTTCGCAACCGGTCGTAGGTCTGACTTCAGTTACCTTTATTCTAATCGCTTGGCGGCGGACGCTCCGTTTTCCCTACGCCCTCCGTACAGTAGCGGCCCGAAGCGCCTGGTCCCGGGCCGTTTTTCGCAGCGGGGACGCTCTCCATGGAACTCTCGGAAACGACGGACGAACCGGTACCGCGCAAATTGTCGCTGTCCCAGGCACAGGTAGGCCTGCGCCTGGATCGGGCCCTGGCCGAGCTTCTGCCCGAGATCTCACGAACCCGTCTCAAGGAGCTGATCCTCGATGGAGGCGTGTGGTTCGAGGGCGAGTGCCTTCGGAGACCCTCCGCACGTGTGGAAACCGGGGGAGAGATTGAGATCCGTAGCGTGCCCCGGGCCCGGGAGCGCTCCGGAGCGGCCTCCGAGGCCGAACCCAGGGTGCTCTTCGAAGACGAGGATCTGGCGATCATCGACAAGCCGGCGGGCCAGATTTCCCACCCGACCAGCGTGGTGCGTGGCGGGAGCGTCTCCGAATGGGCCGCCGCGCGTTGGGGCGAGCTGCCCGCGCCCCAGGGCGAGGACCGCCCCGGTATCGTGCACCGGCTCGACTCGGACACGAGCGGGCTCATGATCGTCGCCAAGTCGGAACGCGCTGCCCCGGCCCTGCTCGCGGCCTTCCGCGACCGCAAGGTCGAGAAGCGCTACCTCGCCCTGGTTCACGGTGTGCCACGCTTCGATTCCGACTGGATCGAGGCGCCGATCGGCCGTTCGCGCAAGCGCTCCGATCGCATGAGCGTGATCGAGAATCCGCGGCCGGAGGACGAACCGCGGCTCGAACCCCTTCGCATCGGCGAAGAGCCCCGCGAACCCGAGGACAAGACCAAGGGCGGCAAGGGACTCGAGGCCTCGACCTTCTACACGACGCGTGAACGGCTGGGGCGTTTTGCGCTCCTCGAGTGTCAGCCGAAGACCGGCCGCACACATCAGATTCGCGTGCACCTGACCCATATCGAGCATCCGCTGGTTGGCGACCGGGTCTACCCGGGACGCAAGCGCGTCGAGCTTCCCCGCCAGGCTCCGCCGATGGCGCGGCATGCTCTGCACGCGGCCGGGCTCATCTTCGAACACCCCGTCAGCGGGGAGTCCGTGCATTTCGAGTGTTCCATGCCCGAGGACATGCAGCGCTTCCTCGCCTGGGCCCGCGAGCAGGCCTGATCCCGGCGATTCGACGTGCCGGCTGGTTCTTCGACGTGTGGGTTTGCTTATTCGACGTGCAGGATCACGCGCTCGAGGGGCGCGCCCGAGAGCCGCACGGCTTCCTCGACCTTGCGTCCGTCCTCGAGCGTTGCGGAGACCCGATACAGTCCGGGAGCGAGCGGCCCCACTGTCTGTTCGTGATTGGTGACGCCCGACTCGATCTCGCGTAGGAAGGTCTCCATGCCGACCAGTCCGTTGACGCGGCGACCCTGCTCGTCCAGCACGAGTACGCGCGCTGGCTGGGCGGCGCCTTCCCTGGAACGCAGTTGAACCGAGAGCAAGGTTCCCGGGACCAGAACGATCTCCGTCGTCGTTTCCGAACCTGCGCTGACGAGCAGTGCCTCGCTCTCCTCGGTCGATCCGTCCGTGGTTCGCGCGAGGACGGTGTAGCGTCCCGGTAGAAGTGCGGCGTAGCGGAAGCGGCCCTCGGCGTCGGAGGTCAACTCCGAGATGCGCGCCAGCACGACCCCATCTGCTTCGCGCACGAAGATCGAGGCACCCGGGATCGCTTTTCCCTCCCCGTCGACAACGCGACCCCCGAGGGCTCCGCCGGGTTGAAGCCGAACGGCGACTTCCTCGATCTCGTCCGTTGTCTCGCTCAGGGTGATGCGCTGAACGACGCCCGTTGCCAGCCCCGTGGATGTAGGTGGAGAAGCACACAGGTCGTACGTGCCCAGGGCCAGGGCCTCGAAGAGGAAGTGGCCCTCGGTGTTGGTCTCGGCTTGCAGAAGGCGGTTTCCATAGGGAGCGCGTGTGCTCAGGGGGCCGCTTTTGCCAAGGGAAACCAGCACCCCCTCCTGGGCTCTGCCTTGCGCATCCTCGACGCTACCGTGCAAGTGGCCGACCAGGATCTCGGGGGCGGGGCGTCCGCCGAGGATGACGTGGCTCTCGTCACCGTCGTGGATCACGACCTCGCTCGAGAGCGCCAGCTGTTCGAGGGGGGCGTCATACCCGGCGCCTTTGCCGTCCTTGCTGTTGGGCAAGGCGTAGACACGCCACTTGCCTGGCTCCAGCTCCTTGAAGGCGAAACTGCCTTCCGTGTCGGTGCGCCCGGTGCGGGCGTCTAGAAAGTCCGCGCGGGCGACGCTGATGAAGCGCCCCGCGACCGGTTGGTTGCGTTCGTCGAGCAACGTACCCGTCAATAGACCTCCGCGACGCAGCATGATCTGGATCTCATCCAGGTGACCGCCCGCCGGCACCAGGACTTCGACCATGCGGCTGTTCGCGAAACCCGGCGCGCTGGCAATCCAGCGGTGCGTGCCGGGCTTGAGATCGCCGATGCGAAAACGACCATAGGCGTCGCTGCGCCATTCGTCGCTGGACATGACACTGCCCATGTGCTGCTGACCGTCGGCGTCCTCCCATGAAACGAGGTTGCGCAGGCGCGCACCGGCGACCCGGTGACCTTCCGGGTCGAGAATCGCTCCTGTGGCCGAGCCCGTCGCCATCAGCTCGAGGGACAGCTGTTCGGCGGTGGCGGTCCGCGGAAGGCGCACGATCCGCGGCTTCGAGGTGACGTAGCCGGGGGCCAGTACGCTGATGCTCCACGCACCTTGCGCCAGACCCTCGAGTCGGAATCGGCCCGCGGTCTTTTCCGTGACGGGTGTTCCGGGGAGGCTCGTGAAGCTCGCGCGGAACCCGTCGGGGCTCCCCTCGACATCGAGCGGCATGACGAGCAGTTCGTAGTCGTGCACGCGTTCGCCACCGATCGTGCGGACGGTCCCGTCCAGCGGTGCACCTTGACCCAGCGTGACCTGCAGCCCGCTCGTCGTCGGATCGACCGACGCCAATCGCTGCCATCCGACCCGGTTGCGGGCGGGATCGAGCGATTCGACACCCGAGGCGATCAAGGTGAACGGATGGGCGCTCAGGCCGGTGGCGCGAAAACGTCCCTCGGCGTCGGTCGTGAGCGCAAGGACCTCGCGTGAGCGACGCTCGAGGCGAACCTGGAACCCGGGGGCTGGACTTCCATCGGCCCAGGCGACGCGGCCCTCCAGGATGTGCCCGCGTTGCAGGATGGCCTCCACCAGCTCGGCTGGAGGGCTCGAAGATTCCGTCGCTGGAGCGCTCGCCGGACCCGTGGTGTCGACCACGAGCGGGGTGGAGAGGATCCAGCCCTCGAGCTCGCAGTCGAGGGCCAGCTCGGCGCGCGCCGGCAGGCCATGCAGTTCGAAGAGCCCGCTCTCGTCGCTGCCATCGATAACGGCCCAGGGCCCGAAGAGCGGTGCGAAGCCATCCAGTTCAAGGTCTCCGTGATAGCTGACTCGCGCACCACTCAACGGCCGCCCCTCGGTGTCGGTGACCGTGCCGCGGATCGTTTTGCCCGGGGCCATGTCGAAATCGACATCCAGTTCGGCTCCGGGTTGCGCATGCAGCAGGGTGGCCTTTCCCGGCAGAAGCCCCTCGGCGACGGGAGCCACGAGGAACGAGGTCAGTGCCGGCATGCCACGCAGTTCGAAGACGCCCTCGTCGTTCGGTCGCGAGCTGAGGCGTTCGGTGATGAGTCGACTGAGTCCACCCTGGGCTAGGGCATCGCGCAGCGCATCGAGATCGGGGACGGCACTGACCCGTGTGCGGCGTATGAAGTTCTCGGCAAGTTGCTCGCCGTTCAAGCCGTGCAGCCTTCCACGAACCCAGGCGCCGAGGCGCGGGCGAAGGAACAGGGGAGCACCATCGGTTCGTGCTTCCTGGATGACCTCCAGTGGCTGGTCGAAGTAGAGATAGCGACCGGACAGGTCGATGAACGCGCGTTCCCAGTGCACCGGCAGGATCAACCGGAAGCTGCCGTCGGAAGCGACCTGGGCTACGGCCTGATCGCCCTCGCCGCGGTCGTTCCAGTCCGGGGGATTCCAGGGCTCGAAGAGCGTCGCGGGGGCCGTTGGTCGGGCCACGAGATGCAGCGTCGCGTCGACCGGGCTGGTGGGGGGGACGAAGACTTGCCCCGAGATCTCCCACCTTCGCTTGGCAGCAGGTTGTGATGGCTCGTCCAGGGTCGGCGTTGATCGGAGCCGTGTGGCGAGTTCCGCATCCTGGGTCTTCGGTTCCGTCGCTGTTTGCGTTTCGGACTCGGACAGACTCGGCTGGGTCGGAGTCTCGGCACTCCCGTGGGGGGGCTTTTCAGCGAGGATTTCAGCCACCTCTTGCGGATTGGCCACTCTCCCGTCGGAACGGTGGAGCATCAGTTGACCCAGTAGGTAGACCCCGCCGATCGCGCCAAGGACGCCGATGAACAGGAGTTTTGAGCTCGTGCGTTGGACCGACATTCGGACCCGTCCCCGGGAATTCGGGGCAGAGGCTAGCCTTCTTTCGGCTCGGGGAGGCCTTTTGGTCGCCTCGCAAATCGCGCGGGTGCCCCTCAGGGGGGTGCGCGTGCGTAATGGTTTTGTATGTGGGGGCTCCAGGCCCGTTTCCGGAGCTCCCAGGACTCACCGCAAACGCAGGCGCACTTTCCTCTGCTTCTCGCCCGGGGCGACGCGCACGACGCGCTTGGCGTCGCGCGCATCGGTGGCGACGGCGCGCACCGTGTACTTGCCCGGCGCCAACGGTCCGAAGCGGTATTCGTCGGAATGAAAGCCGCCGATGTTCTGCAGGATCTCCTGATACGAGATCATGCCGTGCAACTCACGGCCCGCTTCGTCCGTCACGCTGACCTTGGCATCGGGGAGGTTCTCGGTGGTCTTGTCGGTGACGGTGACCAACAGGATCGCACCTGGCGAGAGCGTGACGTTCACCCTGGCCGAGCCGCCCTCACGGACGCTGACCCATTCGCTGTCGGGGCTGGTGAGATCGTCCTTTCGCGCGGTGACTTGATAGTCGCCAGGCTGGAGGCCCCGGTAGCGGAAGGTGCCATCGTGATCGCTCGTGATCATCGAGAAACGTTCCAGGAGCCGACCCTCGGAATCGCGTACGAAGATGGCCGCGTTTTGTATCGCCTTGCCGTTCATATCGACGATCTTGCCCGCGATGTCGCCGGCTCCCTTCAAGCGAAAGTCGATGCCGTCGAGATGGGCCCCCTCGCTTACCTTCAAGCCGCTCTTGATCAGGCGCCCCTGGGGGCTGCCGGTTCCGAAGGCGCCGCCGAACAAGGCTCCGCCCGCGGCGAGGTCGTATTCCCCCGAGCGCAAGAAGTCGAAGGTGTAGTTACCGCTCGAATTCGTCGTGATCTCGGCGTACTGACCACCGAGGATTGTGCCCATCGACATGCCACCTGCCGTCGTCAGCGTCATGCGCGTGTTGGGGGAAGGCTTTCCATCCGGACCGATCACGCGTCCGGCGATTCTTCCCAGGGGGAGTTCGATATCGAGTTTGTGAGACTCCTTGTTGGGAACGAGCTCGCTGTACTCGACGTTCTCTTGGGACATCGAACCGCCCGTTGTGTTCAGCTGCACCTGAACGTGATAGCGCCCGGGCTTGTCCAGCGAGATCTCGTAGCCGCCATTCGGCTTGACCACGGTGAACTTCATGGCGCTGAACCCCTTGGCTCCGTCGGGGAAGAAGCTGACCATCGCGCCATCCGCGCCCTCGCCGCCATGCGTGACCTTGCCCGAGACAAGGACGGGATTCTCCGCCGGTGCACCCAGGATGACGTGCTCCTCCTGGCCGTCCTCGAGATCCACCATGGTGAAGCGCATGTTCTCCATGAAGGCCGAGGTCGACTCGGCCGCGGATCCGTTCTCGGAACTGGAATCGATCGCCATCGAGTCGATCTGACCCACGAGGGCCGTGACGTTCCAGACCCCGGGGCGCAGGTTCTCCACGAGGAAAGCGCCCTTGGCATCGGTCTTCTGCATGCGTGTGTCCCAGTTGTTCGGATCCTGCAGGATGATCTGGGCTCCCGCAGCCAGCTTGCCTTCCTTGTCGAAAACCTCGCCGCTGAGTCGCGCGCCCTTGCGAAGTTGCAGCACGACGTTCTCATGAACCTCGCCGGCCTCGAGCTCGAGGGGCAGGGGCTCGGAGGCGGCATACTGTCTGTGGGTTGCGACCAGTGACAAATCGCCGCTGGCCAGGCCTTCCAGCACGAAGGCGCCCTCTTCATCGGAATAGCTCTCGGGCAGATCCAGTTGACCCGCCAGGCGTGCGACCGTTCGTTCGCGTTCGGTCTGTAGCGTCACCTTGGCCCCGGAGACCGGGTTGCCGTCTGGATCGAGCACCTTGCCGGCGACGTTGGCTTCCGGCTCGAGAACGAGGACGAGCTCCTCGCTTTCGTCCAGGACCTTCGGGCCCGGGATCTCTCGTTCGGTGGCTTGCGATGGACCGTAGCCTGCGGCGCGTGCTTCGAGTGCCCATGTGCCCGACCCGAGACCCTCGATTGCGAAGCGACCGTCGGGATCACTGAAGCTGCGCTTCTCCGTCTGCCCCGGTACGAAGAAGGCCGCCCCTTGCGAGCTGGCGTGGATTTCGAAGTTCTCGATGGGTTGGCCATCCAGATCGAGGACCCGACCCACGAGGGTCGTCGGTGGGATCAAGATCAGCTGGATCGACGCCCCGGGTTGGACGCCAGATTGCTCCGCGGTGTGTTCGGCCGCGTTCTCCGGCGCGGACCTGTGCCGCTTCCGAGCCGTGACGAGGAACGGGCCCTTGCCGAGTCCGTGCACGGAGAAGCTTCCGTCTTCCCGCGTGCGGCCCGAACCGGATGCCCCGCGCGCCATGTTCATGGCGCTCATGCCCATCATGGCCTCGGGATCGAATTCGACCCTCACTCTCGCATCCACGGCCGGTTTGCCATCGGCCCAGGTGACGCTGCCCGTGATCGAGTTGCCGCTCTCGATCTTCAGCTCGAGGTTGCGCTTGATCTCGCCGTCGGCCACGTTGAGTGTTAGCGGTAGGCTCTCGAGCCGGTCTTTGGCCTTTGCGATGATGGTCGCCTTTCCGAGAGGCACACCGCTCAGGTCGAAGGCACCCTGCTCGTCCGTTTCGGTTTTCGCAAGGGCATCACCGGCGAAGCCGAACATCACCGTCTTGACCGCCTCGACCGTCGCCCCTGCGACGGGCAGCTCATCGTTGCCGATGACCCGCCCGATCAAACGAGCACCGACTCGCAAACGCGCCTCGACTCGAAGACTCTGTCCGGGGAAGAGCTCGAGGTCGTCCAGCTGTTGATTTGCGTGGTTCTCGGATTCGACCTCCGCTTCGTAGGGGCGGACCGGATCGAGGCCGCGAAACTCGAAGGTGCCGTTCTCGTCGACGAGGACGTGACGGTTGAACAGCCAATGCGCATCGGAGCTCATCAGGGCGAACTGATCCTGGTCCGGCAACAGCGAGACGCTCATTTCCGCGAAGGACCCAGGTTCATCGGGTTTCCCTGCTTCACGAGGTGGGACGATCACGCTCCCGAGGATCGCTGCACCCAACCTGGCCTCGAGCAAGAGAGTCTCGTCAGCCTTTGAATCGAAGCGCGTCGGAGCCAGGGAGAACAGAAACCGTCCGTCGATCGCTGCCCAGACTTCGGTGTGCTTTTCCTCCAGCTGAAAGGTGAACGAGCCATCGGGTTCGACTCTCGCCGCGGCAAGGACAGCTCCGGAGAGTCCGTGCACCCGTTCGCTCGTGACCCCTGCCTTGCCGTAAATCTCGTTGGGTGTGAGCTTTGTCTTCAAGAAGAGCACCCGCAAGGTAGGGTCCGACGGGCTACCCGAAGGGATTACGATCCGGCCTTCGCGGGCCAGACCCGCGTGCCTGGCGGGCTGGCGGGAGCTCGCGGAGTCGGCGAGCGATCCCGCGCTGAGCTCCGCAGCGTTCGTCACGCCGGCGCTCTCGAGAGGCTCGGTCGCTTCGAGCTGGCCCTGCTCGGCTGCGGAGCCGGAGCCGGTTTCCAGCGCCTCGATTCCCTTTCCGTCGCCGTCGTGGCGGCCTCCGGTCGAAAACGAGCGCTGGAGGATG
The DNA here is from genome assembly GCA_965662355.1 of Planctomycetota bacterium. Classification (GTDB taxonomy): domain Bacteria; phylum Planctomycetota; class UBA1135; order UBA1135. Next base: position 70,327 of record CBFIHP010000007.1, on the reverse strand, counting down.
AGGAGCCCGATACCCACGGCGACGAGGATTCCAATGCTAGCGAAGAGCTGTTTCATGGTGATCCGGGACTCCAGGGGTGCGAAGTGGGGGTGATACGGGACCGTATCGGTGCTATTCGCTTTCTTCCAGCGTAGCCGGTACGGGCGTTCATCGTAGAATCCGCGCCCTATGCCGTCGGGCCCTTCCATTCGACCCCAATCCGCCGCTTCGGAACCCTCCGTGTGGGAGAAAACCGTCCACCAGCCGGCGGTCGCTCGCCAGCCGGAGCGGCGTCCCGTCTTCGAGACGCCTTCGGGACTGCGTTTGAAGCCCCTCTATGGCGCGACCTCGGACGGCGGGGATCCCGGTACCTATCCTTACACGCGTGGCATTCGACCGACGATGTATCGGGGCCGCTTCTGGACCATGCGCCAGTACGCGGGCTTCGCGAGTGCCCGGGAGACGAACCAGCGCTTCCGCATGCTGCTCGATAGCGGGCAGACCGGGCTTTCGACGGCCTTCGACTTGCCTACCCAGATCGGGTACGACTCCGACCACCCCCTGGCCGAACCCGAGGTGGGCAAGGTGGGCGTGCCGATCAACAGTCTGGCCGACGTCGAGCAGCTCTTCGAGGGCATTCCCCTCGGCGACGTTTCGACGTCGATGACGATCAACGCCACGGCACCTATCTTGCTCTGCATGTACGTGGCCCTGGCGCGCAAGCAAGGCGTCGATCCCGATCACATCCGTGGGACCGTGCAGAACGATATCTTGAAGGAGTACGTTGCGCGCGGGAACTATCGCTTCCCCGAGCGCGCCTCGCTACGTCTGACTACCGACCTGATGGCCTTCTGTTCGGAATACGCACCGCGCTGGAACACGATCTCCATATCTGGGTATCACATTCGCGAAGCGGGCTCGACCGCGGTGCAAGAGCTGGCCTTCACCTTGTCGAATGCGCGCGCGTACGTACGAGCGGCGATCGATGCCGGGCTCGAGGTCGATGCGTTCGCGCAACGACTCTCGTTCTTCTTCAATGCTCACAACAATCTGTTCGAGGAGGTTGCGAAGTTCCGCGCGGCCCGCCGCATGTGGGCACGCATCATGCGCGAGGAGTTCGGGGCCAAGAACCCGAAGAGCTGGATGCTGCGTTTTCACACGCAGACCGCGGGTTCGATGTTGACGTCGCAACAACCCGATACGAACGTCGTGCGCGTAACGATTCAGGCGCTCGCAGCCATTCTCGGCGGAACCCAGTCCTTGCACACGAATTCGCGCGACGAAGCGCTTTCGCTGCCCAGCGAGGCTTCCGCGCGACTCGCTCTGCGCACCCAACAGGTGCTGGCGGAGGAATCCGGAGTCGCGGACGTGATCGATCCCCTGGGCGGCGCGCCATTGATCGAAGAGCTGACCGACGTCCTGGAAGCCGACACGCAGGCGTTGATCAACAAGGTTGACGATCTGGGCGGTGCCGTTGCAGCCATCGAAGCCGGATTCATGCAGCGTGAAATTCATCACGCGGCACTCCAGTGGCAACGCGATGTAGAATCCGGTGAGCGCACGGTTGTCGGCGTGAATAGCTATCAGATCGAAGAGGGAGACCCCGAGCTCTTCCGGCCCGATGCCAGCGCCAAGGACGAAGTCCTGGCCGAGCTCGCGCGAGTACGTCGAGAGCGGGACTCCAAGCGCGTGACCGCGACCCTTGCTGCGATCGGCCTGGCCGCGAAGGGATCTGCCAACGTGATGCCGAGCATTCTCGAAGCCGTCGAGGCCTACGCGACCGTCGGCGAGATCTGCGAGGTCCTCGGGGAGGTCTTCGGCCACTACCATCCGCCCGAGGTACTCTGAGCCATGCAGGAACTCGAGGGGCTCGTTCGCGGCCTGAACCACGTCGCCATCGTCGTCGAGAAGATCGCGGAGGCTCGCGCGTCCTACGAAGCTCTCGGGCTGACTGCGGGCGAGGTGGAATACGTCGCGGATCAGAAGGTCAACGTGCTGGTTATGAGCGCGGGATCACAACGAATCGAGCTGGTCGAACCGGCGACGGATGATTCGCCCGTATCGAAGTTTCTCGCCAAGCGCGGCGGGGGTCTGCATCATCTGGCCTACGACGTCGACGATCTCGAAAAGACCCTGACGCGCCTTCGCGCGGAGGGCGTGCTCCTGATCGACGAAGCCCCCCGCCCCGGAGCCCACGGTACACGCATTGCCTTCGTACATCCGAAGGCGACCGGTGGGGTCCTGACCGAGCTCGTTCAAGAACCCGGCAACGAACCTGAACCCGACCGAGACTGAGCATGCCGAAACAAAGCATGACGGAAACGCCCCTCGAACGCCTGGAGCGCATGCGCGAGGCTTCGCTGGTCGGCGGTGGCGCAGAGCGCATCGAGGCCCAACACAAGAAGGGCAAGCTGACCGCGCGCGAACGCGTCGATCTCTTCGTCGACGAAGGCTCGTTCGTCGAGATCGATCGCTTCGTGACGCACCGTTGCTGGGACTTTGGCATGGAGGATCAACGGATCCTCGGCGACGGCGTCGTCACCGGACATGCCCTGATCGACGGACGGCCGGTGTATCTCTACAGCCAAGACTTCACGGTCTTCGGCGGCTCGCTGTCGGAAACCCACGCCGAGAAGATCTGCAAGGTCATGGACATGGCCATGAAGGTCGGCGTGCCGTTGATCGGGCTGAACGACTCGGGTGGCGCGCGTATCCAGGAGGGCGTGAAGAGTCTCGGCGGCTATGCGGAGATCTTCTGGCGCAACACCCAGGCCTCGGGAGTCATCCCCCAGATCTCGGCCATCCTCGGGCCGTGTGCCGGTGGAGCGGTGTACAGCCCCGCGATCACCGACTTCATCTGCATGGTCGAGAACACCTCGTACATGCACATCACCGGTCCGGACGTGGTGAAGACCGTTACCCACGAGGTCGTAACCTCCGATGAACTGGGCGGGGCCGAGGTGCACTCGGCACGCTCCGGGGTTGCCTCGTTCACGAGCCCCGACGACCGAGCTTGCATGGCGCTCTTGCGCAAACTGATCGGCTATCTGCCCTTGAACAACGCGGAGGAGCCGCCCTTCTGTCCGACGGACGATCCACGCGATCGCATGGACGAGGAGCTCGACAGCATCGTGCCGGAGGATCCGGCGAAGCCCTACGACATGATCGAGGTCATCACGCGCGTCATGGACGAGGGCTCGTTCCTCGAGGTACACGCTGAATACGCGAAGAACATCCTGGTCGGCTTCGCACGCCTCGGTGGATACGTCGTCGGTATCGTCGGCAACCAGCCGGCGGTTCTCGCAGGGTGCCTGGACATCGAAGCCTCGCGCAAGGGCGCGCGCTTTATTCGCTTCTGCGACGCCTTCAACATCCCGCTGGTTACCTTCGAGGACGTGCCCGGTTTCTTACCGGGAACCGAACAGGAATACGGAGGGATCATTCTGCACGGCGCAAAGCTGCTCTACTCGTATTGCGAGGCGACCGTGCCGAAGTTGACCGTCATCACGCGCAAGGCCTACGGCGGGGCCTACGATGTCATGGCCTCGAAGCACATCCGTGCCGACATCAATTTCGCCTGGCCCAACGCACAGATCGCTGTGATGGGAGCCGCCGGTGCTGCGCGCATCATTCACCGCCGCGAGATCCAGGGCGCCGACGACCCTGCCGCGATGGAAGCGAAGCGTACCGAGGAGTACGAAGAGACCTTCAACAATCCCTACATGGCCGCGCAACGCGGCTTCATCGACGACGTCATCGAAGCGCGCTCCACGCGTCCGACATTGATTCGCTCGCTGGAGCTGTTTCGCACAAAGGTCGAGAATCGTCCCAAGCGCAAGCACGGCAATATTCCGCTCTAGAGATGCCTGGAGAACAGTTCAAACGGGTCCTGATTGCCAACCGGGGCGAGATCGCGCTGCGAATCATGCGTACCTTGCGTGAGATGGGCATCGAGAGCGTGGCCGTCTACTCCGACTTCGATCGCAACGCGTTGCATGCTCGTCTCGCAGATTGCGCCGTGCCGCTGGGAGGTTCGCTGCCTGCCGAGTCCTACCTGGACATCGAGAAGATCCTCGCCGCCGCGAAAGACAGCGGTGCGGAGGCGATCCATCCGGGGTACGGGTTCCTTGCGGAGAACGCACGCTTTGCGGAGGCGGTGGCGGAGGCGGGCCTGACGTGGATTGGTCCACCGCCGTCCGCGATCGAGGCCATGGGGGACAAGATAATCTCGCGCCGGCGTATGCTGGAAGCCGGAGTGCCTTTGGTGCCGGGGCTCACGGATCCCGTGGCCGATGCCGATGCGGCGGCCGAAGCAGCCGCGGGCATCGGCTATCCCGTCGCGATCAAGGCCGCCGCAGGTGGGGGAGGCAAGGGCATCCGTATCGTTCACGAGCCCTCCGAGATCGAGAGTGCCTTCCGCACGGCCGCCGGTGAAGCCCAGAGTGCCTTTGGCGATGGCCGGCTCTATATCGAGCGCTACGTGCTGCGGCCGCGGCACATCGAGGTGCAGGTTCTCTTCGATGCGCACGGCAACGGAGTGCACTTTGGTGAACGCGATTGCACGGTACAGAGGCGTCACCAGAAGCTGATCGAGGAGACGCCCTCGCCCGTCGTCGATGAGGCCCTGCGCGACGAGATGGGAGCGACCGCTCTCAGCTCCGCGGCCTCGGTCGACTACGTCGGTGCTGGAACGGTCGAGTTTCTCTATACCGATGCGGGGGACAAGCCGGAGTTCTTCTTCCTCGAGATGAACACGCGCCTGCAGGTCGAGCACCCCGTGACCGAGTTGACGACTGGCGTCGACCTCGTGCGCGAGCAGATCCGCGTGGCAGCGGGGGAGACGCTCGGCTACGACCAGTCCGCGGTCAGCTTCCGTGGGCACGCGCTGGAGGTACGCATCAACGCCGAGGACCCCACCCGCGGTTTCGTGCCCTCGACGGGAACCATCCAGAACCTGCGCTTCCCGGGTGGGCCCTGGGTACGCATCGATTCGGGGCTCTTTCGCGGCATGGAGGTCGGCCTGAACTACGACCCGATGCTGGCCAAGATCATCGTCTGGGGCCCCGACCGCGATGCGGCTATCGCACGCATGCGCCGCGCGCTTTCCGAGATGAACATCGGTGGCGTGCGCACCGGCGCTCCCGCAGCCCTGGCCGTGCTCGAGGACGAGCGCTTCCAGAGCGGCCACTTCGACACCTCGCTCATCGAATCGGTCTCGCTTCTGAGCAAGGACGCCGAGACCGTGCGTGCCGCCGCCATCGCGGCCACCGTGCACCGCTGGAAAGAAGCCCGGCGTCGTGCTCTCGCCGCCGGCGGGGAACGCGAAGCCTGGCTGGCCCGCGGGATGGAGTCGTCCGGAGATTGGAGCGCCAGATGAAGTACTACGTCACCGTGAACGGCGACTCCCACGAGGTCGAGTTGAGGGAGCGCTTGGGTTCGCTCGAGGTCCACTACGACGGCCAGCCGATCGATCTGCGTTACGACGAGGTCGATCGCCTTGGTCAGGTAGGCCTCTTCATCGAGCAGAAGTCCTACGCCGTATCCATCGAAGGGGAATTCAACGAGGTCCTGGTGACGGTCGCCGGGCGACTACACGAGGTCGAGCTGGAGGACGAACGCGAACGCGCTGCCCACCAGGCCGAGCGCAGCCGCGCTCAATCCGGCGGAGTCGTCAAGAGCGTCATGCCCGGCATCGTCGTCGAGCTCCTGGTCTCGGTGGGAGAATCGGTGGAGGAGGGTCAACCGCTGTTGATTCTCGAGGCGATGAAGATGCAGAACGAGATCGGCGCCCCTTCGAACGGGGTCGTGAAAAAGCTCTTCGTCAAGGAAGGGCAGGCGGTGACGAGCGGGGAAAAGCTCGTCAGCCTCCAGGGCGAGGAGTAGGCCGCGCCTCTTCGGTAGGCCCTGGCGTTCCGTATCTTCCCGGCTCCGCACCTGCTCTTTCGGTCAGGAACGTTATCCCGAGCCCGAGACCTCCCGTGGACGACCGGGAGTTAGGCTGGGGAGATGGAAACTCCCCTGCGCAGGCTCTCATTCTCTCTCCTCGGGTTGGTGCTCCTGTCGATTCCGGCACAGGCGACGTGGTCGATCGTCTGCGTCAACGTGCGCACGCGCGAGGTGGGGGTCGCTACAGCGACCTGCATTCCGAACCTGAACCTGAAGCGTCTGGTGCCCGTGATTTTCGTCGGCGAGGGCGCGGCGGCGGCGCAGTCGGTTGGTGATCAGTTCGGTGACAATCGCAGGCTGATCTACTTCAGCTTCCGCGATACGGAGGAGACCCCGCAGGAGATCCTGGCACGACTGGCGGAGCAAGATCCGATTCACCAGGGGCGCCAGTACGGGATCGTCAATTTCACCGGGGACCCGCTGACCTTCACCGGCAACAATGCCAACGCGGCGGCTTCGGGAATCACCGGGCAGTCGGGCGATTTCCTGTATGCCGTACAGGGCAACATCCTCGTGGGGCACGAAGTTGTCACGGCCGCGGCTGATGCTTTCCACAACACGCACGGTGGCATGGGCGAGCGTTTGATGGCGGCCATGCACGCTGCGCGCGACCTCGGCGGTGACGGTCGCTGTTCCTGTTCGGGCACCATGCCAACTTCGTGCGGCGTGCCGCCCCCGGCGCCCTTCAAGTCGGCGCACATCGGTACCGTCGTAGTGGCTCGTCAAGGCGATGCCAACGGTGGTTGCAACCAGAACGCAGGGTGCGCCAAGGGCGACTACTACATGACTCTGAACTACATCGGTGACACGACGGATCCGGATCCCGTCTTCGAGTTGCAAGCCAAGTACGATGCCTGGCGCCTGAATCAGATCAACGCCCCCGACGGACACCTCTCCGAGATGTACACCGTCGACGCGATGCCCGCGGATGGCGTGACCCAGCGCTTCATCAAGATTCAGTTGCGGGACATCGATGGCGTCAATCTCGACCATGGTGATTCCGTGATCGAGGTCTCCAGCGTCGACAGCGAGCCGCTTCATCTGAGCGTTGGCGATCCGATGTACGAGGGACAGGGTCGCTATCGCATTCCCCTGACGGCGGGGTTGACTACAGGGGTAGATCGCTTGGCGATCAAGGCCACGACCGATCTGGTCGAGGCGACGATCCTGCCCTTCCTCGAGATCGAATCCGTTCGACCCGAGGGCCTGATCGTCGGTGTCTCGCGTTTGCGTGCGAGCGAATCGGGCACGCTGCCCTTTGTCCTGCACTCTGTGGAACACCCTGACGCTCCGTTCTCGATCGTCGGTGTGCAGTATCCATTCGAGGGGGCTCTGCGCGCCGCGAATGTCCTTCCGGGCGCGTCCCTGATCGATGTGGGCATTGCGCCCTTCTATCCCTCAGCTCCGCTCCTGCTCGACGCGAATGGACGTGCGGAAGGGTCTCTCGACGTGCCGGCAGCGGTGCTGAACAGCATGCTGGGCTCGCGCCTCGAATGGACAGGGGTCGTGCTGAGCGCCTCCGGGCCGGTGGCCTCGGAGCCGGTTTCCGTGCTCGTTACGCGCTGAAGAGGCACCAATCCCGGGCTGCCTGCAGCGGATGGCGAGCAGGCGTTACCCTTATAAGTATGAACCGACTGCGCCGCTTCTTCTTGGCCTGGCTTGGACTTCTCGCGCTGGCCGGACCGAGCTTTGCGACCTGGTCCATCGTGTGCGTGAACGTGCGCACGCGCGAAGTCGCCGTCGCCACGGCGACCTGCCTCGCGAACTTCAACATCCGGGTCGGCGTGCCCGTGATCGTCGTCGGCGAGGGTGCCGCGGCTGCGCAGTCGCTGCTCGATGCCTTTGGAACCAATCGTCAGTTGATCTACTTCAGCTTCCGTGACACGGCAGAGACGCCCTCCGATATTCTGTCCCAGCTGGCGGATATGGACTTCGGTCACGGGACCCGGCAGTACGGCATCGTCAATTTCGAGGGTGCCCCCGTGACGTTCACAGGTCCCGGAGCCGGAGCCGCTGCGAGTGGAGTCACGGGGCAAGTCGGCGACTACATCTACGCCATCCAGGGCAACGTCTTGACCGGCGACGAGGTCGTGTTGGCTTGCGAGGCCGCTTTCCGTACATCGCTGGGGGACATGGGCCAGAAGATGATGGCGGCCATGCATGCCGCGCGCGGGCTAGGCGGCGATGGCCGTTGCTCGTGTAGCAACAACAACCCCACGGGTTGCGGCGTGCCGCCCGACGACTTCAGTCATAGCGCCTACGCGGCGACCATCGTCCTCGCTCGCATCGGCGATGCAAACGGTGGCTGCAACCCGAACCGCGGCTGCGCGAAGGGCGACTACTACATGAAGCTGAACGTGATCGGGAATCCGTCGGACCCCGATCCGGTCTTTCGGCTTCAGGATCGCTACGACACGTGGCGCCGGGGTCTTCTGGACGTACCCGACGGAATCCTCTCGAAGGTCGCTGCGGCCCAGGTGATGCCCGCCGATGGAGCGACGCAAACAACGGTGCAGATCCAGTTGAGTGACGTCGATGGGGTTGCGCTTTCTCATGACGATGCCCGTGTCTACGTCAAGGCCATCGGAGGTTCGTTCGCGGGGGGGACGATCGGTGATGTGATCAACCACGGCAAGGGGCGCTACAGCTTCCCGCTGGTTGCGGGCAATCAGCCCGGCGTCGAGTCGTACCTGATCACCGCCGTTGTCGGTGGGGTCACAGCGACGCTCTATCCCCATCTCGAAGTCGAATACGTGGCGCCTCTGCCCTTGACGGTGGGGATGCGTTCGGTCTCCGCGGCCGAGGGTGGGCAAATTCCCTTCACGCTCGACATCGGGCAGGCGGCGAATGCGCCGTACTGGATCCTGGCGGCTTATGACGGCTCCGAGCAGCGCCTGGGGCGTCTCTGCGGTGCACTCTCTTTCGTTCCTCTCGCGGTGTCGAACCAATCCCCCTTCTATCCCGCCGCACCCTTGCTTCTGGATGGTTCCGGGCGCGCTCAGACGACGCTTTCCCTCGCCCCGGGAATGGTCGGGGCCTTCGTCGGTGGTCGTATGGCCTGGGAAGGGCTCGCTCTCGGAGCCACGGGCGCGGTTCTCACCGACACGTGGATCACGGAGATTCTTCCCTAGCTCGTTACACTGGCCGGCATGAGCGACTCCCTTGGCCAGCTAGCGGATTGGATCGACATCGACTCGGTGACCGGCGGCGAAGGCGACTATGCCGACGCGTTGATCCAGCACCTCACGAACCTGGGCTTCGATTGTGAGAAGCAGACGCTCGAGGAAGGACGCTTCAACGTCCTCGCCCGCGCGGACGAGCCGGTCATCTGCTTTTGCACGCACCTCGATACCGTGCCCCCCTGGTTCGGTCCGCGGCGCGAGCGTGGAACGCTTCACGGTCGCGGAGCCTGCGATGCCAAGGGGCCGGCCCTGGCCATGATCGAAGCCGCGCAACGCCTCGTCGCGTCCGGTGAGAAACGCATCGGTTTTCTCTTCACGGTGGGCGAGGAAACCGACGGCGCCGGTGCCCAGCTGGCCGAGCGCGAGCGCAGCGCGCCCTGGTCACCGCGTTACACGATCGTCGGCGAGCCCACGGAGAACCGCTTCATCCGCGGGGGCAAAGGGGTCTACAAGGCCGAGCTGCGCGCCAAGGGCGTCGCCGGGCACAGCTCCGAACCCATCGGCCCCTCCGCCATCCACGAACTCGTCTCCGCCATCGGGCGCATGCTCGCGGATGGGTGGGGCGAGCACGAGCTCTACGGCAAAGGCTCGATCAACTTTGGCAACATCGAAGGCGGCTTGGCGGCCAACGTGGTCGCCCCCAAGGCCAGCGCCAGCCTGCTGGTGCGCGCCGTCGAAGAGCCTGCTGTCATCGAGGCCCGACTACGCGAAAACCTCGGTGAGAACGTCGAGCTGATTCCCGAGAAGAGCTATGGGCCGGTCGAGTTCGTCTGTCCCCATGGTGACCATGGACCGGTGGTCGCATTCGGTACCGATGCGCCGTGGCTAAAGAGCTGGGGCAAGCCGCTTCTGTACGGACCGGGGAGTATCAAGGACGCCCATACGGCCCACGAGATGTTGACGCTGGATTCCTTCGAGATGGCGGTCGCGGATTACGAGAAGACCGTGCGCAGACTTCTCGAGGAGGTCTAGGCGAACTACGGCTCGAGTGCGAGGCGCGTGCCGTCTAGTTCCTCTGCCTCCAGTGACCCATCGTGAGCCCGACCTGCAGGGCAAACCCATCGTTGTTCATGTCGGAGAAGAAGCTGGCGTCCACCGTCACGGCCAAGGGCACGTCCTCCGGATAGAACGTAACTCCCCCCGTGATCACCTCGACCTCATCGCTGTTGTCGCTCATCTGATAGCGAGCCGCGGCCTGGAAGTTCTCGTCGATATTGATCCAGCCGGTCAAGGAGATCGGTGAGGTGTCGTTCTGTAGCGAGACACTCAGGAACGGAAGGCTCGCCGTGCCGTTGAGTCCGTCTCCAAAGCGCATGAACTCCGCATGGGCTCCAAACCGGCCCCAGTACACGAGCGCGTCGGCTCCGAACCCGATCTCGTCATTACCCGTGTCGCTGTAATACGTCGCGCCGACAATGATCTCCTGCTCTTCGACCTGGTGATTGCCCTCCTGAAGGGGCACCTCTTCACCATAGAAGTTAACCTCGCCACGGGCGACGAGCAGCGTATCGTCAAGGACGCCATTCGAGCCGTTTGTGACGGAGACGAAGTAGTCGAGCTTCTCGAGCACGTTTCCCGAGACCTCCGCACCCAGGTCCCAGCTATCGAACATCGTGCCGAGAAGCGTGCGGTCGTTCAGGATCAAGCGATCTGGATCGACAGCGGTGCTAAAGGTCGTACGCGGCTTGAATTGCCCAAACGAAACCGCGAGCGTTTCGCTGCGAATCCACTTGGCGTACGCATCCTCCAGTTCGGCCGTGCCGCTGTCTGCATCGAAGTTGACCCGGAACTCGAAGCTGTCGAGTTCCATCTCGGCCCAGATGTCCACGTCGTGGAAGGTGAAGCCGTTGAGATCGTTGCCCAGGTCGCCGTCGGAGTACGCCCAGAAAGCACGGATCATCGCTCCAGCTTCGAAGTCATCGGCGATCCGCAGTGAGAAGGTGCTATCGAGCAGGCTAACGCTCTCGCGCTCCGCAGGAGCCGGATCGGCTATCGAGAGGGGCGGTTTGGACTGGGGAGATGTGAGGACGAGGCTGATGAGCAGAAGAGATGAGGAGAGCATCGCAGTCGATCGCTGAGGAGGGGCGACGAGCTCGTGGGCCCATTCACCGGATCAGCTCTCCGATCGACTGGGATCGGTATCTACGACATAGAAAAAGCTTCCCTCTCTACCCTGAGTCTCTCCGTCCTAAGAAAGGAGGCGCCCGTTCCAGGCCCAGTTCTTCCGTTTCACTTCGACGAAGTTCAGATACACCCGCTCTGCCGGAACGTCGGCCTCGGTCTCCATCAGCTGGCACAGGCTCTGTGCGATCCGCGTGGCCGTCTGTGAATCCAGTGACCCCGTGCTGCGCAGCTCGATGAAAGCGCTGGGCCCGGATTCGCCACCGAAGAGGTTGTGGGCGCTCTTGATGGTCACCATGACCGAGGATTCGGACTTGCCCAGGGACTGTGCGATGGCCGCCGAGGCTTCGCGAAGGATTTTCTCGCGGACACTTTCGAACAGGTCGTTGGAGGTCGTGATCTCGAGCAGAGGCATGCCAAGAGGATAGCCCCGGGCCCGGAGAGTCCCTATCGAATCCCGTCGGTTCCGCCCCGGGGCCCAGTGCCACTTTCCAACCGGTGCTAGGTTTCGCCATATGCGGCTCAGCTTCGGGGTCCGGGATCTCCGATAGAAGGACCCGATCGAGCGCAAACAGCGTGGTTCCCAAGACAACGCCATGGAAGAACACGGCGAAATACGACACCTCAAGGCTATTTACCTGGACGACGATGCTGGGCAGGCTCACCTGCTGGCCCGGATGCTCGGCAAGGTCGAATGGCTGGATGCAGACCTCCACCATTACACCCGTCCGGACCGGGCCCTTGCGGCTCTGCTCGCGGGAAAGGCGGATCTGCTATTCCTCGACCACCACCTGGGGACACCCGAGAGCGGTCTCGACGTCCTCAAGGGGTTGCGCGAGGGGGGATACGATGGCCCGATCATCATGCTGACCAACCGGGACGACGAGTCCTTGGTCATGAACTTTCACTGGCATGGGGCGGACGCCTACCTGTGCAAGTCGGACCTGGATGCGACGCGGGTTGCGTCGACGATTCAGGTCGCTCTGACGTTGCCGCACCGGCTGTCCCCCAGGATTCTGAAAGACAAGAATCGCAAGTTCCATTTCCCGAGTGAGTTCTAGCGGACCTGGTAAGCCGAAACGCGTCCCTGGGACGTATGCGTGCATAGCACGAGGCGTCCAGGAAACCCAACGTCTCCCTAGCTCGAGGCGAGCACGCCGCCGATCGCTTCTCGTAGGCGCTCGCGGTTGACCGCGTTTTTGGGTAGGTACTCGGAAACGCCTGCGCTTCGGGCGCGCTTCTCGGTCTCCGTGTCGCCGCGTCCAGTCCACAGGATGACCGGGACCTCCTTGTCGGAGCGACGGATGCGGGCGAAGATCTCGAGGCCATTTTCTCGACCGAGGTCGTAGTCGAGGATGACCAGGTCGCAGTCCAGCGAGGCGAGCTGTTCCAGGCCCTGGCTCGGGTCGGTGTGGACGTGGAGAGCAACATCCCACTCCACGATGCGGTTCAGGAGCCGGCGGAGGATCATGAGGTCCCCGTGATCGTCGTCGATTGCGAGGATCGTGATGCGCTTCCTAGAATCCATCGGAGTGCTTTATCGGCTGCCCAAGCCGTCGAGGTGGAGTCTGCGTCGTAAATTTGCAACATCGTGAATTTGGCTTCTTTTCGGGAGTTGTCGACGCCGAAAGGTGGCGATCGGAAGCTGTCCTCGAGGCGCTTCCCTCCCCCAAATGGACCCCGCGGTATACCTCCAGATCGTGCATGAGACGGCGTACGGGCAGATCCTGCTCGACATGGCCGGGCGGGTCTGTCTATGGAATCGCTGGATGGAGGATCGCTCGCGGCGGGCCTGCGAGAACATCATCGGAAGGCCTTTCCGTGAGGCCTTCGGTCCGCGCCATCAGCTTTCCAAGCGCCTGCTGCGGGTCATTCGCAAGTCCCTCGACGGGCCTTCGTTCGCAGGGCGCTCGCATGCCTTCGCACCGCATCCCTTGCCGTTGCGTGACGCGGAGAATCCGCGCAAGTGGTTGATCCACTCGCTGACCGTACGCAGTGTTCGCGCCCGTGATGGGCAGCGCTACTGCTTGCTAGAGGTGCAGGACAATTCACGCTCTCACAACCGCGAGCGGCTGCTGCGTCAGACGACTCAGGAGCTGCGTAGGCAGAAGGTCGAGCTGGAATCGTCGAACAACGAGCTGGAGAGCAAGAACCAGGAGCTGGACGAGTTTGTCTATCAGGTCAGCCATGACCTCCAGGAACCCCTGCGCAAGCTGGTGGCCTTCAGCGATCTTCTGAACGAGGACCTTGGGGACGACCTGGTGGAAGTCGTGGCCCAGGATCTGCACTACATCCGCGACTCTGCGTCGCGCATGAGTCGGATGGTCGAAGACCTCCTACGACTGTCGCGTGCAGGCAACGCCGCGATGCAATGGGTCGAGATCTCATTGAAGGATTGCGTGAGCGAAGTGCTGGACATGCTGAGCCTGCGCATCGATGAAACGGGGGCCAGGGTCCTCGTCGATGAACTGCCCAGCGTGTATGGCGATCCGCGCCTCTTGGCGCAGTTGATTCAAAACCTGGCCGGCAACGCTCTGAAATTCGTTCGCGACAAGATCCCGAGCTTGCACTTCACTTACGAGTTCATTCGCAACGAGCATGTGATCGGCGTGCGCGACAACGGGATCGGCATAGCGGAAAAATACGGTCAATCGATCTTCTCGCCCTTCAAGCGCCTGCACTCGCGACACGAATTCGAGGGAACCGGCATCGGACTCTCGATCTGCAAGACCGTCGTGGAACGCCACGGTGGCAGGATCTGGGTGGAGTCTCAGCCGGGACAGGGCGCCCATTTCCGCTTCACGCTCTCGAACGTGCGCCCCAGCGGCGTTGCCGAAAGTGAACGTAATGACCCCGTGAGTTTGAACGCTCCGGGGGCTCCTCAGCAGGCTGTTTGAGCCGTAATGACGGCAAATAGTGTGCATCCGCGGAAAAACCAAAGACGCGACTAATAGGACATCGCAAAGCGTCGAAGACAAGAGCACGGAGCTCGCAACGGTGGGTTCCGATCGTGCCAATTTCTCAGGGGAAGGGAACGCCTGACCTCGTCTTGAACCGGACAGGACAGTGATTCCATGCCGCTCACGCGCCAGGAATCACAACGACCAACGGGGGGCTTCCCGTGCAAATTGAAGCCCTTCCTGGAGTCCTTTCCGACAACCGTGCCAATCCGAAAGGGAAGCAGACTAGATGGGACTTCGAGTCAACACCAACGTGTTCTCGCTGAATGCTCAGCGGAACCTATCCAATGTATCGCAGCGATTGAGTGGCAACTTCCAACGCCTCTCTTCCGGTCTGCGAATCACCAACGCAGCCGACGATGCTGCTGGCCTGGGTATCTCGGAGCGACTCCGAGCCCAGGTGCGTTCGCTGAACCAGGCTGGCCGAAACACACAAGACGGTATCAGTTTGATTCAAACAGCTGAGGGTGCCCTCGGCGAGGTTTCCTCCAACCTGATCCGGGCCCGTGAGCTCGCCGTTCAGGCTTCGAGTGGAACGCTCTCGACGGACGATCGTACTGCGCTCAACACCGAGTTCACGTCCATCCTTACCGAGATCGGTCGCGTCGCTTCGGAGACGGAGTTCAACGGCAACGCGCTATTGAACACCACCGGGACCATCGACGTTCAGGTCGGAATCGACAGTGGGGACACGATCAGCGCCACGCTGGTCGATACGACGACCAGTACGCTCGGCATCTCGAGTAATACTCTCACGACTACCAGCAACGCCTCCGCCGCGTTGGGCTCCATCGATTCAGCAATCGATACTGTTACGAGTGCCCGGGGCTCGCTCGGTGCCGTGCAGAACACGCTGCAGAGTACGCAGCGTAGTATCGCTTCAACCTCCGAGAACCTCGCGGCTGCCGAGAGCCGGGTCCGCGACGTCGACGTCGCCCTCGAGTCTGCCGACCTGACGCGGAACTCGATCCTGCAGCAGGCCGCCCTCTCGGTGCTGGCCCAAGCAAACCTCCAGCCGCAGCTCGCCCTGAGCCTGCTCGGCTAGAAGAGCGCGCTTGCGCTTCGCCGGCGGCTCCCTGACCCGGAGTCGCCGGTGGATAACCTCCACGGGATTCCTGCCGGACCCTTTGATCAAAGGGGGGACAAGGGCTCGAAGCCCGTTCCTTTGGATGGATGGCAACATCCGCTATTAGGGCTACTTGGGGTGGCACTGGCCCCAAGTAGCCCGTTGATATTTAACTGTCCTCAATCGAGGAACCCGAGGCTCTCCAGCATCAGGTTCTTCGCTTCACGGGTCGCCTGGTCGCCAGCCGACTCACTCGCATTGGAGGCGCTCATGATCACGAGGTCCCACTCGGGCAGGGCGTACACGAGGGAGTGCCACGTGCCGTCACTTCCATTGTGGGTTAGCACCTTTCCGCTCCCCCAGCTCCACGTATGTTTGGCGATCCTCCAGCCGGCGGCGTATCCCGATCCGGGGTTCTCTTGTAGTCGTTGATACGTTTCCGCGGACAGCAGCCCATCTTCCTCGCGGGCGCCGGCCATGTGCTCGCCCATGAACTTGGCCCAGTCCTCGAGGTTGGTGTGTAACAGGCCAGCCGGACTCATCGCTTTGTGTAGCTGCCCTTCAGGTCCCGGTTTCAGGGGAGTCCAGCTGCCGTTCTCCCTCAGGTGCCCGACCGGTACGCCTTCGCCGAAGGGCGATCCGACACCAGCGCTCCTCATGCCCAACGGCTCGAAAAGGCGCTCGAGGATCAAAGCCTCCCACGACTTGCCCGTCAGCTCCTCCATCATCGCGCCTGCGGTCATGTACCCGAAGTTCGAGTAGTCGAATGTGTTCGGCGCGGGCGGGAGCGGAGGCGGGGCGAGAACCAGCGCGAGTATCTCGAGGCGTGTCGCCACAGGTGTTCCTTCGAGCGTGGCCAGGGTCTCATGCAGAGCGGCGATCTCCGGGCGGCGGCGTTCGGCGATGCCACCACGGTGTTGCAAGAGCTCTTCGATCGTGACCGTGTGAAAGCCCTCGTCGATCGTCTTGGAGAACTCGGGAAGTGCCTGCGCGATCGTCGTTTCCCACGTCATGACACCGGCTTCGATCAGCGTGGCGGCCAGGGTCGAGGTCATGGCCTTGCTGCAAGAGCCCAGGTGGATGGGATCATGGATCGACATGAGCTCGGGTGCTCCGGCCTTGCGAACTCCGGCCGCGGCCCAGGCCGTGATCTCTCCGTCCTGCACGGCCATGCTGAGCAACCCGGGTACGCCGGCCTTGGCGCGGACCGCCTCGAGGGCTTCCGAGAGGTTCTCGCCGGCGGGGTCTTCCGGGCCTCGCGCAACGGGCGCCGTGGTGCTGAAGAGGAAGGGGAGGGCGAGGAGGGGCGAGGAAAGGAGGTGGCGTAGGGATCTCATCGTCGTCAGGGGTGGGACGTGCGAGGAGCCTTGCGGATGAAGCGCAGCGCTCTTTTTGGAATCGGTTCAGTCGTCGATGTAGCCGATCGCACGCAGGCGTTCCAGGGTGGCTGCCCCGGCCCGGGTCGGCCTGGAGATCGAACAGCTTCCAAGCGCCTCTGCCCACCAGACCGACGACCGCGGCGCGCGATGACCGAGCAAGATCGCGCGGGTCGCTGCCAGGGCCAAGGCAGTCCAGGCTCCGATCCCCCAGGCCGAGCGCAGGACCCTGCCGAGGTCGGGGCGGGGATCGTTCGCGGCCATTGTGCTAGCTATTGCCGCGTAGTCTCTTCAGCCGCTCGGCAATGTCGCGGAAGCCAGGCCAGAAGATCTCGATCTGTTCGAAATTGTGCACTGCGTCTTCGGTCTCGGTTGCGGCGACGCCACGCGCATACAGCTGTTCCGCGAGCCTTTGCAGGGATACGAGGGTCGAGCGACGGAGGGCGACGTCTTTGTAGCTCCCGCGACCCTCCAGGAGCTCGGTGTACACATCGATCGCAGTCAGGTAGCGATGTTCGCTCTCATAGCGCAGCGCCCGCTGGTACATCTCGATCCACAACGTCTCGCGCTCGAGAGCGTTGGGGTTGGGCGGCAGTCGCGGTTCGCTTTCAGGGGCGGACGTGACCGCGCCTGTCTCGATCGGCGCCGCGGTGCTCGTGGGGCGTTCGGGGATGAGAAGTTCCGGCAGGCTCATGCCGAGGACCGCGGCGAGATCTTGACGGCGCGCTGTCGCGTCTTCGTACTCCCCGAACTGCTCCAGGATCTCGGTATACGTCGCCACGGCTTCGGACTTGAAGCCCTGCTCTTCGAGGTCACGGGCGCGGGCGTAGAGATCCGCGCAGATGCGTTCTGGATTCGGAGCCACGCCGGAAATGTCCAGGCCTGCAAAGGCGTTGGATCGGGGCGCGAGATCAGGCGTCGATCCGCAGCCAAAGACGGACGTGGACAGCAGAATCGCGAGGTTTCGTTTCCAGAAAGGCACGGGTGATTGAACGTAAGCTCGGCCCGCTCGGGGCGCAAGGACTCCTCCGCGAGGAAGGGCCGGGGTTAGATCGGACGAAACCAGCGAATTCATGAGGTTCCGCGCTGGATCGCTGGGAAACCACCTGGACTCACGTCAACCGTCGAACCTGCCGTGCTTCAGGAAGACCAACACCTGTCGTACTGTCTGCGCCGAAAAACCGAGCCGCGTATGCTTCATGGGCAACCGAATCGAATCCGTCTGTCCCTCGATTTGCGCTTCGGAACTACCGACCGTGCCGTCGTCATCCCCCGCGATCCTCTCGCTCCAGCCCTTCCCATCTCCTTTCCCTCCGAAGATCACCCCGATGCGCTTGGTCGGTACGTGATCTCCGGCTCGATGGAAGGGGTCCGATAGACACAGTTGCTTGGCTGCCTTTGTGCCCAGGAACCAGCGGAACCACCAGCGTTCGTGATCGAGCTCGGCCAGGGTCGCACCGCGATGCGGTGTGCCGATGAATACGCAACTCGCTGCGTCGATCGCGCCTTCACTGCGCAGGTACGTTCGGATAACCAGGCCGCCCATCGAGTGCCCGACGTAGTACACCCTGTCGTATTCCCCTTCCACCTTCGACAGGTGCTTCGCGAGCCGCTTTCCCAGGCGAGCCGCATGTGCCTCGATCGTGTCGAAGGTGCTCGGATACGAAGTGTTCAGCACGCTGTATCCATGGGCTTCGAGAGCACGTTCTATGCGCCACATGGATCCAGAGGATCGAAAGAGTCCGTGCTGCAAGACCACCAAGGGGCGTCCCTCGGTCTCCAGTTCCTCGTAGTGCGGCGAGCCGGGGAGGTTCAGGAGTAGATCCGTGGGCATGGAAGGGTTCATGCATCCGCCCGCCGTGAGAACCAAGAAGAGAACAAGCAAGGTCACCAGTCCGCCAGCGATCCTGCGCATCTGCCTACGCATGGTCATCGTGCTCCCTTTGACTCGGTTTCAAAACGAGAAAGACCCCGGTCAGGATAGCGCCCATGCCGATCCAAGTATTGACGCCCACCGTTTCGTCGCCGAGCGTGACGCCTAGTGTGATGGCCACCACCGGTATGCCGTAGACGAGCAGGGACATGCGCGTCGCGGGGGCGTAGCGAAGCAGCCAGTAGTAGATGGAAAAGGCCAGCACCGAGCCGACCAGGGCCAGGTAGAGGACGCCCGTGATCGCAGCTCGGCTCCAGGTGCATTCCCTGTCGTATTCGAAGACGGCGGCGGCGAGGGCGATGAAGAGTGCTCCGAGCAGCGTGCCATCGCGGTTCAAGAGTGCCGAGCTCGTGTCCTTGGCGTCGCGCTTGATAAACGTATTGCCGACGGCCGAGATCGCCGGGCTGATCAGCAATACGAGGGCCGCGGACAGAGCGGTGCTGCCGATGTCTTGCACCTCGGTCAGAAAGAGCAGCACGACACCGAGAAAACCCACCGCGAGGCCGAACCACTGGCGCGACGCCAGTCTCTCCTCCGGCAGGGACAGATGTGCGCAGAAGGCGAGGATCAGGGGATAGATCGACCACAGAATGCTGACGAGGCCCGAGGGAAGAATCGTCTCGACGTGATAGATCACCCCGTAGGGAATCGAAAGCGTTAGAAGGGCATAGACCAGGACCAGCTTGCGATTCGGCCGGGTGCCACCTTCGGCCCTTGCGATGCGCGGTGCGATCAGAACCATCACCAGACCTGCGACAACAAAGCGCACGGCGGCGGAGGTCAAGGGCGGCAAGTCGTTCAAACCCTCGCGAATGACTAGCCATGTGCTGCCCCAGATCAGGCAAAGGATCAGGATCCCGGCCGTGATGATCCAGGGCGTGGGCGGCCGCCGCTCGACGCTGTTTGTTTCGGGGGACGTGATCGGGTGGGGGGTGGACGACATCAGAGGAGATGCTCGATCGCCGCGATCAGGTTTCCGACGAAGATCTCGAGTCCGGCATCGCTCAGGTGGCATACGTCGTTGAAGTTTGCGCTGTTTCTTTCGATCTCCGCATTCTGATCGACGAAGAGGCAGTCCTTGCGTTTGGCGACGTCCGCGATCGTTCCGTTGTGAGTCACCAGGCCCTTGTGCACATTCTCGACGCTACCCCATAGTTCGATGGGAAGTCGAAACGTCCCGTAGTCCAGCTCCTGCCCGAGGAACTTCTCGAGCGTGTAACCCTCGGCGATGTAGTGGGCGTAGCTCATCAAGAGCACCGGAATGCCCCGCGCGGTCGCATCATCGACGATGAGCTCGAGGTTGTTGCGCAGGCAGGCAGCGGTGCGTATGTCCCCCCCGTACTCCAACCACTCCTCGTTCGGCCGGCCCCGGGGAATCGACTCGAACAGCCCGAGCTTCCAAGCCAGGCGGCTCCAGACGTAGTAGGTCGAGGCAATGAACGAGCTGTAGCTCAGCCCCGGGTGCTCGAAGTAGGCGTTCGCGAGGCGGTTGAAGGCGTAGTGGCTGTAATCGTCTCGAAAGACCTGCGGCGGACAATTGTTGGCGCGGAGCTCGTTGATGCCGTGATAGACGATGACGAGATCGACCGGGCGGTGTTCGATCGCATAGTCGTACTTGAGCAGGCTGTCGCGGCTGGTGTGGCCCGGGGTCGAGAGGTTGTAAAGGTTCAGCGGACGTCGGGTCTGCTCGCGCAGTCGGCGCTCGAGGATCTCCTCGAAGGGGCCGAACTCCTCGTGCAGAACCGAGGCGCCGAGGATCAGTACATCCAGGCTCTCGCCGCCGCTACGGGCCCTGGGCACGCCAGGAGCCTCATCCGGGGTCGCCTCGGGGGCTGCCTCAGGCGGCGCCTCGAAATGGATGCGTTTCAGCTGCGGATAGAACAGCTGGACGAAGCGCTCCGTGTGAAAGAGGGGAATTCCATGGGCCACTCGCCAAAAGACGCGGCTAGTGAGCTCCAAGCCCAGGAAGGCCAGAAACACGGCCAGAATCCAGCGTTTCCAGCTTCGTCCGGAAGAGGGGCTCATGGGGCGAGTGGTACCATGGCGGCGGGCGGAAGTCCCGGGGCCACTTTGCCAGTTTGGCCGGAGTGGGTCATGATTGGGGCCATGCCGGGATCTGGAGCAAGCGACACAAGCGTAACGGAAGCCCTTCGCGCGACGAAACAGGGCGAGCCCAATGCCGCCGACCGCCTTCTGCGGCTGGTCTACCAGGACCTACGCAGGTTGGCCAAGAGCAAGATGTCCAGGCTGGGCCCCGGGCAGACACTTCAGACCACGGCCCTGGTTCACGAGGCCTGGATGAAGGTCTCGGAGTCCGGTTCCTCGGATTGGCAGAACCGCGCCCACTTCTATGGTGCGGCCGCCCGAGCGATGCGGAACATCCTTGTCGATCAGGCACGTCGCAAGCGCAGTGCCCGGTTCGATGACGAGTTCGACGAGGCGACGGAGCCTGCGATTGAACCTCCTACCGAGAACATCCTGGAACTCGACAAGGCGCTCGAAGACCTCGAGGCCATCGAGTCCCGCAAGGCCCAGGTTGTCATGCTGCGTTTCTTCGCCGGTCTTTCGATGGCTGCCGTCGCCAAGGTTCTCGAGGTTTCGGTAAGTACGGTTGAGAACGATTGGCGCTTTGCTCGGGCATGGCTGCAGCGGCGCGTCGAATCGGCAAAGGGCGGCGGATGAGCAACAAGAACACCGATTCGGACATCACGCGTCTCGAGTATCTCTTCCAGCGGGCGCGCAAGCTCTCGCAGGGTGATCGTTCGGACTATCTCGACCGAGAGTGCAAGGACCCGGAGCTCCTGGAAGAAGTCCAGATGATGCTTGCCGAGGACGACGGAGATACGAAGGAGTATCTGCTGAGCCCCGTGCAGAATTCCGTTTCCGCCCGCGAGACCGATCAGGTGTCCGCACCGGTTACGACCTTTCCCTCCAAGGCACCACGCTATATCGGTGAGTATCGCATCATCACCAAGATCGGCGAAGGCGGTATGGGGCGCGTGTACCTCGCCCAACACGAGGAGACCAAGCAGCGCGTCGCCTTGAAGATGGTTCGGCCTGCTGCGGGTGCGTCGTCGGGTGCTACGAAAGTGCTGGAGCGCTTCGACAAGGAGCGCCGCGTACTCGAGAGCATGCGCCACCCAAACATCTGTCGCATCCTCGGTGGGGGGACCTACAACAACATCCCTTACTTCGTGATGGAGTTCGTCGACGGGGCGCAGCCGATCACCGAGTATGTGGAGAAGAAGCGCCTGGGGATGCGTGAGCGCCTCGAGCTATTCCTGCGAGTATGCGACGCCGTCGGTCACGGCCACAGCCGCGGCTTCCTGCACCGCGACCTCAAGCCGAGCAACCTTCTTATCGGAAGCGACAGTGTTCCCAAGTTGATCGACTTCGGCGTTGCCCGGAGCCTGTCCGTGGATGCTCCGGCGCTCACGGACGCGGGGCAATTGCTGGGAACCTTGCAATACATGTCGCCCGAGCAGTTGAAGCTCAGCGACAACATGCTCGACACCGGTAGCGATGTCTATTCCCTGGGCATCCTCCTGTACGAGCTCGTCACGGGGCGGCTGCCCTACGACGTGACCGACCAACCCATCGTCGAGGCCACGCGCATCATCCAGGAGCACCGGCCTCTGTTGGCCTCCGCGACGAGTCCCGGGCTGAAGGGGGGCGACCTCGAGACGATCATCGAGAAGGCGCTCGAGAAGAGTCCGTCCCGTCGCTATCGGACCGTGCGCGACCTGGCGATCGACATCGATCGACATCTGCACTCGCAGCCGATCCTGGCCCGGCCCGCCAGCATGGCCTACCTGACGCGGCTGTTCTTCCGCCGCCACCCGATCCTGGTGGGAGCGATGGCCTTCGCCGCCTTCGGTCTGGTGCTCGGGGCGACACTGTCCTACGCCTGGGGCAAGCGCGAGGAAGAGGCCCGCAAAGGCGCGGAGGCCATGGCGGATTTCCTCTCGCGTAGTCTCGAGGACATCGATCCCAGAAAGCACCGCGTCCTGCCGACCGTCAACGTCCTCCTGAACCGTATGGAGGAGAAGCTCGATGACTTTGCGGACCGTCCCCTTCTGTTGGGGCGCATGCTCTCGATCATCGGGCGGACGTACGATTCGCTAGGCGAGGTGCGGGTGGCCGAGGGCTTCTTGCGCCGCGCCGTGGATGTACTGGAGCGCACCGTAGGGGCCGACCATCGATACACGCTGCATGCAGAACTCGGACTCCTCCTCGTCGGCACCACGGCCGAGGCCGAGACGGACATCGAGCTCGAGAAGTTGATTCCGCGACTCGAGCGGCACCTCGGACGCGATCACGATGACACGCTGGAAGCCAAGGGCTTGCGGGCTGCGATCTGGCTCGAACAGGGGCACTACGCCGAGGCCGAGAAGGCCTACAACGAGACCATCGCCGGATACCGGGCGAAGCGCGGCGAGCTGGATTCCGACACCCTCGGTGCGCGCGGCTCACTTGCCAGTCTGTACCAGAACTGGGGGCGCTTCGAGGAGTCCGAGGCGGTCTTCGATGAAGTGATGCGCGGGGAGATCGAGAGCTTCGGCAAACCCGCGTACAACACGATGAACGGGTTGGCGCTCCTGCGCATCAACCAGAATCGTTTTGACGAGGCAGAGATGCTACTCCGGGATGCAATTGAACTAGAAGTCGAGAACCTTGGCCCGACCCATCCGTGGACCCTGGTGGGGCGCTTCAATCTGGGCGAGCTCTATTACGACACGGCTCGTTACCTCGATGCCGAAGAGGAGTTCGGCGAAGTCTTCGATCATCAGGTTCGAGAGCTCGGAGCCTCCAATCCCGAGAGCATCGCGACTCTGAACGCGATCGGGCGTGTGAACATGCGCCTCGAGCGTTTCGATGACGCCGGCGAGCTCTTGGGCGAGGCGGTGTCTTTGATCCGCGAGCATGGCGAGAGGCACGTCGAATTGGGGCTCTATCTGCTCGATTACGGCGAATGCCTGCGCCTGATGAATCGCTCGGAGGAGGCCCTGGAGATGCTTCTCGAGGCCTATGGGCGTCTTTCTGGCGCCTTGGGTAGGGAAAAAGCTGAACCGCGCACCTGTGCGGACATGCTCTATCTGATCTACACCGAGCGCGGTGAGACCGAGCAAGCCTCGCGCTGGCGAGAGCGCAGCTGAGAGCCCCGAGAGAGGCTGCCCCCCAACCAAGACACCGGGCCGACCTTGCGGCCGGCCCGGCTAGGCGGGTTGAGGTGCGGTTTGGGATTCCACTCGAGTCCTGCACGCACAGTCAGCCGGGAAGGGCGAAAGCGCCTGAGGACAGGGAGAATGAGGGGTGGGGAGGAGATGGAATCCCCTACCGCGAGGTTCGCCCCCAAAACCCCGCCCTTATCCCATGTCCGCCGGAGGTGGTTCCTCAGGGTGACGAGCCTCAGCGTTGAGCGCGGCCGCCTCCATCGCACAGGCTCTCGGTGTCTCTTCGTGCGACTGAGGTCGGAAGTCTCGAAGGACCACCACGACAAACATGGGGAAGGAATTGGAAGTTTGTTAGCGATGAGCAGCTCACACTGCTCACATGTCTTCCGAACGGGACCCTTCAAGCCCTTGGCGAACCCGAAGAGAATTTCCGAGCACCCGTCAAAACAATCCTCGACGACACCGAGAAGGCCGAAAAAGCCGGTGGCTTATCTTGTCGGCCTGGCTAGGCGCGCTCCCAGATGAAGGTCTGGGTCGAGTTGGTCTTCGCGACGCCCTGGGCCGAGAAGAGCAAGGCCTGCCAGTAGAGGGTCTTGCCGGGCAGGCTGGGGTCGTCGGGCACCTCGAGCTTGCGTCGCGTGCGGCCACTGGAGTCCAGGGTGCCGTCCACGGCGAGGATCAGCTCGGTCTCGGAGGGGCCGAGGTCGACCGGAATCGGGAATCTGCCGAGCGTCATGGGCCCCGTCGTG
The DNA here is from genome assembly GCA_965662355.1 of Planctomycetota bacterium. Lineage (GTDB taxonomy): Bacteria > Planctomycetota > UBA1135 > UBA1135. The sequence continues at coordinate 45,841 of CBFIHP010000007.1, read as the reverse complement.
GGGGCCGCCAGCAGGATGAAGCGCTCGTCCGCCCGCCCGCGGATGGAGATTTCCACCACGCCACCAGGGTTAACCTCGGAGGAGACCCCGAGGGATGGGGCTGCTACGACATTCCGGGTGCGGGTTTCGTTGCCGACAAGTTCGCCAGGCGCCTGCATGAAGGAGCTCTCATTGAGGCCTTGGGACCCGGCCACCCGTCCGCTGGGGATTCGGTGGGGGCGAAGCGGCGCGCGCTTCGTTTCGGGGTCCCGAAAGAGGCCACACAGAGTAGAAAAGAACGGAGCCAAAGGGGGGTACGGAGAATGAAAACCAGCTCATTCTCCCAGCCAGCAGGCCGAAAAAGCCGTGATTACGGGCCCAGAATTCAAGCCCACGGGCAGGTTTCAGGGACATTTTCTTGGGCAGCTGGCGGGGCGTTGCCGGCCGAGGTGGGGGGCGCGGCCTGCCACCGAATCCGGGCGAGGGGCCTGACGGCGGTCCTTGCGGCAAGGATGTTTGGCCTTGATTCAGCGATTATTGAGGAGCTGATTCTACGGACTCAACGTAAACCGAATCGCTTCGCCTAGTTTGATGCGGCTCCCTGTTGGTGCCGTCGGATCGTACAGCACGGACTGGACGTAGGTGTCGATTCCCGCAAGTATTGGATCGTTGGGAATCGGAACACTGACGAGCGCTGGGATACCCGGTCCTTGCCACGGTGCTCCGAGTACGAAGGGCATCAATGTACGCGAAGGATTGAAGAGGAGCTCGCCTACACCGTTGACAGCCATACCGTAACCGTCGCGCTCGATGCCACAGGGATAGCCACGCGCAGGAACACTCGACATGGCGATCACCGGGAAGGCACCGGCCATCTGTGTATCCAGCGGATTGTCGACACCGAAGACCATCGTGTCACCGAGTCGCGGGTTGCCGCCCTCGATCGTCAAGCTGCCGGAGACATTGATCCCACAACCGTAGGGGATCACCAGGGCCTCGCTCATCAAGCGGAATGCATCGACATAACCGATCGACGCTTGAAGACCATCGCCCCCATTGCCTACCTGAGCGGTCAGCGTCAAGCTCGTCGTCGCATTCGCCGTGGGGAACAACACCGCCAGGTCGGTGGTCAGCGTACGGATCGCCGTCATCGGACCCGCGCTGCGGGCGGAGACCATCGGCAATGGGGAGAAGGTATCCGCATGGAAGAGGTTCCACGTCGTGGAGCCATCACTGATGTCGACACTCATCCAGTCATTGCGCTGCGTGGAAGCCGCACCCGCCGGAGCGAAGGCGGCTTCGAACTGCAGCATCGTGCGCATCGCATCGAAGAGGAAGGTCTGGCGAATGCCCGCTCCGCCCGTTGGGGGCTGCGTCACGTCGCCCGGTCTCGAGGGCGGCGTCGCTGCCGTCGTGCCGTTCGTGTCGAGCTCGACCCACTGCAGGCCATCGCTCGGGAAGCCGACTTCCGTGTCGCTCGCGAGCGCGAGGACCGTCTGTGAGTTCGCGCCGAAGCTGCTCCAGGGAGCGACCGGCGCCGTGCCTGCCATCTGCGCTTCGAAACCCGGATCACCAAAGGCATCGGCCGGCGGCGGAGGGGGAGGCGGAGGATCGACGCCAGCGTCACCTGTGAGTTGGGCGACCATCCACTGGTGTCCGATCTCGGTGGCACCCGCGCCATCGAACTTGCCGGTGTAGGTGGCCGTGTGGAAATCGAGTGGAGCCGCGAGCGCGTAGTCCTGGCGCATCGCAAAGGCCGAGTTGGCTAGATGGAAGTCGCGTGCTTCGGGCGACAATTCCAACAGTTGCTTGAAGAAGATGTATCCGAACCAGCTGTCGTGCTGAAAGGGTTGATTGATCGCGTCGTACATCAGGGGAAAGCCCGTGCCATCGAGCTCCATCGTCGCGGGCTGGTTGTTCACGTGCAGGACGGGATCGCCGAAGACGAGACAGACGCGTTGTTTCTGGTTGTTGGCACGCGCCGCGGCGCTCTCGAAGGAGGTGCGGATCAGGCTGTAGTCCTTTTGCAGCTCTGCGTCGACCTGGTCGAGGATCGTCGCGGGGGAGCCGGGACTGGCTTTTTGTTCGAGGTGGGCGGGCAAGCCAAGCATCAGCTCCGGGCCTTGCTCGAGGGCAAAGATCGAAGTCGGAGGCTGGATGGCCAGGACGGCCTTGACGCGAGTTTCGGTGCGAAGCTGTAGAGACCCCGCGACGGTAGCGCGATTGGGACCCATGGCCGTACGAATCGCGAGGACGGCGCCGCCGGAAGAGCCGCGCATGCCCATGTTGGTGAGATCGAACGAATAGTCTGTCTGGGTGTGGGCCCATTGAACCGCCCACACCGCCGACTTCTCGGGATTGTCGTTGCTCGGATCGAAGGACTCGTACTTGCCGCTTGGATGCCCCGGCGGAAACCACAGCCCTCGTCCACCACCGACACCGGGAACGCCATAGGAAACGATGGCGATCCCTTCTGCCAGGAGCGCGTGCAAGGGCGCGGTCTTTCCAAGGCGTCCGAGGAGGCGTTGCGGAGGCGTGGCGATACCGCCACCGAAGCCCGTGGCCACGACGACGGGCCAACCCGCGGCTGGGGCGTTCCACGGAGGCAGAAAGACGTTGACGAAGTGTTCCGCTGCCGGCGGTCCTGCTGCCAGGCGCTCCGTAGGCGCGTACGGGATCGGCTCCACGTTGAACGGCAAGACCCGGTTGGGAATCGTGCCCTGGGCCGCACCGCTGGAGGCGGCGAAGAGGATAGAGAGGACGACTCCGAGCGAAGTCGTTATGTGTCGAAGCATGGTACGAGCAATGCCGAAGGTGGGGAGCGGCTATCCAGTGTATTGTAAGCGCACGGGGAGGGCCTGCGAGCAGTTCAAGGACGTGTTGATGTGCGTCGCGAGTGTCCACGCCGAGGCAGGTGAAAGTCCTTCCGTGGGCCGGACTTCTCTGCCCGATGATCAGGAAACTCTTTAGCGCCTTTCCAGATCAGTGCGGCTTGAGCTCGTCGAACGCGACCTCGAAGCGGATCGCCTCCTGGCCGCTATCATTCCGTATCGACAGTCGCAGTTGCCCGCTCTCCCAGTCGAGCTCGAGGGTGCCGAAGTTCACGTCGAAATACGCCGAACCCACGCGGTGTCGATTCACTTCGTTGCGCCAGGTAGAGGGGCGGTTGAGGCTACTGCTCGTCACATCGATGAAGGCATAGCCCGGATCGAGCGCCGTGTCCGGCTCGGCGCGCGACGCGTCGAGGACGGAAATCTCTGCCATGTGACGATCTCCGGAGATGGCCACGACTCCGTTCGCACCAGTACGGCGAAGCGTTTTGAACAGGCGCTTGCGTTCGTGTGGGAAGTTGGCCCAGCGTTCGAAGTGATGGTCTTCCGCCACGATCTGGATCGAGGAGGCGAGAATGCGAATCTCGGCGGGCTTCTCCAGTTCCCTTTCCAGCCAAGCCCATTGGGCTTCGCCGAGGACCGTGGCCGCGGGATCGGTGTTCCCGACGTAGGAACCCAGGCGACCCAGGGCGGCGGCGAAACGCAGGGCCGTTTCCGGGGCCTTCGTGAGTGGCCCGCGGAAGTAGCGCGTGTCCAGCAGGATCACCTGCACACGCTTCCCCCGCGGACCGAAGACTCGCGCGTCATAGATGCCCTCGCGTTCGCGGCGCGGGCTTGTTCTTGGCTCGCCGAGGAAATCGAGAAACACCTCCTTCGCCTGCGAACGCATCGGGTAGTCCGCGCCGCCGTCATTCACGCCGTAGTCGTGATCGTCCCACGTGGCAAGCAACGTGGTCGAGGCACGCAATCCTGCGAAGGCGGGGACGGCGTCCAGCTCGGCGTACTTGGCGCGCATCACGTCCATGTCCTCGGTGTCCGCGTAGACGTTGTCTCCGAGCAGGATGAGGAGCTCGGGGTCGTACTCGGCGATGGTCGTCCAGATCTCGGGTGGCCCGTCGCTCTGGAAGCAGGAACCGAAGGCTATGCGTCGCAAGGGAAGAGCCGCGTCGGTCTGGGCGTGGGGCGGTGGCGCGAGACATGCCGAGGACAGGGCGATCGAGAGAAGGAGCACGGTCGGGTGCATGGGCCCATGCTGCCCCTTCGGTTCTTGCAGATCCACAACCGTTCGTGTCGGCCCGGCCCTGTATAAAGAGCCCATGAAAAAGGTGCTCCTGCTCTCACTGCTTCCGAGCCTCGCGGCCTGCCTCTCTACCCTGTCTTCCCAGGCCCAGGAGCACGGCGTTCGCTACGAGGTTGGCTTGCAGCAGGCGCGCACGCAGATGGTGAGCGTTGCCGCCACGTTCCCCACGGCTGGGCGCGAAACGCTCGATGTCTCGCTACCGGCCTGGCGCCCGGGGCGCTACGAGATTCTCGATGCCGTTGGAGGTCTTCGCGATCTGCAGGCCGAGGATCCGCAAGGCAGCGTGCTCGAGCTGCGACAAACGGCAAAGGCGACCTGGAGCATCGACCCGGGCGGCGCGCCCTCGGTCACGCTGCGCTATCGCATCTACGCGAACTCTATTGGAGACCGCACACGGCACGCGGACGCGACCCACGCTTTTCTCTCGGGCTCAGCCGTCTTCGTCTATTCGCAAGCGCTGCGCGATCTGCCGATCGATGTGCAATTCGACGCGCCCGAGGGCTGGCGCTGCGCCACGGGCCTCCAGGCCCGCGGCGAGTTGCGCTTCCACGCTCCAAACTACGACGTACTCGTTGATTCGCCCTTCGAGGTCGGCTTGCACGATCGCTACGACTTTCGCGTCGGCGAAACCGACTACGAGCTGATCGTCTGGCCAACGGGGGTCGAGATCGACTTCGAACGCATGCGCAAGGACATGGGCAAGATCATCGAGGCCCAGACGGAGGTCTTCGGCGAGGTGCCTTGCGAGCGCTATGTCTTTCTCGTCCACGCCGGTGCCGGTGGGGGAGGGACCGAGCACTTGAACTCGACCATCATGCAGACCTCGCGTTCGGCCCTCGAGGACAGCCGTGACAAGGGGCCAGGATACAATCGTTATCTCGGCCTCGTGGCGCACGAGTTCTTTCACACCTGGAATGTGAAACAGCTGCGCCCCGCAGGGATTCACCCCTACGACTATCAGTACGAGAACTACACCGACCTGCTGTGGGTCGCGGAGGGAGGAACGAGCTACTACGGACCGCTCTCCATGGTTCGTTCGAGTTTGACGAAGGAATCGAAGTACATCGATTCCCTGGCGTCATCGATCGATCGCATGCGCCGGTCCCCCGGCAACAAGGTGCAGAGCCTATCCGCCTCTTCTTTCGATGCCTGGACGAAGTTCAACACACGTTCGGCCGACGATGTGAACTCCGAAGTGTCCTTCTACAGCAAGGGCGCCTTGGCGTGTTTGCTGCTCGACCTCGAGGTACGTCGGCGCACGGAAAACCGGGTGTCGCTGGACGACGTGATGAAGGATCTCTATCGGCGCTATCCGCTGAGCGGTTCGGGATACACGAGCGACAACCTCATCGAGTCCCTGGAGCGTCATACGGACTCGGAGTTCAAAGGGCTCTTCGCGGCTTGCATTGCCGGGACGGAGCCTCTGCCCCTCGAGGCCGCCCTCGAAACCGCCGGGCTAGAGCTCTTCTTCAAGCCCAAGGAGAAAGACGACAAGTCCGAAGAAGGGGAATCAGAGGAGTTGGAGGAGCCCGTCGCCGAAGCTGCCGCCCAGAAGATTCCCCTGAAGGCCTACCTGGGCCTCCGCCTGGGGTCGGGAGGCAGTGGCTCTATCGTGCGCAACGTCCTGGCCGACGGCCCCGCCTACACGGCCGGCGTCCTTGCCGGTGACGAAATCCTGACCCTCGACAAGCGCCGCTTGAACTCCGGTTCGCTGGACAAACGGCTCAAACGGATGGAGCCCGGCGCCACGGTCACCCTGCACCTCTTGCGTCGTGACGAGCTGATGGAGTTCCACATCGAGCTCGCCGGTGTTCCGGAGGGGAAGTGGTCTATCCGTCGCGTCAAGCAAGCGACGGATCAGCAGAAGGCAGTGTATGCCGGTTGGCTGGGCCATCCCTGGGAAGTCGCCAAGGCCGCTGAAGAGTGAAGGCAACACCGCGCTTCTCTCCGGCTCTCTACCTACGCCAGATCGCTTCCAGGGCCTTTGTTCCGCCGCTACCCGTAGCGGCCAAGGCTTCCTCGAGTACCTCGCCCACGCTCGCGGAGGGAGCCGCGATTCCCAGCACTTGTGCGATCGTCGGTGCAATGTCCACCGGAGAGATCCTGCGATACACCACCGCCGGTGCTACTCCGGCTCCGGCAATCAAGACCGGGACATGGGTGTCATAGGTATACGGGGAACCGTGCATCGCCGCGTACTTTTCGGGGACGGGGTTCAAGAACCAGAACGGCTCTTGCACCAGGATCCAGTCCCCCGAGCGCTCCTCGTGGAAGCTGCGTTCGACCATGGCCACCGTCTCCGAGCGCGGTGTCGAGCCACTCTGCAGTCGATGCTTCTCGTAGACCTGGGCGATCCCCGGAATCTGACGTAGCTCCTGGGCGATGATGCGCTCGACGACACTGCGCTCCAGGGTCTGCTCGGCGAACCACGATTCGTTCAGATAGACCGAGGGGTTCCAGAAACCCAGCAGGGGATGGGTTCCCTCCGCGAGGTTCCAGCGTCGTTCGAGCTTGCGATTGACGGCTGCGATCCAGTGCGCCGGGAAGTGCCGTCCGGCCTCACAGCACTCGAGGCCCGAATCTACATGTTTCAGGAAGGCCTCGCCTTCGTTCGGGGTGCGCTCGACCCAGGTTTCGTCGGCGTGTTTGCCCGCGCAGTGTTCGAGATGGCGTTCTTCGGGAATCGAATCGATCCCGTGATCCGAGGAGAGCACGATCAGGCAGTTGTCCAGCCCGACCTCTTCCTGCAATGTGAGAAACAGCTGCGAGAGGGTCTCGTCGAGGCGCAGCAGGTTGTCTTCGGCCTCGAGGCTTCCCGGGCCGAAGGCGTGTCCGATCGAATCGCTGCACGAGAAGCTGATCGCCAGCAGATCGATCACGTTGCGTTGTCCTAGCTCCTCCGCCTCGATCATCGCGCGTACGAAGTCGAGCAAGAGCGCATCGCCGAAGGGCGTGAAGCGCAACAGGTTGAACGTGGCGTTCGGATCCTCGGGAAGGCGGTGGGGGAACGTGCGCTCGAAACCCTTTGGGGGGCGTTCGCCCGGGCGGTCATCGTGCTCGAGCATGGCGTACGAGAAGGGGTTGCGTAGCAAGCCCCACTCCTTGCCCGAGTAGCGCTTCGCTGTTTCCTTTTCGTTCCACGCCACCGCCCACGAGGGCGGGGTCTTGGGATAGTACGCAGCGCTCGTGGCGAACGAGCCTGTCGCCTTGTCGTACCAGAAGGCCTTGCCTCGTTTACCGGCCGGCAAGATGGCTCCGCGATCCTTGAAGGAAGCCGAGAAGACCTTCGAGCCCGGAGAGGCCTGGATCAGCTCGTCGCCGATTGTCGTGCAAAACAGATTGCGCGCGCTCTTCTCGTACAGCGGATCCTCGACGCAGTAGATCTCCTTCTGGCTCCGCCGATCCAGCCAGTAGTTCCCGACGATACCGTGGCCTTCGGGGTGCGCGCCGGTGAAGAGCGTCGCATGTCCGACCGCCGTGTACGTCGTCGCGTGTTGGTAGCGTGCGTCGCGGTAGTCGACACCGTGCTCCATCAGGTAGCGGAAGCCATGGGTCCCGAAACGGTCCCTGAAGCGTGGCAGAAAATCACCGCGCAGCTGGTCGATCGTGATCTGCACGACCAGTTTGGGGCGCCCCTGTGCGTGGCCTGGGGAGGGAGTCGCGAGACCCGAAAGAACGATAGGAAGGATTGCGCTCAGCATCACCTTCCACGGTACCCAGCCCGTCTGCTACAGGCGAGCCTCGACTAAAAACGCCCTTCCAGCTCGCCCATGAGCCGCTGGAGCTTGCCGAGGAGCAGGTTTTTTGCGCCAAAAACGGCCGTGTGGCTCATGCCGAGCTCCTTGGCGACGTCCCCGGCCGTGTGTTTCTCGATGACGTGGAGCTCGAAAGCCTGCAGGGCCCGCGCATCGGTGTCCGTGGACTTGGAGAGGACCGTGATGGAAAAGCGCACGAGGCCGCGTCGCCATTCCGCCTCCCAGGCCGTGTGGAGGGCTTCGTCGGTTTGCAACGGATTCGAAGCACTGAGACTGACCTCGGCAATATGGATTTTCATCAGTCCGAAGAGTCGCTCGCGCGTCTCGAGCTCGGGATCGAAGTCCTCGGCCCAGGCGTTCTCGTAGAGCCCCTCCATTGCGGCTTCGACAGCGGCTTCGATCTTCGAGGCCTCGACCCCGATCCGGCGTGCGAAAGCCTGCAATACGGGCCGATAGCGACCCGCGAGCTCTGCCTTTGGTTGTGCGGCTTCGCCCCGAGGCGTTTTGGATAGGGTCGTGAGGAGCTCTCGACTGGATTCCATCGAGCTGTATTCGAGCGAGCTTTTGGAAGGGCCTCAGCCGGCCTTTTTCTGGAAGTGCATGTTGGCCTCGAAGATGTTCTTCATCATCTCCTTCTTCACAGCATAGTCCTCGTCAACGTTTGCGAGTCCCTGAACTTGGCGATAGATGGAAGAGACGCCGGCGTCGACGTTCTTCATAGTGCAGACTTCGATCAGGCGCTTCTCGGTCATCTCGAGCGAGGAGGAGAGCTTCTGGATCCGCAGCTGCAGCAGTTCGACGCTGTTGGCCGAGTTCTCGGAGATCTCCAGTTCCCTGCGGAGCGCGCGTTCCTCGTCGAGGCGGCGTTCGTAGTCGAGCCGCAGGTCCCTGATGGCTGAGGAAGAGAGCCGTTGGGCCAGGGCCTCCGCCCGCGTACGGACAAGGGCTTCCGAGTCGGTTTCGTTTGAGGGAACGAAGGCCGGGACGAGGGGCAAGCTACCGGGCGGGGACTCCGGCTCCGGAACAGAGCGTTCCGGAGCGGAGGAGGGAGTCGGAGTATACGAGGTCGAATTGGTTGTACGGGCGATCTTCTTGCGACCGGAAAGGGCCGCTTCGTCGCGCTCCTTCATCTCCTGGAGCGAACGGTAGAGCATGGTGTGGACGCAGCATTCGCCCCCGCGGGCGCGGGCCACTGCGAGGCCTTCCTCCGCGACGAGCACCAGGGTCTCGAAGTAGAGCTCCACGTCGGTGCGGTTCTCCGCGATACCGATACTGAGGCTGAGGTCGACTGTCCGCTCTCCGACGACCAGCTGGCGGGCTGTGAGGATCGAGCGGCGAGCGATCAGCTCGCTCTGGTCCAGGGGGAGCTCGACCAAGGCGATGAGGCGGGCTCCGTCCCGATAGGACATGAGCTGCCTTTCCGCTTTCGAGAACGTGTCGCCCAGGAGAGCTCCACAGGCCTTCATCACGACGTCCTCCGACAGGCCTTCGCCATCGCTGACCAGCTCGAGATTGTCGACGCCGAGCACCAAGATGCTCACGTGTCGACCCTCGGCCGAGGCGGACAGAAAACTCTGGGACATGCGCCGGCGTACCTGGGGGATCGAGGCGATGTCGAGCCGGGCTTCCGCGGGGTCGATTCCTGCAGAGTCGATCCCCGTGGTGTCGATATGGAAAGTCATTCGTAGAGGCGTGCGAACGGAGCCGAAGGGCCTTGGGTTTCCACTTTGGGTTTCCCGTGGAAAGGTACCCCGCTGGCCGGCCTTGGGCCGGGAGTCGGCCCCGGAAGCTGGATCATAGGTAGGCGCGTGTTCTCTCGGTACCATGTCGCCCTGCTCGGACGCTCAGGCCGGGTGGTTTGGTCCCCAAGAACACCGCATGAAAGCCCACGTCACAGCCCTCTTGCTGGCCCTCACGGCCTTTCTTTCCGGCTCCTGCGCCTCCGTGCTCCAGAGTCATCCGAAGGTTCGCCATCTGAACTTGCCAGGTCGTTCGGACGAGCTGCCCTTCAGCCACGCCGTTCTGGTGGGAAATGCGCTGTACGTCGCGGGCACCCTGGGGATCGATCCGCGCACCGGCGAGCCGCCCGAGGACCCCGAGGCCGAGGTGCGACTGATGCTCGACGGCTTTCGCGACAGGCTCGCCCTGGCCGGCATGAGCATGGATGATCTGGTGATGGTCCAGATCTTCGCCTCGGATCTCTCGCTATACGGTACGTTCAACACGATCTACCGCTCCTATTTCCAGCGCGGTCGTTTGCCTGCACGCGCCTTCATCGGCACGCCGCCGCTCCTGCGCGGAGCGCGATTCGAAATCACCGGGACCGCCGTGCAGCAAGCGGGACGCTGAGCAAGCACCCCCTTTTCCACCGTGTTCTCGCCTGGCCAGCCTAGAATCTCCACTCTTCATACCACCCGGTACCCGACCGAGAAGCCCCTGGAACAATGAACGAATACGTCGCGCAGCTGATGAAGAACGTGAAGGCCAAGAACCCGGCCGAACCCGAGTTCCATCAAGCCGTTCAGGAAGTCGCCGAGTCCCTCGTTCTGGTCTTCGAGCGTCACCCCGAGTACCGCAGCGCACGTGTTCTGGAGCGCATGATCGAACCGGAACGTGTGATCCAGTTCCGGGTTTCCTGGACGGACGATCATGGCGAAGTGCAGGTCAATCGCGGCTTTCGCATCGAGATGAACAGCGCCATCGGTCCGTACAAGGGTGGCTTGCGTTTTCACCCGTCCGTGAACCAGGGCATCCTCAAGTTCCTCGCCTTCGAGCAGGTGTTCAAGAACTCGCTGACGACCCTGCCCATGGGGGGCGGAAAGGGCGGATCCGACTTCGACCCGAAGGGCAAGAGCGACAGCGAGGTCATGCGCTTCTGCCAGAGCTTCATGACGGAGCTCCATCGTCACATCGGACCGAACACCGACGTTCCTGCCGGAGACATCGGCGTGGGCGGCCGCGAGATCGGCTTCCTCTTCGGACAGTACAAGCGACTTGCCAACCAGTTCGCCGGCGTCTTGACCGGCAAGGGCATCAACTGGGGAGGCTCCCTGATTCGCCCCGAAGCCACGGGCTACGGTGCAGTCTACTTCGCCAAGGAAATGCTCGCGAGCAAGAGCGAGACTCTCGAAGGCAAGGTCTGTCTCGTTTCCGGCAGCGGCAATGTTGCTCAGTACGCGATCGAGAAGCTTCTCGACTATGGAGCACGTCCGGTGACCCTGTCCGATTCCTCGGGGTACATCTACGACAAAGAGGGCATCGACCGCGACAAGCTGCAGTTCGTCATGGAACTGAAGAACCTGCGACGCGGTCGCATCAGCGAGTACGCGGACAAGTACAAGGGAGCCGTCTACACCGCATTGGACGCCTCTCTGGATCACCAGCCGCTGTGGGCCCACGACGCGGATTGCGCCTTTCCGTGCGCCACGCAGAACGAGATCAACAAGAGGGACGCGCGCCATTTGCTGGAGAACAAGGTCAACGTCGTCAGCGAGGGGGCGAACATGCCGACCGTGTCCGGGGGCGTCGAGATGTTCCTGGAGGCCGGAATCCTCTACGCACCCGGCAAGGCTGCCAACGCCGGCGGTGTGGCCGTTTCGGGGCTCGAAATGGCGCAGAACAGCATGCGCTTCAACTGGACCCGCGAAGAAGTGGACGAGCGCCTACAGCGCATCATGGCGGACATTCACACCTCGTGTGTCGAGTTTGCCGAGCGCTTCGGTACGCCGGGCAACTACGTGAACGGCGCCAACATAGCAGGCTTCCTCAAGGTCGCGGATTCCATGCTGGATCAAGGCGTGGTCTGAACGGCGTGTCTCGCTCATGACATCCTCGAGCGAGTCCGGTAGGCAAGCCGACGGGACCATCCCGGCGGAGCGGCGCCACAACATCCAAAGCTTCAGCGAGCTCATGCGAGAGCGCGTCCAGCGCATCCTGCTGATCTCGAGCCTCTACGACTCGTTCATCCTGTCCGAGGAAGGGCACTTGCAGGAGACGCTGCAGAGCCAGTTCCTCGAGATGAACGCCTCGAGCTTTCCGCGTCTGGTGCAGGTTGCTAACTGTGCCGAGGCGGTCGAGCGCATCAAGAGCGGCAGGAGCTACGACCTCATCATCTGTAGTCTGCGCGGCGACGTGGAAGAGAACTACGCCGAAGAGCTGCGCGCTGCCGGATGCGAGGCACCGATCATGGGGCTCGCCTATACCGGCCGCGAGTTGCACGAGTTCACCAAGGCGAACGACATCACGTGCTTCGAGCGCGTCTTTCTGTACCAGGGCGACGTGCGTTTGTTGATGGCGATGATCCTCAACCTCGAGGATCGCCGTAATGCAGAGAACGACATCCTCAGTGCGGGCGTTCCGCTGATCATCCTGGTCGAGGACAGCATCCGCTTCTACTCGTCGTTCTTGCCGACCATCTACGGCGAGCTGTTCCGCCACACGCACAAGCTTCTTTCGGAGGACCTGAACCGCTCGCAGAAGATGTTGCGCATGCGGGCGCGTACCAAGGTGATCTTGTGCGACACCTTTGAGGAGGCCTGGGCTTACTTCGATCGCTATCGCGAACACGTACTGGGAATCATCTCCGACTTCCAGTTCCCGCGGGAGGGCAAACCGGACCCCAAGGCTGGGCTGAAGCTGTGTCGCGACGCGCTCGAGTTGCGTCCCGATTTGCGGATCGTGCTGCAATCCAGTGACGAGAAGAACGGAACCCACGCCCGCAAACTAGGTGCGTCCTTTCTGACGAAGGGCTCGCCCATGTTGCTGCACGATTTGCAAAAAGTGCTGGTCGAGCGCTTCGGGTTCGGCGATTTCATCTTCCGGCTGCCTAGTGGGGTCGAAGTGACCCGCGCCGACGGGTTGAAGAGCCTGGCGGCGAAGCTACGTAGCGTTCCGGCGGAAAGCGTCGGCTATCACGGCGAACTGAATCACTTTTCCAACTGGCTGCGGGCGCGCACCGAATTCGAACTGGCCGAACGCCTCAGTCCGCATCAGGTCGAGGGCTTCAGCGACATCGAAGAGCTGCGTCGGGTGCTCGTGCAGAAGATCGAGGAATACCGACTCGAACGGCACCGTACGATCATCGTCGACTTCGACCGCAAGCGCTTCGAGCCGGACGTCACGATCACTCGCATCGGTGGAGGATCGATCGGGGGCAAGGCGCGGGGTGTCGCCTTCGCCAATCGGGTCTTGCGCCGTATGGAAAAGGAACGGCTCTTCCCCGAAATCGATCTGTTCGTGCCGCCCTCGGGAGTGGTGGGAACCCAGGTTTTCGACGAATTCCTCCAGTACGAGAGCATCCACGACTTCGCCCTGTCCTCGGCCGATGACGAGTCGATCGCGATGCATTTCCAGCGCGCGCCATTCCCTCACGACCCCAGCCTGGCCCTGCGCTCTTTCCTGCAGCACGTGCAATACCCGTTGGCCGTGCGTTCGTCGAGCTTGCTCGAGGACTCCGTTTCGCAGCCCTTCGCCGGCGTCTACGACACGCTGATGCTCCCGAACAACTCCTACGAGCTCGAAACCCGCGTCCACCAGCTGGAGAGTGCGGTCAAACACGTCTACGCCTCGGCCTTCACGCGCCAGGCCAAGGACTATCTCTCCATGACCTCCTACCGTCTCGAGGAGGAGAAGATGGGGGTGATGATCCAGCGACTGGTCGGCCAGCAGCATGGCGACACGTTCTATCCCGATTTTGCCGGAGTCGCGCGCTCGTACAATTTCTACCCCGAACCGGGGCACTCTCCTGAGGACGGTGTTGCTGCCGTTGCCCTGGGGCTCGGGCGAACCGTCGTCGGTGGGGGAGCGGCGCTACGTTTTTGCCCGCGCTATCCCAAGCAGCTGGTGCGTTTCTCGTCGGTCGAGGATGCGCTCGAGAATTCCCAACGGGAGTTCATCGCCCTGGATCTGGCCTGGGACACGCGCGATGGTTTTGGAACGGGCACACGTTCCTACCCGCTCGAAGACGCTGCTGAAGACGGGCCGCTTCCGTGGCTGGGCTCGACGTACCTTCCCCAGGACCACCGCATCGTGGATGGCATCTCGCGCGAAGGCGTGCGTCTGGTCAGCTTCGCCCAGGTCCTGAAGCACGAGCTGTTCCCCCTGGCGCGGATCCTTCAGATGCTCTTGAAGCGTTGCTCGGAGGGGACCGGCGGGCCGGTGGAGATCGAATTCGCCGGCAACCTGAGCGTGTCCGCTCCGAAGCGCAAAGCACGCAAGTCGCAGTTCGCCTTCCTGCAGCTGCGGCCCCTGGCCATGTCTGCCGAAACCGAGGTCGTGAGCATCGGCGAGGTCGCGGGCGGCTCGGTACTCTGCCGTACGAACAAGATCCTCGGAAATGGAGTCGTGCGCGACGTGTGTGACATCGTTGCCGTCGATATCGAGGCTTTCGACCGCCTGCGCACGCCCGAGGTCGCGCAGCAGGTGGCGAAGTTCGATGCGCTCCTGCGCAAGGAAGGCCGTCCCTATGTTCTGGTGGGTGTCGGCCGCTGGGGCTCCTCCGACCCGCGGCTCGGGATTCCCGTCACCTGGAGTCAGATATCCGGAGCCCGTATCATCGTCGAGTGCGGTTTCCATGACCTCAAGGTGGCTCCTTCCCAGGGCACGCACTTCTTCCAGAACCTGACCGCCAGCGGCGTGGGCTATTTCACGGTCAACCCCGATCAGGGCGAAGGGCAACTGGACTGGGAGTGGCTCGCTCTACAGAAGCCCCTCGAGCGCACCGAGTTCGTCGTGCACCTGCGTACGGATCAGCCGACCCTGATCAAGATGAGCGGTCGCTCCAGCGAGGCTGTGATCATGAAGCCTTCATTGTGATACGGAGTCGCACGCCACCCGTATTATTGCAGCGCGACAGGCTCGAGCTCGAAGCCCTGGTTCCGCAACCTCATGGCGAAAACCTTCGGTCGATCGGCCTCGGACCACGTGGCGAGCTTGCGCATGATGGCCTTGCGCGTCTGGGGCGTTGACGCTCCGCCGAGATAGACCGCACTCAGCAGGCGTCTCTGGAAGGTGCGCATGCCGCCGCCTTCCGAGGAGAAGAGTCGCCATTCACCTTCGAAGGCCCAGTGCTTGGGCTTGTAGCGAAAGCTGAGACGCAGGAATTCATCCGGTGGTTGTCCGGCGAGCTGCAACGGCGCGATCAGGGGCCGCTCGTCGGTGTAGAGGACCCTCGATGCCGCGCCGATCGGCATCGACCGTGGGTCGGAACAATCGAACTCGAGGCAAAAGCCGCGGTGGCGATCCGCGCGTTGGGCCCACAGGAGCGGTTCCCGCAAGTGCTCGGTCAGCGCCAGGATCCCCTTGGACTCCGTGGCCTCCTTGTAAACCTTGTCGAGGAAGGCGGATGATTCGAGTCGCCGCTTCACCTTGGCGCGAAACGAGCTCCAGCGCTTCTTGTCGCCGGTAGCAATGGGGCCTTCCTGGGCGAGCAGGTAGGCCTCGATCTCCTCAGCCTTGGGCGGAAGCAGCTCGGGCCGCCCCTCGAACGGATCACGCATCTTCGAGCGCGGCGAGAAGTGCAATTGCCCCTTGCCGAAGATCGCATCGATCTCGCGCTTGCGCGCCGGTCGAAAGCGGTAGAGCTTCGTGGGTTGCATTCGAGCCGGGGGTATCCGGCGGGGTCTTCCTGTGAGCTTGGATGGGGCGGTCCTGGACAAGCCGCCAGGATCGGTCACGATACGTCCATGCCCACCTTTCGCCAAGCCGACTGGTATACCACACCGCACTACTACGACATTCTTCTGGAGGACGACTCCGCTCTGGAGGGCTCGTTCCTCGAGGCGGCCCATGCTCGTTATTCCACGACAAGAGCCAGGCCGGGGGGCGGAAAGAAGCCGTCCGTTCTCGAGATCGCCTGCGGCAGCGGCCGGCTCCTGATCGAAATGGCGAGCCGCGATTGGCAGGTCGCCGGTTTGGATCTGGCGCCTGAGATGATCGAGTATTCGAAGCAACGGCTCGCGAAGGCCGGATACACGGGTGAATTTCGCGTCGGGTCGATGGCGGATTTCCGCTTTCGACGCTCCTTCGACCTGGCCCATTGCCTGATCAGCACCTTCAAGCACCTGCTCGACGAGGACTCTGCTCGCGACACGCTGAAGTGCGTCGCACGCTCGCTCCGCCCCGGTGGGATCTTCGTCCTCGGGATGCACCTGACCCAGTACGGCTGGAGGCACCGCCTGCGCGAGCGCTGGAGCGCCGAGCGCGGCCGCACCAAGGTAACCTGCAACCTGCAGAGCTGGCCCGCGAATCGGAGCAAGCGGACCGAGCGCGTTCGGGCGCGCCTTACGGTTGAGGAAAGGGGCGCGACCGATCGTCTGGAGTCCGAGTGGAACTTCCGTACTTACGATGCGAAGGAGTTGCGCCGCCTCTTGCGCAGTGTGCCGGAGCTGGAGCACCTGGCCACGTATGACTTCACCTATTCCGAGAAGCGCCAGCTGAACGACGAGCAGCTCGACTGCGTGCTCGTGTTGCGCAAACGCTGAGCTGGTCCCATGTCTTCCACCAGGCAAAGCTTCTTCGCGACCTGTGCACCGGGCATCGAGTCTGTCCTGCACGCGGAAGTGCGTGCGTTGCGATTGGCAAAACCCGAACGCCAGGTCGGCGGCGTGTACTTCGAAGGTGGGTTGGAGGCCGCGCGCCAGGCCAATCTGTGGTTGCGCACCGCGATCCGTGTCTTGATGCGCGTGAAGAGATTCGACTGTCCGGATGAAGGCTCGCTGTACGAAGAGGCCAAGTCCGTCGCCTGGGAGCGCTACCTGACGCTGGACGGTACCTTCATCGTCGATGCCCAGGTCAAGGACTCCGCGTTGACGCATTCGCGCTTTCTCGAACAGCGCGTCAAGGATGCCATCGTCGATCGCTTTCGCGAGAAATCCGGACGCCGACCCAGCGTCGAGCGCGAGTCCGCCCAGCTGGGCGTGCATGTGCACCTCTTTCGAGATCGATGCACGTTGTCGGTGGACACCTCGGGGCGCGCCTTGCATCGACGCGGTTGGCGGGTTCATCAGGGGCGCGCACCCTTGGCAGAGACCTTCGCCTCGGCCCTGGTTAAGCTGTCCGGTTGGGACCAGCGCGCGCCCTTGATCGATCCCTTCTGTGGCACCGGGACAATACCGATCGAAGCCGCGCTGGAAGCGGCATCGGCCGCACCGGGGTTGGGCGCACCGGGTCGAACGGGACCCGAGGGCTTCGGTTTCGAGAACTGGCCAGGACATGATGCCAAGGCCTGGCAGCGTGAGAAGGATGCAGCGCGGGCTAGCTTCCAGCCCCCGCGCAAGGTGCGCATCCTGGGATTGGACCAGGACGCCACGCGCATCACCGAGGCGCGCGAGAACGCGGAGGCCGCCGGCGTCGGGGATTGGGTCGAGTTCGAAGTGGCCGATGCCCGCGATTTTGCCCCGCGCAGGGGGTGGAACGCCTGGATCGTCTCGAACCTGCCCTATGGCGAGCGCATTGGGAAGGCCGAGGATCTCGAGGCGCTGTACACCCGCTTCGGCGACATCCTGCGCAGCCACTGCGACGGCTATCGGGTCGCGGTTCTGTGCGCGACGGGCGCATTGAACCGTCGCCTGGGCTTGCGCAAGCCGCAACGCTACGAGGTCTTGAACGGCGGGATCGATTGCCGGGTGCTGGTGGCGGACGCATGAGCCAGGGCAACGAGCAACGCTTCGCGGAGATCTGGTCCGCCCTTGACGGCGCCCTGGATTGGGAGCGGTTGGGTGTCTTGCATTGTCACGAAGGTGGCGAGGACTTCTTCGATCTCGTGGATCGAGGGGCGCTACTCGAAGCGGGTCTGCTCTTCGCGGATGATCTCGGGCGGCGTCTTTCCGAGGGCGGGACGAGCCTCTACATCGGAGCATCCGTGGCCGAGCTGGTGCCGATGTTGGTCGAGAGCCTCGTGCTTGGGCGGCAAGTCCTCTGGTACGAACTCGCGTCACCGATCATCGAGGAGCTCGCGGGGGCGCTCGAAGAGGTCGAACGGAAACTGGATTGCATGCTGCCCCGGCCTTGCCTGCGTCCCATCCAGGAGGCACAGCGTCCAGGTTCGCAGGCGCCCATCGACCATCTGTGGTTGGTCAGCGTCTTGAGCGATCCCGATGCCTTCCCGGCACTCCACGATCGGCTGTATGAGCGCAAGGGTGAGGCGGCCACAGGCAAAGGCGATTTCGAAAGTGAACTCGAGACCGCGCGCGCGTTGGCCAGCGCTGCGCTGCGCATGTGCGAAGTGCCCGCCCTCGTGACCACGAGCGATGAGGAGCTCAGCGTCCTGGTGCCCCTTTGCGAGGAACTGGGATTCCTTTTGCAGGTCCCCGATGCGGCCCGCCTTTCCGCTGTGGTCGGTGATCCGGTGCGGCATTGCTCGCTCACGAAGCGGACCTAACGGGTCTGCGCAGGGCTGAAACCCTGTCTTTGCACAACTCGGGCACAACTCGTCCAGAATCGCGAGGAACGGGCTCCACGGGCGCAGGCGTCGCGACCGATAGGGAGTCGTCATGGAACTAGGTACCCACACCGTCCAAGAGAAGAGGAGTCTTCTCTGGCCCGTCCTCATCGCCTTGGTCGCCCTGGTCGCTCTTTGCCGCTGGAACCTCCCGAAAGGCGCGCCCGAGCTGAATCTCGTGAACGAGAAAGAGCTGGGCGAGGACTTCGCCTTTCTCGGTGATGTCATTCAGCAGACCGGCAACGTCCTGATGGGAGCGGCCGGAGACTGGAAGGTCTACGACCTGGGACTCGTGCGCATCGCGCGCTGGACGCCGAAGGAGTGGATCGAGGATGGAGGCGACGAGATCGAGCCCACGTACGCCGTAGCCCTGCCCTTCACCGATAGCTGGCGCGAGATCTCGCGCGACGAAGGCTGAGGGACCGTAGTCCTGGGTGGACGGAAAGCCGGAAAGTATTTGCGGAGCACGAGTTGTTCGGGGCGGATACCTTGAGGCATGCGACCCTCGCGAAGCGTCCGTCTACACCTGTGGTTCGTGCTCCTCGGAGTCGTCTGCGTGGGGCTGCTCGGATCCTGCCGCACGGTGACCCCGAGTCCCGTCGAGGGTGAAAGGCGCGCCAATCCGATCTTCCTGCTCTTCGGGGGTCCCCTGGGAGCCTTGGTGGAATGCGGGGCGCGGAACGACTTCGATGCCGATGACGAAGCTTGTCCAGAAGAAGTCGATCTAGACGATTAGTTTTCCGCGGCGGTGGCGTGGGTGCTTTTGGCGCTTCAGTGTGACCTCGAGGCTCATGCCCTCGTCGAGTTCGAGACGTTCGCGCATGGAACGGTAGAGAAAGAACTCGAGGAACCCCGGCTTCGCCGAGGAATCGAGGATGAAGAGCGAGGAAGCCTTCTGCGCTGGCTTCAGAAGTGCGTGGAAACTCGAGCCCAGAATCGTGACCCGGACCGGGATCTCCTCGTCGGTTCCCAGGTGCTTTTGCAAGGCGATGGGAACCCGGCAATGGGGCGCGCCATCGCGGAGAAAGATCTCGCCCTTCGTTGTGATGGGGTTGGTACTCGCCCTGACCTTCGAGGACTTGGCAGCCACCTTCTTCGCGGCCTTTTTCTTCCCGCGTTTCTGGGAAGCACGCTTCTTCTTGGAGGACTTCTTCTTGCTGGCGGTTCTCTTGGGCTTGCTAGATTTCTTCGCCATCGTGTTCGCGCATCCTAGGTCGGAGTTACGTTGGTCTCCATCAGCAACTTACAATCCCGGCCATGGTACGGCGGATGAACAGGCGTCTTCTGGCCAAGAGGCTCGGCGTGGCTCTCGTCGTTCTCTTCTTCGTGTTGCTGGCTTGCGAGCTGGCGGCACGCTTGGTGTTTCCCTCTCCGCAGTACTTTCAGAGCCTTCCCTTCGATCCTGAGCTCGGTTTTCGCCCGCCTGCGAATTCCCACCTGTCGAATTCCGACCCTGCCGGTGCGTTTCCCTTCCGCTTGAATCGGCTGGGATTTCGCGGCCCGGACCTCCCCATTGGGCCGAAGCCCGCGGGCACCCGCCGGATCGTCTTTCTGGGGGATTCCTTTCTCGTGGGGTGGCAGGTTCGCGAGGCGGATCTGGTGCCGTTTCTCACGGTCGCCGCGCTAGCCCATGGGGGGGAAGGTGTCGAGGCCTACAACCTGGCCTGCAAGGGGTACGGCACGGTTCAGCAGGGGCTGCTCTTGCGACGTCATGGGATGGAGCTCCAACCGGATGACGTCGTTCTGTGTCTGTATGTGGGCAACGACATCTCGGACAACTCCAGGGCCATGGTGGGGCGCACACAGGCTAGCCCCGGGGGTTACCTGCGTCCGTTTCTTCCGCCGTCCACGCAGAACGGTGAGCCCTATCCCGATCCCGTGTGGTTGAAGCCCTACCGTTCCATGGTTCGTCGCCACTCGCGTGTGTTCCAGCTGGTCGAACATCGCTTGTTGCGACGAGGCTGGATCGATTCATATGCGCAGCTCGAAGGTGTCGCTCTCGACCGCAACGAGCGTGTACGTCTGGGCAAGCTTCCGCTTCCCTATCTCGAGCTGTTCACGCCGTCGTCCCCTCCGCACTGGGAGGTGGCTTGGGACGACACGCGCATTGCTCTCGCTTCCCTGCGCGATACGGCGCACGCTTTGGGAGCGCAGTTTCGCGTGGCCATCATTCCAGAGAAAGGTCAGGTCCAGATAGACGCTACAGGGCTGGAGCACGATGCCCTGCTCGCCTCCGCGGGGCAGGCGCCCTTGGACAAACAGCTCGATTGGAACCTGCCGGAGACTCGCTTGCGGGAGACCCTGAACGAGCTCGACATTCCGTGGGTTTCACTGCTCGAGCCACTGCGACGCGAAACGGAAACGACCGCGCACTCGATGTACCATCAGGATGGTCATTGGAACGCTCGCGGCCACCGTGTCGCGGCTCGTGAAATCGTCAAGGCTTTGCGGGGCGCTGCGCAGGCCCGGGTGGAGTATCGCGGAACGCATCCGGTGGATCTGCCCGCCCTTGTCCTTGCCCAGGAAACCCCGCTGGACTTCGAAGAAGCCCTGCACGGCGAGCTCTTCGGTAGCGGTTGGCACGGCTGGAGATCCGATTGGTGGGGGGAGACCCACGGCTGGATGATGTTGCTCTCGGGAGGCATCCTGGTACCCGATCGGGAAGGGCTTCTTATCATCGACGGTTGGCTACCGGAGTTCGCCGAGCTTCCGGCCACATTCCTGGTGAATGAAACCACCCATGTCGTCGAGAACACGGGTTCGTTTGTGTTGCGCCAAGCACTGGCGAGACGAGGGGGCGAGTCCCCGTACCTCACCGTCCGAATCAGCGCACGGAATCCCTTCCCCCTCATGCTCGAGCGCGAGGCAGGTCTCGTCTTGCAAGGGGTGCGGGTCGAAGCGCTGGCGGATTAGGAAGTCAGCCCAGCTGGCGCTGGGCGAAGAACGTCCCCGTGACCACGGCAGCTCCCGAGAACAGGAGCTTTCCGGATACCGGCTCGCCGAGCACGAGAACCGCGGCACTCAAGGTCACGACCGGCATTGCCAGTTGCAGGGAGCCGATCCTTCCGATTCCTCCCCGACCGAGTGCGAAGAACCATAGACCGTATCCCGCGAGCGAGGAGAAGAAGCTCATCCACCCGATCGCGAGCCAACCCCCACGCGGTACCGCGCTCCAGTCTGTTCTGTCTTGCAAGAGAAAGAACGCGGGTACGAGCAAGACGAGCGCTACTGCCAATCCCCAGAACGTTGTCGCGTACGTTCCCAGCCTCGGCGACAGCTTGCCCCCTGCGACGTAGCCCACAGCGCAGGTCATCGTGCCCGCTACGATGATCAGGTCGCCGATCAAGCTTGCACCGTCGATTCCGTCGATCGTCTGTCCGCGGCCCACCATCAAGCCGATGCTACCTCCGAAGGCCAGTGCTGCTCCGATCCACCACTTGCGATTCGGGGGCTTGCGATCCACGAGGGCAGCGATGATCACCGTGAAGATCGGAATCAAGGCCAGCAACAACCCCGCGTGTCCCGCGGTCGTTCTTCCGATTCCCAGGCTCAGGAGCATGGGCCACAGAGCGAAGCTCGTGAAGCCCGACACGAAGAGTAGCTTGCGCTCATGCCCGGACTTAGGGAAAGGCAGACGCAGGAGCAACGCCAGGAGCAACGCGCAGAGGCCCGCGAGCAACGAGCGCAGGATGCCCGCGCTGCCGGCGTCCATCGTTCGCACGGCGATCTTGTTCGCGATCGGGGTGCCGCTCCAGAGCAGCAAGGCGCAGATTCCGGCTACGAAGGCCGGTCCCACGGAGGCTGTCGTTTCTTTCTTCGGTGCCGCGTTCATGTTCAGCTCGAGCTTGTGCGGACACGAGCAAGGACGGCACACGCGTGCCCATGTTTCTCAGTCACGAGAAGGGGCTGGAACGTGAGCTATTCGCTCGCGTTAAGGGCCTTCCAGCGCTGTTCGATGGTATCGATCATGTGCTGATTGCCCTTGGCGTGGAGCGCATGTGCCATGCCGGGAACCACCTCGACGACCATGTCTTCCAGCAACCCCGCCTTTTGCGCGAGCCCCTGGAAGCGCTCGACGGCACCCTCGAGGTAGAACGTGTCGACCTCGCCCGCATAGACGTGAATCTTGCCTTCGAGGGCGGGCTTCAGCTCGTCCCAACGGGTCAAGAGGATGTGGGAGATGTCGAACTTCTTCCAGGCCTTGGCGGCTTCGTGGTCGATCTCGCCCGTCCTTACGTCGAAGACCCGTTGCGGAGTCCCGTCGGCACCCAGGGGGCTGAACGTGCCCTCGAACGAGCGGATCTGTCCGCCGGGATTCGTGACATGCTCGCGGCGCACGAAGTCCTCGTAGGTCAACATGACCTCGTCGCCACGCCGGGCGAGGGGGCGCGGGTTGCCCTCTTCGTCCGTGTACATGTTGCGTGGTGAGCCGTCGGGCAAGGGCCCGTACATGTTGATCTGCTGGAAGTCGAAGAAATCGATCGGGTCCGGTACGTGGCTCCAGCAGCCAGCGAATTCGTCGGGATAGGCGACCTGGAGCCACAACGACGACCAGCCGCCCGAACTGACGCCGGTCACATAGCGATGCTCCCGACCCGCGCCACCGAAGGTGCGCTCGAGTTCGGGGATCATCTCGTACACGAGTGCCTGGCCCCAGGGGCCGATGCTGTCCGAGTCGCAGAAGACCGAGTGGCCGTAGCGGTTGCTGGCATCGGGCACGACGATGATGCAGTTCTCCAGCGGACTGCCCGAGGGCACACGACGGGTCCAGCCGTGGATGCCCTGGTGATCGCCCCCGAAGCCCGTGACGCTGTAGACCACGGGATAGCTCGTGTCGGGTTCGTAGTCGAGCGGCAACATCACCCCGGCCTTCATCGTGTAGGGGAAGCCGTGGAATTTCGACAGCGCCGGACTCTCGAAGGAAAACAAACGGATGCGTTCCGTTTCCTTGAAGGGTGCTTCCTCGACGACCTGATTCAGTTCGAGCTCGATGGTCTCCGTACCCGAGTACTCCGCCGAGACCAGAGCTCCGAAGACGTCCCCGGGGCCCGTTCCCGCCCTTCTCGCAGTGCGATTGACCCGCGCCACGGCCTGCATCCGCCACGACTTGCCCGACACCTGGCTCCAGTCCTCTGGTGAGTGCGCGTGAGCGTCCTCGAAGTCCAGGCGAACGCTCTGCCCCGGCTCTACGCCTTCCACGCGGAAGCGTAGCAGGGGCGGGGCTCCGAACCAGCGATGCATGGAGTCCATCGGTTGGCCGCTGTCCGAGAAAGCGACGAACACGTCGCCCGTGAAGGCTTCCGCGAAGGCCTCCTCGTCAAAGTGCAACGAGAAGGGCGGCGCCTCTTGGGCGATCGCAAAGCTGGCCAGGAGGATCAGGCTGTAGAACATCTGTGTGCCTTCGGAGGGCTAGTGATCGTGGTGGGACTTGATGTGCTCGAGGTCTTCCTTGCTGAAGTACGTTCTCGAGAACTCGAGAGCCAGCTTGCGCATTGCCTCGACGTGATTGGCGTCCGCGGTTTGCTTGCACTTCATGGCCGCGACGGTGATGCCGTGCATGAGCTCGAGCTGCCGATAGTACTTGTCCTTCTTGCCCTCCTTGGGCGCCTTGATGCGCTGGGCCAGCCAATACGCGGCAACTTGATCCTGGATCGCCTGGGCGTGTTCGTCCTTGTTCATGACCCAGCGCACGATCTGGTTCTTGCTGGGGGATTCCTGCGTATCGAAGTCAGCGAGCATCTTCATGCCCTTTTCGATCGTGGCCGCATCTTCAAAGAGCATGGCGACGCGCATCTTGTCGCCGTAGATGCCACAGGGGATCTGGCAGTGCCGGGCGGGCACGGCTGCGCTCGCGGGTTGCGAGGCGAGGGGCACCGAGGCGTCCGAAAGGAGCCCGGACAAGCTGAGAGGCAGGGCCAGGGCCACGGCGGAGAAGAGAGTGGTGGAGGATCTCATAGCAGGTTGGATTGGAGGTCGGGACCTTGGGTCAAGGGGCCGAAAGGCCAGTGGTTGCTCCTGGACGAGGGCGCAGTCTAGTTCAGTCCGCGAGGGCTTCGCCAAGGCGTTTGAGGTTGTCGAGCATGATCGTGTGGAAGTCGACGCCTTGCCCGCGTTCGGCTCGGGCCAGGGATTCGCCCGGGGAGAACGTGACGCTTCGAATCCCGTGCTTGGCTAGGGCCTCCGCGGTTTCGGGCAAGGGGCTGGATTCCCAGAGCATGATGTGCGGCGAGCCGGATCCCGCAGTGTCGATGATGCTTTCGAGGTCGTGCTCGCCCAGCGCGGCTTCGGGGTCGAGGTCGAAGTTCGCGAGGGTGAAGCCGTAGCGCCGGGCCGGGTAGTCATAGGAGGGATGCGAAGCCAGAAGGCGCGCTTGTTTCAGTCGAGGCGCCAGCCCGCTCCAGGCCAGGTCGATCTCCTCGAGTTTTTGCATCAGGCTCTGCATGCCTGATGCAAAGTGTTCGGCTTCGGTCGGAAGACGCTTGGACAAGGCCGCCATTACGGCTTCGGCCTGGGCCGTGGCCTGGTGCGGATCCATCCATGTGTGCCCATCGATCGCTCCGTGGGAGTGGGGTGCCAACCCGCCGTGCGAGTGTGTCTCCTCCTCGCGTTCGAGCCACTGTTCCTCGAAACTCCGTGCCGTGTAGACGATGCGGCTCTCCGGCAGGCTGACCGTTTCCACCCACTTCTCGAACTTGGCACCGTTCAACAGAATCAACTGGGCTCCTTGCATGCGGACGAGCGCTTCGGAGTCGGGTTTCCAGAAGGCCGGATCCTCGCCGGTGGGGACCGGTTCGTAGAGCTCCACCGTGTCGCCCGCGATCTCTTCGACGAAGAACGCCAACGGGTAGAAGCTGGCGGCGATACGCGGTGTGCCCGGGGCTTGCGCTCCGGTGGATTCGTCGTTGCACGCGCCCAGCAAAAGGGCGCACAGGGCGCCGACGATCAGCGGGCGGGGGCAGAGTGTGTCGAGGAGGTCTTTCATCGGACGTGTCACTGAAGAGCGCTTGAGAGGGTCGGAGCGAAGAGCGCCACCGCGGTGGTTCCAAGGGCGGCGAGCATCACGCTGGTGCCCACGACCATGAGGATCTCGTAGCCGAAGAGTCGCGCGACGGCCTTGGGAGCACAACCGATTCTGTGCAGCGTGTCTCGTTCGCGAGCGCGTAGCCGTGACGATAGCAGAAGCACCAGCACCGTCAGGGCCCCCGTCGCCGCGCCGAGGACGATCGAGATCAGATCGATGAGGCGCCGCACGCTGAAGACGACCGCCAGTAGCTCGTCGATGACCTGGCGCGGACGAACCATCTGCAGTTTCTCATCGAGGTTGAAGCGCGTGTTCAGGATCGTTTCGGCCCGTGCATCGCTCGGAATCACGATGATGGCCGACAGGGGCAGGCGATCTTCACCCGTGTGGACGTGAAAGTCTTCGAGGTTCTGGTCGTTCAGCTCGGCGTGCTCGATCAGGGCTCCCGAGAGAGCCACGTTTCCCACCCCGCTTCCATCCCCTGCCGTCCCCTCGCTGCGCGCGACGACGAGGTTCTTCGGAAGTTCCGAGGTCTCCGCGTGTCCGTGGGCGATGCCCTCGAGCACCCAGGCGGTTTTGATGTCGCAGAACACTGCCTCGTCGTCGGCCGTACCGTTGGGCTCGAAGGTGCCGCGGATCTTCAAGCCGAACGAAGCCGGTTTCGCGAGGTCATACAAGGCGCTTGGATCGGAGGGCAGTGTGTCGCCTACGGAAAGCCCCAGGCGCTCGGCCGCCCGCGCCCCGAGGGTCGCATCGCCGATGCGCAAGGGGGACGTCCCTTCGCGGGTCTTCAGCCCGCGCAGCTCGTAGTACTCGGGAGAGGTGCAAACGATGGGGCGTTCGCGGGCGGTGAAACGGATCGATATCGGGATCGGAACGGCGTCGCCTTCGGCCGCGATCTCGTGCACGAGTGCAAACGGCACGGGATCCAGCGGACTGGCGCTGAAGTAGAGCGCTCCCAGGGTGAGGTCGAAGCGGTTGCCTTTTGGCCCCAGGACCAGAGGTGTCGCGCGCGCTCGTGCGGTCAGGTCTTCTCCGTAACGCTCGACGACGACGCGTGTCGATCCGGGCAAGAGCAGCGTCAGGCCCAGGCAACCGATCAGGAGTCCGGTGGCACCCTTGTGATGCAAGGCGTGCAACCAGGCCATGCGCAGGACACCCTTCATGCGACGACTCCGCCGAGCTCGCGCACGTCCACCGTACGGTCGAAGCGTTTCAGCAAGCCGTGGTCGTGGGTGACCATGAAGACCGTCGCTCCGCGTTCGCGCGCCTGTCGAAGAAGCAGATCGACGATCGTGTCGGCGTTGCGCGGATCGAGGTTGCCGGTCGGCTCGTCACACATCAAGAGCTTGGGTTGCGTGACGAGTGCTCGACACAGAGCCACGCGCTGACGTTCGCCCTGGGATAGACGTTTCGGCTTGCGTCCGAGCAAACTCGAGATGCCCATCTCGGAGGCCAGATCGCGGGCGCGTTCGTGTACCGTCGCGTCCAGGACGAGTTCGTCGGCGACGTGGTACGGGAGCAGGATGTTGTCAAAGGCCGTCAGGTACTCGAGCAGCTCGAACTCCTGGAAAACCATGCCGATGGTCGCGATGCGCCGGGCGCGCCGCGCGCGTTCCCCGAGGTGTGCGAGCTCCTCGCCAACCAGCTGCACCGAGCCGGTCGCGGGGACCAGGATCCCGGAGATCAGGTTGACCAGGGTCGTCTTGCCGCATCCACTGGGCCCGATGCACGCCACGGCTTCGCCGCGCTGGGCGCTGAGCCGTTCGACGCGCAGCTCGAAATCTCCTCCGGGGTAACGCCAGACGAGATCCCGCAGGGCGAAGGTTAGAACTCCTGATCCGGTGAGATCCATTCCTCGTCCCAGTCGTCCTCGTCCAGAAACCCCTCGTCGGGATTCGAATCGAGTCGCGTTGCCGAAAGCACCTCTTCCTCGATGATGCGCCAGGCGCCACCGATGTCGGTGACGGTGAAGCTTGCCTCGTATTCGTTCAGTCGGCTGTGTGTGTGGCTCCAGTGGTAGACGCCGCCTTCGACTTGCCAGCGCGCGCGTGCCTTGAAGGCGGATGTTTCCGCGCCGGACGCTTGCTTGCGGGTGAAGGTCTCCAGCAACACACATTCCACCAGTTCGAAGCGTTGTACGCGCGCGAGCGCGCCTTCGGCTTCCTGATAGACGAGGCTCTGGAAGATCCGTTGATACAGCTGGTCGAGCAGGTCGCCAGCGACGCTCTTCGCGAGGGAGTCGTAGACGTCCTTTTCCTCTTGGTAGTCGAAGGCGCGATAGATGTTCGCCAGTAACGGGTCGACGGCAGCCCGTGCCAGCTCTGTATCGAGGCTCGGCCCATCGACACGCGGGTCCTCGATCGCGATCCGACCGGTGTTCCAGGTCAACACGCCGCCGCCCAGGGCGAAGGGCAGGAAGGCCAACACGCGTCGCAGGGAACCGCGCGACGCGCCGATACCCAGGGCGACGAGATAGACAACCACGAGCACCAGCGTGGGGACCGGGATCTGGATGCGGGCGGGCAGCGGCGGTTCCGGAACCACTTTGAAGAGATCCTCCAGGCTGAGTCCGCTGGAGCGCCAGGTGAACTCCGGCTCTTCCTCCGAGAAGCGCACGATCCGATGCTTGCCGTAGCCCGAGACGAGGATGCCCACCTCGAGCGGCGGAATGCCCTCGGTGGTTTCGAAGATCGGGTTCGGGGGGTAATCGGACCATTCGAGCTTTACAACGCGCGGGGGTTTCAGTGCATCGAACTCGAACTTGAAATGCAGCCGCAGGAGCGCCCGCATCCCCGTCCGAGGAAACAGGGGCAGCAGCGTGACGTCCGGTTCCGGCGAGAAAAACTCCAGCAGACGTGGCTGCACCTTCTTCTCGTCGATGGTGACGCCGATGCTCTCCAGGAAGTGTTCCTCGAGCTCCTCGCGCAGGACTGCCTTCTCGACCTCGAAGAGCTCGTCGGGGCTCTCGCGGGGAACGTCGACGACCTCGTCGACGAAGGCCATGTTGACGATCAGGTTCATGCTGACGCCGGCGTCATGGATGGTGACGCGCACGTCGGCATGGGGGCCATCCTGGGGGTCCCGCGAGCCCTCCGACAGATTCCCGGATGCAACCCCTGGGACACTGCCCGCGAAGATGCATGTGAAGAACACGGGGGCCAGGGTCCGCATGGCCCATTGGCTTGCCCGAGATTCAGGCGAAACGTGTTGTTCCTTCGTAATGACGCTCCTCGGGTCGGCCTCGGCTCCGGACAGACCAGAGCGTGCGAGTATACTCAGCTGCCAGGTCGCGTTCCTCACGCGGCCAGCTCTACTTTCGCCAGATCAACTACCTGGGGCCCGCCCAACGGGCCCGATTCCACGGTACGCCTGGTTCACCCCTGGCACGAGAAGTCCAGATGAGAAGATCCCGTTTCACTGCGGCCACTATTTCCTTTTCCTTCGCGCTGCTTGCCGTCACGCCCTTCGCCCAGGAAGCCGCTGGCGCTGGCGATGCGGAAGCGCTCGACCCTGAATTCGCGGCTGCGGTGGATGTGTACAACGATCACATCGTGACCCTGGCCTCGCCGTGGATGGAAGGGCGTTTGCCGGGAACGCGCGGGATGGAGCTCGCCAAGGAGTACATGGAATTCTATTTCAAGGATGCCGGACTCGAAGCGCCGTGGGATGGCACGTACCGCCAGCCCTTCGAGCTAGCTCCCAAGGCGGAACTGCTGAGTGCTTCGTTTTCCTATACGGAAGACGGCGTCACGAACCTCGAGCTTGGCGCGGACTTCACGCCCCTCGCCGTGGGAGGCTCAGGCAGTGTCAAGGCACCCGCGGTCTTCGTGGGCTATTCGCTGCCCCGCACCAAGGACGAAGGGGACTATCAGAGTTACGCCGAGGGGGATGATCTCAGTGGCAAGATCGCCGTGCTCTTCCGCCTCGAGCCGATGACCGAAGCGGGGAACACGAAACTGGGTGACCAGCGCTGGAGCACTCGCGCATCCTATTTCCCCAAGCTTCGCGAGGCCGCTGAGCGCGGCGCGGTCGGCGTCATCATGATCAACCCGCCTGACGCGAATCACGACGGCACGAAATCCCTGTTGAGCTTCCGCGGCGGCAGAGGTGGCATGGACGTTCCGGTCATGCACGTCAGCATCGAGGCCGGCGAACGGCTGCTGGGTAAAATGGATCCCGAAGGACGCTCCGCCATCGAGTTGCGCAAGCTGGCCGACCAAGCGCCTCAGATCATCGATCTCAAGGGCGAGATCGAGATCAGCGTCGAGATGAAGCTCGAGAAGATGATCGCCGAGAACGTCGGGGCTCTGCTTCCCGGCAAGGGCGAGCTGAAGGACGAGATGATCGTCATTGGCGCTCACCTGGATCACCTTGGCCAGGGCGATTTTGGATCGCGCGGAGCCGCGAACGAGCGTGGCCGCGTGTTGCACCCCGGTGCGGACGACAACGCCAGCGGCAGTGCCGCCGTGCTGATGATCGCCAAGCGCATGGCCGAAGACTATGCCGCCATGGGCGACGACGCCTCGGTGCGTTCGGTCCTGTTCGTCGGTTTCAGTGCCGAGGAGTCGGGTTTGAACGGATCGCGCTACTACGCGAACAACCCGTTGATCCCGATCGAGGATCACGCGCTGATGGTCAACTTCGACATGATCGGGCGCATCGAGAACAGGCGCCTTTCGCTGTCTGGCGCGAAGACCGGCAAGGGCATGGACGAGTTCCTGGCCCCGATCTTCGACAACAGCCAGCTCGATATCGTCCAGCCCGAGGGCATGTCCGGTGCCAGCGACCACACCTCCTTCTACACGAAGAATGTGCCGGTCCTGTTCGGCATCATCGCTGACTTTCACCAGGACTATCACACCCCGCGCGACGTGACTTCGAAGATCAACCGCATCGACGCGGTGCGTACGGTCTCGCTGTTTCACGAGATCGGCATGGCCGTCGCTGCTTACGGCGAGGGCTTCGAGTTCCAGCGCATGAGCAACTCCCGCCGCGCGGCCCGCAACCAGCGCCCCAAGGTGCGCTTTGGCGTGCGCCTGGCCAATGCCAACGACGACGCTGTCGCCCCGGGTCTGAGGGTCGCTTCCGTGACCCCGGACTCCTCCGCGGCCGAGGGCGGCGTGAAGCCGGATGACCGCATCCTCACCTGGAACGAAAAGGAGATCGAGAACTTCCAGGCCTGGATGAGCATGCTCGCCAAGCACGAGCCCGGCGACGCCGTGACCTTCGAGGTGCAGCGTGGGACCGAGGTCCTGCTCCTCAAGGCGATCCTCAAGGCGCCCTGATCCGGAAAAGATCCACGGATGGAACGGGCGGGCGAGAGAAACGGATTCCCGCGTCCGTCCAACGATTGCCCACCGGGAACGTAAGAGGGGTCTCGCGCGACCCCCTCGTGGGAGTCCAGCAGACCGTTGGTAGGATAGAGGACCGCTCTCCAACCCGCATGTTCCCCCAATCCAGCCCCAGAGTCCTTCGGTGGCTCGGTGTCCTCGCCCTGGCTTCCGGTTCGTTCGCATCGGCGTTCGGCCAGGAGACAGGTCCGCAGCAAGTCGAGGCACGCGAGGCCGCGGCGCTCGAGCGCAGTGCCCACGAACGCATGCGCAAGGCCCTGGCGGGAATCGCCGAGGCCCATGCGAAGCGTCCGTTGAGCGACGTCCTGCGGGCGCGGCACGCCAACATGACCGCGGAGGATCGCGAGCCCGACGCGATCTCCGCGTTCGATGCCTGGCAGCTGTACAACGGCCTCGGCATGGCCGAGCTGCGCGAGGGCGGAGCGGAGAAGGGGATCGAGTTTCTGAAGCAGGCCATCGAGCTCATGGCTGACGTCGACTTTGGCGCCGCCGTGCGCGACGGCCTCATCCCGAAGATGGCCGAAGCCCGGGTCTATCAACAGAACCGCACTATGCTGAACCTGGGCGTGGCCTATCTGCGCCTGGGCGAGATCGAAAACTGCTGCCGGCGCTACTCCGCCGAGAGCTGCATCTTCCCGATTCGAGGCGAAGGCCTGCACGACGAGCCGCGGGGCTCCCGAGGGGCCATCCAGTGGTTCACGAAGATCCTCGAGAACCGCCCGGAGACGATGAGTGTCAAGGAGGCGCTCGAGTGCCAGCTACCGGCGATGTGGTTGATGAACATCGCCCACATGACCCTGGGCGAATATCCCGCTGGCGTGCCCGAGGAATACTGCGTCGATCTGGACGCGTTCGAGATCGACTTCGAGTTTCCGCACTTCGAGAACGTCGGTCCGAAGCTCGGCATCGACACCCTCGGGCTTTCGGGTGGCGTCGTGTTGGACGACCTGACGGGCGACGGCAACCTCGACATCGTGACCTCGTCCTGGGACCGCGAAGGCGAGATGCGCTTCTTCGTGAATCAGGGCGATGGGACCTTTTCGGACCACACCGCTTCATCGGGGTTGAAAGGCTTTTTCGGCGGCTTGAACATGGTGCAAGCCGACTACGACAACGATGGTGACATCGACATCTACGTGCTGCGCGGGGCGTGGTTGCGCAACCGCGGCCGGCACCCGAATTCGCTCCTGCGGAACAACGGCGACAAGACCTTCACCGACGTCACCTATGCAGCGGGCCTGGGCGAACGTGCCTACCCGACCAAGAGCGGCGCCTGGGCGGACTACGATCTCGACGGTGACCTCGACCTCTTCGTCGGCAACGAATCCTCGGAAGATTTCAGCGCACCCTGCCAGCTGTTCAGCAACAACGGGGATGGCACCTTTACCGACGTCGCAGTCGAGGCCGGTGTGGCCGGGGAGTTCTTCTGCATGGGCTCCTCCTTTGGTGACTACGACTCCGATGGGGATCCGGACCTTTACGTCTCCGTCGGCTCGCCGAACCCGGTCATGATCATCCCCGGCGGGGGGCCGAATCGGCTCTATCGCAACGAGGGCAACGGCAAGTTCACCGAGGTTGCGGAGAAGCTCCGTGTCACCGATCCCCTGGCAGGTTTCCCGTGTTGGTTCTGGGACTTCGACAACGACGGCAATCTGGACATCTACGCCTCCGCTTCCAGCGGTCCGGTCGCGGTTCTGGCCTCGAAGGGCGTGCGCATCGGGCACGATCACCTCTATCGTGGCGACGGCAAGGGCAACTTCACCGATGTCGCCAAGGAGTACGGCGTCGACTACCCGACCCAGCCCATGGGAGCGAACTTCGGCGACCTGGATGGGGACGGCTTTCTCGACTACTACCTCGGAACCGGCAACGTGCCCTATTCGGAATTGCGTCCGAACCTCATGTTCTTGAGTCGCGGAGCCAAGGACTTCGCCAATGTCACCATGGCGGGCGGCTTCGGCCACCTGCAGAAGGGCCACGGAGTGGCCTTCGGCGACATCGACAACGACGGCGACAACGACATCTATGCCCAGATGGGGGGCGCCTGGCCCGGTGACAAGTTCGAGGATGCCTTGTTCGAAAACCCCGGCTTCGGCAATCGCTGGTTGACCGTGAAGCTGCAGGGCACGAAGGCCAATCGGTGCGCCATCGGTGCCCGCCTGCGGCTCGAGCTATCGCAGGAGAACGGCGAGGTCCGCACGCTCTATCGCTGGATCAACAGCGGAGCCAGCTTCGGCTGCAACCCGCTGCAACAGACCATCGGCTTGGGTGAGGCGGAACGCGTGCGCCGGCTGGAAATCCAGTGGCCTGGTCAAGAGAAGCAGGTTTTCGAGGACATCCCGCTGAACCGTGCGCTGCTGTTCATCGAGGGCGAGAAAGAGCCGCGTCCGATGGGCCTCGAGTCTTCACGCCTGGGCGGCTAGCCCGAAGGTTTCTGGGTTATACCGTCGGGGGCCTGCATGTCGCCGTTGTGGGGCGGAGCGGTCGGTCAGGTGTGAGCCTGGGTGTGGACCCGGCCCCGAGTGGAGAATCTGTCCTGGCACCGTATTGCACGTTGCGGGGAATCTAGCGTTCCGCGAAAGCGATCCTACAGACGATCGGCACGTGGTCGCTGCCGATATGGGGTCCTCGATAGCGCCCGCGAACCTCGAAGTCCGAGCTGAGAAGGATGTGATCGATCGCGAGGCTCAGGGGGAAGAGCGAGCCCACACCAAAGTACTCGCCGAAATGGAAGGACGGCTGTCGCCCGAAGCCCGCCCGCGAGTCACGAAGCCCGGTTTCAGCACAGAGTTCCCTGAAGCTGGGGGTGTACGTCGTGACGTTGAGATCGCCGAGGAGTACCACCGGCTCGTTCCAGTCGAGCCCGATCAGCGAACGCAGTTGTAAGTTGCGCTGGGCGATGCGCTCGGGGCTTCCCGGACGCATGGGGTGGGTCGTGCGCAGCGTGAGCGAGCGCCCCGCGTGGACCACAACCGCTTCCAGTAGAGGCAGGTCGTGCTTCGGGAGGGGGATCTTTCGGGTCGCTACGAAGGGCAGGCGCGACAAGAGCGCGATGCCCCACGTGTTCTCCACCCAGAGCTCGTCGGATCCACCGAGCAGCTGGTAGGGATAGAGTTCTTTCAGCTCTTCGAGCAAGGGAAGCCACGGCTGCGTGACTTCCAGGAGCGCCAGGACATCCGCCTCTTCGGCCCGAATCCAGGCCAGTGGCGTACTGCGATCCTCGTTGCTCCAGCGCAGGTTGGCACTTGCGAGCTTCAAGTCCCCGGCACCCTGACCGATTCCCGATTCCACCGTCGAACCGAAGTAGAGCACCCCTTCGGGATAGAGGTGTCCGATCGAGAGCAGGCCGACCGCGAAGGCGAGAAGCCGATGTTTATGAACCAAGACCGGGATCAAGGTGAGAAGTCCGATCCAGCCGAGGTGCCATCGAAACCCACAGGCGAGCTCGCCCAACCAGAAGAAGGACGGGGACAGACACAGGAGCGAAACTGCCAGGAAACCGATCCCGACCCCGAGGCTGATGCGTTCTCGGGTCAGCTGTTGCGCTTCCACTCGACCGGATATCGAGCGCCGAGATCCACGATCCGTTCGATCAACGTCTCGTACGAGATGCCGGCAGCCTCGGCGGACTCGGCGAAGTCCTCGCCGTAGGTCAGGTCGGGGTTGGGATTGGCTTCGAGGAAGAAAAAGCTCCCATCCGGACGCATGCGAATGTCCAGCCGCGCGAAGCCCGATAGGCCCAGGGCGCGATACACGCCCTTGGCGGCGTGGGCGATATCGGCCTCCAGCTTGTCGCTGAGCCCCTTGGCGCGGTGGTTCTTGACCTCCATCGTGCGCTGGTAGCCGATGTCCCACTTCAGCTTGCGTGTGGCGATCCTCGGTTCGCCCACGGGCAGATTGGGGATGTTCAGCTCCCACAGGGGCAAGGTCTCGAGTCGCTTGTTGCCCAGAATCCCGATGTAGAACTCACGGCCTTCGATGTACTCCTCCGCGATCGCGTCACTGCCGACCTTTTCGTGGATGTATTTCACGCGCTGTTCGAGTTGTTTGTCGGTCTTCACGATCGACTTGCGCGAGATGCCGAGGGATGCCTCCTCGTTCAACGACTTGACGAACAGCGGATATTCGAGGTGCTCCGGACGACGCAACCGCTTGGTTCCCCTGTCCATCGGAAAGACCCCGAACTTGGGCACCGAAAGGCCGTGCCATTCGAGGATCTTCTTCGACAGTCCCTTGTCGCGCGCCAGGGTCAACCCGCGCGGGTTGCAGCCCGTGTACGGCTGGCGATGCAACTCGAAGTAACTCGCGATGTGCTGGTCGTAGTTCCCTGCTCCGTGGAACTCGACCATCAGGTTGAAGCACACGTGCGGTTTGAACTCACGCAAGGCCTCACGGATGGCATCCACATCCTCGCCGACTCCAAGTACCTCTGCGTCATACTCGAGGTCCCGCAGTGTCGAGAGCACATCGAATTCCGTACGCCATTCCGAGATTTCCTTATCCGACCGTCCCTTGATCGACTCCGGCGGCACGAGGTCGTCGTGGCAAACCATCAATACTCGCCGCTTCTTCGTGCGCGCCAGGGGCTTCTCCTTACGTTTCCCAGAGGCCGCGCTCGCGGGCTTGGACGTCGTCTTGGGCTTGGAAGAGGTCGAAGGCGTCATGCTGAAGAGTTCGAGAAGGGAGGAGCGATTCACTAACCTCACCAGCTGATGGGAGGCATTACAAGGGCTATCGCGGAAGGGCGGCCATGCCCCTCTGAAGTCGGTTCCACGCACCGCTGATGCAACCCGCGATCCCATCGACGCGTGGACGCTTGCGTGTCTTCCATCGAAGACCCCGGTGCTTTGCGTCGTGAAGGAGTCCATGGAGCACCTGATCGATGTCGTAGCGGGTCACGGGTTCCTGGGCGAGGGCCGCATGCACCCTCGGCGCCAGGATCCGCAAGTGCGCCGCTACAGGGTTCTTCGACACGGGCTGTCCGGGCCTCGTGTATCCGTCGAGGAAGCCTCCGTGCAGTGGGGCGAGTTCGCGGGCTCGTTCCCGACGCTTGCGTGCGTAATGCTGGCCCAGGGTCTCCTCGGAGCTCGCCAAGGAATACGGCCGTTCGCGCAGCACCCGCCGGGGCTTCTGGCCTGCGATTTCGGACAGCAGCTCGGCGACCAGCTCCAGCTTGCCGCGAGCGCCCGTTCCCCGGGGGGCGCCGCGGATTCCCTTCGCTAGCCAAACGGCGAAGGTCTCGGCGAAATCCTCGGCCGGATGGCTCTGGGCGTACCAGCGTGGGAGATGGCGGACGTGGTCGCTCGAGAACGGGTTGGCCCGGTAGGTCTTGCGATACGGTTCGCCGCGCTTGCCGAAGATCGCACGCCACGTGGGGCGCCTCGCCAGGCCGAAGGCCGTGTCGATCGCATGTCCAGCTTCGTGACGCAGGAGCCGCAAGCACTCGCGTTCGGCGTGCCCCTCGCAGCTGAAGTGCGTGCGGCGCTCGAAGCGCGCGAGCCGTTCGTGACCCAGATAGAAAGGCACGGCGATCCCGGGGACGGTATCGGGCGAGAACCAATCGGTGGAGAACCACACGTGGGGGCGAAAGCGAATTCCGTGGGCCTCCAGCTCTTCGTAGAGGCGCTCGACCCTTGCGTGCAGCGGGCTGTCCGAGAGCTTCAGTCGCAAGCGTCGCAAGGGCGTGCGGAGCAGTTCGTCGTCGCCGGCGTGAACCCAATGCGGCTCGGTCACGGGGCTAGGCTCCTACCACTCGAGGCCCAGCATCAAGCAGTTCAAGCCGCTTCCGATGCCAAGCAGGGCGAGTCGCTGGCCGGCGGTGATGAAGCCCGCGTCGAGCGCAATCGACATCGTCATCGGTAGCGCGGCGGAGCCGGTGTTGCCGAGGATCTCGAAGGTGCTGTAGTCGCGCGACTTGTCGAGTTCCAGGGTTTCCAGGAGCAGCTTGCGATGTGCGGAGCCGACCTGGTGCGTCACGATTCGATCGATGCTCTCGCGTTTCCAGGAGAGGGTCTCGAGAAGACCCTCGAAATTGCGCGCGGCCAGCTCGTTGCCGGCGAGGAGCAGCGCTTCGGAGTCCGTGTTCATCAGGGGCCCGCCGGAAGCGTCGGTCTTGTCGCCCTGGCAGAGCAGGTTGTGCTGGGTCGCCGACAAGATCGAGCCGCCGACGAGACGCCGGCCCTTCTTCGTATCGGCTCGTTCGAGCACCACCGCCGCGGCACCGGAGCCGATGGTCAGCGAGGCGAAGGCGTTCTTGAAGCCCTTCTTGTCCAGGCTCTCGGAGGCCAGGAGATCCTTGATGGTTTGTTCGACGAGACCACGTCCGTCCTCGCCGGAGACGACGATGCCCGCCTCGATGTCACCCCGTTCGATCATGCCCGCGATCAACACCATCCCGTTGAGGACGCCGAGACATGCGTTCGACAGGTCGAAGACGGTGCACCCATCCGGTAGATCCAGCAGGCGGTGGACGACGCTGGCGGTCGCCGGCTCGAGGAAGTCACGGGACACCGCGCCGTGGATCAGGCAGCCGATGCGCTCGCGCTGGAGCCCCGAGAGTTCGAGGGCGCGTTCGCCCGCCCGGGCCGCGGCCTGGCTGGGCCGGGTTCCCCGGGCGAAGAATCGACGCTCGCGGATGCCGCTCATCAGCTCCAGCCGGCCTTCGCGGAGCCGGAAGCGCTCGTAAAGGGGCAAAAGCTCCTTTTCGAGCTGGAGCGAGGTGATTCGCTCCTCCGGTAGGGCGTGGGCGATGGCGGCGATACGTACGTTCTCGAAGCGCATGGGGGGTCCCGGGGGGAGGGGAGCCTAACGGGATATCGCTCTTTCGTCAGCCATGTGGTCTCCCGGGCTTGACGGAATCCGCACGCGGCGGGCACTTTAAACGGTGAGGAGGGGGACGACCCCGCTCCACAATCGATCTTTGAGCGAACCCCTGCACATCCTGCATGTCGACATGGACGCCTTCTACGCGTCCGTGGAGGTTCGCGATCAGCCTCACCTGCGGGGCCTGCCGGTGTGCGTGGGGGGGCGCGCTGACCAGCGCGGCGTCATCGCCGCGGCCAGTTACGAAGCACGCGCCTTCGGAGTGCATTCGGCCATGCCCACGGGCCAGGCCCTGCGGGCGTGCCCCAGCCTCGTGCTTCTGTCTGCGAACTTCGACAAGTACACGCAGGTCAGCCAGAAGATCATGGAGATCTTCCGACGCTATACGCCGGTCGTCGAACCGCTTTCGCTCGACGAGGCATTCCTCGATACGACTGGGGCTGAACGTCTCTTTGGTGATGCTGTCGACATCGGTAGGCGCATCAAGGAGGACATCCTCAAGGAGACGGCCCTGGTCGCTTCGATCGGCGTTGCGCCCTCGAAGTTCCTCGCCAAGCTGGCCTCGGACCTCGACAAGCCCGATGGCTTTCGTGTCATCCAGGAACACGAAATCCGTGACGTCTTGGATCCCTTGCCCGTATCGAAGATCTTCGGTGTGGGGCCACGGACCGCAAAGCGTCTGGAATCTCTGGGCGTAATGACCGTTGCGGATCTTGCATCGCGCGATCGCGGGGACGTCCAGAAGCGTTTCGGTGCCTCGGGTGCATGGATTCACGACCTGGCCCATGGCATCGATCCCCGGCGCGTGCACGCCCATCGCGTGGAGAAATCCCACGGCATGGAGCGCACCTTCATCAAGGACGTCTCCGATCGCGAAGAGCTGCGACTGATCCTCTTCGAGTTTTGCGAGGAGGTCGCTTGGGAGCTGCGCCACCGCGGCCTGCGCGGGCGAACGATCACGCTCAAGATCCGCTACTGGGATTTCAAGACGCTCACGCGTTCGAAGAGCCTCGAGTATCCGATCAACGTCGGCAAGAAACTCTACTCCGTGACCCGCGAGCTGCTGCGGCGAGTTCCATCGGGCCCGGTGCGCCTGATCGGTGTGCAGGTTTCGAACCTGAGCGACGTGCGCGAGCCGGTACAGCACGATCTCTTCGATGCGCGCCCCGAGGCCGGGCGGCCAAAGGTGTCCGAAGCCCGAATGGAGCGGGCGACCGAGGCCATGGATGCGCTGCGTAAGCGTTACGGGAGAGGGGCCGTGGTGCCGGCGAGCCTGCTCAATCGCCAGAGCGCCCGGGATCGGGCCCGCGAGGGGGCCAGCAGCGCCCCCGGGAAAGTGCCCGAGGGCCCCGGCGTGACGGAATAGGGGCGACTTTTCCGGCGAAACCTGCCCGGGGGTGTCCCATGCTCCCATTCCCGCCCCAGCCTGCGTAGCATGTGGGCGCTCCAAACCGGGGAGATAACCTATGAACATGTACGCCACAGATGCCCGCACCATCGACCAGCTCGATGTCAGCACACGCGCGACCTTCATCGTCCGCACGTACACCCACCTCCTGGGTGCAATCCTCGCCTTCACGGGCATCGAGGTCTTTTTCTTTTCGAGCGGTGTCGCCGATCAGATCATGCGGATCGTCGGCAGCAACCCGCTGATTCTCTTCGGAGGTTTTATTCTCGTTTCGTGGCTTGGATCACGGGCCGCGGCGACGGCGAAATCAAAGGCCATCCAGTACATGGCCCTCGCCGGGTTCGTCGTCATGGAAGCCCTGGTCTTCGTGCCGATCCTCTGGTACGCGAACAACGTCGTACCCCAAGGCGGGGTCATTTCGAGCGCCGCGGCGATCACGCTCACGGGCTTCGGACTCCTGACCTTCATCGCCTTCTGGACACGCAAGGACTTCTCCTTCATGGGGGCGATGCTGCGCTGGGTCGGCATCGGAGCCTTGATCGCCATCGTCGCCTCCTTTGTCTTCGGCTTCGAACTCGGTGCCTGGTTCTCGGTTGCCATGGTCCTCTTCGCAGGCGGCGCGGTGCTCTATGACACCTCCAACGTCCTGCACCACTACCCCG
The DNA here is from genome assembly GCA_965662355.1 of Planctomycetota bacterium. Taxonomy (GTDB): domain Bacteria; phylum Planctomycetota; class UBA1135; order UBA1135. The sequence goes on along the minus strand of CBFIHP010000007.1, from coordinate 6,271 downwards.
AAGATCGCTACATCGCAGCCTCCCTACAGCTCTTCGCATCCGTGGCCATGATGTTCTTCTACGTGCTGCGCCTGCTCCTGGCATTCACCAGCCGCGACTGACTCACCACTTCAAAAGACCCAAAACAACCCCGGGGGGCTCCGCAACACGTGCGGAGCCCCCCGGTTTCGTACCTTCACCTCAACACCCCCCCGTACCGAGTCAGACACCATTCGACGACCGCGGCGTCCCGGGAGGATTCTGGGGATCAGTGGTTGTCGGTGATGTAGCTCATGAAGCTCATCCCGATGTTTTCGAACTGATGCTGGCGCGGAACTTCGATGGCGTCCTTGATGCAGACCTGTTCGCAGAGCTTGCAGGAGACACAGGCCTTTTCGAGCACGAAGGCTACCTGGCTCGTTTGCGGGAGGGGGTAGGTGGTGTCCATGCCTTCCTCGGCCGGGCGCATTTCGATGGCATCGAAGGGGCAGATGTCGACGCAGAACTCACAGCCGGTGCAGGTGTCCTCGTGAACGAGGGCCTTTGGGATCTTCTTGGCCTTGATCCGCTGGACGGTGATGTCGGTGTTGTCGTCGATGGCGTCGAATGGGCAGTAGACGCCGCAGACCGAGCAGTTGATGCAAAGGTCCGGATCGATGAAGAAAATCTCGCCGCTGGTGATCGCGTTGGTAGGACAGACGCGCTCGCAGATCGTGCAGGCGGTGCACTTGTCGGTGATGAAGTGGCTGCGCCACTTCCAGGTGGCCATCTTGGCCGGGTCCGTGAAGAGCACGATCTCGAGATCCGAGTGCGCGTCGTAGCGGAAGGTGACGCCGATCAGCTCCTGGTTGAAGTCCAGCGTCGTCATGAACTGCGCCGGGAAGGAGGAGGACGTATGGCACAGGCCGCGCACCTTCGCATCCGTCAGCCAGCCGGCGACGAGGATCGAGTTGCCCGTGAGCTGGACGTGGCTCTTGTAGAGCGGCATCTCCTCGGGCAGGCCGTAGCGGAAGCGGTCGCGCACCGCCGGGACCTTGGTCGGGAAGTGGAAGCGCACATGGATGTAGCCTTCCTCCTCGGTGACCGAGTAATCGCGCCCATAACGACGATCGCGCTCGATCGTATTCTCTTCGACGCCGCGCCAGCGCGACCACTCGAGCTCCCAGCCGGAAACTTCCTCGAGCTTCGAGAGATCCTCGGAGGGGGGGAGCTCGCCGGAGAACTCGATGGCCGAGGTCGGACAGACATCGACTACGGTTCGAGCGTTGTAGAGATCGTCCGGATGGGAATCGTGGGCGTGTGCTTTCTCGTCATCGCCCATGAAGAAGACTTCAGGGAAGTCCTGACAACAGGCGTCGCAAGCGATGCAGAGCTCGGGCACGACCCAGTATTTCTCGGCCTGCGCGACGGTATCCTGGATGGACGAATCGGCCATGGTTATGTGGTCGGGGTCGTGGTGCCCGGCGTCCGTGCCAGGCGTAGGAAGCGGCAAAAGATAGCCGCGGTGAGCACTCGGATCCACTTCCCCGTGGTTCGGATATGAGCACCCGTATTGTAGGGGGTTTTATCGAGCGCTCAGAGGGGGGAGCCGTGGGGAAAACGCTCCCGAGGCGTGATTTCTCACTCGGCTAGTGCGCCTCGAGCCAGTTCGCGCCTTGCCCGAAGTCGACTTTCAGGGGCACGTTCAGAACGCAGGCCTCCTCCATGGCGCTGCGCACGACCTCCCGGGTCTCCTCGAGCTCGGCGACCGGGACTTCCAGAACCAGTTCGTCGTGCACCTGGAGCAGCATGCGCCCGGCCAGGGGCGAGGCTTCGAGGCGCTCCTCGAGCTCGATCATGGCTTTTTTGATCACATCCGCGGCTGAGCCTTGAACCGGAGTGTTGATCGCCGCGTTCTCGGCGAAGGCCCGCAGGCGCGAGTTCGTCGAGTTGACCTCGCCCATCCGACGGCGGCGTCCGAGCAGGGTCTCCACGTGGCCGTGTTTGCGGGCCCCCTCCAGCACCCCGTCCATCCAGGCCCGGACGGTCGGGAACGAGGCGAAGTACTTTTCGATGAACTTGCGGGACTCCGCCAGGCTGAACCCGGTCTCGCGAGCCACCCGCGAGGGGCCCATGCCGTAGAGCAGTCCGAAGTTGATGACCTTGGCCTGGGAGCGCATCTCGCGCGTGATCATCTCGGGCATCACGCCGAAGATGCGGCTGGCGGTCGCGGCGTGGACGTCGTGGCCTTCCTCGAAGGTGCGCCTGAGGTGCTCGTCACCCGACAGGTGAGCGAGGATGCGCAACTCGATCTGGCTGTAGTCGGCGGCCAGCAGCACCCATTCGCCGTGTTCGTCCTTCGCCCGCGGAATGAAGGCCTTGCGCAGCTGGCGGCCGCGTTCGGAACGCACCGGGATGTTCTGCAGGTTGGGATCGCTCGAGGCCAAACGGCCTGTTGCGGCCGAGACCTGGCTGAACGAACAGTGGATACGACCGGTCTTCGGATTGACATAACGCGGTAGCGCGTCGACGTAGGTGCTCTTGAGCTTCTGCACCTCGCGGTACGCGAGCACGTCCTTCACGATCTCGACCTCGCCGTACTTTTCCGCGAGATAGTCCGCGTCCGTGGCCCAGCCCGTGCGGGTCTTCTTGGGCCGCTTGACGCCCGTTTGATCCTGAATGCGCAGCTTTTCGAAGAGGATCTCACCCAGGGCCTTGGTGCTGTTGACGTTGAAGTTCTCGCTGGCATGACCCTGGATCGCGTAGACGAGTGCATCGATCTCCTTCTCCATCGTCACGCCGAGCCCTTCGAGCAACTGCAAGTCGATGCGAATGCCGCGCCTCTCCATGGCGGCCAGCACCGGAACCAACGGCATTTCGAGGTCGTGGAAGAGTGAGGTCGATCCGGATTGTTCGAGCTCCTCGTCCATGCGCTGGCGCAGGCGCCAGGTGACATCGGCGTCCTCGCAGGCGTAGTCGGAGACCTTGTCGATGGGGACCTGGTCCATCGTGATCTCCTTCTTGCCCGTGCCGATCAGCTCTTTCGTCGGGATCTTCTTCATCCCGAAGTACGCCAGGGCCAGGGCGTCGAGCCCGTGATTGCGACGCTCGCCCCCCGTGGCACAGAAGCTCGCCACCATGGTGTCGAAGGAGGGCGGAGGCATGTCGAGGCCGAGCCCTTCGAGGACGAGCCAATCGTACTTCGTGTTCTGTCCGTAACGTTCGAGGCCTGGATCCGTCAGCAGCGGCTCGAGGGCGCGGGTCAGAGCGGTCTTGCTACTCAGGGAGTCTCCACTGTCGTTTGACGCTGGGATCACCGCTGGCTCGGCGTTGAAGGGCACGTACCACGCGCGACCCTCCGCGGCGCAAAACGAGATCCCTACGATCTCCGCCTGCATCGGAAACAGACTCGTGGTCTCGGTGTCGACGGCGTATGCGCGGGCTTCACGCAGTTCGGACTCCATCTCGGCCAGTTCGCTCGCATTCGTGACCGTGTGGTAGTCGCGCTCGCCCAACTGCGAGTCGCTCGGCGTCTGCGAAGCCACTTGAGCGACGAGGCTCACGAACTCAAGATCGCGGAAGAGCTGGATCAGCTTCACCGTATCCGGGTTGGGAGCCGTGATGGAATCGAAGCCCGGGTTCAGGGGGACTTCGGTGTCGATCGTGACGAGTTCGCGCGAGAGCACCAACAGATCACGACTCGCTTCGATTTTTTCCTTGGTTTTGCCTTTGACCTCCTCGAGTCGCTCGAGCAAACCCGCCACCGTTCCGAACTCGTTGATCAGCTTGATGGCGCCCTTCTCACCGATGCCCTTGACGCCCGGGATGTTGTCGGAAGCGTCGCCCATGATGGCCAGTACGTCGCAGACGCGATCGGGGCTGGTACCGAATTTGTCGCGCGTCGCCTGCAAGCCCTGAATGGCAAGGGGTTTTCCCGGACGGAAGACGTTGTAGAGCTTCACGCGTTCGCTGACGAGCTGCATGAAGTCCTTGTCACCGGTAACGAGAAAGACCTCGTAGCCAGCCTTTTCCCCCTGCAGGGCGAGCGTACCGATCACGTCGTCGGCCTCGAACCCCGGGATTTCGAAGATCGGCAGCCCGTGGGCGCGCACGATGTCGCGGATGAAGTCCATCTGCGCGAGCATCTCGGCCGGTGCCTTCTCACGCGTCGCCTTGTATTCCTTGTAACGCGCGTGCCGGAAGGTCGGTCCGCGCGCGTCGAAGGCTACCGCGAAGAGGTCGGGCTCTTCCTCTGCGAGGATGCGCCGCAGGGTCACCGTGAACTGGTAGGTGGCTCCCGTGGGCGTTCCATCGGCCGTGGCCAATGTCGATTTGGCGAGGGCGAAGTGGGAACGGTAGGCGAGAGCGGTTCCGTCGAGCAGAAAAAGGCGCGGCATGGCGAGGGATCTTAGCCTCTGACGATGCGGGGGGAGACGGCTGTGTGGTGCAATGGGGGGCGTGGGTTCAAATGGAGCGTCGAACAAGCGTGCGGTTCTACTCACCGCAGCCCTTGCCGTACTGCTGGTGCCCCTCTGCTGGCTTCTCATGGGCGATGCAGGAGGGGGGACGCGCCAGGTCGCCGTGGGGGCGGCGGGTCCCCAGCCGTTAGGACGCTCGCTCGAGAGCCAGGTGGAACTCGAGCCAGGCCAAACGGAACGCGCGATCCATGTTCCCCTTCCCTTGGACAACACGGCCGCGGGCGGAAACGAGGCGCTTTTCGCCGAGCCCCTTGACACGACCGAGGCCGGGCCCGGCGCCGTCGTGCGCCTCGTTTTTCAGGACCACAAAGGCAACGGATTGAAGGATGTACGCGCGGGACTCGTGCGTCGGGGGGGGATGGAGGGTCCGCTCCCGTGGGGCGCCAGTGATGAGATAGGCGTCCTCGTGTGGAGCGGCCTCGAGCCCGGCGACTACCGCTGGATTCTCGACGCGGGCATGACGGCCGAGATGTTGCCGGTGCCGAGGAAGGGCCTCTCGAAGAGCTTCTCCGTATTCCTCGCGGACGGCCAGCGGGCCTCTGGCCCCTTCGCGCTGGTTGCTGGCGAACAAGCACGCTTTGTGATTCGCTGCGATCTTGGTGCGACGGTCACCGGCCGTCTACCGATACGAGGTGTCCAGCTTGGAGCAATGGTCTCCGTGCTCGATCTCGATAGAGGAGACTCGAAGAGCGACAGGAAACGCCGACGTTTTCGAGCACACGTGTATGCGCACGGCGCTTTCACCATCTGGAACCTGCCTCTGAAACCCTTCACGCTCCAAGCGGTCTGGCACGATCCGAACTGGAACTGGTACTTCTATTCGGCGGAGGTCCACCCGCAGGCCGACAGCACCGTCGACCTCGGAACTCTGAAGGTGTCGACGCGCAACGCAGTCAGGGTGGCAGCCGTCATGCAGGACAGGCGCGAGGGCAGGACGCAAGTGATCGACTTTTGCTGGCCGGATGGGGGACCCGCGTACGCGTTGTTGTCGCTTTCGGGCTGCCTGTCGGTGTCCATTCACATTCCGTTCGGGCGGAGCGTCGATCTCTGCGGGATAGCGCTGGATCAAGGCGCCCTGAAGGTCGCCACCGAGCGCACCAGCCAGGCCTGGCCGTCAACGTTCGCGGGCGAAAGGGTCGATTTCCAAGTGCCGAAGCTCCTCGAAATCGATCCAACCGCGGGAGCCTTCCTCCACGAGATTCCCTTCGCGATCGTGGGGGTTTCTTCCGTACAGGCAGAACCTCCCCCCAGGTAGGATTCGTCAAAGGATTCGCCCCACTCGTGCGCGCCGCGAGTCGCGGACCCTCCCGGGATGAGTCAACGACCGATCGCGAAGCCCCTCGAACTGAAACGCGCCTGGAGTGCGGAGGGCCGTGCCTGTGCCGTCTTTCTGGCCCTCCTCGTTTCTTGCGTGCTCGTCTTCGCGCCCGATTATCTCTCCGGGCCAGCGCCCGTGGGTGAGGACTCCTCGTCGCACATCCTGGCCTCGTACCAGATCGCCCGGCACATCGAGGCGGGTTCTCCGGGTTGGTGGATGCCGCAGCTGAACTTGGGCTTTCCGCTGGCCCATTTCTATCAACCGCTACCCCACACGGCGACGGCGGTGCTGGCGCTTCTCCTGGGAGGCCCGAAGGAGGCGGTACTCGCGTACAAGCTCGTTTGCGTCGGGCTCTTGTGCCTCTTGCCGTTGACGATGTACGCGGGCATGCGTCGGATGCAATTGTCCCGCGCCGGAGCGATCGTGGCGACTCTGGCCTTCGTGTGCCTGTCGACACCGAAGGACTTCTACGGTCTGACCCATCGCCACTTCCTCTTGTCGGGCTTGCACACCCTGT